>JAIUNY010000002.1 GCA_020161505.1 Armatimonadota bacterium | reverse complement strand
GCGACACAGCTCTAACTTGAATTCGCGGGTGTGATTACGACGCATTGGTACACCTCACAAAGTGTAGATGACGTGTCCACAATTTGGGGCGCACTCCACCAGCGGGCGGGAGGGGCCGCATACCACCTGCTCCCGATCACGATTCACCCCGCAGTCGCAGCTTCCGCGAGCATGCACGGTGAACCGGTAACCAGTCAATCCTGTCCGGGGCCCCGTGGACGAAAACACCACCGGCACATCAGCGGTACTCTCCCACCGATGCCCGTTGAGATCTTGAACCAGACCGGGAAGCGCATGGTCCTTGCCCCGATGCGGCTTGCCCTCGAGGCAGGTCTACGCGACCTCAATCGTGAGGACGCGTCGCTCCAAGTGGTGATTCTCGTGAGCGACGAAATCCGGGCGCTGAATCGGGAGACCCGCCAGGTGGACGCCGAAACTGATGTCCTCAGCTTCCCCGCTCCGAGCCTCCCTGGATTCGAGAACTGGCTCGGAGAAATCGCGATCAGCATCGACTTCGCCCGTGCCCAAGCCACGATTCGCAACGTGCGCGTGGTCGATGAGCTCGCGATGCTCGCCGTGCACGGACTGCTCCATCTCGCAGGGTGGGACGACGAAACGGACGGAGATCGCCAAAAAATGGTGGACCGGCAAAACCAAATCCTCACGAGTGCCGGTCTCCCCACGGATGCCGACTGGCACTCGTTGCCGCACTAACAAATCCTTCGCCCCCGGTGAAAATCCGGGTACATAGAGCAGAACGCATGGCACGGCGCGATCTCATCGGACCCTTCCGGGTGGCTTTCACAGGAATCGTCCACACCTTCCGCACCCAGCGGCACATGCGGATTCACCTCTACGTCACCTTCGTGACCGTGCTCGCCGCGATTGCCTTCCGCCTCGGCCTGCGCGAAATCCTCATTCTCCTCTTCATGATCACCTTCGTGCTGGTGGCGGAGATGTTCAACAGCGCGATCGAGGCCACTGTCGATCTGGTTTCACCGAACTACCACCCTCTGGCCAAGTTCGCTAAGGATATCGCGGCCGGTGCGGTGCTCATCACCACCATCATGGCGATCATCGTGGGCTCGCTGATTGCCGTTGGCGATGGTCAGTTGGAGCGGATTCGCATCAGTCTCGCCGGAGAAGGGATCGGGATGTCCGCGACCTGGAAGCTGATTCTCGGCGTGCTGGCTGCCGTGGTCATCACCATCATCGGCAAGGGCCTGGGGTCGCGTGGACAGGTTCTGCAAGGCGGATTGGTGAGCGGTCACGCGGCGATTGGATTCTTCCTCGCCACCAGCGTCCTCATGATTTCCGGACAAGTGTTGGTCGGAGCAATCGCGATTCTCCTCGCCGCGATCATCGCCCAGAGCCGGTGGGAAGCCAAGTTCCACAGCATCTTTGAACTCTCGCTGGGTGCAACGGTGGGGGTCATTCTTGGACTTTTGATTTTCGGAATTCTGCCGAAGTGATACAATAGTCAAAACGACGCCCTATGAGCAGTGACCCTAGCGAACGTAGGCGGCGTTCTCAACCTGGGATGAATCAGGCAGGCAGCGGACGACCCGCTCTCCTTGCCCTCATCGCGATCTCCCTTCCGGTGATCGCCTTGGCCCAAGGTTTGAACGCTGCTGACCGCACAAAAGCCTTCGATCTGTTGGCCAATCCGAGTTACCTCGGCGTTCTCCTCCTCGCTTTCGTGGCGGTGATGGTACTCAACGGCATTTTTGTCGCCGCCGACGTGGCGGTCGATGCCCTCAAGCCCAGTCACGCAAAGGCATTTCCCGAAGATTCTCGGGAATCGAGAACCTTGAGCGATCTCCTCAAGAAACGGGATGCCGTGGTCGCCGCCTCGGTGCTGGGGGCTCAGACGATGCGCTCCTGGCTCATCATGCTCTGCTTTTTGGCCGCCCCCTGGTTCGGGCGCCAGATCGGCCTGGTGCCCCAAGAGCCGACTCCGGGCGATCTCTTCTGGGGATCCGTTCTTGCTGCGCTCATCCTGAGCATCCCGGCGATGGGGATCAATGTCGCCTTTTTCGAGCTCGTCGGCAAAGCCTACGGCTCCACTCGTCCGGTGAAGGCGAGCCTTGGCCTGGCCGGGATTCTCACCGTTTTCACCTTCCTGTTCCAGATTCCGGGCAACATCGCGATGAAACTTGCAGGGCTGGTGACGAAGCGATTCGGTACGGATGCCCGGTTCAGCAGCGATTCCAAGGCCGAAGAAGAGATCCGCGAAATCCTCGAATCGAGCGAGGAATCCGGCGAGATTGAAGAGGACGAGCGCGAAATGCTCCACTCGGTCTTCGAATTTGGCGACACGGTGGCCCGCGAAGTCATGACTCCCCGGGTGGATGTCGAAAGCGTCCCGATCACGGCAAGCCTTTCCGAAATCGCCGCGCTTGTGGAGCAAACCGGCCACTCCCGATTCCCCGTGTACCAAGAAAGCGACGACCACATCATCGGCATCGTCCACGCGAAGGATCTGCTCGGAGCCTTTGCGCGGGGTCAGGGGGATATTCCTCTCTCCCAACTCATCCGTCCGGCGGTTCACGTGCCGGAGAACAAAGATCTTCACGAACTTCTCAGCGAGATGAAGGCGAAGAAGGTGCAACTCGCAATCCTCGCCGACGAATTCGGCGCGACGGCGGGCATTGTCACCATCGAAGACATCATCGAGGAGATCGTAGGCGAGATTGCCGACGAGTACGACAACGAAGTCCCCGAGGTCACAGCCCACGAATCGGGCTATCTGGTCAGCGGAAAGCTCCACATTGACGACGTCAACGACACCATCGGCACCGAATTCGAGAGCGAAGAATTCGACACGATTGGCGGCTATGTCTTCGGACTCTTTGGTCGCCAGCCCAAGGTCGGGGAATCGCTTGAAGAAGATGGCTTCCGCTTCACCATCGCCGAAAGCGACGGCCGCCGCATCCTGCGGGTGCATGTTGAAGAGATCAAAGACGAAGAGACGGCGGTCTCCGAAGTCGTTTAGCTTCGCAGCATCTTGAGCAGGAGTTCCGCCGACGCATCGAGCGCATTCGCGGGGCCGAGAATCGTCTCGAGCTCCGCGAAAGCCGCTAATTGCTCACTAGGGTCGGCCATGAGCCCGTCGAGCAGCTCCCGAATCTTGGTCGGGTTCGCCTCCCACTGAATCAGCTCCGGGAGCACTTTTCGTCCGAGCAGGATATTCGGCAAGGAGATGAATTCAATGTTGGGGCGCCGGATTTTGTATTCAATCTCCATCGCCTTGCTCCCGCGATAAACCACGATGGTCGGGCATCCGCAAAGCGCACTCTCCAGAGTCGCTGTACCGCTGCATACCAGAGCCGCGCGGGAGGATTTCAGCATCGGATAGAGGTCGGTGTGGAAGGTCGCTTCGCCTCCGCCATGAGCCTTCCAAAGCTCGCGGAGTCTCGTTTCGCCCAGATTTGCCGCAACCGAAACCCGAATCAGCCCGAGCCCCTTCACCGATTCGATGAGCACCGGGAGGTTATGCGTAACCTCGTGCTCTCGACTGCCGGGGAGCAGGGCCACTCCTCTCCGCTCTGCTTCCGGAACCTCAGCCTGAGCGACCATCTGTCGAAGAGGGTGCCCAAACCAGTGCGCCGAGCCACCCATTTTCGTGAGAATCTCCGCGCTCCACGAGAACGGGGTCACGATCTCGTGGCTGACCACCGGCATATCCGCTCCTTGCTTGTCTTTTCGCCAGCTTCCCGGCGGGACAAAGTAGAGCACTTTCCACCCTTGCGCTTTGGCGTACCGGGCGAGTTTGATGTTCATGTAGCCAAAGTCGATCGGCACACAGACCCCCGGTTGTCCGGTTCGCAAGGCTTTCTTCGCCGCCAGATATCCTTGGTAAATCGTGGGAGCCCGAAGCGCGGATTCAATGATCCCAATCGCCCCCCATCGACTCGAATCCGCAACCAACCTCCCGCCTTCGGCCGCCAGCCGTTTGCCTCCGACCCCTTCAATCGAAATCGGCCCATTCCAGTCACGAACCACCCGACGGGCGAGCTGAGCCGCGTAAGCATCGCCGCTCGCCTCGCCCGCCGAGAAAAAGAGTCGCGGAGCCGTCGCCAAGCCGGATTACCCGTTGCGCTCGGCGAATCCGCGCATGAAGTCCGCCAGAGCCTTCGCGCCTTCCTCGGGGAAGGCGTTGTAGACACTCGCCCGGAGTCCGCCGACGCTGCGGTGGCCCTTCAGTTCCAGATAGCCCTCAGCTTTGGTTTCCTCCAGGAACTTGGTCGTCAGCTCTTCGGTCGGAAGGGTGAACGGGATGTTCATCAGGCTTCGGTTCGCCTCCACCGCGTGGCCCTTGTAGAAACCGCCGCTAGCATCAATGACGCCATAGATGTGCGCCGCCTTGGCCTTGTTCATCTCCTCCACCTTGGCGAGACCGCCAAAGTTGATCCAGTGTCGGAACACCAGCCCCGCGATGTACACCGACCAGCACGGCGGGGTGTTGTACATCCAGCCATTGTCCACGTGGGTTTTGTAGTCGAGCATCGGCGGCAGACCCGGCGTGATGCGCTCGACCATGTCGTCGCGAAGGATCACGAGCGTGACGCCACTCGGCCCGAGGTTCTTTTGGGCACCGGCGTAGATCATTGCGTAGCGGCTGACATCGAAGGGTCGGGAGGCGATGTTGGAGCTCATGTCGCAGATCCAATCGCGACCATCCGCCGGAGGATCAGCGGCGAAGTCCACGCCCTGAATGGTCTCGTTCATCGTGAAGTGAACGTAGCGTGCTCCGTCGTTGTGGGCCAGATCGCCATAGGCCGGAGCGTGGTTGTAGGCACTCTCCTTGGCATCGTAGATCGCCTTGGGGTCGCCTTCGAGCTTGGCGGCAGCGATTCCCTTCTTGCTCCATTCCCCGGTGGTGATGTAGTCCGCCGAGCCTCCACGAAGGAAGTTTTGGGCGATCATCGTGAATTGCAGGCTCGCGCCTCCCTGCAGAAAGAGGATCTTGTAGTTGTCCGGAATCCCCATGAGGGTCCGGGCGTCGGCTTCGGCCGCCTCAGCAACCTTGATGAAGGCCTTGCCCCGGTGGCTCATTTCCATGATGCTCATGCCGGCGCCCTGCCAGTTCAGCATCTCGTCGCGGGCTTGCTCCAGCACCGGCACAGGGATCGCCCCCGGCCCGGCGGAGAAGTTGAAGACACGATTGTAGCCTTGGCTCATGCCGCCAGTTTAGCCGAGCCAGGAGTTGCGAAACAGGCTTCTTTGTCCTTATCGAGCGAACTCAATCTCGGAGATCTGGGACACGGCTCGCCCATCGACCCGGATCGCAAAGATCGCCTCCCGATCTCCCTCCTCGAGTTTGCCTCGAAAGGTGATGAATCGCGGATCTTGGGTCGGCTTCGGATCGTACGCCGTCGATCCCACGGGGGAGAGTCGCACGGCGCTGGAGGCTCCGGATCGAATCAGGAAGACGGCTTGCCAGTCATCCTTCTTTGCCGCGAAAATCCAATCATTCTCGGTGCCGGGGAGTGCCGTGATGCTCGTGATCTCCGTGCCCTGAGAAAGCCCACTGACAAAGGAGCGCGCATTGAAGTCGGTCTCCGTTCGGTCGTTGAGATCAAACTTCTTCCAGCCCGAAGCGGTTGGATAAATCGCCGTGCGCTCGTCGCCGGAGATCGCCGCGTTGCCCGTGGCCTTGCCGAGATCAAACGAGAGACCGATTGGCTTGAAATCCGGCCCGTACACCCGCGCGACCGATCCATCCTGATCCTTCATCGTCACCAGCACACGATCGGATCGCGGGAACCAGGCGATGTTCGTGACTTCCCCCGCGCTCAGCCTGGTGTTGAAGATTTCTCCCGGGCTATTGCCAAGGGGCAATCGGCGGACGCTCAGCGTCGGGACATCACCCGGAATGGCGTAGGCGAGCAGGGTCCCGTTCCGATTCACCGCCGGATGCCGACCTGGCCCGAGGTTTTCTGAGTTCTTGGCAAACTCTTGCACCACAATCTCGCGCCGCTGACTCGAGCTGTGCAGGCCCTCCCACGCTACCGGGAACACGGCTCGGGGCACGTCCTTGAGCGACTGCCCGAGCACGATCATCGCAAAGATTGCCGACATATAGACTCAAGACGTCTGGCCCCGGAGAATCGGTACGCCTCCTGGTACCTTGGGGTGATGAAACGGGCCGTGGTGTTACTGAGCGGAGGCCTCGATTCCGCCACCGTCCTCGCGATGGCCCAGGATCGGGGCGTGGAGTGTCACTGTCTCACCGTCTCGTACGGGCAGCGGCACCACCACGAACTAGAGTGCGCCAAGCGGGTCGCCGAAGCTCTCGGCGCGGCGAGTCACCGAGAGTTCTCGATTCCCTTGAACCAGTTTGGAGGCAGTGCCCTCACCGCCGATATCGACGTCCCCAAGGATTCTCTTGCCGAAGGGATTCCCGTCACCTACGTCCCCGCCCGCAACACCGTGATGCTTAGCGTCGCCCTTGCCTACGCCGAAGTGACGGGCTCGACAGAGATCCACATCGGCGTCAACGCGGTGGACTATTCCGGCTACCCCGACTGCCGCCCGGAGTTCGTCGAAGCCTTCGAAAAGCTCGCCCAAATCGCCACAAAAGCTGGGGTCGAAGGGACGGAGATGACGATTCATGCCCCCCTGATCCACCTCACGAAGGTGCAAATCATCGAAGAAGGACTGAAGCGAGGCGTGGAATACAGCCTCACAAGTTCCTGCTATGACCCCTTGCCGAGCGGTCATGGGTGCGGCCACTGCGACTCATGCCTGATCCGAGGTGCCGCGTTCGCCGAGCTCGGCCTTCGCGACCCCGCCCTCGCTCCGGAGCCGGAGGCATGAGCATAGCTGTCCTCTTCTCGGTTCGACGCGAGTTAAGATGTGATATTCTCAATCAGACTCCAGGCGAGTTTGCCGCCTGTTCCGGTTACCCGAATTGAACGACGATCTTCCGAAATGAGTGAATTCGATCCGACTCAATACGTGCTTGATTTCGAGAAAGTCGATCAAGTCCTCCTCACTGCGGATGAACTATTTGACTTCTTGGACGAAGAAAATCTTCGAAGGTGGAGGGAGAATCGGCGGATTGAATTTAAGTCTGCCCGGGTGGATCGGAGGACAATTGCCGAATACATTTGCATGTGGGCGAACACCTCACCAGAAGGCGGAGTTCTGGTGATCGGGGTCGAGGATAGCGGGAAAATCACGGGTTGCCTGGCACTTGGGCAGGACAAAATCAATGAGATCGAAAAAGTCCCGCACGAATTCTGTCCAAGCGCGAAGACACACGTACGTCAAATTCGAGTTCACCGCGATTCCGATGGGGAGAGCGACATTGTGATCGCGATGCGGGTTGAGTATCACAAGACACGCGTGATCGAGGCAAGTGGAGGAAAGGTTTTTGTCCGAAAAGGAGACTCCAAGTTTGAGTTGGGAAGCGTCGCTGCGATCCGTGAGCTTCAAATCGACAAGGGAGAGGTCAGTATCGAGCTCGAACCTTGCGGACTGGAATATCCGAAAGAGTTTCAGGCTGAGGCCGTTTCACGTTTCGCCCAAGCCGTGATCGCAAAGAAGGATTGGCGAAGGGACAAGACCGAGGCCGAAGTTCTGGAGCTGATGCATCTTGGTGATATCAAGAACGGCACGTTCGTGCCTAACCTGGCTTGTGCTCTCTTGTTCGCGAAAGATGTTCGTCGACTTGTGCCTGGCTGCCGGATTCGCTTTTTGCGGTTTGAGGGAACCGAGGAGTCATTCGGTGACAATTGGAACGCGACGAAAGACGTCTTTATTGATGGCACGGTGCCGGAGCTGATCCAGGAGTCAGAGCGAGTCATTTCTTCGCAACTTCGTGATTTCTCGCGACTTGGCACAGGGGGGAAGTTCTACAGCTCTCCGGAGTATCCGAAGGAAGCCTGGTACGAGGCAATCGTGAACGCATGCGTCCACAGGTCATTCAGCAACGGATCAAAAAACCGACCGATATTTGTGAAAATGTTCGAGGATCGGCTCCTGGTCGAGAGCCCGGGCAGTTTTCCACCCTTCGTGAGCCCTGAGAACATCTATGATGTCCATCATCCTCGAAATCCTTACCTGATGGACGCCATGTTTTATCTCGAGTATGTGAAGCAGGCACACGAGGGCACTCGCCGGATGAAGGCAGAAATGCAAAAGAGTGAACTTCCGCCGCCAGAATTCCGAGAGGAGGTAACTGCAAATGCGCAAGTGGTCACCACATTGCGCAACATGATCCAGCAACGGAGAGTTTGGATCGACTCAGACGTTCTGAGTCTTGTCAGTGCACAACTCGCGAACTCGCTGAGCCAAGAGCAGAAACGTTGTCTAAACTTCTGCGCGGAGCACGGGCAAATCAGTGTGAGTGATGCC
Source organism: Armatimonadota bacterium (assembly GCA_020161505.1). GTDB lineage: Bacteria > Armatimonadota > Fimbriimonadia > Fimbriimonadales > Fimbriimonadaceae > UphvI-Ar2. Next base: position 301,560 of record JAIUNY010000002.1, on the reverse strand, counting down.
CAAAGGCTCACGAGTCGCTCTTGGCCATCGTCAAAAAAGTTACTTGAATCCCTGGTCAAAATGGGAGTGCTGCGATTCGAGCGTAAAGGCGGTGGCGAGCGGGATCCCAAGGCTCGCTACGTACTCGCTGGGAGAGCATGAGCAAGCTCCGGATCAGCGAGATATTCGCGAGCCTCCAAGGCGAAGGCGAGCTCATGGGAACGCCGAGTACATTTGTCCGCACCAGCGGATGCAACCTCCGCTGCGTCTGGTGCGATACCCCCTACGCCAGCTGGTCGCCCGAGGGGCCGGTGATGGATCTGAGCGAAATCCTCCAGGTCATTGAGCAAAATGGGCACAGACACGTCGTTCTCACCGGCGGTGAGCCGATGATCTTCGCCCCTCTCGTTGAGCTCTCCCACGAACTCCGGGCGAGAGGCCACCACATCACGATCGAAACCGCGGGCACCGTGGATCTCCCCGTCGAGTGCGACCTCATGTCGATCAGCCCGAAGCTCGCCCACTCGGCCCCGCCACCAGAAACCCCTGACAACTGGCACGAACGCCACGAATCCACACGACTGAAACCCGAAACCCTCCGTGCCTTGATCCAGCGATACGGCTACCAACTCAAGTTCGTCGTCGATGGCGGGAACCCCGACCGAGACCTCATCGAAACCCAAGCCCTTCTGGCGCAACTAGGTGATATCCCCGCCGAGAAGGTGTTTCTCATGCCCGAAGGCCGCGATGAAATCGCCCTGCGTCAGGCCATGCAGGCTCTCTCTCCCATCTGCATGAGCCACGGATATCGCCTGGCTCCCCGACTCCAAATCACCCTCTATGGGGACACGCGGGGCACTTGATCGGAAATCCTGCTCCGATCCCGGCAAACCTGTCGTACCATAAATCCACACGAGGGCTGATATGAGTAAACCGATTGTCTCGCTGACCTACGATGGCACCCTTCCGGGCCATCTTGAGGTCGTGGTGCCTCAGCTCCAGACCTTCGGACTCCTCGGAACCTTTTACGCCGACCCTGCCTCGCTTCTCGACGACTACCCCGCCTGGAACCGCGCGGCTCTCTCCGGGCACGAGATTGGGAATGGAGCCCTCATCGGCGCCGCTCTCCCCGATGGATCGCTCCCCGCATGGACGGAGGAGATGATCTGCGACGACCTCAGCGAAGCTGACGATCTCATCGCAGAGCTTTTCCCGGAGCAAGCCTCCCACAGCATCGGTCTGCCGTGGGGGAAGGCCCTGTGCAGCAATGACCAGCCGTACCTCGCGGCGATTGCGGGAAGCCATCCCGTGATCCGCACCGGTGAGCCGGGGCTCAATAAGCCGAACCAAACCAACCTCCGCGCCCTGCGCATGGTGCCGATGGAAGACCTGGAAGCCGACCAAATGATCGAGGCCGTCCGGATCGGAATCCAGCACCAAGCCTGGGTGATTCTCGCCTTCGAAGGGGTCGGCGAAGGCCACCGAGCCATCGACTCCGAGTGCCACCGCAGGCTCCTCGGATTCCTCAAAATGTCCAGCGATCTCATCGAAGTCGCCCCCGTCATCCACGCCGCGTCGCGGTTTGGGCAGGGTCAGTGGAGTGAAGTCTCGGTTCGCTAGAGCGGCGTTTCGAGCGAGAAAGACGCGAAATCAGGCAAACTGAATCACCTTGGAGCCGACCCGCCACGAGTTTTTGTTCCAGTCCGGAACGCTGCCGAAGGCCATCTTCTACATCCTGACCTTTCTCTCGATCGGCATCATGATGTGGCAGTTCGCCGGTCGCGCCCGGTTTTGGATGAAGGGCAAAAAGCTCACGTGGCGGCCCGATTACATCAGCGGGATTGTCACCTACATCCTCGCCCAGCGCAAGGTGATGGGCAGCCGCCCGAAAGACGGCGCGCCTCTCCACTTGATGATTTTCTATGGGTTCCTCTCGCTGTTCATCGCGACAACCCTGCTCGCCATCGCCACCTATGGCCCGCTCATCGGCCTTCCCAACTGGCACAGAGGCAGCTATTACCTTGCGTACGAAACGATCTTCGACGCCTTGGGATTGCTGTTCATCATCGGCGTCGCATGGGCGTATCTTCGCCGCCGAAGGCTCTCGGCTGAGCGAGGCGAACCCACGCGCGATCCCGTCACTGGCAAGCTCGCCCGATCAAGCAATCCCATCACGACGGAGTGGAAAGACTTTGCCGCCCTCGGACTGCTGTTTGTGCTCGGAATCACCGGCTACGTGCTCGAAGGGGCCCGCATCGCCGCGAACCCTCAGCCGTGGGATCACTATTCGTTTGTCGGATACGGCCTGGCTCAGCTGATGCCGGGGCTCTCGCCGACCGGCTACGTGGCGATTTGGTGGTTCCACATGGTCGTCGTGTGGGCGTTCTTCATCGCCCTGCCCCACATGCGGCTCAAGCACATTGTCGTCGCAACCCTCACGGCGGCGGGAGATCCCAAGAAGCCGATGGGTGCCCTCCCGGCCGTGGATATGGCGGCTTTCGCCGACACAGGATCCATGGGGGCGGCGGAAGCCAAAGACTACTCCCGCTGGCACCTGATGTCGCTGGATGCCTGCATGAGCTGCGGACGATGCACCGAGGTCTGCCCGGCTTACGGCGCAGGCAAGATTCTGAACCCCAAGCAGGTGGTTCAAGATATCCACCGCACCCTCACCATCGGCGAGAACGTCCCCGCCACGGTGAGCGAGGATGCTCTCTGGGCTTGCACCACATGCAACGCCTGCGTGGAGGCCTGCCCCGTACTCATCCGTCACGTGGATCTCATCGTCGATGCCCGCCGAAACCTGGTGAGCGAAGGTCGACTGAGCGGCAGTGGATCACTTGTTCTCAAGCAGATCGGCGGCACGGGTTCCGCGTGGGGCCAAGCCGCAAGCTCCCGGGAAGAGTGGATGAAGGGCATGGACATCCCTCTCTGCCGAGATGGGGAGTCCTTCGACGTCCTGTTCTGGGTGGGATGCGCGGGCGCGATGGATCCTGCCGCCGTGCGAACCACCAAAGCCATGGCCCGCCTGATGCAAAAGGCGGGAATTCGATTTGCGTGCCTCGGCGAAGAAGAATCGTGCACCGGCGACCCGGCGCGCCGGATCGGCGACGAAACCACCTTCGTCACTCAGGCCGAGCACAACCAAAAAGTGTTTGCCAAGTACGGCGTCACGAAAATCGTCACCGCCTGCCCCCACTGCCTCAACACTCTGAGCAACGAATATGGCGACTTTGGCACGTCTCTCCAAGTGCTCCACCACGCTCAGCTCCTGGACGATTTGATCGCAGAAGGTCGGCTGAAGCCTGCCTCGCTGCTTCCCGGATCGACCACTTACCACGATCCCTGCTACCTGGCGCGGATCAACAACATCAGCGATGCCCCGCGTCGATTGGTCGGCCAAAACGGCAATCACGATGACCCCACGCCTCTTTTGCTGAAAAGCCTGGCGGCTTCCGACGACGAAACGATCTTTGCCGAACCCGAGCACCACGCCCGCAAGACTCTGTGCTGCGGCGCGGGCGGCGGTCGGATGTGGATGGAAGAAGAGCCCAACCAGCGTCCGGGCGAAAAACGAGCTCAAGAGCTTTTGGCCACGGGCGCAAAGGAGGTCGCCGTCAGCTGTCCCTTCTGCCGCATCATGCTGGATGCCAGCGTGAAACAGGCGACCGATGAAGAGATCAACCTCGTCGATCTCGCCGAATTGGTGGAGCGGGCTAACTCATGATCCTGGGCGTAGGGATCGACCTGGTGGAGATCACGCGGATTGAAGCGGCGATGAACATCGACGGCTTCGCGGAGCGGATTCTTACCGACGGGGAGCGAGAGCGCAAGCTCTCGGTGCACTACGTCGCGGGGCGCTGGGCGGCGAAGGAAGCCGCCAAAAAGGTGATCCCTGCCCTCAACTCCTGGCACCAAATCGAGGTCTTGACCAGCGAAACCGGCGCGCCTCGGGCGGTGATTCATGGAGGGGCAATGCCTCCTGGGGCAACGCTCCACATCTCGATCTCCCACGATGCACGGTTTGCCGTCGCCGTGGCGATTCTCGAATCCGTTTGAGCCCCTTTGGGTTAGGAAACGGCGGCTTGGAGCGCCGAGATGCCCGCAGCAATGGCGTCGTCCACTTTGCTCGCATCTCGCCCGCCTGCCGTTGCGAAGTTCGGTGCTCCGCCTCCACCTCCGCCCGTGACCTGGGCCACGGTTTTGACCAGATCACCCGCTTTGGCGCCAGCCTTCAGGGCATCCGGGCCGACTTTGGCGACAAAGGTGACTTTTCCGCCCGCCACATTCACGATCAGAGCGACCGCGTTCGGCTTCCCGTCCACCAAACGGTCAGAAATCGCCTTGGCATCGGCAGGATCCGCGTCTTCCAGTTTCTGAACAAACAGGGTCACTGGGCCGAGATTGTGCTCCTCAGCCGCGCTGGCCCCCGCGCCTTGCTGGGCGAGTTTCTCGCGCTTCTTTCGCTCTTCGCGCAAGGTGTCGAGAGTTTTCTCGATGCTGGAAATCAGCTCGTGCGGATTCGTTTTTAGTTTCGCCGAGGCAGCCTGGAGAGTCTCCAGTTGCTGATTCAGCCAATCAACCGCCTTGGTGCCAGTGACCGCCGTGATCCGCCGCACGCCACTTGCCGCGCTGCTCTCGTGGAGAATCTTGAAGAGCCCGATTTCGCCGGTGTTGCCCACATGGATCCCTCCACAAAGCTCCCGACTGAAGCTCGGCTGACCCGGATCCATCGTGCCGACCTGCACCACGCGCACGCGATCTGCGTATTTTTCACCGAACAGAGCCATTGCGCCCATCCTGCGGGCATCATCAAGCGGCACATCCTCGTAAGTGACCATGCCCTGCGCGGCAAGAATTTGCTCGGTCACCGTCTGCTCGACCGCCGCAATCTCCTCGCGAGACATGCCTGCGCCGTGGGTGAAATCGAATCGCATCACATCCGGCGCCACCATCGATCCCGCCTGAGTCACATGGGTGCCCAGATGCTGACGAAGCGCGGCATGCATGAGGTGGGTGGCCGTATGATGCCGAGTGATCTCCTTGCGCCTCGTGCGATCGACTATTGCTTGAACCTTGTGGTTGAAAAACGCTTCTTGCAACTTGGCCTTCGCCGCTTCATCACCCAAGCCAACCGGATTGGCCCCACTCATCACCTCGACGAGGTGGATGAACACGCCATCTTGCTTCGTGACGTCAAGCACCTTGAGCTCAAACCCGTCGCCCAGGATGCGCCCGGTATCGGACACTTGCCCGCCGCTCTCCGCGTAAAATGGAGTCTGATCGAGCGCTAAAACGAACTCGCTGCTCGATTCGCCCCCTTCCACCATCGGGTGAGTTCCCGTGATGGTTGCCTCGGATTCCGTCGCGGTGTATCCCAAGAACTTCGTGGGGGTCGCCTTGTCATCGCCCTGGGTGAACACGGCAAGGATGCCGACCCCGCCGTACACCGTATCCATGCCGCTGCTCGCCCGGGATCGTTCCTGGGCTTCTGCCATGGCGGCGCGATATCCCTCGACATCCACGCTGACTCCGGCTTCCGCGCAGAGCTCTTGCGTCACTTCGAGCGGGAAACCAAAGGTGTCGTAGAGCATAAACGCCATGTCTCCCGCCAGAGGTGTGGACTTGGCCTTGGATCCGCCGCGCCAAGCCGCCAACAGATCCTCCAGTCGCTCACTCCCCGCCTCCAATGTGCGCCGAAACTGCGCTTCTTCGTTGCGCAGAGTCTCCTCGATCACCGGACGACGATCGACCAACTCATGGTAGTGTCCGCCAAAGTTCGCGACCACTGCCTCGACCAATTGGTGAAGAAAAGCATCTTCAAACTTTAGTACACGCACGCCCTTCAGCACCGCACGACGCAGAAGTCGGCGCAGAACGTATCCGCGTCCCGTATTCGAGGGAAGAATGCCATCCGCGATGCAGAAACACGCCGCTCTCAGGTGGTCGCCGATGATCCGCATCGCCCGCATCGACTCCTCATCCGACCCATAGGCCGGAGCACCCAAACCTTCCATCGCCCGGAAAATCGGCTGAAACGCATCGGTGTCATACACACTGCGGAACCCGTTGAGCACCGCAACGGTGCGCTCGATCCCCATGCCGGTGTCGATGCTCTTGAATGGCAGATCCGGCATCGCCTTCTTGGCGTATCCCTGATCCGGCCGAGAGGGATCCTTTAGATCGCCTTGCCACTCGTACTGAATGAAGACATCATTCCAAATCTCCAGCCACTTGCCCTCGGATTCATCGCGCAGGTAGTCATCTTTGGTGTAAGTGACGGTTGGCGGAGCCTCCGCGCCGGTCCAGTAGAACATCTCACTATTCGGCCCGCACGGCCCCGGAGGGCCCTTGCTGAATGCTCCGGCGGGCCAGTAATTGGTGTCTTCGCCCAAGCGGAAAATCCGCGAGTCCGGATCAATCCCCGCCGCGCTGAGGAGAGCTGACCATTTGGTGAAAGCTTCATCATCCTCGCTGAACACCGTGAACGCCAGCCTCTTCGGATCAAGCCCCAGCCACTCCGGGCTCGTCAGGAACTCCCATGAAAACTCAATCGCTTGGCCCTTGAAGTAGTCGCCAAAGCTGAAATTGCCCAGCATTTCGAAGAAGGTGAGGTGGCTGTCATCGCCCACTTCGTCGATATCCCCGGTGCGCAGGCACTTCTGGCTGGTCGTCAGCCGCTTGCTCGCCGGTTCGGCCACGCCTCGGAAGTAAGGCTTGAACTGCACCATCCCCGCCCCGTTGAAGAGCAGCGATTCATCCAGGCGTCCTGTGACATCGAACGGAATCAGCGACCCACTCGGGTGCTCACTGTGTCCCTTCGAGATGAAGAAGTCAAGGTATTTCCGGCGCAGCTCCTGGACGGTCATGGGCAACCCTCATGGTACCAGGGGGCAGCAGCTAGGTTTGATCCCTGCGCTGAGAGAGTGACTTCGTGAGGTACCGCCCGGCGAGCGCACCCAGGAGAGCCGCAATCAAAACAATAGCAGAGTCAAGTGTTTGCAGAACCGCAGCAAGTATCCACGGAGTGGATCGGGACTCGACGGTCAAAAGCGTTGTTGCTAATGCAAGCCAGGCAACACTTGCAACAGCAAGCCCTATCCTTTCGGGATTTCTTTCAGAGAGGATCGCGAAGTAGAGCGTGACTGCGGCAAAAAGCTGGGGCACGAAGAGGATGGGCTGCGACGATGATTCGGGAACTCGGGAGAACGTAAACACGATCAGTGACACGACTCTGATGAGCGTTAAGATGCACAATGCACCGAAAACGTGCAAAAAGGAAGTTTTCACTCTGGGAGCGGAATCACCTGGTCATCAGAGAAGTGTTGATCCATAAAAACTGCCTCATCTCCCCTGTACGCAACAACATTGAAACGGCGATGTATGATTGAACCTCCAAAAGTTAGACGCCTGTACTTCGACTTCTTTAAAACAACATCTCCAGCATCGTAGCTGGAGTCGTGGGAGGCTGAGATCAGCCAGCCTCCATTGTTCGACTGCCGAAACGCCTCGAAGAATTGTCTTCCAGCCGCCAACCTCAAAGGCATAAAAGAGTCCTTATAAGGTGTCTTCGGTGCAATCCCGTCATGACGATTCGAGTTGGCCCAGCCCTCAGGGAAAGGATCCCAGGGCAACGCACACAGTGAGGCGGGAGCGTACCCACCTCGAACCAAGGGAATGGTATCTCCTGGTAACTTATCATCGAAATCAGCGAGGTAGCTTTCGTGCGCTACAGCCCACTGCCTCAGTTGATTTAGTTCTTGGGTTTCCATCGCTTTTCGCTTTGCGGCAGAGAAGAGCGGAAAGAGTAGTGCCGCTATGATAACAACAATACCGATGACGATAAGAAGTTCAATCAGCGTAAACGCTTTACGGCAGGGAATATTCATTTGCATCAGTCAGGGTCGCCTGAGACCGCCGAGCAAGTATGACTAGGGCATGGTGGAAAATTCTCGGCATATGTGGTAACGCATTCGTTTGTATACTCCCAGTCGAGGCAGTAATACTTGTATCCCCCCGTAAAAACGTACTCATGGATGGATCGGCGGTACTTGTAGTGCGGTTTAGTGTTAGAGCATACGCCACCGTCGTTCTTCTCGATTGTTTCGGAACGCCAGAATGATCTGATCAGGTTACCGCATGCTGGCAACGGGTTTTGCGTGTTTTGTTGAGATGGGGTGTTCGCCAGTACCAAGAGCGGTAGTTGGCATACGAGCGGAATTGCTACGAGTAGGAGAGTTTTTGCCCTCATGCCCTCATCGTACAGGACACTTTCTGAATTGTCAAGAGGAAATTCAGAAAAAACATAATATGGAGCCCCCGACGAGAATTGAACTCGTGACCTCTCCCTTACCAAGGGAACGCTCTGCCGCTGAGCTACGGGGGCTCGTGTTGTCGCTATTCAGTTAAAAGCGTGGGTGGTGGGGAGTGCAGGATTCGAACCTGCGAAGGCGTTCGCCGACAGATTTACAGTCTGTTCCCATTGGCCACTCGGGCAACTCCCCACGCGGACGATCAAGATACCCGGTCCGATCCGGGCATCCCACCAAAATCATTCCACGATAGGACGCAGGACCGGGTCTTTCCTCACCGAACCACCCCGACAACCCGCCTCCAACCTCAAATTCTCCCCCGAATCTGCGTAGAATAGAGCGATATGGCAAAGACGCTGTTCGACAAGGTGTGGGAGAGCCACGTGGTGTGCGACCTCCCCGGCGGAGGTTCTCTCCTCTACATCGACCGGCACCTTGTCCACGAGGTCACCTCGCCGCAAGCCTTCGATGGCCTCCGCGAAGCTCAGCGTCCCGTCCGCCGCCCCGATCTCACTTTTGCCACCGTCGATCACAACGTCCCGACCGATGGCCGCGCCATCGACGAAAGCACCCTCAGCGGCCAGCAACTCGCCGCTCTGGATAAGAACGCCAAGGAGTTCGGCATCCCCTTGTTCGGCTACGATGACCCGCGCCAAGGCATTGTCCACGTGATCGGCCCCGAGCTCGGCATCACGCTGCCCGGACTCACCATTGTCTGCGGAGACAGCCACACCTCCACCCACGGAGCCTTCGGCGCACTGGCCTTCGGCATCGGCACCAGCGAAGTTGAGCACGTTCTCGCTACCCAAACTCTCCGCGCCAGCAAAAAGCCCAAGTCGCTCGGAATCGAAACCACCGGTCGTCTGGGCCACGGAGTTACGGCGAAAGACATCATCCTCGCCATCATCCGCAAGCTTGGGGCGGGCGGAGCCACCGGTTATGTCGCCGAATATCGCGGTGAAGCCATCCAAGCCCTCGGCATGAGCGGACGCATGACGATCTGCAACATGAGCATCGAAATGGGGGCCCGCGCAGGCATGATCGCCCCCGACGACACCACGTTCGAGTTCATTGCCGCCAAGGATCGCCCCTTTGCCCCCAAGGGCGAGGCGTTCGAGCGGATGGTCGCCCACGCCCGCACCCTCCCGACCGAAGCCGGGGCCACCTTCGACCGTCTGGAAACCTTGGATGTCAATGCCCTTGTGCCGCAAGTCAGCTGGGGAACCACTCCTGCCATGACGGTGGACATCACCGGCGAAATCCCCGTACCCAGCGATGCCGCCGAAGCCCGCGCCCAGATGTACATGGGCCTCAAACCCGGCACCGCGATGCAGGATCTGGAGATCAACACCGTCTTCATCGGCAGCTGCACCAATTCTCGCATCGAGGATCTGCGCGAAGCTGCTACCGTGGTCAATGGCCGACAGGTTGCTAGCGGAGTGCGCGCGATGGTCGTGCCTGGTTCGGCGTCGGTGCGCGCTCTGGCGGAGCAAGAGGGTCTGGATGAAGTCTTCAAGGCGGCAGGGTTCGAGTGGCACCGCGCCGGATGCTCGATGTGCCTGGGCATGAACGGCGACATCCTGCGTCCTCAGCAACGCAGCGCCAGCACCAGCAATCGCCCCTACGAAGGCCGCCAAGGCCCCGGCAGCCGAACCCACCTCGTCAGCCCAATCACCGCCGCAGCAACCGCGCTCACGGGTCGTCTCGCTGACCCGCGCGAGCTGCTCTGAGCCGCGCAACCTATACCAACTTATATCGACTTTTCGCTATAAGTTGGTATAAGTTGCCCTCACGACTTCGGCCTGGAGTCTTCGGAGGCTTTCATCGCCCGATCAATCTTCGCGACGTACAGCCACAGGCCGACGAACACGAGAATCGGGGGAATCATGGTGAGAATCTGCGAGGTGGTCATCGAGGTTTTCCAATGCGCGGGAATGAAGCTCTTGCCTCACGCGGAGGCCATAGACGAAGAAAGCGAGAACGAGGAACGCCGTCACGTTGCCCCAAAGCCCAATCTGATACGCGGTGTCCAATTCACCCTTCGGAATTGTGGTCGAGGGGTGGAACGACTGCTGCGCCACATGGGGCAAGCGCGGATAGATGAAAGTCAGAAAGATCGCCGGTAGCAGCAAGGCAACGGCATAGGCGGCCGTGGTCTTATCCCGCTTCTCCGGGTCGCTAAAGGCGCCCCGCAAGCCGAGTAGGGCCAGATAGCTCAACAGCACGATCAGGAAGGAAGTCTGGCGAGGATCGTTGTGCCACCACTCGCCCCATTGCACCCGGCTGAACAGAATCCCGGTCGCCATCGTGAACCCGGCGAACAAAGCCCCGAGTTCGACAGCGGCGTGGAGCCGCGCGCGATGCAGAACTCGTCCCTTCCCCAAAACCTGCAATCCAGCCCACGCTGCGACCACAAAAAAGATCGAGGCGACAAACGCGCTCGGAACGTGGGTGAAGAGAATCCGGGCCATCGCCGGATCGCGGAAAAGTCTGGCATCCGGCACCGAGTAGATGTAGCCGGTCATCACCACACCCAGCAGTCCGGCAATCAGAAGTCGCGGGTTCATCGACCCTCCCATTGTGATTCCGTCGCGCCCTGGCCTTGCAGGCCTTTTCGGTCTTCCGTATTGGCCTCATTCCAGAGAGATTCCGCCAAAAACGGCCCGAGCCCGATCGGGGCAATCGCGTAGCCGAGCAGCCCAATCAGGTTGATGAATCCCCCGTTCAGGGTGCCTTCGCCGAACGCAACCCGCAGCAAACCCACCCCCATGAAAACAAGCGGAAAGGTGAGTGGCAGCGAGATCACTCCAGCAAGAATCCACCGGTTTGCCGCCCCCATCACCAGGCTCCCGGCGATGCAGAGCACGTTCGAGGCGGCAATTCCAAACAGGATTGTCCCCACCCAGTAGAGCCAGGGAATCTTGAGCTCTGGCGCAACCATCGCGACATAAATCGCCCCCACCATCAGGGATATCAGGATCATCTGAGCGGCGGCAAAGAGGAGTTTGCCGAGGAAAATCGCCGTCGGGCTCGCCCATTGCCGGTAAAGATCAAAGGTGCCTTGCTCCTGCTCGGCAATGAAAATGCGGGGAATCGCCACTGTGCTCACGAACAGCAGAATCACGCTGAGCAGCCCCGCCGCGAGTCCGGGGCCGGGCTTTTCGATGCTGGAGGCAAATCCGCACGCCGCGACGGCCATCAATCCAAAGAGACCGGAAGTCGTGATGCCCTGTTTGGCCCGGAGTTCGGCGGTGAATTCCTTCTTGAGAGCCGTGATCCAAGGCGGGTTCATCGCCACCCTCCCACTCTCGTCTGGGCTCCAGAGAACGCCCATCCCGGGTGCCCCGATCCCTTCAGGGTCGGGAACTTGAGAGCCCTCTCCGAGCTTGTCTCGGGGAGGGTCGGCGATAGCCGGGGAGGGGCCGCCCACAACAGACCCTCAATCGACTCCCTCCACCAAATCTCCGATTTGGGGGAGGGTGCCCCAACGGGGCGGGAGGGGGAAACCGTACTCGGCTGGGCGTTAGCCCAGTCGAGCTTGACTACCGCCTGCTTAGAACGGGCCTGCGGCCCCCGAATCCTCTGCGAGGATTCGGATTGCCCCCTCCCGGCCTTCGGCCACCCTCCCCCGACGGGAGCCGGTGGAGGGCGAAGGCTAAGAGTTGGTTGCCGCAATCCTGACCAGGGTGATCCCAAGGCACTCCGGAAACAAGGGTGCCCCGATCCCTTCAGGGTCGGGATGAACCAATTTTCAACCGTCGCCCTCACCAAAATCTCCGATTTGGGGGAGGGTGCCGCAACGGGGCGGGAGGGGGAAACCGTGCTTGGCTGGGCGTTAGCCCAGTCGAGTCTGCGCACCGCCCGTTTTGAACGGGCCTCCGGCCCCCGAATCCTCTGCGAGGATTCGGAAATCCCCCTCCCGGCCTTCGGCCACCCTCCCTCGACGGGAGTCGGTGGAGGGCGAAGGTCGACGCTTCGTTCCTGCAATCCCGACCCCGTCGAGCCGAAAACACTTCTCCAACTCGGGTGCCCCGATCCCTTCAGGGTCGGGATCCCCCAACTAACATCCGAGGATCTCCGCGGCCTGTCACTTACCAGGGTGAGAGCATCACTTGTCCCGACCCTAAAGGGATCGGGGCACCCAGGTTTCTGCCCACTCTCAATCGACGCCCTCCCCGAAATCTCCGCTTGAAGGGAGACTGCCGCCACGGGCCGAGCGCCTCCCAAGCCTTCACCCCAAATCCAGCTCATGGGTGGCCCACCTCCTATCCTCCGGATCGTTGGTGGCGATCAGGCATGCCCCCGCGAACCCATGCACCACGGCATCGACCACCGCCCGGCCTTGCTCATCCAAAGCGGCAGTCGGCTCGTCCAGAACCAACACGTCCGGCGAATGCTGGATGGCAAGAGCCAGCTTCATGCGGGCTCTCATCCCGGTGCTCATCGCGCCGCATCGTTTCTCGATTGCTTCGGCGAGCCCGACCAGCCCCAAAAGCTCCTCAACCCGCGCCGGAACACCGCGCAGAGCCCCGGCATATTCCAAATGTTCCCGTGCTGTCAGCTGAGGATACAAAGCCAAATCGAGCGCGGCGTAGCCGATCCGATCGGACCCTCGAACGACGCCTTCTCGCAGGGTGAGGTGGCGAGATATTCCCCGCAGCATGGTGGATTTTCCACTCCCGTTGTGTCCGAGGACAATCAGCCGATCCCCCGCCACCAAATCGAACGAAACATGCCGGAAAAGCCACCCCTGATCGAATCGATGCCCCAGGTTCTCCGCCGAAAGAAGGCTCATTTCACCCCCTTCCAGGGCACTAAACCACCCGAAAGCACCCCGTTTTCCCACACATATCGCCCGGCAAACCGCGCATGAGACCCTCCTTGAGCGATCCACGTGCGACCAACTTTCTCGGGAACGTCCAGCACGGTATGACTATGCCCGCCCAGGATGATGTCGATCAAGTCGGTTGCCTGCGCTAATTCGCGATCCTTGGCAATCCCGATGTGGGTCAGGGCAATGAGCACATCCACACGACTCCGCATCTCCTCGGCCATCCGAACCGCACTCGGCACGGGTTGATCCCACACGAATGCACTCGCGGCAAGGCTGGCTTTCATCCGCTCCGTCACCATCGGAACCATCACGCCCAGAACCCCGACCCGGATCCCCTTAACCTCCAATTCGAGTGAGCCAGGAAGCACCAAACCCCCACTTTTGAACCTAAAATTGCCGCAAAGCAGAGGATGAGAAAGCCCCGCCGTCTTCGCCGACCACCCAGCCGCCAGAGGATGAGATTCCCGATTTCCCGGGACACTAGCCGTGCACCGAAGCTCCGCAAGATCCTGCCACACGGCTTCCGGGCGCAAAGGAATGGCCAGATTTCCGGCCTTGATGGCATCGCCGGTATCGAAATAGAGATCAGACTCGGCTCGCCAAGCCTGGAGAGCCCCCTTTGTTTCGGAGGTCAGATGACCGTGAAGATCGTTGGTGTGGAGGAGTGAGAGGGACACGCGCCCTGCTTGGCCAAGAGGCCAGGTTCAATACTTACTTAAACACTTGACCGGCGAGCACGTCGAGGACGAGCATGAGGAACATGAAGGTTCCGCCCAGAATAGCGGTGTACCGGAACATTTGGTCGTCGAAGCTCGCTTTGCCCTTGAAGGTGGTGCGAACGCTCCCGCCGCCGCCAGACATCGCATCACCCTTTCCGGTGAGGAAAACGATGCCGATGAAGACCACCGCGATGAGCACGGCGATTCCCAGGAGAATGTTGTAAGCGGTTTCCACGGTCCAAATACCTCAGATCAGATTCCCTAGACTACCCTCCAGTACGGTGGAAGTCGAAGGACCTCAGTGATCAGGTACGCCAGAAGCCCAGCACCCATGCTGCCCATCATCACATAAAACAGGCCCGATTGCCAGAGTCGACGAAGCGGCGAAACGTTGGATCGTGCTTCGGTTTGATAGCGGTGGAGGAGCTCCTTCCCCGCCCGAATCCCCGCATCCAGCTGCGCCGCGTTGGGAGGTCGCGTGGTGAAGGTGCTCTGGATGAATGATCCCAAGGGGCGGAAGAAGAGCATGGTGGCGAGCAGAGCGACAACCGTACGAAGCTCCGCTTCGGGAGTCCAGGCCAGCCCGCTGAGTCCGAGAAAAATCGCCAGCCCGACGGCGACATTTGTGCCGCATCGAGGGTGAACGCGGGGCATCCGGGCGACGGTTTCGCGCTCCAAGGGCTCACTCTGCTCGATGGCATGAACGACCATGTGCTCGGCCGCGTGATATCCCGTCAAAGGGGCGAGCCGCATGAGAAGGAAGAAGAAAAGAAGCCCCAGCCCGCTGATCAGTGGCTCAAACCAGGCGGCTCGCATGAACTCACGAGGGAGAAGCCACCCCACCAAAAGCGCCAGATACGCCCCGGCAACGAATAGCGCAAACAAAAATGCCCCAGCCGCGATCAAAGCGTAAGGAGGCACTCCGCCGCTGACTCCACCACCCGTGAGATAAACCCCAAACGGCGTTGCCATCCCGCCAACCAGCTTCGGCCGGGCTTCGCGATCGGTGGGAGCCAGGAGCCTTGAAGGAGTGATGACGCCGACGACACGGTTGTCGCTATCCACCACCGCAAGGGCCGGGAGTCTGGTGGATTCAAAGAGCCGCAGAACCTCGGTGGCGGGCATCTTGCCACTGACGGCGGGAGCGTCCCGGCGCACCACGCCCTCGATCGCACCGGTCGATTCCGCGCCTGCAGAAAGGGCACCGACGAGATCGGCTTCGGTCACCAGGCCAACATATCGTTCCTCGTGAACCACGGGGATCGCAGGAACGCCATAGTCGATGAGATGAGTGGACACAGAGGCCAGCGAGTTGCCAACATCGGCGGGTTCCACTCCGACAGCGAGAAGTCCGACCGGGGATGTCCATAGTCGGCTGGAGTCTCCGGTTTGGACCGGAGGTTGGTTCACGAAGCCGCGCCTGCCTGAGTCTCAGCGCGGGATTTGATCGCGCCGAGCACGCTCTCCATGTTCTTGACCACGATGCCGTAGATCACCCGTCCAACCAAGGGGCCGAGTCCGGGCACGGAGTATTCGTACATCAGGCTGGAATCAAAGCGGGTGCCGCCGTTTTCTTCCTTGAACGCCCAGGTGCCTTCCATCACGTCGTAATCGCCTTTGACCTGGGCGAACTTGCTAGAGTGGTTGGCCTCATCCCAGTGATCTTCTTGCGTCCAGCGCACCTTGAGTCCGAAGGTGGGCACCCTTCCGACCCACTCGCTGACAACGCGGGACCCAGTCTCTTCCAGGATCACCAGAGATTCAACGTCCTCCATAAATTCCGGAAATGAGCGATAGTCCCTCGCGATTGCGTAGACTTGAGAGAGCGGTGCGTTGATCCAGACAGATGTGTCGACGGTCGGCATGGGATTTCACCCAGAATCCGGGAATCGGATCGGGATGGGAAGTGTACCAGCACCCTTCAACAGAGGCGCGTTTGGCACAAAGAGCGGATAGTCGAGACCACATGAAGGCGTTGGTTCTGATGGAACCAGGCCGATTGATCTTGAGCGAGGTGGCGGTGCCGGATCCGGCTCCCGGCGAAGTGCTGATCAAGGTTCAGGCCGCGCCAACCTGCGGAACCGATCTCAAGGCGTTCCTGCGCGGTCACCCTCAGATTCCGATGCCCGGCCTTTTTGGGCATGAATACAGCGGAACCGTCGTCGCCGCCGGTCATGGCGCTCCATTCTCTCCCGGAGACGATGTGATGGGCGTGCACAGTGCGCCCTGTCAGCAATGCCGCTGGTGCCTCAACGACCAGGAGAATCTCTGCGAGTCGATCATGTCAACGAAGGTGCTGGGCAGCTACGCCGAGTACCTGCTGATCCCCGAGCGGATTGCTCGGGTCAACGTCTTCCCGAAGCCGGAGCGTATTGGATTCAGCCAAGCGGCTCTTCTGGAACCTCTCGCCTGCGTGGCTCAAGGGATTGAGCGTGCTCAACCGAAGCCTCACATGGAAGTTCTGGTGATTGGCCCGGGGGCGATCGGGCTCATGTTTGTGGCTGCACTGAAGCATCTGGGTGTGCGACGCGTGACGCTTGCCGGACGCAATCCTCTCCGGCTGAAAGCCGGCGAATCGCTCGGCGCCGAGCCAGTGACCTTCCCGGACGTGAAAGGTGAGTTCGATATGGTCATCGAATGCACGGGCAAGGTCGAGGTGTGGGAAGCCGCGATGGGTTATGTGCGTCGCGGAGGAACCTTGGTGCTGTTCGGAGGATGCCCGGCGGGATCGAAGGCCGAGTTCGATACCAAGCGTCTCCACTACGATGACATCACGCTGCTGAGCCCGTTCCACTTCGGCACGAAGGCGGTGCGCCAGGCTCGTTCGTGGTTGCTGGATACGGAGTTCGATCTCAGTGCGTTGTTCAGTGGCGAGCGCAGCCTCAGCGACGGCCCGCAGGTGTTCCGCGATCTTGAAGAAGGCCGCGGGATCAAGTACGTTTTCCAACCATGAAGCTCGCCCGGTATCTGGGCGGCGGCGAAGTCGCGATTGTCGAAGAGCCCGCGCCGGAGTGCCCGGTGGGCGGGCTGTTGGTTCAAACGGTGGCATCGGGTCTGTGCAGCGGCGAATTGATGACCTGGTACATGGATCGCAAGGTGCCCCATGTGATCGGTCACGAGGTGTCGGGCGTGGTGATCGAGTCGCAGGATGCGCGATTCCCGGTAGGTTCGAAGGTTGCGCCGCATCACCATGCTCCCTGTTTGAACTGCGATCTGTGCCTACGGTGCGCGTACGTTCACTGCCCGACTTGGAAGAAGACCAAGCTCATTCCCGGCGGAATGGCGGAGCAGTTTGCGTTGAGCGCAGAGAATCTGAACGACTGCCAAAGGGTGGATGATTTGGATTTTCGAGATGCTGCGCTGACGGAGCCGCTTGCGTGCGTGATGAAGCAACTTCGTCGACTTCAGGTTCAGGAAGGCGAAACGTGCGCGGTGATCGGGCTGGGGTTCATGGGGTTACTTCATGCGTTGTGCCTGCCGGGATGCGTGGCGTATGACCTCAATCCGGCGCGGATCGAATGGGCGCGAAGCCAGGGGATTGATGCGCGACTCCCCGAGAACAACGAACTCGCCGAAGTGATCGTGATGTGCCCCGGCACAGAAGCAGCGTTCCAATTTGCTCTCGATCTCGCCTTGCCGGATGCGCGAATTGGGATCTTCTCACCACTGCCCCCAGGAGCTCTTCCGTTTGACTTCGAGAAAGCCTACATGCGAGATTTGACTCTGGTGAACAGCTACAGTTGCGGCCCGGATGACACGGCGGAAGCAGTGGAATTGCTCCGGCTAGGGAGCATCAAGGCGGATCAAGTGGTGAGTGATTTCATCGCGCTGGATGAGCTTCCGGAGTTCTACACGCGTATGAAAAACGGAGAGATTTTGAAGCCAATGGTGATGTTCTCATGATCCGCCGCGCGGGGTCGCCGGATGCGCCGACTTGGCCAGACGTGCCACTGGATGTCTACAAGGATGAACCTGGCACGTGGATGCAGGTGAGTCGCCGGGTGTTGTTCGAGAGCGACCAGGCGGAGTTTCAGGTGAGGTACTTCGAGCTCGCTCCAGGGGGCTACACCAGCCATGAGAAGCACGAGCATGAGCATTGCGTGGTGGTTTTGCGGGGCTCCGGCAAAGTGCTCCTCGATAACGCCTGGCACGAGATCGGGCCAGGGGATGTGGTGCATGTGCTGCCGAATCAACCGCATCAATTTGTGAACAACTCAGAGGGGCCGTTCGGTATTGTATGCACGGTTAACCGGGATCGGGATCGACCGATTCTTCTGGGGGACCCTCCTGCGGGCTAGGCAGGGTGGAACTTCGAGTTCGCCGAACCGTCTAGCTGAGTAGAACACTGATGTCCATGCTCGCCACTCTTGCCCTTGTCCTTGCGGCGTCGCCTGCTTCTTGCGGGCACGTTCACGCGGGGTCGTGTGGAGGCGATTGGCGCGCACATCTGCCCGCCCACTTGCAAGCGGTGGTGCAGAAGCACGATCAGGAAAACCCTCCCCCTCCGACCGAGGAGAAATCGGCGGAGCCCCCGGTCGCGCCGAATCAAGATGAGGTTCGTCACCGGCGGGATGTCGAGCGAGATGTCGAGGAGGGTCGGGAATACGCGGCTCTCGTCGAAAAAGAGTTGAAGCTGAGTCAGAACAAAGATGCTCAGGCACGGCTCGATGCAATTGGCCAGGAGGTCGCGGAGATTGCGAACGCCAACCAGGTGAACGTACTCTGGGGCGATCGTCGGCTGAGCAAGTTCAACTACACGTTCAAGCTTGTCGAGGGCGATGACGTGAATGCCTTCAGTTTGCCGGGCGGATTCATCTATTTCTACGAAGGTCTGTTGAAGTTCGCCGAGACAGATGATGAGCTTGCTGCCGTGGTGGCTCACGAGATTGCTCACGCCTCGTTCCGGCACATGGCGACTCTGCGGCGCGAGCAATCAAAGCTCGATATCTTGAATATTCCCCTCCTGATTGCCGTGGCGATGAGCCGGGATCAGAACTTGATGGGCGCGGCGATGGCGGCTCAGTACGCCACTCAGGGTTTGGTGTCCGGATGGTCCGTTCAGGCGGAAACGTCGGCGGACTACGGGGCGATTCAGTATTTGGGAGTCAGTCGCTATAACCCGGTGGGGATGCTCACTTTTATGGAGCGGCTGGCCTATCGCGACCGATTTGCGCCGCAGATTCAGTGGGGGATCTATCAAACTCACCCGCCGAGCGAGGAGCGCACTCGGTTTTTGGTGAAGGCTTTGAACGAGCGCGGGATCCCGATCAAGCGCAGCCAGACGACGACCTCGCTGGCGGCTCGGTCGATGCCGAAAGAAGACGGCACGTTCGACGTGTGGTTCGGGAGCCAAAAGCTGCACACGTTCCGGGGCGATCATGCAAAGGATCGGGCGGCGCGGGCGGTTCTGCGGTTGAATGATTTCTTTGACACAGTGCCCCAGACCTTCCAGTTTTCGGTGAGCGGCGGGGAGATGGTCGGCAATGGTCGGTCGTTGTTTGTGATCGAGCCGGGCGACGTGGTGGAGGATCAGACGGTGGATTCGGCGTCAGCGGAAACGGCGAGGTTGATCCGTCGGGCGATTTTCGAACTCGGTTTCCAACTGTGGAAGCCGGGGAGCTGAGGCTTCCTTTCGGTTTTGGGGGTCGGTGGTGAGTCGTGCTCCTGTGAGTTGGGGGTGTCCCTTGTTCAGAAGTTGGGCGGTGTTCGGCCCCTCCCGGCCGCTGGCCACCTTCCCCGAGGGCGTGGGCGAGGGTCGGGTGCTTGTGCAGAAATCCCGACCCTGAAGGGTTCGGAGCACCCGGTTCCTGCGGTTTGGGATTCGTCCTTTTCGCACCACCGGACGACTCTCGCATTCGCCCTCTCCAAACTTGATTTAGGGGAGGACGTCGATTGATAGTCCGTGGTTTCCCGGCCCTGACGGGAACGGGGCACCCGAAACCGGTTGCGCACGGTCAAATTTGTTCGGAGGGCCAACGAGAACTCGTAGTCTCGCTGATCAAAAGCGGGAAGGTGCGTGGAACATCCCCTGATAAAGAAAAAACACCGACTGGGAAGGAGAGGACAGATCCCAGCCGGCGAATTGCGTTGGTGTGGTTCACTTCTTCCGAGTCACTCAGGTCGGTCAAGCCGACTGATGCGCCCGGACGTCTTCCGAGTATCACTATTGGCAGGGAGCCGAATAACTTGAGGGAGCGAGGGTCAAAACCTCGTAATTCTCTGGAGATTTGCTGAAAAAAATACGGGGAAAGGAGAGTTTTTCTCCGTTCCCCGTGAGGATCCTGCTTCGCTCTTTCGCGCTGTCTCTGTGTCAGTCTTTGTCGCTCTTGGCGCTCTCCCCGTTGTGGGTGACTGAACGTGTGATGACTGTTGCAACAAAGAACAGCCCTGCCCCGTTCCCAGGGCAGGACTTGGGCCCGAAAGCCGGTAGGAATACGGGCAGGGGTTAGTTCGCAGGCAGGATCTTGCCGGAGCACGCTCCGAACCCGATCCGCAAGCCGTCGGATTCGGCGAAGGCTTTCATGGTCAGAACGTCGCCATCTTCGAGGAAGGTGCGGGTTTCGCCGGTTTCTTCGAGCGTGAGGGGCTTGCTGCCTCGCCACGTGAGCTCGAGCATGGATCCGAAGGAGCCTTCTTCGGGGCCGCTGATGGTGCCGCTGGCGTAGAGATCACCGAATTCAACGGGGGTTCCGTTGCTGGTTTGGTGGGCCAGTTGCTGACTCATCGACCAATAGAGGTGTTTGGCGTTGCTGACGCAGATCCGTTGCGGCTTCTTCATCTTGGCGGACTGCAGCCAGACTTCAAGGTTGATGTCGAAGTGCTGCTGGCCTTGTCGCCGGATGTGGTGGAGGACTTCGGGGTCTTGTTCCATGCCTTCGATGCGGAAGGGTTCCAGGGCATCCAGGGTGACCAGCCACGGCGAGACGGACGTCGCGAACGACTTGCTGAGGAAGGGGCCGAGAGGCTGGTACTCCCAGCGCTGGACATCGCGGGCGCTCCAGTCGTTGACGATCACCATGCCGAGGATGTGCTCTTCGGCGGCTTTACAGGTGATCCGCTTGCCCATTTCTTGTCCGTGGCCGATGTAGAAGCCCATTTCGAGTTCAAAGTCCATCTCGGCGGTGGGGCCGAAGCTTGGGCCTTCGGCGTCAGGAGCTTTGGTTTGACCTTTCGGACGAATGATGTTGGTGCCCGTCGCGACGACGCTGGAGGCGCGGCCGTTGTATCCAATCGGGACGTGGCGGTAGTTCGGGAGGAGCGGCGGTTGATCGGGCCGGAACATGCGCCCAACGTTGCTCGCGTGATGGATTCCGCTGTAGAAGTCCACGAATGTCGTGGGGGGAATCGGGACTTGGAACGCCAATCCGGCAAGGGGAAGCAAGGCGCGCTTGCGATGCTTGGCGTTGTCGCGGAGCTCGGAATTCTCTGCGCTGAGCAGGGTGAAAATGCGCGAGCGGAGCTCCGTCATCATCTCACGGTCGAGAGCGGCCATGGAATCGAGCCAGGGGAACTCTTCTTCGTCGATGAACCCTTCCTCGTAGAGATAGGTGAGGTCGAGGGCGAAGTCGCCGATGGCGCAGACCATGCCTTCGCCGCGGCCCTTGTGGTCAACGACGGCGAACGGGAGGTTTTGGATGGGGAAATCGCTGCCCGGGGCGACCTCGACCCAGCTCGTGGCGTCCTTCGGCACGATAAACGGCTTCATGCGTTCCAGTATCCCAGTCTTTTCAATCCATCGACGGGCTCTTGGACGCTGCAGCTGCCGAATCCTCCGAACCACTGCCAGAAGGTGTCGACATCTTCGCCGGAAAGCGAGAAGTCGGTGACTTCGATGGCGTCATCGAGGATGGTGATCGCGGCGGGATCGGTGAGGCTCAGAAGTTCCTCGATTTCGCGTCGGTTAAGATCTTGCGTGAGGGCAAGCGCCGAGGCGAGGGCGACGTTCATGAAGCCGTGGCGCATCACTCCGAGATCGGTGTCCTCGTAGCGCAGAGGCTCATGGAGTCCGGCGGTGAATTTGAACGGGCACTCCAGGCTCGCCGCGTGGTAGATGAATTCAGCGACGCTTTCCACGCTGGGGAAAGCGGCAGCCTCGGTGCCTCCGGTGCGGCCCTTGAATCCCACACCTTCCACGTCCGAGGCGATTTCGTGCATCACTTCCTCCAGTTCTTTGGTCCAGGGGATTTCGAGGTAGATGTGCTCGAAGGCATCCACCATGCCGCTCTTGACGAGGGCGCGGAGAGAGCTGCGGAGGTCGTGCAGGTCGTGGCCGAGAGGGAGTTTGACTTCGTAGGCCACGGGTTCGAGGAGATCGACGGTATCAATCCGGCTGAGATCGCGGCGAAACGATTCGGCGGCACCGTGGCCGTGCTCGATCGCGGTGCCGACTACGGTCACGGGGATGGGCTTGTTTCGGTCTCCCGATTCGCGGAGCCAAAGGTTCGCATCCGCGAGTTTGTTGGAGGGGCAGACAAATCGGTCAACCATCCACCGGGATTCATCACCCAGGCTTTGAAAAGCCGCGAGGGCTTCCTCCAGCGGAAGCTTCGCGGGCGGAAAGAGTCCGGCATAGTCGATGACTCCTTCGAGTAGAGCTCGCAGAACGGGACGCACGTCCTCTCGATTATCCCCGCTTCGGAGTGAGAAAAGGTATCCTCTCTTCTTCCTTCGTCACATCGGCGTGGTTAGTGAAGGATGAAATTGTCTGGAGACCCTTATGCGCGTACTGATTGCCGATGACGACCCGATCATCCGTCTTGATCTGAAGCAGATGCTTGAGAATCTGGGCTACCAAGTGGTGGCCGAAGCTGAGGATGGTCAGCAAGCGGTGGAACATGCCAAGGCCAAGAGCCCGGATGTCTGCCTTCTCGACGTAAAGATGCCGGTGATGGACGGCATTGATGCCGCGACCCACATTGCCGAAAACGGCATTGCCCCGGCGATTCTGCTCACCGCCTACAGTGACCAAGAGCTGATTGATCGCGCGAAGGAAGCGGGTGTGTTTGGCTACCTGGTCAAGCCGTTCAAGCCGAGCGATCTTTCTCCGGCGATTGAAGTGGCACGCAGCCGATTTGAGTCGAATCGCAAGCTGACGGAAGAAAATGCATCTCTCACCGACCGCCTGGAAGCCCGAAAGGTGGTGGAGAAGGCCAAAGGAATTCTGATGCAGGATCAAGGTCTTTCGGAGACGGAAGCCTATAAGCGGATTCAGCAGCAGTCGATGAATGCCCGCAAGTCGATGCGGGAGATCGCGGAAGCGATTATTCTCGCGAGCGGCGTCTGAGCTTCTTGAACTCTGAGTGATCCCCCGGTGGCGTTTGCCTCCGGGGGATTTTTCGTCGGGGACGGGCGGGTTTCCGGGCTGGTAACCTGCGATCCGTGAGCACGGTCATTGTGATTCCGAGTCGGATGGGGAGCACACGATTCCCCGGGAAGCCCCTTTGCGACCTGTTGGGCAAGCCGATGATCCAGTGGGTTTTTGAGGCGGCGGTGCGGAGTGAGCTGACGGATCGGATCATTGTCGCAACCCCCGATCAGGAGATCATCGACGTGTGCCGGGGTTTTGGTGCTGAGGCGATGCTCACCTCGCCGGATCACCCGAGCGGCACGGATCGGATTGCGGAGGTGGCCCGTCAGGTTCCGGCGGATGTGTATTTGAACATCCAGGGTGATGAGCCGCTGGTGGAGACAAGCGACATTCTGGCCTGCGCGATGCCGCTGGTCGAAGACTCCTCGATTCAGATGGGGAGCATCATGGCGGATTGCCCGGAGCATGAGGAGGACAATCATGCGGTGGTGAAGGTGGTGACGGATCTGGATGGGTTCGCGCTTTATTTCAGTCGCCATGCCGTGCCCTTCCCGCGTCATGCTCGGGTCGCGCCTTTGCGGAAGCATATTGGGATGTATGCCTATCGGTACGAAGCGGTGACGGCGTTCAGTGGCTGGTCGCAGAGTCCGTTGGAGATCGCCGAGAGTCTGGAGCAGCTTCGGTTTTTGGAGCACGGGGTTCGGATCAAGATGAGCGTGGGTCAAGGCAGCGCTCTGGCCGTGGACACTCCGGAACAGGCGGAAGCGGTGCGTCGATTGCTGGCGGCGAAGCAGGGATAGGGTCGGCTGGGCGTTGTTCCTTGCTGAGGCAGGGTGGACACAGGCAGAAATACGGGGATCGAAAAAAACTGTCAGAAATACCGAATACTGGTAATTATACTGGGTGCCCAGGTAGTTCTAACAGGGAACACACCTGGTGTTGACGTCCTCTCGGGATCACAACGGAGCTCTAGGAAGGGGCTCTGCTCGAGAAAGGCTTCACGGAGGAAAACAAAATGTCTTTTCGAATCAACACCAACGTCACCGCGATGAACGCCCTGCGCAACCTGGGCACGACCGCACACAGTTTTTCCCAAAGCACCACTCGTCTTTCGACGGGTATGCGCATCAACAGCGCCGCTGACGATCCGAGCGGCCTGATCTTCTCCGAGAATTTCCGCGCCCAAATCAACGGCGTGACCCAAGCCATCCGCAACAACCAAGACGCGGTCAACTACGCCAAGACGGCCGAAGGCGCCCTCGACGAACTGAGCCGCTTGCTCCGCGATGGTCGAACTCTGGCCGTGGCGAGTGCCAACACGGCGGTTCTCGATGCGAACCAGCTTCAGGCAAATCAAACGCAATGGAATCAGATCGTGGCTTCGGTCAATCGAATTGCCGCAGAGACTCAATTTGGCCGCAAGAAGCTGCTCGATGGCAGCTCGGGAGCGATTGCTGCAGTGGTCAAGCCAAACTTTGTGGCTTCGATGAACCTCAGCGGTACCTTCAATGGTGGAACCGTCCCGAGCGGCGCAGTCGATATGAACGTGACGACTGCCGCAACCAAGGCGACGGTCACTGGCAACCGAACGGTTGGCGCGGCTTCTGAGGCAGCCTATCTCTCGGCAGCAGTTGGTGCCGCAGCGGGAACCTTCAGCATCAACGGAACCTCGATCACCGCTCTGTCGACCGATAGCTGGGCTGACGTGATCACCAAGATCAACGCTGTTAGCGGTACGACGGGGGTTGTCGCTGATTCGGTATTCGGCGGCGGCAACGGCCAGGTGCGACTGACTTCGACCACTTTCGGTACGAAGGGCAACTTCACCCTTGCCGACTCCGGAGTGCTTCAAAACGCGGCGAGCACTGCGAATGGAACGGGTGTCAACGCAGTTGCGACCGTGACGATCGGTGGTAGCCCGGCTGTGACCTTCACGGGTGGCCAAATGGGCAATGATGGAATTACGCTCACCGATGCAGAAGGCAACGCTCTCAAACTCCGTGAGAACGTGGCTACCGGCGCTCAAACCAGCGTGGCCTACGTTCAAGTCGGACTGGCGCAGTTCCAAACCGGCGGCAATGCTGGTCAGCGAACGAGCCTGAACATCGGCTCCTTCACCTCCTCGGCCCTCTCCATCGACAACCTCGATCTGACGACCTCGGCCGGTGCCGCAGCGGCTCTCGCCGCCATCGACGAAGCGGTCAGTGCTCTGAGCCGAAAGCGAGGCGACATCGGCAGCTTCAGCAAGAACGTGCTGGAGAGCAACATCCGCAGCCTGGGTGTGGCGAAGGAAAACCTGAGCAGCACCGAATCGATGATCCGCGACACGGACATCGCCGAAGAGATGACCAACTACACCAAGTTGCAGATCCTCCAACAAAGCGGCCTCTCGGTTCTTGCTCAGGCAAACCAAGCCCCACAGGGAGTTCTCAGTCTGCTCCGAGGCTAATCAATGTGACCCACCAACCTTCCTATCAATCGAAAAGACCGCCCGGGCCTCGTGCCTGGGCGATCTTTTTTGTTTTGGGTGGCTTTGCGGGTGCCGTGATTCCAGCGGATTTTTCTTGCGGGATGCCATAGTAGACTATGGCTGATCGGGAGCTCATCACGGTGGGGTGGCTGGAGAGGATTTCTCTGCCCGATTGGGGGATTGATCGGCTGGTGGCGAAGATTGATACCGGAGCCAAAACGAGCGCGATCCACGCGGAAAACATTGAGGAGCTGGAGGGGGATCGCATCAAGTTCGAGGTCATCACCTCGCGGAGTTCCAAGAAGAAGCCGATGGTGATCGAGACAGATATCGCCCGGAAAACCGTGGTTCGCAGTAGCAGCGGAAAGGCTCAGACTCGGTATGTGGTGAAGACCACACTCTGCATGGCGGGGGTTTGCCGAAAGATCGAAATCACGCTCAGTTCTCGCAAGCGGATGTCCCGGCGGATGTTGGTCGGGCGGACGACTTTGGCGGGGAATTTTATCGTGGATGCGTCGCAGACGCACCTCAGCTAAAGGGGCTTTCGAGCAACCCCGACTCATCACTTTCGTTAACACAAATCAGGAACCCTTTGTCTCTCGGATACCCGCATGAAAGTTGCCATTCTCAGTCGCAATCGCCACTGTTATTCCACTCGTCGCCTTCGTGAGGCGGCCGTTCAACGCGGGCATGATGTGAAAGTTCTCGACACGCTGAAGTTCTCGATCATGATTGAGCAGCAGCACCCGGAGCTGTTCTATCGGGGGCGGCGGCTCTCGCACTACGATGCGGTGGTGCCTCGGATCGGCGCCAGCGTGACGACGTACGGCACCTCCGTGGTTCGGCAGTTCCAGCAGATGGGGGTGTTCACGGCGAATACGGCCAACGCGATCAGCAATACGCGGGACAAGTTGCGGTGTCTGCAGATTCTCTCGAAGTACGACATCGGGATTGCGCCGACATCGTTTGTCCGCGATCGGCGGGATATTTTGCTCGCGATCGAGCGCGTCGGCGGCGCGCCGGTGATCATCAAGCTGATGGAAGGCACGCAGGGTGTCGGAGTGATTTTGGCGGAGACTCAGAAGGTCGCGGAGGCGATTCTTGAGACTCTTCACGGCGCGCGGCAGAACGTGCTCATTCAGAAGTTTGTCGCGGAGAGCAAAGGCAAGGATGTCCGGGCGTTTGTGGTGGGCGATCGGGTGGTGGCGGCGATGCGTCGGGTGGCTCAGGGTCAGGAGTTCCGGAGCAACATCCACCGTGGCGGCAAAGCAGAGGCCCTTGATCTGCCGAAGGACTACGAGCGAACCGCGATTGAAGCGGCGAAAATTCTCGGTCTGCGGGTGGCGGGGGTCGATATGTTGGAGAGCAAAGATGGCCCTCAGGTCATTGAAGTGAACTCATCGCCGGGGCTGGAGGGGATCGAGACCTGCACGAACATTGATGTGGCAGGGGCGATCATGGATTACATCACCGAGCAGGTGGCGTTCCCTGAGCTGGATGTTCGCGAAAGGCTTTCTTTGGAAACGGGCTACGGAGTTGCGGAGCTTGTGATTCCTCCGGGGCCGGAGTTTGAGGGCAAGTCGATTCGCGAGAGCGGAATTCGGGAGAAGGACATTGTGGTTTTGACGGTGGAAAGCCAGGGGCTCTCGACGCAGAATCCGCGCTCGACGCATGTGTTGCATGCCGGGGATCGCTTGTTGTGCTTCGGAAAGAATGAGTCGATGAAATCTCTGGTACCAGAGCGTCCGAGGCGTCGACGGAAGAAGAAGCTGGTGAAGGAGACCTCCTTCTAGATCGGTGGGCGGTCGTTTGCAAGGGCGATCAGGATTTGATCGACAATCTTCTCGGGTGGCAGGCTGGCATCAATGACCTGCCAACGTTCCGGTTCTCTTCGTGATTCGGCGAGGAAGCCACTTCTCACCTTTTGGTGGAATTCGAGTGGTTCCCGGTCGAGCCGGTCGGGATTCTGGAGACGCGCGAGGCCGATTTCCACGGGGAGGTCGAGAAGAAATGTGAGAGTTGGTTTGAGCCCACCGGTGGCGATGAGATTGAGCTCACGGAGATTCTCCAGATCCAGGCCACGGGCGTAGCCTTGGTAGACCAGAGTGGAATCCGCATGTCGATCGCAGAGCACCGTCTTCCCTGCAGAGAGGGCGGGGCGGATGATTCGCTCCACGTGGTGGCTCCGGTCGGCGAGGAACAAAAAGAGTTCTGTCCAAATGGGGAGATCGTCGCCGTGGAGGAGGAGTTCACGGATTTTGAATCCAAAATCGCCCGCTCCTGGCTCCCGAGTGACCAAGACCTGCGTGCCACGCGACTCCAGGGATTCGGCAACCGCCCGGATGGCGGTCGACTTCCCTGCGCCTTCTGGCCCTTCAAAGGTGATGAACACGGAGGCAAGATACCCGGCATCGGGATAGAATGAAGGGGTGCCTGTCACTCAGTCGGAGTTGGAATCTGGCCTGCGCCGATTGGTGCGGGACGATCAGGTTTTGTCGGGTGCGGCGGTGCGGAAGGTTTACGAAACCGATGCCTACACGGTTGATCGGAACCCTCCCTTGGCGGTGGTGTTGCCGGAAACGACGGAGGAAGTCTCCGCGATTGTGCAATGGTGTCGGGAATCTCGGGTGCCGTTCACGCCTCGAGGGGCAGGAACGGGCCTAAGCGGCGGAGCGATGCCCGCACTGGGCGGCATCGTGATCAGCACGAAGAAGCTGACCAAGTTGCTTTCCACCGATCTCGAGAATCGCACGATGCTGGCTCAGACGGGGATTGCGAATCTCCGAATCACCCGAATGGTGGAAGGAGATGGACTCCACTTTGCCCCGGATCCGAGTAGTCAATCGGTGAGCACCCTGGGGGGAAACATCGCCATGAATTCGGGAGGGCCACACACTCTGAAATATGGAGTGACCGTTCAGCATGTTTTGGGGGTGCGCATGGTGCTCTCGCATGGAGAGATCGTGCAGATCGGCGGGCGATGCGGGGAGCCCCCAGGTTACGACTTGTTGAGTCTGGTGGTGGGATCGGAAGGAACGCTTGGGATTGTGACCGAGGCGTGGATTGTGTTGACCCCGATTCCCGAGGCGATTCAGACGGCGACCGCATGCTTCCCCAGCGTGAGAGAAGCCTCGCAGGCCGTGGCAGAGATCGTGAAATCTGGCGTTTTGCCCGCTGCGCTGGAGATGATGGATCGCGCCGTGCTGGATGCCGTGCAAGCTGCGTTTGGATTGGAATTTCCGAGTGCCACTCAGGCGATGCTGCTGATTGAATGCGATGGGTCACCTGGCCAGAGCAGCGACGACCTGCACCAGTTGGTGGAGATTTGCAAAAAATCTCGGGCGATTGAAGTGAAAGTCGCCCGGACTGCCGATGAACGCATGAAGCTCTGGACGGCGCGCAAGAAAGGAGTGGGGGCGCTTGGACGGATTGCTCCGACGGTGGTCACTCATGACGGGGTCATCCCACCTTCGAAACTTCCCGAGATGTTGGAAGAAGTGTATCGCGTGGCTGAGGAGCATGGGATTGCCGTGGCGAACATTTTTCATGCTGGTGACGGCAACTTGCATCCGATTTTCTGCTTCGATGAGCGCGAGCCGGGCAAGGTGGATGCGGTGGTGAAGGCGGGGGAAGAGATCATCCGGAAGTGCATTGAGCTCGGAGGATCGGTGACCGGGGAGCATGGAATTGGCGTGGAGAAGGTTGATTTTCTCCCGCTGATGTATGACGAAGCGTCGATGGCTTTGCAGGGCGAAATCCGCACGATTTTCGCGAGCGATGACCTGTGTAATCCGTGCAAAGTGATTCCGAATGCCAAGGGTTGCATTGAACACAAGGTTCGATGGCGCGGGGTGGCGACATGAGCGTCTGGCAAGTGACGAATGAAGATGAATTGCGCGAGGCCATCCAGGAGACTGCCCGGGTGGCTCTGGTGGGTTCGCGGAGCCGGATGAGCTGGATTGCTCATCAAGAGGGGCAGAATATCTCCACCGAAGGGTTGACCGGAATCGTGGATTTCCGACCGGATGATCTGGTTGTGACGGTTCGTTCGGGCACACACGTCAGGGATCTGGAGCAAATGATTGCCGACTCAGGGTTGTGCTTGGGGCTCTCGCGCACTGCTCTGGGCTGGATGGGTTCCAGGATCGGCACAGTGGGGGGCTTGATCGCGCTGAATCTCCCCCATGCTGCCCAGAATCGAACAGGAGGGGTAAAGGATTGGTGTCTCGGCATGCGGGTGATGCGACCGGATGGTGAGGTGGTGACCTTCGGTTCCCAGGTCGTGAAAAGCGTGGCGGGTTTCGATCTTCACCGGGTGATGGCGGGCTCTCGGGGCGGACTCGGAGTGATCTTGAGCGTGACCCTGCGGCTGTACCCCATCCGTTTGGTGGAGAAAGACAGCCTAGAGAGACTGAGTGATGCGGAGCCAAGATGGGTTTGCCGAGTGCCGTTGGCACAGGTCGATCAGGTCGTAAGCGAGGTTGTTCGCCCTGTGGCACGCTTGCGATCCTCGGGGTTGGTTTGGTCAGAAGAGCTGCCTTCGGAACTCTACGGCGGATGGGCCATCGGGCCAGCGGGACGAACCGTTCCCCGCCCTGATCCGATGGTCGAAAAGTTGCGGCGCTCTCTCAAGTCGACCCTTGATCCGCAGCGCAAGTTTGCCGAGGGATTCGTCTCGTGAGCGACATCCTTACTCTCGCCGAAAAGTATCTGCGGGAGGAGGTTGCGCCTCGCGCGAACGAAATTGACCGCAATCCAGAGGCTCTGCGCAAGGCTCTCCAGGGACTCTGCGATCTCAAACTGATGGCACTGCGTCGACCGGCGGAGTACGGAGGCCCAGGCATTTCAGAGTCAGAGTTCCGGCAATTCCAGGAGCTGGTGGCGCGGACAAGTGGGTCGCTCGCGTTCCTGCAAACCCAGCACCAGAGTGCGGTGAGCATGATCAGTAAGAGCGAAAACGAGCCTCTGAAAGCGGAGCTTCTGCCGGACATGGCGGACACGCGGCTTGTCGGAATCGGATTCAGTCAGCTTCGTCGGCCGGGGCCACCGATTCTCCGGGCAGAGGAGACGCAGGGTGGTTATCTGCTGAATGGCCATGTGCCCTGGGTGACGGGCCATGGCTTCTATGGTGAGTTTCTCATCGGGGCCACTCTCCCGAGCGGAGAAGCACTTTTTGGCATTGTGCCTTTTCAGAATACGCTTGCTGAAAACGGGGGCTCGATCCTCTTTGAGGGCCCGATGGAATTGGCAGCCATGGAGAGTCCTCAGACCATGACGGCGGATCTCACCAATTGGTGGATGCCGGCCGAACGGGTGGCGTTCATCAAGCCCGATGGCTGGATCCAGACGAATGACACGATCAACGTCACACTCCAGGCCTGGTTTGCCCTCGGATGTGCGCGGGCGGGGTTGGATTTGGTCCTCAAAGCGGCCCACAAGCGCGGCAAGGCGTTCCTTGAGCAGGCATGGTCGGCGTTAGATCAGGAACTGAATGAGTGTCGCCAGGCCGCAGAGGATCAGGTTCGTCCGTTGGAGGAAAGGCTCCATGCCAGGGCCTGGGCGATTGATCTGGCGGCACGGTGTGCTCATGCCGGAGTCATCGCAAGCAGCGGGGCGGCGAATTCTTTGAATCACGATGCCCAGCGCGTGTATCGGGAAGCCCTTGTCTACAGCGTGTCGGCTCAGACCGAGGCGATCATGGAGGCCAGCCTGAACCGCCTGGTTTCTCGGGGTACGCACCCGAACCGATAGAGCAGCGGGTATCGTTCGGCGTGATGAATCGTTTCGCGCTTCCGCTTTTCGCCGTTCTGGTTCTGGGCTCGGCGGCTCAAGCTGACCGTTTGGTGAATATCCCCACAGGGAAGCGAATCAACTTCAAAGAAGGGCGATTCGAGGTGCTTTCGGTTCCGTCGCGCGATTTTGCGTTTGGCACGTTCCGGTACGGGATCGGAGAAAGCTGGGAGATTGAAGCGATGGCGGAGAGCCTGAATCAGGACACCATTGACTTCGGGTTCAGCTTGACTTACAACTACATTTCGCCGTTCACCGATGCATCGCCCGGCATTAGCTTTGGGATCAGCGATATCGGCGACAATCTCACCGAGCGACGGACGGCGTGGGCGGCAATCACCTATGCGTTCGGCAACGATGGCGCGTTGAACCAAAATGTGCCCACCGAGCTCACGCTTGGTCTGTGGACGCGGGATGAGGGCTTCTTTTTTGCCGGTGCGGCTTTGCCGTACAGTGAGCACCTCTGGGTGATTGGTGAGCACGATTCGCGGCGGATCACGGCGGGCCTTGAGCTCCGGCCCTTCCCGGAAGCGAGCTTGCGATTCCTCTGGCGTGGCGGCGACCCGATGATCGGGATGAGCTACTCGGCGCGGTTCTGATCAGGGCCTGAGGGCAACGATTTCTCTTGCTTCGGCGGGAGGGCGACCGGGAATCCGGCTTCGGCGCAGGCTGCGGCAAGTCGCTGGGCCAGGATGTCGCTGAATTGCTTCTTCGCCTCCTTTTCCCCGAGTTCCGCGACGAGGTCGGCGTAGGAGAAGGGTTCCCCGAAGACGACCGTACACTTGCTGCGCCGGGGAAACTTCTTTCCTTTCGGAAGAATCGCGGCGGTGCCGGCCAAGCCAACGGGCACGATTTTGGCTCCCGTTTTGCGAGCGAAGAGAGCGATCCCCGGTTGTATCGGGCCGAGGGTCACGCCGTCGCCCCTGGTGCCTTCCGGGAAGAGAAGAGCGGACTCACCAGCTTCGAGCACCGCCAAGGTGGTGCGGATAGCGGAGCTATCGGCTTCGCCTCGGTTGACAGGGTAGACACCGATGCTGCGGATCAGCCAGCCCAGCGGCGGGAAGAAGAGCTCCTTTTTCGCCATGGTGCGCAGGACACGGGGGAAGGTGGCCCCCATCAGAGGAGGATCGAAGTGGCTGACATGCACCGGGGCGACGATGACCGGGCCTTCCATGGGCACTCGATCCGCGTGACGCACGGTGACTCCCCCCAGGGTTCCGAAGATGCCGTATCGGAACAACCAGGCAACGAATCTGTACCAAGGCCAGGCTCCCTGTATTTTCACGGGATCAGGATACCAAACCGGGTGATTTCAGCAAACTCCGCAAATATCATCACATATATCATCCATGTTGTTGCCGATGATACTAGTTATGTGCACGTTCGAATCAAACTCCAGCGATAACAAACGCGAGCTCACGCGATCGGCGCGGAGCCTGCAAGATCAGGCCACGATGCTCCTTCTGGATTTGGCGAACGGCAAGCGTCCGGTCGACATCATGCCGAGGATCGCAGAGATTGCCAGTCAAACCACGCATCTTGCCTCCGTGGTGCGGGAGCTGCACCACGGAGGAGAGCTCCTCAATCTTGACCCGGGATTGCCCAATGCAGCGTGTCAGTCGTGCCTCTTGCGTACGCACTCCAGCTGCCCTGTGCCGAATGACGGCTCTCAACGGCCCGATTCGGCGGCCTGAAAGAGAGCCATCGCCTTTTCTCTCTGCTCGAAGTGGAGGACGATAGGGTTTGGGTAGTCGCTGGGGGTTTCGAGAGTACGGGCCCCGTCATCGGAGAAGGGCCAGTGGATCTGCTTGTTGTCCAGATCCCGCAGCTCCGGGCACCACTCGCGGATGAACTTGCCTTCACTATCGAACTTGCGACTCTGAAGAATCGGGTTGAAGATTCGGAAGTAGGGTTGGGCATCGACTCCCGTGGAGGCGCTCCATTGCCAGCCTCCGTTGTTGCTGGCTAGGTCAAAGTCGAGAAGGAGGTCGGCAAAGTAAGCCTCGCCTCGCCGCCAATCCACCAAGAGATCCTTGGTCAGGAACATGGCGACGACCATCCGGAGCCGGTTGTGCATCCATCCTGTGGCGTTGAAGCATCGCATGGCGGCATCGACGATGGGGTATCCGGTTTGACCTTCGCACCAAGCGCGGAAGTGCTCGTCGGTGCCGGGCCAGTGGATGGCGTCGGTCTCTGGCTTGAACGTCTTGCCTTGCCCGACATGAGGGAATTGGGCGAGGATCATTTGGTAGAACTCGCGCCAGATGAGCTCGGTCTGCCACTTGCGTGATCCGGCGGTTTCACTCGTCATGGCGGCGCGGAAGCATTCGCGAATCGAGACCGTGCCGAACCGGAGATGAACGCTGAGGCCGCTGGTACCTTCGATTCCGGGGATGTCGCGATCCTCGCCGTAGCGGGCGATTTTGGTCAGGAAGTTGTTCAGCCGTTCCTGGCCCCCCTTAGCTCCGGGCGTGAGCCAGAGATCGGTATCCGTGAAGCCGACCTCCGCCATGGTTCTATTGCCGGGCGCTACGCCCATCAGAGAGTCGGCGTTGGCAAGTTGGGCGAGGTTGGGGTCTCGCTCGGCGAAATCGGCCGGAGTGACGATTTCCCACCACTTACGCGAATAGGGCGTGAAGACTCGGAAGGGTTCGCCAGAGTTGTTGAGCACCTCGGCGCGTTCGAGGACGACGTGGTCTTTGACGGTTTCGAATTTGCGACCCGTTGCTGCCAGTCGCCGCGTTACCTCGGCATCACGTTTGAGAGCATAGGCTTCGTCGTCATGGCTCGCCACCACCAAGTCGGCTCTGAGCATCTCGGCGAGCTGCGGAATCTCTTCAATCGGGTCGCCGATGACCGTGACGAGGCGAGACCCGAGTGCAGTCAATTCTTGATCGACTTCCTCGAGCGAGCGATGGATTAACGTCAGACGTCGATCGGATCGGCTCGGGAGTGCGTCGAGGATGATGGTGTCGTAGACGAAGACAACCACTACTTCGCGCGCGCGTTCGCATGCCAACGCTAATGCGGCGTGATCATGGAGGCGAAGATCGCGGCGAATCCAGCAGAGGGCACGGGAAGCAAGCTCAGACACGTTTCGCTCTACGAGCCGAAGACTCGTCAGATAGGCGCGCCAGACCGCAGGACCCGATCACTCGATGCCGGGTCCCGCTGGTTCAAATGAACTCGGTATACTTCCGCGTTGCGATCCTCCCTGCCCGACTGACTGACGCTTCCACAGTCGCCCGGCCCAGGCACGCGAATCGTGGAGATTTAGGAAGGTTTTCTTATGGCAAAACGTGTGACCAGTGTCATCAAGCTGAATATCGACGCCGGCAAGGGCAATCCGTCCCCGCCGGTCGGCCCTGCTTTGGGTCAAGCCGGTATCAACATGATGGAGTTCCTCAAGAAGTTCAATGAAATGACCGCGAAGCAAATGGGCTTCAAGCTTCCGGTCGAGATTACGGTTTTCGAGGATCGTTCGTACACCTTCATCGTGAAGCAGCCGCTGATGAGCGCGTTGATTCTGAACGCGATGGGCCTGCCGAAGGGCAGCAGCACTCCGAGCAAGCAGTCGATGGGCATGCTGACGAAGGAGAAGGCTCTGGAAGTGGCTCAGGCCAAGCTGCCGGACCTCAACACCGACGACCTCGACGAGGCCGTGAAGATCGTGGCAGGCACCGCGCGATCGATGGGCATCGACACTAACTTCTAAGGCACAAGCCTTACACAAAGCCGCCCGCCGGAGACAGATCGCCGAAATGTGATCGAAAAGTCCCGGCGGGCGATACTTTTTCGTCGAAACGACGACTAAGATGAAGGAGAGAATCGAATCTCATCCGGTTCATTAGAACCTATGCGCACACTCGTCTCGGGATTGATCCTGTTTGGAACTCTGGCCGTTGCTCATGCAGGGCCGGAAACGGAATCGTTTGGCCCTGGCCAGGCGATCGCTGATGAGTTGCGTTCGGCGACCGGAGCGGCCATTGCCTGGATTCCTGCTGGGATGCTGGTCGAGGCAGGTCGGGGAGATCTGAGCACCTTTGTTCAGTTCGGCACCGATGAGATCAGCGTGGTGCGTTTGACGGGCAAGCAGGTGCGTCAGGCTCTGGAGCGATCCGTTTCTCTCTTCCCGGATGCCAGCCCGAGTTTCCTGCAGATCAGCGGGCTGGAGGTTGTGTTCAGCAAGGGTGCCAATCCGGATGGGCGCGTGCGTACCGTGTTGGTGGAAGGAGTGGAGCTCAACGCCACCGCTACTTACGAGGTCGCTATGCCGGGCAATGTCGCGCGCGGCGGACTCGGCTACTTCACCGTGTGGGATCGCAAAGCGATCAGCCGAACGCTGGAGAACGCCACGTTGGAGTCATTGCTCAAGGGCAAGAGTGGTTTCGTTCGAACCGCACGCTGGAAGGTTGTTGACTAACCCTCCAGCGCAGTCTTTTGCCGATTACTTCTCCAGCGAATAGGTGGCGACGAGGAGCATCATTTCATCCTCCGTCTCCTCACCCCATCGCACTCGCTTGGGAGGATTGCTCGGGTTGAAGGGGTTGTCCGTGCTGTTGTCGTAGGTGGCTTCGAGGGTGATTTTCGAGCCTGCGGGCAGCACGAGCGGATTCTTGAGGCCGTAGATCAGCTGCCAGTTGAAGTCCCAATCCTGCACATCAATCAGCTTCATCTTTTTCCCATCAGGAAGCTCCGCGTGGGCCACCATCGACTTGCCGAGATAGTGCATGTGGGGCATCAGACTATAGAGTCGAATGGGTCGGGGGATGCCCATCTGCCAGTTGAACTTCTGATTGGCCTTGCCTGGCTCAATGTTGATGAAAGGATTGGCGATCCAGGCAATTTCGACCTCGCGGCTCGGCTTGCCCTTGTTGGTGTACACCGCGACCTGCGTGCGATCTTTTTCGACCTTGCCGCTCTTGTTGTAGTGGATTTGCAGGACAATATCGGTGCCTGGCTCAACGAGAAAGGCGGATTCCGCAGGGAGTCGTTCCTGTTTCGCTCCAGGCGCCCAGCCGCCAAGGGCTCCATC
Organism: Armatimonadota bacterium; assembly: GCA_020161505.1. Taxonomy (GTDB): domain Bacteria; phylum Armatimonadota; class Fimbriimonadia; order Fimbriimonadales; family Fimbriimonadaceae; genus UphvI-Ar2. Next base: position 265,114 of record JAIUNY010000002.1, on the reverse strand, counting down.
GGGCATGAACCCGACGCCTCCACCGGAGGATGTGTATCCCGACTTGCCATCGCCGCGGTCACCTTGCACGAGCTTCTTGGCTCGGCCCTTCTTGTCCAGGTAGACAATCACATGGTGAACAATCTCCGGATTTCCGGCCTTCACGTCGATCGCGCTGATCCACGTGGGCTCCTTGATATCCGGGGAGATGACGAAGTTCCAGTATTCGTCGGATCCTTCGGAGCTGAGCTCCTTCTCGTAGGGCATCTCCCAGATCATGTCCGGCTCGCCGAGTCGCCAACCCACAGGGAATTCCGGTGTTTTGGGTTCCTTGGCTTTGTCGCCTCTTGGCGCGCCGGTCTCGTGCCACTTTTTCAGCAGGGTCTTGTGAGCATCGCTCAGGTGAGCATCGTTGAGATACTCCACGTCGGCAGGGAGAGCTTTCCACGGGGGCATGCGTCCGCTTTCGGTTGCGAGAACGATCATGCTGCTCCAACGCTTGGCGTTTTCGTAGCCCACTAAACTGAAGGGAGCGGCTTCACCTGGGCGGTGGCAGCTCACACAGGCTTGGTTCAGCAAGGGAGCGATGTGCTCGGCGTAGGTGGGCTTCTCGGGAACTTGAAGGATTGCGCTTGGCGCGGGGACAGGCTTCGGTGCTGGGCGGGCAACCATCCCGGCTCCGATCAATCCCGCGGCGGCGAGGCCGACAATCACGGGGACAAAACTTGTACCAATTCTCAAACGCATGCTCCAACCCCCCGCGCAAAACAGACAATGCAGCGGGACTTCAAGAGAAATAACGAACAAACGTGTGCCACAGTTCTGCTATGTCAACAAAACGAGTGCTGGTGACGGGCTCTTCGCGAGGAATTGGTCGGGCGATTGCCCTTCGTTTGGCGACGGATGGCTGGCAGGTGGCGATCCATTTCAACGAGCACCGGGGTGATGCGGACAAGGTAGCGAGTTTGCTCGGCGACAAATTGGGCGGAGTTTATGAGGCCAATTTGAGCGAAGTTCTCCATGCGGCGAAGCTGGTGGAGCGCGTGTGCAAAGACGGCCCACTCCATGCAGTCGTGAACAATGCCGGGGTTTATCTGACGATGGACTTCGCGGGAGCCACCGATGAAGCGTTCAAGACGGCCTACAACCGTTGCATGACCGTCAATTTCGAGAGCCCGGCGTGGATTGTACGATCCGCCTGCAAGCACTTCTTGGAGCATGGCGGCGGCAAAGTGGTGAACGTTTGCAGCCGAGTGGGTCACCGGGGTGAGCCAGGAGCCGCGTTCTATTCTGCCTCCAAGGCGGCGCTACTCAACTTGACTCGGGCCCTCGCGGTGGAGCATGCCGCCAAGAACATTCAGCATTTTGCGATTGCCCCGGGTTGGGTGGAAACCGCGATGGCTCGCGAAGGAATGGGCGACCGACTCCCGGAAATCCTGGCCGGGATTCCGCTTGGCCGCATGGCGACGCCCGAAGATTGCGCGGCGGCTGTCTCGTTCTTGCTTCGAGAGGAAACGTCTTACCTGAGCGGAAACGTCATCGATATCAACGGAGCCAGTTACATTCGGTGATCGCCTCAGCCCTGCTAGCCTCAATCCTCCTGATGCCCCAAGACCGGGTGCGTCAGGAGCTGCCCAACGGTGCCGTCTATCTCGTCGACAAGGCGGATACGCCCGGGCACGTCCGAGTGGCGCTCTCTGCGAGTTTCCACGGCTATCCCGATGAGCCCGCTACGCTCGGAGTTCGGCATCTGTTGGAGCACCTGGTGGTGAAGGGCCGAGATCGGGCACTCGACCGGAAGTTGGAAAGTCAAGGACTCTCGCTCAGTGCTTGGACGACCCGTGATGCCCTCAATGTGGTGATCTCCGGGCCAACCGGTGCGCTCCCGCTCGCCATGGCGTCGATAGATGAAGTTCTGAATCCAGGCGGCTTCACACAGGATGAGATCAACAAGGAGCTGAGGATCATGGCGGAGGAAAAACTCCTCCACGCCCCGGATCGCCCCCTGGTGGATGCGGCATGGGAAGCGGTTTATGGTCAGGAAGGGCTCTCGCCTTTTGGCGATCTGGAGGTTCTAGCGAAGCTGACACCGAGCGACTTGGAACTGGCACGGCAGAGGATTTTCGCTCCTGCCGGTCTGAGCCTGGTGGTCCTGGGTGATCTCGATCCCGGCGTGGCTCGGTTACGGTGTCAAGAAGTTCTGGGCAAGCTCAGTGGCTGGGAGGTCAGCTTTGATCCCCGAATGGAAATTGCCCCGGGAGCTTCCCCGATGGGCGCGCAGGCTTCGGGCGAGGCGCGGGCCGTCATCACGGCAGGCGTCACCGTTCCGATGACGCTGGCGATGCTCGGATTCGCGCTGGCCCAACAGCGCGAGATGCCGGGCACGAAAGTGTTTTACGACGCCTCAGCTTGGGACAGCGTGATTATCTGGACCGCGCCGAATGCCGGGCAATTCGATGCCCTGGAAAAGTTGACCGAAGAGGATGTGGTGCGTCTTGCTCCGTTCGTCCGAGGCCAGGCGTCTCAGTGGGCGCTCGGGCTCACGACGCTGGATGACACGAATGCGGCCCTGCGGGCGAAGCTCCTTCGCCAGGCGCGAACCTTCGATCTCGGACAGCTTTTTGATACGGCGCGTGGCCTGACGGATCAGGAAATCGTCCAGGCATGGCAGAGATGGTCCGGCCCGAAATCGTATCGGGTGAGGGGGTTGAAGTGAGGCAGATTGCGTTGCTGGCGGGAGTAATCCTCACCGCCCTGGCGTCCGCTCAGTCGAGCAAGACCTTCGTGGTGACCGAACTTCCCAATCCGAACGCCAAGACGGTTCAGATTCATGCCATGATCCCGCGTCCGGAAGGCGGTGCCCGCGAAGAAGCGGCCTGGCGCGTGCTCGCCCGAGCCTTGAACCGAGTGTCTACGAAAACCTACTCCAACTGGGAGCTTTTTGAGTCCGAGGGCCGTGGAACACAACCTCTGCGAATTGAGTGGCTGCCTGACTTCATCCGTCTAGAAATTGGCACCACGCCGGCGAATTGGCAGGAGAAGTTTGAAGTTGTGATTTCCTTGCTCAGCGAAGTGAAGTGGGAAGTCGAAGAGCCGATTCTTCAGGCGCGCGCTGAGCTGATGGCGGAACGGAAAGACCCCTGGGGATGGGCAATGGATCCGTTTGCATCGGCATACGACCAGGTACGCCCGCGGGATGTCGTGCTGATGTATCAGGCGGCGTTCCAGCCTGGAAAGGCTCGAGTGTTTGTGAACGGCCCCATCGAGCCTGGTTCCGCGCAAGGGCTTTTGGATAGCAGAGTTCGATGGAGCGAGTTGGCGGCACCTCCGCGCCCGTTCTTTGTTTCGGAGGTCAAGCGCGCGGAATCAAACGGATCGGGGGTCTCCACCTTTGAGCTCACGCCTCCCGCGATTCGACTCTCTGGCCCGGGGTCGGCGGCTCAGTTCCTGGCTGCGGTTGCTCTGGGGGCAGGAAAAGACTGCACCCTGTGGCGCGTCTTACGCGAAGAAAAGGCCTGGTCGTATCGCACCGAAATGGTGTTCTGGCCAACCAAATTCGGTCTGGAGCCTCGACTCTTGATGCTGAGGGGGGCGAGGGAGGAGGAGCTTCCGATGCTTTTCGATATGGCGGAAGCGATCAAGGGTGATCTGAAGAATTGGGATGCTTCGACCCTTGCGCGAGCCAAAGTGATGGCGCGCTCCATTCTGACCCGGCCATCTCCCTTTGCGTGTGTCTATCTGCATCCTTCCCGACCGCTTGGCGGGAGTGAGGCGGATGCGGCGGCGTGGCAATCGTATTGGGGCGCCGTCGGGGAGCCGCCGATTTCGATTTCGCGCTGGCTGGAGATGCTGGATACCGTGGAGTGGGAAGAGTTCCAGACTCAGGCGAAGATCATGACGGACAACCTCCGTCCCCGAATGACCTCGGGTCGGTGAGCGCGCCGTTCCTTCTCTCGCGCGCCGGCTTTTGCGCTCGCACCAGGCATGCTTGGTTCGGAAATTGAGGTTCGGTTGGCAGGTGGGATTGCATCGGGAGTTGGTGGTCTCTGACGCTCAGGAGATCGGTGCAGCCGGGGTGGGTTCGTTTGGTATCTGTTCCTTATGAATAGGTGCGGACGACTCTTGAGTTCGCCCTGCATCGATTCCAGCAGAGCAAGGGGTCCCGTGCGCGACGGAACCACGGAAATCCGTGATCCCGGGCGACTTGTCACGGATGGAATGAATCAGACGTCCTTCTAACACCATGACTTCTTTGCTCCTGTCGGCTGCCCTTTCCGCGACTCTCGCGGCGCCCCAAAATCTGCCCGCGAACCTCCGCGAGCTTGGCTACATTAGCGGAGTCAACACGAGTCCCGATGGGAAGTGGGTGGTCTTTGAGCACTACAAGGAAGGCGAGGGTTCAACGATGGTGTGGAAGTTGGAGCTGGCCACACGCAAGGCCACGAAGCTCGGCCCCGGTGCCGATCCCGCCTTTAGCCCCGATGGAAAGCTCCTCGCCTTCACCTATGTGCCGAAAGGGGAAGAGGATGTCGAGGTTTTCTCCATGACCACGGATGGCAAGAATCGGAAGCAGATTTCCAAAGACAAGGAATCCCAGATGGATCCGGTTTGGGCTCCGGATGGGAAGTCGATCATCTGCGTCAACGCGCAAGATGAGGACGTTCTTGGTGTGAGACTCGCGGTCATCAACGTCGCGGACGGCTCGGTGAAGCCCTTGCTGAAGACGGCGACCATTGGCTTGAGCCCGACCATCAACGGCCCGGACAAGATCGTGGCCTTTGAGCAGGGCTACCCGGAGAAAAACTCTGATTTTGTCTCGATGGGAATCTCTCTCGTGATGCTCGATAACCCAGCAAGATCGAATCCGATGTTCTCGCCTGGCGAAGGGAGCGTCTACCGGGCCCCGAAATTCTCTTGGAACGGTACTTACATGACGGTTGCCGAGCAGAAGGATCAGGGCACCGCCATTTTGCTGATGAATCTTAAGGATGCGAAGGTGAAGCAAACAGTCTTTGGCCCGTTCTTCGGTGTTGAGTCCATCGCGCCTCTCAACGATGGCCAGACCGTTCTGGCCTCGATTGCTCCCAAGCTGGGTTCAACCTCGCGGCTTGCTCTTCTCAAACCGGGCAAGGCTCCGGAGTTCCTGACCGGTAAAGAGTAAGGACTTTTCGAGGGCGGCTCGTATCGAATCCTCAGTACGAGCCGTCTGACCGATGATGGCCTGAGGAGACGCAGGCACCTCACCAGGATCAACACTCATGTTTGCCCCTTTTGCCTTTCTCTCGCTCGCCGCTGGATTCTCCGCCCCTCTCGATGAAGGATCTCCGGAGATGGTGCTCGCCCCGTACGCCCACAACTCTGAGCTGGAAATCAGCCCTGATGGGAAGAAACTGATCTTCCAATCTCAGGATGAAGACACGTCCATGGACTACATCTTCGTGATGGACATCAACTCCAAAAAGATTGAGGCGCTCGGCCCGGGACGCGATGCCTCCTTTAGCACTGACGGGAAGAAAATCGTCTTCGTGTTGGAGCCGGAAGACGATGTGAAGGCCGCTGCGGAGGATGAAGAAGTCGATTCTGAGATCTATGTGATGGATGCAAGTGGTAAGAATCGCAAGCGCCTGACCACCGACGATGCCGTTCAGGTTGATCCATGCTTTGGTCCGGAGGACAAGGAAATCTACTGCGCCGAGACGCAAAGTGGCGACTTCTCCGACATGCGCATCGCCAAGCTGGCCGCTGCTGGGGGCAAGACTTCTCCCGTCACCAAGCCTGGCGCTTGGTGCGGTTCCCCCACGGTCGTCTCCGCCCTCGGCGTGATCTCCTTTGCAACGGAGGTGGCGATCAAGGGTTCGGAGGATACGGGAATCGGCATCGCCCTGGCCCCTCTCAGCGACGTTCCGTCCTCAGAAGTGGTGTTCGAGCCGAAGAGTGACCTGAACTACTTCCTGCCTCGATTCAACTGGAAAGGCAGCTATGCAGCGGTCGAGAAAATGGACGATGAAGGCGTCTCGAACATCTATGTCTTCTCACTGGAGGAAGATTCGACGGACGAGTACGAGGTCGGCCCCTTGATGGGTGTCGATTCGTTCGCGGTTTCCAACGATGGCCAGACGATTTACGTGGCGGTTGCCATTGAAGGTGATGGCCCGGCGCGGATCGGCAAGTTCGAAAAAGGCAAGGACCCGGTCTGGCTGACAAACACGCGCAAGTAACCGGGCGCCTGGCCCGAGCAATCTGACCCCGTGAGAGTGGCAAAATGAGCCATGACAACGGGGTCATTGCATTTGTCTGACTTTGACATCGATCCGGTTCGAGGGTTTTTGCCCTCGCAGGATCCACTTCTCAGCCTCGGCGAGGCATTTGATGATTGGGAGGGTGTCGCTCACGGGCTGCCCAAGCTCTTGATGACGAGCCGGATTCGATCGCTGATCGAGAGCCTTCCCCCGTTCCCAACTGCTGCGTTGCGGAACGAACGGGAGACGCGCCGGGCGATGGGGTTGCTCAGCTATTTGGGGCACGCCTATGTTTGGGGTGAACCCGGTGTGCCGAAGGTGCTCCCGGCCGTCCTTGCTCGACCGTGGGCAGAGGTTGCGGCCAAGCAAGGCCGACCTCCGATCCTGAGTTACGCGAGTTACGCTCTGGACAACTGGTACAGGATCGACGAAGACGGCCCGATTGAATGCGGAAACATTTGCCTGATCCAGAACTTCCTTGCGGGCATGGATGAAGAGTGGTTCATCTTGATCCACGTGGACATTGAGGCTCGAGCCGCCGAGGCGATCACGAATCTGCCCGCGTGTTTGTTGGCCGCCGCGGACCAGGATGCGGAGAGTCTGAAATCGCATCTCGGCAAGGTCCTCCATAGCCTGGATGAGATGAATCGGGTGATGAACAGGATGCCGGAGTTCTGCGACCCGTATATCTACTTCCACCGGGTGAGGCCGTACATCCATGGCTGGAAGAACCACCCAGAGATGGGTGAGGGGTTGGTCTATGAAGGGTGTTTTGAGGGCAAGCCGCAGAGCTATCGGGGAGAGACTGGCGCGCAGAGCTCGATTGTCCCCTGCCTCGACGCCATGTTGGGCGTTCATCATGCGGACGATCCTCTGAAGGAGTATTTGCTGGAAATGCGCACCTACATGCCGCCCAAGCATCGTACTTACATGGAGGCCATTGAGTCCACCGGAGGGATTCGGGAATTTGTATTTTCAGCGGGCCACGCTGAGTTGAGTGAACTCTATGATGCCTGCGTGGAGGGCGTGCGGAAGTTCCGAGCGACTCACCTGGAGTACGCGGCTTCGTACATTTACAAGCAGCTTCAGACGGATAAGAACAATCCGAGCGCGGTGGGCACGGGCGGAACTCCGTTCATGGTGTATCTCAAGAAGCACCGGGACGAGACGGCGGAGCATCGGCTGAGCTCGGACTCTTAACCACCTCTTCACGACCCGGGTGCTCCGGCCCTTCAGGGGTCGAGCTCTGGGGCCGAAGCAAGCAGTGATTCGGCCCCTCCCTAGACGGAGTCTTGAGTCGACGAATCCAAGAACCGGCTGCCGAGATCGAAGCTAGTTCGTGCTCGTCCACTCGCTCAGATCTTGGACGGTGAGTTTGGTGTATTGGGGCACCTTGGCTTCCATCATGTGCTGCTCCAAGATGGGGATCATCTCGGAGATGCGTTCCAGGGTGTCGGTGACTTCGAGGAGGTGCTGCTTCTGCTGATTGTCGATCTGCAAGAAGTTGGCGACGACGAAGGAGAGCGCGGTGGGATCTTGAGGCAGTCGGACTTTGGCAACCTTGATCTCTTCCCGCTGAAAATGAGCCTCGATGTACGCCTGAAGGTATTCGCGGGTGCGAAGGGTCAGGGCATCGGCGCGTGGGGTGTCTTCGACTTCAAGTTCGACGACTGGCTCGACATATCCCACGGGATACGATTTGGTCTCGTCGAGTTTGCGAATGCGGAACCTGCGCTCACCCTGGATTTTGACGTCCATGGTGCCGTCATCGTAGGTTTGAACGCTGACGATTCGGCAGGCGGTTCCGACGAGGTAAGGATCGGCGGGGCCACCGACTTCGCTCCCGCTCTTGATGAGAACAATGCCGAACCCTTGGTCGTACTGCAGGCAGTGACGCACCATGTCACGGTAGCGCTCCTCGAAGACATGGATTTGCAGGGTGGCGTAGGGGAACAGAACCACGTTCAGGGGAAAAAGCGGTAATTCCTCTGCTGCTCCAGCCATCGTCGTGCCCCGATGATAGCATGACGCCCGGTGAACCTGCCGGGGTTCGGGCGGGGATCGCGTAAGAAATCGCCGAACTCTTCTGGGTCTGATGGCACTTCGGCCCCACTGATGCCGTCAAACACGGGAGGAAAGCGGTCTTGGGGAAGTGGCAGGGGTATCCTGCGGCTTCGTTGCCACCGTGCTTCCTCAGTTGCGCGGATGGACTATGAGCATCACGGACATGGGTACCCACGATTCAGAAGACATGAACCAGCAATTTGAGGATCTGGTTCGCCGCATTCAGGAGCTGGAAGCGGAAAACCAGTCGTTGCGCAGTGGTTCCCCGGCCCCAAGTGCGTCCCCGTCTGAGCCGAAGCCGGCGCCGGTGGAATCGGGCATGGAAGTCGCTTCGATTCAAGAAGGCGACATGACCCTCCGTCGCCTCGTGCAGCGGATCGCGATGATTCTCCAAGCGGAGAAGATCGTGATCATGTTCTACGAAACCGAGACGGGCGAACTGATGGCGATTCCTCCCGCTTATGGCGTGGACGATGAGCGCTTGAGCCACTTCCGGGTTCGCGCGACGCAAGGGATCAGCGGCGAAGTTTTCCGCGATGGCACCCCGGCGATCTTCCACGATGCGACGGGCGACCAGCGCACCCGCAAGGATTTGGTGAGCCTGCTTCATGTTCACAACGGCATCACGGTTCCCTTGGTGATCGAGAAGCGCGACGAAGAAAACCGCGTGGTCGATCGCTCGACAATCGGTGTTCTTCACGCCTTCAACAAGCGTCACGGCGAAGATTTCAACGACGAAGACGTCCGCCTGCTGGAGCGCATGGCTCGCAACGTCGGCTCGATCATCGCGAACCTGCAGCTTTACAAGGCCGTGATGAAGGAGCGCGAAGAGCTCCTGCAGACGTTTGAGTCCTTGACCAGCGGTCTTCTTCTCATCACGCCAGAAGGCAAGATCAGCCAGATGAACTCCTCGGCCCGAACGATTTTCCGCATCGAAACGGAAGTCGTTGGCCGAAATTATCAGGATGTTTTGAAGGAAGAAACCCTCTCCGCCTTCTTGGATGCGGGAGTGCGTGGCGAAGAGTCTTTGGGTGCAGAAATCACCGTCGACATCCACGGCTCCGAGAGAATTTATCAGGCGCAGGGAGCCACGGTTCGCAACGAAGATGGCAAGCATCTGGGCTTCGTTGCCATCTTCAACGACGTCACGGAGCAGAAGAATCTCGACAAGATGAAGAGTTCCTTCGTCGCGATGGCGAGCCACGAACTCCGCACTCCGCTCACCGCGATCAAGGGCTTCAGCAGCACCTTGCTCGATGGGGTGGATGCCGAGATCTACTCGAAGGACGACCAGAAGGAGTTCCTTGGCATCATCGTCAGCGAGTGCGACCGTCTGCGGCGCCTCATTGACGACTTGCTCAACACCGCGCGGATCGAATCCGGTCAGTCGCTCAAGCCGAGCTACACCCGGTTCGAGCTCAAGGCAATTCTCGACAAGGTTGTTCGAGTGCAAACTCAAGCCAGTCACCGCCATGAGGTCAAGCTCAAGGTTCACACCGAGCTCCCAGGCACGATTGTTGGCGACGAGGACAAGTTCGACCAGATTCTCACCAACCTCCTCAACAACGCGATCAAGTACTCGCCCGAAGGTGGCGATGTGACGGTTCATGCCTGGTGGGATGGCAAGGATGAGCTCAAGGTGGGCGTGGAGGACCAAGGCATTGGTATTCCGAAGGAGCACCTCAGCAAGGTCTTCGAGCGATTCCACCGCGTGAACAACGAGGACAACCGAAAGATTTACGGCACCGGCCTTGGCCTGTACTTGGTTCGACACCTTGTTGAACAGGTTCACATGGGCAAGATCTGGGCGGAATCGGAAGTCGGTAAGGGCTCGATGTTCCTCTTTACGATGCCGAGCGAGCTCGACATCGAGAAAGCGGAAGCGATGAACGACTAAGATGGCTCTCCAAGCCGTCGTTTTCGACTTCGACGGGCTCCTGATGGACAGCGAGTCAGCGGAATTCGCTGGCTATTCAGAGGTGTTTTCTCGGCATGGGGTCACTCTGGATCTGATGGAATGGGGCAAGTGCGTCGGCACAGGCCCGGGAGCCTGGAAGGTCGAGGATCATCTGGAGGAGCTGCTCGGGCATCCGGTGGATGCTCATGCTCTGCACACCGAAGCGAAGGCGATTCGCGATGAAATCCTGCGCACGATTGAGCCGCTCCCCGGAGGCGTGGCTTTGGTGGAGTCGCTCAGCCAGAGTGAGCTCAAAATTGCCGTAGCCAGCAGCTCGCGAAGCGTGTGGATCGAGCACTTTCTGCGTCACGTCGGGTTGCGGCATCACTTCGAGGTGGTTCGGACTCGCGACATGGTGGGGGCGGCGAAACCTGCGCCCGATCTGTATCTGGCGGCGTGCGAGGCTCTCGGAGTTGACCCGCACAGGAGCATCGCCCTGGAAGATTCGCCGAATGGGATGAAAGCGGCGAAAGCGGCGGGGATGCTGTGTTTGGGAATCCCGAATGCCGTGACGGCAGGCTACGATCTGTCTCCTGCCGATTGGGTGATTGACTCTCTGACGCAGGTGAAGCCCGAGTGGCTCCTGGACTGGGCGCCGAGGGAATACATCACCGACCCGACCCTTGCCTTCGAAAAAACCACGTGGGCGATGCGGCCAGCGGGAGAACGGCGGAAGATCAGCCTCCAAGAGCATCGAGAGTGGACGAAAAATGCCCTGACCCTTGAAGGGCCAGAGCATTTGAGCGAACCGTGGATCGACGCCGAGCAGATCAGGGCAGCTTGGCCAGTTCTTCCTTGAGGCGATCAATCGCAATCATCTGCCCCGGATCGCGGCCCTTGAGAGCAGCGAGATAGAGCGACACATAGTCGCCGAAGTGGGCCAGGCTCAGCATCTTCGAGAGGAGGCGGTCGCCTTTCGCGGTGACGGTGGTGAAGCTGGTGGCGGATCCGATCTGCTCGCAGGTGATCCTCACCCGAGCCATGAACCGATCTGATTCGTCTCCACCGGCAAGCAGAACCGTGATCCATTCGGCAACGCCCTGTTCGCCGGAGCCTTGCCATCCCAGGATTTCGTTGTGGCAGAGTTCGGGGAAGACGTGGGTGAGAATCATCTCCTTGCTGTTCTCGTTGATCTGTCCGCGCCATCGTTGGGCGAGGGCGTATTGCCAGGAGCCCAAGCCGTAGAGCGTGGCGAGCTTGCCGCTCATTTGGCGGCTCAGCTGCTTGGCAGGGTTCAGCGTCTCGGGGGATTCAAATCCGCACTCCGTGGCAACCTCGCGGATCGCGTTGATCGCGGCTTCGAAGTCTTGGGGTGGGATCAATCCCATTTGTGCGCACGCGACGACCAGCGGCATGAACATGTATCCCATCGCGGTTCGGGGAGGTTGTCCTCCGGGAACCGTGATCACGGGCCATCCATCTTGCTTTGCAAGCTTCGTGAGTTCTCCTCCGCTGGAGAGCACCAGAATGGTGCAGCCGCGTCGCCGGGCATCATGGTAAGCCGAGATCGTTTCTTCGGTGTTCCCGCTATAGCTGGCGCAGATCACAAAGGTGCCTTGCCCGGCGAAACTCGGCAATGTGTAGTCGCGATTGACCAGGAAAGGGACTTTGCCCTCATGGGCAAAGAGCGCGCCGAGGAGGTCACCGCCCGCGGCTGATCCGCCAAGGCCGGTGAGGATCACGTGGTCGGGGAGGGCCGTCCACTTAGGGAGCGCGGCGGCCTGGGCGATCTCGACCGCCCTCGCGCACTGATCGGCAAATCCGGCGGTGAGGTCGGCCATGCCCATCGGGTCGTTTTGAACCAAAAAACTGCGCTCATCCAGCATGAGCGCAGTTTATCTTGGTTGAGCCGCAGTGACCGGGCTCGGTTCGATTAACGAGGGTTAGTCGGCAAACGGATCGTAGTCGTCTGGGCTCGGAGCGGGCTCGCTGGCCACCGCTGCGGTTTGGCGTTGATAGCCGCCACCGCCACCACTTCCGCCGCCTTGATCATCGCGCGGACGATCCAGGCCCTGGACGTTGTCGGCAACAACCTCAACGACTTCGCGCTTGTTGCCTTCGCGGTCGGTGAAGCTACGAGACTGCAGGCGGCCTTCGACAGCGACCAGTCGGCCTTTCCCGAGGTAATTCGCCACGAAGTCGGCGGTGTTCCCCCATGCGCTGACTCGGAAGAAGTCTGCGGTCGGCGATCCGTCGGTTGGCTTGATGCGCTTATCGACAGCCAGCGAGAAGTCGGCGACTTGCTTGCCAGTCTGGGTCGTGCGGATTTCTGGATCGCGTGTGAGGCGACCAATCAGAACAACTCGGTTAAGGCTCATGGTTCTAGCTTACACCAAAATCCTAGACAGATGTCCGCGTTCGAGTTAGGCTTCGACCTTGTCGATGCGGTGTCGAATGACCGTATCGTTGATTCTCATGAGTCGGCTCAGTTCGTTAGGCACGGGGCCTTCTGCTTCGAACTTCATGAGGATGTAGTTCCCTTCTTTGTGGTTGTCGATTTCGTAGGCAAGCTTGCGCTTTTCCCACTTTTCAGCACTTTCGACGGTGCCTCCGTTCTTTTCAACAACTTCCTTGAACTGGTTGGCGACGGTCTGAACTTCTTCGTCGTTCAGGTTCGCGGGGACGATATAAAAGGCTTCGTACTTGCGGCTCGACATGGTTGAGAATCAGCTCCCTGTGGTCAGCGATCTGGCCCGTTGCAAAAGCTTGGGGCAGAGAGCGATCGCGGAAGGGGAGGATACCAGACAGTGTCGAATCTTCGGCGTCGGGACCCAAACTCACGAATTTCCGGCACGTATCCTGCACCGAATTACCAGGTTTGTTAAGACCAGGCCCGTTTTGGCACGGTATCGCAACACTTGAGAAAATTGTTTTGGTACAGTTTGTAGCGATCCTTCCGGGTGTTTTGTCTCGGAGGACTCAGGACAAACGCACATGCGCATCTTGACTCTTTCTTTGATGGCGGGGATGGCCAGCCTCTCATTTGCAGTGACCCTTCCTTACTCGACCGGTTTTGAGACCACCCAAGGCTGGGCGGCATCCGGCGTGGCCCTGACTTCGCTCAACGTGGGCGGATGGTCGGGTCAGAGTAACTGGCGAACCAGCAATGCCCAAGCCTTCTCCGGTACTCAGTCTGTGATGTACTCCTATACCGGTGTCAGCGGTACGCTGCCGAACTCTGTTTTCCAATCGCCGACCTACGATGCTCCGGGCAACGTGGAAGTCGCGGCATCGATGAAGTTCTTCATGGCCACGAACGTGAACGGTTCGGTGGCGACGGCGAACACCCTGGTCGGAGGCTACGGCGGCCGACTGCTGAACAACTTGGGTCAGAACTTCCGCGTCGGAATCACCGGCGACGGACGAGTGGTCACCCAAAAGGCAGGCTCGTTCAGCTGGGTGAGCCTGGGCAACCTGAGCGGCGCCCACAAGGATCAATGGCTCACGCTTGAGCTTTCGGTGAATGCGAACAACGGCCAAGCCGGTGCTTCGACCTTCACGGTGAAGAATGCCGGCGGTGCGACTCTGTTCACCAACACGAGCAACCTTCTCACCAGCGGCACGATCTCGACCTCCGGTGTGAACTACCTCGGCGTTTTGGGCACGAGCGACGGAACCTCCGGCCTCCCGGCTCAATACGGCCTGATGTACTACGATGACTTCAGCGTGCAAGCGGTTCCGGAACCGGCAACCATGACCGTTCTCGGTCTGCTCGCCGCGGCTGGCCTCCGACGACGCAACCGACGCTAAGCTCGGCTGATTGCTCCACACAAATCATCCCCTGGCCTGCACAGCGCCAGGGGATGATTTCTTTTGTCTCAACCGGAAATTCGGGAACTTGACTTTGCAGAGATAAGGTATTGCCGCTTATTGCAAGGAAGGAATCACTGTTATGAAGGTACGTAAAGGCATCCTCCTCGCGGGCTCTGCGCTCGCTCTTGGCGTTGTTGGAATCAGTTGGGCTCAGGTCGAGAAGCAACCACTTCCCGCCCCCTCGCCCGTTGACATGACCTCGCGCGAGATCATTGAAGAACTGAAGAAGAACGGCCACGAGTTCGTGATTGAAACCACAGATATTCCGAAGGATCGCACCTATGAAGTGAATCTCAAGGATCTGAAGTCACCGACCGCGCTTGCGGCGCTCGCCCGAGCAATGAATCTGGATTTGGTTCGAGAAGGGGATGTGCTGGTCATGCGGTCCCTCCAGCAGATGGACGAGGACCTCGCCAAGTTCCGCGAGCAGGGCGTCTTTATTGATTCTGATGGCGTGGCCAAAACGTTCCGCTCTTTGAGTCCCGAAGAGAAGCGGAAGCTTGAAAAAGCGATGAAGAAAGTTCAGGAGGCGATGAAGGACTTCGACAAAGAAGGCGTGCTGAAGGAACTTCAATCGATGAAGGACGGCATTCCTCATGAGATGCTGGAAAAGGCTCATCGCGAGATTGCCGAGGCCATGGAGAAGAGCCACGGTGCCCACGCTGAGGCGATGGAGCGAGCCCATGAGGAAGTCTCTCGCGCGATGGAAAGACTCAACGAAACCGGCCTATGGGACGAGATGGCAGAGCTCAAGGGACTGATGAAACTCCAGATGAAAGCCGATGAACTGGCTAAGTTGAAAGACCTGAAGTTCGAGTTCGACGAGGAAACCTTGGCCAAGCTCCGCAACTTCGGCGAGGGCTCATTCACCTTCCAAAGCGACGGCGATGGCTTCAGCTTCTCCATGAACACGAGCCAAATGGGCGAGCTGACAAAATCTCTGTCCAAAGCTCAGATGGAGAAGCACAAGAAGCAAGGCTATCTTCTGTTCAGCGATCTGACCGATTCTCAGCGCAAGATGCTGGATCTGCCGAAATCGTCCAAGAGCACGATGGTGATCACGATGAAGAACGAAGGCAAAGAGATCACCCTTCGATCGAATCCGCCGAAGTAAGAGATTCCGAGGAGAAGACTCAGCCGTCCCCACCCTTTGGTGGGGGCGGCTTTTGCTATTCAAGGAGCGTTCCGTTGGCTTGCAAGCTGAACCGGTAGCCGAAGAGAGCACAGGCTTTCTTGCACATCAGCATCCGGCTGAGGAATATCTCGAAGTACTCCATCACGCTCGCGAACTGGGTGTCGATCACCAGTTCAAGCCGGATGGTCTTGGTATCGGGGAACATCTCGACCCGGCTGCGCTCGACTGCGTAGTTCACTCGGTCATGGATATCGAAGGTCTCCAGGATCGGGTTCTGGACGCGGGAGCGGTGGACATCGCTTTTATCTCCGACGATCAAGGCGGCGGACATCACACTGATCGGTGTTCCCACGAGTTCTTCGTGATTGCCAATGGCACCGAGGATGGGGGCAATTTCCTCGGGCGGCATTCCCATTTCGTTGAGAATGGTGAAGGCGATATTGGCTCCGCTGATCGGGTGATCCTGGCGATTGATCACGTTGCCAATGTCATGCATATAGGCCGCGATTTGCCCCAGTTCGATTTCGCGCTCCGGCATGTGCAGGTTCTCCATGATGTGCTTGGTGATCCCACTGACGATGCCAACGTGTCGATGGCCATGCTCGGTGTAACCCATTGCCCGCAGAAGCTCATTGGCTCCGTCGATGAGGGTTTTCACCTTATGGTTGGCCTTCACATCTTTGAGAGTGACCGGCTTGATGGGAGTCGTTTCGGGGGTGATCATGGTTGTACGTAAGGTTTGGGCTTCCCTTGCTTCATTTTGGTCAGCCAGTCGTTGATCCCAAGCTCTCCGCCGTAGGCTTTGACGCGGGGAATTCTAGTTCGGTCGAGCTTTCTCGAAAGCGGGGAGGGCGCTGGCGATGATCCGGCAAGGACGATGTTCTCGTATCCGTATGTACGGCCATTCCAGGTGGCTCGCTTCAGGAGCGTGCGATTCTTGGGCGCAATGCCGTAGGGAGTCGCAAAAGATCGGGCCGTGAAGCCCAGTTTCGCGATGTATTCGTAAGAGGCTCCGAGTTCCCAGCTGACTTTGGCATCGGTGAGAGTATTCAGTGCGGTGTGGGTCATTGTATGGGAGCCGATTTCTGATCCCCATCCACGAAGCATCTCCAGTTTTTTGGCGGCAAGCTTGCTCTGCCCAAATGGTCCGTTGGGCAGGATGAAAAACGTACCCTTGACAGGAAAGTCCGGATACTTCTTGGCGAACTTTGCCCAGACTCCGACAAAGCAGTTCGGATCAATTGAACCATCTGGTTTAAGTCGGAATTGCGTCGGATCCGAGTCATCAAAGGTCAGCACCACAGGAGATGCCCCTCTTGGCAGTGGCATGCGGTTCTGGCTATATTCCTCCAAGGTCACAGGACGATATCCGAGCCTGTAGAGCCGATCGAGATCCTTTTCGAAGTTTGCTTTTGATCGCACCATGTAGGCTTCTTTCGGCCCGATCTTGTGATACATGAGCACCAAAACGGCTCCCTGTCGGTTGCCAAGACGTTTGGTGACACGCGGAGTTGGTGCTTCGGATCGGCGTATCTCCGGGAGAGGATCTTGGCGCGACTTGGCCTCGGCAGAATCGAGCACAAAAACTCCTCCTACCAGGAGCGCAGCGACGGCTCCTGCACCAAAAACGGGGCCAACCCGGCTCACGGAGCGGCTTTCATCTCCTCAACAAGCTGGCTGTATTCTCCAACCATCTGTTGACTTTGCGCGAGCGACTCGCTCTCAGCGAAAACGTGGAACACGGGTTCAAAGCTATCTGGGAGGACGAGCACCCAAGAGTCTTCATCGTAGAGCTTGATTCCATCCACAAGCTCCACCTTTTGGTCAGGATGGCGAGACTCGGCGAGCTTCCGCATGACCGTGCCTTTGGCATCCCACGGACAATCCACCGTGGCAAAGGCAAGATGGAATTCAGGAAGATCGCGCACGATTTCGCTGAGCTTGATCTGCTCCAGTTGGAGCATTTTGACCATGTTCGCCAGGGCAAACATCGCATCGAATCCAGGGTGCAGTCGGGGGAAGATGAATCCGCCGCTCTCATTCCCGGCGAATCGTGCCTTGGAGGTCTGCACTTCGTGCATCATGTCGCGCACACCGGATCTCGCTCGACTGACGGTGACGCCCTGGGAGAGCAGCATCTCCTCCAGTCTCCCCGGAGCAGTGACGCTCATCACGATATGCGCCCCCGGCTGAGTTCGGGCGACCAGGGTGCAGAGAGCGGCAAAGAGCGTGTTCCCCGCCAGTACCAGGCCGTGGTCGTCCACCACCGACATGGTTTCACCCTCATTCGTCACCAAAACGCCGAGGTCGTAGCCGAGCGAGGCGACAATCTGCTGGAGATTCGTGAGGTGGTTCTGCACCTCTTCGGGGCGACGGGGTGCAGATCGGGCATCGTTGAAACTATTCAGGCTAATCGCTTCGATTCCCGCTTGAGCGAGGATGGAAGGGAAGATCGGCGAGACCGACGAGTAGCCGTAGTCAACGATGATGCGGGGGCGTCGCTCGGTGCGCAGATCCGGCAGAGCAGTGAGAAAATCGCGTGCATAGCTTTCAACCGGTTGGATAGGTTCTTCGATAACGCCCAAGTTCTCGGGGTCAGCTCGGTGGAAGTCTTCGCGGAAGAAGGCTGCTTCAACCTTGCGCTCCTGTGTGCGGGGCATGTAACCACCCGTTTTGTCGAAGAACTCAACAAGGCTCAGGCGATTGTTTCCAGGCAGTTTGCGGCAATTCACCGCCGCGACGGCGGGCGACTGCTTCAAAAAGTGGCGGAGAATCGGCACAGGGAGCCCGTGCATATCCACCACTTGGCAGCCTGTGCTCAGCAAGGCGGCCATCACGGAACGCTTGACCATGCGGCTGCTGCGCGCGGAATCTCGGGCGGCGAGAATCGTGGTGCCTTCGGGGAATTGAGATCCAAACGCCAGTCCGAGCCGCGTCGCAAATTCCGGCGTGATTTCGATGTTGCTGAGCCCAGCCACGCCGAGATCTCGGAAGAGGTTGCCGCGCCACTTGTTGCCCACCACCAGCGACATCGTCACGGTGGAGCCCCGTTCGATGGTCTTGTCCGGCCAGATCTTCACGCGAGGTCGGATCGTGGAGCCGACGTCGATGAGACATCGATCCCCAATCACGGCTCCGTCTTGCACCCGCGATTCGCGCTTGATCGTCACCCGATTGGCGACGATCGCCCCGTGGCACTCTGTATCGTTGCCCAGATAGCAGCGATCCCAGATCACAGAATTATCGACGACCGCGTTTTCTTCCAGCAGGCAACTGTTGCCGACGACTGATCCTGGCGTGAGTCGCGCGCCTCGCTTGATGCGCGTATTGCTGCCGATGATGATCGGACCCTTCAGATCCGCTTGATCGTCGATGATGGTGTTCTCGCCGACCCAGATTCCGGGAGCCACAAGCTCTCCGGGAAGATCCAGCGTGGTTTGACCCTCCAGCATGTGCATTTGGGCTTCCTGATACTGCTCAAGCGTCCCGACATCGCACCAGTAGCCCTCCATGATGTAGCCGTACATCGGGGCGTTCTCGGCGAGAAGTTGCGGGAACACATCCTTGCTCCAGTCGACATTCTCGCGGGGCTTGACGTAGTTGAAAATCTCCGGCTCCAGGATGTAGATGCCGGTGTTGACGGTATCGCTGAACACCTCACCCCAGCCTGGCTTCTCCAGGAATCGCTCGACTTTGCCATCGCCATCGGTGATGACAATCCCGAACTCCAGCGGGTTGGGCACTCGGGAGAGGACAAGCGTGGCCAGGCTCTTTTTCTCACGGTGGAAGTTCACGGCGGCGGTGAGGTCGCAATCTGTGAGGGCATCTCCGCTGATGATGATGAAGGTGCCTTCTTTCAGCATGATCTCGGCTTGCTTGACGCTTCCTGCCGTGCCGAGAGGGATGTCTTCGATGGAGTGCGTGATGTTCACGCCAAAGTCAGCGCCATCCCCAAAATAGCTTTGGATTTCGTCTGCCAAATAGTGGAGAGTCGTGACGATATCGGTGATGCCGTGCGTTTTGAGGAGCTCGACAATGTGCTCCATAATCGGGCGATTGACCACCGGGACAAGCGGTTTGGGCAGATTCACCGTCAGGGGCCGAAGGCGGCTGCCTTCGCCTCCTGCCATCACGACTGCCTTGACTCCGTCCAGTGTATTGTTCGACCCCATTGTCAGCACCTAACCCACCTTGGATTATCCTTGAGGTGAGGGATGAAACGGGGGCAAAAATGCAGTGGGCCTACCAGTTTTTTGAAGGTTAGGTCTGTTGCTCTTCGTGAAGTTCCTTTTCGGCTTGTCGAACGGCTTTGATTTCGCCCAAAAGCACATCCAAACTCTCGGTTGCGTAGCCAGTGGTGGCCCCGGGAATCGAGAGGGTATTGCTTGTTTCGGCAAGCACTCGAGGTGTGGCGTTTTGCACCTCATCGGCTAGATCCTTCAGGCGTTCGGCAATCCGCTTTCCGGGATCAAAGATATCGCGGGTGTTGGGGCTGGTGTACCGGTATTGATTCGGGTGATTGCTGGTCGCTTTGCTCAGTCCGCGCAGAGCATCTTCGATATCCAGGCTGACAAAGTCCTCGACGATACTGTTCCATTCATCCTTGCGATTTTTCATCGGTTCGCCGACGCAGCCGGAGGCGAGGATCAGGAGCTCCGCCATCGCCACATCGGCACCGGTGAGAGCTTTTTCCCGGAGGGCTTTCCAGTGGCCCGGAACATCGCCGTGAGTCCATGCTGAAGCGTCGAGGGTGGTGCGCACGCGTGACCAGTGGTAGGATCCTGCCTCCAGGAGTTGAGCCGCCACGGGATCTAACCATTTGGTCAGCTTCTTGTTCTTGTCGAGATCCAGGAGCGCCGATCGGGATCCCATTGCTTCGCGCAAGAGCCGATCTTCCTCAGAAGCTGGTTGCTGAGATGCCTTGACTTTCTTCGCGAGCATGGTGCCCCCGAGCCCTAACGCGGCGACGAAAGCCACCGCTCCGCCAAGAATTCCGAATCCGATGTTGCTGGTTGCTGCCGAAACCCCGATTGCGCCGAGGAGCCCCACGAGCGGTGCGCCCAATCCAAGCCCGACGCAGCCCATCCCCATGATCTTCTCGGATGCCGCCACGCTCGGGCTGGCGATCTCGTGGTCGAGATAGGCGGCAAGGTAAGGGTATTCGCGTTTCAGCTTACTGGAGGCCATGAATGATCCATTGCAAGGATACGCCGAAGACGCCCCCTGGTTGCCCGCGTCCCGGGAGAATCTCCCTGGCCAATCGTGATCCCCGCAGGTATGGTGGAGCCGAGAGCCATGCGTTTGATCGACACCCACTGCCATCTCAACGACACCAAAGCCTTCCCCGATCCGAGCGAAGCGATCGCCGAAGCCCACGCGGCGGGGATTGACAAGCTGGTGGTCGTCGGCGTCGATCCAAAGATGAACGCTCGGGCGATGGAGATCAGCGAGCAGTTCGAGAGCGTTTATGCCGCCATCGGCTGGCATCCCACAAGCACCAAAGACTACACGCGCGAGAGTTTGGACCTGTTGATCGAGCAGCTCGATCAGCCCAAGGCGGTGGCCCTGGGTGAAATTGGGCTGGACTATCACTGGGATTTCAGCACGCGGGAGGAACAGTATCGGGCGCTGCTGGATCAGCTTGATCTCGCAGAAAGTCGCAATTGCCCCGTGATCTTCCATTGCCGCGAAGCGGAGAGCGATCTTCTCGATGTCCTGGAGAAACGCCCGAAGACGGTGCCCTATCTGTTCCACTGCTTCGCGGGCACGGTCGAGGATGCGCGGCGCGGGCTTGATCTCGGTGGACTTTTTGGCGTGGATGGCCCCGTCACTTATCCGAAGAGCGACGGTCTGCGGGACGTGATGCGCTTCCTCGGCCCCGAGCGGATTGTCATCGAAACGGACGCCCCATGGATGGCCCCCGTGCCGTATCGGGGCAAGCGAAACCGGCCGAGCTACGTCACCTATGTCAATGAAGCCCTCGCCGCTGCTCTTGGGATCACCCCAGAAGAGTGCGCGGCGGCGACCACGCGCAACGCCGAGAAGTTCTTCGGTTTCTGAGCCGGGTCGTTCACTCGCATTCGCTCCTTCACTCGCCTCGACTTGGGCGATGACTCGACCAGGTGACGGTCAGAACAAGGTTGAAGCCTCCGACCGCGCACCCGGCACGTCAGTTCGCGATGCACAGAGTCAGTGAGTGAAGGAGCGAATGCGAGTGAAGGAACGGTGCACCGCCGCGATCCTCCATAATCTCCCCGTGCCGCCGATGATCCGCCAAGCCACCGAAGCCGACC
Organism: Armatimonadota bacterium; assembly: GCA_020161505.1. Taxonomy (GTDB): domain Bacteria; phylum Armatimonadota; class Fimbriimonadia; order Fimbriimonadales; family Fimbriimonadaceae; genus UphvI-Ar2. Next base: position 243,634 of record JAIUNY010000002.1, on the reverse strand, counting down.
TCCCTGCTCTGGCGGGAGAGATGCTCGCGCTGTGGCAGGCGGGCGACACTATCCTCCTCACCGGAGACCTTGGCGCGGGCAAGACCACGTTCGTGCGATCAATCCTCCGGGCTCTCGGATGGGAAGATCCGGTGCGCTCGCCAACGTTCACTCTTCTCCAAACCTATGCCACGAATCCACCGGTGCTCCATGCCGACCTGTATCGACTGACGAGCGCGGCGGGGGTCGGTCTGGAGGATTACCTGGAGGATCACCTCTGCTTCATCGAGTGGCCGGATCGTCTCGGAAACACCGTCACCCCGGGTACCTGCTGGCAGGTCTCCATCGAAACGGTCGACGAAACCACGCGCCGGTTCACCTTCACCCCACCGACTTCATGAGCCAAACGAGAGGCTGCGCAGGATCTGATCCCGCGCATACTCGCCGCCGATCGCCGCTGCGGTATCGACTTCCATCGAGAGCACCAGGTCTCCGCTGCGCACGTAGCGGTACTCCGTCCACCACTTCTGACCACCACTGACCCGCAAGGCTTTCACCGAGTGCCCGGAGAGTCCGTTCCAGACGAAGGTGGATTGGCGCAGGCCGAGCATCGTGTTCTTGTTGCGCTCACCGAACTCCTTCATCTGCCGCTCCGCCATGGCCCGAGGGTCAAGCGTCCCTGCTTCATCTTGAAAAAGCCAAAGGTCGAAGTTGATCTCGCCCGAGATATTGAGCCAGGTGTGCAGGGCCTCCCCGAATCCCCCGCTTGGATTCGGAATCCAGGTGCTAGCAGGGACGGCGGGAAGACGCAGCGAGATCGAGGGTTCGGCGGTGCGGAAGCGGGAAAACTCACCCTCGCCGCGGACTCTCCAGCCCAGCCCAAAGTTCATCGAGAGAATAGCGCGTTCAACCACTTCGCGACCGGCCCGATCCGGAATCGGCACCCAGAGCGTGCAGGTCACCCGCTTGCCCCCTTGCAGAGCATGGATTTCTGTCACCCGGCCCCCGGATTCCGCATCCAGAGCTGTCACGAGCGTGAGAGTGCGCCCATTCACCACCTGGGATCGGAGCCGAGCCCCGGCCGGAATGGATTCCTGGGTCGGCAATACTCCGCCGGGAACCACATCAATCTGCAGGCGACGCTCCCCGCTCTCGGCGATCCACGAAGCAGGACCCTCCGTGCGCAGAGCCGCGAGTCGCATCGGAGGAGCCAAATCGCGCGGCAGACCCACGGGTTGAAGTTTGCCGGGAAAAGCCAGGGTGAGCTCGGCTTCGTACACCGTCTGCCAGCGCGGAAAATCGGCTGGCTTGACCACTCCAAAGGGCCCTACCATCCAAACTGCCATCACGTATGCCGCGCCGATCATCCCACTTGCCCCTACTCCGCCTTACGCGATGGACTGCTCCCGGGCTTCAATAAATTCGCGATTCACCGCCGGATTCCTGATTTCCGAAACTCGGTATCCTGTGCCTTCCATGCCGCTCTTTGAGTACGAGTGTTCATCGTGCCACAAGGTTTCGGTGCATCTGGTTGGGATGATTCAGACTCCAGGTGAGATCGCTTGCGAACATTGTGGATCGACTGATCTGGAAAAGAAGGTCAGCCGATTCCGACGCGGGCGAAGCGAATCGGCTCGGTATGACGAGCTTGCCGAGCAGATCGACGGCATGAGTGAGCCCTCCTCGGGAGCCGCCACTCGGGAGCTGGTGAAAGAGATGGGGCGCGCCGCCGATGACGACTTCAGTGATGATCTGGAGGAACGCTTCGAGGCGGAAATGGAAGGATTGGGAACCGACGAATGAAGAAGCTGGGACAACTAACCGTGGTCTGCGGGAGCATGTACGCAGGCAAAAGCGAGGAGCTGATCCGGCTCGCCCGCCGTGCTCTCTATGCGAAAAAGAAGGTTCAGGTGTTCAAGCCCGCCATTGATTCCCGCTACGACGACGAAATGGTGGTCACCCACATGGGCGTCAAACACCCTTCGGTACCCGTCAAGGGCGTCGAGGAGCTGCGCAAGGCGATCGACAAAGACACGGACTACGTGTGCATTGAGGAAGTTCAGTTTTTTGACCGATCAGTCGTTGAGCTTGCCAGCGAGCTTGCTGACCGGGGAGTCGAGGTTGTCTGCGCAGGACTCGACCAAGATTTTCGCCGTCAACCCTTTGGCCCGATGCCCGATCTGCTCGCGGTTGCCGATGACGTCATCAAGCTTCGCGCGATCTGCATCAAGTGCGGCCGTCCCGCGAGCCACACCCAGCGGATTGTCGAAGGAAAGCCCGCCGCCTGGGACGAGCCCATCGTTCTGATTGGCGCTACGGAGAGTTACGAGGCCCGGTGCCGAGCCTGCCACCAGATCAAGAAGCCCAAAGGGCGCGGGTCGCGGTGATGCTGGATTTCCACCCAGAAGTCATCACGTTTGATGCCGCCGGCACCCTGATTGATGTCAACTGGAATCCCGCCCAGATTGCCGTGGAATCCGCCTTGGTTACCGGTGTTCCCCTTGGCGATCCCCTTGTCGCCGGCGAAGCATATGGTCGGCTCTTACGCTCCCGGTGGGGGCATTTCCAAGAACTGAACCTTCAGCGGAGCGAAGCGATCTGCGATGCTTTCTGGCTGGAAATTGGCAAGGATTGGCTTGAATCGCTCGGCCTCGATCCGTCCCTGGCGCACGGCGTCTACGACCATGCGATGGATCGAATGTTTTCGTCCGGAAGCGACATTTTCTCCCTCTTCGAGGACTCCATCCCTACGTTGGAGGCGCTGAAAGCCGCAGGAATTCGGATCGCCATCATCAGCAACTGGGATGTGAGTTTGCACCGGACGTGTCGCATGCTCGGAATCACGGACTACTGCGACATCATCGTCGCGTCTCTGGAGGAAGGAGTTGAGAAGCCTGATCCCTTACTGTTTGAGCTCACCTTCGAGCGTCTGAGCGTGCTCCCTGGAGCTGTGGTGCACGTCGGCGATGACCCGATCGCGGACATCCAGGGCGCACGAAATGTTGGGGCAAAGCCTTTTTTGATTGACCGATCTCTTGAGGCCTCTGAAGCCCACCGACTCGCCGATCTGCGCGATCTCCTCCCCCACCTCGGACTCCCGCGATGAAAGCCAGCGACTTCGACTACGATCTCCCGGAGGAACTGATTGCCCAAGTTCCGCTCGAGGATCGCGCGGCGAGCCGCCTTCTGCATTTGGAGAGGCAAACGGGGTCGATCCACCACCGGCAGTTCCGGGATGTCTTGGAGCTGCTGGAATCCGGCGATCTCCTGGTGATGAACAACACCCGAGTCTCCGCGATCCGGCTCTTCGGAGAAAAGCCCACGGGGGGACAGGTCGAAACCCTGCTCCTACGCGAGGAATCCGAGGGTTGCTTCCGCGCCATTGTCAAGCCTGCCAAGCGGCTGAGGATCGGGGCAAAGATCGAGTTCCCGGGTGGCTTGCAAGGCACGGTTACCGCGGAGCATGAGGGCGGGCAGCGCTCCATTCAGTTCGAAACCCAGGAAGGTTGGCGCGAAGCCCTCGCCGCCCACGGTCGCGTTCCACTGCCGCCTTACATCCACACCGTGATGCACGATGGCACCCGGTACAACACGGTCATCGCATCGACTCCCGGCAGTGCCGCCGCACCGACCGCAGGTCTCCACTTTACCGAGGAGATATTAGATCAATTAGACAAAAAAGGCATTAAGCTCGCCCAAGTCACCCTCGATGTCGGCCTCGATACCTTTCGGCCGCTCCAAGTCGATGACCTGATTGACCACATCATGCATGGAGAGCGGTGCGAAGTCAGCCAGCTCACCGCCGATGCCGTTGCGGCATGCCGTGGCCGCATCATCGCTGTCGGCACAACCTCGGTTCGCACTCTCGAAACCTTCGCCACCGGCCGCCGAGCCCTTCGCACTGGCTCCGAGGAGAGCCGACTTTTCATCACGCCCGGCTACAAATGGCAGATCATCGACGGCATGTTCACGAACTTCCACATGCCTCGAACCACCATGATGGCCATGATCAGCGCCCTCGCCACGCGAGATTCCGTCATGGCCGCCTACCGGGAGGCAGTAAATCTACGGTATCGCTTCCTTTCTTTTGGCGATTCAATGCTCATTCTGTGACCAAGGGGGCCAGGGCCTGCGCGAGATTTGTGTAATATATGTCCCACTGCTATGCCGACGACGAAGGAATTTGATCCCCTTGCTTATATCGAGAATGCTTTTCTGGACAAGTCCGGAGAAGGGAAGAAGAACGGAAAGGCGTCCGAGGCAAACGGAAATGAGACCAAGCGATCTCGATTCCGCAAAACCAAACTGAGCGCACCCCGCCCGCGCAAGAAAGCCGAAACCCCGGCGAGCACGGTGCTGGACGACGATCTCAAGGTGATTCTCGAGAACCTGCCGAAGAACATCGAGTTCTTGGGTGGATTCTTCAACGATGATGTCACCAGCAAGTATTACCAAGGCGATTTCAAGGAGACCCGCGAAGATCTGATCCGCCGCCTCCTCGATCCTGAGCTCACGCTGGAGGAGACGTCTCGTCTGCTCGGAGTGTGCCCCGCCACGGTTCGACGCTACACCAACCGAGGTTGGCTCCGACACCACCGCACCAAGGGTGGTCAACGCCGATTCCGCCTCAGCGGTGTCGTTCGATTTGTAGAAGAGCACGGCCGCCTGCCGGAGGAGTAAGCCATCCAGTTGCCGGGCCGACCACTTTCGATTGCGCTTTTCAGCGACAGTGCTCTGCCCATTCTCAACGGCGTCAGCGTCAGCATTGATGGGCTGATGAAGGGTCTGCGCGAGCAAGGCCACTCAGTCCATCTCTTCTGCTCCGGATTCCCGGGGCATCACGAGCAAGATCCGAACGTTCACCGATTCGGCGCGCTTCTCACACCCTTTGCAAAGGGATATCCCCTCTCCGTGCCGCCGTTCTATCCCATGCTCCGCGAGTTCCGAAAGCATCGGTTCGACGTCATCCATACGCACACGCCGTTTACCGTCGGAATGGTCGGCCTGAGGTGGGCGGAATCACACGAGATTCCCATCGTGTCGACGTACCACACGCTGTACGACAAATACGCTCACTATATCCCGGTGCTTCCCAAGCGATACACGCGCTACAAGATCGCGAAGCACACGAACTTTTACTACAACAACGTCGACCACGTGATCACGCCGAGCGATGCAAGCTCCCGGTGGCTGCAACGCCACAATATTCGCACCCCGATCAGTGTCGTGCCGACAGGGATTCCCGTCGCCAAGTCGTTGAATCAGGCTTCGATCCGGGCCAAACTCGGTGCCCGACCCGAGCAGAAAGTGATGCTCTATGTGGGTCGTATCGCGGTGGAGAAGAACCTCTCCCTGCTCTTCCAAGCCGCCGCTCAGGTGATGCGCGATGACCCGCGCACGCTCCTCTGGGTGGTCGGCGATGGCCCAGCTCGAGAGACTTATCGCCGCATGGCGAGCGACCTCGGCATCGGGGATCGATGCCGATTCTTCGGCTTTGTCCCGCGAGAGAAAGTTGATCCGTACCTTGCCGCTGCCGATCTCTTTGTCTTCCCTTCGATGACAGAAACGCAGGGCCTTGTGGTGATGGAGGCCATGTCCTATGGCCTGCCCAGCGTCGTCGTGCATGCCGGAGGCGCGGGCGACGCGGTGTCCGATGGACGGAACGGGCTTCTGGTCAGCAATGATTCCGCCATGATGTCGCGCGCCATCAAGCGGCTTCTCAGCGATGAATCGCTCTACAATCACCTCAGCGAGCATGCGACGATCGACGCTCGGGAGTATTCTTTGCCGAACATGGTGCGTCGGATCACAGACATCTACCACGCCGCAATGGGCGAGCCGGCTGACGTGAGGGCGGGCATCCATGTCCTCTAACGTGGTGACCAGCGATTCCTGGCGGCCGCAGAAGCCTTTTGTCACGTTCGGAATCGTTGTCGCGGTTCTGCTGGTGCTCCGCATCATTCTTGGCTTTGTGGTTGCTCCCCCGGCGGTCGCGCTGGGGCTTTCCATGCTCAACACGGTGATCTTCGTCGGGTTGCCGATTTATGGGCTGTTCTACGCGGCGGCTCATTCGTGGACGGCCAAGCAGGCCTGGGTTCCGCTGCTCGTGGGTGTGGTGCTGCACGCCGGGATGTTTTTGATTATTCGGTCTCTTAAGCTCGAGGGCGCGCCGCAAGTCTTCGCGAGTGCCTTCATGCAGACCGGCGTCATGTTCTGGTGCCTGGGATTGGGTGCGCTTGTTTCCATCCTGATTCGAGAGAAGAACATGATTCTTCCCATCGCGATCTTCCTCGCCGGGATGGATGCATTCCTGATCCTGACGCCTTTTACCCCGCAGGCAAAGATCGTCAAAGATAACCCGGAGATTGTCGGCGCCCTTGGCGTGGCGGTACCTGGCGTCAAGGCCGCTCCCGCTTCAGGACAGACCGTCCCGGTCGGAACTTTTGATCTCGCCTATATTGGACCGGCTGATCTATTTATTGCCGCAATGCTCTTTGCGTGCATTTTCCGGTACGGCATGCAAGCGCGGGCGACGGCGAAGTGGCTTGGCCCGGTACTCGTCGGATACATGCTCCTCGTGCTTGGGTTCCGGATTTCGCTCCCCGCGCTCGTGCCGATTGGCCTCACCGTCCTCCTGGTGAACCGCAAAGAATTCACGATGAACAAGGAAGAGCGCCAGGCGACGTGGGGCGTCACGGTGATTGCCCTCGCGATGGCAGGGTTCGGCGTCTACAACTCGCTTACCTACAAGCCGCCAAAACAGCCTGATGAACCCGCGATGCAGACGGACGGTTCAGGTGGGCAAAAACCTCCGAGCCTGCCTGGACCAACCGATCCAGATCCCAACCGGTAGCCAGACCCTTGCGTTCGAGGTAGTAGATCAGATCCTCAGTGGCGAGGTTTCCGCCCGCGCCTGGGGCGTAGGGGCAGCCTCCGAGGCCTCCTGCGCTGGCATCGAAAGCCCGGTAACCGCGCTCGACCATGGCCGCGACGTTCGCCATTGCGGTGCCCCGCGTGTCATGGAAATGCCAAGCAGTTTGGCTTGGGGAAAGCGCGGGTTCAAGGGCATCGGCGAGTCGCTGGATGTCGTCCGGGATCGCGACGCCGATCGTGTCGCCCAGGCTGATCTCGTCCACACCAATCTGGATCAAATGATCTATAACTTCTTTCACCTGACTCGGCGCCACGGGCCCAGCGAAGGGGCACTCGACCACCGTGCTCACGTAGCCGCGAATGAACGCATTCGGCACCGCTTCACGGAAAGCATCGGCGACGGCGCGGAACTCGGCGAGCGATTCCGCAATCGTCATGTTGATGTTCTTGGTCGTGAAGGCCTCGCTGGCGGCGGTAAAGAGCGCGATGCGGTTCACCCCGCTGGCAAGCGCCCGATCGAGCCCGCGCCGATTGGGAACCAGAGCAGAAAAGTGCACGCCTTCCGGCCTGGGGATCGTGGCGAGGAGCTCATCCGCATCCGCGAGCTGCGGCACCCACTTCGGATGGACGAAGCTCGTGACTTCGATCTCCTTGGCTCCCGCCTCAATCAGATTCGCAATGAACCGCGCCTTCACCTCAAGCGGAATGGGGGTGGGCTCGTTTTGCAAGCCGTCGCGGGGGCCGACTTCGATGATCCTGAGCTCGGACACGTCAGGCCTCCTCGGCGGGCGGAGTAATTTTGACCAATAAGTCTGAATCACTCACTTGGTCGCCGACGGCGGCTCCGATCAGTTCCACCGTGCCGTCCATTCCGGCAAGAATAGGCTGCTGCATCTTCATCGCTTCCAGCACCATCAGCTTCGATCCCGTGTGGACGACATCCCCCACCGCCACGCAGACTTCGACAATCATTCCCGGCATCGGGGCCCGAGCTTCGGCGGAACTCGCCGCTTGATGAGCCGATCCAACTGGCGGCTTCTTTTTGACTTCGTATACTTGGCCTTGGTACGAAACGTAGGTGGTGTCGCCATGCTTCACGGCCACCGCCGATCCGCTCCCTCGCGCCGAGTTCACCCTCAAGATCCCCCCACTTGGCACGACAGAAACCCCCTCGGCGACCGGGAGAGCTGATTCCTCGCCGTTCACGAGCCACTTCACGCGGGAACTCCAGACCGACTGATCTTAAACTCTCGCACCGCTTCCATGAATGCCTCGAAGAGCTTCTCCGATTCCGGCAGCTCCGTGCGCTCGGGGTGCCACTGGAGGCCGACCAACCATCGGCCTTCCGTGCTTTCCAGAGCCTCAATCGTGCCGTCTTCATGCCAGGCGACGGGTTTCAGACCATCTCCAATACGATCAACGGCCTGGTGATGCCAACTCTTACCCTGCGCGTGCTCGCCGACGATCCCTGCGAGCCGGGTGCCTGGCTCAACTCGGTAATCCTGAATCGGATCGCCCCGGTGATAGTCTCCCCCCAAGATGTCGGGCAAGTGCTGAATCAGCGAGCCGCCGTGGAGGACATTCATGAGCTGGCATCCATAGCAGATGCCCAGAATCGGGGCTGAAGGGTGGATCTGGCCAAAGAGGTGTCGCTCGGTTTCGGTGCGTCCCGAATACTCGTTTTCGACTTCAGGATGGTTCGGCTCGCCCCATAGCGCGGCGTCAATGTCATTGCCGCCGGGGATCACCCAGCCGTCGATAAACGGCGCAATCGACTCGACTTCAGTCCCCGGTGGGATCAAAACCGGCGCGCCTCCCGCCGCGATCACGCGATCCACATAGTCGCGCTCCAGATAATATCGACCGAATGGTCTGTTATTCTTCGGGCTGGTCATGGCACTGACCGAAATCGCAATTACTGGTTTGCTCATCGTGGGCACCTCACCTCAGATCTTGATGAGGTCCTGAATTCCTTCTACGTTCGCGCGAATCGCGTTGAGGAACTCCGCCCCACCGACCCCATTGATCAGCCGGTGGTCAATCGTGATCCCGACGTTCGCGGCGCGGATGATTTTCGGATCTTGGCCCGACTGATCCAGCGCGTTGTGGGCCTCGCCGAGGAAGATCGTCGCGACGCCGGGCGGGACAACTACCGCCATCGCATCGCGAATGCCATAGGCCTGCATGTTCGTAATGCTCAGGGTCACCGACTCGTTGGCCTGATCCTGACCATCCCGAGCAAGATTGATTCTCTCTCGGGTGGTGAAGGCAAAGGTTTCCCAATCGAGAGCATCTGAGTTCTCAACGACCGCAACCACCAGCTGATCGCCCGGCAGAGCCACCGCGATTCCCAGCTGGAGGTGATCGTAGGTGCGCACGGTGGAATCGCCGATCATCGTGGAGCGGACAATCGGGTGATTCTTCGCGGCAAGAGCGACCGCATAGGCGAACATCGTGAAAGTGCTCGGCTGGAAGTCGCCGCCCTTGGCCTTGTACGCGGCGCGGAGCGATTCGACGCCTCGCCAATCGCACACCACCGACATCATGCCAGGCACCACAACCTGATTCCCTCGAACCAGTCGGCTGCTCAGCACTCTCTGGCGCGAGGCCATTGGAGCTTCGGAATAGGTGCGTCCACCAGAGTCGCCCTTCTTGGCCGCCGGGGTCTCGTCGGAATGCCCTGCCACCCAGGCATCGATGTCCTCGGGCATCAGCTTGGATCCCTTCGCAGGAATCACGGCAAGCTCATCTTCCGGGATACCTTTTTGCTTCGCGTAAGCTCGGGTGCGCGGGGGAATATCGCGCCGACGCTCGCCTGGAGCGAGCTTGGGTGCCGTCGCGGGGGCCGAAGCTTGGGCCGCGGGAGCTGCTGCGGCTGCAGGCGCTGCGGCACCAGTGGAAACTGCATCGGAAGTCTGGATGCGCACGACATCCGCCCCGATGGGGAGCACGGCGTCGACTTCGGCGAGCCACTCCACGATCACCGCTTCGTAGGGGCATTCGACATCCATCACGGCTTTGTCGGTTTCCATCTGGTAAATCGTTTCGTCGCGCTTCACCATCTCGCCGACTTGCTTGAGCTTGGCGACCAAACGGGCCTCCTGGAGCCCTTCACCGATCGCGGGGATTTGCAGGGCGACCGCGCCATCGCTGACCGCTGGAGCCTCGTCAACCTGAGTCGGGGTAGCCACCGGCGCCTCACCGGGCTCCGCCGAATCAAGCACGAGAATCGGAGCCCCAATGGCGAGGACATCATCTTCTTTGGCGAGCCACTGAACCACAATGCCGTCGTGGCTGGATTCCACGTCCATCACCGCTTTGTCCGTCTCCATTTGGTAGATCGGCTCGTCTCGCTTCACCCGATCCCCAGGCTGCTTGAGGAGCTTTACAACACGGGCTTCTTGAAGGCCTTCGCCAATCGCGGGAATGTTTAGTGAGACATGCGGCATCGTTGCACCTGTTTCAGTTCGGATTAGTTTGGCACAGGCACGCGACTTGGCGCGGATTCAGGTCTCGTCGGAGCTGGTTTCCTGGGTCGAGCCGTCCCAATTTCCGGCGAGAAATTGCTCCAGATGGGCGCCGCGCAGAGCAATCGTGCGATTGCCGTCCCGGACAAAGAGTTCGCGCTTGGCCTCGCCGGACTTCAAATCTTTGTAGCCAAGATAGGTCGGCGAGGGTGCTTTCGCCACACGAACCTCACAGATCGTCCGCCCGAAGGCCTCGGGAAAGGCGACCTCCACCAGGTTCAGCGGCAAGGGATCCAGATGGTTTTTCATCGCCTCCCGGAGCCGGAGTTCGAAGGTATCGGCCTTGGCGTCATCGTTGATCAGGGCAAAGTCAGCCCCGAGGCCGAGCACTTCTCCCTCGTCGGTCACCCCAATCGTGAGCGTGCCGCCCTCCGCATTCAAAAAGCCACAGATCGTCTTCAGGCAGGCGAGCCGGTTGTGGGGATTCTTGGTCGATGTGCGGGAGTCGGCTTCGTAGGTGGCTTTGTACTCTTGCCGAGGGCCTTCTGGGAAAAAGGCGTGGCTCGGCATCACAGTGACTCTGTCGAGCAAGTCCGGCAATTCGCGGGGTGCCTTCGCCGCTTCCGCCAGGTGCACGATCAGCCGCCAGCGCAGCACACGCGCCGACTCCTCATCCGAGCAGAGCCATCTGACCTGAGAGCCGATGATGCGGAACAAGCTGTGCTCCGGCAAATTCGCCGCCCGGAGCGAAGCAATCGCCGATCCGCCGCCGCTGGTGGAGAGCAGCATCGCTTCTCGATCATCGCCCAATCCCATCAGACACAGCCGATGCTCTGGCACGTCGCCCGTTTCATCAAATGTGTGGAGTTTGCCGATGATCGCGCCCAAGTCATCGCCCAGGCTCAGAGTGCCAATCGCCGCGACCAGCGAGGCAATCATCCCCTCGGGAGCAAGCAAAACCTCGTCATTCCAGGTGATTTGAGATTCCGAAAACGCTCGATCCTCCAGCGAGTCGCCCAAGTAAGGGATGCTGCCAAACCTCCCTCGGCTGGTGATGCGACGAATCTTCGAGGGCTCCGCAAACCCCAGATGCCAAAGATGGTGCAGGGCCTGGAAGATCGTATAAGGCCCCTTCACCCACTGGTCGTTCACCGCATCGAGATAGGAAAGTTGCGGCGGAAAGTCGATCCATCGGAGGCAATCCAGAGCCCGAAGCACCAGCAGCTTCTGGGCAACTCGAACCAGCCGCGCTCTCATCTCCGGCTTCGTCTCCGGCGGAAGATGTTTCCGACGAGATGTCGCCATCTCGTCCAGTCCCCCATCGATGAGCAGGAGGAGGAATTCCGCCGCGTGGGCCGGGCCGTCGAATTGAGGGGGGCGTTCGATTTTTGTCAGCTTCACCACCCCTCGACCAGGAACAAATCGCCGCCGCACGCGGCTCCTACAGGGTCTCCTGATACCAACTGAGGATCGAGTGGATGCGGTGGATCCGCAAGTCAACCGGCCCAGTTCGGCTCAATCCGTGGCTGGTTTCCACCGGATACCGGATGAACTTGCTCTTGATTCCTTGCGCTTGCAATGCGTGGAAGACCTGCTCGCCTTGCTCGACATTGCACCGCAGATCGCCCTCGCTGTGGATGACGAGCATCGGCGTGCGCACCTTGTCGAAGTAGGAAATCGGCGATTGCCGCCACATCTCGCGAATCTTCTCAAGGTCGCCCCAGGCGTATCCTCCAAAGTAGTCATCGCGAGCCAGGGGGAAGTCGCTATTGCCCGCCATGCTCACCCAGTTGCTCACACAGCGGTCGGTGATGGCGGTTTTGTAGACACCACTGTGCCCGACCGCCCAGTTCGTCATGTATCCGCCGTAGCTTCCCCCCATGATGGCCACGCGTTTGGAGTCGATGTGGGGGTCGCTCAGCATCCAGTTCGTCACGGTTTGGATGTCATCCCAATCCGCATTGCCCCAATCGCGTTCGATGGCAGCGGTGTGTTCTTCGCTGTAGCCCTTGGATCCGCGCGGATTGCTGAAGACCACGGTGTATCCCGCGCTCACCAGGCTCTGGAACTCAACAAAGAAGCCCAGCCCGTACTGGGTGTGCGGTCCACCGTGGACTTCGAGGATTCCTGGCGTGATTCCACCCTTTGAAGGCCTCATCACCCAAGCCTGAACCCTCGTCCCTCCGGTGGAATCGAGCCAAAGTTCTTCTGGCTCCGCCAATTCCACCGTGGCGAGAAACTCTCGGTTTACACTCGTGAGTTCACGGATTTCCGTGGTTTCTCCCAGCGAGACGACGCCGACCTCGCTCACCTGAGTCGGAGCCCCGCGTGTGACCCCGAGCTTGGTTCCATCGGCACTGAAACCGCCGAATCCGAGTACGTGTTGACCTTCGGTGAGAAGGGTCAGCCCACCGTTCGCCACGTCAACCGAACCCAGCTGAACCGTGCCTTGCACCGCCACCTTCACATAGATTTTCGACCCATCTCGCGACCAGGTGTTGAGCGTCGCGCCATCCGCGCTCGTGTCGGTGAGCGTGGCCGCATCGAGACACAGAGGTTCCTCGGGAGTCAAGCACTGTTCGACACCGCTTTTCAAATCCAGCACGTAGAGCCTTGAATTGCGTACCCCCCAGACATCCTTGGCATCCAAGTTAGCGAGATAGGAGACGAAGCCGCCGCAGGGCGAAACCGCGGGATTCCCGCGTCCACCCGAGACGAGGTTCGTCACCTGCTTCTCGGCCCCATCAAGCCCAACCAGATACACCTGATCGCTCGGATCGTCAATCAGAGGATTGTCGCTCGCCGCGCGAATCACGGCGAGGCCCGAGCTGTCGGGAAGCCAGTCGAACCCGAACGAACCCAGCTTGCCCGCCGAGTAGATCTCCTTCGTCTCGCCGGTGGCGACCTCGATCAAGTGGATTGCGTACCGCTGCTGCCCAAAATATCCATCGCCATCGAGCCGGTACCACAGAGTCTCGATCTCCCAGGCTGGCGTGGAGAGACCCTTCTCGTCGCGCTCCTTCTTTGCCTTGCTCGTTCGATCGGGGTGAGTCGGTCGATAGGTGAAAGCGATCCACCGTCCATCCGGCGACCACTTCGTCTCGCCGATACTGCCTTCATCGAGCTTCGAGAGCGCTTTGGCTTCGCCACCTCGCCAGGGCATCAACCAGATCTGCGCCGATCCTCCGCGACCACTGACGAACGAAATCCATCCACCACAAGGCGACCACCGCGCTTGGCCATGCCCCTTTTCATGCTGAGTGAGCTGCTTTGCCTCCGCCGACTCCACATTGACCGCCCAGATCTGCGGAGCGAGCGAGTTCTTCTCATTCAGCTTGCCTTGGGCGTAGAGCACCGTCGATCCATCGGGCGAAAGCTGGGGGTCGCTGAGGAACGCCAGTGACTTCAAGTCTTCCGGCACGAAAGGTCGCTTCGACATGCCTGGCAGGTTACCGCCGCGCCGGGCTTGCGGGGTAAGGTCTTCGCGTGAATGCAGGCTCCCTTCCTCCGCGCCGCGTGGGTCGGCGGATCAATGTCCGAGGAGTTTCGGGGAGTGGGAAATCGACGTTTGCGAAGCGTCTTGCCGGCATTCTCGACTACGAATACGTGGAGTTCGACGCGATCAACTGGCAGCCCGGCATGGTTCCGCTACCTGACGAGGAATTCCGCAACCAGGTACGACATGCGATCAGCGAGGAAGATTGGGTGGCCGATGGGAACTACGGGAGTGTCCGCGACATCGTGATGGGGCGCATTGATACGCTCATCTGGCTGGATTACGGCTACCGAATCGTCGGCCCCCGCATCATTGGCCGAACGATTCGTCGAATCGTGAAGCGCGAACTGCTCTGGGGGCACTCTCGAGAGGGGTTCAAGACTTTCTTTCACAGAGAAAACATCATCCTCTGGAGCCTCACCCGGGTGCGCAAATATCAGAAGATGGTCGGCGAGACCTTTGCGTCGATGCCCGCGGAGTCGATCAGGATCAAGTTCTCAGCCCCCGCCGAAGCCGAAGCCTGGCTCCAGGCACTTGAAGCAGAGATGAAGCGAACCTAGCGCTTCGCCGGAGCTTCTTCCTGCGCGGAAACGACATCGCTCCGCAGGTACACGCCCACCCGCGTGATCCGTCGCTGGGCAAGCTGCTCCACTCGGAGCCGACCCACCGGAAGATCCACCGTATCCCCGATTTTCGCGGTTCGCCCGAGGCTGTTCATCAGCACCTCAGCGAGTGATTCCGTGGTGAATTCGCTCTCATCCGGCTCCAGGTCCAGGAAGTCGAGAAGTTCGTCGTAGCGGACATCGCCCCGCGCGCTGACTCGCCCTGCGCTTGTGCGCTCAATCGTCGGACGTTCGCTCTCCTTCGTGTCTTCCAGATCACCGAAAACCTCTTCGATGATGTCTTCCAGCGTGACCAGGCCGCGCGTTCCGCCGTACTCATCTTGAACGATCGCAATCTGGCTCTTGTGATCCCGCATGATCTCAACCAGGCGGTTCAGGGTCAGGCTCTCCGGGACATAAATTGGCTCCCGAGCGAGCTTAACCAGATCGAAACTTGGATCACCGAGGTTGATCACGATGTCGTGGAGATACACAATCCCGACCACATCATCAATATCTCCTCGGCATACCGGGATGCGGCTATGGGGGATATCGGTGAGCTTTTCGAGCACCTGCTCTTTGCTCAGATTCGCGTCGAGCCACTTGATGTCGAGCCGGTGGAGCATCGCATCTTCTGCATCGAGCTCATCGAGGCGGAGGGTTTTGCTCACAAACTCCGCCTGGTCTTCCTGCAGGCCGCCGCCCTCTTGTCCAGCGCGAATGAGATAGTAGAGTTCCTCCCGCGAGATCACCGGACTATCGTCGGAGACCTTGACCCTGAGCAGCTTCATCACAAGCACCCCAGACTTCTCGAACAGCCAGATGATCGGCTTCAGGAGCACGACGAGGATGCGCATCGGGCCGATGACGAAGCGCAAAATCGCCTCGGGGAATTGAAGCGTGACGTACTTCGGCACGAGCTCCCCAATCACGACCAGGGGATAGCTGACCACAAGGATCGAGACCATGCTCACCGCCCAGTCGGGGATGACATCGGGGAAGAAGGGCTCCAGCTTCGCCGTGAGCGCAGGCTCCAGCACCGCACCAATCGCAATGCCAAGGAATGTGATGCAAACCTGAGTCCCTGCCACGTACCGGCTCTGGCTCTCTAGAGCCTTGATCGCCAGGCGATCAAGCGGGCTCCCTTTCTTAGCCGCGGGTTCGAGTTTCTCCTTGCGCGCAGAGACAATGGCGTATTCCGCCGCGACGAAGAACGCCGACGCAAAGAACAGGAGAATGCTGACCAGCAACAAAACACTATCGCTCATCAGGGCGAGACCATCCTGCGTGCCTCGCGCACCTTCCGCCTACATAAAGGAACTGGATCCATTACGATGGAGCTATTGTAGCAAATTTGCGCCAAGGGGCCAAAACCCGTTGGCTTGGACGGGGCTGAGGATGATGGAGCCGGATGCAACCCACCCGTCAATTCCTGCTTTCCAGCAGCTTCTCGACATGCTTCGCCAGCACGTCGTACTCCAGATTGACGACATCTCCGGCTTGGCGATCGGAGAGGGACGTGACCTCGTAGGTGTGAGGGATCACGGCAACGGCAAAGAGTGAACCCGCCGGGTTCACCACGGTCAAGGAGACTCCATCGAGGCACACAGACCCTTTGTCGATCAGGTACCGTTCTCCCCCTGCCGGAACTTCAAACCGAAACTCCCACGAGCCCTGCAGTTCTTGAACCGAGACCACTTTCGCCAGCCCATCGACATGCCCCTGGACGATGTGCCCGCCTAGTCGATCCATCGGACGCATCGCCCGTTCGAGATTCACTTTGGAACCTGCGGCCAGCTGGCCCAGGCTGGTTCGAGCGAGGGTTTCCTCACTGAGATCGAACCGCAACCCATCAGAGGAGTCCACCACAGTGAGGCAGCATCCCTGAACCGCAACACTTTCGCCGAGTTGCCAGGGATCGTTCGGCCAAGCCGAGGTGGGTGTGTCCACCGTGAGTACCAGGTTCTGGAGGCTCCGAACCGTGCCCACCGCTTGAACCAATCCCGTAAACATGGCTCTATTGTGGAGGTTTAGTCGGAGTCTGATGAGGTCCAGAAACTTCTCTCAAACAAGGCAGAAACGGGCATGGCGGTGAGTTTCTCGCTGACGCGCTGCACGGTGTTGCCCATGGTGAGCACGACGCCCGCGTGGAAATCGTCGCCCGCAACATCGGCGAAGTACTCAAGTGCTTTGAAATCAGAGGGACTGGCGAGTGCCGAGGTGCAAACCGAAACTCCCACGAGACGACCATCCGCAGCCTGGAGCACGGCGGGCAGAGCGTATTGCCGAATGGATCGGAAATGCATGACTTCGTGGCTGACCTGGCTCCAGCTGAGCTGCTTGGTCAGCTCCATGACCACTGCGTTTTCCCAGTGCGCGGGAGTGAGATCCGCCACGACTCGAACTCCGTCGAGATGGCAAGCCACGCCGGAATCCACCACGGCAAGACGGGCCGTTTTCGCCGCTTTTCCCGAGCCGAGGGCTGTCCAGGCGGGGACGCTCTTGACGAGAAACACCCCTTCGAGGAGGCTGAGGTACCGGGTGAGGGTGGTTGCGGCAATGCCGGTTTCCCGGCTGAGAGCGAGCACATTCGTGGGCTCGTAGAGGCTTCTGACCAAGGATCGAAGCAGACGCGGCAGTTGGTTCAGGCCCTCGATTTCCGCGAGATCGCGCACGTCTCGGTCGAGGAGGGCGCGGATGTAGGCTTGGAACCAGGCTTCGCGCCGCTGCGGCTTCGCCCGGCTCATCGGTTCGGGAAATCCGCCGGCCAGGATACGCTGGGCGATCTCATCGTCACTGACATGCTCGCCGGCATGGAGTTTGGGCGGCCATTGGGTGAACACTCGATCGGCAAATGAGACGCGGGAGTCATTCATTTCTGCCCAGGAGAGCGGCCAAAGGGTGATGACCTCCATCCGTCCGGCGAGGGAGTCGGCGAGCCGAGGGAGAAGGAGGATGTTGGTCGAGCCAGTGAGGACGAAACTCCCGGCGAGCCGTCGCTTATCCACCCGGGCCTTGATCGCACGGGCGAGAGTGGGTGCGCGTTGAACTTCGTCAATGATCAGCCGGTTGTCGTAGGCTGCGAGCCATCCTTCCGGATTCGAGGTAGCGGCATCGAGGGCCAGACCGTCGTCGAGCGTGACGTAGGGCAGATCAAGCTGCTGAACCAGGGTGGTTTTGCCGCACTGCCGAGGCCCCTGCACCACCACCACCGGCGTATCCGAGCAGGCATCCGTCAGAGCAGATTCAACGAATCGAGGAGTCAATCCTTCCATGGATCGTGAAATATTACCCACTCAATGGTGAATATTTCACCAAGTTAAGACTTCGTCGCAATCACATGAATCCGATCGCTGGACTTGGCCGGGGCATCCAGAGTGTAGCTATCGTAGATTTTCACCCAGTCGAATCCTGCGTCACGCAGAGCCTCATGAACTTCGTTCATGGAGTGCGCCCGCTGGACATGAACCTCGTGGAAGATTTCGCCGTCCCGCTCAAACTCCATCTCTACGCGGATCATCCTCGTCTCGCGGTCGTACTCGCCTTTCCACTCGTAGCGAATCTTTGCTTTCTTGCGCTTCTCCTTCTGGTCGAACATGCGTTGCTCAAAGGCGTAGGCGGTGTTGAGGTCAAACACAAAGCTCCCGCCCGGCTCCAAATGCGCGCCAACCCGCTCAATCGCCGCCCGAAATCCCGCGAGAGAGGCAATGTAGTTCAGGCTGTCGAAGAAGGAGTAAGCCCCCTCAAACGTCTTCCCGAGATCCAGGGTGGTGGCATCGGCGACGTGATACTCAATCGGAAGTTCCTTGGCGAGGGCTTTGGCCCGAGCCCGCTCGATCATCGCTTCGCTGAGATCAAAACCGGTCATTTCGTAGCCCGAATCGCACAAAAGCTCGGCGACGGAACCGGTTCCACAGGCCACATCGAGCACCCGGTCGGGATCGAGTCCGTGCTGGCTCAACAGCAGACGATAGTAACCCGCCCACATGTCGTAAGGCACGTCAGCCATCAGGACGTCGTAATGCGGGGCGATGGGGCCAAAACTGAGCCCAGGGTCTGCCATCAGGGAAGATTAAACCTTCTTCAGCGCGCGGGCCCGGATAATGATCGCGGCGGAGTTGAGGATCAGGAGCATCGCCATCAGAACAAGGATCGCGGCGGCGGCACCGATCCGGAAATCCTGTCGAGGCTGACCGATCCAATCGAGGATCTGGAGCGGCAGAACCGTGTACTTATCGTCCAGTTTGGCGGGGACAAAGTTCAGATAGCCAACCGCGCCCACCACGATCAGCGGCGCGGTCTCTCCAATTGCCCGGCTCGCCGCGAGGATGATCCCGGTGAGAATGCCCGGCAGAGCACTGGGCAACACGGCGCGGCGAATGGTTTGCCATTGCGTTGTGCCGAGAGCGAGGCTCGCCTCCCGGTACGCCTTGGGAACAGCCTTCAGGGCTTCTTGGGTGACGAGAATCACCATGGGCAGCACGAGGATGCTCATGGTGAGGGCACCGGTGAGGACACTCTTCCCGAGCCCCATCATGGTGACAAAAACCGCCAGGCCAAGCATGCCAAAGACAATTGAAGGCACGCCGGCGAGGTTGCTGATATTGACCTGAATGAATCGAATGAAAGCGTTTTTCTTCGGAGTGAACTCTTCGAGGTAGATCGCCGCCGCAACTCCGACCGGAACCACGAAGAGGATCGTGAGCACCATGACGAGCAGGCTCCCGACCAGTGGGCCAAGGATGCCCGCCTTGCTCGGGAACATCTGGCTGGGCATGGAGGTGATGAACTGAAGGCTCACGCGCCCAATGCCATCCATGATGACCTTCGCAATCAGGACCACGAGAATGCTGACTGCCGTCAGCGCCGCGATGGCGCAGATTGCTTTGAAGATCGAATCCTTGCGTCGGCGCTTCTTGCCAAGGGCAGAAGTCGTGAGGAAGGTGGGAGTCATCAGCCGTTCCCCCGTGCCATCTTGCGCACCAGACGCTGAGCAATGATGTTAAGCGTAAAGGTGACGACGAACAAGGTCAACCCAATGGCAAAGATGCTCTGATATCGAATGTCGCCGCGGCTGATGTCGCCTTTGCTGATGTTGACGATCTGGGCCGTCATCGTCATCACTTCATCGCCAGGGTTGAACGTGAGCCGGGGTGAGGAACCTGCGGCAATGGTGACTGCCATGGTCTCTCCAACCGCGCGGGAAAGCGCAAGGATGAACGAGGCGACGATGCCGCTCAGAGCACTGGGGATGACGATCTTGGAAATCACCTCGGCCTTGGTGCATCCGAGACCATAGGCCGCTTCCCGCAGAGCCTTGGGCACGCTGCTGAGAGCATCTTCGCAGAGGCTCGCGACGAGGGGCAGAGTCATAAATCCGACGACAATCGCACCGGCCGCTGCGTTCGCCGGTCGGAACTGAGGGAGCATCGGACTCAGCGTCGGGAGAACTTCAGCGAGGAAATCGCTTCCACCGCGCAAAGCCGGAGTGACCAAAGAAAGGGCGAAGTAGCCAAAGACGACGGAAGGCACTCCCGCGAGAAGTTCAAGCATCGGCTTGAGAACCTTTCGCACGTTGGCGTGGGCATATTCGGCGAGGTAGATGCCGACAAACAGCCCGAGGGGGATCGCCACGATTCCCGAGCCCAGGGTGATGAGAAGCGTTCCCGTGAGAAGGGGCAGGACGCCAAAAACCTTCTCCGAACCCATCATGTTCCACTCCCGACCCGTGACGAAGTTCAGGAACGGAGTGTGCTGGAAGAACGGAATCGACTCCGAAAAGAGGATAAAGATGATGCCGACGGTTGCCAGCACGGAAAGGGCGGCACAGAGGAAACAGAGTCCCTTGATGATGAACTGGGCAAGGTGCCGTCCTTGCCACTTGCCTCCCGCAGGAGAAAAGGCTCTGGCCGATGCGGATGCTTCTTCAGTCATTCGATCTGCCAGAGCCATGATTTTGTCAGCTGCCTTACTGAGCGTTCTTCAACACTTCGCTGACCGAGAGTCCGGCGGCGGCAGTGGAGAAGATGCTACCGGTCTTGCCTGCGTCAACGCGAGCCTTGACGGCAGCCAAGTTTTCCCCACTCATGGGGACATATCCGGCGGCTTGGACGGCTTCGGCATTCTTAGCGCCGAGAGCGAACTCAACGAAGGACTTCGCAGCCGGGTTCTCTGTATAGGCCTTGGCGCTCACATACATGAACAAAGGTCGCGAGAACGGCTTGTAGCTGCCATCGAGAATGGTCTCAGCCGTCGGCTCGAGTCCATTCACGGGAACGACGCGGAGCTTGTCGCGATTTTGCTCAACAAAAGCGAAACCGACATAGCCGAGGGCGTTCTTTTCGTTGGCGACCGAAGTGATCAGGGTGTCGTACTGAGCTTGTTGGGAATAGTCCGGTCGGACATTTTCCTTGTCGCCGTTCACGACTTCATTGAAGAACTCATAGGTGCCGTGAGCATCGGTCGGGCCGTAGAGTTGGATTGGCTCGGCGGGCCAGCTCGGGTCGACCTCGCTCCACATCTTCACCTTGGAATCCTTGTTCCAGATCTTGTTCAGTTGCTCGATGGTGATGTCCTTGAGCCACTCGTTTTGCGGGTTGACCACGATGCAGATGCCATCGTGGGCGATCGGGATCTCCATGAAGTCGATCTTCGCGGCAGCGAGCTTCTCGATTTCCGAGTCCTTGATCGGTCGGCTGGCGTTGGCGATTTCGATTTCGCCCTTTTCAAACTTGCCCATGCCCGCACCGGTTCCGGCACTCCCAACGGAGATCTCGACGTCCTTGTTTTCCGCGTTGTAAAGCTCGACAAGAGCGGTTGCAATCGGGGAAACGGTGTTGGATCCGTCGATGTTCAGCTTGCCACTGACCGACGTGCCCGCCGCTGCGCCGCTGGTCGACGCCCCGCCCGCCGCGGAGCCGCCACCGGAGGCACCGCAACCGATCAGGAGAAGAGAGGCCGCCACAGTGGCCCCGAAAATTTTCACAATGCTAGGAATGCTCATAGAATCGCCTCGCGAGCAAAAGCGTACGGGGGGATTGTTAACAATTCGTTAACAATCGGTGACATCGGGACCTGGCCGATAAAAATGGGTAGACGCCAGGTTAAGGTCGGCGAATCCAAGCGGGACCTGCGCCTAGGTCGTGGAGAGTTGCGGTGGGTGGTTTAACAAAAGATCTCCGCCAGGCGAGGGGCCTTGGCGAAGATCCGGGTGTCGAGAGAGCTCGAACTCAGCGGCGTGCGCCGACAAGCATGTTGCGCCACTTTTGATTGCGCAGATCGTCGGTATCGACGCCTTTGTTGTTGCTGCTGCTGTGGATGAAATACGCGCCGCCGTCAGCGAAGAAGCCGAGGAAGATGCCGGTGTGCCCGATCATGTTGCGCTTCTTATCCCAGAAGTAGAGGCGATCGCCGGGCTGGAGATCTTCGATTCGCTCGATCTTCTGACCAACGCGAGCTTGCTCGCGGGCGGTTCGGGGGAGGTCTTCGCCAATCATCTCGAAGAGTTCCTTCACAAATCCGCTGCAGTCGATGCCGCGCACCAGATCGTTGCCGCCCCATTTGTAAGGCGTTCCCATGTACTTGAAGCTGTATTCCAGCATCTCTTGCTTGCTTTTGGGAGTGCCAGTTGGATTTCCGCTCGGACGGATGCCGCCAGATCGATTTCCGGTACGTGAGTTGCTGGAGCGGGAAGTGAAGTTGAAGTTCTTCGGAACCTCGACATCGTAGGGCAGAATCGCCACTTTCTCGGTGAGGATGTAGCCGGTTTTGCCGTTTTGCAGGAGAACGGCGAGCCACTTGTCGTACTTGGTCTCGTTGACGACCA
The DNA here is from genome assembly GCA_020161505.1 of Armatimonadota bacterium. GTDB lineage: Bacteria > Armatimonadota > Fimbriimonadia > Fimbriimonadales > Fimbriimonadaceae > UphvI-Ar2. Next base: position 221,392 of record JAIUNY010000002.1, on the reverse strand, counting down.
GATACTGGTACGCCTTCAGATCATCCCAAACCGTGCGACCCCGTTCGTTCATCGAGGCGAAAATCTTCGTTTTCTCGATGGATTGGCCAAGGATGCCAATCTTGCGCATGTTGGGGTCAGATTTCGCCGTCGCCTGAGCTTGAGGCGCGGCCATGGCGAGGTTCAGCAGACAGCCGAAGGCCGCCAGCACCACCATCCATCGTCGCGTCGCGTGCATAACTTTCGTATTATGGGCAATTTTCTCCTGAGGTGGAGAATGTTCCCAGTTAGGCGAGGACGCGTTGAAAAGCGGAAAGGATCAGTTGGCCGTCGATTTCCCCGAGAATTTGCTTGGTGGCTCGCTCCGGGTGGGGCATCATGCCGAGCACATTGCCCTGGGCATTGAGGATTCCCGCGATGTTCGCGACGCTGCCATTGGGGTTGGCGCTTTCCTTGGGCTCGCCGTGCGGATCCACGTAGAGGAAGGCGATCTGATCGTGATCTTGCATCGACTTCAGGGTGTCGTCGTCGCAGATGTAGCGGCCTTCTCCGTGGGCGATGGGGATGTTGAGAACCTTGTTGACTTGGCTTGTCCAAGCGCTCGTCTTGTTGACCGCCGCGAGTTGGATGGTGGTGCAGACGAACTTTTGCTCCTCGTTTCGCACCAGGGCGCCGGGAAGCAGTCCGGACTCGGTAAGGGTTTGAAACCCGTTGCAGACCCCGATGACAAGGCGTCCGTCGGCGGCGAATCGCTTCACTTCGGCCATGATCGGGGATCGCGCGGCGATGGCTCCGCAGCGCAGATAGTCGCCATAGGTGAAGCCACCGGGGACAAAAACCGCATCGAATCCGGCGAGAGAATCGCCCTCGTGCCACACATATTCGGCCTGGACTCCCATGTCGTCGCGGAGTGACCAGAGGGCATCTTGATCGCAGTTGCTACCCGGAAATTGGAGAACCGCGACTCTCACGGCAGAACCTCGATCGTGTAGTCCTCGATCACGGGGTTGGCGAGGAGCTTTTCGCACATCGCCTTCACGCGGTCTTCGTCGTAGCTTTCCATCGTGAGGGTGATAGTCTTGCCGATTCGGGCGTTGTGGACTTCGTCGAAGTGGAGCCCTTTGAGCGAATTTGTCACCGTGCGCCCGGCAGAATCGAGCAACGAGGGCTTGAGGGAGACGAGGACGCGCACCGTGACCATGCCGCCATTCTGGCACGTCTGAGGGCGTTTCCGGGGCCTCAGACTTGTAGGACTCTGGCTACGGTGCGAGGGTCCCCGTGCCTAGCATGAAACAGCCTCGCAGGTACCTTGCCCCCATGGTCTTGCGATTGGGTGTCCCCAAAGGGAGTCTTCAGGAAGCCACGTTTCAACTGTTTGAGCGTGCTGGCTTCAGTGTCAAAGTGGCATCCCGCTCGTACCATCCGGTGATTGATGACGAGGAGATCGAGCCGGTTTTGCTCCGTCCGCAGGAGATGCCGCGCTATCTGGAAGATGGCCTGATTGATGCGGGTCTCACCGGCTACGACTGGATCCAAGATTGCGGCGCGGATCTGCGAGAAATTTGCGAGCTGCGCTACAGCAAGCTCACCCAGAACCCGATTCGTGTCGTTCTGGCCGTTCACAACGACAGCCCGTACCAAAAAGCCGAGGACTTGGAGGGCAAGACGATTGCCACCGAGTACGTCCGGCTGGCCTCGCGCTACTTTGCGGAAAAGGGCGTGAAGGTCAAGACTGAATTCAGTTGGGGAGCCTGCGAAGTCAAGGTTCCGGAGTTGGTGGAGGCGATTGTTGTGAACACGGAAACGGGTTCCAGTCTGCGTGCCCACAACTTGCGGATCATCGAGACGCTCTTGACCTCGACAACTCGGTTTGTCGCGAATCACGCGGCGTGGGAAGATCCGGCGAAGCGGCAAAAGCTGGAGAATCTGGGGATTCTGCTCACCGGGGCGATCAATGCGAGTCGGTTGGTTGGCCTCAAGATGAACGTTCCTCGGGCGAAGATGGATGAGATTCGCGCCGTGCTGCCGGCTCTCCAGAACCCCACGATTAGTCCTCTGGCGGACGAGAATTGGGTGGCACTGGAAGTGATTCTGGGTGAGAAGGACTCCCGCGATCTCATTCCTGCGCTTCACCGCGCCGGGGCCACGGGAATCGTCGAATATCCCCTCAACAAGGTCATTTACTGATTCTGGAGCGGCAGAGCGAGGCAATAGCTCATCGCCTCGATGCCGTAGTACTTGTTGGTCATCCCGACGGGGGTCATGCCGAGTCGCTGCATGACAGCCAGAGACTTCACGTTCTCCGGGTAGGCGATCGCCCAGACTTCGGTGAGGTTCGGATGGTGGCTCGCACCCCAGACGATCAGGCCGCGAGCAGCTTCCGTTGCGAACCCCTGACCCCATGCTTCGACGGCGAAATGCCAGCCGATCTCGACATCTCCGGTTCCGTTGCCCTCGGCATCGGGGAGTTCTCGGAAGATCACACCGCCGATGACTTTGTCATCTAATTTGCGCACGACGGGGAAAAGGCCTTCATCGGGCTTTTCGATGAATTTGGCAGCGTGTTGTTCCAGGCGGGCTCGCACTTGCTCCACCGACTCAAACGCCTTTGGTACTGCCCCGAGCCAGCGCATCACGCGCAGATCGCCGTAAAACTCGAAGGCCTGGGGAGCATCGGTTTCGGGGTTCCAGGTTCGGACGATGAGGCGTTCGGTTTCAAACAGGATCATCACAGACTCTGCAGTCCAGCGTCGTAGCTGGGATAGCTGCCGAGAATAATCGTCTCAATCGCGACGCTGCGCAGATCGTTGATCGCGCGCATCACCGAGGTTTCGTTTCGGTGGCCTTCCATGTCGATGTAGAAAACGTACTGGAAGGTGCTCCGCGGATCGGGCCGGCTCTCGATCATGGTGAGGTTGACTTCGTTCTCGACAAAGCACCCGAGGATACGGTAGAGCTCACCGCGACGGTTCCGCACTTTGAACATCAGGCTGGTTTTGTCGCTCCCGCTCGGCGAGGGTTCGTTGTAACCCAGCACGACGAATCGCGTTCGGTTTCCGCTGACATCTTGGATATGGCTGGCGAGGGCGTGGAGTCCGTAGAGCTCCAGGCAAACCTCATTGACGATGCAGGCTCCGTTCGGGTCTTGGGCCGCCTTGATCGCGCTGGTCGAGGTGGGCACGACTTCCACGATGCTCGCATTCGGCAGGTGGTCGCGGAGCCACTGTCGGCATTGAGCGGCGGGTTGCGGACCTGCGTAAACCCGCTCGATTTGGTCGAGTGAATCGGCGGTGGACCCGAGGTGGTGGTTCACGTCGAGGAAGGTTTCGCTGACGATCTTGACGTCAGTGTGGGGGAAGACGTCGAGGGTTTCTGGCACAACACCGGCGATGGAGTTTTCGATGGGAACGACGCCGTAGTCAGCTTGCCCGCGTTCGACGGCGAGGAAGACTTCGCGGATGTTGTAAACCGGCTGAAGCTCCACGCTGCGCCCGAAGGCTTGCACCGCTGCCATATGGCTGAAGGTTCCCTCGGGGCCCCAGTAGGCGATTTGCATCGGCTTTTCGGCGGATCGCGCGGCGCTGATGATTTCGCGGAAGATGCTGGTGATCTGCTGCGCATTCAGGAGGCCAGAGGCACTGAGACTCAGCCGCTCGTAAACCTGCCGCTCCCGCTCCGGCGTGAAGTACGGCTTGTTGCTGACCCCCTTGACGAGGCCGACTTCTCGGGCGAGTTGGACGCGTTTTTCAAGGAGGTGGATCAGTTCCGAATCGACTGAGTCGATGTCGGCGCGAATCTCATCAAGGGATCGTTTCGGCGTTTCTGAATCCACGGGACGATTTTGGCTGGTTCTGTCCGGTTGAATCAGGGCCCGAGAGTGTTAAACTCGAACCGAGAGCTTTGAACGACGTCATCGAGCAGTTGGCGGTTCTTTTTGAGCCGTCTTGGAAGGGGCTGGTGAACGTGATCGACATTCTGTTGGTCGCGTTTGTCATTTTCCGTCTTCTCAAGCTGGTTCGAGGCACCCGGGCGTGGCGGGTCGTGATGGGGATCGGCGTATTTGTGGCCGCCCTGGCGCTCAGCGACACTCTGGGTCTGCGTACGCTGCACTGGATTCTCGACAAGGCCACCCTTCTTGCTCCCGTCGCCCTGGTGATTCTTTTCTTGCCCGAGCTCCGGCAGGCGCTTGATGGGTTCGCACGATTTGGCATTTGGTCTGATCGCTTGATCGGCGGAGAGTCTGATCTAGCGGATGGCACGCTGGAAGAGATCGTAAAGGCTGCCGAAGAACTCGCCCAAAGCAAGACTGGGGCGCTCATCGTGATTGAACGCAGCAACCGGCTTGACGACGTGGCCCAAACAGGGAGCCCCGTGCATGGATTGGTCACGGCTCCGCTGCTCGGCGCGATCTTTTATGAAGGTAATCCTCTGCACGATGGTGCGGTGCTGATTCGGGACAAAGAAGTTTTGGCGGCGGCGTGTCGGTTGCCTCTGAGCGAATCGAGCAAGATTGGGGCGCAGTATCACATGCGCCATCGCGCGGGTCTCGGAGTGAGCGAGCAGTCGGACTGCGTGGTTCTGATTGTGAGTGAGGAACGGGGCTCGATTTCGTTGGCGGTTGACGGTGAGCACGAGGTTCTGCGATCCGCCGAAGCTCTGCGCACCCGATTGACTGAGCTGCTGCAGACCCAGCGCGCGACCAAGAAGCGGTTGGTGAGCCCGTTCAGTTCACGCCGGAAAGGCGAACCGGAAGTCGAAGCAACAGAAGTGGAGGCAGAAGAAACCGTGCAGGCAGGTGACCCGCGATGAAGCGCGAAGATGTGCTCCTGGGCGTGGCGTCGATTTTCATTGCCGTGCTGATGTGGTTCCAGGTTCAACCGCTTTTCGAACCAGGCCGGGAGCGGGAGTTCAATGTCATCGTCCGGTTGGAGAATCGTCCGGCCGAGCTCTATGCATTCCCTGAGATGGAATCGGTGACGGTGGTGGCAAGCGGAACACTTCAGGCCCTCAACCGGCTCGAAACTTCGCGGGTGGAGGCGGTGGTCGATCTGGCCAAGCTCAAAGAGGGATCCCAAAGGGTGCCGATCTCAATCCGCGCTCCTGCGGATGCTCAGCTTGAATTTCGAACCTTGAAGCCTGCCGTTCTGGTTCGCGCCGAAAAGGTGGAATCAGCGGAGCGGGACGTGAAGATTGTGACGACGGGCACGCCGATCGAAGGTCTGCGTTTTGAGGGAGCGAGTACGCAACCCGAGCGGGTGGTTCTGTCCGGGCCGGTGAGCATGCTCAGCCGAGTGGCTCAGGTTCAGGTGACGCTTGATCTCCCCGCAGCGAGGCCAGGAACAACCGTCTCACGCGCTTTGGAGATTTTGGACAAGGAAGGCCAGCCCGTTCCTGCGGTGACCGCCGAGCCTGGCAAGGTGACCGTTTCGCCGGCGGTGGTCGCGGCTCCCGCGAGCCGGGATGTCCCGGTGATCGTGGAGTGGAGCGGATCGGCTGCGCCCGGATTCCAGCTCGGTGAGATCACGGTGATTCCGCAACGCATTCCGCTAAACGGCCCGAGCGAAATTGTGAGCCAACTCACCGCCATCCGCACCGAGGCTTTGGCGATCTCGGCCCTGCGAGAGAACCGCACTTTTGAAGTCAAGCTCGTGATTCCCGAGGGCACGACATCGGAACAATCCACCGTGACGGTGCGAGTTCAAGTGGTGAAACGTTAAGAAAAACGATGACGGAGATTCGACCGATTCGGGAGGCGGAAGCCGCGACTTTCTTGAGTCTGCTCTGCCGCGTCTTTCATCTTGATGTGGGGCGGGCCTCGGCGATCTTCTACTCGGAGCCGTTTTACGACCTTAATCGGAAGTGGGCGTTCATCCAAAACGGCTCGATGAAGTCGATTTTGACAACGACTCCGCTGGACTTTGGGTGGGGCCGGGCGATTGGGATTGCGGGGGTTGGAACGGACGATTCTGCTCGGGGCAAGGGGTATGCGGAGACTCTTCTGCGCGAAGTCTTGTCGCAGTCGGAACAGGCGGGCGAAGGCCCGGCGATTCTGTTTGCCCACAAGACCGTGCTCTATGAGCGGGTGGGGTTCGAGGTGCTGGACCACGTGGTGAAGGGCGCAATCCGGGTGAGTGATCCTCGTCCGTGGGGTCAGGGTTTGCCTTTGGCGGAGGTTCAGAGCCGGTATGCGGAGTGGGCATCACAAGATGACGCTCGGCTCCGGCGAGATGAGCGAAGGTGGCGATACTGGCAGTTCGTGTATCGGGAGTGCCTCGATATGGGCCGCCGGGGGTACATCGGGTGCGAGGCGAGCCTGTGCCGAGAGGCGATTGTGGAGGAGGCAACCCACGCCTGGCCCGTGCATCACGGCACCGAGTGGTATGGACTGCGGTCGATGGCCAAGGTCGTGGGCGTTCCTTTGCTCGAGGAGAAAGAGGAACTGATCCTCATGGGCCGCCACTTCCCAAGTCTCCCCCAGATGTTCATGAGCGATCAGTTTTGAGCGAGGTCAGTGTGGGAAAAGTCATCGCCCTTGAAAAGCAAGGGTTCACCCATTTCTTTCGCGAGCGCATAGCTGAGGCAATCACCAAAATTGAGGGCTGCTTTGTGCCCTGATCCTTTTCCGAAGTCACGATACGCCTCACGAGCGATGGTTGCTTGAGCGATACTGACCGGCTCAAGTTGAATGCCGAGGGCCCTGATCGCTTCATCCATCCGGCGGCTGAGGATGGGGTCTCTTTGGCTGTCGATGACGGCGCCAACCTCCACATAGCTTGCAGCCGAGAGCCTAAGGGGTGTTTCTGCCGTGACCATCTTCAGAACCAATTCTTCCGCATCCGGCTCGTTCCGAAGGAGTGCGATGAGAGCCGAGGAGTCGATGATCACTTCGGTAAGCCGTCCTCTCCGTAGAGCAAATCGCCATGGTCGACCGCTTTGGTTTGCGCCGACATGCGGGCAGCACTATCCCGTCCAATGGCCAGAATTCGCTCCACTTTCTCCTCCAGAGACTGCATACGCTCTAGTTTTTCGGTAACGGCGATGCGAATGGCTTCGGTCAAGGAGGTTCCAGTCGCCTCGGCAAGTTGGGCGACCACCCGCGCCGTCTCCTCGTTCTTGATATTGAGTGCCATTCTATACCTATACCATATAAAAACAGAATTGCAGAAAGGTTCCGCTCTCTCTCCGAGGGGCCGAAAAACGGGACCTCACCGCTCGAATTGCTTCACGAAATCCCAGATCAGCTGGTTCGCGCTGACTTCTTGCGTCGGTTGATCGGCTGCGTTGCGCCAGGCCTGACCGCCGGGCCAGGTGTGACCTTCCCCTGCAATGACCGCCGTTTGTACGGGGAACGTGCCGCCGTAGGTGGTCAGCGTGAGAATCCCCTGCCGGGAGGACACTGCTTTGGCATCATTCCCATTCCGCTTGAGCCACCATTTCACACCCTCCGCCATCGAGAGATCAACACGCTCAGATTCGACACCCTTTGTCGTCTTCCCGCCACCGATGAGAACGTGCTGGTCGGCATCTCCGTGGATCATGAGAATCGGCACCGGTGAGCCCGTTTGGAGATCGCAGTTGAGGGCGGCGGCGACGGGCGCGATAGCGGCCACTTTATCGCTGAGTTCCACGCCCACGCGGTGAGTCATCATGCCGCCGTTGCTCATCCCGGTGACATAGATGCGCTTGGGATCCGCGTTCTCATCCTGCACCAGGGCATCAATCATCTTGCTGATAAAGTCGATGTCATCGACCTTGTTTTCGTAGGCGTAGGCGCAGCAGTTACCGGAATTCCAGGTGAGAAACGGGCTTCGCCTGGCTCCGGTTCCGTTGGCGTACACCACGATGAAGTTGTTCTTGGCGGCAAAGGGGGTGAGTTGGGTCATCTCCTCGGCGTTCTTGGCATTGCCTCCGCCTCCGTGCAACACGATGAGAACCGGAAGCTTCTTGTCACCCTTGGTCTTCTCCGGGTGACGAACCACATAGGTGCGGGTGCGTCCATCGGACTCGAGCTCTCGGAGATCGGGGTCGGCCTGCGGGATCAGCCGGGGCGCAGCGAGGATCGCGGTCGTCACCGCAAAGAGGGCGAGGAGGAGGATTCCCGGCTTCATGTCGGTCGAGACGCCGAGGAACGCGTGATGTTTAGCTCGGCGCAGAAGGTTAAGGCTGAATAGCTTCGGCTTTGGCTTCGGCAAGGAGTTCAGCGAGGCCGAAGTGGGCGGCCCATTTCTCAAGATAAGTCCAATCGAGGTCGTCACCTTGCGTCTCGATCACGAGCACCAGATCGTTCCACTGCCGATCACTGATCCCGCGTCCGAGTTCGTACCACCGAAGTTTGGTGATGATGATGTCTTCAGGAGAGGAGACTCTCACCACGACATCGGGAAGGAGCCTCGCCTCAATCGCGCGGGAGAGACGGCTTCGATTGAATTCCGTATCTTCGAGCACGAAGAGATCGACTCGATCAACATGCAACATGTGCAAAATCTGGCCGCACTGGAAGTCCCGAGCGCTTCTCGCATATTCCTCCAGCTCGCCGGTTTCCATCAAATAGTGTTCGGGCAGATTCGCGCGCAGCTTTTGTACTTGATCGACGCGCAGGAAGACCGCGATATCAATATCCTGAGTCGCACGCTGTTTGCCCCAGGTTGAGCTCGCGACCGATCCCCCCACGACGTAAGGAATCTCAGAGGCCTCCAGAGCCGCAACAACTTCAATCAGAGTGCCAAAAAGAGTCACTTGCTCCCAACCGACTTTTTGAGCGCGTTGACGAGCAACTTGAGTTCCTCGCTGAGTTCAAATGTTCGACGCAGTCGCCACTCTGGCCCCTTTGCGCGCAGAAGCAGGATCATGCGTTTGTGCGCCTCCACCGAGGTGTCCATCAAGTCGGTGCGTCTCACGATTCCTATTCTACGCGAGTGGAGTCAGAGTCCGTTCGGCGCGTTCAGAGGCTGGCGGAAGGTTTCGTTCCATCGTTTACCGGCCGGTTTCACCTCTCCTGATCCCGATTGCAGGCCGCAGTGCATCCAGATCTTGGCGAGTTCGCGAGCGGATTCGGGGAGCTTGGGGATCAGGCGGTCGAAATCGGTGGTGGCGAAGGTGACCACGAACTTGTACCGATGCTTTTGAGCGGTATCGAGGAGCACTTGGTAGTACTGATCTTGCTTGGCCGGTGAGCCGTCGAGAGGGATTCCCGATGGGGCGACAGGTTGCGAAGTCATACCGGTTTCGCTGACGGCAACCGGTTTGCCAAAGCCCCGCGCAAAGTCGAAGAACGTGGCGGGGATCGGCCACACGGTGTCGTAACTCATGTGAGGGTAGTAGCTCATCGCGAACCAATCGCTTGATCGCATCAGATCCGCCACCTCGGTTTTCTGTTTTGTCCCCTTGGCCTCGGTGGCGCGTTCCAGGTAGTGATTCACCTCGGTGGTCAAGAAAACAGGGAGACGGGGATGCGCTTTCTTGATCGCCTGATAGGCAGCTCGGTGGAGCCGCTTGTAGGCCGGCCACGCATTGGGATTGAAGCTCAGCAAGGCGTTCGATTCGACGCCGATGGCCAACGCATCCGGCTTCAGCCGCTGGGTGGCATCCAGACAAAAACGGGTGAAAGCCTTGATCACCTCCGGGTCATCAAACGGCTTGGACTTCCACTTTTCGGAGAGGGGCATGTTGTCGCGCTCGCCCCACGCCGGGGCAAGGGTCGCGCGATCCATCCCGAGGGGAGAGATGGAGAGGAAGAGCTGCTGCCCCTTGGGCGGTTTGGTGCTCAACGTGCGCTCGACATCCGCTGAGTAGGGCTTTCCCGCCAGAGCCTCATCCCAAGGGATTCCGCCGATGAGCATGAGAGAGAAGAGATCGCCATTGCTCGCGAGATACTTCTCCGACTGCTGCATTCCTTCGATGCTGAGGTCGCTTGGCCACGGGGTGAATCCCATCCGGAAGGGCCGGGTTCCCGGAGGGCTCAGATCCTCCATCTTCCGGGTTGTTGCGCTCGGGGCAAGGGTTGCGGCAAGAATGAGGCTCGTCCACATGGCTCGTGCTAACCTAGACGACCCGCTGGCCTGGGGGTTGCACGCCGAACCCCCAGGCACCGAGGATCATTTCTGCTTCAGATCGTAGGTGAGCACCCACTTCACGTCAATGGTGCCGTTCCCTGTGACCTCTTCGCGGGTGATTGTCTTTTTCGCCACTGCCTTGTCGCCTTCTCGAGTCAGAGGAATCTCGAACGGACCCTTTGTGGCTCGGTCGATAATCCAGGCGGCCTTTTGGATCGGGAAGTCGAAGCTCTGCATGACGGGGAGGAGTCCGCCAGGGGTAGCGGCTACAAAGACCATCGCGTTCTTGTAAGTTGGCCCAAAGTCTTTGATCACGTAGTCTTGCTTGAAGCTGAGGCGCTCCTCGTTCATCCACGCGAGGTAGCGGATGTCGAAGTATCCCGGAACCCCGACGATGCGTCCGAATTGACCTACGCCTACGGGCTCGTTTGCAGAGTTTGACGAGATCACTCGCGGTGAAATTCGGCGCCGCATAAGGAGCGTGCTTCCTTTCGGCATGGGCTCGACGAGGAAAATATCTTCGAAAAATTCGAGCTTGGTGGTGTTGCCCTCCAGTCGACCGCTGAATGGCCGTCCCTGGGCTTCGTTGGGGGCGTTCTTGTCGCTCCACAGTTTGAGTTTGCCTTCCAGAATCAGCTTGTACTTCCAGTAACTTTTGCCGCCTTCCTTGGCATCAACCGAGAACTCTGCCTTGATTGGGCCTTCGACGACGGTGCAGTAGTTGTTGAAGACTTGAGAGGCAGCGAATGCAACGCAGTCACCGAGAAGCCCGACAAGGCTCCCGGTGATCCCGTCCTTGCCGTCAGCAGCAAAGGCGGTTGCCTCCTTGCGAGCCTCGCTGAGGGCAAATTTCGCGCGATCACTGCCGTTGTTGGAGGCTTCTGCCATGGGGAAGATCTTCTCCAGACAAAGGTTCAGGAAGATTTTCTCCGGGGAAGTAACGAAGATCATCACGTTGGAGACCAGTTGCAGAGCCTCCATGGTGTTATCAAGCCCATCGCAGATCGTGGACTTGGTGCGCAGCTTCGTGCTCAGTTCGGCGAGCCGTGCTTCTTCATCCTTCGCTTCGGTGGACCATTCGCCGAGTGAGGTAAGTGCGTCGGCAATGGCAGGTGCAGCCTCGGGGGCTTGCTCGGCAAGAGCCATCGTATTGGCGGTCAACCGTTGGAAAATGGGCATCTTCGCGACGATCTTGCCGTGAGCCGCCTCGATATCGGTAAGTTTCTTTTGGAGCTCAGTTTTCTTGGGTCCGTCTGGCAGCTGCCCGATCAAAGTCCGCCCCGCCCGAATGATGTCCCCTGTGTGACGCCGGATATTGGTGATCCGGGTTTGAACCTGGTCGTTCACCGAGTTCCAAGGCGTAACCTCGACGTATCGAGTATCCAGCGGAGTGCCGTCGTACCCTTTGACGATGATTTTGTATCGCCCCGAATTGATTTTCGCGAGGAGGGTGAAATCAAATTTTCCATCCTTGTCCGGCTCGATTTGGAGAGTGTCTTGGTTGTTGTCAGGGGCGATGATTTCGACGGTAACGCGCATCCCTCCCCGACTCGGTGGCTCGACGGCAACCTGGAAAATCGCGCGTCCTTGCGGGGCGACCATCTCAGGAGATCGGCCAAAGGTGATGGATCCGCCAGGTCGACTCGTCTGACCAACCAACATGGGGGCCAGGATCGGGGGAATCGACGCGGTCTGAGTCGGTGCCAAGGCGAGAGTCGCGACGAGCAGGGACACCATAATTCTTACTAGGATAGCAAATCACGGGCGGATTTTGGGAACTTGAAAGGGCAGATCTGCTTGCCTGGCCCGTGAGGATGCCCCTGTCTTTCGGTAAAAGAGGGTGATGACCACTGCCGAACTGATCCACGCCTACTTCGACGCTTTCAATCGCCATGATGCGGAGGGGATGCTGGCGCTGCTTAGCGAAGATGTGATTCACGACATCAATGAGGGCGGCCGCGAGGTAGGGAAGGACAAGTTTCGGGCGTTCAAGGCCCACATGGATCGGTGCTACCGCGAGCAGATCACGGAGTTGGTCGTGATGGAGAACGGCGCAATCGGGGCCGCAGAGTTTCTGTGTTCCGGGGAGTATCTGGCGACGGATTCTGGTCTTCCGAAGGCGACGGGGCAGAAGTACGCGATTCCCGCAGCGGCGTTTTTCGAGTGCCGAAATGGTCAGATCATCCGGGTGACAAGTTACTACAACCTCCGCCAGTGGATCGCTGCGGTGGGGGGCTAGCTTCTTTGCTGCAGAGCAGCCTGGCACGATGTCTACCATTTTCCTGGGTCCAAGAAAATGGTAGACGAGAGGATGTAAGTTCTCGAAGTCAGCTGACGCCTGGTACGACAGGATCGAATGGCGCATCGGTGGTCGCTGCGGACTGATTTTGTGACCACCGGATCGTGATCGTTTCACCGCGAGGGGACCTTAGCCGAATCCACCAGTGGTTGGGGTTCGCTGAGTCCCGTCCACCAGAATCGCGTGACCAGTTCCCGTACAACTCCATGAAACGTTGGAGCCAAATAGCCGTCGGCTTTGGATCCAAGTCTTGTTCGTAGAACCCGTAGCTGGCTTCGTTTCCTCCTCCCTCGAAAGCGCATCCTTTTCCTGCGTCAAGCCCTCTGCAGAAGCCTGATCCTGGCGTGAAAATGTAGTCGGGTGCGTCCAGCCGGTCTCTGACTTCATAGAAGATATTGGCCTTCGTGTCGAATAGCAGAGAAGACAGAAAGATTCTTTTTGCCCAAATCAGCTCCGTCACTCCAGACCCGTGATAGTTGTTTCGATAACCGACGGAATTGTATCCGAGCTCTGTCGCGAAGACTGGTTTGCCTGCAGCGGTCGCGAACTGATTGACTTCCTCGATGTTCTCTTCCGGAAAAGAACCGGTCACCGAGCCGAGGTATGTGTGAACACTGTAGCCATCAACAAGGTCATCGAGTCCCTCGCTTCTGGCCCATTGAAGATAGTTCGAGAAGGCGTGAGGCCGAATAAGAGAACTATTGTTGTTCACCGAGCTGAGTAGCAGGACAACTCTACGACCGTCAGAATTGAGCCGCTGACGGAGGTCTCTAACTATCTGCGCGTAGGATTGCCGGTAGGTGGGGTTGTTCCAGTCTGGCGAGTTTGATGGTTCATTGCTGATCATCACGATCGGAGTAACCTGCGGGAAGCGCTGTGCGAATGTAGCCAGGCCGTTCGACACGAAATCAACGAAACTTGCGCGCCAGAATGCGTTCCGGGGCCACTCAAACTTCGCACCGTCCGGCTCCCTAAAATCGGTCTTCAAAGTGATGAAGGGTGTTTGACCAGACTGAATCACCTTCTGCATCCGGGCGAGCCAGCGGGGCGTCTGCGCGGTCGAGTATCCGTTGTTTTCGTAGTCTCTGTAGTCGTGAAAGTCTAGCCATTGCATGTCGGAACGAACGAAGGAGCTTTTCAAACCGGCTGTCAAGTTGACGGCCCGAGCGAAGTCGTCGCCAAGCTCCTGGTTTGCTGTGGCATACGTGTTGAATCCGGTGCGACCGCTGACTGAAGTCGGATCAACCAGTGGTGGGGTCTGAGGAACGCCTTCGCCGCCGCAGCCAAGAGCAAAACTTAGTCCGAGAGCCAAAACTGGAGTGACCCCGAGACGAACAAGAAATTGTTCCCCCGTGGTTGTATTTGACGGGATCAACGCGGTGGTTGTTCGCGGCGGGCTAACGATCCAGACAATGATTTTCAAATGCCCGTCACTTCGCATCAATGACGAGAGTCACTGGCCCGTCGTTGACGAGGGAGACTTCCATGCTGGCTCCGAAGACCCCGGTCTCGACTCCGCGAACCAAGGGCCGCAAGGACTCGACGAAAAGCTCGTAGAGCTCGAGTCCGCGCTCGTATCCGGCGGACTTGACGAAGCTTGGGCGACGGGAGGAATAGACGTCTCCATACAGCGTGAACTGGCTCACCACAAGCACCTCCGCCGCCTCCGATTCAGGCAGATCCTTGAGCGCGAGGTTCATCTTGCCCGCATCATCGTTGAAGACTCGCAAGCCGGCAACCCGATCCGCGAGAGCCACCGCTTGAGCCTCGGTTGAATCAACGGACGCGGCGACCAGCACCAAGAACCCGCGCCCGCAGCGTCCCACCACCTGACCATCCACCACCACGGACGCAGACGACACGCGCTGAACCACCGCTCTCACTTCTTACCGCCCCGACCAAACACCCGCAGGAGCGAGATCACATCGCGGAAATGGCTGATTTTGGTCATCAAGTCGCGCAGATGCTGGGTGTCCTTCACATCAATCGTGACTTCAATTTCCGCCGTGTTACTGGGCGATGTCTTGACCTTCGCGCCGACAACGTTGGTCTTGCTCTCGCCGAAGATCGTCATGATGTCCATGAGCAGACCCTGGCGGTTGACGCAGATGATGAGAAGATCGACCGGGTAGCTGAGCCCCTCGGCTTTCTCCCATTTGATCGCGGTGATGCGGTCGGGGGTGGCCTCGGCGAGGGCCAGCGCATCGGGGCAGAGTCGCCGGTGGATCATGATTCCACGGCCCCGAGTGACGTAACCGATGACATCCTCGCCCGGCACTGGCTGGCAACATCGGGCCCGCTTGACCATGACGTTGTCGATTCCGCCCGTGATGAGCGTGGGCTCCGGCACTTTTTTTGCCACCGGAGCAGCCATCGGCGCGGCGGATTCCGGCATGTTTTGGCGCACCTGCGTGCGGATTCGGTCAACGATCGAGTGAACACTCGTCAGGCCCTCGCCGATCCGGGCGAAGACATCGTCGATATTCTCGCTGTCTCGCACCGCTTTAAGAACGGTTTTCATCGTCTCGTCGCCCATGTACATCCGGGGGTCGAGCCCGACCAGGCGAAGCTCTTTTTCAAGGGCATCGCGCCCGCGTTGGACAATCATCGCGCGGTCGCGGCGACGGAAATAGGCGCGAATTTTACTTCGGGCGTGCGCGCTTTTGGCGTGTTCTAACCAATCGAGGCTCGGCTTGGCGTTGTTCCGGGTGATGATCTCGATGACATCGCCGTTGACGATTTCCGTGCTCAGGGGCACGATTCGACCGTTGATTTTCGCGCCAACCATCCGCTCGCCGAGGTTCGTGTGAACGCGGAAGGCGAAGTCGATCGGAGTCGAGGCGCGGGGCATGTCAATGACATCGCCACCCGGAGTGAAGGCAAAGACCTGCTCGGCAAAAAGGTCGGTGCTGACGCTGCTCAGGAAGTCGCTGGAGGTTTGGTTGTCGTTGCTCCAGTCAAAGAGTTGCTTGCGCAGGTTGGCAAAGCGCACAGCGGCGACATCCTTGCCGTCGTCCTTGCCTTCCTTGTAAGTCCAGTGAGCGGCGATGCCGAATTCCGCGATTTCGTGCATCTGCTTGGTGCGGATTTGCACTTCGAGCGGCTCACCTCGCGGCCCGACGACCTTGGTGTGGAGCGATTGATAGCCGTTCGGCTTCGGAGTTTGGATGTAGTCGCTGTACAGGCCAGGGATGGGTCGCCAGAGTTCGTAAACGAGCCCGAGGGCGAGATAGCACTCGTGAGGGTGTTGGCAGATCACCCGCACCGCGATGAGGTCGAAGATCTCTTCCCACGGGACGTTCTGCTTGACGTGCTTGTTGTAGATGCTGTAGAGGTGCTTGGGTCGCCCGGAGACCTTGGCGGTCGCCAGCCCCTTCTCGGCGAGGGTTTCGTTGAGAATGCGCTCGACCTCCTCCAGCTCATCCTCCCGGTCTTGGCGGGATTTCGAGACACGCTCCTTGATGCTCTGGTACTCGTCGGGGTGGAGGATTTTGAACGCAAGATCCTCAAGCTGCCACTTGATCTGCCAAATCCCGAGCCGCGCCGCGATGGGGGCGTAGACCTCCAAGGTCTCGTTCGCGATCCGGGTCTGCTTCTCGGGGGGCATCGCCCCGAGCGTGCGCATGTTGTGAAGCCGATCCGCGAGTTTGATGACCATGACGCGCAGGTCAGCGGCCATCGCCAGGAGGAGTTTGCGCAGGCTTTCCGCCGCCCGGGCGGTTTCGGCGGCGGCTTTTTGCCGGGCACTCGCCTCGGGGTTGATCTGGAGCTTGAGCTTGGTGACGCCTTCGATCATCTGGCAGATTTCGTCGCCGAAATCGCGCTTGAGATCTTCTGCGGGGATCGGGGTGTCTTCGAGGACATCGTGGAGGATGGCGGCAACGACGGACTCGCTGTCCATGCCAAGCTCGGCGACAATTTTGGCAACATGAAGCGGGTGGACAATATAGGGTTCGCCGGATTTCCGAAGCTGGCCTTCGTGGGCCAGATCAGCCAGGCGGACGGCGCGTTCGATGAGGGTGCTGTCACAGTTGGGCCAGTGCTCGCGGTGAACGGCGAGCATCTCATCCAGCCCACGCTGGGCAGGCTCCGAGAGGCCGATGGAGTCGGACATAGAAGGTGCCCCGGGCCTCCTTCGCCGTTGAAAGGGCCGATTGCGAAGATTCGCGAATCATCCTCAGGGATAGTGATTATAGACGGAAAGCTCGGGCCTCGGCACGCGAAACTTAACGATTCCTCAAGGCTTCGACCACCAAACGGGTGGCAGGGGATTTGTTGAGGGTGTAGAAGTGGATGCCAGGAACTCCATTGCGCAGCAACTCATCGGCTTGGGCGATCGCGTGAGCGACTCCGATGTAAAACACGGCGGAACTCGTGTCCTTGTACTGCTCCAGAAGCGTCATCAGGTGCTTGGGGATCGAGGCCCCGCACATCTGGGTGAATCGCTTGATCTGCTCGACGTTTTGGATCGGCATGATGCCAGGGATGATGGGCTGGGTGATCCCCATCGTGCGGGCGCGTCCGACGAATTGGAAGTACTTGTCGTTGTCAAAAAACAGTTGGGTGATGAAGACCTCTGCACCGGCATCGGCTTTAGCTTTCATGAACTCCAGATCGCTGGTCCGCGAGGCGGCTTCGGTGTGAGTCTCTGGGTAGCAGGCGGCCACAACACAGGCACTGGGCAGATGGGTTTTCACCCGAGAGATCAAGTCGGATGCAAAGAGACAGGCTGATTCCTGCGTGTTTTCTTCGTCGAGTGGGTGATCTCCGCGCAGAGCGAGAACGTTGTGAAGCTCGCTGGATTCCAGCTCGCCCAAGGAGTCGGAGAGTTCGTCCTGTCCCACTCCGCGACACGTCATGTGGACGAGGGGCTCGATGCCGATTTCGTCGCGGATACGCCTGGCCCATTCGATCGTTTTGCGTCGGGTGGAACCTCCGGCGCCGCATGTGACGCTGACAAAGCTGGGATCGAACTCCTTGAGGCTGGTGATGGCGCGAAACAGCGATTGCTCCCCGGCATTGGTTTTGGGCGGGAAGAATTCAAAGGAGAAGTGGGGCCCGGGTTGACCCAGGACATCGGCAATCCGCATGACGCTTGCCCGTCAGTATAGCGAACCAGGATGCCCGGCCTACGGGGGCGAATGATCGCTCGAAGCTAGACTTTGAGGCGCCTCTCCGGCAAGAATGCGCGAAAGCACCATACAAACGTTCTGTTCTCGCGTGATAAGCGTTAGAGAAGAAAGAGACTTGCGATGAAACGACGAACAACCTACGGAATCGGGGCGATGCTCGCCTTGGCGTGCCTTTCGGGGATGGCTCATGCCCGGACGTACGCGGTGCTGGTCGGAGCATCCGATTACAGTGCGATCGAGGGGTTGAAAGGATTGCCTCAGGATTACAGTCTGCCGGGTGCGGCGTTTGATGCGTATCGCATGGCGGATATCTTGCGTGGTCAGTACGGCGTCCAGCGTTCAGATCTGTTCATCTTGTCAGAATCTCCGGCCCGAATGGCTTCCAAGGACGCGGGGGTCGAGAAGGCTTTGAGCGCGTCTACGGTGGAATCGACATTCAAAGGCGTGGCGGGTCGGCTCCGTGTGGGCGACACGATTGTGTTCTACTACAGCGGTCATGGCATCCAAGTAGATGACCCCTCCGAAGCGGATGGCAAGCAGGAGATGATCTTGCTGCCCGATGGGGTGGCGATGCCGGATGACAAGCTTTACACCTGGCGCAAGGATCTGAACAGCAAGGGAATCAACACGGTTTTCATCTTCGATTCCTGCTTCAGCGGGGGCATGAAGATGAGCCCCGGGCCATTTCGGTCAGTGAAATCGAAGTTGATTGACGCTTCGGTCAAGCCCAGTGCGGTGTGGAGCCAATCGACGGTTGCCTCGATGCAGCCGCGTATTGCCGACAGCGAAACCCAAAAGCCTGGATTCAGAGCCGGGGTTGATCTCTTTGTTGCGGCTTCCAAAGAAGGTCAAGAGGCACTGGAAGTCCAAACCCAAACGGACGAAGAGGGGGGACTCTTCACGATGCTCCTGACCGACATCCTGAAGAAGAATCCCAAACTGAGCATCGACGCGGCCATTGAAGCCGTGAACAAGGGGTATCAATCCTACGGGATGAAGCAGGTGGCGAACGTGGCATCACCGTTCGCGCTTCGCCTCGACCAGCCCCTGCTTGTGCGATAACGAGGCACTCATGCCGCGTCGGCCCAGCGGGAGAGAGTTTTCCACAGGTATCCTTCACTCATTCCGGTGCGGGCGAGTCCGTTCCGAGCGAATCGCGTTGATCTTTTCTGGCCGCTTCGCTTGATGCACATTCTTGACCCCGGATGAGCCTCGAACCAATTCGAGGGTAGGAGATTTACGAAACGTGAAAAAGAAAACCCCGTCGCGGGCACGCAAGGCCCCGACTCAACGCGCACCGCGCACTCGAGTGGCTCCGGCCACTGCCCGACCCAACGTCATTGAGATTCTCGTGAACAGCACGAGCCGCGAGACGCGCATTGCCGTTCTCGAAGACAAAAAGCTGATGGAGTACCGCGTGGAGCGGGAAGAACGGGTTGTCGGATCGATTTTCAAAGGCATTGTCCAGAACGTTCTGCCTGGCATGGACGCAGCATTTGTCGATATCGGCCTGGAGCGCAATGCGTTCCTGTATGTCGGCGACATTATCCCGGATGACGGAGGCGATTCCAGCCCGGCGAGTGTCCGGCGCAGCGAACTCCGTCGCCGCAAGATCAAGGAATTGATCAAGCCGGGCCAGGAGCTGATGGTTCAGGTCACCAAGGGCCCGCGCGGCACCAAGGGGGCTCGTGTCACGACACGGATCAGCCTTCCGGGTCGTTATGTGGTGCTGATGCCGGAAGGCAATCACCTCGGGGTCAGCCGGAAGATCGAAGACCGCAAAGAGCGTGAGCGTCTGCGCAAAATTGGCGAAAAGCTGATGCCGACCGGGTTTGGTCTGGTGATGCGCACGGAATGCGAAGGCCGCACCGAGGCCGAACTGCGCGCGGACATTTTGTTCCTGCAGCAGCTGTGGGGCCAGGTGCTCGAAGGAGCGAAGCGATTCCGCGCTCCTGCCGTCGTTCACCGCGACCAAACGCTGCTCTATCGCACGATCCGCGATGTGTTTGGCGACGAAATCGACCGCCTGGTGATTGATGATCCGGAGGAGTACGAGAAGGTCAGCTTGGTAGCGGGCATGGTCGCGCCCAAGCTCAAGGACAAGATTACGCTCTACGACAAAGACGAGCCGATTTTCGACCACTACAACATCGAAAAGGATCTCGACACGCTGCTTGAGCACAAGGTGAACCTGAAAACCGGTGGCTCCTTGATCATCGATCAGATGGAAGCCTTGACCGCGATCGACATTAACACGGGCAAGCAAGTCGGTACGACAAGCCTCAGCGACACGATTCTGCGCACCAATATTGAGGCCGCCGATGAGGTCTGCCGTCAGCTGCGTCTGCGCGACATGGGCGGGATCATTGTCATCGACTTCATCGACATGGAGGATGCCAACGACAAGAAGAAGTTGATGGATCACTTCACCAAGGCTCTCGAGCGCGACCGGGCTCGGACGAGGGTCGGTCGAGTGAGCTCGCTCGGTCTCGTGGAGATCACCCGGAAGCGTACCGGCGAGAGCGTGACGGAGCTCATCACGAGTCTGTGTCCGACCTGCGAGGGCCGAGGCCGGATTCCGAGCACCGACACGGTCAGCCTCTGGATTGAGCGCGCCATGCGACGTCGCTTGCATGAAGCGGGCAATGCGTTCTTCGTGGAGTGCCACCCGGCGGTGGTCGAAAACCTCATCGGCGCGGACGGTGAGGCGATCGAGGAGCTTGAGCACGAACTCAAGCGCGGACTTTATCTACGCGCGAACTTCGACTTTGAGATCGACGAGTTCGAGATCATCGAGGGCAGCATCGAGCAGTTCGACAAAAAGATCATGGGCTTCCGACGCGCGCAGGTGCTGGAATGCAACGTGCGCACCGCGACGGCAGAGGGTGTCTTCAAGTCCATCGGTTGGACGGACGATGGCTACTATGTGGAGCTTCTCGACGGGCATGACCTGGCGGGTCAGCGCGTGAAGGTGGTTCTGCAAGACATCCGGCGCAGTTTCGCGGTTGCCGATGTGGTGATTCCGGGCAAGGGTCTGCTCAGCGAGCGGTGACCTTGGCCCGGGATTTCCGGTAAATGGCGAGTCCGATCTGGGCGCTGACGATGGCGAAAATCAGAATCAGCGCCAGACCGATGTTCTCGCGAATCCAGGGCACCTGACCCAGCGCAGACCCGGCCAGCATCATCGCGACCACCCAAACCGCAACGCCGATGGCTCCCCAAGTGAGGTACGGCGGCAGATGCATCCGCCCGACTCCTGCGATGAACGGGGCAAAGCTCCGAACAAAGGGCACGAACGGGCTGAGAATCATTGTCCAGCGACCGTGCTTTGCAAAAAAAGCGTCGGTTTTGTCGAGGCTTTCGCGGGAGATCATCCCGGTCTCTCTTCGCTCGAAAACCGCTCGTCCAAATTTGTGCCCTTGAGCGTAGTTGGCGACATTTCCGACAGCACCGCCAGCGAACAGACTCCCGGCGGCGAGGGGCCAGCCGAGAATCGGGTCGGCTCCGCTCGCGAGCATCCCGGTGGCAAAGATCACGGTGTTTCCGGGGATCGCTGGGCCGAGAAGCAGACCGGTTTGCGAGAAGGCGATGGCAAAGAGCACGAGATAGACCACCGCGCCATGCTGCGCGGCCAGATCGCCGAGGCGTTGGTCGAGGTTGGTCAGGAGCTCCATGCTTATCGCACTCTACATGGTTGACGGCTGGAGGGTCGCAGGCGACCCAGGATTTGGGCTCACCCCGCTTGGATCGCCCGAAGCAGATCTTTGAGCACGGTGGTGCCTCCATTGATGATGAACTGGACTCCGATCACGGCAGTGAGGAGGCCGGTGAGTCGGATGATGATCTCCTGCCCTTTGTTGCCGAGCCGATTGATGAGAAACGGCGCGGCGAGAAGGACGAGGAGCGTCGCGACCATCGCGAGCACGATCGCGCCAGCGAGTACGGCCTGATCGATTTGGGTTCGCGCTTGGCCCGAGAGCACCATCACGGTCGAAAGTGACCCTGCCCCCGCAACCACCGGGATGCCGAGCGGAACCACGGAAGGATCTCCGGTGACGACCTCAGCCTCAGAATCCGTGATGACTCCGTTGAGATTCTTGAGGCCGGAGGTGAGGAAGAGAAGTCCTCCCACGATTTGGAAGGCGGGAACCGTGACGCCGAAGAATCGGAAAACGGCGGCTCCCGCCGCAGCGAAGAGGATGAGCGCGATGAGGGCGGCAATGGAGGCCCGCACTGCGACTCGGTGGCGATCCCTGGCCATGCCGTGAGTCATGGCGAGGAACACCGGGGCGGCTCCCACGGGATTCAGCATCCCGAGCAAGGACGAGAAGGCGACAATTCCGAAGTCCGCGATGGCTGCGTTCACGAAGGGTCTCCGAGCACGGGTGCGGCAATGGGCAAGGCAAGCGTTTCCTTGGCCGTGCTCAGCACGATCGTCGTATTGATCCGCTGAACCACCGGGATCGCGGTGAGCTTGGCCATGACAAACTCCTCGTACTGGCGTGGGCTTTGGGCGACGACTTTGAGGAGGTAGTCCTCGGCCCCGGCAATGTGGTGGCACTCCAGAACTTCGGGGAGATCGGAGACGGCGCGAACGAAGTCTCCGCAGGGCCCTCGCCCGTGCTGATGCAGGATCACGGCGACGAACGCGGTGATCGGCCAGCCCATTTCCTCCCGGTCGAGTTGGGCGACATACCCTTGGATGACCCCTGCGGATTCCAGCTTGTTGACACGAGCGAGAGTGGGCCCGGGAGTCAGCCTGACGCGCTGGGCGAGTTCGGCATTGGTAATCCGCCCCTCGAATTGCAGGATGGAGAGAATGGCATCATCTATCGCGTCGTGGGCCATGCATGAAATTATATGCCGTAAAAATGAGAAATCGCAGGAGAATAAGGCTTAATATTCATCTTTCCCGGTAGATTCACGTGGTGCGATGGTTGGGGGGCGGCCTTGGCGAATCTCGGCCCGATGCCGTACCATAGAGTGACCGTGTTTGAGAGCAAGCAACAGAAGATTGTCGCTGGGCTGGTGACGACCGCCATTCTCTGCCTTCTTGGGTCTGTGCTGTGGTTCCTCTTTGCTGCCTCGGCGACAAAGGATCAGCGCCAGGAGCTCCAGGCGTTTTGGGCGGTGACGATGCCGAGTGCGGTCTTTGGGCTGGGCATTCTTTTGTTCATTGCCGCGATCGCGGTGGGTTGGCGCCAGGTGACGATCCGCGATGAGAAGCAGCCGATCATGACGGCAACGAATGCCTATGTTGTCGCGATGTGGGCGCAGATGAAAGATCGCACGAAGGTGGAGGACTTCAGTCAGTTTGATCCTGAGGATCTGACTTTCTTTGTGCAGATGGCTTTCCCGAACGGGGATCGGCACGAGTTCCGCACGGATGTGGCGGTGTACCAACAGATGGGCGAGGGTCTGCAGGGGACGGTTCGGTACCAGGGCCGCTGGTTGTGTTCGTTCGATAGAACATTGCGCGCAGCGCCGCAGGTGACGCCGTATCAGCCGGGGGGCTGAGGCGGCAACGCTGCGACCAGTGTTTTCGTCACAATGGGCAGAGGAGCAATTACAATGAACATCGAGCTTACGCCGCAAATTGAGTCCAGAATTCGGGAACTCGCCGGCACGCTTTGCCTCCCGGTGGAGCAAGTCCTGCAGATGGTGCTTGAACGCGGACTGAGCTTCACGCACGTCGGGGACGACCCCATGGTGCTCCTCGGCGCATTCTCAGCCAGTGAAGATCGAAAGGTAATCGACGACGCCTTAGAGATTGCGATGGGAGAACGGGTGAAGCGAAACGGAGTTACTTGACTTCGTGGCTCATTGATACCGACATCTTGTCGGAAATCCTCAAAGGGAAAGACCAGACAGTCGCTCAGAATTTCAAAGCAGCTATCGCTGCGGGTGGCGAGATTTTTATCTCCAGTGTGACGGTCTACGAAATACTCTACGGGTTGCATTCAAGGAGGGCGGCTAGCCAACTCGGGCACTTTGCGCAGTTCCTTTTTGACCAGATCGAGCTCACTCCGACACGCAGCGACTATCGCTTGGCTGCCAAGATCCGTGCGGAACTGAGGATTGCAGGAAGTCCAATCGGAAGTGCCGATCCCCTCATCGCAGCGACAGCACTCTCAACCAGCTCCGTGCTGGTGACAGGCAACGTCCGCCACTATGCCGCGGTTCAATCAGTGGGTTTTGATATCGTTCTCATCGACTGGCGCTCCCCGCCCCCATAGACCAAAGCGACCGCAAAGCCGCATAATGGACGAGGATGCCAAATGTCGAGGAGATCTGGAAGGAGGCCCTGCCCGAAATCATGGGGAGTGTCACCGGGGTGGGTGTATGGACCGCCCTCAAGGCCTGCGTGCCGATCACCGAAGAGGACGGACAGTTTGTTCTTGGCCTCCCAAGTGGCGACAGTGAGTTGATTGGCCACCTACGCCTTCCTCAATCCCGCAACGCCATTGAGTCCACAATGTCCCGGCTGCTCAACGGGCGGCACCAGCTCGTGGTCATCAATGGCACGAGCATCACCGATTGGGAGACGGAGAAAAAGCGGGCTGAAGAGCGGCGCAAGCTCCAAGAAATGGCCCTCGCTCGGCAGAAAGCCGAGGTTCTGGCGGGCAAGAGTTGGGAGTCCATTTACGAGGATCTCAGCCGCAAGTTTGCGTCGATGAACAACCGGTCGCTGCCTCAGAACCGGGCTCGATACCTGATGGATGCAATCGAAATCGTGGCGCAGGCTTTGGTCGAAACGCCGATTACCGATGACCTTGCTGAGCGCAACTACGCACGCTGCCTCGAGAGAATTGCTCAGTACACCGAGCTCCCGAGCACGTTTATTGCGCTGAAGGTGCTTGAGCGCACGTTTCAGGGCTAACGCGGAATGGGATCCGGCACTCTGGTGGTTCTGGGGTCGGGCACCAGCAATGGCGTGCCGACTCCGGGGAAGGAATATCCGGAGGAGTATCTCGCCGAGCCCAAGAATCACCGAACGAGGAGCAGTGTGTGCTTGCTTGGGCCAACCGGGAACGTTCTCGTCGATTGCGCCCCGGAGATGCGGATCCAGCTCGTTCGTGAGCGCATTTACGACATCGATTCGGTGCTCATCACCCACACTCATGCGGACCATGTGATGGGGATGGATGATCTGCGGGCGTTTTGCCTGAAGTATCAGCGCGAGATGCCGATCTACACGGCGCCACGCTACCAGGAGGACATCCGGCGAATTTTTCCCTACGCCTTCGCGGATTTTCCGCCAGGAATCTGGGTGCCGCGGTTTGAGTTTCGGGAGGTTCCCGACGTTTTGGAAGTCGGCGGCATGAGTTTGCGGCTCTTTTGGGTGGAGCATGGCAAGGTTCCGTGCCTGGCCCTGCGGGTGAACAATGTTGCTTACATTACAGATGTGAGCTCGATTTCAGATGAGAATGTGGCCCTGCTCCAGGGGCTTGATACGTTGATCCTCGATGCGGTTCGGTATGCGCCTCATCCGAATCACTTCCACTATGAGCGAGCGTTGGAAGTCGCGGCGGAAATCGGGGCGAAGCAGACTTTTTTCACTCATCTCAGCGATGATTACGATCATTTCCGCACTGATTCCGAGCTTCCTTCGGGGATCAACCTGGCCTATGACGGCCTGAGAGTCCCGTTCTAAAGCACCACGGAAATCCGTGGTCAATGGCTGAAAGCGAAGTTTCCGATAGGGTGCTTCACGAAGATTTCAGAGATTTGGCGCAAAAGTTCGCGGATCACTCTAAGGTTTCCGGGGCAATCGACCCAGTATTTCCACTGTGAGAACGTTATGCGCTGAACACCTTGGAGGAATTGCATGTCCAAGTTGATCGGAGCCTTGACGGCTCTCACTGCTCTGACGGTGTGTTTGCTGAACGGAATCGAACCGGTCACGACAATCGTCCGTGCTTTGGTAGCTTTTGCGATCGGCCACGTGGTCGGTGCTGTCTGGGAGGGCATTTCGCAGCGCATGTCGCCGCGACGCATGAGCGCCGTGCTGGAACGGCAGGACAAAGAATCTCCTGACGCAGAAGCAGCCTAAAGACTGGAGTCCCCACTTATGCCCCTGACCCAAGACCAACTGCAGAGAACCTGGATTGAATACAAGGTTTACAAGAGCCCAGATTCTCGCGTGGAACTGATCAATCACTATTCCTACTTGGTGAAGATCACGGCGGGTCGATTGGTGACCAGCGTGCCGAACGGTCTTGACCGAGATGATTTGGTCAGTGCGGGCGTCATTGGGTTGATCAAGAGCGTGGATCAATACGATCCGACGCGCGATGTGAAGTTTGAAACCTACGCGATTGCCCTCATTCGAGGTGCGATCCTAGAGATGCTTCGCGATGAAGACTGGGTTCCCCGCTCGATTCGCGAGAAGCTGAAGGCTCTGGACCGCGCGATCCAGAAGATGGAAACTGAGCTCGGACACCCCGCCAGCCCGCGTGAGCTTGCCGACTACATGGGCATCACGGAGCAAGAAGTCAGTGAGCTGATGGTGCGGATGGGCCGTACCAACGTTTACAGCTTGGATGACATTGTGGGAGGCGGATCCAGCGATGGCGACGATCACATCCACTTTGTGGAGATGATTGTTGATGAGGACGCCGACACGGATGGTCAGTTGGAGGGCAAAGAGCTCCGAAGGATCATGGCGGCGGGCGTGGATCGACTTCCGGAGCGCGAACGATTAGTGATTGCGCTTTACTACTTTGAAGGGTTGACCTTCAAGGAGATTGGCAAGGTGCTCGGCGTGAGCGAGAGCCGGGTTTATCAACTGCACACTCAGGCCATGGGCCGTCTGCGTAATTTCTTGCGCGAAGAAGGCGTGCCGCATGTTGCCTAACTGAGTGGACTTTGGTGAGAGGGAAGGAGGTGTCCCGATGGGGGACATCGATCGCATCCAGAAGACTTTGGCCCTGCAACCCACAATCATCCAACCCAAACCCTGGGGTGATCGGCAAAGAAAGCCGAAAGAAGAACGTGCCCAGGATGAATCTGCTCATGACTCGGTGGAGCTGTCTCATACCGGAGAAGAGTCGGAAGAACCTAGTAAAAAGACGGGGCATTCGCCCCAGGCCGTTGATGCTGAGTCAGATGGCCTGGACATCTCAGCCTGAGATTTGTGGCACACTTTGTGCCGCGTCGGTGTTCAAGATTCTATGATCTCCGCTCACACGAGGGGCGCGAGTTCCATATCACCTGTCGGATTCAAAGTACGAGCCAGCATTATGAAAGTCAACGGATTGCTTGTCGCCTCGCTCATGGTCGCCGCGTTTGCCATGACGGGTTGCGGACAGAAAACGAGTAGCATCGCCAAAGTCAACGGCCTCGACATCACTCAAACCGAGATGATGGAGTACCTGGAAGCCAAGCCCACAGTTCGCGTTGTGGTGGATGGCCAACCGGTCGAGCTCCAAGTTGCCGATACCCTCGGCTTCCAAGCCATGCAAGACCTTGTGGTTCGCAAGCTTTTGCTTCAGATGGCCAAGGAAGAAGGTGTCACTCCGAGCAAGGAGGATATCGACAAGGAGATCAAGATGCGCAACGAGTTGCAGACGACCTATGTCAAGCAGCTTCAGGCTCGCGGCATGAGCATGGAAGGCATTCGGTCTCAGGTTGAGCTCGAACTTGCCCAACAGCGCATTCTGATGAAGGGCATCACGGTCACAGATTCTGAGGTTGAGCAGTACATCAAGGCTAACCCACAAGAGTTCACCGATCCAGCCCGCGCTGAAATGTTCTGGATTCTGACGACTTCGGACAAAAAGGCCGCTGTGGATGCCGAACTCGCCAAGGGCAAGAAGTTCCAAGATGTCGCTGCGGCGATGAGCTTGGATCCGGAAGCCAAGGCCAGCAACGGTCGATTCGGGGCTAACCGATTCCCGACGGGCGTTCCTTTCACGGAACTGAACGGTCCGATCCGCGGCGCAGTTGAAAAGACTCCGGCCGACAAGGCCACTGAGTGGATTCAGCTCGGCACGGCAAACCAAATCGGCAAGTTCTACATCGTCCGCAAGACGGAAAGCCGCAAACAAGACATCACGGCCACTCGCCGCGAGTTTGTGAAGCGCGCCCTGGCGGTTCAACGCGGTTCCGAAGGCAAGAGCCTTCGCGACGAGATGTCCAAGCGCCTCCGCGAAGCCAAGATCACGGTGGATGACGACAGTCTGAAGCAGCTGTGGTCGCGGTTCGAAGAGCAACTGAAAAAGACGCAAGACGTCCGTCTCCCGGGCGGGAATCAGTAAGCCTGTATCTTCAGGCTAAGCACTCGACTCCCTCGCGCTCCATCGGGCGCGGGGGAGTTTTTGCATGGATGCCTCGAGTCTAACTCTTCCTTGAAGGCGGGCGACGCCTAAGCGACTGCACTGCTGATTCGAGTTCTGCGACAACGTCCGGTTGATCCTCGAGATGTCGCGACTGCATTTCTTTGCGAGAGGCGTCGAAGAGCGCATACTCTGCACGAGCATGGTCTTCCGAGACCCGGGCTGAGATTTGTCCGGCATCGTTGAGAATGGCAAGGCCGTTCATCTGCAAAATTTGGTCCAAACGATCCAGCCAGTCCGACATCCGAACCGCCTTTTGAAGCTTGGCTTGAAGTTCAGCGAAGTCGAGAAACTGCGAAACAAGCAGATTGAGGGTCTCGATTTCGTGGACCAACAAGTAGTTTTTGGCGGTGGAGATATCCTTCTTGCGGACCACCTCACCGGAGAACGAGGTCAATCCCATATTCGGCTGGGTTGCATTCGCGCGAGTTCGAACGATCTCCGCGGCGGTCATCCCAGAAACCGCAAAATGGAACTTGTTCTGCACCTTGGCAAAGAAGAGATTCGAGTCTGTTGAAGATGAGTCGTAGTCGAGGCTGAGGGCGCAGATGTCGCGGATTTTCTTGTAGAGGAGCTTCTCGGAGCTCCGAATATCCCGGATTCGCTCAAGGAGCTCGTCGAAGTAGTCTCCGACCGTCGCCTGTTCCTTGAGTCGTTGGTCGTCGAGGGCAAAGCCTTTGACAATGTAGTCACGCAATCGAGCGGTAGCCCAGCGCCTGAACTGAGTGCCCACATGGGACCGCACGCGGTAACCGACAGAGATGATGACGTCCAGATCGTAGTGGAGTACCTGATACGATTTTCCGTCGGCGGCAGTTGTCAAGTATTCCTTGACAACTGAACCCTCCTCCAGCTCACCCTCTTCAAAAATATTCCTGATGTGGAGGCTGATGTTCTGTTTGGTTGTCTGAAACAGATCGGCCAGCTGTGCCTGAGAAAGCCAGACCGTGTCGTCTTGAAGCCTGACCAGAATCCTTGGCTTGCCTGGGGACGATTCAAACAAGAGAAAGCTAGGCTCACTCATATACATGAGTCTACCTAGCTTTGGTCCTTCAAGCGAAGGAGGCGGTATCCGCGACTACCCAGCCGGAGCGGCGCAGAAGTTCTTGAGATCTTCGACGAGTTGGTCGCAGGACGGGCCGTCGAATTCGCCGGATTCGACGAACGGATCGAGGGCTTCTCGCATCCCAGTGAAATCCGGGGATTGCCACGTGCCAAATGGCTTGCGGGAGGAATCCAGCTTCACGAGGGTGACTCGGAGAGCGGCTTTGCGGTCAATCTCGGCATCCCAGCGCAGACCTTTGTTGCGCAAGTCAAAGATGGAGGTGAAAACGGCGACGACTTCCGAGGAGCCGTCTTGACCGACCTGCTCCGTGACCCAATACAGCTTTCGAAACTTCATTGTTTCATCCTTCAGGAGAACCGGAATTGTACCAGTGCTTATGCTATTGGTGAAACTTCCGGCTCTCCTTAGAGTGACTAGGCATCCCAAATAAAAGGTTCCGCGTCGGTGAGGACTCGGCCCTTTGCAATCTCGCGGTACATATAGTCCGGCAGGGTGAACATGGCGTGGTGGAATCGCGGGGTGTAGTAGCGATTGCTCGTCACGCCTCGGGCTTCGAATCGCTTGGCAATTTCCTCGGGCGTGAGGTCAAGCGGATCGTGGCTCTTGCTGGCCAGGATGAATCCCCACGGCATTTGGAAGGTGGTGACCAGCCCGTAGTATCCGCGCACCACGGGGAAGACTTCCTTGAGGGCTTCCAGGGTTTGGTGGACGCAGGCGAAGCAATAGGGATAGGTTTCGTTGCAGGCACCGGATTGAAGAACAAAGACCCCATCATCGCTGAGGGCTTCGGCGACGTGCTGGAAATACTCCTTGGTGTAGAGATAGAGGGCGGGGCCGCCTTCGATCGGGCCAGGAAGGTCGCTCAGGATGACATCGTAGTTCTCGCCTTTGTGGTCTTCCACCCACTTGCGGGCATCTTGGTGGACAAGGGTGGTTCGGGGATCCTCGAAGGCGCCTCGGTGCCATTCCGGCATGTGAACCTTCACCATGTCGATGAGTTCTTCATCGAGGTCGACCATGGTGGCGGACTTGACGGTGTTGTGCTGCAGGGCGTTCCAGAGGGTGCTGCCTTCGCCGCCTCCGCAGACCAGAACCTTTTCTGGATTGGGGTGGAGGGTCATCGCAGGTTGCACCATGCTCTCGTGGTAGACGTATTCGTCAAGGAGGCTCGACTGGATTTTGTAGTCGAGGAACAGCGTTTTGCCGAACGTCGGCATATCCACGATTTGGTACTGCTGGTACTGGGTTTTTCCTTCGACGAGGAATTTATCGACCGAGAAGAACCAGGTCACGGCATCGGTATGGGTTTCGGCAATGAACATGCCTGTGCTTTGGGAGAACAGTCGGTCGGCCATGGCAACGGTCGCAGGATACCAAGCGGTGGTCGGGGGTCCGGGGGGCTGAAAAAGCAAGATCCCCTGCGCACTTAGTGCACAGGGGATCGATCCAACCTTGCGGGGCCAGCTTAGCCTTCGACTTCGCTTTGCAGTCCGCGTCGGACGACGAGGAACTTCATCTTGGTTGGCTTGAATTGCTCGCGCAGAACCTCGATGGCTTGGTCGACGTAGATGGTGCCGCCGCAGTAGAACAGGTCAACCGCTGCGTAGCCATGCTCCGGCCAGGTGTGGATGGTGTAGTGCGATTCCTGGATGATCACCGCTCCCGAGACGCCGTAGGGCTTGAACTCGTGGAAGGAATCGGTGACGACCGTGGCTTCGCTGGCGATGGCGGCATCGCGCATGGCGGTTCCGACACTGGCCTCGTTTTCGAGACTCTTTTGGTCGCAACCAAAGAGTTCGATGAGGATGTGGGAGCCGAGCGAGTGCTCTTCGCCTTTCAGATACGGCAGACCCTCGGGGTCTTCGCTGATCCAGCGCTCAAATTTGTTGGCGTCATCGCTGTGGATGAGCTGCCAGCCTTTGTCGTTGTCGATGAGCGGCGGGGCCACAGCGGCCTTCGGCTTTGCAACGAGATTCTTGATCGCGGTCCAGATTTTCTTGGTCATGCTCTGTCGCGAAGACAGAGGAACGGCAACCGCGCCCAGCGCGGCGAGGATGAGCATATTCAAGGTAGCCAATCGTGTTTCCCTCAAAAGGTTCCCGGTTCCTGTACCAGCGACTGCTCCGTTGCAGATGCCGGCCCTGGGAGAAACCCGACCGAACGGACTAAGATGAGGCCCCGCAGACCGTTCGTGAAACCCGACAGATCCAGACACCGCCGTACGTAAACGCACCAGTGCCGTGACCTGTTCCTCCTTCGATTAAAGGGGGAAGGTCCTCATCCTTTGGCGCCTGCTCCCGGCTGCCCGTTTGCCGACGCTCCAACCATGATACCGGGACCAGAAAATTTGTGCAATTTTCCACATCTCAGGTCCCGATGTTTTTGGTTGCTCCAAATACGACGGCAAGTCTTGTGCCTGGGTGCCAGGATTGGGCCGATTTTCCTGGGCGTGGATCGGGATGCGGAGATTAACCGGGCTAATCTCCGCAAAAGTTGCGGAGATTAGGGGCTACGCTCGCAGCATGAAGAGTCTGATTGCAGGCGCAAAGTCACACCTCCAGCCGTACTCAATCATTCGGAAGCGGAAGACGACGGTCAGTCACATGTTTGCCGCTGCCCGGGCCGGGGTAGAGGCGTTTTCAGCCAAAGCCGTTCACGACCAGCTGTTGAGCCTTGGTCAGATCCCCGACGAACCTTGCTGCGTCTATTGTGGTCGGAGGCAACCACGTGGGATCATCTTTTTCCGACGGTTCGTGCAGGCGAATACTCCGGATACGGTCACACGGTGGCGAATCTTGTTCCATCCTGCTCCGCATGCAATTCGGCGAAGGGCGGAAAGCACTGGCGCTCTTTCGTCGAGAAGAACTGTACTGATCCCGAGGCCATTCTCGGAAGACTCTTCCCGATTGCGCAACTAGTGGAGGCACGCATGGAAAGGACGGAGGAAATTCGGGCCAGAAATCCGGCTGCGTACTCCGAGTACCTTGACATCCGAGCGAAGATCTTAGACCTCATGGGGCGAGCCGACGAATTGGCCGCGTGTCTCCGGCGGTGTAATAACTAGCCCTCGACGATCCGGCCGTCCTCGATGCGGATGATTCGGTCGGCTTGATCGAGCATCGACGGGTCGTGGGTGACGACGACGAGAGCCCCTGCGCCGCGGTGCTGATTTAGCCGTTCCATCACGGCGAGACCGTTGGTGTGGTCGAGAGCCGCGGTGGGCTCGTCGGCGAAGATTACACGGGGCGAACCGAGCAATGCCCGGGCGACACAGACTCGCTGCCGCTGGCCTCCGCTCATCTGGTGGGGCAAGCGGTCAAGATGCTCGCTCAAGCCGAGCTCACCGAGCAACGCCACGGCCTCTTCTTCCCGATCCTCATGCGGAAAGGCGATCAACACATTCTCCAGTGCCGAGAGGTAGCCAACCAAAAACGGATGCTGAAAGACAAAGCCGTAGTCACGCAGCCGGATCTGGGCGCGGGCATGGTCCGATTGCGAGTTCAGCCCCTTTCCTTGGTACTTCACCTCGCCGAGCGACGGTATTTTGAGCCCACTCATGAGATAGAGCAAAGAACTCTTTCCCGATCCGCTCGGGCCGAGAATCCCCAGAAACTCGCCATCCCCAAGCGTCAGATCAATCTCCCGGCAGGCAAAAACGTCGCGCCCGTGGTCTTGATACACCAGCGAGGCTTGGGCGAGTTCGATCATACGAGCCTCCGTTCGACCACTCCCACGGGGTCGAAGCTGTGGAATCGCCCCACCACGGTGAACACCGCCACCAAGCAGATGGCTACGGGAATCGGGATGGTGTAGAGGTAAGCCGCCTGATCGAGGGTGTTGAGGGCAAACGCCTGGGGATCCATGAGCCGGGATTTCACCAAGTTCAGCAGGGAATACGCAACCAACATCCCGAGCACCCAGCCTCCGATCACGACGAGCGTTGTCTCTGCCAGCACCCGGCTGAGGATGGATCTCTTGGTGTATCCGAGCGCCTGCAGGAGGCCAAATTCCTGAACACGCTGGCTCAGGTAGATGTTCATCAGCATCCCCATCATCAGGGTAATCACCACGACGAGGGTGCCAATGACAACATTCAGGATCTGATACAGGATGGAAAACATCGTGTCGGCCTGCTCTTCCAATTCCTGATAAGTGAAGAGTCTCGCCTGCTCGCCTTCAAAGCGGTCGGTGGCCCAAGAATCGAGTTGGGCTTGCTGCTTAAGGTCAGGGGCGAAGGCGAGGATGGCGTCTGTCGGCGGAAAATGGTTGGCCCGGTAGTATTCAATCGAGGAGACGGCGTACCACTCGTCGGTCTGAACGATGCCGACTATTTTCACTTCAAACGGTGAGTAGGCGGTGGTCTCTTCCGGCTTCATCAAGGCATCGCCCATTTTGAGGCCGAGGTTCCGAGCCAGAGGCTCGCTCACCAGCACTTCAGGTTCCCCCGGCTTCGGAATCCGCCCCTCCAGACGACCTCCGCCCATGCGCTTCATGTAGTAAGCCAAGTCATCCTGCTTGAGTCCGAGCACGACAAACGGCCAGTTACCAACAATGCTTTTGACTTCGATGTCGCTGCCGCGCACCAGCATCACGCGCTCCAGGGGCACGGGTGCCTCTGATTCCAAGACCTGCTTGAGTACCGGCGTCTGCTCGGCATTGCCGCGAGGCGTCACGCCCAAGTAATTGCGGCTGTAGCTGTAGATCGTCTTGATGCTGAGCGGAATGGAGTTGATGAGGCTGACGATGCCAGAGATCAGCATCACCGCGAGAACAATGACGCCCATGAGCGGCCCGGTTTTCCCGAGGTTTCTCAAGAGATAGACGAGCGGGCGCAGGGGATCGCGGGTGCGGCGTCGAGATGGCATGGATGTGCTCAGAAATCGCCCTGCACGAAACCGATTTTCATCGGCGACGTCGGTAGCGCAAGAAGACTTCTCCTTCTACGGGAAGACAAGTGACAAGATCGTAATTCTGGATGGCGGCCCGGTCAAGAGGCTCACCATCGGCGTAGGTGGGCACGTCGCGTCCGAGCTTGATCTTGGGCGCCAGGGTCAGGAAAAGCTCGTCCACAAGATCAAGCTTTAGCAAGGCCGCGTTGAGATCAGAACCTCCCTCAACCAGCAGCCTTTCGATACCCATATCCTCGCGAAAAGAGCGGAAGACCATCGCCCAGTCCACGTCCCCCTCCCCCATCGAAATCGACTGAATCCCTTCAGGGAGGACCGCCGCTGTTTCAATCGGCGTGATGGCAAAGGCTCGGTCAGGATCTGGTTCGTTCCAGAATCGATCGGTTGCGTTCACCCGACCCGTGCGAGTGGCCACGAATCGCCACAGTCGAGCATTGTAGGTCAGCCCCGGGGTGGCGAGAAGCGACCCCATTCCAATCAGAACCGCATCCGCTTCTGCCTGGATTTGCTTCATCGTCGCATGGTCAAGATCGGAGCCGAGATCATAGACGGTCTCGTCCCGCTCGCCGGAAAGAATTTTGCCGTCGATGGTTGCAACCATGTTCATGAACACGGTCGGCCGATCCTCCGGTGCGGGAGGAAAA
Organism: Armatimonadota bacterium; assembly: GCA_020161505.1. GTDB lineage: Bacteria > Armatimonadota > Fimbriimonadia > Fimbriimonadales > Fimbriimonadaceae > UphvI-Ar2. Next base: position 186,976 of record JAIUNY010000002.1, on the reverse strand, counting down.
GTCAGATCGGGATAGACGCTGGTCACAGGGCGGCTCGAACTGCGTCGGCAAGCACCACGTAGGGTTGCTCGGCAAACTTCTCGCCATTGATGATGAACGTTGGGACATTGTAAATCCCAGCGGCATAGGCGTCGTCATCGAACTTGATGATGCGGGCATCGAACTCGCGGTTCTCGACCGCTTGGATCATGCGATCAACCTCTTTGAATTGCCCTTCGGCGAGCTTGCGCATGACACCAAGGTCATTCACGTTTTCGCCGACCATCCAGTAGGCGGTGTAAAGGCGGGCCATCCAAGCGTCGTGGGTGCCGACCTCTTTGGCGAACTCCAGCGATTCCAGGACGTTGTGCGACCGAGGTTCGTCTGGTCGAACGCCGGTCGGCTTGGGAACGGAGCTGGCGGCCAAGGCGAGTTGAAAACGGGAGGGAGTCGGGGTACGATCCGCCGGCTTCTCGGGGTCAGGAGATGAGGGAGAGTAGGGCAGATTCTCGGGCATCAGCTCATACGCTTGCCAATCGAACGTCACGCCGAACTCTCGGTGGAGGCGATGCGCCTGGTGCATTCCAATCCAGCACCAAGGGCAGATGATGTCGTGAGCGACGGCAATCGTCATAGCGATATTCTAACTCACTGAACAAAAAGAGGGCCCCCTGGAGAAAGGGACCCCGTGTGAGCTTTTCGGTCGGAGAAGTTGGATTTATGCGGCCTTCTGCGATTGGTCGCCGTGGCCTTGGGCTCGTGTGTAGGCGATCTTGAGGAGATCACTCACTGATTTGGCATCTTCGGGCACCGTGCCGTATCCGTAACGAATCTTGAGCGCTCCGGCTCCGTTCGCTCGGGTGATGAGCCACTTATCGGACTTGGCCTGAATGCGCTCGGCGAGCTTGCTCACGCTGAGCCCGGTGACAGGGAGAATCACGCCGAATCCCGTGCTGCCATTGCGGCACACGATATCGAGCGCGCGGACGCTTCCCTTGAGAAAGGCAGCGACATCGGTGAGGAATTCGCGCACCGTTGTGTCGCCATAGAAGCCCTTCAGCGATTCCAGGCCGTCGATCTCGACGACAAGCACGCTGCAGGTTCCATCGCTGGAGGTTGCCCGGTGGGCTTCCTCGCTCAGGCGAGCCCGGAAGTAGTCCTCGTTGTAGATTCCGGTTTCCTCATCAATCACGCCGCGCTCTTCGGGCGTATCGCGTCGCAGAGCTCGGTCGCGGGCTTCTTCCTCGGTGAGGATCTTGCGGAGCTTGTTGAGCGATTGGCGCAGGATGTGGCTGACGTAGTTGCAGGAAATCCCGAGTCGATTGGCAATTTCGGTTTGGTTCAGGGCATCGAAGTGGAAGAGACAGAGCACTTCTCGCTCCAGATCGCGGAGTTGCTGCATGGCGGTTTCCAGGAGCACGCGGTCTTCGACGCTCATCTGATCCGGGCTCAGCATGGCACTGTCGAGTCGGTCGAGATCGCTGTCGCCCTCGTCGTCATCGCCCGCGGTGGCATCCAGCGAGGCCACGCGGATCATTTCTTGAGTGGCGATGACTTCACGAACCGCCGACTCGCTGACGCCGCAGTACTCGGCGATTTCTCGCTCGCTCGGGGCACGGCCCGATTCGGCTTGCAGCATATTCGAGGCCTTGTTCACCTTGTGGCGCAGCTCTTGGAGCCAGGCCGGGTGACGAATGGTCTGCGAACGATCGCGTAAATAGTGCTTGATCTCCCCTGCGACAAGGTGAGTAGCGTAGGTGTTGAACCGAACGCCGGCATCCTTGTCGAACTTTGAGAGAGCGTTGAGAAGGCCGATGAATCCGACTTGCACCAGATCGTCGACGTGTTCCACTCCGGCAAACCGTCGCGCGATTCGCTCCACCATCCCTGAGTAGTGGACAATCACGAGATCTTTGAGATCAGCCCGTGGATTCTCCAGGTACCGCAGGACGAGGGCTTCTGCCGCGTCGCCGCCTTGCTTTGCCAATGCTTCTGACATGTTCACTCCGTTGAAAAGCTCATGCAGGAATCCTTTCCCGCACCCCTTGGCTTCGAACCTCCTGTTCTCTACCGCAGGTAATTGTTGGCTTTGGCAGGGAGCAGACCTCTTGTCTGCTCCCACCTATTCCTTTGTCATGCCGGGCTCACGATCCGGCGAGATTCGTCGAGGGTGCCCGCTTCCGGGCACCGAGTTTATCGAACGCTGTTGACCAGCTTGAAGATGGGAGTCATAACCGAGATGGCGATGAAGCCAACGACGAGACCGAGGAAGATGATGAGCAGCGGCTCGATCATCGACGTGAGGCCCTTCACGGTTTGTTCGACTTCGCTATCGTAGAAGTCGCCGACCTTGACGAGCATCTCCGAGAGACGACCGGTTTCTTCACCGACGTCGATCATGTGGGTGACCATGCTGGGGAAGAGTCCCGAGGAGGCCAAAGGTGCGCTCAGCTTGTTACCTTCACGGATGCTGAGTCGCGTTTGATCGACGGCACCGGTGAGAACCTGGTTGCCCAGCGTTTCACCGACGATTTCGAGGCTGCGCATCATGGGGACACCCGAGTTGATGAGCGTTCCCAAGGTTCGGCAGAATCGAGCAACGCTCATCTTGAGCGAAAGCTCACCCATGACGGGCACCTTGAGCTTGAGCCAGTCGGCTTGATAGCGACCTTTCGGGGTCTTGGAGTAGCTCTTGAGAGCAAAGAAGGCGGCACCAAGAGCGATGAGGATCATCCACCACGACTTCTGCATGAAGTCGCCAGCCGCGAACAAAGCTGCGGTAACGGCGGGGAGTTCGACATCCATTCCCTCGAAGATCTCTTTGAACTTCGGCAAGACGAAGCTGAACAGCACAAACAGCATCACCTGGCTAAAGCAGAGGACGAGCACGGGGTACATCATCGCGCTCTTGATCTTGCTCTTGACTTCGGATTCGTACTCAAGGAATCCAGAGAGACGGTCGAGGATGATATCCAAAATACCGCCGATCTCTGCGGCTCGGATCATGTTGACGTAGAGCTTGCTGAACACGTTGGGGTGCTTGGCAAGGGCTTCGTTCAGGGTCATACCGCCCTTCACGTCCATCGTCACGGTTTCCAGAGTTGGCTTGAGAACGGGATCCTTAGTCTGCCCGGAGAGGATCTCCAAGCAGCGAAGAATCGGAATACCGGCGTCGATCATCGTCGCGAACTGCCGGGAGAAGACGACGAGCGACTTCATCTTGAGCTTCTGCTTGCCGATGGTCGCTGCTTTCTTCTTCTTCAGTTCTTTGATGTCAACAACCTGGAGCTGCTGATCACGCAGTCGCCCGAGAACGAGTGCTTCGTGATCCGCTTCCATGACGGCCTTCACCTGCCGTCCGGTTGAGTCGAGTGCTGTATACGCAAAGTAAGGCATGTGCCGCTACCCTCCCGCCCGGCATGTTCACGCCGGATTCAGGATACAAAGTTCATTGTCGGCATGCCATCTTTCACTTCCTCAGGCTCCCTGTACCTTTTTGAGGTTGAGGCGAAAACCTGGTGAAGTGATCAGGGTCTTGCGGTCAGCTTTTGGGGGAGAGGGTCACGGTTGCACCGCCGGGGAACTCGACGACATCCCCGGGGTAGAGCTTGCGGCCTCGCCGGTTGTCGGGTTCGCCGTTGACCAGGGGCGTGTACTCGGCAAGATAGGCCTTGATCTCTCCACCGGTAAAGACAATCCCGGTCGCCTTGATCAGCTGCCCGAGGGTGATGAATTCGGTGGAGAGAGTAAACGTTTCCATCAGTCGATCGCCTGGGTGAGAACCGCCTTGGCGACTTCGTCGGGGGTGGTGATTCCGGCGAGCACTTTGGCTTTGCCGTCCTCAAGCATGGTGGCGAAGCCTTGGTTGCGCGCCACTTGCATGAGCTCGGGATAGTCGGCTTTGTGGGTGATCGCTTGCTTGAAGTCGCGGTTGCCAATGATGAGTTCGTAGATGCCGGTGCGGCCCTTGGTGCCGGAGCCTCGACACTCGTTGCAGCCTTTGCCTTTCAGGAGCTTTGCACCCGGCATGTCGTCGGGGCCGATGCCGATGATCTCCAGATCCTCTCGGGGATACGGGAAGGGCTCGGAGCATTTCGGGCAGTTCTTGCGGACAAGTCGCTGGGCCATGATTGCGACGACAACACCGGAGATGAGATACCACTCGGCATCCATATCGACCATCCGTCCAATGGCCTCGAGAGCGTTGTTGGTGTGGAGCGTGCTGAGGACAAGGTGGCCGGTGAGACCGGCCTGGATCGCGATGGAAAGGGAATCCGGGTCGCGGATTTCACCCACCATCATGACGTCGGGGTCTTGGCGGAGGAAGGATCGCATGACGCGCGGGAACGGCATCTTCTCCGTCACCTGAACCTGGGCGATGTTGTGGTCGAACTCGTATTCAATCGGATCTTCGACCGTCACGATGTTGCGCGTTTTCGAGTCGAGCTGGTTGAGCGAGGCGTAGAGGGTCGAGGTCTTTCCGGAACCAGTGGGGCCCGTCACGAGGATCAGACCGTAGGGGACGGCAATCGCCTGACGCCACTTGGCTTGAGTCGACGGCTGCATCCCGAGGGAGTCCAGATCCACCTTCATCGCCTGAGGGTCGAGAAGTCGCATGACGAACTTCTCTCCGTTGAGGCTGGGCACGCAGGAAGCCCGTGCGCTGAGCCTGCGGCCATTGAACTCCATGTCGATCCGGCCATCTTGCGGCTCGCGCATTTCGTCGATCCGCATTCCCGCAGAGAGCTTGAGACGCGCAAGCACGTTCGTGGCTTGTTCGGGCGGAAGTTGCCCGTTGTCGTGGAGGACACCGTCTTGGCGGAATCGAATGCGGAGCTGATCGCGTTCGGGCTGCAGGTGGATGTCGCTGGTTTGGGTTTCCAGCGCGTTCATCATGATGTTATCGACAATGCCGACGGCGAGCGACATATCGCTTCCGCCCATCTCTCGGGTTTGTCCCTGTTCGCGAATGATGAGGCGGAACCGCTTCGCCGCGCCCCAGTTGCCTGATTCCTGGTTGAAATCCATGCTTGTTGATCCTGTCACCTATCTTACTTGCCCACGCGGGAAATTCGGATAGGTGCGGATGCTGGTTTTCGGCTCGTAGAGGGAGACGTGAGTTCCCGCAAACCTCTCCCGACCAAAGTGTGCGCGGTCTGCGGGCGTCCGTTTGCGTGGCGAAAGAAGTGGGAGTCGGTTTGGGATGAGGTGAAGTACTGTTCGGAGCGGTGTCGGCGACGGCGGAATCAGACAGGCGGCGGTAGGTGAGGGTAAGTGGACTCCCGCGGACCGCCACCTGCCCGGCTGGCTCCCCTACTTCTTCGCCGTGTACGCCTGCTCTGCGGCGACCACCCACTGATCGCCCGCCTTCACCATCACCTGGAGTTCCATGCCGGTTGGGGTCTTCTTCATGATGATTTTGTAGGCGGTGTCGCCCATCATGGGGTCACTGACCTCATTGTCTTCCAGGGTCAGAACACCATCTTTGAGATCCCCCTTCAGGTCCAAAACGGTGGCACTCATGGAGTCGAACCACCAACCGGTGTACTTCTTGAGATTCTCGTCGTAGGTCAGCATCATGCGGCCGGAGAGATTGCCCATGCCCTCCATGGTGTAGGTGGCGGTGTAGTTGATCCACCGGCCGTCGAGGTCTTTGGCGAGCTTGGCTTCGCTGGTGATCTTGGCCTCACCTGACATGCCCATCCCTTTCCCAACCCCTGTCCACGTTCCAAGGAGCCAGTCGATGTTCTTGAGCTCGGCGGGCGGTGCCATGTCTTGAACCGGGCGAGCAAGAACTCCGGCGAAGAGTGCAGAAGCAACGAGGAAAGTGGAGAGAAAACGCATACCTTTCATGATGTTGTCGCAATCACTATACAGCACATCTCGGCGATTGGCGATCCCGATGCGCTTCCAACCAAGAATCGAGCACAATGAGACGTGAAGATGCGCATCGTGATGCTGAGCTGGGAATATCCGCCCCGGATTGTCGGTGGGATCAGCCCTCACGTGTACGACCTCAGCAAGCGCCTCGCGGAGCGAGGAATCGAGGTTCACGTTATCACGAAGCACACACCTTTGGCCCCCGATGAAGAAGTCGAGCCGAGCGGAGTGCATGTCCACCGGGTTCATTTGGCGAAGGAGCCAGACAACTTCGTCCACGAGATCCAGCTGCTCAACAAAGCAACCGATTTGCGGTGTCGCCAGCTTCTTGAGGAATGGCGCGAAGAGGGAATGCCGACGATCTTCCACGCCCACGACTGGCTCTCCCTCGATTCGGCCCGGAGTCTGAAGTACGAGTACCAGCTCCCGATGATCGCGACGGTTCACGCCACGGAACACGGGCGCAACGGCGGCATCTACTCGGATCTCCAGCGGTACATCCACGAGAGCGAATACTGGTTGACCTACGAAGCCTGGCGCGTGATTGTGTGCGCCGAGTTCATGAAGGGCGAGGTGAATCGGTACTTCAACTGCCCGCTCGACAAGGTGGATGTGATCTACAACGGGGTGGAAGCGGCGAAGTTCCAATTTGAATGGAGCGAGCAAGAGCGAGCCGCATGGCGCGGCAAGCTGGCCTTGCCTCACGAGAAGATCGTGATGTACGTGGGCCGATTTGTCCGCGAAAAGGGCATCCATGTGCTGCTGAATGCGGCGAGCGTGGTGCTGGCCAATGAGCCGGATACGAAGTTTGTGATCGTTGGCGGCGGGAATCGGGAGCAGCTCGAGAAGTTCGTGCGCTGGTACGGGCTCAAGGACAAGGTGCTTTTCACCGGGTTCATGGCAAATCGGTCGCTCCACCAGCTCTATCGGTGTGCCGACGTGGCGGTGTTCCCGAGCCTTTATGAGCCGTTCGGAATTGTCGCGTTGGAGGGCATGGCGGCGGGCGCGGCGGTGATTGCGAGCGATGCGGGCGGTCTGCGAGAGGTGGTTTTGCACGATAAGACGGGCACCTCTTGTTTCTCCGGCGATCCGCAGAGCTTGGGCTGGGCGATCCTCAACGTGATCCGCGACCCCGAGCGGGCGGAAAAGCTGAAGGAAGCGGCGGCCGAGCGTCTGGTCACCGACTTTGATTGGGGCGGAATTGCCGATCAAACCATCGCGGTTTATGAGCGAGTGTGGGAGGAATTCCTCGGCTCCTATTGGGCGGAGCGGACTCTGTGGCCGATCAACGAAGGCGCGGCCCAGCGGGCTCAGATGCTGCGCGTGAAGGAGAAAGCTCAGACGGGTGCCTACGTGGCTCGGCCGATGTCGAACGTCCAGGTTCCGGCGGTCAAGGTCGCGGCGGATCAGGTGTTGGCGGCGGGCAAGTCGGAAGAGGACGAGACTCCGGACGACGAGCCGTTGCTGTCGCCATAAGGCATTCTTCGAGCGGGGCCCAGATCGCCATCCGGCGACCCTGTTTGACAGGCTGAACCTGCCGACGATATACTTATGAGCCGAAACATGGCAAAAATGACAGTCCAGCCTGAGGTGGCCACCTATTAACAAGCGATTCCGTGGCCGACCACGTCCTGAACCCGGCCCACCGATCAACCGGCGCCTCCTGAAATTCCAGGAGTTGCGCATTATTGGTTCCGACAACTCCCAGCTCGGAATCATGCCCACCAAGGAAGCTCTGGATCGCGCCATTGCCGAGGGGCTCGACCTCGTGCTTGTTGCCCCCAATGCTGTTCCGCCAGTTGCCAAAATCACCGATTACGGCAAGCATAAGTACGATACGGACAAGCTGAAGAAGGACCAAAAGCGCAAGGTTCAAGAAGTCAAGGGTATAAAGGTGAGTCCGAATATCGCGGAAAACGACCTCCGCACCAACGCTCGGAAGGCCAAGGGATTCTTGGAAGATGGCGACAAGGTGAGGGTCGTGTGCCGCTTTAAGCAACGGGAACTTGCACACCCTCAAGTAGGGCGCGCCAAGTTGGAGTGGATCGCCAACGAAGTCGCGGAGTTCGGCAAGCCGGAGAAAGAGCCGGTGCTGAACGGACGCGAAATGGTCATGGTGATCAACCCCAAACCCGCTGGAGGAACCAAAAAGAATGCCAAAGCTGAAGACAAGCAAGACAGCGGCGAAGAGGTTTAAAATCTCCGGCTCTGGGAAGATCATGCGGCGCAAGTCGTACAACAACCACATGTTCTTCAACAAGAGCGGAAGCCAAAAGCGCCGACTGGATCTGGATACCGAGCTCAGCAAGACCGAGCGCAGCCGCGTGAAGCGACTGCTCGCTCTGAGCTAAATCCAGACTCACCCCTCTACCACTACCGCCCTTCGAGGCTGGGAACCGGTAACTGACACACAAACGAAACGAGGAACCATAAATGGCAAGAATCAAACGAGGCCTGATGCGCCACAAGCGGCACAAGAAGCTGCTGAGCAAGGCGAAGGGCTATTACGGACGTAAGAAGAACGTCTTTAAGAACGCGCACGAACAGGTGATGAAGAGCGGTCAATACGCTTTTCGTGACCGACGTGCCAAGAAGCGCGATTTCCGCAAGACCTGGATTGTCCGCATCTCGGCAGCCTGCCGCGAGAACGGCGTGAAGTACGGTGATCTCATCCACGGCCTGTCGCAGAAGGGCATGGTGGTCAACCGCAAGATGCTCTCCGAGCTCGCGATCCACGACCCCGCCGCGTTCACCGCGCTGGTCAAGACCGTCTTCGCGTAAGCGATCACTCGTCGCAAAACAATCAAACACCCCGATCTCGATGAGGTCGGGGTGTTTGATTGTGGGATCGCCCGAACTAGACCCGATCGATCACTTGCATCTCCTGCCAATTCGCGCCGAACTTGGCGTCGACTTCGACCGGAACCTCGAGCGGGAGGGCGTTTTCCATGGCTGCCCGCACGGGTTCGCGAAGGGCGTCGAACTCGGCGGCACACTCAAACACGAGTTCGTCGTGAACCTGAAGCAGCATCCGGGTGGATTTACCACGGAGCATCTTGGCCACGTCGATCATGGCGAGCTTGATCATGTCGGCGGCGGTTCCTTGGATCGGGGCATTCATCGCCTGGCGCTCCGCGTAAGCTCGGGTTTGGCGATTTCCGGCATGGATATCCGGGAAGTAGCGCCTGCGGCCCCGGAGGGTCGTTGTGAATCCCTTGGATCGAGCCTCCTCGACCATGCCTTCGGTGAAGGCCTTCACTCGGGGGAATCGCTCGTTGTACTGCCGAATCAAGTCGTTGGCGTGATCCACGCCGAACCCTCGTCCCAGCTGCGCGGCGAGACCATAGCCCGTCACTCCGTAAAGCACGGCGTAGTTGAGGAGCTTGGCCAGGCGACGCTGATCCTTCGTCACTTGGTCGCTCGGGATGTCGTACATCAGCGAGGCGGTGACGGTGTGGACATCCACCCGATCCTGGAACGCGGACACTAACGCCTCATCGCCGCACATGCTCGCGAGGATTCTGAGTTCGATCTGCGAATAGTCGAACGAACCGAGGGTGAACCCGGGAGCCGCCACAAACGCCCGGCGGATCGTGCGACCGAGTTCCGTGCGGATCGGGATGTTCTGCAGATTCGGGTCGTTGCTGCTGAGTCGCCCGGTCGCGGCCACGGCCTGGTTGAATGTCGTGTGGATGCGCCCGTCCGAGCCAATCATGCGAGGCAGAGCGTCGGCGTAGGTGCCCTTGAGCTTAGTGAGCTCGCGGTATTGGAGAACCACATGGGCGATCTCATGCTCGACTTCCAGCTCTTGGAGAATTTCCGCGCCGGTGGCCCATCCCGTCTTCGTCTTTTTTCCTCCGGGAAGCGCCATCCTCTCGAAGAGCACCTCGCCGATTTGCTTCGGGGAGCCCAGGTTGAACTCTTCTCCCGCAATCTCCCACGCTTGTTTTTGGGCTTGGTCAATCGCCACGCCGAGTTCGCCACTGAACTCGCGGAGAGTGTCTCCGTTCAACGCAATCCCGATGCGCTCCATCTCGGCGAGGATCGGGACGAGGGGGAGTTCGATGGTGTCAAGCACCGGGCTCTGCCCTTCTAAGTCAAGCCTGGCCCTCATGGCGGTTTCTAAGTGGAGCAAGGCGACCGCTTGATCCTGCGGTTTCAGGGCACCAGAAACATCGAGATACCCGGCCGCGATCTCTTGCAAATCAAAGCTGGAGCGACCACTTTGCAGGACGTACGACGCCAAGGTGACATCGAATCGAGGCGGAACGAGGGGTGGTCGTTTACCTTTGTAGAGCGGCTTGGTTTCGTGGGCGATGAGTTGTCGGGGGCGTTCTTCGGCGAGCCGCTGGGCATCCGCCCACGGAATCATCCGCACCTGGCGTCCAACCGCGACATAGGCCTTCTCCGGCTCATCGTCCAGCTCGAGCAGGCTCGTTTGCGCGGCGGGAGGCGGCGGCAAGACCCCAAACGGCTGAGTACCGACCCACTGCATCAGGTCGGCGAAGTTCACCGATTCGGTCAGTAGATCCGATTCGAGATCGACGCTCACAACCTCGATGGCCTCGATCGGGCCAGAGAGATACCTGCCGAGCACCTGCTCCAGCTTCTTGCTCTGGCTGCGGAATTCGAGTGCGTTGAGCATCTCGCGTGCCGTGCTCAGGTGCTGATTGTCGATCCGATAGGGTTCAAAGTTGTAGGAAAGGGGCGCATCTCGAACAATCGTGGCGAGCCATTTGCTGCGACGCATCCGATCTTCATTGCCCTCCAGTTTCTTGCGAAACTTCTCCGGGATTTCCGCCATGCGTTCGATGATCTGCTCGATTCCGCCGAACTCTTGGATGAGAATCGAGGCGCTCTTTTCGCCGATTCCCGGAACGCCGGGGATGTTGTCGCTGGTGTCACCGACGAGAGCCTTGTAGTCCGGCACAAACTCCGGGCCGAAGCCGTATCGTTCGACGACGGCGGCGGGGTCGTACATCACCACATCGGTGACACCGCGCTTGGTGGTCATGACGGTGACGCAGTCGTCCACGAGCTGCAGAGAGTCCAGGTCTCCGGTGACGATGGTGGTTTTGTAGCCATTCTCTTCGGCGAGCCGACTGATTGTGCCAACGACATCATCCGCCTCGAAGCCGGTCAGTTCGATGACCGGGAGGTTAAACGCCTCGATCATCGCGCGGGAGCCTTCGAGCTGCGAGATCAGTTCTTGCGGAGTCTCGCGCCGGGTGCCTTTGTATTCGGAGTATTCGGTGTGGCGGAAGGTTTTGCCGGGAGCGTCGAGGGCGACGACCAAAGCATCCGGTTTGATCTGGTCGAAGAGTTGGAAAAGCATTCCGACGAACCCAAACAGGGCATTGGTGGGCTTGCCATCGCTGGTGCTGAGGTAGCGGGTGCCGTAGAAGGCGCGGAACAGCAGACTGTATCCGTCGATGATCACCAGGCGCTTGTCGGACATAGGGGGTCAGTGTACCGGTGACACGCCAGGGATGAAATCTCGTAGAATCAAAGCATGTCTTTGATGACCCTCCTCGCGGTTGGCGCGGCCCTCTCGCAAGATGCCATCGACCCCTACATGCTCCCGATCGGCCCCCAGGGCACCGTTGTTCCTCGGGAAGGTTTCACCTCCACCAGTACGGGCAAATCCGTCTCCGCCGATGACATTGCCGCCGCCGCCAAGGGCGTTTCGTTCGTGATGATCGGCGAGAATCACGGCACACAGAGTCATCACCAAGCCCAAGCCGACATTATTCGGGCCTTGGTGAAGCAGGGTCGCCATGTGGTGGTGGGGATGGAGATGTTCACCCGTCCGAATCAGCTGAACGTAAACGGACTCGGCTTTGGCGGCGAGACGATCGAGCAGTTTGAGGTCACCAGTGATTGGAAGGGGCAATGGGGGCACAACTTTGCCGCTTACCGACCCGTGCTCCAGGCGATCAAGGACGAAAAGCTCCCCGTGGTCGCCCTCAATGTGCCTCGCGAATGGATCCGTCAGGCGAGTCGGCAGGGGTACGAGAGCTTCAATGACATCCAGAAGAAGTGGGTGCCGGAGCTCTATCTGGGCAACAAGGAGCACGAGATGGTGGTGTCGGCCTTGCTGGGAGGGCATCCGCTCCAGGGAAGCGGGAGCAATATGCTCGCCGGTCAGGTGACATGGGACACTGGCATGGCTCAGACCGCTCTGGAGTGGGTGAAGGGCCGCGAGAACTCGAAGTGGGTGATGGTGGTCATCGCTGGCTCGGGGCACGTGATGTACGACCAGGGCATCAACTACCGGGTTCAGCGCATGAGCGGGATGGATTCGCTGAACGTGGTCTGCATCCAGGAAGCCCCGAGTGGCAAGGTGACCCGGGGGATCGCCGAGTACGTTTTCATGGGCAAATAAGTCCGAAAGAGCTTCGGCTAGGGGGTGATTTGCTGGATCGCCCCGTAGAGGGGGACAAAGATGAACTTCGACCAGATTCTGCTGGGCGTGGGTTTGCTGCTTGGACTCTGCGTCCTGGCAAGCAAATTCGCTTCCAAACTCGGGGTGCCCGTCTTGGTGCTGTTTGTGGGCATCGGCATGCTCGCGGGCTCGGATGGGATCGGCGGGATTTGGTTCGAGGATGCCCGTTTGGCGCAGCAGATTGGTGTGGTTGCGCTGGTGTTCATCCTATTCGCGGGCGGGATGGATCTGGACTGGAAAGCCGCCAAGCCGTACGTCGGCCGATCGTTAAGTCTGGCAACGGTGGGAGTGGCGTTGACGGCGGGTGTTGTCGCGATTTTCGCGACGCAGTTTCTTGGCTTCGGCTGGGCGGAAGGGTTGCTTCTGGGAGCAATCATCTCGTCCACTGATGCCGCCGCAGTGTTTTCGACGCTGACTCAATCGGGCAATGCCCTCCGGCAGGATGTGCGCCAGACCATTGAGATTGAGTCGGGAAGCAACGACCCAACGGCGATCTTCCTCACAACTGCCTTTGTGGACGCGTTGGCGAAGGGGCAGGGTTTTCATGCCGGACTTCTGGGCATGTTCGTTTGGCAGATGCTGCTCGGAGCGTTGGGGGGCTATCTCGTTGGCCGGGGTGGCGTGCTGCTCATGCGTGCGCTTCGGCTCGACCATGAAGGGCTCTTTCATGCCGTCAGCATCGTGATCGTCTTGGTTTCCTATGGGGGCGTGGCACTGCTCGGGGGCAACGGGTTCCTGGCGGTTTACATCGCTGGCGTGGTTTTTGGTCAAGGAGAGTTCCGCCAAAAGCGGGGATTGCGCCGATTCCACGATGGCATTGCCTGGCTCATGCAGATCCTCATGTTTCTGGTGCTTGGTCTCCTCGTGTTCCCGTCTCAGCTCCCGAGTGTGATCCTGCCTGGCCTTGCGGTGGGCGCAGTTCTCATGTTTGTCGCCCGTCCCGTGGGGACGGTGGTCGCCTTGCTGCCCTTCCGAATGAAAGCCCCCGAGCTCACTTTGATCTCTTGGGCCGGACTACGGGGCGCGGTTCCCATCATCCTTGCGACGATCCCGCTTCTGGCGGGAATCCCGCGCTCGCAGGAGATTTTCAACCTCGTCTTTTTCGTTGTTCTGCTCTCTGCTTTGCTGCAAGGGACAACCATTCCGTGGCTTTCCCGCAAGCTCGGATTGATCGAAGAGCCGGTGCGCCAAGAGTCGGTGACGGCCTAACCAGGCTCTCGTCCCACTCCGAGAATGGATTTCGGGGTATCTTTCCTGCTCCAAGGTTTCAAAGGCCATGATTTACGTTTCCGTGCACCAGAACGAATCGATCGACCAAGCGATGAAGCGGTTCAACATGAAGATCCAGCAAAGCGGTCTGCTCCGCGAGCTGAAGGATCACGCTTACTACGAGAAGCCGAGCGAGAAGCGCCGCCGCGCCAGCCGCCGCCGCGTCTCCCGCCCGTAAGGTCGTTTTTCGGTTTTCCGGCACTGCTCCCGGCCAGATTTGAGGGAGCCTGTTATGGCGGATCTCAGCCTGAAACCACTGACCGAGTTGTTCGGCACCAAGCGCGAACAGCTCGGTCATTTTGTATCCCGAGGCGGCGTTCGACTCCTCGGTGCCCTTGTGATGGCGGGGCTTCTCTCGCTCAATCAAGCCTGGCCGCTGGATCCTTGGTTCTTCGTCGGCGTGACCCTGCTCAGCCTGATGGCGGGCTTGATGATGCGGGCCCACCTGGCCTCGCAATTCCCCGTCTTGGAAGTGCGGCGCAAGAATGAGCGCCTGGTCTGGCTGACGTGTCTCCTGGGCGTGGTGGGGGCGCAAGTCGCCAATCTGAGCTTGAGTCAAGATTCGGCCTATCGAGCGGCGTTTATCTTGGTTGCCCCACTGGTGGCTCAGTCAATGCTCGGCGCGGCGCTGCTGACGCCGGGAATCGCCCTCGTGGCGCTCTCCACCAGTGTCCTCCTGCTGGGAATCCCTGGGGTCATCCCGATGGATGTTCTGGTTGGCGGATGGCTGAGCGGAGCGGTCGCCGCCCACGTCGTGAACCCTCTGAAGCAGCGCAGTGACCTGATTCGGGCCCTTTCGGTGCAAGTGGTGGCGATGGCAGGGATTGCCGCTTCGATGGTTCTTGTGACCCGCGAGACCACCGTCCCGGTCTGGGAGGCCGCGCTGTGGGGAAGCGTCGCAGCAATTGGCGCGACAGCGATCTTCTGGCTGGGGGTGGCGATTCTGGAGAAGCTCTTCGGGATCGTCAGCGACTGGTCGCTTCTGGAGCTTTGCTCGCCCGAGCAACCTTTGCTCCGCGAACTCGTTCTTCATGCCCCGGGCACCTACGCCCACTCGGTCGGGGTCGGGAATCTGGCGGAGGAAGCCGCGCGGGCGATCGGCGCGAACCCGTTGCTCTGCCGGACGATGGCGTACTACCACGACATCGGCAAGACGGTTCGTCCGAACTACTTTGTTGAAAACCAGATGTCGGGCAATCTGCACGACGATCTGACGCCGACTCTGAGCGCGCAGATCATCGCGGCCCATGTGGATGACGGAGTGAAGCTGGCGCGGCAGCACAAACTCCCGCAGATCATCGTGGATTCAATTGAGCAGCACCACGGGACGACGCTCATCAGCTATTTCTATCATCGAGCCGTGGAACAGGGCGTGATTCACCTCGATTCCGTCACCGAGGAGCGGTTCCGCTACAACGGGCCGAAACCTCAGAAGCGAGAGATTGCGATTCTCCACCTCGCGGACATCGTGGAGGCAGCGAGTCGGGTGATGCCAAGTGATGAGTCCACGGAGAAGTTCGTCGCGCGGCTGATTGAGGGTTCGCGGGCCGATGGGCAGCTTGATGAATCGGAGCTGACGTTCCATGACTTGCAGGTGATCGCCCGCTCGTTCACACGTTCACTCGCTGGGTTGAGGCACGAGAGAATCGCGTATCCGGCCCAGGAAGCGACCGAGCCGCCCGATTCTCTCGCGCTCTGAGTGCGGGCTTAGTACCAACCCACCTGCTTTTGCTTGGCGAGTCCGAGCTTGACCGCCCAATCGCCGAGACTCGGGAAGCTCGGGGCAAGTTCTTCGAGTTTTTGGAACCACGCGATGGCTTCCGCATGGCGAGCTTGCGCGTGGAAGAACTTGACGAGTTCCAGATAGCTCTCCGGGCACTTTTTGTCCACCTCAAAGAGCCGACGCAGGTGACGCTCTGCCCATTCCACATTCCCGAGAAGCTGCGCTTTTTCGGCCTGCCGCTTGAGGGTTTGCTTGAGCATGGGCCGGGCGGCGGGATGATCTTCTCGCAGCGCGAGGCATGTTTCGAGTTCGCGAATCACGCGGGTGTCATCGCCCAGGTGCTGGAAGGCAAGCGCGAGGCCGTAATGGGTGTCGGCATCCTGCTGATCCAACTGGGTGGCCTTTGTCAGGGCCTCGACGGCATCTTCCGCGCGTTGCTGCGCGGTCAGGGCAAACCCCAAGCCCTTCCATGCAATTGTGTTGCGGGGGTCGGCCGTGGTTGCCTGCTCAAATGCTTGGCTAGCGACCGCATAGTCGTGGCGGCTGAATGCCGCTTGCCCTTCCACGAGATAGTTTTTCAGTCCCTCGTTCACCATTTCTTTCTCCCGGAGATTTCTTCCTTAACGGTAGAGACGCGTAAGTTTGTTCCGCGTTGAGTGACCCTGCCAATATTTTAATGTTTTTGCACCAAAACCCCAAATTTCCGTGAGAAAAAGAGGGGTCTGGAGCCTGAGATCAGGCTCCAGAATCGGATGTTTTGCTGATCGACCACATCGTGATCCCGTCGGCAATGACAGAGACCGCGTGGATCGCAAACACGACCCAGGCGTTGGCCATCATGGACATCGCGCCTAGGTAGAAGTTCGCGAGGATGGTCACAAAGCACGACCAATAGGTGATGAACTGGATCCAGCCCACCTCAAAGATCATGCCGAGGCCGCTCAGCACGAGCCAAGCACCGTAAAGACCGAAGAGCATGGCCACGCCGGGATTTCCGGCGAAGTTTCCGGCGAAGACACCGGCTACGCCGACAAACAAGCCAAAGGCAAGGCGGATCCAGCTCATCACCTTGTAAGCCTTCTCCTCTCGGGTGTCCTTGATGAGATTGGCTTTGCCGCTCAGAATCGCCCCGGTGGCGGGATCGACCATGGTTGCGCAGTGCGGGCAAAGTCGTGATCCACCGGGCATGAGTTGCTTGCAAGCCGGGCAGTTGACCATGGCGGGCCGCGCCGGTTGCTGGGGCATCATGTTGGGCGGAGCGGCTTGCAGGGCTGCGCTCGGCTGGGTGGGAAGCACCTGGGTTTGATCGAGACGCGGGGCCTGATTCGCTACCGGCGCGACGGAACCGGCCATTCCGGTAGCTGCGACCACAGGATCCGCCGGTTTCACTCGGGCCGGATCAGCATCGTAGCTTGTCTCGCCGGCCAGCAGGACGTCATCGGTTTTCCCGTGAACGATGTCACTTCCCACCGGCCCGGCAGTGTCCACGACCGGCGTGCCGCCGCGTCCGAGTTCTTGGAGCATTTTCGCGGACTTAAAAGACTGACCGGTCTCATTGTAGTAAGCAATCAGCTTGTCCGCGACTTCCATGTCGCTGGTGTCACAGCGGTAGGCACTCTCAAGGAACTGCTCGACCGCGAGTAGGTTGCCAATGCCGTGCATGTGCTCGCTGTAAGCGAGAAGCGACTTCTTGAGCGCTGCGCGTGCTTTTTCATGCCCGGAATCGAGCTTCAGGGCGTCTTCGAGCGGATGGATCGCGTGGGCGTGGTCGCCCATCATCTGCTGGGCCAGACCGAATCCGTACTGACTTTCAGCATCATCAAACCGCACGACGGTCGCGCGTTTGAAGGCGGCGGCGGCCTCCTCCGGCTTGTTTTCGTCGATCAGAGAAAATCCGAGCCCCCGCCAAGCCTTCCAGTCTTCACCGTTGGCCTCCGTGCGGGCGCGCCATCCCTCTGCTGTCGTGGGGTCGGCGGCTGTAGTCGATCCGTGGTCTTGCACGGGGCCAGAACCGGTCACCAGGTGAGCTTCGTGATCAATCACCGGGACTGGATGGCCGCCGACCTCAAGGTCGCGGATCATCTTGGCGGATTTGCCGGATTGCCCGGTGTCCTTGTAGTAGGTCAGCAGGAGTCGGGCAGTGCTCTCGTTGGCAGGGTTCAGTTGGTGAGCCTTTTCCAAATACTGCTCAACCGCTAGGAGGTTTTTGATCTCGTTCATGTGCTCGTAGTAAGCGAGCAACGAGACTTCGAGAACCTTCTTGGCCTCCGCGTGATCTTTGTTCTTGTTCAGCGCTTCTTCGAGCGGATGAATCGCGTGGGCATGGTCGCCCAGCATTTGGTGGGCGAGGCCGAGGCCGTATTGGCTGTCGGGGTCATCGGGTCGGATGACGGTGGCGTGCTTGAAAGCATCGACGGCTTCGTGGGCCTTATCTTCTTCGATCAGGGCAAATCCGAGGGCGCGCCATGCTTGCCAGTTCTCGCCATTCTTGGCGATGACTTCGCGGATCTCGGGCGAGGTCTTGGGCAGATCTTGCAAGACATCAGCGGCAGCGACGGCTCGTTCGGTGGAAACGGCTTCAATCTCGGGCAAAGCCAGGCCGTGGCGTCCGAGTTCTCGGCTGAGCTGCTCGATTTTCAGGCCTTGGGAAGTCTGCCGGTAGTAGCGCAGAAGCCGGGCCGCCGTATCCATGTTGGTTGGATCGTAGTGGTGGCTCTTCTCCAGATATTCCTCGACGGCGAGCAGGTTGCCGATGTTCTGCATGTGCTCGCTCTGCTTGACCATGAGCACCGCGATCGCCGACTTGGCGGCGGCGTGGTGGTGGTCTCGTCGCAGGGCTTCCTCCATCGCGTGGATGGCGGGTCCGGTTTGGTTGGTGGCGGCGAAAGCTTGTCCGAGCCCGAACTGGGAGTCTGCGTCGTCGGGACGAATGAGAGTGGCTTTTCGGAAAGCCTCGAGGGCTTTCTCGGCCTGATCGGTTGCCAAGTAGGCTTGACCCAAAGCGCGCCAGGCTTGCCACTTTTCTCCATTTTGGGCAAGGGCGTCGGTCAGCCTCTCGATGGCCTGCGCATGATCCCCCTGATCGAGCGCACCGAGGCCGTCTTCGATGAGGGCATCGACTGTGTGCATGCTTTCTCCATTGTAATGGATAAGAGTGTCCAGTCAAAACGTAATAATTGGTGCGGATTCCTTTGAAGGGAGTGAAGGGACGTGATCCCTAGTCATCCGGCCCCGAGTGCCGGGACCGAGATTGAAGCTGGTATCCTTTGCCTTCGTCTGTCTTGGGCTCTGGCCCAATGCTGTTTCGTTCGGACTTAGCCTGGCGCACGTGACGTGCTCGGGGATCAGATCGAATGAGGGGTAGCAGGCGTAAACCAACCAAGCCACGAGTGAGGTGCGATGGATTTTCGGCGGATGCTCGCTGAGGGCCACCAAAGCAAACCGACTCGGCAACGGTGAAAACATATGGCCAAACAAAGTCTGATTGTCAAGCATCAGCAGCTTGAGGAAAAGTGGGCTCAGTACGAAAAGGAACTGAGCGGCATTCTTTCTGACTCAAGCCTGAGCAAGGCGAAGCGCGAAGAAAAGCTCCAAGAGCTGGAAGAGCGCCGCCTGAAGAATCGTCTCTACAAGTCTCGCCGGTACAACCGGTGCAGCATCACGGGTCGCTCGAAGGGCTATTACCGCTACTTCGGCGTGTGCCGCCAATCTCTTCGCGAGATGGCTCACTGGGGATTGCTTCCGGGAGTGAAGAAGTCGAGCTGGTAAGGCCGACAGGAGCACATTATGCATAGCGATCCTATTGCTGACCTGTTGACGCGCGTTCGCAACGCTTTGCGCGCGCACCAACTGCACGTCGATGTCCCCCACAGCAAGATCAAGGTTGATATTCTCAAGATCCTTGAGCAAGAAGGGTTCATCACCGGTCACGAGATCACGACGGAAGGCAAGTTCCCGATGATCCGTGTTCATTTGAAGTACGACTCCCGCCGCAAGCCGGTGATCACGAAGATCAACCGCGTGAGCACTCCGGGTCTGCGCGTTTACAAGGGCTCGGCTGATCTGCGTCCTGTGCGCAGTGGTCTCGCCACCATCGTGGTGACGACTAGCCAAGGAGTCATGACCGACCGGGAAGCCCGTCGCCGACGCATCGGTGGCGAAGTGCTGTGCCTGGTCTATTGATGGAGACTTGAAGAAAGATGTCACGAATTGGTTTGAAACCGATCACGGTGCCTGAGAAGGTCTCCGTGACAGTTGAAAATTCCGTGGTGAACGTAAAGGGCCCGAAGGGCGAACTGGTTCAGCCGATCTCTGAGAAGCTGACCGTTGCGCAAGAAGGAAACACCCTAACGATCGCTCGCCCGGACAATGATCGCCACAATCGATCTCAGCATGGCCTGGCTCGCACCCTCATCAACAACATGGTGGTGGGCGTGACGGACGGTCACAAAAAGGTGCTGGAGATTGTTGGTGTGGGTTACAGGGCTTCGGTTCAGGGCAGCAAGCTGACCCTGAGTCTGGGCTATTCCCACCCGGTGGAGATTGATGCTCCGAACGGAATCTCATTTGAAGTTCCTGCCCCTGAAAAGGGCAAGAACGCCACGATCATCGTCAGCGGAATCGACAAGGCTCTGGTGGGCCAGCTCGCTGCTGACATTCGCAAGGTTCGAAAGCCTGACCCGTACAAGGGCAAGGGCGTTCGCTACCAAGGCGAAATCGTGAAGACTCGACCGGGCAAGAGGGCCGGTAAGTAATAGGAGCGCATAAGAAATGGCGGTTAAAACACGTAGCGAAATGCGGGTTGTGCGTCACAAGCGCATCCGAAAGCATCTGAAGGGCACGGCTGAGCGACCTCGCTTGGCGGTTTTCCGAAGTCAAAAGCACATCTATGCTCAACTGATCGATGACTCGACGGGCCACACCCTGGCTGCAGCGAGCACGGCGGAGAAGGCTCTGGGTGCAACCGACACGGTAGACGGTGCAAAGAAGGTGGGCGAGGCTTTGGCCAAGCGTGCCACCGAGAAAGGAGTTAAGGCTGTTGTCTTCGACCGAGGTGGCTTCCGCTACCACGGCATGGTCGCCAGTCTCGCCGACGGAGCCCGCAGCGCGGGTCTGGAGTTTTAAGAATGGCACGAGGACCACGCATTGTAGGCCGACGACAGTCGGCACTTCGCAACACTGACGGGCCCCAGCTCGACGTTCGGGTCATCCGATCGAACAAGGTTTTCAAGACCCACAAGGGCGGTAAGACGGCTTCCTGGTCGATTCTTGTCGTCGTGGGTGACAACAAAGGTTCGCTCGGTGTGGGCATGGGCAAGGCTCGGGGTATTCCCGACGCCATCCGCAAGGGCGAAGAAGCCGCTCGCAAGGCCATGTTCAAGATCGAGATGATCGGTGAGACGATTCCCCACGAAGTGGTGGGTCGCCACGGCTCCGCTCAGGTCGTTCTTCGACCGGCTTCGCCCGGTACCGGTGTCAAGGCCGGTTCGGCTGTCCGTCAATGCTTGGAAGCAGCCGGAGTTCACTCCGTGCTCGCCAAGTGTCTCGGTAGCCGCAACCCGCTGAACATCGCTTACGCCACTCTGGATGCCTTCAATCAACTGAGCGCACCTGAGAAGGCCGCGACTCGCCGAGGCTCCGACGTCAACGAACTCGTGCCCTGGCTTGCCAAGGCTCGCAAGGAGGAAGCTGACCATGCTTAAAGTCACTCTGGTCAAGAGTCTGATCGGCAACGTTCCGAAGAACCGACGCACTGCGGCGGCTCTCGGACTGCGCAAGATCGGCCAATCCAACATCTTCGAAGACACGGCCTCCACGCGCGGCATGATCCATGCGATCAAGCACGTGCTGAAGGTGGAAGAAGTCGATGGTGTGGAGAAGGTTCGACGTCGCCAAGATGGCAAGGCTGCGGCTGAGAAGCGCGCGGCCAAGGCATCCGGCGCGGCTCCGGAGAAACCGAAGGCAGCTGTGAAGGTTGCTTCGAAGAAGACGGAAACCGTGAAGGAAGCCAAGCCGAAGGCCGAGAAGGCTCCGAAGGCGACCAAGGCCGCCAAGGCCACGACCGAGGAGGCCCCGGCCAAGCCGAAGGCCACCCGCAAGAAGAAAGCCGAGGAGGCTTCTGAATGAATCTGAACGATCTGACCCCGAATCCTGGTTCGACCAAGCGCAAGCGACGTGTCGCCCGTGGTATCGGTAGCGGAAAGGGCAAAACTGCCACTCGTGGAACCAAGGGCCAAAAGGCTCGACGCCAAATCCCGGCATGGTTCGAAGGTGGCCAAACCCCTATCCACCGCCGACTCCCGGTGAAGCGCGGCTTCCGAAACATCAACCACAAGGAATACAGCATCATCAACCTGGATGACCTCGAGAACCTGTTCAAAGCAGGCGACGAAGTCACTCCGGAGAAGCTTCTGGAATCTGGCATCATCAGCCAGCTGAAGGATGGCGTGAAGGTGCTTGCCTTTGGTGAAGTCTCGAAGAAGCTGACGGTGAAGGCACACAAGTTCAGCAAGCAAGCAGCTGAGAAGATCTCGGCGGCTGGCGGAGAGGTCGTCACGCTGTGAGCTTCCCCGGTCAAGCGGCGAAGCGCAGTGGCGCCGGCGACAAAGGTCTCCGGATGAACCTGTTCGATACCTTGCGCCTCGCGTGGGCGGATTCTGATCTCCGAGGACGACTCCAGTTCATCCTCGCGATCTTCCTCGTCTACGTCATCGGTGTTCATGTCCCGGTTCCGATCCATGGCATCAACCCATCCGCTTTGACCAAGTTGCTCGAAGGCAACCAATTCTTCTCCATGATCAATGCCATTGGTGGAGGCGCGTTTAAGCGCGTCTCCATCTTTGCGCTTGGTCTTGGACCCTACATTGTTTCCAGCATCATCCTCCAGGTTCTCACTCTGGGTAACCCCAAGTGGAAGGAGGAGATGAAAGAAGGTGGCGAATATGCCAAGCGTCAGCAGAACAAGCGCACGCGCTTCTTGACGATTGCGATTGGCCTCTTCCAAGGCGTTGGTTTGCTGAACCTGATGGGCCCGCAAGTCACGGGTAGCCTCGACATGTTCGACCGAACGTGGATTGTCCTTTTCTGGCTTTCCGGTTCGATGATGCTCCTGTGGCTGGGCGAACAAGTCAGCGAACGAGGGATCGGCAACGGAATCTCCATGCTGATCTTCGCTGGTATCGTCATCGCGCTGCCTGGCGTGCTCGACGTCGTTGGTAAGTCAGTGGCGAACGGAACCATTGCTTGGTGGCGCGCCGCGCTGCTTGGCGTGATGTTCTTTGCGACTACCTGGCTCATCGTGCTCTTCACGGTGGCTCAGCGCCGGATTCCGATTCAGCACATGAGGCGGAACTTCGGCACACGGCAAGTGGGTGGCCAAGTCAGCTACTTGCCGATTGCGGTCTCGATGGCGGGCGTGATTCCCATCATCTTCGCAATCACTCTGATCTATCTTCCGAGCCAGTTTGCGGCAGCGTTCCCTCCGGGAAGCGCAATCCACCAGACTCTGATGACGATCGAGCGATTCTTGTCGCCGAACTTCACTCGTTGGGAAGGATATGTTGGCCTGCTGGTTTACACCGGCATGATCTTCTTCTTCACCTACTTTTGGACGGCGCTCACCTACAACGTGGATGACATCGCCGACAACCTGAAACGAGGTGGAAGCTACATCCAAGGCATTCGACCGGGACGCCAAACGCGGGACTTCCTCAACGGAGTGATTTCGCGGGTGACGTTCATTGGTTCCGTCTTCTTGGCTCTGGCGGCAATGACACAGTTCATCATGCCGTTGATTGCGAACATCACGAGCATTGGCTTGATTGCCGGCACGTCGCTTCTCATCATGGTCAGCGTTGCCCTTGAGACAATGCGCCAGATCGAGGCGAACCTGATCACGAAGCAATACGAAGGATAACTCTGGTGTCGGTCCGACTGATTCTGGTTGGTCCGCCCGGAGTGGGAAAGGGCACCCAATCGCAGCTCATTGAGACGCGAACGGGTGCCCATCCGCTTGCTTCCGGCGTGATTTTCCGCGCGGAAATCGACGCGGAGACCGATCTTGGTCAGTTGGCCAAAAGCTACATTGATCGCGGCGAACTCGTCCCGAACGGCGTCACGATTCAGATGATGCTGAAGCGGCTGCGGAGCGATGAGGTGCGACGCAAAGGCTTCATTCTCGATGGATTCCCCCGAACGGTTCGACAGGCCGAGGCCTTGGACGAAGAGCTCGAAAAGGAAGAGATTCACCTCGACGTGGTGGTTTCGCTTGAGGTGGACGAAGAAATTGTCGTTCACCGACTCAGCGGACGAATCGGCTGCACCCGCTGCGGGGAGATCTACCATCGCTTCAATAAGCCACCGAAGCGAGAAGGCTTCTGCGACAAGTGCAACAGTCCTCTCCTGGTGCGTGAGGATGACAATCCAGACACGATTCGCGAGCGACTGCGGGTGTTTTGGGAAAACACGAAGCCAGTGGTCGATCACTATGAGTCCAAGCGACTCGCCCTCCACGTGGATGCCAGCAAGGATCCCGAGGATGTTTACCGACAGATCATGGAGCACCTGGGTCGATGATTGTTCTCAAGAAAGATTCTGAAATCGCGAAAATGCGCGAGGCGGGGCGAGTGTTGGCTCGGGCGATGCGCATCACGAGTGGTGCGATCGAGCCGGGCAAGACGACGTTGCGCGAACTCGATACGATCGCCGAAAAAGCGATCCGCGAGAAAGGCGGGATTCCGAGCTTCCTGGGCTACGGCGCGGCTCCTGGGCGTCCTGCATTTCCCGCATCGGCCTGCATCGGGTTGAACGAAGTCGTGGTTCACGGGATTCCTGGTGACGAAGTGGTGCAGCCAGGGGACTTGGTGAAGCTCGATTTTGGCGTGATTCTCGATGGCTGGCATGCCGATTCGGCTTGGACATTTGGCGCGGGCGAGGTCTCGGCGGCGGCGCAGAGGCTGATGAACGTGACCCGAGAATCCTTGATGCAGGGGATTGCCAAAGCTCGACCAGGGAATCGGATCGGGGACATTTCAGCAACCATTCAGGCCTACGTCGAACGCAACGGTTATGGAGTTGTGCGGGA
Organism: Armatimonadota bacterium; assembly: GCA_020161505.1. Lineage (GTDB taxonomy): Bacteria > Armatimonadota > Fimbriimonadia > Fimbriimonadales > Fimbriimonadaceae > UphvI-Ar2. The sequence goes on along the minus strand of JAIUNY010000002.1, from coordinate 162,598 downwards.
ATTGGTCGGTCACGGGATCGGTCAGAACCTGCACGAGGCACCCAGCGTGCCCAACTTCGGCAAGGCCAAGCAGGGGCCAATGCTCAAGGCTGGGATGACTTTTTGTATTGAACCGATGGTGAACGAGGGCACCCACCGGGTGGCTACTCTGGACGATGACTGGACGGTTGTCACTGCAGACGGTAAACTAAGCGCACATTTCGAGCACACAGTGGCAGTAACGGCTTCTGGCCCGGTGATTCTCACCACGGAAGAAGACTAAGCCCAGGCTTGGACGAGCAAATTATGGCGAGACGAGGCGGATACAGCGGCGGACGAGGCGGCAACTTCAAGAAGAAGACAGCCGAACCCACGAAGGAAGAGGGCATTGAACTCGAAGGCACGGTCGTTGAGAACCTGCCGAACGCACTCTTTCGCGTGAAGCTGGATGACACCGGCGACGAAGTCCTGGCCTACGTCAGCGGCAAGATGCGCAAGCACTGGATCAAGATCCTGACTGGCGACAAGGTTCGCGTGGAGTTTTCTCCGTACGATCTTGAGCGATGCCGTATTGTCTATCGGCACCGGAATTAAGGCTCATTCTTGTTCACCCGGAGCACGCGAGGATCCTCTTCACTGTTTCACTACCAATACTAAGAAGAATCTGCGATGAATACGGCACGATCGATATCGGCATATGTCCTCTCTAAGTCCGAGGATAAGCGGCTGCATTGGCAGAAGCTGGTGAAGTTGCTGTTCCTGATCGACGTCGCCGCATGCAGTCATGACTTAGTTGGGGAAGGTGAGACGCTCACTGGCCTGAGCTATCTTGCAGAAGAGAATGGGCCCGTTCCATCTGGAATTGAGGAACTGCTTCAAGGCTTTGCATCCGCAGGGGATTTTAGTCGCGACGGCGAATATATTGTCTTCACACCAAGTGATGACAGATCACCGAATCTCGATCTCAATGAGAGCCGGGAGATGGTCGTCAAGCAGACGATTCATCGTTTCGGAATTGCGAGTTGGAGAGAGCTCAGCGAGATTACGCATGAACTTCCGGCCTGGTTACTGACTGAGCGCGGAAATCTGATTCAGCCAGAATTGTTAAGGTACCCTTATCGCTTCGGTCGACCAGAGTTGCTCAGCTAGCTCGTCATCGCCGAGCGAATAAGGATCCGGGCATAGTTTATGGCAACCGTGAAGTTTGGAGCGGAGTTTCGCATTCAATACAACATCCTGTCCAACAGTACGTGGCGTCAGGATGAGTTTCGGGCGCTGCAAAAACTCATCGAAGTTTTCGAAAAGCCGAACGGAATTGTTCTGGCGATTCTCGCCGAGAAGCCATCGGGATCCTATCGAAGACCGATCTCGCACCTCTTAAACGAGGGCCAATTTTACGGGCACTTGTTCTATCTCGTCAATCGAGAAGAGGACTCAATCGAAATCATCTCGTTCCGATTTGAAATCGGTTCAGACTGAACGCACGGATTCCCCTACGCCAAGTACCGACGTCCGGCAAACTTGACCTCGCGCCAGGCCACCTCGAACACAGAAGTCAGAGGATTTTCCGGCCCATTGATACAGTAGGCACCTGCTCCCGCACGTACGAGGGCCCGCGCGAATGACTCGGCATCGCGCCACTTCACCCGAGAATCCACTTCCACGGTCACCTTGATTCCGGCGTCGACGAGCCGTCGAACCGCTTCGACCCTCTGAGCATATCGCGAATGGCCAGGCTCAAACTCGGCCAGAGCGGACTCATCATCGCTGGCAATCTGCATCGTGACTTCGGCGGACTCAAATCGACCCAGCCCAGAAATCAGCTGACTGACTTGCGCATCCTTGGTCACGATGTGGATGTCGGTATCTCGGGATGCCTGGGCAAGCTCTTGAAGGGCCTTCTCGCATCCATCGACCGAGAGCCGAGGCAGATAACGCTCACCGGCGTTGGATTCACGCAAGGATAGGAAGAAGGTGCCCTCAGCACGAGGAGCAAACTCCTTGCGGGCCCGATGAGCGGGGACTGTCCGGATACGGGTGGTCGGGGTGACCCCGGCGACCGGGAGCCCGGCGGCCGGCCGAGATGAACTGGGTGCAACTCTGGCCCGTGGAGCCGGGCGGAACGGCGTATTTCCAAAGTCGAGAGCGAACTGCATGAAAATAGTATACGCACGTACATGTAGAGATGTCTACTAAAAACGAAAAAAATGTAGACGAACCCAATGGGAGTGCCCAAGACAGGTATTTCGGTTCATTCTCAGCAACTTTCCCCAGGAATCCTTGTTCTTTCGCTTCAGAGCCTCATGAATCGGGCGCATCGGCGGGCCGGAATACGTCATGATGGAGGAAGAGAAGAGAACCGACAATGAATCTTCCGCGCATTATTCAGGGCGGCATGGGTGTCGCTGTGTCCGATTGGAACCTGGCTCGCACCGTTTCGCAGCTAGGACAGATGGGTGTTGTCTCCGGAACCGGGGTCGACACGGTGCTCGTACGCCGCTTGCAGGATGGCGATCCGTGTGGCTCGGTTCGAGAAGCCCTTGCCGCTTTTCCGATCCAAGAAATCGCTCAAAAGATATTGGATCGCTACTTTGTCCCCGGCGGGAAGCCGGCGGATAAGCCCTACATCAGCAAGCCTCTCCACGCAATTGATCCCGGCACGCCGATTTTGGATCTCACCGTGGTCGGCAATTTCTGCGAAGTCTGGCTGGCCAAGCGCGGTCACCAGGGCGTGGTGGGGGTGAATCTTCTCACCAAGATTCAACTTCCCACGTTGCCGTCACTCTTCGGCGCGATGCTGGCGGGTGTCGACTATGTGCTCATGGGCGCCGGCATTCCCCGGGCCATCCCCGGTGCGCTCGATAAGCTTTCTAAGCTGGAAGTCACCAACCTGCGAATCGACGTCGAAGGCGCTGATTCGGGTGAGGTTTACGAAAACGTATTCGATCCTTCGCGCTATCTGCCAAAGGGTCTCAGCGAACTCATCCGCCCGAAGTTTCTCGCGATCGTCAGCAGTGCCAGCCTCGCCCTCAATTTGGCGAAAAAGGCAAGCGGCAAGGTCGATGGTTTCATAATTGAGGGCTGGACGGCGGGCGGTCACAACGCTCCACCGCGTGGTGCGATGACTCTGAGCGAAAAGGGTGAGCCGATTTACGGCCCGCGCGATGAGGCCGATCTTGCTGCCTTCCGTGAACTGGGCGTGCCATTTTGGCTTGCCGGTTCCTGGGGTCAGCCGGGCAAGCTGGAGGAAGCCCTCAGCGAAGGTGCCGCTGGCATCCAAGTCGGGACAGCTTTCGCTTTCTGCAACGAGAGCGGCATCAACCGCGACCTCAAGGATCGCATCATCAAAGCAGCTCAAAACAAGGAGCTCGAAGTCTTCACCGATCCCCTGGCCAGCCCGACCGGATTCCCGTTCAAAGTCGTTCAGCTGGGTGAGTCGATGTCCAATGATGCCGTTTACGAAAAGCGAAACCGGATTTGCGATCTGGGCTACCTTAGGTCGGCCTATAAGATGGAAGACGGCAAGATCGGCTACCGATGCGCGAGTGAGCCGATAGATGACTTCGTCAGAAAGGGTGGCGACCTCAAGGAGACATGTGGGCGCAAGTGCGTCTGCAACGGTCTGATGTCCACGGTCAGCATCCCTCAGGTCCGCAAAGATGGCTATGTTGAGCCTGTGCTCGTCACGGCGGGCGATCGGCTGGTGGATCTGGAGGAGTTCTGCCCGAAGGGTCAGGAACGCTACTCGGCCGAAGACGTGATCCGCATTCTGACGGCCAAGGTTCCCGCCCGCGTCTGAACGCGACTTCAAAAACAAGAACCGCCCCGATGGCTGGGAGATCCGAGCCGTGGGGCGGTTTCTTTGTGCCTCTCCAACCCGAGGAGCACGGGCCAGGCGGGCTGGGATGAGTGAATGAAGGTCAGGAGGTAAGCAGGGTGAGTTGGGGTGAGGGTTGATTCTCAGTTGCGGCAAGGTGGGCGGCGTCGCGTCGCCACTGGGTGAGATCAACGGGCTTCCAAGAAACGGGCTTCACAATTTGTTCGATTTGAGATTCCTCCATTCGTGCCAAATCGGCGAAGGTGCGGATTCCCTGCTCACGAAGCCTTCTGGCGAAGACCGGCCCAATCCCGGTGATCTGGGTGAAGTCATCAGCCAGAGAGGGTGCCTTAGGCTTCTCAAGCGCAGCAATCTGCGTTTGGGCTTGAAGGATGAGGTCGGAGAGTCGTCGGTTTTCGTCGCGTAGGGCAATGAGAAGAGGGTCTGGTTGCGCTCGGATCGGCGAGGTCGCTTGTTTCTTCTGCGAGCTTCGCGCAATCAGCCAGGCGAGTGCCGCGCCAAGCGCGATACCCGATCCAACACCGAGAACAAAAAGAGCCACCAAGGTGGAGTCCATGATAAAAAATCCTCCCGGTCGCGGCCCGTGCGTTGCGGGGGCGTGCCCGCAAAGCTACCAGGGACTTTTGACCTGCGAACATCCTACATGATGATATGAGTAAGGCCAAGACAATTTCTTGCGCGAAAGAGTTGGTTTATCAACGGTTGGGGATTGATTGTGGAAAAATGGGGCCATGTTGGCCTCTTTGGCGGCTGGTTTGGCTCTGCTCGGAGCGGGCCCGGCGGCGGATTCCCCGGTGTTGGTCGGATATGTTCCGGCTTGGTCGTATGAGCAGGTGCCCGAGAAGGCGTATGCCAGCGTCACAGATGTGATCGCCTTTTCGGTCGAACCGACCAGGGAGGGCCGGATTGAGTCCAAGGATCTGCCCGAGCCCGTGATGAATCATCTTGTCGAAAAGCGCAAGGTGCATGGCTTCCGGCTTCTCCTCGCGATTGGTGGCTGGGAGCGGAGTTCCGGTTTTGCGAGCGTGAGCGCGGATGTGGGCAAGCGCGAGAAGTTTGCCCGTGAAGTGAAGGGGTGGGTAGAGAAGTACCAGCTCGACGGAATCGATCTGGACTGGGAGCACCCTAAGGATGCCAAGGAAGCCCGTGACTATGCGGCGCTGGCTCGGTCGATCAAGCGGGCGATTGGCAAAGAGAAGCTGGTGACGGCGGCGATGGCAGCCTGGCAGGAATTTCCACCCGAGCTGGTATTCGCCCTCGATCGGCTCCACCTGATGAGTTACGATCATCCGCGCGAGCATTCGACAAAAGAGCAAGCGGTGCGGGATGTCGAGGCAGTCTCGTTCAAGGGCGTGCCGAAAGATAAGATCGCGCTGGGCGTGCCGTTTTATGGTCGAAACATCGAAAAGTTCGACGAGGCTAAGTCGGCTCGGGATCTCCTGGGCGACACCACTCGCCAAGGAAATCGAGCCGGAGACTTCTTTTTCAACGATCAACCGACGTTGAGGGAGAAAGTCGCCTATGCGAAAGAGCAGAAACTGGCCGGCATCATGGTGTGGGAACTGAGCCAGGATACGGTAGCAGGCACCTTGATTGACACCTTGCGCGAGGCCCTTGGGCTAGGGAGAGACGAATGATAGGGCGGCAATCGGGTCCTTCCTCCCGATCTTCTGGTGAACCAAGCATCGCGGCAGGTTCATCGGTATAATTCTCCCTTGCGTCGGGGCTCTTTGTCCCTGGCGGTTTCCAGTTCCCCTGGTAAGTCAGACGCCTCTTTGTGGGCGAAAGTCGCGGGATCTGGGAGGAAACGCAATGAAAGTTCGGGCCAGTGTTAAGAAGATGTGCGATAAGTGCAAGATCATCAAAAGATCCGGTGTAGTGCGTGTGATCTGCATCAACCCGAAGCATAAGCAGCGACAAGGATAAGACAGGAAGAATTCAGCGATGGCGCGTATTGCAGGTGTAGACCTTCCCCGAGACAAAGGCCTTTATTACGGTCTTCAAAGCATCTATGGGATTGGCCCGAAGAAGGCCACGGAGATTGTTGAGAAGTCAGGGCTTGACCCGCGAACGAAGGTTCGTGAGTTGAGCGAAGACGATGTGGCAAAGCTCCGAAACATCATTGATGCCGACTACCAGGTGGAGGGTGATCTTCGCCGCGAAGTTTTCAGCAACATTCGCCGACTGATGGAAATCGGTTGTTACCGTGGCCTGCGCCATCGCCGCGGTCTCCCGGTTCATGGTCAGCGCACGCGAAGCAATGCTCGAACGCGCAAGGGCAAGGCCAAGACGGTTGCCGGCAAGAAGAAGGCGAAGAAGTAAGGACTGAGACATGGCACGCAAGCAAACTACTCGCGGTAAGGCAAAAGAGAAGCGTCCCGTCGCTCACGGCAACGCCTACATTCACTCGACGTTTAACAACACGATCGTCACGATCACCGATCCTCAGGGCAATGCGCTCTGCTGGGCAAGTGCCGGACACGTGGGCTTCAAGGGAAGCCGAAAGGGCACCCCGTTCGCGGCTCAGCTCGCCGCTGAGAACGCTGCCAAGAAGGCGGGCGCTCACCAGATGAAGTCGGTAGACGTGTACGTCTCCGGCCCCGGTGGTGGACGCGAAACGGCAATCCGCTCGCTCCATGCGAACGGTCTGGAAGTGAAGTCGCTCCGCGACGTCACCCCGGTTCCGCACAACGGTTGCCGCCCTCCCAAGAAGCGCCGCGTCTAAACGCCCGACCCCCTCTCGACAAGGATTACGATGCCCCATATTCAGACCCTCGAACTGGAACACGATTACGCAAAGTTTGTGCTGGAGCCGCTTGAGCGTGGTTACGGCCAAACCATTGGCAACGCTCTTCGCCGAGTGCTGCTGAGCTCGATTGCTGGCGCCGCCGTCAACGCGGTGCGCATCGAGAAGGTTTTCCATGAGTTCGCGGCGATTCCTGGTCTGAAGGAAGATACGACCGAGTTTCTGCTCAACCTCAAGGACATCGCGATTGCGGTGGATCCGGATCTGGAGCTTCCGGAGGAGATCATTCTCAAGATTGATGTCACCGGCCCCGGTCGGGTGACAGGTGCGGACATCGTCTGCCCGGAGGGTGTCGAGATCGTGAATCCCGAGATGTACCTCGCGACGATCAGCGAAAAGGGCGCCACCCTGACCGCTGAACTCTACGCGAGCATTGGCACGGGCTACGTTCTGCCGGAGAAGCAAGAGAAGTACAAGGGCATGATCGGCATCCTGACCATGGGAAGCCAGTACACCCCAGTCAAGAAGGTCAACTACACGGTCGAAGCGACTCGTGTTGGCCAACGGATTGACTACGAGCGCTTGGTGCTCGAAGTCTGGACGAACGGAGCTCTGCCGCCGAACGACGCGGTGACCCAAGCAGCTCAAATTCTGGACCGCTACTTCCGCATGTTCTTCGACCTGGGTCGACCGAGCATGGAGGACGTCTTCATCGACACCAGCGATGCGGCCGAAGAGCTGACCAACGTCCCCGACATCAAGATTGAAGAGCTGGACTTGAGCCAGCGAACCTTTAACTGCCTCCGACGTGCGGGCATCCTGAATCTGCGGCAACTCGCCCTGGTGACGGAAGCCGACCTGAACGGCATCCGCGGTTTTGGTAAGAAGTCTCTTACCGAGGTGCGCGACAAGCTCGAAGAGCACGGTATCGAGCTGAAGCCAAGCAAGGGTGGCTACATCAGCATCGACTCCCTGGAGGACGACGACTTCTAAGTTCGGCAAGCTCTGCCCACGATAACGATTTAAGGAACCAGTATGCGACACAAGATCGACCGACGAAAACTAGGCTTGCCGAGCGATCAGCGGCGAGCTCTGCTCACCAACCTGGCTCGCCAGTTTGTGCGGCACGGCTATGTTCACACCACGGTGGGGCGAAGCAAGGAACTCCGCAGAATTGTTGAGCAGCTCATCACCTTGGGTAAGGCCGACACCTTGACGGCGCGCCGAGAGGCTCGCAAGATCCTCGTGGGTCACAGCAAGAGCACACCGAAGCCGCTCAAGGCCCTGGCGGGCAAGACGGATGCGGAAAAGCTCCAAATCCTGCAAGATCGCAGCCTGATCAACGGCGAAGACCTGGTGGCTCACTTGTTCGACAACGTGGCTCCTCGGTTCAAGGATCGCAACGGCGGTTACACCCGCCTCACTCGCACCGGCGTTCGCCGAGGCGATGCGGCTCCGACGGCTGTTCTTGAGCTTGTCGACTAAACGAATTCGATTCGTCGTCGCTTACGACGGCACTGACTTCTGCGGCTGGGCGCCGCAGGCCGGACAGAGAACTGTCCACCGCACATTGACAGAGGGAGTTCGCCAGGTCTCGGGCGAGGATGTTGAGATCACAGGTGCCAGCCGCACAGATAGCGGAGCCCATGCACGCGGACAGGTGTGTCACTTCGACCAGAAGATCGACCTCCCCGCCGAGCGATGGCCTCGTGCGATCAACCAGGTTCTGCCCCGCGACCTCACGGTTCTGGGAGCAGATGAAGTGCCGAACGACTTTCACAGTCGGTTTTCGGCCCAAAATCGGTTCTATCGCTTCCGCATTATGATGGGCGATCGGGATCCGCACCGCATGCGCTACACATGGTTCTATGGGAAGAATCTTGATATTGCCGCCATGCAAGCCGGAGCCGCTCGTCTGGTGGGGGAACACAACTTCTTGGCCTTCAGCCAGTTGCTTGAGCCCCATCAAACCTCTGTGCGCACTTTGTACAAAGTGGATGTCCGCCACGTGCGGGATGAAGTCTGGATTGATGTGGTCGGTACGGCATTCGTTCGAGGCATGATGCGACGGATAAGTGGAAGTTTATGGGAGATCGGGCGCGGAAAGTACGCGCCAGATTGGATTGATGATCTCCTGGCCCAGCGCGATCGCGCGCAGATTAAGTGGCCCACCTTGCTCCCCGCCTGCGGGTTGACTTTGATGAAAATCAAGTACGGCAGGCACCCTCGTGACCATAGAATTTTCCCTTCGCTTGCGGAGGGGATACGGGAAGATAACGATGAATAGAACGACAACAGCCAAGCCGGAAACGGTGGTTCACAAGTGGCACGTCGTGGATGCAACCGGCATCCCCGTCGGTCGCTTGGCCGCGCAGGTCGCGCAGATTCTGCGGGGCAAGCACAAAGCAGACTTCACTTACCACGTCGACAACGGCGACTTCGTCATTGTCATTAACGCGGATAAGGCCATCCTCACCGGCTCCAAGGGTAAGGAACTCATCTACTGGCACACTGGCTGGCCGGGCGGACTCCGCAACATCAGCCGCCAAGATATGCTGGAGACCAATCCGGTTCGCTTGATCGAAAAGACGGTCTGGGGCATGTCGCCCAAGGGCCGACTCGGTCGACAGAGCATCAAGAAGCTCAAAGTGTATTCCGGCCCGGATCATCCGCACGCCGCCCAGAACCCCCAACCCCTCAAGGTGACCAAGTAAAACGTTATGCGACCTTCTAACCCGAATCAGAATTACGGAACTGGCCGCCGCAAGAGCGCGGTTGCCCGCGTGTGGATCGAGCCAGGTGAAGGCCTGATCACGATCAACGATCGCGACTTCAAGGCTTATCTCTGCCGTCCCGTCCTCGAGATCCTCGTCAAGAGCCCGCTCGTGGCCCTGGCGATTGATGGCAAGTTCAACGTCCGCGCCAAAGTCAAGGGCGGCGGTGTTGTCGGCCAAGCCGGTGCCGTCAAGCTCGGCATCTCTCGCGCCCTCGTGGCCCGCGACGAGAATCTCCGCAAGGAGCTTCGAGCCGGTGGATTCCTGACGCGAGACGCTCGTGTGAAGGAACGCAAGAAGTACGGTCGAAAGAAGGCCCGTCGCGGCTTCCAGTTCGTCAAGCGCTAAGGCGCCTGGTTCGGTTCGGTTTCCTGTCTGGGATAGATGGGAAACCGGTCTTCCCGAAACAATTCACCCCTGGTCTCACTTCGAGCCAGGGGTGATTTGCTTAGCAAACCTCGCCAAGGTGCTAAACCCGCATCGAATCCGGGAGCTTGGCGAGGGTTTCTTTGACCTGGGCTTCGGAGAGAACGGTGGCTCCTTCGGCGGTGAGGATGCACACGCTGGGAGTGGCTCGGCGGGAGCCTCCGGTGGCGGAGTCCATCTCGGCAGCAAGATCGAGCATGGTGAGGGCATCGACCAGCACGTCCTCCTGAGGACGGGTGCGCCAGGGGCCTTTCACTCGGGCGATGTATTCAAAGACGCCGCGAATACGTTCCGAGCCAGAGCCAGCGGTGGCGTAATCCGCGCCCATGAATCGGGCACCGGCGGTGTCGAAGAAATAGACGCCAAAGTCTCCTGACTTCTTGTCGTATGCCGCGGCGATTGGCAAGAAGACGCCCCCTTGCATCGCCATCGGCAGATTCCCGGCAAGCGCCCGAGAAATCTCCATCAGCTTGCCTTCCATCGAAATTTCGAACTGATTCAGCCGCTCGTAATACTTGAAGGCGTGCTTCAGATACCGGCAAACCTCGATCGACCGGGCGTAGGCTCCACTGATTGCCACGACGGTTTGGTCGTCAAGGATTTCAATCTTCTCGGCGGCCTCGTACATGATGAGGTTCCCCATCGTGGCCCGTCGGTCGGCGACCACGACGGCACCGCCATCGAACAGCAATGCCATCACGGTGGTGCCGTGGACATGCTCGTCGGGCGAGGGCACGGAGCCGAGGTCAAATCCGACCAACTCCGCGAAATCCTCGGGAGGGCGGACGCCAATCAAGCGCTGGTCGCTCATTGACCAGATCGCTGGCGGTACTTCTTCGCCTGGTCGGGGTCGACATTCTTCATCCGCTTCAGGAGCTCGTTCGGCACAGTCGGGCGGGTGATGTCGGGTTTGCTGGGGCCATCGCCATCGCCGAGCTTGCGCTCGGGAGATTCCGGCTCGCGTTGAGTTTGTCGGTCGGCACTGATCATGAGGTTTCGTGGGCCGCATTCGCAGACCGAATTGCGGCAATGAAGTCTGTGACTGATTCTACGCCGAGGCTTGCTGGATCGTAGCGGAGGTCAGGCAACAAGGGCACGGTGACAAGATCATCCCCCACCGAAAACGTGATGTTCGACCAGGTGAGTGTTCGGATCTGCGGGGCAAACTTCTCGACGGCGAGGCCGCGCACATGCGCACGACCCCATTCAAATGCCTGGGTTTCGCGTTCGATCACGTCCTCTAGGGGGATCTCTGCTTCCACTTCGCCCGCCTCCACCAAGCCGAAAAAGAGTCCTTCTTCGCGGTCGAGCAGGTGGTACGCCAGATCGAGCGATTGCAGGGATGGATCGAACCAGCTGAGACCCTCAGCCTCGCGGAACTGATCGAGAAGCCACCGCTTGGCGGCCCAGTCTACGTGGCGACGGAACTCATCTGGTCGGGTGACTCGATCTTCGAGGAGCTGGCGGGTCTCACGCGCGACGCTCTTCAGCTCCTCGTCTCCCGAATTGAGCCCGTCAAAGGTGTCCAGATAGCTCTCCAGAACCTGACGAGGAGTGGTCCAGTTCATGCCTTCGAGCACGATTCGACCCTCTCCGTCCGCATCCCGGCTCGTGAGTTGGAAGGATTCGGCGGGATCGGGAATGCGCCAGGTGGGAGCCAGCCCCGCATCCAGCAGATGCAAGGCGATCTTGACGAGCCCGACTTTGCGTCGAGTCGCCGAGGGGATCAGATTGGCATCACCACAGATCACGTGGAGCCGAATCCACTGGTCAGGATCAGCGTGGGGCTCATCGCGGGTGTTAAACACGGGACGTCGGGCAAGGGTTTCGAGGTTGTATGCCTCTTGCATGAAATCGGCCCGCGCGCTGAGTTGATACCGAACCGGCCCCTTAGCCTCTGCACCAACCTTTCCGACTCCGCAGACCACCTGGCGGGCAATCAAGAGTGGGGTGACAGCCTCATACAGTGCGGCGAAACTGTGTCGGCGCGGAACCAGGTAGCTCTCGTGGGTACCGTAGCTGGCGCCGTGATAGTCGGTATTGTTCTTGTAGACCCGCACATCGCGCCCGATTTTCTCGGAAAAGGCGCGAGCGGCTTGAAGAACCACTCGTTCTCCGGCGAGATCGTGGAGCATGAGTTCCCGGAGCGAAAAACACTCGGGGGTTGCATATTCTGGGTGCCCGTGGTCGTTGTAGAACCGGGCTCCATTGGTGAGAACTCGGTCGCTGCGCTCTTCGGCGGCAGGAGGCCGGGCACGGCCTTGGTCGAATCGGGCGTCGATGGCATCGTAAGCGAGAGCCTTGACATCAAATCCTCGCAAGTCGTGGCGAGGCGATTCGTAACGGTAGTCCCAAAGCGAGAGGCCTCCGCCCGGGAATGCCCGGACGAAGGCCATGGAGTCGTCTATTTGATCGTGGACGGATCGACCCTCGACGGTGAAACCGTACTCGGTTTCAATTCCGGCGAGGATCGGCCGCATTACTTCGCGAAGACAGCGAAACTACCCGAGCCCACAAAGCCGGTCGGCGGTGTGGTGAAGGTGAAGTCGCCATCCTTGATCACTCCACCGACGACGGTGAAGTTGGTGAGGGTTCCGGTGACCTTGCCGGTCTCGGTTCCGTTGTCAAGTTGGTCTGCGCTCCACAGCTCCACGGTTCCACTGGTGGTTCCGGTGAGGGTGGCTCGGCCGATCCAAATCTTGGTGATCGAGGATCCGCTTCGCTTCCAGGCAACGACTTGGTGTTGACCATTGGCGCGGGTGGTCGGGAAGATGACCATGTTGTTCGCGCTCAGGTTCTTCAGCACTTCGTTGCTGTCGCGCCACAGGCCTTGGAGGGCGCTGATTTGCACGACAGTCGGTGGGATCACCGACGGATCCGGTTCGAGAACCGTGTAGGTTCCAGGAGCCGTGCCGTCCGGAAGGACGACTGGGTTGGTGAGAACGCCCGACTCGATGAAGCCAGGATTGATGATGTCGAAGGAGCCGACGGTGCCGACGCCATTCGCCACGCCCCAGGCATCGCCCGTCAGCATGAGCTTGGTGGCGTTTCCGCCGCTTTGCATTTGCGGTCGCTCGCCAGCGGGGACTCCGCTCAGGTCGAAACTGACCATATCGCTGAAGTAGCCGTTGATGGCGGGCTCGACATCAAGGAAGTTGTCTTCGTTGAAGAGCGTCTCATCGAAAATGAGATTGTTGCCATCGTGGAAGAGAGCGGCATCGTTCAGGAAGACCTGGACGGTGGACTGTCGTCCGCGGGCGAGGGGAACCGAAACAGGGATATTCGGCAGGGTGAAGGAGCCAGTGAACAGAGTGTCAAAGGCACCGCTCGGGAGTTCTTCCACCAGTCGCCAGACTTCGGAGCGAAGCTGGGTGTAGCGAGCGGCTTGGATACCGGTCGGCAACGTGTGACCAAAAGCATATTTGTTCACCGTGTAGCCATCCAACTTCACGTTGACGCCATCGAGTGTGCCTTGCACGGATCCAGGGATCTGGTCGACGTCGCCCGTGGCCAGTCGAATGTTGTTCAGCTTGGCGTATTGGGAGCCAGCAGCGCGTCGCTGTTGGCCAGAGAGATAAACGACACGAACGTCGGAGGCATCGCCCGGCAATTCAACACGGGGCACCGAACGCACAGCGCCCGTTGTTCCGCCCGTTGTTGCACCGCCTGTTGTTGCGCCGCTTCCGGTTGTTCCTGTTCCCAGTCCGCTACCGCCTGCGCATCCGACGACTACCGCACCGGCGGCAAAGAAAATCCACCACTTCCTCAAGTCAAACTCCTGTCTCGCGAGTGCAGGGTGAGCACAGAGTGTGCCAGGCACACGTTACCCACGTTGCAATCGGGTCATAGACTACACCAATGGACGCCCGAATGTCGCGCCTTCGTTCAAGGAAGCGGTCGAAATCGTAAGATTCCTGGATGTTTTCCGGCGTTTCGGTGTCGGAGCGGCATCTCAGTGGCGTCAGGCCGCGTAGCGGTCGGCCAATCCGGCCGCCGTGGCCAGTTCACCCGCCAAGCTCACGAGGGCAGTTTCATCCAGGCCGACATCCGTGAGACAGTGCGGCGGCATTGCTGGCGGAGCATTCGCGATCCCGAGCGTGCATCCCACTTGATGGCTGACGTTGGCGGAAATCCGCACCGCCGAGATCACCGGGTGCGAGATAAAACCGTCGAAATGGTGCTGGGCTGCGGTTTGCCACACCGCATCGGGAGCGGTGAGGGTCATCAGGAACGTTGAGCCGACTTCTTGATGGTCGAAGCCGAACTGCCGCTGCTCTAAATGCTCCAAAGACATGGAGCTCCCCATGAGCATCGTCGGAAACTGGTTGTAGTCGTCCGGTTTGGCGTGGGCGAGGAGAGGAATCCCGATATCGTGGAAGAGTCCCGCAAGATAAAAGGTGAGTTCGGGCATGCCGTGGTGCCGCGCAATGCTCCTGGCTCCTGCTGCCGTGGCCATGCTGTGGCGAAGAAATTCCTTGTGGCTCATGTCCGACCCTCGCAGGAGGGCTCGGGACATGCAATCGAGGGCCCCCATCATGCAGATCTCCCACGAAAGCGGCGATCCCATAGCGTCGAAGGCATCGCGTAGTGTCGGGAAGGTCACGGGTTCGCCGGTGTAGAGGCCGGTTTGGAGGCCGTTTTCGATGATCCGACTGAGTTCGGGTGAGGGCACGACGAGGCGCGAGAGCATGGCGGGCGAGATTTGCTCGTTCAGCATGATCGTGGTGACCTTGCTCGCGATGGAGCCGATCACCTTATTCTCGAGCCCTTTCAGAACCACGCCACGAAGAGCGTTTTCCCCTGCTCGCGTATCGCGATGAACCATAGTTTCCCCGTATCACGACCGACAAAGCGATCGTAATTTGATTGTCGGCACGAGTGAATCGAAACATCCATCGGGTTTCGCGGGGTCTAGGGGAAAATCAGATGGTTCGGTACACTGACTCCTTATGAGACGCACCGGGCTGCTTGACCTCAATGAAGCAGTCCAAAACCCAGGGAAACGACTTCAATTTGAAGTCAACACGGCCCTTGCCAGCGAGGAAGACCTCGACTTGGTCGAGGCCGTTTCCGGGACGTTGGAGGCTGTGAGCACGGGAAATGCCCTGTTGATCAAGGGGCAGTTCAAGGCAAAAATTGTCCTGGAATGCGCAAGATGCACCGAGCCTCTCACCGTTGATCTTCCTTTTACGATGGAGGACGAATTTGAGGTGGAGGGGATCCCCAGCAGCTATGCCTCCGACAGCTATGCGCAGGTTGTCTGTGACGAGCTATATCAATTGTTCGACAAGAACGCTCTGCACCAGGACACCTACATCCGGCAGGGATTGATCGTGAGTCTGCCGCTACAACCGATCTGCAGTTTCGGATGGGATGGAGCCTGCCCGAACGCCAAGCAGGCCAATCTCGAAGTGGAAGAACCGCATGGCCGCCCCGAGATGCTCAAGTTGGAGCAATTCCGGAGAGCGGAAGAAGGCAAGGAATGAAGATTGCGGTTGATGGAATGGGGGGCGATTACGCGCCCGAGCCCGTCGTGCATGGGGTGCTAAACGTCGCCTCACAGATTCGAGGTGAGATCATCCTCGTCGGCGATATCGAGCGGATGAAGACGTTCATTCCCGCTTCGGGTCTGCCGAAAAACGTGACCCTTCGCCACGCAAGCCAGGTGGTTGGGATGGACGAGAAGCCGACGACGGCTTTGCGCACCAAGAAAGACTCGTCGATCTCGGTTTGCGCTCAGATGGTGAAAGCCGGTGAGGCGCAGGCGTTCGTTTCTGCTGGCAACACGGGAGCTTGTTCAGCGGCGGCTTTGCTGAGTTGGCGACAGATTGGCGGCGTTCATCGCCCCGCGATCGCCCAAGTTTTTCCGAACAAGCACGGACGATTCCTGCTCCTTGATGCCGGGGCTTCCCCCGATGTCGATCCCGAGCATCTGGTGGAGTTCGCGCTGATGGGCCGCTCGTTTGCTGAAAAGGTGATGGGTCGCAAGAATCCCAAGATCCACCTCCTCAACATTGGCGAAGAGCCAGGCAAGGGCAACCAGTTTGCCAAGTCGGCGTATGACCTCATGAGTCAGCACGCGTGGTTTGCCGGCAACATCGAAAGCAAAGATGTGTTCCGCAAGGAAGTCGATGTCGTGGTGTGCGATGCCTTCACCGGAAACATCATGCTCAAGGCTTGCGAAGGCGTGGCGGAATTCATCATGGATGAAATCAGAGGCGCGGTTCCTGGCTGGCCGACCAAGGCTCTCTTCTTGCCGATGCGCACCGCGATGCGTCCCGTTAAGGCCAAAATCGACTATGCGGAATATGGCGGGTCACCCTTGCTGGGAGTGAATGGGATCTGTGTGATCGGTCACGGACGGAGCAATGCCCGGGCGATAGAAAATGCGATTTTGAATGCGGCGCGAGCCGTTGAAGCTGACCTTGTGGAGACGATTCGAGCAGCAATTGCCCGCGATCTGCCACAGTCAGGAAAGGAACCTGTTTCACCATGAAGCGAGCTGTCATCCAGGGAACCGGCCACGGTGTTCCGGAGAAAATTCTCACCAACTTTGATCTCGAAAAAATCGTCGATACGAGCGACGAGTGGATCATGCAGCGCACGGGGATTCGCGAGCGGCGAATCTGTCTTGACGAAGAAGCGGCGAGCGATCTGAGCGTGTGGGCCGCTGAGGAGGCCCTGAAGAACGCGGGCATGACGGCGGATGAGATCGACATGGTGATCCTCTGCACGGTCTCCAACGACTTTTACTTCCCGAGTACGGCGTGTCTTGTTCAAGATCGGATTGGCGCGCGCCGGGCGGCGGCTTTCGATCTCGGTGCGGCTTGCGCCGGGTTCATCTATGGGGTTTCGACCGGCTCGGCGATGATCGAAGCGGGGCATCACAATACGGTTCTGGTCATCGGTGTGGACACGTTGTCCAAGTTCCTCGACTGGACGGATCGCACGACGTGCGTGCTGTTTGGCGACGCCGCTGGCGCCGTGATTTTGAAAGGGGAAGAGAACACCGATCGTGGCGTGATGAAAACTGTTCTGTTTTCCGATGGTGGGGGCGGACACCACATCATCTTGGAGCAAGGCAAGAGTCGATTCCCTGTCGATAGCCCGCACTCGTTCGGTCGAGGCGATTCGATCTACATGAATGGTGCGGAGACCTACCGGTTCGCGGTGAACGCGCTCGGCGATGCCTGCGACAAAGTTTTGGCCGAAAATGGTCTGACCGCCGCCGATGTGGACCTCTTTGTTCCCCACCAGGCAAACATTCGAATCATCGAGAGTTCTGCCAAGCGCATTGGCCTCGACGAGAGCAAGGTGTTTCTGAATATCGAAAAATACGGAAACACTTCTGCTGGCTCAATTCCGCTTGGTCTCTACGAGGCAGAGAAGTTCGGGCGGTTGAAGAAAGGCGACCTCGTGATGACCGTCGGATTCGGGGCTGGTCTTGTCTGGGGCGCGAATCTGATCCGCTGGTAGGACTCGCCCCTGTTCCAAAAAAATGATTCACCTCCCCTACGGGGAGGTGTTTTGATTTGGACTCTCTCAAAATTGCGGAAGAGTCCTATCCCACTTGACAGACCCCAGGGTCGGCGTGTGACAATGCTCAACCGTTCGACGCGGAGGTTTGCACCCGACCGCAACGGACATGTGACAGACAATGAATCGCAGCTCAGATCCCGGCAACGCCGGTGACCACCCTGGCCCTTTTAGCCTTTCCTGAGCGCCGCTCTCCGAAGCCGCGCTCTCGAGAAAGACTCTCGACGTGAGCGTGGGACGCTTCGGATGAACTCCATCCCCAACTTCCCCTTGACCCCACCAGCACTGGCCGTTCCGGCAAGCTGTTGACAATTTGGGCCCGTGCGGGCCGCTGTTCTGGCGTTATCGATCGAAACTCGAACCCCAGTCAGGGCAAATTTTTGTCCGCACACCCGGTTTTCAGGCTTGTCTTCGGGATGGGACCGCAGTCCAGTGCCGACCAGTTGAAATGTGCGGGCCGTTGAGCTCGGGTTATCGGTAAGCCACACGGCGACGAGGTTCAAACCCTCGATGGTTCCCTCGGGAACTTGCCCGAGATCGCCCTTCGTCCGCACGTGACCCCAATCGCGGAGGTTGCTTTGGCCTCTTGCCCTGCCGCCCCATGCCTCGTGACCGCAAGCACGTGGCTGGATCGGCAGAGCAAGGGGAGGGGCCACCCTCTCGGATTCGACCTCGCAAGGGGAGGAGGTCGGATCCCTTCGACACTCGCCCGTGCAAAGAGCGACGGGCCGGACATTCCCAAGGAGAAAACAGAGCCATGAGGTTCAGCAAGCATTTGATGCGAAAGAAGACCCCGCAATCCGCACCGATCATCGGAGCGGGTCAGGTGCGGAACGACGCGGGCGGCCATGTATGGGCCGTTGACCGGTGGGCATTGCTCGAACGGTTCCTGATTCTAGGAACCGAGGGCGGAACCTATTACGCGACGGAAGAGCGAGCGACGAAGGAGAGCGCCGAGAATCTCAGCGAGCTTCTGGTGGAGGATGGTCCGCGTGCCGTGGACACGATCGCCAAGATTTCTCGTCAAGGTCGCGCGCCGAAGAATGGCCCGGCTCTCTTCGCTCTGGCGCTCGCATCGAGCATCGGCAACGATGACACGCGGCAAGCTGCCTATGCTGCTCTCCCCGTGGTGGCGCGAACGGGAACCCACCTTTTCCAATTCATTTCGGAATCGGAAGAGTTGCGCGGATGGGGTCGAGGACTTCGGCGAGCGGTGAGCGATTGGTACAACGCGCGGGAAGTCGACGATCTGGTTTACCAGGTCACGAAGTACCGGAATCGGGAGAAGTGGACGCACGCTGACCTCGTGCGCCTGGCTCACCCCAAGCCCGCGAGCGCGGAGCACGGAGCGGTATATCGTTGGCTGATCAACGGCGAGATGGCTGTGCCGATCCCTCGGCTCGAGGCGTTTGTTCGTCTGCAATCCGAGCGCGAACCGTCAGAAGCCGCGAAGCTGATCCGGGCGTTTGATCTGCCCCGAGAGGCGGTGCCGAAGGAGCTAGCGACTCACCCGATGGTGTGGGAGGCCTTGCTGGACAAGATGCCTCTGACGGCGATGCTTCGGAATCTGGCGAACATGACCCGGTACGGGTTGCTGACGCCGGGTGCGGAAGCAACGCGTCACGTGGTGTCCTCACTGACTGATCCGGTTCGGCTTCGGGCGGCGAGGATTCACCCGGTGGCGATCTTGCTCGCTCTGGCGACCTACGAACGAGGTACGGGTCGTCGGGGACAGGAATGGATGCCTGTTCCGGCGATTCTTCAGGCTCTGAACGAGGCATTCCACCTGGCTTTCGAGTCCGTGGTTCCGACGGGAAAGCGCATCCTCATCGGACTGGACATTTCCGGCTCGATGAAGTCGGCTTTGATCCCCGGGTCTGGTTTGAGTGCAGCAAAGGCGGCGGTGGCTCTGAGCCTGGTCACCCTGGCGCGGGAAGAAAGTGCTCAGGTGCTCGGGTTCTCTGACCGGCTTGTTCCGCTCGGTCTCCACGGTGGAATGACGATCACCGAGGTGATGGCGCGGGCAGATCGGGCGAACTTCGGCGCAACCGACTGTGCTCTGCCGATGATTTGGGCGACCGAGAATCGGCAGGAGGTCGATGCGTTTGTCATTTTGACCGACAACGAAACCTGGTGTGGGGTGCGTCATCCGAGCGAGGCCCTGGGTGAGTATCGTCACCAGTCGGGGATCGATGCTCGGCTGATCATCGTGGCGATGACGGCGAACCAGTTCACCATCGCGGATCCGAGGGATCCCGGGATGCTGGATGTAGTCGGATTCGATCCTTCGGTGCCGAAAGTGATGGAGCACTTCATCCGTGGGGAGTTCTAGCCGAGTCGCCTGAACAACTGAGCCCCCGAGAGAGCATCTCGGGGGCTCAGTTGTTCAGGGGGTGCGCTTACGGATTCGACTTTTGCGCGTCGCTGAGGATCTGCCGAAGGTCGAGCATGTAGCCGGAGTTGCCACCGGCCACCGTCGGCATCTTGCCATCCCACTTCTCGATCCACTCGCGGGCGATGACCAGTTCACCGCCGTTGGCTTGCAGGGCCTGAGCATTCAGCTTGGCCGCTTCGGCCTCGCCCTGAGCTTGGGCAACTTTGGTCTGTTTTTCCAGCTCCGCGCGGGCGAGCACGAACCGCTGCTTTTCCGCTTCCTGTTGGGCGATGGTTTTTTGCTCAATCGCCTTGTTGAACTCCTCCGAGAACTCAAAGTTGGTGATCGAAAGTCCGCCCGGATCGACGATGAGGTAGTACTTGGCGAGTCGCGCGGCGATTTGTTGCTCGACTTCGTTCTTCACCTTCTGGCGCTGACGGATCAAGTCCTCGGCGGTGTATTGGGCGGTCACGACCTTGATCGCTTCCTGCACCGAGGGCGCGATGATTCGGTTCTTGAAGTCGGTGCCGACTTCCTTGTAGAGATCCGAGGCCTTGCTGGGATCAAGCCGGAAGTTGAGGGCAAGTGAGGCGGTCACAGGCTGAAGATCGCGCGACGCCGCGGTGGCCATGCTCTCCTCCTTCTGCGTGCGGACTTCCATGAGAGCAATTTTCTCAACCCCCGGAGCAAGGAAGTGCATCCCTTCGGGGACTTGATCGACCGCCGCACCAAGCCGCAGTTTGATCCCGGTATAACCCGATTCGACAATGACCACCGAGGCACTGATGAACCCGAAAACCGCCACAAGCGGCCCTCCGACCATCATCAGGCTCGCGATCGGCTTTACCTGAGGCTGTTGCTTGGCGTTCGCTCGGAGTGCGAATCCCGCAGCCAAGATAATGATTCCAATGACTACCAATCCCATTGTTTTCTCAAAGACGAGCGATCTCGTCTAATGGGAGTACGAAACAGGTCTCCTCAGGGTTGAAGCTCGCTAGGACAGAACGCTCAAGGGGGCCAAACCAGGTCGCTCCGTCGGAGCCGCGACCAGTTCTCCGAAAGCGATCCCGTCCCGCTCGTCCTCGATTCGAACCCATTGGAGGGTCTTGCTGAGTTCAGGCGCTCCGGCGAATCGAACGGTGAGCCACTGATCGGAGTTGCCTTCCAGAAGGCCACCGCGCTCCTTACCCTCAACCAAAACTCGAACCGTCTTGCCGATGAATCGCCGGACTTCCGCGCGGGCGGTTTCCTGGGTGATCTCGGTGAGCCGGAGCGCACGGGCTTGCTTTTCTTGCGGCGAAACCGGGTCTCCCCACTGGTCGGCGGGCGTGCCGAAGCGGGGGCTGAACCGAAAGACGTGAGCCTTCAGATAGCCGACCTCTCGGCAGACGTGCACGGAACTCTCAAATCGCTCCTCGGTTTCGGTGGGAAAGCCGACCATGATGTCTGTGGTGATCGTTCCCTCTGGGAGTTCGCGGCGGACTTTGGCGCAAAGGTCGAGATACATCGCTTGGTCGTAGCGACGATTCATGTCTTTGAGCACCCTAGAATCCCCGCTTTGCAAGGGAATGTGGAAGTGCGGCACCACGCATCCGCTCTTCGCGAGATCGAGGATCGGATCGGTGACTTGGTGCATCTCGATGCTGCTGATCCGGAGCCGGGCGAGTCCACTCTGCTCGGAAAGGATCGTGACGAGCTCTTCGAAGCTTTTGCCCTGACTCCCCGATTCCGGGCCATAGGCTCCGATCAGGACTCCCGTCAAGATCGCCTCGTGATAGCCCACGGCGGCGAGTCGTTGCGCTTCTTCGAGAACCTCGAACCACGGCCTGCTGACCATTCCAGGCCTCGTGTAGGGGATGCTGCAATAGCTGCACATCACGCTGCAGCCATCTTGGATTTTGAGCGTGGCTCTCGTGCGCCCCTTCGGTACCTCGTCGGAGTTGGGTGCGGGCTCGGCCTTTACCCAGTTCTCGAGGCTCGGCTCAGCTTGAAAAAGATACTTCAAGGCGTTGAGCTTTTCGGGATTCGGCACCACGACGTCGCCGAGGTCGCCCTCGTCGGATCGATTCAGACTCATTTGGGCGGCGCAACCCGTGACGACCACCTTGGCAAGCGGATTCGTCCGCTGGGCTTTTCGGATCGTGTATCGACTCTTGCTCTCCGCCTGACTGGTGACGCTGCAGGTGTTGATGACATAAACATCCGCCTCGGCATCGAACGGCACAATGCGGAATCCCGCCTCGGAAAAGCTTTCGAGGATCTTTTGGGTTTCGTATTGGTTGACCTTGCAGCCAAGCGTGGTGAAGGCGGCGGACGGCATCTGGAGGTTCTATGGTACTCGCTTGCTGGATTTCTTCGGTCGGACGCAGGGCGAAGCACCATGCCAGAATAAAACCCGCCCAATGCGCACCGCCATCGAATCCCTTTGGACAAGCAAGGGGCTCGGAGCCTGGCTCCTGAGCCCGCTCGCTGGGTTGTATCGACTCGGTTGGACAACTTATCTGGGCATCTACAAACTCGGCCTCAAGAAGGCGTATGTGCCGACAGTTCCGGTGGTGGTGGTCGGAAATCTGACGGCGGGAGGATCGGGGAAGACGCCGGTGGTGATTGCTCTGGCGGAGGGTTTGGAGGCGCGCGGTGTCAACGTGGTTCTAGGGGCATCGGGGTATGGGTCTCCGGCTCAGCACGAGGCCCAAGTCGCTCCGGAAGGGCCGCTGAACGCCTTTGACTGGGGTGATGAGCCGACCCTCTTGCGCCATCGCCTTCCTGCGGCACCGATGATCGTCGGCCGGGATCGAGTCGCTGCTGCGAAGCTCGCCGAGGCGCACTTTCCCGACCATCTCTTGCTCATGGATGATGGGTTCCAGCATCTGAGGCTCAAGCTAGGGGCCAGCTTGCTGATCGAGCCTGATCTGCCGAATGACTTCTGTTTCCCCGCAGGCCCCTATCGTGAGCCGAAGAGTTTAGGACACCCACGGGCCACGGCAATCATTCGGTACGGGAAAGATGTCCACCGCCAGCCCTTGAGCTTTGTGGGCATCGATGGGCGGCCCGTCAATGCACCCAGCGAGGCCATTGCGCTCTGCGCGATTGCTCATCCCTCGCGGTTTCTCGCCAGCTTGCGGAACGCGGGCGTTGCGATTCGCCATGAGGCGATCTACACCGATCACGACCCTCTGAGTCACGCGGGCTTGTGGGATACACTCCCCGCAGGATTGCCAGTCGTGGTGACGGAGAAGGATTTTGTCAAACTTCGCGCCCGGCCCGATCTGGGAGTCCGGGAACTGGTCGTCGCTCGGCTTTCCGTCCGCATTGATAGCCTTGACGCCTTGATGGATCAACTTCTGGCTGCCGCCGGCCCCTCACACTCATGAAATCTCGCAAGAAGCAAGTGCTCGGCAAAGTCGCGATCAAGCTCCTCCGAGGGATCAAGCGGCGGCTCAGTGGCAAGTCGCTCGCCCAGGCGTATCGAGAGGGCGAGGGATTTGGCCGGCTCATCTACCGGCTCGATGCCAAGCATCGCGAGAGGACGCAAGCCAATTTGCGCATGGTCTTTCCCGACTGGCCGGAGAGCCAAGTTCACGAGAATGCCAAGAAGGTCTTCGAGAACTTCGGGCGGTCGAGCGTGGACTTCCTGATTGGGGCGAATCGAACTCTTGCCGAGCTGGAAAGCCGCATGAGAATCGAAGGGCGCGAGCATCTCGACGCGGGTCTCGCCCAGGGCAAGGGAGTGTTGCTGATTACGGGGCATCTTGGGAATTGGGAGCGGTGCTCGGCCTGGATGTCCAAGGTGGGATATCCGGTGCATGTCGTGGCCCGGAACGCGGATCAGGACGGGGTCAATCGGATCGTCAACGAGATCCGCGAAGGGCCGGGAACCTCGGTTCTGGCGCGCGGAAATGCGGCGCGGGCGATCATGGAAAAGCTGAAGGCAGGCGAAATCGTGGGGATTCTCCCGGATCAGAACGCCGACGATATCTTCCTGCCGTTCTTCGGGTTTCCCGCCGGTACCGTCTTGGGGCCGGGGGTTCTCGCCGAGCGAACTGGGGCGGCGGTGATTCCCGTTGTGTGTGTGTACGAGGGAGACGAGCGGTATCGCTTGACCTTCTATCCCGCTCTTAACTCGGTGCCGGACTGCGAGGTGAAGGGTGAAGGGATGATGCGGGCGATCAACAAGTGGTTGGAGGATCGCATTCGGGAGACCCCGGATCAGTGGCTTTGGATGCACGACCGATGGCGCAACGCTCGGCGGAAGGGTCTGCTTTGAGCGCGCCCCGGGTACTCATCGTGCGGTTTTCCGCGATTGGCGATTGTGTGATGGCGGCCTGGGCGGTTTCGGGGTTGAGGCAGGCCGCACCGGAAGCTCACATCGTGTGGGCGGTGCAGGATCGGTGTGCGGATGTGATTGCGACTCCGGATCTGGTCAGTGAAGTTGCTATTGTTGATCGAACGGTCTGGAAAAAGCGGCGCAGCGATCCTCGAACGTGGATCGCGCAGCTCAAGGCGTTTTCCGCTCTGCGAAAGCACACTTTCGAGTTCGGATTTGACCTCCAAGGGCATTCGAAGACCGCGCTTTGCCTCAAGCTCTCGGGGGCGAAACAGAGGTTCACGAACCGCGGAACCGATGCTCTGGCCAAGCGGCTGAACACCTTCGTCGAGTGCGGCGTGACTCAGGTTCATGAGGCCGAGACGGCGAGACGGCTGCTTCAAAAGGTGGTGGCCTTTGAAAACCCCGTGCTCCCCATCATGCCGGATGTCGCTCCCACGGCACGTCAGGGAGTGACGATCCAGACCGGGAGCGGGCACTGGAAGAAGGCGGTCGCCCCCGAGGTCTGGACGGAGATCGGACGGAGGTTGCTTGCTGACGGGGTTCCAGTCACCGTCATCGGTGCGCCTGGGGATCCCATACTAGATCTTCCGGGGAGCACGAATCTGGTGGGGCAGCGCGATTTGGTTGGCTCGATGAAAGAAATTGCCTCTTCGCAGGTTCACTTGAGTGCGGATACCGGTTCGGCGCATATCGCCGCCGCCTATGGCGTTCCCACTCTCACCGTCTTTGGATGGACGGATCCCGTGCGATACAAACCCAATTTTGACCGAGCAATCGTGTTTCGTCCTGAGGGTGGCCCAAGCGCGGTAGATCCCGCAGAAGTCGTGGCCAAAGTCAAGCAGATGATCCAGGAGGACGCATGAGATTTCTCGTCTCCCGCCTGAGCGCACTCGGCGATGTGGCCTGCGGGTTGCCTGTCGCGACCGCCCTCAAGCAAGGCCATCCGGGATGCGAGGTCGTGTGGCTCTGCGATCGCCGGTTCGCGGGGATTCCTCAGCTCTGTCCCGATATCGATCACGTGGAGGTGCTGGAGAAAGATCCGAAGAAGTGGAAAGCTCAGATGCAAGCGCTGGGGAAATTTGAGGTGGGGATTGACCTGCAGGGCTTGATGAAATCGGCGCTTCCGATCAGCTACGCGCGTTGTCAGCAACGGGTGGGATACCACTGGCAACGCGAAGGTTCCTGGCTTTTCACTTCGGCGGTAAGACCAGATCCGAGTTCGATTCACGTGGTCGATCAGTATGTGGATGTGGCCCGGGCCGTCGGAGGTGTTGCAGACCGAGCGGTCTTTAATCTTGTGCCCAACCCCGACGATGTGGCCCATGTTCAGGAACTGCTGCGGGATCTCGGGCGCGAGGAGGGCAAGCAGTTGGTTCTGGCCAATGCCGGAGCCGGTTGGGGCACGAAGAGGTGGCCGCCGGAACTCTATGCGCGCCTGGTTCGCGATCTTGGCCCTGGTGTCACGTTTGCCTTTCTCGGAACCGAGGCGGATCGAGTGGCTTTCAAGGAAGTCGTGGCGGCGTGGGGAAGCCCCGACCCGAAAGGACTCGGCGCGCCCAAGGACATGCTTGGAAAGACGAACGTCAAGCAACTCGTGGCCCTCATCAGTCTGTGCGACCTTCATGTGGCGGGAGACACCGGAAGCACCCACATCGCGGCGGCACTTGGCCGACCGTGCATCGGACTTTACACCCTCACGAGGCCAGAGCGATGCTGCCCCTATGGACAATACGACCGATCAGTCTCGATTGCCTATGCAGACGTACTCCAGCTTGCTCAGGAAACCCTGAATCTCACTCCGACGTCATCTGCGGGCTGATTCGGGGGAACGCGAAGCGTCCGCCACTTGTCACCTTTCGGGTGCCCGATCCATCGGATCCAATTGTGTAGATATCCGTGTTGGAGCCTTCGGTCATCAGATACACGAGCTTCGAGCCATCTGGACTCCAAGACACGCTGCTGACCGCTCCCTGAACAAGCAGGGTTCCGTTCCCCGCACCGCCTTCTTCAAAGGGCATCACCGCGATTCCAGCCGGAATGAAGTTGCCATTCTTGTCCACGCTGCCCACGACAACGGCGACCTTGGTGCCGTCCGGGGAGATGGAAACATCGCCAAAGCTCTGCGGCGAATCTGCGGGAACCAGGGCGACAGGGGCTGCGTTCGGCTGGCCTTCTGGCCCGATCGAGACCTTAAAGACACCTGATTCAAACGGTTTGACGATCTTGCCGTTTTGGATGAATTGCTCCGGCACGGCGGCGGGGTCTCGGAAGAAGAACCCTTGAACACTGACCGCCGCGACGCCTTGGTCATCCACATCGAGGATCACATTGCGCCCTCGGAAGATTTCGACCGGTCGCTGCTGTTGGCCTTGAGCGTCAAGGCCGAGGCTTTGGTGGATGGCCACGTTGTTTTCTTCCTTGCGCATGATGGCAAAGAGCGATTCGCGCCCGGGGCCCCATCGTGCGAATTTGAAGCTATCGCCGAGGTCACGGTAGGTTGATTCCATCGGGCTTTGCGCACCTGATTCCTCGCCGCCTCCCGTGACAAGATCGCGGGTGGTGGGCGGGAGAACCGTGGTGGTTGCTCCGGTCCGCGCATCGACTTCGAGCACATTTCCGCCGGAGAGGATCAAACCGTATTGCTTGGCCCGGGGATCGCTGTTGGGGCCGAACCACGGCAGGCTCTGGCTCCGACTCCCCGCTGTACGGCGCTCGACCACATTCTTGCCCGGGTTCCACCGGTGGATCGTGTAGGCCTCGGACTCTCGCGTGCTGGAGAAGAAGAGTCGATTTCCATCGACCGACCAGGTCACATCGAGGTCATCAAACGATTTCTCGGGGGCAGGTGGCGTGATCTCCTTGCCCTGCTCGTCGATCACCACGACGCGGCCGCCTTCTGGCGTGTATTCAATGGCCGCCACCATGCCAACGGACGCAAACTCGCCCAGATCAGGATCCTTGGCGAACTCATGGAAGAGTCGATAGCCGCCGAAGAGGGCGACGATGGTCAAGATGCCAAGAATGAACCGAAGGGCGATCTTTTTCTGCATAAGTCTCTTCCTGAAAGGGCGAACAGGCGGGGCCTATTCCATCAAACGATCTCCGACCTGGAGTCGTGCCCCGTTGGCGAAATCTACCCCGGACATCTTTCCACGGCCCTGGGGTTGAACGTCGATGAGATTGAGCGCTCCGGTCGTGAACCCAACGACCAGATTGGGCTTGGTCATCAACACCTCGCCCGCTGCGCCCACCACACCAGGAACGGGGCGGCAACTCAACACCTTGATCGCGCCCATCGGTGCGGAAAGCCATGCTCCTGGTGCCGGAGAAAACGCGCGGAACTTGTCGTACGCCTCGACCAGGGTCATGGTGGATCTGAGTTCAGCGTCTGCCTTTTTGACCTTGGGGGCGTGGCACGAGAGTTCAACTTGCTGAGGCACCCTTGGATGCTTTCCTTGGGCAATCACAGGAAGCCAGCTCTCCGCCATCTCGGCCGCCATGTCGGAAAGACGTTCGTAGACCGCACCCGCGAGTTCGTGCTTGCCGATGGAGGTGCGTTCGATGGCAATGATGTCTCCGGTGTCCATCCCGGCGTCCATTTGCATCAGAGTGACCCCGGTTTCGACATCACCGGCTTCAATCGCTCGTTGGATTGGAGCGGCGCCTCGCCAGCGGGGAAGAATCGATCCGTGCAGATTCACGCAGCCGTGCTTCGGAATATCGAGGAGGGCTTGAGGCACGATTTGGCCATAGGCGGCCACAACAAAGACGTCCGCCTCTTCCGCGCGCAAGAGATCGAGAAAGCCGGGTTCGCGGCACTTCTCCGGAGTCTCGACACGGAGCCCCAGTTCGATGGCTTTTGCCTTCACCGGGCTCGGTTGGAGCTTCATCCCGCGGCCCGAGGGTCGATCCGGCTGGGTGACGACCAGACTCACGCAGGGAGCCAATCGTTCCAGGGCAGGAACGGCGAAGGGGGCGGTGCCGAAGTAAACCAGCTTCACTCGTCGCGCTCCCGGTTCGGATCTTGCCA
The DNA here is from genome assembly GCA_020161505.1 of Armatimonadota bacterium. Taxonomy (GTDB): domain Bacteria; phylum Armatimonadota; class Fimbriimonadia; order Fimbriimonadales; family Fimbriimonadaceae; genus UphvI-Ar2. The sequence goes on along the minus strand of JAIUNY010000002.1, from coordinate 134,565 downwards.
GTGAACGGTCTTCTCATCCACTTTGTCGATGAAGAGAATTCCGTCGAGGTGGTCAATTTCGTGCTGGACAATCCGGGCGGCGTAGCCGGACATTTCGTAGTTCAGCGGGCGGCCCTTGATGTCGTAGGCTTCTACTTCCACTGTGTCAAATCGCTCGACATCGCCATACAGACCGGGGATGCTGAGGCACCCTTCTTCCCCGACTTGAGAGCCTTCGTGCTTGACGATCACGGGGTTGACGAGAACGATCGGACGGCGTTCTGGGGCAATCACGATGATCCGTTCGCTGACTCCCACCTGCGGAGCCGCGATGCCGACTCCGTTGGCTTTGTTCATGATCCGAACCATGTTCTCAGCAAGAAGTTTGTGGCGGTTGGAGAGCTTGGTGATCTCGGTGGCCGTCTTGCGCAGAACCTGTGACGGGATCTTCACAACCGGATGATCCTCGTCGTGAACGTAAAGGTGCTCGAATTCTGCCGGGACAACCACGTCCATTTCGAATCCGATTATGCCCAATCTTGAGGTCGCATCACTGGGAAAGCGTGATCAGCTCAGGTCAGTGTCGGTCTCGAAGGTGAGAACCCGCGGGATTCCGCTGAGGTCGGAGACGCAATCAAGGCATCGCCAGCCGTATTCGCTGAAGATCCCGATGACGTCATCCCGTTGCCCCAGTCCGATCTCCACCATGAGGGCGCGGCAGACGAGAACCTGGGGAGTTTCGGCGGCGAGCCTTCGGTAGAAAGCCAGGCCGTTCGCATCGGCGTAGAGAGCCAAGCTGGGTTCGTATTCACGAACATCCGGCTCAAGATCATCGGCGTGGGAGACGTACGGCGGGTTGCTCACGACAAGGTCGAAGTAGTTCGCGGGCAGATGTTCGTAGAGATCAGAGCGCACGAAGTTGATGTGAGCCTCGTGCCTGGCGGCATTCGACATCGCGATTCTCAGGGCTCGACCCGAAATGTCCACCGCCGTGACATCAGCCATCGGGAGTTCGCAGGCCAGGGTCACGGCGATCGCCCCGCTTCCTGTGCCGATATCAAGAATCGATCCCGTCCACTGACGGTTGTGGCTGACCGCCAGCAGGGCCCGCTCGACGAGGATTTCGGTGTCCGGGCGCGGCACCAGCACGTCGGGGGAGACTTGAAACATCCGCCCGTAGAACTCGCGCTGACCGACAATGTAGGCCAGAGGCTCGCGGGCTTCCCGGCGGATCAGCATCGGCTCCAGAACCCCCAAGAGAACCTCGTGTTCCGGGTGAGTGAGCACGTACGTGCGATCTTTACCCAGGGCATGGGCGGCGAGAACCTGGGCATCCAAGCGCGGCGAGTCGACTCCGGCTCTTTCGAGCCGGGTGGTCGCTTGCTGCACCCAGTCGCCCAGGATCATCGTTGCCGCTTCGTTCATCGCGTTTGTTATCCGGAGGACGCCTCCGCGATTCGGTAGGGTTCGAGTTTGCCTCTCAGCTCGGCGACCACATCGGCTTCTAAGTAGATGCCGTCCTCGCGGTAGTCCTTGGTAATGACGCGACCGTAGTCGTAGGCGCGCTCGACCAGCTGGGCTTTGTCGTAAGGGACGAGCACCTTGACTCGGCCCAGTCGACCGCTCAGCATCCCCTGAATTCTCGCCATGAGATCAGGGATCCCTTCTCCTGTGAGGGCGCTGATCGCGACTGAATCCTGCCACTCGCTGACGAGTCGCCGAACTTCCGCCGGATTCTCCGCCGCGTCGATCTTGTTAAATACGGTCAGAACAGGGATATCCCCGGCCTTGAGCGATTCAATCGTCTCGAGCACGGCATCCAGTTGCATTTCCCATTCCGGAGTGCTGACATCCACAACGTGGAGAAGAAGATCCGAGTAGATCAACTCCTCCAACGTCGCGCGGAAGGCAGCCACCAGCAGAGTCGGAAGCTTTCGGATGAATCCGACCGTGTCACTGAGGAAGAACCGGTCGCCGTCGGGCAGATCGATCAATCGAGTGGTCGGGTCGAGGGTCGCGAAGGGCATCGCGTCCACGAGCACGTCAGTGGCCGCGAGTCGGTTCATCAAGGTGCTTTTTCCGGCACTCGTGTATCCGACAATCGCCACCACGGGATAGGGCTGATCCTTGCGGCCCTCACGTTGGACATCTCGGTGCCGCTTGACCCCTTCGATATCCTGCTTGAGCCGCGCAATGCGGTCGCGAACCATCCGGCGGTCGCTTTCGAGTTTGGTTTCACCCGGACCGCGCATGCCAATACCACCACGCTGCCGCTCGAATTTGGTGTAGACGCTCATCAATCGAGGCAGTCGGTAGGTGTATTGCGCGAGTTCGACTTGGAGCTGGCCTTCTCGGGTGCGGGCGCGGGCGGCGAAGATATCGAGGATGAGCTGGGTGCGATCAAGCACGCGCTTCCCGATGATCTCTTCCAGGTTTCGAATCTGGATTCCGCTGAGCTCACAGTCGAAGATCACGCCATCGGCTTGGACTTCGGCGCAGGCATCCCGGACTTCTTCGACCTTGCCGGAGCCGATGTAGGTTCCTTTGTACGGGCGATCCACCCGCTGGCGCGCTGATCCGACGACGACTCCGCCCGCCGCATCCACGAGCCCTTCGAGCTCGCCCTCCACGACATCATCCTCGTTCTGATCTTCGTTGACGAAGACGAGGAGGAATTTCTCGCGGCTATCTTCTTGAGTTTTCTTAAGTTTTTCTCCAGGCATTCTGCTGTTCATCGCACCGTCCGGGGCACGGGCGTTGCCTTGCTATGCATAGCATAGCGAAAATCGGGAAGGAGAGGCACCAGAATCGCCCCTTGATGGGGCGCGGGAGCGTGGTTCGCTTCTGATCGGTATCCCCTCCTTTACAGAGATCCTTCGATGGTTGAAGGAGAAAGGAGTGGTGGAGCATGGTCGACATCGTCCCTTTTGAGGGGCGTTGTCAAACGGACTCACGGATCAGGAGAACAGAATCATCGTGCCTGCATGATGCGCGATTCTCGGTGCCGTTGGCTAGGGCTACGCGTTTTTCCGGCTCAAAGCAGGCAACAAATTGAGCCAAACTGGGAGGCATGGCGACCCTGTTCACCAAGATCATCCAGCGCGAGATTCCGGCTGACATTGTGTATGAGGACGACCACGTGGTGGCCTTTCGGGATATCCAGCCGCAGGCTCCGGTGCATGTTCTGATCGTTCCTCGCCAAGAGATTACGGGCCTCGCGGAGCTTCCGGATGAGGGAGATCACAAATATCTGCTTAACGCGGCGAAGGTGATTGCGGAGCAACTCGGCCTCACCGGGGGATACCGCGTGGTCATCAACCAGGGCGCAGATGCCGGACAAACCGTTTTTCACCTGCATGCGCATCTCCTTGGAGGCGCGCCTCTCGGACACTTTGGGGTCGAAGAGTAACGCTGCTCAGCTAAACGGTCGCGAAACATCGGAGATCGGGTTTCGCGCTCGGAACACCCAAAACAGGGTGCCCCCCACGCCGGCCAGGAGCAGGACAAACGCCCACCCGAGGCCCAGCAGACCAAGCCAAGCGGCCATGGGGATGAGAATCGAGATGAGACACCAACCCAGCACAAGCCGGGCGTAGGTTCGACCTCGGCCTCGTCCGCGCCGACTGAGCAGGAGCAAAAAGGGTGCCTGGCATCGCACGCAGTTCACCGTACCGGGCGGGTTTTTGGCCTTGCACTTTGGGCAAGCAATGGGAGCAAAGTGTTTGGGGTCGGTGGTGTCGCGCTTCCACATCGCGATCTGGCGCTCTTCGTGGCGGAACATGTCGCGCAGCGAGCGATTGTGGAAAGGATCCGTCTCGGCGGGGATGCGCTCCAGGGTCATATCCGCCAGAGCAATCGCGTGGCCCCGAAAGCCGTGATCGTAGAGATTCGCGGCGAGCTTGAACCATGCGGGAAAGTTGTCGGGCCGAAGCGAGAGTTCCAAGTGGCCCCGGTCGATCTGCTCGGCGTTGAGGTCCGCGACATCGCTGCGCGCCAAAAAGTCATCCGCAAACGGGAAGAAGATCACGAGCGAGAGCGTGCACACCACCATCGCGGCCTGAACCACCGGATCGCGAGTAATGAGCGCGCCAACCAGCCCCACAAAGAGGAGGAACAAAGCGATGAATCCGGCGAATCCATCAATCTCCTTCATGATGGTCATGCCGAGAACCTTGAAAATGCAAAACGCGTAGATCGGCGCAATAAAGACGATGGAAATGACCATCGAGAGCGTTTCGCCTAACATGATGTCTCCCGCCGATTCATGGTTCTTTGCATTCTACGCAAAGAGACCGTGAACAAGCCTCAAATCTTCTCGAGATCTTCTTCGCGAACGAGCAGAACGTAGTTCGGCGTGAAATTCAAGCCCTCTTTTCCGATCAGCTTTTTAAGCTCCTCAGAGGCTTCTCCGGCAAATCGCCCGCGCATGCGGTCGGTGGCGGCGTTGTGGACATCCTTCGGAATGTCGACGAGCGAGCTGAGATCGACGGTGACGGCGACTTCTTCCTTGGTGTAGTAGTTCGATACCACGCCGGTGAGTCCCTGCATGTGTTCGAAAAACATGTGCACGGTGCGGTCGGTTTCGTTGACCGGTCGCGTGACCACGCGGACTTGATCGCCTTCTTTCAGCTTCGCCATGTGAATCCTAGTGTACCAAGGTCAGCGCTGATCGCCCCGACCGTTCTTGCCCTTGTAGAGTCGTTCCAGGAAGGCGAGGAGATACTCAATCTCGGGCGTGACCATGACTTCACGCTGCACGATCTCCATCGCGTTGCCCAAAGCGAGCTGGGAGCGGAACAGCAGCTTGCAGGCCTTGTGCAGAGCCATCCGGGCTTCGGGCTTCACCCCAATCCGCCTGAGACCCACCGCGTTGATGTCGCGGACATCTTGGTCGTGGCCCTCGACAATCATAAACGGGGGTACATCGCGCACCACGCGGGTCATGCCGCCGACCATCGCGAGCTTGCCGATTCGGGCGAACTGGTGGACTCCCGCCATGCCACCGATCGTGACCATCTCTTCGATGGTGGCGTGCCCGGCGATGCCCACGTTGTTGGTGATCGTCACGTCGTTGGTGACGGTGACATCGTGTCCGAGGTGGACAAAGGCCATCAGGTAGTTCCGGTCACCAACCCGGGTGAATTCGCCCTCTTTGCTCGACCGGTGAATGGTCACGTATTCCCGGATCACGTTGTCGTTGCCGATCTCCAGAAAGGTTTGCTGTCCGGCGTACTTGCGGTCTTGGGGGTCGCCACCCAGGATCGCGCCCTGCGCGATGACGTTGCGCTCACCGATGGTTGTGTCTTTGCGCACCGTGACATGGCTCTCCAGCCGGGTGTCTTGCCCGATGACCGCGCCGTTTTCGATGTAGCAGTAGGGGCCAATCACCACGCCCTCGGCGATTTGCGCCGAAGGTTCCACCACCGAGGTCGGGTGAATGGTCGCCAACTTAGAGGGCTCCCGGAATGAGCTTGAACATCATTTCCATTTCCGCAGCGAGTTCCCCATCCACGCGCGCTTCTCCCCGTAGACGTCCGATGGTGCCCTTGAGCTTCTGCAGCTCGCAGTGGAGCATCAACTGGTCCCCCGGAACCACTTGTCGCCGGAACTTCACGCCATCAATGCCACCAATCACGGGGATCATGCCTTGGAACTCTTCGTCGCTGAGGAGGATCACCGCGCCGGCTTGGGCCAAGGCTTCGATGATCAACACGCCCGGCATGATCGGTTTGCCCGGATAGTGACCCACAAAGAACGGCTCGTTGATCGTGACGTTCTTCAGGCCAACACAGGTCTTGCGCGGTTCGAACTCCAGAATGCGATCCACCAGCAGCATCGGGTAGCGATGCGGCAGGTAGGACATGACTTGTTCAACGGGGATTGGCTGCAAAACGCCTTGATTATGAACACCTTTTGCCCCGAGTCCTGCTTTCTGCGGGAAAGTGAATCGCTATTCCGCGTTCGCGGCCGCTTTCTTGTGGGCTTTGCGTTCCTTGATGATCTCCCTCAGAATGCCGACCACCGAGAGAGCAATGACGCCGAGGATGACGATCTCGAAGTTGTCGCGCACCCAGGGGATGTCGCCGAGGAGGTATCCCGCCCCGACGCAGATCCACACCCAGAGGAAGCTGCCAAAAGCGCACCAAGGAAGGTACTTGGAGAAGGGCATGGCATCCATCCCGGCCACAAATGGAGCAACGGTTCGGACAATCGGGACGAATCGGCCAAGGACAATCGTTTTGGTGCCGTGCTTCTCATAGAACGAGCGCGTTTTGTCCAGCCATTCAGGCTTGAAGAAGCGCGCCTTGTAGAGAAACTTGGCCCCGACCCATTTGCCGAGGTGGAAGTTCACCGTGTCGCCGAGGATCGAGGCGATCGGAAGCCCAAACAGGAGCAACGGCAGACTAAATCCTTTGCCGGGGTGAGCGAAGAGGCCAGCCGCGAAGAGCAGAGAATCCCCGGGCAGGAATGGCATGACCACGAGCCCGGTTTCGCAGAAGATCACCGCGAAGAGGAGAAAGTGAACGGCGAATCCGTATTGGTTGATGAGCGAGACGAGGTGCTCGTCGATATGAAGAATCAGGTCAAGAAAGCCACCCATCAGAAACTTCCCCTATTGTAGTCTCTCGGACATCGAGCGGCCCGCCGGGGTCACGAAAGATACTCTTTCAGGCGTCGCCGGGCGGCGATTTGCCGGAGCTTCTTGATGGCCTGGATTTCGATTTGGCGAACGCGCTCGCGGGTGATGTGCAGTTCTTCGCTGAGGTCATCGCGGAATCGAGTTGAGCCATCTTCGCTGCGAAGGCGACTGGTCATGATGCGTCGCTCACGTTCGGAGAGTTCGCTCAGAACTTCTTCCAGTTCCTGCATGGCCTCGCTATCGAGGATTAGCTTTTCTGGGTCACCGGCATGGTCGTCTTCGATCAGGGAGCCGAGGGTCGTGGCGTCGCCATCTCCGACTTTGATATCGAGACTGACGAGTTCCTGAGCGGCCTGATTCAACGTCTGGAGCTTGCGGAGCGAGATCCCCATTTCGTCGGCGATTTGCTCGGCGGTGGGTTCACACCCCAGTCGGCGCATCAAATCCGCCTTGGCTCGCTCTACCTTGCGAAGAGCCTGGCTCACGTGGGCGGGGAGACGAATCGCTTTCGCCTTACAATCAATGGCCCGGCCAATCGACTGTTTGATCCAGTGAGTGGCGTAGGTCGAGAATCGGAATCCTTTTTCGGGATCAAATCGATCGATGGCCGTCATCAGACCAATCACTCCCTCTTGGATGAGATCCTCGAGAGGCACCGAGCGGCTTTGGTATGTGCGAGCAATGTTGATCACGAGCCGGATATTGGACTCGATCAACCGCTCGCGGGCTTCGAGGGAGCCTGTTTTGGCCGCAGACGTGAGGATTCGCTCCTCCTCTGCGGACAGCAAAGGAGCTTGAGTCAAGCGCTGAAGGTAGCTAGGAATCCCTTCGTCCTGCTTCAAAGCATCTCCTTTCATGATGAACCTCGATGAAATCTTTCACGAATTCTGCGTTAGTGGGTTGCAGAGGTCGATGGTACTCAGGTGGCAATCTCTGTGCCAAGGCATCGATTGCGCCACGACATTTCACTTCTTTGACGCCTGTATTGGCTTGAGGTTCTCATTCTTTATCTACGTTTTTGCAGGGATTCTCCCCATAACGGGTGAGATACGACCTGTCCGCGTGCTGGCAACGGGGAACGTTGGTCGGCGTGTTAGAATAGAAACAAGCGTGCTCCACGAAGAAATCTATCTCGACAAGCGCATCAACGGGTGGCGTCGGCTTCAAGAACTGACGATCCGCGCCGAGCGGTCTTTTCGTGACCTCAGTGGGGCTGAGATTGTGGAGTTTGTGCGGCTTTATCGCCAAGCCTCGGGTGATTTGGCCTTTCTGATCACTCACAGCAGCAATCAGGATGTCGTTGATTTTCTCAACACCGTGGTGAGCCGAGCCTATGCCTGCCTCTACAAGAGCCGTCCAAAGAAGTTCGGTGCATGGGTGAACGAAGGGCTGACGGCATGGGCGCAGACGGTTCGTCGCCAAGCATGGTCGGTTTTGGTCGCGACGCTGCTCTTTTTTGGCGCGGGATTCTGGGCCGCGGGCATGATGACTTTCGATCCGCCGAGCCGGGCTTACTTCATTCAGCCGGGGATGGAGGAGCTGTTTGACCATTGGAAGAAGGGTGAATTTGAACGCCGCTCAGCGGATGAGAATCTTGCCATGGCGGGGTTTTATGCCGCCAACAACCCGAGCGTGGCTTTGCGAACGGTGGGTCTGGCTGCGGCGACCGGCGGAATCGGCTCGGTTTATATCTTGTGGAGCAATGGTCTGCTGATTGGAGCCCTCTCGCATGAAATGGCGAGCGTCGGGAAGCTGGGCTTCCTCTATTCCTCCATCGCGCCCCATGGCATCAGCGAAATCGGAGGAATCTTGATTGCAGGCGGCGCGGGGCTCGTCCTCGGGATGGCATTCATCCGCCCGGGCCGACGCACTCTTCTCGACAGTTTGAAGCACGCGGGCAAAGACGCCTTTCAGATGTCGGTGATTGCGATCATCATGATCTTTCTCGCCGCGCCGATTGAGGGGTTCTTCAGCTTCAACCCCGCCGTTCCCCAAGCGGCGAAAGCGGCGTTTGCGTTGATCGCGTTTGTCGCCTGGATGGCGTTCTTCATCGGTTACGGCCGCGACAAGCCCGAGATCCGCGACTAGCGCCTCACGAGCCGGAGGGCAAACCAAAAGGCGAGTTCGGGGTGTTTCGCCACGGTGCGCATGGCTTTGCCCCAGGATCCGTTGGATTTTGCTTGGTTCCGCATCTCCCTGGCAGCCCAGTTGCGCAGATGGTGTTTGGCCCTTGCCGATTGATCGGGAGAGAACCGAGGGCCGTCGGTGGCCTTGGCATACAGATCGACCATCTCGGCGCTCTTCGCATAGAGCTTCTCGTAGTTGCGGCTCCAGCTTCCGGAGGTGAGTCGGTAGGTGTATAGGGGCTCGGCGACGTAGTGCCAGCGCGTTTGCCAGGCGGCGCGGAGCAAGAAATCCCAGTCTTCGCTCGCGCTCGACATCTCGATGCTAAACGGCAAGGCTCGCTCCACCACTTGTCGCCGAATGACCATGGCGCCGAGATTCATCGGTCGAGTGGCGAGGGTATCGAAGAGGTCATCGGTCGGGCCGTACACCATGGCTGTCTGATGGCCTTCGGGGGAGTCGAACATCCAGAGAAGCTGCCCATCGCAGTAGGATCCGGCGAGCCTTGGGTCGTCCAAAGGCGCGAGCAGAGACTGGGAAAAGGTCGGAGCAAGGAGGTCGTCGGCATCGAGAAAGCAAACTAAGTCGGCTGAGGACTCCGCGAACGCGCGATTGCGGGCCGCGCTGACTCCACGGTTTTCCGTACGGATCACCGTGACTCGGGGATCATCGAGGCTCGGGCAGGAAGGCCACTCGATACTCCCGTCATCTAGGACAACCGCTCGCCAATCTGACTCGGTTTGGGCGATCAGGCTCTCGAGACATGGCTCCAAGAACTCGCCTGGATTGTAAGCCGGGATCAGGAATTCGACGCGCGGCGTCATAGCAGCTTGCGGAACGACTTGGCGGGCAGGAAGGTTGCAGCGTAACGGATCAGGCTCTTCCATCGTGAGGGATCAATACTGAACGATCTTAAATACGCCTGACGGCCTTCGCAGGGGCGACCATTGAGGGTGCGGACGGTGCCGAGGCATGCCCAGTTGTGGCTCTCTGCCTTCTTGAGCACAGCCTCGGGAAGCCGAGTGATCTCTCGATACGTGCCAATGCGCTCGGCGATCCAGGTTCGGAGCATCTCGTCGTCGCGCCAGATGCGTTCGAGCTTATGGCTGGCGTTCTCTCCGTGCACACGGTACATCGTGAGGGGTTCGGCGACATAGCCAACCTGCCATTTCTCGGCAACGCGGTACCACATCTCCCAATCGCCGCTGCCAAAGTATCGCTCGTTGAATCCGCCCAGCTGGTCGAAGCAGACCTTTCGGGCGAGTACCGCGCTGGCGATGATACTGTTCGCATAGATGAGCGCAGCAAGGACGTCGCCGGTTTCGGTACGCGGAAAATCAAATCCCAGGGGGGAATCGGTGCGTCGTTTTCCTGCGCCGTCGATGAAGAATCCGTCGGTGTGGACGAGCCCGATTTTGGGCTGATGGTCCATCATCGCGACTTGTTTTTCGAGTTTGGTGGGCTCCCACAGGTCGTCATCGTTGAAGACGGCGACGAATTCTCCGGTTGCCGCTTTCAACCCGACGTTGAGGGCGCCGTACGTCCCCAGATTCTTCTCGTTGAAGATCAGGTGCATCTTCCCGGGATTCTTGACCGAATAGTCGGAAAGCCATTCGCGCGTGCCATCGGTGGATCCGTCGTCGAGCGCGATCACTTCGTAGTCGGCGAAGGTCTGCGCCTCGATGCTCCGCACCGCTTCTTCGAGGTAGGCGATGTGGTTGTAACAGGTCAGGAGAATCGAAACACGCGGCATGGAAGCTCATCCATTATGCCGCGTCATTGCCGGAAATCAGTACAGCGTGAGTGTTGAAGGGTCAGTTCTGGAGTCGTACTTCAATCGACCAGTCGCTGATGTCGAGGTTGGGATCCAACGTGTCTCCCACCGGCTCGCGCAGGATTTGGTTCGAGTTGTTGTAGGTCTGGCTTGTGTTCAGCCGGAAGGTGAACGGCGAGTTGATCTGAGTCGTCAGATTGCTGTCGCCGAGGGCATCCCAATTCCGGCCTCCTCCGCTGACATTCCGATTGTTCATCGTGAGGAAGTTGGCTTGAATGCTGCGAATCGTCGGCACGTCAGCTGCCGATACGAGCTGACTCAGATCAATTTGGAAGTTCAACTGATCATCGCCCTCGACGGTCGGGGTGCTGACCACGGGGACGCCGGTCTGGAACCACTCATTGAGCGTTCCATCGCGGAACTTGAAGATCTGGTACTGCGGCGAAGCAAGGGGATCCCACAGGATAAAGTGCGTGGCTTGCCCGGCGACAAACCCGTTTCCGCCAGGAACAACCACGGGAATCGGCCCTGTTGTGGTCGGATTGTCCTCCGTTGAGAGGTTGAGCGCGATGAGATAGACGTAGGGCAATCCGGATTGCCCCGGCCCCGTTCCCGTACGCAGCTGACCATCCACGGTCAGGTTAAAAACGATCCGCTTATTGTCCGGAATCACGCCGCCAGTTGGGAACTTGGCGCATCCCGCCGGGATGAGCGCAAGGGCAAGGAGCAGGGGAAGAAACCTCAATCGAGCTCTCCTGGCGCGTGGATGAAGAGGACTCGCCCGCAACTCAGGCACGGCGTGGTTTTGCCATCGCGCACGACTTCTCGAACCTTTTCGGGGATATCAATGCCGCAGCTGCCACAGTCTTGCTTGGGCGTGATGAGAGCCAATCCGGTATTTCCCGTGCGTTTACGCGCGTTGTTGTAGGCGGTTATCAACTCCTTTTCCACCTCTGATTCTTTGGACGCGCGAGTGGCTCCGGTTTGTTTGAAAAGCTCTTGGAGTTCGGCATGCTCCTTCTCGGCGTGAGCACGCTTCTTCACTGCTTGCTCTTTGAGCTTGGCGATTTTCTCTTCGATCTCTGTCGCCGCGGCGGCGGACTCCTTTGAACTCATGAGGAGTGCTTTGCGCTCGTCATCGGTGGTGACCACGAGCATCTCGAGCATCTCGATTTCATCTTGGAGATGCGCAATCTCGCGCGAACTCGTGATCGAGCCGTCGTAGAGTTGCTTCTGGAACTTCTCGAGCTTTTCGTTGGCCTGATCTTCTTTCAGGGTGAGTTCAGCTAGTTTTTGCTTCGTCGCCTTTGCTTCCGCGAGGAGATCAGCGTTGTCGGTGGCGAGTTTTTTGGCGACGGCGAGTTCGCGTTTGCCGACATCCAGGTGCTCGGCGCGGGCCTTGATCGCGAGCAGTTTCTCATCGACTTGATGGAGCTTGTAGAGGCGAAAAAGCCGCTCGTCAGACATAGCCCATTATGCTCGGGTTTGAGCTTCGGCGGAATGCCAATCGGGCGCGGGATGGCCGTAGAGGGCCTCGGCTTCTCGCTCCAGCGCGTGCATTCGGCGTTCGAGCTCTTGGCGAATCTGCTCGAACTCCTCGTCCGAGACCTTGGGCGGCACCTGGATCGGTTCGCCGCAGATCATGATGGCTCGGCTGAACGGCTTGGGAACCATGTAGCGATCCCAGCTCTTGACCAGCCAACGCTTGGACGCCGAGACGCCGCAGGGCACGAGCCAGCAACCTGACTTCTTCGCCATCAGCATCATGCCGCTTTGAATCACACCGCTGGGCCCGCGGGGTCCGTCTGGCGTGAAGGCCATTGTCTCGCCATCTTTCAGCACGCGGATCGATTCGGCGAGGGCTTGGATTCCCCCCCGCCCAGTGGAGCCACGGATGGTTTTGAACCCAAACTTGGTGAAAATCTTGTTCTGCATCTCGCCATCGCGCGATTGGCTGATGATCGTCCAGACGCCTTGCCGGAAGAAGATTTTCGTGCCGATCATCGTGCGACCGTGCCAGCCAGCCAGGATCTTCCCGCCGGGCAGAGCCTTGGTCTCTTCGTAACCTCGGGTCTCCACCTTGACGGTGGACATGATCAGCCGGACGAGCCAGAAGAGCGGGGCGGCCAACACATGAGGGCGCACTCTGCGCCACCAGGCTTTCATGAAATCAATCCTTTCTGACGGGCGATCCCCGTCGCATCGTGCATCGGAAACTCGGTCGTCAAACGATCCAGAGCACGCTTGAAGAGGTCGGGTTGGCTGTCCCGTGCCGCCAGAGCCAAGCTGAGGAGGGCATCCGGAGTGCGGACATCGGGCGCGCCCTCGGTGATCGACTTGAGCACAGAGATCTTCGAGATGGGCTCGGCGAGAGAATCGGCAAGGCGCAGGCGTTCCACCACGGGCATTCGGTCAAATCCTCGACCCTTGGCAAGAACGGCGATGATCTCGGGCTTTTCCTCGCTGCTCGCAACCGCCAGCAGATCGCGGTAGGCCGACATCGCCTCCGGCTCGTGCATTTCTTCTAGAGCTTCGGCCCGTTCTCGCAGGGCCTTTTTGTCGCCGGGATGGAGCTTCAGGTGTTCTTCTGCGGCTGCCAGCACGGCGGCAGGTCCGCGAAGATTCATGCGCTCGAGCACCTCGTGTCCGTACGACTGCCGAGCTTCCTTCAGACCTCCCAGAACGACGCTCATCGCAAGCCCGGCGAGGAATCCCGCGATGTGCGCCCAAAACGCCGATCCGCTCATGTCGCCACCGCCGAGTTCCCCGACTTTGAGGAGCCCGCCTGCGATCTGAACCACGACCCAGACAAGGGCAATTGCTCCGACCGGGACACCGATGTTGGGGAGAATTGGCACTTTGGTGCGCATGAATCGCACCGCGCAGTATCCCACGCAGGCCGCGACCGCCCCGGAGGCGCCAAGGAGAGGGGTTCCGGATCCAGCCGCCGCCGCGATCGCGAGGTGGCCCAAGGTTCCGGCGAGGCCTCCGACAAAGTAGAGGAGCAGGAATCTCCAGGCCCCCCGGGAGAACTCCACGAGCGGCCCAACCGCCGCGAGAAAGATCATGTTGGCCAGAAGATGCAGGATGTTCTCGTGGGCGAAGGGACTGCCGATGAACGATAGAGGCGTGAGTTGTCCGGGAACCAGGGCAAGGGACTTGGTCAATCCCGGCGAGAGGGCCTCGCTGAAAGCGACGGCGATGCACACCGCAATCACGCTCAGCGTTGCCCAGGGCACCTTTTGTCCATTACTCATCGTTCACTCGCCGCCATTCGGCGCTCGCTCACTCTTCGTCGAAGATCGACTCGGGAATCTCGACGTTGACGTAGGTTTCTTTCACATCGTCCAGATCGTCAATCGCGTCGATCAGCTTGACAACTTTGCGCAGGGTGTCGTCGTCATCAATGCTCGCCATGGTGGTGGCCATGTAGGTGAGCCCGACATCTTCGGTCTTAATGCCTGCCTTGTTCAGCCCGTCGTTGCACGCGTGGAGATCGGCGACGGCGGTGATGACCGTGAAGGTTTCGCCGTCGTCGCGGACATCTTCTGCGCCTGCATCAAGCGCGGTGAGAGTCAGGGTTTCCTCGTCCGTGATGTCCTTGCTCACGGTGATCTGCCCGCAGTACTTGAACTGCCACATGACACTGCCGTTTTCGCCGAGCGCACCCCCGTTCTTGGTGAAGGCGTGGCGAAGCTCACCGACTGTTCGGTTGCGATTCTCGCTGTAGACTTCGACCACAAAGGCTACGCCGCCCGGGCCCTTGCCTTCGTAGACGATCTCCTCATAGTTTTCGCCCTCCACATCTCCGGAGCCCTTGGCGATCGCGCGCTCGATGTTGTCTTTGGGAAGCGAGTTCTCCTTCGCCTTGTCGATTGCCACGCGGAGTCGGGCGTTGGTATCGGGGTCACCGCCGCCTGATTTCGCTGCAACGATAATCTCTCGCGAGAGCTTGGTGAAGAGCTTGCCGCGAATCGCGTCCTGCTTGCCCTTTCGAATCCGGATGTTTTTCCACTTACTGTGGCCTGCCATAGATTCCTCTATTTTGGCACGGCGGGGCCTCTCGACTGGAGACCGGGTGACTTGGCAATCAGTTAGGGCTCACCAGTGGCGATCGATCACGTAGTTGGCCAAGGTTCGCAGAGCCGAAGTGTCTCCCGGAAGGTGGGTGAGGTGGGAGAGTGCTTCCTCGCTGACTTCTCGTCCGAGCGCAATGCTTTGATCAAGCCCGATCAGGGCGGGATAGGTGAGTTTGTTGAGGGCTCGGTCGCTGCCGACGGCCTTGCCCAGTTGCTCCGCCGTGGAAGTCTCGTTCAGGATATCGTCGGCAATCTGGAAGGCGAGCCCAATTTTCTCGCCGAAGACCTGGAGGTGCTGGCACTGGATGGCATCGCCTCCTCCGAGGATTCCGCCGATGCGGCAACTGGCCCCGATGAGAGCCCCGGTTTTTCGGGAATGGATCGTTTGCAGGTGGGCCTGGTCGCCTCCGCGCTCCTCGGCCTGGATATCGAGCACTTCGCCGCCGACAAGTCCGAGAGAACCCGAAGCATGGGCGAGAGCTCCGACGCTCGCGGCGATCTTACGTGAATCGTCAGTGCAACCAGCAAGGATTTCGAAGCTCAGAGCGAAAAGGGCGTCGCCGGCGAGGATCGCCATAGCTTCGCCGAACTTGACATGGCAGGTTGGTCGCCCGCGCCGCAGATCGTCGTTGTCGATGGCGGGGAGATCGTCGTGGATCAGGCTGAAGCAATGAACCAGCTCAATCGCGCAACCTGCATCGAGGGCAGCGTTTTCGGATCCTCCTACAGCCAGGCTACTCGCCATGGCGAGCGCGGGGCGAAGTCGTTTGCCCGTGGCCAAGGCGCTGTAGCGCATGGCGGCGTGGAGTTCAGTCGGGGACTCGTCTTCGCTTGGCAGAAGCTCGCTTAATCGAGCATCGACGCGTCTGCGCGCGTCTTCAAGCATCTCCTCACCGGGCACGAGATTCAGTGTACCAGCCACCCTTTTCGGTACGGGGTGCGGGAGGTCGGTGTCAGCATAGCGGTTCAGACAATGCTTGCTCTCACAGAGAATGGTGAAAAATCGGCGAATCTTTTAGCGCGAGAATCCGGTAGAACGCGCGTATGCGCTGGAGCCTAGCTGCCGCGGCCTTCGCCGTGGCTCTCCCGATGTCTGTTTTCGCCCAGTCGAGCGGAATCAAGCGAACCCTCGACCCTGCCCTTTCTCCCGATGGATCGACCGTTGCCTTTCAGTGGCAAGGCGATCTGTGGACGGTTCCCTCGGCTGGTGGCATGGCCACTCGTCTCACCGTTCATCCGGCTTCAGAGAGTTTCCCGGTCTGGTCACGCGATGGGAAGAGCATCGTCTTCTCAAGCAACCGCTTTGGCAGTCTCGACGCGTTCAGCGTCTCTGCTGACGGCACAAATCTCAAGCGTTTGACCTACGAAAGCGGTGCCGACTACCCGGTTGCAGTTGGCCCGAACGGCGATGTTTACGGCCACACGACGGGATTTGGCCGCGCTGACCTCTTCAAAGTCGGCGCGAACGGTGGCGAAGTGATTCGCCTCACCGGCCACTCGCTGGAGATGGAGTTCCTGCCCAGCTTGAGTCCGGATGGCAAGAAGGTTGTTTTCTGCGCGGGGGGCAGCGCCGGACACTGGCGCAAGCCCGGCCACAACGGCGCGAACACCTCGGATATCTGGATCGCCGACAACACCGTTCCGCTCAGCAACATGAAACAGCTGACCAAGGACGATGTGCTCGACATGTTCCCGGCGGTGATCTCGAACGACGAGGCCCTGCTGATGTCGAACAAGGGCGGACAGCAGAACATCTACCGCCTGAATCTGAAATCTGGCGCGAAGACCCAGATCACCAAGTTCACGAGTGGCACGATCCGCGCCCTGACGGTCTCTGCGGATGGAAGCAAGGCAACTTTCCAAAAGGACTCCGAGATTTACCTGCTGGACGTGAAGTCGGGCGTGGCAAAGCCGGTGACGATCAACGCTCCGAGCGATTCGCGGCGTCTCGGGACGACGGAACTCAACCTCGCCACCGGGGCGAGCGGCATGTCGGTGAGCCCTAACGGCAAGCTCATGGCGATCACGGTTCGCGGCGACATCTTCGTTCTCCCCGCGGCGGGCGGAACCACCAAGCGGCTCACCACGAGCGTCCGGCCTGAGAGCAATCCGATCTGGCTGGATGACGAGACGATTCTCCATGTCGCGGCGGGCGACGGCAGCCACCGATTCTTCCAAACCGTGAAGCTCGATGGCACCGTGAAGGAGTTCTATCGCAACGCCGAAGATGTGGGATCACCTAGCCTTTCGCCCGATGGAAAGTGGCTCGCGTTCCACCAGGGCGAGCGAGCGTTGATGGTTATGCCGAAGGAGGGCGGCACCCCGGTGAAGGTCTTCGAGGGCGGGTTCGCGCTCGGTTTGCGCGGCGGGCCGTCGTTTACCTGGACGCCCGATTCCGAGTGGCTGGCGATCGAGCGGCAGGATTCGCGAAGCGTGGGACTCTACGTGGCCAAGCGGGATGGCTCGGCCAATCGTTTGGTCACACGGGCCGGCAAGGGCGCAACCACCCCGATTCTCTCCGCCGATGGCAAGCACTTTGTCTTCAGCGGCGTCGAGGGTCTGGATTACAGCGAGGCTCGAGACGGAAGTTCGGCAATCTACGTTGTGGATCTGGTGCCTCCGCCGCTGACTTTCACGGAAGACGACCTCGACAAGATCAATGAAGAGCCCAAGAAGGAGACCCCGACCGTCAAGGTGACGATCGACGACGTCGATCTCAACTGGCGTCGCCGCCGATTGCCCATCGAAGCTTTCGGGCTTTGGCCGATGGCGAGCGGTGCCTCGGTCTACACGAATATCGACAGCGTCTTCAGCATTGTCGACCTCGCTACCGGAACCACTCGCCCGGTGACAGGAGTGACGGGCACGGTCAATGATGTTCTGATCCACAAGGGTCGCACCTTCATCAACCAGCAAGGCCGAATCAGCATTCTGAGCCCACAAGGGGCGACTCCGGTTCGCTATTCCGCGACGATGCGGATCAATCTGGCGGAAGAAGAGCTTGCGCTCTTTGAAGAAGCCTGGTGGGCTCTTGATCGGTTCTTCTACGACCCCAAGATGCATGGCAAGGATTGGGATGGCATCCGCAAAGAATTCGCTGCGCTCGTGCCTCATGCCACGAGCCGGGAGGACTTCTACAGCCTGATGGGCGAGATGGTCGAGCGGCTGGATAGCTCCCACCAGGGCGCAACCTCCAGCGAGACCTTCCGACCGGAAGTCAGCGAGCAAACCGGTCAAATCGGCGTCGAGTGGGATTGGGCTCAGGTCGAGAAGGGTCGCTACGTGGTGGCAAGCGTCATGCCGTTTACTCCGGCAAACCACGCGGAATCGCGTCTCAGAGTCGGCGATGTCGTGACTCACGTCAACGGCACCGCTCTCGGAAAAGGCACGACTTACGCAGAACTGATACGCGGTTCGGCGGGCAAAAAGGTGGTTCTCACGATCAGCCGCGGAGGATCGACCGAATCCGTGACGATCAAGCCCACTTCCAGCGGCGCGATGGGAAGCATCCGCTATCAGGACTGGGTGAATCAGAACAAGAGAATGGTCGATGAGCTGAGCAAGGGCCAGCTGGGTTACATTCACATCGAAGGCATGGACGCCCCGAGTCTCGATGTCTTCCTGAAGGAGATCGCGACCGACCTCGAAGGTAAGAAAGGTGTGATCGTGGACGTTCGCTACAACGGCGGAGGATTCACGAGCCACATCATCCTGAACATCATGCGCAAGACGCCGTGGCTGATCCGCACTGAGCGCTCGATGCCAGGTTCGTCCATGAGCGAGAACCAGTATCGCGGTAACGCCCTGGAGCTCCCGGCGGCGTGTTTGACCAACGAGTACTCCTTCAGCAACGCGGAGATCTTCTCCGAGGGCTTCCAGCGCATGAAGCTCGGTCCGGTGATCGGGGAGCCGACTGGTGGGGGGGTTATCGGAACGAGTTCTCTCGGTCTCTGGGATGGTGGAATGATCCGCATGCCCGCCAGTGGTGCCTTCGCCGTGGATGGCGAGAATCTGGAAGGCAACGGCCGCAAGCCGAACATCGACATCCCGTGGGATCCCGTGGCTTGGGCGACTCAGGGTCGCGACACTCAACTTGAGCGAGCGGTGCAAGAGCTTCTGAAGCAGCTGCCTCGCGGTTAATCTTGGGTGATCCCCTTAAACAAAAGGCTCCCGGTGCGAACCAGGAGCCTTTCTTTTTGTGCCATTGCCCCGAGGCTATGCCTTGGGCTTCGCTTTCACTCGCTTGACCAGCCAGTACCCGATCAGGAGTGCCGGCACCCAGAAGGGAGCGAAGACCGCGAGGTAGATGGCGAGAGCGCCGAGGCTGCGCATGAGTCCCATCGAGCTCTCGACGGCCCGGCCCCAAGTTTGGCGAGCCCACCCTTGCTCTTCGCTTTTCTTGGCACTGACGACCGCATCTTGGGTCAAGGTGACCGTAAGGGTGGAGTAGGAAGCCGCTCCGGTGAGATTGCGCTTGCTCGCATCCAATTGCTCGATCTCGGTGCGCAGGTTGGCCAGCGATCCTTCGAGCTCAATGATCTCCTTGATGCGGGCTTCGCGCTTGAGGAGAGTGATCATCCTCTCTTCCTTGATGCGGAGCATGCGGAGCCTGGCATCGAGGTCGAAGATTTGGGTGGTGACGTCCTCCGAGTTGATCGAACGCTCGGTGACGACGCCGAATTGGGGCATCGAGTCAAGGAGTTGATCGAACTTCGCCACCGGCACGCGCACCGTGGTCTGGACGTTCGCATAGTTGGTGTTGAGCCCGGTGCTGGAGGAGTTCTCCACGTATCCTCCGAGGGTGGCAACGAGGGCGTTGACCTTCTTCTCGCTGGAGGCGATGTCTTTGACCCGCACGGTGACGCTGCCTCTGCGGATGATCTGGCGATTCGCCATCAGGTTCGGTGGAACGGCGTCTTGAGGGGCCGAAGCGGACGACGGGGCCGCTTCGCCTGCTGCTTCACTGGCGGCCTTGGACAGGCTGATGTCCCCCGAACCGGCTTCGGATGTCGTCGCGTATCTGGCGGCCCCGGGGGCTCCCTCAGGTGCCGAGCATCCGATCAAGACGAAAAGTGCGACGACGAGGTAGACGAGAGGGAGGAGGGGCGTTTTTCGCATCGGATCTCCACGGGTCAGGGGCGATTGGTTGCGCCGCCTCTGACCCGTGTAACGTCCCGTAGAGCGGGTTTGGTTCCCAGGTGAGTTTTAGATCACCACGCGGGGCGTGAAATCTGTGCTCGGCGTGACCTGGCGGCAGTACTCCGCCATCAGCTTCGCACAGTTCTCCACGTCCGTCAGAGAGAGCAACTCGCACGGGGTGTGCATGTAGCGCAGGGGCACTCCGCAGAGACCTGTCGCCATGCCGGAACCAGCGATTTGCATGGCGTTGGCATCGGTGCCGGTTCCGCCCGGTTCCGCCGCGATTTGGACGGGAATCCCGGCTTTCTCGGCACCGGTTTTCATCAGGTGGAAGACAATCGGATTGATGTTCGCCCCGCGCGTGATGCTCGGACCCTTGCCGATATCCAGCGCGCCGTATCGGGTGGCACTGACGCCCGGGTGATCAATGGCGAAATCGACATCCACGGCCAGACCACTCTGCGCGCCAATGGCATGAGCCGCCGTTCGGGCTCCGCGCAGACCAATCTCTTCCTGAACGGTCGCGACGGCATACACTCCGACGCCCGAATCAAGCCCGCCCTCCTCAGCGAGAAGCCGGAGCGCTTCTGCCACGACCACTGATCCCACGCGGTTATCGAATCCGCGAGCCACCGCGCGATCTCCACGCAAGATTTCGAACTCCCATTGATAGGTCACACAGTCGCCGATGCCGACCACGCTCTCCGCGTCTTCTTTCGAGGTTGCTCCGATGTCGATCCACATGTCGTGGAGTTCGGGGCGCTTGTCTTTCTCTCCGCCTTCGAGAAGGTGGATGGGTTTGCGACCAATGACTCCGGCGACTCGTTCCTTGCCGTGAATCCACACGCGGTTTCCGAGGGGAACCATTGTGTCGTGACCGCCAATGCCTCGGAAGTAGAGGTAGCCCTTGTCATCAATGTGCAGGATCTGGAAGCCGATCTCGTCCATGTGTCCGGCGAGCATGATTTTCATCTCGGCGTCGGGGTTCAGGATCGCCGTCGTGTTGCCGTGGGAATCGGTGCGGACGGTGTGGGAGAAATCTTTGGTGTAGGAGCGATAGACCTCGGCCGCTCGCTCTTCGTATCCGCTGGGCGAGGGGGTGTTGCAGAGGGTTTTTAAGAAATCAAGCGACTCGGGACGCATGAAAGTCACTTTACCGCCCCGATTCGCCCTCCAGTTCCGCAGAACTCAGACCGACAATCCTACTGGGCTGACCCTTGGTTCGGCTCCATCCCTCACAGGATTTATCAGAAATGCCGGTTCAAAACCTCGAGTGCCAGATATCAACCGTGCTGATGAAGCGCTTCTTGGATGGCGACAATTTGCCCCAAGAGCTCCTGGACGATTTGGAGAAGCACCTGAAAGTGTGCCCTTCTTGCCGCGAGATCGTGAATAACGAAAAGGTCTCGCTGGAGGAAATTCTCGATGGCCCGCAGAATCCGAAGCGCGGAGTTGCGGCGTGGATGGGCAAGATTTCTGGCCAACCGGCCACGGCGAGCGGATTTGTCACTTCTCACCCCGGCGAGGCTCTGATGCACGCCGCTCAGACGAGCGTCCACACTCCGGCTCCCGGACTGGCGGCCTTCAAGAATCCGAAAGTTTTGATGCTCTCGCTTGCCTTGGCAGGCGTTCTGATCGCAATGAGCACGATCATGCGCGACCCCACCGCAGTTCTTGGCCCGAAAGCCAAGCCGGTTCCTTCGACGACCGATACGGAGAAGGAGAAAGCGGAAGACGAAGGATCGTCCAAGGACGAAAAAGGTGCTCATGGCGAAGAATCCGGCACCAAGGACTCCCACAGCGAGGAAGCGGCGGGTCATGGCGATGAAGCTGCTCATGGGGAAGGAACTGCCGATGCTCATGGTGAAAAACCGGCAGCCGACGGTCATGGCGAGGAATCTCACGGCAATGAATCGAAGGCCGAGTCCCACTCTGAGGGTGGCCCTACCGAGCCGAAAGGCGAAACCAAGGTTGATCCCAAGACCGGTATCCCGATGACGGAAGACCCGAGGGTTCCCGGCAAGCCGACGATCGACCAATCCGATTTGATCATTGTGGGCGGGGAGCAAAAAGCCAAGCCTGCCCCCAAAACCGAAACCAAGCCTGCTCCGAAAGCTGAATCGGGCCACGGCGAGAGCCACACGACGCAGAAACCTGCGGCCGCTCCGGTGAAAAAGCCTGCTTCGCCGCCGAAAACCACGGCGAGCCGACCCACCACTCGTCGAAGCACCAGCTCGACGAAGCGTCGCACCGGCAATGCCGCAAAGCCTGCAAGCAAGCCCGCAGCCAAGCCATCTTCTAAGCCCAGCGGAGTTCGGGTTTACGACTCCGAAGGCAAACCGATCAACTAATCCCATTCAAGGAAAGGAAATACGAATCATGAAACGAACCACCGCTCTCCTGTGCGCCTGTGTCCTCACACTGCTGGGGGCGATGAGCCACGCCACCCCGCTCGATTCCGGCGTCACCACGTCGGGCGAGAAGGTTACGATCAGCAGCAAGGGCGAAGACGTCCGCAGCGTGCTGTACGAGCTTTTCCGTCAAACCGACAAGAACTTCGTGCTCGATGCCGGGGTTCGATACGTTCTCTATCTCCACCTCGAAGATGTTTCGTTCCAAGAAGCGCTTGAGATCGTGATGAAGAACGCGGAGATTTCGTATGAAGTGAAGAACGGAATCTACTACATTGGTCGCAACCGAAAGCCTTCGCCCGCCGACACCAAGCCGACGACCAAGCCTGAATCGAAGCCGCAAGCCAAACCGGAGCACAAGCCCGCCACGCCAGGTGAGCACAAGCCGGAAGCCAAGCCTGAAGCGAAGCCGAATCCGAAGCCGGAATCGAACCCGGCTGGTCGCCTGACCACGACGGATCTGAACAAGCGCCTCACCACCCGCCTGAGCATGACGGACATCCGCAAAGTGTTCGAGGAGTTCAGTAAGCAAACCGGGGTGAAGCTGGAAGTCGCGGAGAATGTGCCGAACTACAAGCTTGATGCCTTCCTGATTGACACATCGCTGAAGTACGCGCTCGATGTAGTGTGCGATGCGGCGAAGCTCAAGTGGACGCTCACGGAGTTCAAAACGATCAAGATCGAAAAGGCCGACTAACTCCCTTCTCGCCGAATTCAAACGCCCTTGCGCCCGACGGTGCAGGGGCGTTCTGTTTGGCGGACCCTGCGCCCCCTTGGGGGGATCGGTATCCTTTGCGTCAATCGACGATGGCCTACGAGCACATTTACACCTCTGAAAGCGTGAGTGAAGGGCACCCGGACAAGGTTGCCGACCAGATCTCTGACGCTCTGTTGGACGAGTTTCTCCGCCAGGATATTGAACTCGATGTCCCCGCCGAAAAGCGGTGCCGCGTGGCGATCGAAACGATGCTCGCACACGGTGTGGCCGTGGTCAGCGGCGAAGTGACAAGCGAAGGGTATGTCAACGTTCAGCGCGTGGTGCGCGAGACGATCATGGACATCGGCTATACCGATTCCGAGATCGGCTTTGATGGCGAAAACTGCGGCGTTTTGGTCGCCATTCAGCCTCAATCCGCTGATATCGCGATGGGCGTGGACACCGGCGGCGCGGGCGACCAAGGAATGATGTTCGGAATGGCCTGCACGGAGACTCCCGAGCTGATGCCGCTTCCGATCAGCATCAGCCATGCCCTGATGCGCCAGTCCGTCGCGGTGCGCAAGGCTGCTCCCGAGCTTGGATTCCGACCGGACGCAAAGGGTCAGGTGTCGGTGGTCTACGAAAACGGCCGACCCAAGCGGATTGACACGATCGTGGTCAGCCAGCAGCACGAGGATCGCGTGAGCGACTCGATTCGCGACTCGATCCAAACCCAAATCGTGGATCCGGTGCTGGCTCGGTACATGAATTACGTGGAAGGCGACATCACGAAGCACTACAACCCGACTGGTCGATTTGTGAAAGGTGGCCCGGCGGGCGATACTGGCCTGACCGGTCGCAAGATCATCGTGGACACCTACGGCGGCATGTGCCCGCATGGTGGCGGAGCCTTCAGCGGCAAGGATCCCACAAAGGTTGACCGAAGCGCGGCGTACATGGCTCGTCACGTGGCGAAGTGCATTGTCGCGGCCGGTCTCGCTGAGAAGGTGGTCGTTGGTCTGGCCTACGCCATCGGCGTGGCTCAACCGGTGAGCGTGAACATCGAAACGTTCGGCACCGAAACCATCGATCCGGAAGTCATCGCCAAGCGCGTGAGCGATACTTTCGATCTCTCGCCGAAGGGAATCATGAATCACCTGGGTCTGCGCCAGCCGATCTATCTGCAAACCGCAAAGAACGGACACTTCGGTCATGCCGATTTTCCGTGGGAAAACGTGGCTCCCGCCGACGCCCTGCGCGGCTGATCTGGCTTCTCACCAAGTTCATCGCCCGAGTTGGATTCTCCAGCTCGGGCGATTCTGTTTTGAGCGTCCAAAGCCGAGAGGGGCGGGGATCAGCTACAATCAAGTTCTATGTCCTTGGTCGGCAAAGTGGGGCGAAAACGGCCCCGAGCACGGTTCGCGATGGCGATCGTGTATCTTTTGCTGACCATTGGCGCCCTCACCACGCTGTACCCCTTCGGCATGATGCTGATGACCGGGTTCAAGGGGCCAACCGATCAGAACGACAACAAGCTCATTCCGGCTTTCTGGGGCGATCAGAAAGAACTTCTGACCAAATACATCGACGACAAGTACTCGGGCGATGCGAGTTGGATGGCCCACGCAGCAGCCTCGAATCCCGAGGGTGCCGATGTGGAGACGTACGAAAAGTGGCTCTCCGAGCTTCCTCCCACCGTGTGGATCGCAGCCTTCCGGATGCCGGGCAACCATGTCACGAGCCGACTGAATGTGAGGTGGCAAGACTGGCTGAAAACGAAGTACCCCACGGTCCAGGAGGTCAACGAGGCGTTCAACGAGATCAACGGCGCGTACCAGCAAGTCACGCCGCCACCCGAACGGCTCGATCAACCCGGTTGGAAGCCGAAAGGGGATCAGAAGTGGCGTGACTGGATGGAGTTTAAAGAGACTTTGCCTGTCGAATACCGTGTGCCCCTAACTCACCGCAGGCTGTTCCAAGAGTTTCTGAGGGTGAAGACAAAGAACCAACTGGGCGATGTCCCTCCGGTTCTGGTGGGTGAGGCGAAGGCGTTTGAGGAGATTGTGCTCCCGGCGAGTGCGTCGGTCGATCCCCTTGTTGCCGATTTTGAGGCGACAGGGATTCCGGAAGTCTTGAAAGGCAAGCCCAGTTTGGAGTCACGATTCGGTGGCGAGTTGCCTCTCGCCGCGCAGAACGAGGCGTTCGTGAGTGCCAATGCCGCTACGATTCGCCACGAATTCACCTGGCGCAACTATCGGTATGTGATTGACTACATCCTGCTGAATGGTCGCGCGGTGGTCAATACGGTAGTGTTCTGCCTGCTTGTGATCTTGGTGCAGCTGACGGTGAATCCCCTGGCGGCCTATGCGCTCAGCCGATTCCCGATGAAAGCGACGGGCAAGATTCTGCTGTTCCTGCTCGCCACCATGGCATTCCCGGCGGAAGTCGCGATGATCCCGAGTTTCCTTCTGCTCAAGGATTTGAACCTGCTGAACACCTTCGCCGCGCTTGTTCTGCCAACGGCGGCGAGCGGGTACATGATCTTCTTGCTCAAGGGATTCTTCGATTCCCTGCCTCAGGAGGTGTTCGAATCGGGCCAGATCGACGGGGCTCCGGAGTGGAAGATGATGCTGAAAATCGCCTTCCCGCTGAGTCGTCCGGTTTTTGGTTACATGGCGTTGCTGGCGTTTATGGGAGCGTATGGGGCGTTCATTTACGCCTTTCTCGTCGCCCAAAACCGAGAGATGTGGACTCTGATGGTCTTCATCTATCAGCTTCAGCTGATTGCGCCGAAGGCAGTGGTGATGGCGGCGGTGACGATTGCGGCTCTGCCGACTCTGCTCGTGTTTCTGTTCGCCCAACGGGTCATCATGCGCGGCATCGTGCTCCCCGGCGAGCGGTGAGGCAGCGTTCGTTCACTCGCATGCGCTCTTTCACTCACTGAGCGTTCGGAGAGCCCGGAGCATCGTAGAAAGTTCCGGGAGAGCTACTCCCCGCGAGTGACGGGAGGCAAATTCGCCCGTTCTTCCTCGGTGAACACGCGCGAGCGGATCACGAACCGAATCCCGAGGGGAATCTCCAGCGAGAAGGAGGCACCCCGGCCTGGCGTGACATCGACCGTGAGGTGCGTGTGCTCCCAGTAGGCGAACTGGGATTCCGACATCCAGAAGAGGCAACCATCGACCTCGCCGAGGCAGACATCGCTGGCTCCGACTTTGAATTCGCCCTCCGCAAAGCACATAGGAGAAGAGCCATCGCAGCATCCTCCGCTCTGGTGGAACATGAGAGGGCCATGGATACGCCGCAGATCGGCGATCACGGCAAGGGCTTCGGGGGTGGCATCGACGCGAGACATGACTTGAGAAAAGAGGAGAGCCGGCGACCCCTTGTTCGCCGGCTCGGAGGTTCACATCAGCTTAGAAGAAGCCGAGCTTCGACTTACTGTAGCTGATGAGAAGGTTCTTGGTTTGTCGGTAGTGATTCAGCATCATCAGGTGGGTTTCGCGGCCGAATCCTGACTTCTTGTAGCCACCGAACGGAGCGTGAGCGGGGTAGTGGTGATAGCAGTTCACCCAAACCCGTCCTGCTTGGATGGCGCGCGGCATTTGATACAGCTCGTGGGCATCGCGCGTCCAGAGTCCAGCGCCGAGTCCGTAGAGGGTGTCGTTCGCCATGCTCAGAGCTTCGTCCGCCGACTTGAACGTGGTCACCGAGGTCACGGGGCCGAAGATTTCTTCCTGGAAGACACGCATCTTGTTGTCGCCCTTCAAAATCGTCGGCTGGATGTAGTGACCATTGTCGAGGTCTCCGCCGAGTTTGGCTTCGCCGCCGCCGGTGAGAACCTGGGCTCCTTCTTGCTTGCCGATATCGATGTAGCTGAGGATCTTCTCGAACTGGTCGTTCGAGGCCTGAGCGCCCATCATCACATCGCCATCGAGTGGGTGACCCATCTTGATCTGCTCGGTGCGGGCGATGACTCGCTCCATAAAGCGATCGTAAGCCGATTCGTGGACAAGGATGCGCGAGGGGCATGTGCAGACTTCGCCTTGGTTGAGGGCGAACATCACGGCGCCTTCGACGCACTTGTCGAAGAAGTCATCGTCGGCGTCCGCGATGCTGGGCATGAAGATGTTCGGCGACTTGCCGCCAAGTTCCATCGTCACCGGGATGAGGTTCTCGGAGGCGTACTGCATGATGAGCCGCCCGGTGGTGGTTTCTCCGGTGAAGGCGACCTTTGCGATATCTTTGTGCTGGGCCAGAGGCTTGCCCGCTTCGGGGCCGAAGCCGTGAACGATGTTCACCACGCCATCGGGAATCAGGTCGCCAATAAGCTCGAACAGTACGGCGATGGAGGTCGGGGTTTGCTCGGCGGGTTTGAGGACGACGCAGCATCCGGCGGCGAGTGCGGGAGCCATTTTCCACGTGGCCATCAGGAGCGGGAAGTTCCACGGGATGATCTGAGCGACAACCCCAATCGGCTCCTTGATGATCATGGACACGGTGGTCGCATCGAGCTCGCTGACCGATCCTTCTTCGGCGCGGATGACTCCGGCGAAGTAGCGGAAGTGATCAACGACGAGCGGGAGATCGGCGGCGCGCGTCTCGCGGATCGCTTTGCCGTTGTCAACGGTTTCGACCCGGGCGAGGAGTTCAAGGTTGGCCTCGATTCGGTCGGCAATGCGGAGGAGTAGGTTGCTGCGCTCGGTGGCAGAGGTCTGCGACCACGCCGGAAAAGCTTTGTGCGCGGCGGCGACGGCGAGATCCACATCTTTGGCGTTCGATCTCGGCATCCGTGCGATGACGGTGTTGTTGATCGGGGTGGTGTTCTCAAAATACTGCCCGTCCACCGGAGCGGTCCATTTGCCGCCGATGTAGTTTTCGTATTGCGGCTTAAAGTCGGGCCACAGGTGATGCGATTTCGTGGTTTCGAGAGTGTTCATAGGTCGCCTTCGTTGGATCCTTGGGTCAAGTCATCCATCGACTTGTTCGGCTATTGTAGGCGATTGGGTTCGGTTTAGTTCAAATATGACGAAACAATACAGATTAAACTTATACATTTCTGTAAAGTGATAGGTCGCCGTGAACTTGCAGCAGGTAGGGGAGAGGGTTTGGGGAGTGGGCTGTATTGGTATAGGGGATTCTTTGGAAACCAAAGAATCGGAGTCACTGCGCCTGCATGATCGCCCAGCCCAGCCACGCGGAACTGGCGCCGACGAGGGTTCCGGCGAGAACCATCGCGGGGGTGAGTCGTTTGCGCCCCAGGGTGACCGCCATCCCCAGCACCACGAGGGCACCCATGATGGATTGAACGACCGAGGCCACCGCCGGGCCAGCTTGAAACGCCCAGGTGAAGAACCCGATGAGCATCATGTTGATGAGCCCAGCGACGACCGTGCGTTGGGTGCGGGTGGTGCGCTCGTAGTAGGATTTCCAGCGATCCCGGGCAATGCCTTGGCGAATCTGGCTCGTGCCAAGAAACATGATGACGTTGCAGGCAACAATGGCCAATCCAGCGAAAAAAGCGATCATGCAGCTTGCTCCGGGGCGGCTTGGATGACCCATCCCAAATAGGCCGAGGTGATGCCGACCGCGCCCGTCGCGGCCAGGATCATCGGGGTCATGGGAACGCCTCCCACGAGGACGGCGAGCCCGAGCACAGTCGCCGCAGACATCAGGGCTTGGCTCACGGCGGCTGCGACCGGATGTTCTTCATACGACCACGCAAGGAGGCCAACCACCGACATGAAGAGCAATCCGGCGATGACGCATCGCCCGGCAAGAGGGACGGCTGCGTAGTACCCCGCAAGAGCATCCGGGGCGAGGCCCTCACGCACTTGGCTGGACGCGATGAAAGCGACGACATGCACCAACAGGCAGGCCAGGGTCGCTTTGGCGGCACGAAGGGGCATGATGTCGCGGGAGATGCAGAAAGCGCGTCGGAAGCTACTTGAAGAAGGCACCTGGTTCTGGATACTCGTACCAAATGTGCATCCTGTAGACGGATGATGGGGGCCCAAAGATCTGAATGCGATACCGATTCCACCGATAGAGGGTGCTTTCGCCAGAGCTGAAGAAGCTATCCGACTCACCTGGTTCACTCTTCCAGTCCTCCTTCTTCAGACCCAGGAGTTTGAAGAGCGAATCCTGGCTCAGGCCTGGTTCGAAATCGGTGCGGAACTCTGTCCCCTTGTTCTCCCAAGCTGTGAATTCCCAATTTCGCCAGTAAACGCCGATGGTCACTCCATACGGCGAGAGCATGCTGCTGGATCCGTAAGATTCAACACCTTGGTTCTGGACGCGAGGCACGGTTTGCGAGGCCACGCCGATTTCTTCTCCAATCACCGAGAAGATTCGTCTCCCCAGCCCGGTACTCGATTCAGGTGGTGCCTGCCGGCTGGCGTAGTCGACCTCTTTGTACGGCAACTGCACGGCTCGCTCGCACGACGCCAGAACCAATCCCGCCAGTCCGACGATCAGAACTCTCCCAAGGAACCGCATACCAAACAGTATACCGACGGCGATACCTGACTCAGAACTCAATCACGACGCCGTCGTAGCCGACGTTTACGCCCCGCGGTTCGAGGTGAGCGCAGAGCTCGTCGTGCGTTCCTTCGCCTTGATGGGAATGGTGAGTGGTCCAGATCTGGGTGCCGCTGTGAACGGTTCCGTGCTTGCGCAAACGCTCCAGAACCATGTCGAACTCTTGGATATCCAGGTGCCCGTCGTAGTTGGTGCTCGCGAAGGCCTCGCTGCACTCCAGAATCAAGCAGTCGGCTTTGATTCCTTCCAAATACTCCCAAGTCGGGGGATCCCAAACGCCGGTATCGGTGCCGTAGAGAAGGGTGGATTTGCCATCCTGAATCACCAGGTTGTGGGCGTCTTCATCCTCTTTATGATGGGCGCGAATCGGCGTGACTTCGTAGCCACCGTGCTCGAACGACTGGAAGCTCTTGGTGGTGAACATCTCGAACGGCCACTCCGGATACTTCTCCAGAATCCGGCGGCAGATCGTCATGTTGGCGTAGAGCATGAACCCGGCGAATTCGTAGTCGTTGAACGGATAGAGCGCGTACATCAGCTCATCCGGGGCGAAATGGTCGGCGTCGGAGTGGGTGAAGATCAGGGCCGTCCAGTCACGGGCGTCCAGACCATCACGCACCATTTGATGCCAGGTGTCCGGGCCGAGATCGATTTTCAGGCACTCGTCGACGAGAGCCGCGGAACGCGTGCGAATGTTCTTGCCTCGATGCTGGCGAGCGTGAACGCTCACCCTCGAATCGCTATAGAAGGCGGGAATACCGTCCGCGCCGCCGGTGCCTTGCAGCCGAATGTTCACGCTTGGAAATCCTTGAGAGACCACATCACCATGCCACTGAGGAGCTTGGGATAGTAGTAGGTGCTCTTTTGCGGCATGAAGTCGCCGCCAAGCGCGATGGTGCGCATGTCATCCACGGTGGGAGGATTCATGAGGAAAGCAATCGTCTCTTGCTCTTCTGCGGCCTGCAGAGCCTCGCGCTCGATGCGGGTGTAGCTGAAGAAATCGAGGCCAGTGAGCCCCAAGAGCTTGGCGAAGATGTAGCCGTGGAGGATGCTGACATCCAGTCGCTTGAGATCTTCGCTCCCCGGGCCAGCGATTTCTGCGACCAAGGCGTCGAGATCGCGGACTTGCGCGACGACTCCTTGTCCACCCGGCATGGCGACGCCGAATGCGCGCTTGCCTTCGCTATTGATCTGCTCGATGGTGGCCATCAGTTGGTTGTTAGAGACCGGGGTGACATCGAAGTGTTCCGCCAGGAGTGCTTTCAGCCCATCTGCATCCATGGGCATCTTCTTGAGGATGCGGTGGGTGGGCAGGAGAACAAGGCCAGGATCGCTGATGCTGCAAAGGGCCATCATCATGAAGTCCTCGGGGATCAGGCCGTCCTTTTCGCCGAGGTCTTCGCGGAAGCTCAGAGCGGTCTCGTATCGGTGGTGACCGTCGGCGATCCAGACCTTCTTTTCGGCGGCTTTCTCGACAATTGCCTTGATCGCGGCTTCGTCAGAGATGCGCTCGAAGATGTGGACGATGCCGTCTTCCTCGGTCGTGATGGTTTGGGAATCATCAGCGGGGGCATTCACCACAAGGTTGTGCAGGCTTTGGTCGTCATCTTCATAGAGACCAAAGATGCACTCTAGGTGGCTTCGGGTGGCTTCCAGGATGCGCTTGCGGTCTTCCTTGTGCTTGGGGAAGGTTTGCTCGTGGGGAAGCACGACTTGGTTGGCGTAAGGTTCGACCTTGATGGTTGCGACGAGCTTGGTTCGGGTGAAAGCGTGGCCAGTGCCGGGAACCTCGAAGGACTGGGTGTAGCGGTAGAAGCTCGGCACATCCTCGACGTGGAGGGTGCCTTCGCGCTTCCATTCTTCCAGGCGGCTGGCGGATCGGGCGTACTTGATGAACTTGCTGCGGTCGTCGTCGTTTTGCTCGGGAAGGGTCAAGAGGACAACGCTGTGGTCGTCTTGGGCGGCATATCCTTCCCTCTGCTCGGGGCTGATGACATCGTAGGGGGGAGCTACGATGCGAGCGAGTCGTTCTGCATCGACGTTGAAGCGAGTTCCTCGAAACGGCCTGAGCGTTGCCATGATTGTTTGGCACGTTACCCTTGGGGGGGTGTATCGCAACCGGACCGGGGGGACAGTCGGCGGAGCATGGGAAGATTCACAGCGATTCATACTCAGCCCAAGCTAAACTAAAACCCTATGGCGATTGGCCGATTCATGCTCGTTCTCCACACGCACATGCCGTATGTGTTGAGCCACGGCAAATCGCCGCACGGGACGGACTGGCTGTTTGAGGCGGCCGTCGAGTGCTACCTGCCCCTCCTCGATGCCCTTGACCGCATGAACCAGGCCGGGGTTAAGCCGCGCTGGACGGTGAACCTGACTCCGATCCTCGCCGAGCAGCTCGATGATCCTTCCTTCCAAGCCGGATTCGAGGAGTATTGCGAAGAAAAAATCCGCTACGCCCAGCAGGACAAAGAGCATTTCGAGGCGGCGGGCGAGCTCTGGATGACCGGTCTCTCCGCGATGTGGGTGCGGCTGTTCACCAAAGCTCTGATCCAGTTCAAGCATCAATGGGGCCGATCCATCACGGGCGGATTCAAGAGCATGCACGAGGACGGGCTGATCGAGCTCATCACGTGCGGGGCGACTCACGGGTATTTCCCGCTCACGAGCACGGATGAATCGATTCAGGCCCAGGTGAAGCTTGCCGTTCGCAGCCACGAGAAGCGATTTGGGTTCAAACCGCGCGGGATTTGGCTTCCGGAATGCGCCTATCGTCCGAGCTACCCGTGGCGGGCTCCTGCGGGTGATGATGCCCATGTGTGGGATCGCAAGGGTGTGGAGCAGTTTCTCCAAGAAAACGGCATCGAATACTTCTTTGTCGATAGCCATATGATCCGCGGTGGCGAACCGCTGGGCACTTACTGGCAGAAATTCCCGCAGCTCGCAGAGCTCTTTCAGCGATCCAAACAACTCTTCACGCCTCCCGAAGAATTCCGGAGCGAGTACGAGCACTACCTGGTGCCGGATGGCGTCACGATCTTCGCTCGCGACCCTCAGAGTACGGTCAAGGTGTGGTCGGGCGATGTGGGTTACCCGGGTAACGAGTACTACCTCGAGTTCCACAAGCAGCAGTATCCGGGCCGTCACCGATACTGGCGAATCTCGGCAGACAAGGCCGATCTTGGGGCGAAGCAGCCTTATGATCCGTGGCAGGCTCACGAACTGGTGGGGGCTCACGCGCAGGATTTCGTGGGGATTGTGAAGTCGACGCTTGCCCAGTATCGCGGACAAGCGAATCGCGAGGGCACACTCGTGGCGATGTACGACACGGAGCTGTTTGGCCACTGGTGGTGGGAAGGTCCGGAGTTCCTTTACGAACTCGGCATGCGCATGGCCCAAGACCCGGATATCCAGATGGCAAGCGGCGGCGATGTCGTCGATCAAGACCCGGCCCGCCACATGATCCACCTCCCTGAGGGAAGTTGGGGCGAAGGTGGTTACCACTCGGTGTGGCTGAACGAGGACAATCACTGGACCTGGGAGAAGCTGTATCCGGTGCAGAAGCGGATGCGGCACATGGCGCAGAACTTTGCCAAGGGTCCAGCCAAGGAGATCGTTGAGCAAGCCGCGCGCGAGATGCTCCTCGCGGAGGCGAGCGACTGGCAGTTCTTGATCTCGACTTGGGCGGCGCGCGACTATGCCGAGGCTCGGTTTGATGACCACATTGAGCGATTCCATCGCCTTTCTGCTCTCGCCGAGGCGGTTCACGGCGGCCATACGATGACGGCGGACGAGGAATTGTTCTTCCAAGATTGCAAGGAAAAGGATGCTCCGTTCCCGGAGACGATTGACCTGAACGACTGGGCGAAGCTGGACTATCCGCTGATGCCTCCTCAGGAGGCCTACCGTCCGTGAGGAGGACCCAGAAGATTCGCCCCGAGAATGCGTCTAGCAATGTGATGCGTGGCGTGACGACCTCTGTTCTTGGACTCAGCCTGATGGCGGTTCTGTTGCTCTCTGGGTGCGCGAAGGAAAAAACCGAGTTGGTTTCGACCGCGTCGGGAAGCTCGGAGGCAGGCGCTTCGGGATCCACGGGAGGCGCAGGATCATCGACTCCTGGTGCCGATCCAGAGAAGCCGCTTGATCTGCCGGATGAGGTAAAGGCTCGCACCGAGGCGATTGAGAGGATTTCTCAGCCGACCGAGAAGGAGCACGTGATCCAAAAACCGGGGGAAGGGCAGTGGGACAAGACGACATCGTCGCCAGATGCAATCACGAAGTTCGGTGCCGACTTGGATGCTGGTCTCGCTAATCTGGAGCCAACCTTGGTCGAGGTGTCCTTGGAGATCGAAGATCGAGGGGCGATTTTGAAGCAGAGCCCCGTTCTCAAGATTCAGGACGAGCAGCGATTCCGGATTGAATATGGCCTGCCGGAAACAAAGTCGGCGGTGAACATGCTGGTTTCCGATGGTCGGGGGAAAGCGATCATTGAGAACAACGTTAAGAAGTCCGTTGCGGCGGCCCCGGCTCGACAGAAGATGAGTCGGCAGGAGATTGATACGTTCGTTCAGCGGATGCCGGTGGAGGCTTTCCGCTATTACGGCACTGGTCAGAGCGTGTGGGGGCCGTTCGTGGCGGGTTTGAAGGATCCCGCTAGCGGATTCAAAGTGACGGTCGACGAGATGATGGCGAAGCCTGTTGGCAAAGAGCGCCCGTTCTATCGTCTGGTGGCCAACCGATCCGGAAAAGGAAAGGAGGCCACGGTGATCGAGGTGATTTTGGATTCGGAAAAGAATGTTCCGGTCACAATGCGCGCTCAGGTCACCTACGCGGACGGCAAGAATCGCCGCATGTTCTGGAAAGGATTCTGGAAATTCGGCGGTACTTTTGAAGCCAAAGACTTCATGATTCCCACAATAAAGTCAAATTGAGCTAACCCTCACGGGGGGATATTCGTCAGTTCTCCTGGTAACTTCACCAAGGAGATTTGATAGGATGCTCATCACGACTCTTGCCGCCTCAGCACTCGCCCCTGTGGCCCTCGGACAATCGGGTGCGGTCAAACTGACCCGCACCAAGACTTACGATGGCGTGCGTGCCGTGGCGGTGGCCGCTTCGCCTCGGGACAGTCGTTTCATCGCCTGCTTGGAAAATGGTCAGGTTCGGATCATGGATGCGGCGGGCAAAATCGCGACGGTCACCCTGAGCGGACATGTGCAGCCCGCCTATGCCGCAGCGTTTTCTCCCGACGGCGCGACGGTGGTGACGGGGGATGAACAGGCGAAGATTTTTGTGTGGAACGCCAAAACCGGAGCCAAAGTGCGCGAATTTCCTCGGGAGAAGGGGCACGGGCGGGGCATTCAGTCGATTACCTTTTCGGCGGATGGAAAGCAGATTCTGACGGTGGGTAAGGACGATGCGATCGCGATTTGGAACCTCTCCGGTGGGCATCCGGTGGTGAAAATCACGGGAGAACCGACGAACTTCTACGGCGCATTCTTCACCTCCAGCGGATCGGTTTGGACGGGGACGCAGAAGGAAGGGCTGCGACTTCTTGCACCGAAGACGTTATCCACCGCAGCAAAATTCACGCTTCCGGGGGGCCAGGGATCGAACGGGTTTGCGATGAATCGCCGCGGAACTCTTGGTGCCACGGCAGGGCGTGATGGTCAGGTAACCCTATTCGATTTGACGAAGCGCACGAGGCTTGCGGCCATGGCTGGCCACTCCGACTATGTGACGGCGGTGGACTTCACGCCTTCCGGCAGTTTCCTGGGTACGAGCTCGATCGACGGCACGGTCAGGCTGTGGAATGTGGCGAGCCGGAAGGAAGTTGCCAAGATCGAGAATCGCTCCTACGTGGGCAGCCCGGTGGCGTTTACGGGAGACGGCAAGTTTATGATTTGCACCAATGGCTTCGATACCGTCGAAGCCTATTCGGTGAGCCCGGCTCAACCCGCCCTGGCTCCAGCGCGACGTCGGCGTTGATGTCCGGTTAAAAAACGTTCAGGCCGATCCCCGCGAGCGAGCGGTGATCGGCCTGTTTCCTTGCTGGGCGTGGGTCGCGGTTAGGCGGCCTCAGCTTTGGCCTTGCGTTGCTGCAGGCTGACGTTGATTTCAATTTCTCCGACGTCGGCGACGACGAGGGGGATGACGAGCGCGGGAATATCCAGCGTCGAGATTTTGACGTTGCTCCCCTTCACAATGGTGGGGGGCGTAATGTCGCAGGTGTAGCTCTGCTGCGCGAGCAGAGTGACCGAGTTTCCGCTGATCATGTTGCCGAGTTCGGCGATCGCCGAGGCGGCGAGTTGATCAAACTGCGGAACCGGTTGTCCACCGAGCATCTTGCTGGCCATCCGATTGGCGGTCAGCAAGGACATCCCGTAGATGACCTGACCTTCGATGTCGCCGGTGATCCCGCAGACGATGTTGACCTGTTGCGAGGTGAACATTTGCGGGCGAGCCGAGAGCTTCCCTCTCTCCGGCGTCGAGTTGATGAGGGTCTGGATGACGCTCACCGAACCGGCCACGAAAGGCGTTACATATTCAACTTTCATGGCGTGCCTCCATCATTCTCACCTTCGCCTTACGCCGCCAGGAGCTTTCCAACAGCTTCCAGGACACGGTCGGGCTGGAACGGTTTGACGATAAAGTCCTTCGCGCCAGCTTGGATCGCTTCGACCACCATGTTCTTCTGCCCCATAGCGGTGCACATGATAACGGTGGCTCCGGAATCGCTTGCTTTGATGGCTTTGAGGGCTTCAATCCCGTCCATCTCAGGCATCGTGATGTCCATTGTCACGAGGTCGGGCTTCAGTTCCGAGTAGAGCTTGACGGCTTCGGCTCCGTTTTGAGCCTCACCGACAACCTCGTACCCGTTCTGAGTCAGGATGTTCTTAAGTGTCACGCGCATGAAGAGCGCGTCATCTGTGATCAGGATGCGTTTCGCCATGATTTTTCCCCCAGCAAGGGTTTTTTGTAGTAGAACGGCAGGACCGTTTGATATCCAATTTCGTCGGCCTTGAAGATCCGCTCGGTGCTTCCCACAAAGAGAATGCCTCCCGGCTTCAGGGCTTGGAAAAACTTTTTGTAGAGGTCGGCTTTGGCCTCTTCGGTGAAATAGATCACCACGTTCCGGCACATGATGAGGTCAAACCCCGTGTCGAATCGATCGGCGAGAAGGTTGCCTTTGCGGAACTCCAGGTACTTCTTGAGCCGAGGATCAGCGGTGTAGTCCGATCCTTTGGCGTGGAAGTATTGGGCGTACTCCTTCGGCACGGCTTTGAAGTCCGTTGGGCCGAAGGTTCCGGCTTTCGCCTGGTTCAGGGCTGCCGTGTCGATATCGGTGCCGATAATCTTGTGGCTTCCGGAGAACTTGTGATCGAGGATCGCGGCGAGCGTGTGAGCTTCCGCTCCATAGCTGCATCCTGCGCTCCAGATCTTGAGCCGTGAACTCTTCTTAAGAAGCTCCGGGAGGATCTTCGCCTCCATTTCTCGCCACTTTTCCGGATTCCGGAACAGCTCGCTGACGTTGATCGCTAGGCGATCGAGGAACCATTCCATGTTCGCCGGGCTCAGGCTGATCCACGTCCAAAACTGATCCAGGCTCTTGCAGTCCTTCTGCTCCGCCATTGAGACGATGCGGCGTTGAAGCTGGTTGGCCTTGTAGAGATCGAGGTCGAGATTGACCTTGCGCTTGACGTTGGCGTAGAACGTTACCCAATCGCTTGGCTTAGGCAGCATCGCGCACCTTCTTCGCCAGACTGGCGATGATTGCTCCAGCGATCTCTTCGAGCGGGAATTCTGCGTCGATTCCGCCTGCATCTTTGGCGGCTTTGGGCATGCCGTAGATCACGCAGCTCTCCTCGTTTTCGCCGAGAACTCGTCCGCCGACTTTGCGGATGGCAACTGCGCCGTCGGCTCCGTCGCGCCCCATCCCGGTGAGGACGACACCCACGGTTTTGTTCCCTTTCACCTGAGCGGCGGAATGGAACAGGTAGTCAGCCGCGGGTTTGACGCCGTGGACCTTCGGTTCGTCGGTGAAGGCGATCGTCATGTCGGGCTTGACGATCATGTGAACGCCTCCCGGGCAGAGCAGAGCTTGCCCCGCGACGACCTTATCGCCCGCTTTTGCTTCGCGGCAGGGCACGGTTCCGGCCATGTCGAGACGCTTGGCAAGGGATGCGGTGAAGCCTTCCGGCATGTGCTGCACGACCAAAATCGGAGCGGGGAAGTTCTTCGGTAGTTGCTCCCACAGGGTGCGGAGGGTGGATGGGCCTCCGGTGGAACTGGCGATGACCACCAGTCGATCCACGACCTGCGTGGGTGCAGACACCTTGATTGCACTTCCGCTCGCGGGAACCGCTCGGTGACGTGCGTACCGAGAGGCACGGATTTTGTCGAGCGTTTCGTCCTTGGAGCCGGTGAAGGCGAGGCTGGAGCTGCTGCTTGGTTTGGTTACGAAGTCGTAAGCCCCGGCCTCCAAAGCCTGAAGAGTGGCGGTCGCCCCCTGTTTGGTCACACTGCTGACCATCAGCACCTTGGCTCCAGTTTTTAGGATCTCCGGCAGAGCTTCGAGGCCCGATTTCACGGGCATTTCAACATCGAGCGTGACGACATCGGGCTTGAGATCGCGGGCCATGCCCTCGGCCTCCTCACCGTTCTTTGCCACCCCAACAAGTTCAAGATCGCTTGTTCCCTGAATCCAGTCGGTGAGCATGCGCCGGATAAAGGCGCTGTCATCGACGACCATCACACGTTGTTTTTTCATGCTGCAAGCTCCTGAAACAGGGATTCGTACTCTTCGTACCGGATCACGAACTCGTCCGTGATCTGGTCTAAATCTTCGGGCTTTAAGCCGAGCCGCTCCAGGCTGTTTTCAGAGAATTTGTAAAGAAGACCATCTCCGCCGAGACCAAACCCCATGCTGGAGCAGATGTAGTCGCCGACGTGAACGCAATCGACGATGAATTGATCCTCTTTTGCCTTGTCCGGGTCGTGGTGCCACAGGGCCGCGTGAGCCACTTCTTCGGGAAGGTTCCACTCGGTGGCGAGGTGGAATCCGACTTGGCAGTGGTCGTAGCCGAGGATCCGTCGCTCGGCTTCATCAAAGCTCAGGCCTTCTCGACCGGCGTAGAGGAGGATCGCTCCGACTTTGTTCTCGAGCCAGACGCTCAGGGCAACCTTGCCGATGTCGTGGAGCAGACCTGCGGTGAAGGCGACGTCTTCCGGTGCCTTCTTGCTGATCCTGGCCACGAGTTGGGCACCAACGGCGGCACCGAAAGCGTGCTGCCACATCTGTTCTGGGCCGAGGCAGTAGCCGGTGATGGGTCGCTGCATCCACGGGTAGGTGCTGGCGACCAGCGCGAGATTCTTCACCGATTTCATGCCCAGGATGACCACGGCATCTTGGAGATCTGTGACCTTACGGACGAGTCCGTAGTAGGCACTGTTGGCGAGGCGAAGAACGCGCGCGCTCAGGGCTTGATCGGTGACAAGAATCCGTGCGATCGTGGCGGCCGATGAGTCCGGGTTCTGCGTTTCGCGCATGACCTTGATCGCGGCTGCGGGGATCGTGGGCAGGTCGGTCGTCTTGCTGACGATCTCTTCAATCGTGATGGTATGGCTCATGCTGCCTCCGCCCTCACTCGTTTGAGTTGACAAAGAGTTTTTTCGCCCCCTTGGACGGTGCGAACCCTCACTTCTCCCGTTTCGATATTGGCGACCATCGTGCGGCCACTGGTGCCTCCGATGTCCTGAGCCAGAATCCGCGCGCCTAGCTTTTTAAGGTGCGCGTTCACGGCTTCGCCGTTGCGGGCTCCAACATCGAGCTTGCTTGCCGTGCCGGCTCCGTACTTAAAAACTTGTGCTCCGCCGGTGAAGACCCAGGTCAGTCGTCGGATGTTTCCTCCGGCCTTTTCGATTTCGGCGAGCAGGGCGGGAACGCCGGTGTCGGCAAACTTGCCCGGCTTGTCGACCGGTTTATCCTTAAAGGCTTCCGGGAGCATGATGTGGGCCATCCCACAGACGCCGGATTCGGCATCGTAGGCGAGAAGGCCAATGCAGCTGCCCAGGCCGAGACACGTGAGTTGCCCTGTTCCTTTGATGACCTTGATTTCGGCCATCCCGACAAGAACCTGCCCTGCGGCCATCTACGCAGCTCCCTGAATTCCCAGAGCCGCGAACAACTTGTTCAAACCTTCGAGAGTGGGGACACAAAGGAAGTATCCCGTCGTCTGCTGGTTCTCCATGCCGAACAGTCGCGTTTCGATTGCCAGGGCCACCGCGTCGGAGAGCTCGGCCTCCGCCACGATGGAAGCGGCAATGGTATAGGCCAGGTCGATGGAGACCATGGGGGGTGTCGCGTGAATCTTGAGCCCGGTCATGTCGCTGAGGGCGTTCATGAAGCTGGCGGAGAGGATGTTTCCGACTTCCAGCA
The DNA here is from genome assembly GCA_020161505.1 of Armatimonadota bacterium. Taxonomy (GTDB): domain Bacteria; phylum Armatimonadota; class Fimbriimonadia; order Fimbriimonadales; family Fimbriimonadaceae; genus UphvI-Ar2. Next base: position 94,741 of record JAIUNY010000002.1, on the reverse strand, counting down.
TCGCGGATGCTGGGAGGTCATCCACATCTTCGGGGCTTTCGGGGCTGTATCCAAGGAGCATTCCCCAGAGCTCTTGCGCGCTCTTCCACGGGAATAGGAAGGCGGTGTAGCCTTCGACGTCTCCTTCAATGGGCATTGAGATCCCGACGCAGACGTCGGAGGGATCCCCCATCATCATCGGGACTTCTTCAAGGCAGACCGTCTCGACGTTGGGGATATCCATGTTGAAGGATTTTCCCGTGACGTTTGCGAGAGCGGTGGTTGCGTGTCCCAGTCCGATGTTGGCCATCTCGCGGATTGCCGACATCTGCATCAAATCGAATTCGTAGGTTTGCCCTGCCATGCCCGTGCTCCAGATCTTCCCAGTGGCGAATCTTCCCAGCGTGCCAACGCTTGAGTAAAAGAGTCGGCATGTGGATGCGCTGACTTCACTCAGGGGAGAAAAGCTCCGCGAAGGTCATTCCATAGTCCCAGCAGGAATCCCCCTAGTGAAATTGCGAGCATGGGGAGACGCTTTGAACCTAAGTTGTCAGAACGTTCTCACGAAAATCTGGAAAAAGTAAGCTCCTCCCTTCCAAAAACGAACATTTTCGGTTACAATCAACCACAAGTCGAAATCCACGACAGCGACCGTTTGTGTCGTAGGACGTGGTCAAACGACTTCTCCCAAAACTTGGGATGCGACGTTGCTCCTCTCCAGTCGTATCCCATTTTTTTCTTTAAGCCCCTTGTTTTTGCGGGGATTCGAGAGTTGGACGTCTTCAGCCAGGCAAAGTGTTGGTGGTCTTTCACGGACGGGTCATAGTGCCCGATGCCCCTTGTTCAGGCTCGCGTGAGCCGTAGGGAAACGAGCCGAAGGGTTTGGGAGATTCACCTTGGAGCGGTACACTAAAGCGTCATGGCAGGACTCCCAACCGATGTGATTCGCGACAGCCTGCGCGTTGCTCGCGAGCACGGATACCGCGTGGTGAAACTGGAATCTGAGGGCGAGATGTTTTCCGCCGTCCTTTCCGAAGGCGCGGAGCACGAAGTGGCTCTCCCCTTCGAAGCGGAGAACGCCGTGGTGGACTCCGGCCCGGTTTTGAAGCCAGTAACGGCCCCCGTGGTGGGATATCTGAAGTTGAAAGGCGAACTGGCCGTTGGTCAGACCCTCGCAAGTGGCGATGTCATCGGCGAAATTTTGGCACTGGGGATCGCCAATGAGATTGCGAGCAAGGTCTCAGGCAAGATCACGGAAGTGCTCGTGGAAGATGGTCAGGCGGTGGAATATGGTCAGCCGGTGGCGATGGTTGAGGTGAGCTCTTGAACCTCCGCCGGGGGAACACTCTGATCGGCCTGATGGTCGCGATGGCGATTGTGATTCTGGCGACCCTCTTCTTTGTGACCGGAGGCAAGATACTCGGCGGAAAGGTGGAAGAGCGTCCCGATGGTAAAGGCGAGACGATGATCGGGAAGAGCATCTACAAGGCGAAAGATACGCAGTGTCGATCCAACCTGGGTCAGGTGCGTCAGGGGATCGGCATCGCCACGGATCCCGTTGAGAACACGTTTCCTCAGTCGATTGAAGAGACTCGTCTCGGCGCAACATTTTATAAGTGCCCGGTCGGCGGCGAAGCCTATGTCTATGATCCGACCACCGGTCAAGTGAACTGCCCCCACGCGGGCCACGAGAAATACTGATGTTCAAGAAAGTTCTGATTGCCAACCGAGGCGAAATTGCCTGCCGCGTGATTCGCGCCTGCCATGAGCTGGGTGTGGATACGGTCGCGATCTACAGCAAGGCCGATGCGGAGAGTCGTCACGTGCACATGGCGCGTGAGTCGATTTGCGTGGGCGAAGCGACGAACACCGACAGCTATTTGAATCTCGCAAACGTTCTGATGGCGTGCGAAATCAGCGGTGCCGAAGCTGTTCACCCGGGGTTTGGATACTTCAGCGAGCGCGCCCGATTTGCCGAAGCTCTGGGCTCGATGGGGATCAAGTTCATCGGCCCGACCGTCTCGGCGATTGAGGCGATGGGAGATAAGGCCAAAGCGAAGGAAGCCGCGATCGCCTCCAACTGCCCGGTGGTTCCGGGGAGCGAAGGCGCGGCGGAATCGGAGCAAGATGCTGCGGTTTGGGCGGAAAAGATCGGTTTCCCTGTGCTGCTGAAAGCCGTTGCGGGCGGCGGTGGACGCGGGATTCGACGGGTCGATGATGCCGACGAACTGAGCCGGTTGTTCAAAATGGCGAGCGCAGAAGCCCAAGCCAGCTTTGGATCCGGTGAGATGCTGGTGGAAAAGTGCGTGGTGGAGCCCCGCCACGTAGAGATCCAGATTCTGGCCGACGAGCATGGCAATTGCCTGTATATCGGCGAGCGCGAGTGCAGCGTTCAAAACCTGCGCCACCAAAAGATTGTGGAGGAAGCCCCCTGCGCGATTCTCGACCCAGCCACGCGCAAGGCGATGGGCGAAGCAGCGGTCCGCGTGGCGAAACATGTGGGATACACCAATGCCGGTACGGTGGAATTCCTCCTGGACTCGGCCGGAGAGTTCTATTTCCTGGAAATGAACACACGGATTCAGGTCGAGCACCCAGTGACTGAGCAAGTGAGCGGATTAGATTTGGTGCAGTGGCAAATCCGTATCGCGAATGGCGAGAAGCTGCCGTATTCACAAGAGGACATCGTGCTGAGCGGGCACGCGATTGAAGCCCGAATTACGGCTCAGGATCCAGAGAATGACTTCTCTCCGAGCACGGGCAAAATCACCCGGTGGGAAGCTCCGGGGTTCGGTGGAGTCCGGCTCGATACCCACGTCTATGCAGGCTTCTCGGTTTCGCCGTTCTACGACCCGATGATCGCCAAGCTCATCGTGACGGGTAAGGATCGCGCAGATGCCGTCAACAAGCTCGGCATTGCCCTGGATGAGTTTAATGTCGAGGGGATCCAGACGAATATCCCGTTCCTCCGCAAGTTGGTTAGACACCCAGATTTCGTGAAGGGTGAAGTGAGCACGGCCTTTGTTGGTCGGTTTTTGAAGGAGCAGCTGGCCCATGTCTGAGGCCAAGGGAGCGGTGAATTCGCGTCGCCTGGCACGCGAGGCCGCTTTCCAGGCCTGCTACATGATGCTCGTTGGCGGAGCGACTGCCGAAACGGCCGTCCGCGTTGTTCTCTCGCGACAACCCCTGGCGGAAGAATCGGAGAAATTCCTCCACCAGTTGGTGGAAGGCGTGGGCGCAACCAAGAGTGATTTGGATACCGCCATTGAGCCACACCTGGCTGAAGGCTGGAGTCTCAGCCGGTTGGCGGCGAGTGATCTCACCGCTTTAAGGCTGTGCGCGTTTGAGCTTCTGCATTTTCCTGGCATTCCTCCCAAGGTTTCGATTTCCGAAGCCGTGGATTTGGCGAAGCGGTTTGGATCGGAGCACTCGGGCGGGTTTGTCAACGGTGTCCTCGGTTCGCTTTTGCCGCACACGCCCAAGGCACAATGGGATCCCTCGATGGAGGATCATGCTCCGGAGCCGACGATTCCGACTCTCATGCCGGACGAACCGGAGGACGACGAGCAGGAGATCCCCTCCGAGCCAGGTTTGCTTGCGGCAGGGTGGACGATTCGATCGGGCGCGGCTGGCGTAGAAACCTTGGAGCAAGAAGAGGAAGAGAAGCCGCGATTCGTGCCCGTTCCCGCCGACGATGAGGAGTGATCGGTGGATCTTTTCGGCAACTTGCCGCCCGACGGTCTGCGCGAGGTTCAGCCCCTTGCAACTCGGATGAGGCCGAGCACCCTGGCGGAGTATGTCGGGCAAACTCACCTTTTGGCGGAAGGTTTGCCGGTTCGTCGCGCGGTTGAATCGGGGCAGCTGGGGAGCGTTGTTCTATGGGCTCCGCCGGGATGCGGCAAGACTACTCTCGCCATTTTGATCGCGAACCACATGAACGCGCACCTGGAGATGATCTCCGCCGTGACCGCTGGGGTGGCAGACGTCCGTCGCCTGGGGGACGCAGCCCGATCTCGCTACGCCATGAACCAGGTGAGGACTATCCTTTTGGTGGATGAGATTCATCACTTCAATAAATCGCAACAGGATGCTCTGCTTGGATATCTGGAGGACGGGACTTTTCAGCTCGTGGGAGCGACAACGGAGAATCCATTCTTTGCGTTGAACTCGGCCTTGCTCTCGCGGGCACGGGTTCTGCCTTTGCACCCCCTGACGCCGGAAGAGATGGAAGGGGTTCTGCGGCGTGCATTGACGGACGAAGAAAGGGGATTGGGTGCCCATGAGCTCTCGATTCAAGGCGAAGCGGTCGAGTTTCTGGTTCGTCAGGCAAATGGGGATGCTCGCACGGCCTTGAACGCGCTAGAAACCGCAGCACTGATGACTCAACCAGGTGGTGAGATTTCCCTGGTCGTTTTGGAACAAGTGCTTCAGAAACCTGCTGTGCGCTATGATCGGCAGGGCGATCAGCACTACGATACGATCAGTGCCTTCATCAAGAGCGTGCGGGGAAGCGATAGTGATGCGGCTCTTCACTATCTGGCTCGGATGTTGGAAGCGGGCGAAGACCCTCGGTTCATCGCGCGCCGACTGGTGATTCTTGCCAGCGAAGACATCGGTAACGCGGAGCCGCAAGGCATTGTTATCGCCATGGCCGCCTTTCATGCGGTCGAGCGAATAGGAATGCCCGAGGCTCGCATTACTCTGGGGCAAGCCGTGACCTTCCTGGCCGAAGCTCCTAAGAGCAATCGCGCCTACGAGGCCATCAATGCCGCCATCGCCGAGGTCAAACGCGGAGAGATTCCGGCCATCCCGATGCATCTGAGAAGTGCCCAGGCTCGCGGAGCCAAAGAAATGGGCGCAGGTAAGGGCTACCTCTATCCTCACGACTATCCATCTGGTTGGGTAGCGCAACGGTATCTGCCCGAAGGTATCCAGGGGGGATATTACATACCCAGCGAGCGCGGCTATGAGGCGAAGATGGGCGAGCGACGGAAATCTCGCGGGAAAGGCCAGAGTTAGGATTGGGTTTCGTCCAAGTAGAGATCGGGCGGAGAACCCAGCTCCGCCTCGGCCCGCTCTGTCTCCGCAAGCCGCTGACGCAATTTCCCGAGCGTGGAAGTCCCCATCTCCTCAGGTAGCGCGAGACTCTCCTCCAGTGCATGAAGTTCTGCAAGGATATCCTCCATTGCCGCCAGCTGCCGGGCTCCAAAACGAGGGTCTGCGAAGCGGTTGCCCCAAGTAACTGTTCTTCCACCTTTTGGACGAAACAGGGGCCTACTCAACGAGATCAGGTCGTGGAGCGCCGTGGTGACGGTCTCCTCAATCTCGTCACCAAGCGCTGTTTTCGCGCGAGAATTCTTCCACTTGGGGGACTGGCAGAGCTTAAGCACTCGGTGCCTGGTACTCGCAGCGTCTTCCAAAATGCGGAGCGCGATCGGATGTGCCCGGGAAGAAAGCTCGCCCCGCTCACGAAACTCCTGCAGGCGAAGGATGTCCGCCCGAACATCGATGGGAATCGGAATCGGCTTCCCGAGCTGCCTTCGGATCCGTAGCTGCGCCACGATTGCTGAGGCGAATGCCAGGCAAAGGATTGTGGAGATCAGTGACGTTTCTGGTCCGGACGGGAATGCCCTCACCGCAATAAAACCGCAGAGTACGAAGCCTGCAACGCAGACGATGAGCCCGGTGTAACCAGGCAGAGGGTGATGGCGATCCAGGAATCGGGCGAAGTAGTTAAAAATCGCCATGATTTAACGCTATCTTGGTTCGCGCGGCGCGGCCATTCGGAGTGGGCTCAACCGATTGGTCAGCCCTACCCCGGCAACGCTTCCATACAGATCATGCTCTTTCCCCTCGCTCACCGTCACCGTGACAAAGCTGCCCGGGGTGGCATCGCCTTGGGCGTACACCCAGCCGTCAATTTCAGGTGCATCGCGGTAACTTCGTCCGGCGATCCATCCGTCCTTGCTCTCATCCACCAAGACCCGAATCGACTGACCCTCCCACGCCTTGTTTTTGGCAAGGGAGATCGGGGACTGCGCTCGCATCAGGCGGTCATATCGCTCTCTTTTGGTGCGGAACGGAACCTGCCCGGGCATATCGTGCGAAGGTGTGCCTGGTTCTCGAGAGAAAGTGAAGGCTCCCACCCGATCGAGTTTGGCCTCTCGCACAAAGTCAACCAGATAGTTAAATTCTGCTTCCGTTTCGCCCGGGAATCCGACAATGAACGTCGTCCGGATGGCCACATCGGGAATGCGGGAGCGAACCTTCTCAAAGAGCTTCAGGTACCGCTCTCCATCCCAGGGCCGCTTCATCCGTCGCAGCGTGTCGGGATGGGCATGTTGGAGCGGAATATCAATGTATTTGGCGACGTTGGGCACGCTCGCCATCGCATCGATAACTTCATCCGTCAGGCGGTTCGGATAAAAGTACAGAATACGAATCCACTCGATTCCCGGAACTTCACCCAAATGGTGGAGAAGCTTCGGAAGCGTGAATTCCTTGTAGAGATCGTATCCGTACTGCGTGACATCTTGCGCAATCAGATTGATCTCTTTGCATCCTGTTCGCGCCAAATGGTGAGCCTCTTCCAGGACCCGTTCCATGGGCTTGCTGGCATGACCACCTCGGAAGCTGGGGATCGTGCAGAACGTGCATCGGTGGTCACACCCCTCGCTGACCTTGAGGTAAGCGCTCCAAGGGCGACCGGTTCGAGCTCGCGTGGGGACATCTGCCCATCGGTGATGAGGAGGCTCAACATCCATCAAGGGAGCACTCCTGCCAAAGACGGACTCCACCACTTGGTCAAAGCGGCCCATCTGTCCGACGCCTACGTAGCCATCTGCACCAGGAGCCAATCGGGCCAAGTCTTCGCCCATTCTCTGAGCCAAGCAGCCGGCAACGATCACTTTGCCCCCACCCTTCTCAGCCACTGCCTTCTTGATCGCCGCGATGGATTCTTGCTTCGCCGATTCAAGGAATCCGCACGTGTTGATGATGGTCACGTCGGCCCGGTCGCCTCCAGAAACGGAGTATCCCGCCTGACGCAAAACGCCCGCGATCTCCTCGCTGTCGACCTCATTCTTCGCGCAACCCAGGGTGATGATGCGCACATTTCCGGACTTGTCACTCACGCTGTTGTCATTGTGTCAGAAATCGTGCCGAACGCTCCGGGTGCGTCAAGCGACGCCGGAGCAACGTGGTGAAGCAAAACGGCCCGCGCGAGAGGGATCTCGCACGGGCCGCGCTGGGTTTTTCCAGGCTTAGTAGTCGCCGGAGCTACCGGAAGGCAGTTGCTGAAGCCCCGAGTTCGAGGAGTCGGCATTCGTGCTCGAGCTGGTGTCAGCCGGAGCAGCGGCACCGCCTCCCGCATTCGGATCCGCAGGAGCCGGAGCCGACGGAGTCGCAGCGCCACCGGCCGCCGGAGCAGCCGGAGCCGGCTCCGAAGAGCATCCCACAAGGGCGCCGAGCAAAACGGCACCGATCAAGAGAGCAGACCAGTTCTTCATCAGGGCGTGGTGCTTCCGTTGAATGGGTTGTCCGGGACGAAGGATGCCGGATAGAACGTCGGGCCAGCGATCCATCCTCGGATGAATGCACCAGGGACGCTCGGCACTTGACCGCGCTCGTTCAGGAATTGCCAGGGTTGCTGAGCAATCAGGCGAGCGTTGCCAGCCGAGTTATTGCCTCGACCGTAGTTCACCAGCTTCGCCGAGGTGTCTGCCATCACGTGGACAGAACCTTGACCGAAAGCGTGGTAGCTCGGACCATCGACTTCAAACGCCATGTTGTAAGCGCTTCCCGTGGTCGCGCCTTGCGGACGACCGCCACCATTGAAGGTGCAGGTCACACCAGCGAGGGGGCAGTTGAGTCGGGGCGAAGTCGCGGTGAAGCCTTCGTAGGTGTAGGTTCCCATGCCCGGCCAGATCATCGTGAGGCTGCTGACAGCAACGATGTTCGTTTGGCTGAGGCCCTGCAGGAAGCCGTTGTAGGTCATGTTCGAGCCCTTCGGCGTGCCAACGCGCGCGGCGGTGGCGTAGCAGCCAGCCAGGGTTCCGCTGGAGAACTGACGCTTGTCATTGCCCGGGTTGAGCATGTCGTAGTTCTTGCGATACGGCTCGGTGGCGTTCACCCACATCACGGCCGATTCTGCTTGCAGGGTCGGTTGTGCGGAGAGGTTGCACCAGTTTGCCGGGGTAGCGGTGTAGTTCGCTGCGTTTCGGTAAGCCGGTTGAACAGCCGAGGTCAGGTCGGGGACGGTTCCGAGGGGGAACAGGTCGTCGTAGTCCGACATGTAGATGATGATCGCGGTTCCGGATTGCTTGGCTTGGGAAAGGTATTGCGTGCGCTTGGCGGCAACCTTAGCTTGAGCAAAGACCGGGAACAGGATGGCGGCCAGGATGGCGATAATCGCAATCACGACCAGCAGTTCGATAAGGGTAAAGGCCTTTTTGTTCATGGAATCTCCATTGATTGCAAAAATTGCTGGGATACGGATGTTTTGAACCTTAGCCGCAGCGGCGAGTGGTTCATCTTCAATTGTACAGCGCGAGTTTCCAAAGAGTTTCGAGACAGCAGAAATTCCCACAGGTTAGGGCTAAAATAGGTCTATGCCTCGGTTCAACATCGACACGGACTACCTGGTGACCGTGCTCAAGGATCTGATTGAAACTCCCAGCCCCACCGGAGACACTGATTGGGCGGTGAGTCTCGTGCAAAACGAGCTCGAAAGCTTGGGGGTTCGATGCTTCCGAACGGCAAAGGGGGCGTTGGTGGCCCACTATCCCGGATTGCGCGATGATCGCCCGCGCGCCCTGACCGCCCACGTTGATACTCTCGGGGCGATGGTCGCGGAGATCAAAGGGAACGGTCGTTTGCGGCTGACGGCCCTCAACGGCGTCAATTGGCCGACGGTCGAGAGCGAAGGTGTCACGATCCGAACCCGTGCGGGCGTTGGCGTGCGCGGCTCAATCGTGCTCACCAATGGCGCGGCCCACGTGAACAAAGAAGCGGGCACCGCCCCTCGCAACGCCGAGACCCTGGAGGTCCGCATCGACGAGCGCACGAACTCGGCGGAAGAAACGCGCCTTCTTGGCATCGAAGTCGGCGACTATGTCAGCTTCGATCCCCGGTTTGAATCCAATCCGAGCGGATTCATCCGCAGCCGATTCCTCGATGACAAGGCATGCGTGGCCGCGGTTCTCGCCTCGCTCAAAGCTCTGCACGATGCGGGAGTCAGCCCGGCTCAGCGCACCCACATCCTCATCAGCAATTTCGAGGAAGTGGGGCACGGCGGCATGGATGGGCTACCGGAAGATCTCTACGAGATGGTGGTTCTCGATATGGCCTGCGTCGGCGATGGTCAAAATGGCGACGAAAACCATTGCTCCATCTGCATGAAGGACAGCTCCGGCCCCTACAGCAAGGATCTCAGCGAAAAGCTGCTGACTCTGGCCGGTCAAGCGGGCGTGGTGCTGAAGCCGGATATCTACCGCTACTATGGCTCCGATGGCTCTGCCTACTGGCGCAGCGGCGGCCGAGCCCAAGTCGCCCTCATCGGGCCAGGGGTCGATACGTCGCACGGCTACGAACGCACCCACCTCGACGCCCTCCGCGACACTTCACTCCTCATCGCCGAGTATCTGATCGAAGAGAACTGAGAGTGATCTGGTTGCTGGCCTTCACTTCACTGTGCTGGCCAGCGATCAGTCACTTGAGTTTCAGCACGAAAGAAATAGCCGTCGTGTAGTCCTTCAGCGGTGCCGTGGTATGCCCGCCGGGGTGCTCGATGAAGAGCCGTGGTTGCTTCCGACTGAGTCCTGCGGCATGCGCCCCTTTTGCCCACGGGTGATTCCCGTCTCTTGTGCCGCTCAGGAGAGCAACTCGCGCCGTGGGAATAGACCTTATACTCCACATGTTCGGTTCGGAGCCATCCATTTCGCCAAGATCGCTATGGCCGTCGCACACTGCACCCGGGATGAACTCTGGAAACCAGTTTGAGCTGTTCCATGCGGTGATCCCACCAGCGCTAAAGCCAACAGGAACGATGGGCACCATCTTCCCGTACCGCGATTCCAGGGCCGCTGAGAGTTTGTGCAGCGCCAAACTGTGACGACCCCAGTTCGAGCCAGCACTTGAAACAGTGCTAATACCAAGCGAGTTGGCCTTCGCATAGGCTTTCAGCGAGGTAGCGAGCTTCGGCTGGAAAAAGACAACGATCCAACCCTTGACACTCCCTGGTTCGTAGCTTGTCGCAACGTCTTTGATCTCGGGGAGTTTTTTGGTGGTGGCAGAAACCTTCGTCACTTCGACTTTCCAGTCGTGAACCTGGACGAGTCGATAGGCAAAGGAGTCCGAACCTGTAACTCCGTATTGATACTTCGAGCTCGGCAACCGAGAAAAGGATAAGTCGATTTGCTTGTCAATGTTCTGCATCGGGTACCAACCGCCTGCCTCCTCTCGTGGCTCCGTCAAATACCAGTTCCACATCCCAGGGTCTCTAGATGCGAGAGGCGTTGGCGCACCGTTCCGATCTGTATAGCTTTGATAAAAAGACCGGAGTAGAACTTTGTCGAAAAACCGAAGTGGTCGGCCGAGGATTAGTTTTCCGCCGTCTCCTTCATCTTGCCATTTGGCTTTGCGCTCGTATGAAAAAGCTTGATCGCTGTACGCGCCCGTCATCTGTTCAGTGCTCAGGTTGAAGATTGCGTCGCTAAAGGCTGTTTCCATCGAGAGCGACGAAAAACTTCGAGCTTTATCACTGGTGCTGGATATAGGCCAGGCAGACATGTGGCGCTCAACTCCGTCGCGGTCGAACACGAGCACTTCAATGTATGTCTCAGTCTTTCTTCCTGCTCCGGTTTCGGCTTGCGGCGGAGCGGAATTACACCCTGTCGGTGAGAGGAGTGCAGTTACCAGGAAGACAGAAGGAAAACGGCGGCGTTGACGATTCATTGATAGCAATCTGCGGGATAAGTTTCAGCCTTGTCAAGTGATCTTATCGGAAAACACGTATATTTTGTTAAACTTCCCCAGGTCAATTCACCACCTCGGGAAGAAAGCCGCCAAGGGGTCAGAGTACTTGGTCTTACAGCTACATCCGCCACAAATCAGACAGGCCTCCGCAAAATGAGGGGCGTCCGGCTCCAGACACTGGAACTTCAACAAGGCCGGACTAGCCGCTCATCGCCAGGAGTTCTGGGTCAAAGTCACTCCGGTGGATGTTGACAATCGACATCTCCTGTTGACCATATCGGACTCCGGTGATTTTCACCTTTGCCCCAGTAATCTGAACCAAGCTGGACTTGCCCACCTTTTTGAGAACCTGCCCGGCAGTGAGGCTCTTTGCTCCAGTCAACCCTGCGACATGGCTGAGCAATGCCTTGCCTTTTAAGTCGGTAAACGTGAGCTTGATGAGCGGAGCCTGCGCCTTGACGGTACCGGAACTTGCCGTGAGCGGATAGAAGACCGTTACGGTTCGGAATGAGATGCCTAGCTGATCGGCGATCCCTAGGTAGGAGAAGGAGAGAGTTTCGTCCCGAATCATCGGCTCTCCGGTTCCCAAGGCGGCATCCAAGTCAGCTGGCGTGCCTTCGGCAACCTTGAGCAGCTGGCCGGTTCCAAGTTTTTTCGGGGCAGTTGGTTTCTTGGGAAGCAGATGACTTGGCACGATATCAACACCGGATGAGTTGAAAATCACTGAGGCCTTACCAGTCTCGAACAGGGAGAACCCGCTCAGCATCCCGGTTTGATGAGGTTTACGCTCGTAAACCGGGTTGCCGAGTTCCAGTTTCGAGACAATTTCCCCTCGGTCGTCCGACGCGTTAAGCGTCCACGCGACGACCGGGTTCCCGATGGGTTTCGCAGTGACGTAGGATAAGACCTGGACGGGATCCTTCTTGGCGGGCTTTCCAAATTGACTGACGAGTTCGCTCAAGAGTGTTGACCCTGGGGCAATCGGTGCGGTCGCGCAGCCGACAAGCGAGGACGCCAGGAAAGTCAATCCAAGGGAAACTTTGAGTGAGTTGAGAGCGCGCATGACGCTTCATCATATTGGTGGGCTACTTAGCGCATGCAAGGGAAGTTCAGGGAACTTAGCGGATTCCTGTAACTTCCTCGAATTTTCTGCAAAACGTGTCACCCATGTCTCCGGAACGCAACTCCTCGATTACGAAAAACGCGGTTCGGATCACTGAATCCGAACCGCGCTTCGTTTTGAGATTTTGGTGAGTCGTCAGGGACTCGAACCCTGGACCCACGCCTTAAAAGGGCGTTGCTCTACCGACTGAGCTAACGACTCACCTGCACGCTATGATACCGCCCTTGCACCGAGCCGGGGCCTTTTGGGGCCCTGCAGGTAAAGTGAGGGCATGGACGAACGAGGGCACAGCTACGCCTCGGCGGGTGTCGATATTGATGCCGCACAACGGTCTCTGCGCAACGTCACCGATGCCGTGAAAGCCACCTACAACGCCCGAACTCTGGGCGGAATCGGCGGATTCGGTGCCATGTTCTCCGGCGAATTCCCGGAGCTGACCAAGCCCGTTCTCGTGAGCAGCATCGATGGCGTGGGCACCAAAACCAAGGTCGCCCAAATGGCGGGCGACTATTCCAACCTCGGCCGCGATATCGTCAACCACTGCGTGAACGACATCCTGTGCCAGGGTGCCAAACCCCTCTTCTTTCTCGACTATTTTGGTTGCAGTCACCTCGATTCCGAAGCTTTTGAATCGGTGGTGATTGGTGCGGCCGAAGCCTGCGCTGCCGTCGATTGCGTCCTCATTGGCGGAGAAACTGCGGAGATGCCGGGGGTTTACACCGATGGCGAGATCGACATTGTTGGCACGATTGTCGGTGTGGTGGATGCCGAGCAAAAGCTCCCGCGCGGAATCCAGAAGCCGGGGGACCGCATCATCGGCCTTGCCAGTAACGGGCTTCACACCAACGGATACTCTCTGGCCCGCAAGGTTTTGTTTGACCATGCTGGTCTCTCTGTCCGCGACCCTCTGCCAGGCACGGAAGATCTCACGATCGCCGACGCCCTTCTTGCCCCTCACACGTGCTATTTCAACGCGGTTTATCCCCTCATTCAGCAATTCCCCGGTATCTCAGCGGTGGCGCACATCACGGGGGGAGGACTCACCGATAACCTCCCGCGCGTGCTGCAGTACGAGGTTCAAGCCAAGATCATCAAGCGATCCTGGACGCCTCTGCCGATATTCGAGGCCATTCAAACCCTTGGAAAGGTGGATGACGCCGACATGTATCGAACCTTCAACATGGGCATCGGCATGGTCATTGTCGTGGATGCGGACGAAGCGGGTTCGGTGCTGAATGCTCTCTCTGAAAGCGGCGTCTACGCCGCCGAGATCGGGAAGCTGAGCACAGGCTCACGCGACGTCCAAATCGTGTAAGAAGCCCACTTGGCTCCCGACGCTTGGGCAGATTTCGCCGGGCAGCTTGAGAATCAAGTGCCTCGATCGCTTCAGGGTCGGGAGGCATTCGACTCGCCGCCGATACCCCGGGCACTTCGGTGTTGCTTGTGTTCGCAGGGGGCGCAACCCTGGCACTTCCCGACCCTGAAGGGATCGGGGCACTCAAGTTCAGTCAATCACCCACGGCGGAAGCCCGCAAATCCAACTCAGAGATGGAACACGAACCGGGCATTGCCGAGGGCAATTTCGGTACCGGATTCGATCACTGCTTCTTCGACCCTCTGAAAATCGCCATCTTTCGCGACGAACGTGCCATTGGAAGACCCCAGATCGGTGATAGTGTAGACCCCATCCACTTCAGTGATTTTTGCGTGCTTGCGCGAGACGTAGACGCCCTCTTCCAGACCGGTCATGTCGATATCAATCGGGCCGACTGAGACATCGAACCGCCCGATCAACGCCGGTGCAGTGAAGGCAAAAACAATGTCTGTCTCCGCGCCAGCTCGCTTCACAACCAGCCGAGGCCCCGTGACGGCTTCCTCCACAACTGCAGATTCTTCTGCAACGGGGGTTTCCGATTCGTCTCCCATCACCGGCGGTGCCGCGATGTCTTCGTGTTGAGTCAGCGCCTCTTCGTTCATGCTCGTACCCTCTTAGACGTCATCCGTCTGATATTTGGTGCGAGCGTACCGCCGTCAGCTCGAAGCACGCACCCAATTCCATTCTCGGCCCGAGATCCGGATGAGCACAGACCCGGAGTGCAGAGTCACGGTGACGGTGGTGAGGGCACGATTGCTGATACTCACCAAACCGCCAAGCTTCATCTCGGCTTTGTCGAGGGGCCATTCAACCCCGGTGAGAGTCACCTTGGCGGCCCCCAGGGGCATCACGCTGATTTCGGCTCCCGCAAGATCAGGAAGCTCCACTTCGCGGCCATGGAAAAACGCCGGAGGTGGCACCACGAGGCCCCAGCCCTGCCGAAAGGCAAGATGGATCACCTCGCCATGCTGGATGAGCGAACTGAGGGAACTCAGTACATGATCGATCCGGTCGCCCTCCAGGCCAGCGATCAGAAGCTGGTGCGTGGGATGATCGGCTCGAATCGCGACGAGCATCTTGTCGGCATCGGTGGAATTCTGGTCCGGATCATGGCGGACATCGAGCCCATCCAGCGGCGACTGGATGGAGTCCAGATCCCCCACGACAATCGGCTTGAGCCCGGCAGAGAGGCAAACATCAGCCGCAGAATCAGCCGCGTAAACATGCTCGCATCGACCCGCCAGAGCCACCACTTCGTCAGCCGAAAGATCGGTTCCTGCCAGGACACCCAGGATTCGTACAGCCATCTGGCCTCAAGTCTATCTCAGATCGAAATATTTGCCCATTCAAAATTTCAGATGTGTGTAATTTATTCCATCAGAAATATCATTCAGACCCAGGACATTTCGGCTAGGCCCGGGAATGACGAATTATCTTTTGTTTTCTCGTCGCAAGAGCGCACTTTGTAAACCAGGCCCGGAACACCTTTCTTCGCCCCACGTTCAGTACTCCGCCGGACCTCAAAATCGCCCGGTTTTCTTGCCAGTATCCGGACCGGATCGCTGTGTATAATCCCCCCACTTCATTTGCCCATTTGGGCTGCTTTCGTTGACCACATGACAGACCAGTATTCATTCGAAGACCGAGAAGATTTCGTCCAACTGAAGTCCGCCTGGGAGCGGGTGCTCACTCGTTTAGAGGGCCAAGTTCCTGAGACGGTGATGTTGCGATTTCTTCAGCCCCTCGTGCCTCACAGCCTCGAAACCGATGCCGCGAAGGTGCTCGCTCCCGGACGCTTCGTCCTCGAATGGGTCAAGGACAAGTACGCCGAAAAGCTCCAGTCCATGCTCGCCGAAGAACTGGGCCGGGCAACCAAACTTGAGTTCCACCTGCAAGCCCGGGAAAAGCCCGTCGCCACGATTCAGACGCACTCGGTGGCAAGTATCGCCCCGGTGGCTTCGGAGCCGAGTCGGTTCCGCCCGAATCCTCGCCTGACGTTCGACAACTTCGTGGTTGGTCAAAGCAACCGGCTGGCGATGGCGGGAGCCAAGGCCGTCGCAGCGGCCCCAGGAACTCGATACAACCCGCTCTTCATCTATGGCCCCTCCGGACCGGGCAAGACGCACCTTCTCCACGCGATTGCCAACGAGATCCTTGCCAACGACCCGAATTTCCCCCTCACTTACGTTCCGGCGCCGCAGTTTGCCGAGGACTTCGTGCAAGCCCTCAAGAACAACCGGATCGACCGATTCCGCCGCGCCCAGCGGGGCGTCAGCGTGTGGTTGATCGACGACATCCAGTTCATTGCCGGCAAAGACAAGACGCAGGAAGAGATCTTCCATACGTTCAATTACCTCCACGGCATCGGCAAGCAGATCGTGATCTGCTCGGATCGTCCGCCGCGCGATCTTCTGCTCATGGAAGAACGTCTGCGCTCGCGGTTCGAGAGCGGTCTTGTGGCCGACGTTCAGACTCCCGACACCGAGACCCGCTGCGCAATCATTCTCAAGCGCGCCGAGAACGATGGTCTCAACCTCAGCCACGACACCGCGATGGTTCTCGCCGAAGCAGTCACGGGCAACGTTCGTAATCTGGAAGGCGCTCTCACCAAGCTCGCCGCTCAGGCGAGCATGGAAAATCGACCGATCGATCTTGAACTCGCTCAACTCATCGTGGAGCGCTACTACGCCAACCAAATCACGGTGAAGCCGACGTTCGACCAGATTCTCGGCAGCGTGTCGCGCCACTTCCAAGTGGAGCGGGATGAGATCACGGGAACCTCACGCAAGGCCCCGATTGCTCATGCCCGTCACGTGGCGGTCTACATGACCCGCGAGATCTTAGGCGATAGCTGGAAGCACATCGGTGCGCTCTTTGGCAACAAAGACCACACCTCGATGATGCACGGCTACAAAAAGATCCGGGAAATGATGAACCGTGACCGTGAGCTGAACAGCAGCATCAAAATGCTGATGCGCGACCTTTACCCCGAGGGCTAAACTAGCCCTGTGAAGCTCGCCGAACTCACTTGGCCCGAAGTTGATGCGCTCGATCGATCCACCGTCGTGGTGATTGCCACGGGATCGATCGAGCAGCACGGCGCGCATCTCCCCCTCGCCACGGATTCTCTCCTCGTCACTTCGGTGATGGAGGCTGTCGAGGCTCGCCTTTCAGAAAAGATCCTTCTCACGCCGACGGTGTGGCTCGGCGCCAGCGGGCACCACCTGGCCTTCGCCGGATCCCTCAGCGCCAGCTTTGAGGGGTACGAAGATTCTCTGATTCAGATCGTCGAGAACTTCCACGCCCACGGATTCCACAAGTTCTACATTGTGAATGGCCACGGCGGAAACACCGAACCGAACGGGATTGTCTGTCGCAAGCTCAAATCCCGACATCCGGAGATCGTCATCGGCCACTCGGGCTACTTTGCGTTCTTGACCCAGGCCACCTACGACGCCATCCTGACCGGATCCATCAAGGGAATCCGTCATGCGTGTGAAGCCGAAACCAGTCTGATGATGCATCTGCACCCCCATTTGGTGCGCCTCGAGAAGCGTCGGGATGATGGCCTTGAGGTCGATCCGCCGGTGCCAGGAATGGTCTTCTTCTTTGACGAGTGCACGGAAGCCGGGAGCTTCGGCGACGCCACCCACGCGAGCGCGAACAAGGGCAAGGTTCTGTTCGATGAAGCGGTGGAAGGTTTGACCCAGGCCCTTTCCTCCCTCAGCCACGGAATATCGTTGCAAGGTCGCTGAAACGGCAACTGCGGCAAGCGGGTACCTTTAGGGGTATGCGACGTTGCCTTCTCAGCACGACTGTTCTCGCCGCGGTTCTGTTTCCCGGATTCGCCCTTGCCCAATCCTCCTATGCCGGACCTGAGTTCGGTGTCTTCCTTCCGACAGACGGTGCCCTGAAGACCGCCCTGGGTGATCAGTGGTTCAGCGTTGGAATCTCTACGATGAAGCAAGGCGACCTCCGCCGCTCCAACACGGGCACGAATATGAACTTCGTGACCCAAGCCAAGAATGGCAACAAGGTTTTCATCGGCAGCTACAGCATTGGCCTGTTCCAACCGTTCGGCGATGGCCGTCAGCGCAATTCCAGCCGACCTTACTTCGCTGCCCGCGCCGGCGTCAGCTACATCGACTACGCCATCGGCGTCGGGATCAACCGGGATTCGGGCAAGCGCGTGGGATATAACGCAAACGCTGAGCTTGGCATCCTCTTTGGCGACCGCTTGAATCTGAGCGTCCGATACGATGTGAACTCCAAGCACGACGGCTACAGCTTCGACGGCCTCAGCGTTTCGCTTCGCTACGGCCTCGCGAAGTTCTAGTCTTAGTGACGGGAGTAACAGGAATCGGCCTGGCTTATCCGAGCCAGGCCGATTCTTTTTTGCCTCTTGGTGCCCCGATCCCTTCAGGGTCGGGATCAATCAGTCCGGCAAAACGTCGGCGACCGACCGATCAGAGCGCCGCAGCCCCCCGGAGAGCACCCTCGAACAACCCGCGCAGCGACTCGACAGCATCCCCCATCAGGTGGACATGCAGAGCCCGACGATCATTGGCCTTCAAAGCCCCGAGATCCCCCAGGGCCTGAGCGGTGCACAGCTGACCGAAGCTCACTCCCATTTCCGGAATCGCCTGATCCTCCCCGATCTCCTGGCTGATGACCACGAAGTGACCATGATTCGGGCCGCCTTTGTGATATTGCCCGGTGGAGTGCAAGTAGCGCGGCCCGTAGCCGAAGCTGGTCGCGACGCCGAGTCGATGTCGCAGATCCTTGCGGAACTCTTGCACGATCCCCGTGACCTCGTCCGATTCCACCAGGTACGCCAGAAAAGCGACATGATCGCCCGCCATCGCGTGATTCAAGAACTCTGCGAGAGCGAGTGATGGGGAATCTCCTTCCGCTCCGGCAACTGCGGCGGAATCGTCGCTTGCATCGGCAGTCGGGAGAACAATCGTGCCCGATGCCTGAACCTTGGCAAGTTCAGCCCGAGCGATATCCTTGGCCTCTTGAACATTGGGTTGATCAAACGGGTTGACGCCAAGCACTTTGCCCATCGCCGCCGTGCTCACAAACGCTTCGTGCATCACGCGACCCAGGTCGCGCTCGGAGAAGTCTCCCGCCAGGGCGGTGGATGTCAAGTGCAGGTGCTCCTCGGTGAGTGAGGCATCGCTCGTGCCCAGGAACCACAGGAACCGGTCGTCGCCGTAATCTTCGCTCTTGCCCTTCGGCTCGGTGGCCAGCGGAAGCACGCCGAATCCGCCCTTGCCGGTGCTTTCCGCAATCAGCTGCTCCAGCCAGAGGCCGAGCGCATCGAGCTGCGGCGAGGTGAGGAGGGTCAACTTGTCAACGCCGGACTTCGCCGCCACGGCAATCAGGCCCCCCGGTTCATGCCGGTCGGCATCGTTCAAAGTCTCTAGATTGTCGACCGCGCCCATCAAGAGTGCTTCGACATCGAGCCCCGCAAGAGCGGCTGGCACAATGCCAAACACGCTGAACGCGCTGAATCGTCCCCCAATCTCCGGCTCACCGAGGAAGACTTTTCGGTAGCCGCGCGCCTCTGCCCGCTGGTGCATCTCGGACCCAGGATCGGTGATCGCCACGATCTTGCTCGCGTCGCCGCCCAGAGCTTCCCAGACCGCATTTTCCATCGCCAGCGGCTCGACGGTGGTGCCGCTCTTGCTGGCAATGATCCAGAGCGTTTTGGCATGATCCACACCGTTGAGCACCCGCGCAATCTCGCCGGGATGGGTGGAATCCAAAACGTGGAGCTTCAGACCTTGGCGTCCGGAAAACACGGTTGCCCACACGAGGGAGCTCAGGCTCGATCCTCCCATGCCACAGACCACCGCATCCGTAAACCCGGCCTCCCGCGCCTCAGCGGCAAAACCACGGATTTCCGGGAGTTGGGTCAGGGTGCGACGGGGTGAATCGACCCAGCCGAGAAAGCGATTGATGAACTCAATCGTGGCGGGGTCAGAACTGAAAAGCGTTCCATCCTTTGCAAGCAGACGCGCGCCAAAGTCGCGGAACTGCGACTCGCACAGAGCGCGCGCTTCGCTCCGGATCGCGGCGAGGTTGATCAACTCGCCACCACCGATTCGCGCTTGGCATCAATGGCTTCCAGCAACTTTCGGAACGGAACCACAAACTTCTCCACCGCATCGCGCTCGAGCTCGGCAGCCGCTTCGTCCAGGCTGACTCCCGCATCGGCGAGGGTCTCCAGCTCGTGCCGGGCCTCTTCCAAATGTCCCGAAACCCTCTCCATCGGGTCGCCGCTCTCCAGGTAGGCCTCGATGGTTTCGAGCGGCATCGTGTTCACGGTGTCTTCCGCGATCAACTCTTCAATGTAGAGAATCGGAGAATAGGCCGGATTCTTTGCGCTCGTGCTCGCCCAAAGCAGACGCTGGACAATCGCCCCTTGCTCGGCAAGTTCAGCGAACCTCGGCGATCGGAAGAGTTCCAGATAGACATCGTAGGCGGCGAGGCTGTTGGCAATTGCGATTTTGCCTTGCAGCTCGGGAGCTTTGGATTCCAAGACCGGATCCAGCAGCGAGTCCACTCGGCTCACGAAGAAACTGGCCACGCTCGAGATCTGCAACGGCAGCTTCTTCGCCGCCCGTGCTTCCAGACCCTCCAGGTATGCGAGAGCCACGGCCCGATACCTCTCGACACTGAAAAGAAGCGTGACGTTCACGGGAATCCCGTCGGCAATCAGCGTCCGGATCGCCGGAATCCCTGCTTCGGTTGCTGGAACCTTGATCATCACATTCGGGCGATTGAGCGCATCCCACAGACGGCGCGCTTCAGAAATCGTGGCTTCGGTGTCGTGCGCCAGTTCCGGCGAGACTTCGAGGCTGACATAGCCATCAATCCCGTTCGTGCGTTCCCATACCGGTCGGAAGAGATCGGCCGCCATTCCCACATCGGCAATCGAGAGGTGATCGTAAATCTGCTCGGCAGAGAGGCCCTCGCCGGTGAGCATCACGATATCGTGGTCGTAATCGGTGCTTCCCGCAATCGCTTTTTCGAAGATCGCCGGATTGCTTGTCACGCCGAGGATTCCTTGGTCGATCAGCTTCTGCAAGCTGCCGTCCTGGATGTAGTTTCGGCGGATAAAATCCAGCCACGGCGATTGACCAAGAGTGTGAAGAAGCTGCAGGGAATTCATGGCGATCTCTCGCCCTTATTGTAGCGGCAGGAGGTCTCCGCAGGGGCCAATCTGCCCCAAGGCCAGGCTAGACGAAGAAATGTTGCGATTCTCCTCAGGGAACTGCGGCTTCTTTTCCACATTCTCCGTCTGGAAAGATGGCCAAAGGAATGGCGGGCGAGGGCCAAGGACGGCAGAAACTCCAAAGATCTGCCGATATTGAGAGAGTCGCTCCTCGCGCCGCAGATCGTTCGGACAAAAGGAGAGGGAGGACAGGGAACTCATGAGTTTTGTCGGGAAGTGGTTCGGGTTTGGCAAGGATCAAGCCTTCGACGATGGGATTCGCGCTTACGAAAAGCGTTCGTTTGCCGATGCCCTTGGTCGCTTCCGCGATTCTCTGAGTCATGCCCAAGATCTCGCCGTTCGCGAGCGGGCCAAATCTTACGTGGCGGGCTGCCTGGGCAAGCTCGCGCGCGAGAGCATGAATCATCGCGACTTTGAGGACGCAGAGAAGTATCTGATCGAAGCGATTGATGTCCGCCCAGGATTCGCCGATCTTTGGCTCTCACTCGCTCAAGTGCGCCGCGCTCTGGGCAATCGCGTTCAAGCCATGGCCGATGTCGAAAAGGCCTTGGAAATCAACCCGAACTACAGTGCAGGCCTCGCCCTACGCGGCACTCTCCTTTATAAAACCGGACAACATGCTGAGGGCTTGAGCGACGTCCACCGGGCCGTCGCGTTTGACCATCGGCTTGCCGGAAAGGCCTGGGAGGTTGCGCAAGCGGCTCACCAAGCCGGCGATTTCGACAAAGCCTACGAAGAGCTTTTGCAGATCAAGCCGCATGGCGATGACGCCAACGATCTCGTCGCAGCGGGCGATCACCACGCCAAAAAGGGTGATTGGAAGCAAGCCGAGGCCCACTACCGCGCGGCTCTGGAAATTGCTCCGAGCTATGCGGATGTGCGCTGCCGTCACGGGCAAGCACTCATGGAACTCGGCGAGCTGCACAGTGCCACCCAAGCCTTCCAGCATGCAATTGCGATCAATCCCGATTACAGCGAGGCTTACGCCCTGATGGGTGTCGTGCTTCGCCGAAGTGGAGACGAAGAAAACGCTCTGATCGCCTTCCGTCATGCGCTCGACATCGACCCGCATCATCCGATTGCGAGCCAGGAAGTCCTTTACCGGCGTCGATAGCCCTCAGGGGCCAAAAGCAGTTTCCGGAATCGGCAGCCCCCAGTTCGTTTCATCCGGCTTTCTCGGAACCCGGTCAAGATCAGTTCGTGGGGTCATTCCGCCTCCGAGTCTCGGCGATCCTCTCAGCGTTTGCGGTTGAGAGCTCGATGCCTCCATGGGCTTCGGTGGGTCAGCGTTGATGCGCTCAAACGTGGGTGTATTGCTCTGATACGCTGGCCAGAGCCGGGATCGAGACCCCCTGAGCTCAGGGCCGATCTCCGCCAGGAGTACCGCGATCCCCTTGTGGTTACAGGCAAGCACAAGCCCCTCGACCTCACTCCCCAGCAGATCGCGGCTGGCGCCTTTCAAGACAACCGCAGGTTCGATCCTCTCGTTCACCCAGGCCCGCATCGACTCGGCGTCGCGCACGTCCGCGACCACGGGCACGACAATCGCGTTCAGAATCACTGCGGTACGCCGCAGATCGCGCCATTCGGTGGCGCTCGGATCGTTGGCGAGTCGCCGGCCGCAGAACATCGCGAGCGTCATCGGCTCTTGTTTCCGAAAGTCCGGAGTCCATTCGTTGCGGCGATCCAGCTCGTGGGCCATTTCCATCTGATGTTCCCGGACATAGCGAGCGAACGCGGCGTACCGGCGCACATCTCGAGGGAGATCCTCCCGCTGCAGGGTTCTTGGTAGCTTGTGGTGTTTTTCCCACTGGTCAAGGGCAGCAAGATGCCTCAGGATCAAGCATCGATCCGCGACATCTCTAAGCTCGGACTGGCGCAGAACCATGGCCACGACCTCCGCTTGCTCTGCCTCTGTCGGCGAGGGTGATCCTGCATACGCAAGCAGAGAATCGAGAGCCGTCGAGAGAAACATCGACTCCTCCACGGGTTGCCACGGTAGCCCCCGGAGCTTCACGTAGGCGTTCAATAGTTCGCTGAACGGTGTCTCAATGGTCTGGGGAAGCGAGTTGGTCAGGTAGGCCAGTCTGTCCGTCGACACGCCATTTCGGGCGGCACGCTCGATCGCCGAGACTGCTTGTTCGAGTTGGGCCGCATCGTATGTGCGAAACGGGCGATAGCCTGAAATCTCACTCGTCGAAACCGGCCATCCTTCGATCTCCCGAAACACCTCGTCTCGATTCTGGAGACGGTCCATCAGGAAAGCCCCGCCCGCCGCCATGGCCACGACCGAGCAAACGACGATCAGTCCCGCTGTTCTTCGTTCCACCTTGACGATTTAGATTCCGAACCAGCCGACTGACGTTACACTTGCGATCCTGCGATCAGCGGGTGCGGGGATTGCCCTTGAGTCCCTGCGCACGGGGTGCTTCGGGGGGCGCGAGAGGAGCGCTGCCTTGCTGCAGAATGGCCTGCAGCTGGACAAGTGAAGCGGTTGCACTGTGGGGATGGGCTCCTTCGTCCAGCACAAGGAAGTAACCATCGAGTGCGGGAGGGAGATCAGGCACCCCTGCGGGCCAGTCGACTTTCGCGAACCGCACATGGTCACCTTCGGCTTCCTGGATAATCAGGTCGGACTTGGGCTCGGATTCGCTCGCGATCACGAGGAGAGCCCCCGCGTTTTTGGTGATTTCTGCCAAGGGCCCCCAATAGTTCTCGCGTTCGTCTTTTTCGTCCAAGTCTTTGTTCAGCCGGATCACGATCTTCTTTCCCGGTTGAGTCAGGGCGACGGATGACTTTGAGAGCCAATCTGACCCCCTCAGGCTCAGCGGATTCTCCTGATGGCGTAAACCCAGCTCCATGTAAGGAATGAGATCTAAATAGTCCGGCTCGCGGCGCCAAGTCGCAATCTCCTTGACCTTTTCCTCCCGCCACGCGCGATCCGGTTTCCATCCGACGGCGGTGGAGAGCACATCAATGATCCGGAAATCAGTGAGTTCATATCTCATGGCGAGGCGGCGGGAGAAGTCGATGACCATCGAATCCACCGGATCAGGCAGGCTCGTGTTTTCGCGTCGGAGCGAGATGAGCGCAAACCAGGCTTCTGAGTCCAGTCGATCCCGGTCATCTTGCTCCCAGTCGAACTGATCCAGGGTTTGGATGGTGTCGAAGACTTCCTGGGCCGGGGCCCCTAACTCGCGCAATCGGGAAATCGTCTCCGCCGCAAAGGGGCCGACCGTTCGATCCGTGGGGAACTTCGTTTTCAGAGTCACCAGGGCCTTCATGCGGCCCGTCAACTCGGCGGAAGAAAACTGGTTGTTCTCCCGAAGATCCAGCGATGCGATCTGCTCCGCCAGTTTCGCGGGAGTGGGCTGGGCCGAGTAGAAGGCGAGCCCCGCCGCGCCGACAGCAACGACGCAGGCGACAAGCAATCCCCCAGCCAAACGCGATTCCATGCCCGCAAGATACAAGAATCCGCCCGGAAATCGTTGCGCACCACCGAGAAATCGTCCCCGAGAATCTGGGGATTGCTTGAGCGATGGGGGGACTTAAGTGAAGAGGGCTGCCGTGAGGAAGTAGTTCGCCACGTAGATCAGCACCATCGTGATGACCACCGTGCGCGTTGTTGCGTGGCCGACACCCACCGCGCCTCCCTGCGTTCTGAGGCCCTGCTGACACGCCACCAGGCTCACGATGAGCCCGAACACGACGGTTTTGATCATTCCCCCAAAGACATCCGAGGTCGCAATGAACTGCTCCAGAGATCGCATGAAGCTCCCCGAGGAGATTCCGCTGACCGGCACCGCGACCAGATAGCCTCCCAGGATTCCCGTGTACATCCCGACTAGGGCAAGAATCGGAAGCATCGTCAGCCCCGCGACCAATCGGGGGATGACGAGAAAGTTCGTCGGATGCACGTTGAGGGAGCGCAGGGCGTCGATTTGCTCGGTGACGTTCATCGTACCGATCTGCGCGGCCATCGCGGAGCCGCATCGCGCGGCGACCATGATTCCGGCGAGAACCGGCGCGATTTCGCGGGTAACCGCGAGCGCTACGGTTCCCCCCGCCAGGCTCGTTGCTCCGTACTGGATGAGAATCTGCGATGTATAGAGTGCAATCACCGCGCCCGAACTAAAGGTGGTCAGGGCGACAATGGGCACCGAGGAAACCCCGATGAAGGCCATTTGATTGAGCGTCTCACCGATTTCGCGCGGGTGGCTGAGGAGTCTTTTCAGGGCATCGAGAAAGAGAAGGAAGCACTCGCCGACGAAGGTGAGGCTCTCGTAGAGCCACGTCGCGGGTTGATCCAGCCAACTGGAGGCAGATCGAGGAGCGACGGACATGCCCGCAATGATACCGGAGGCGCGGCTTCGGGCATAATTCGACTCGGCATGGCGACGGAACGCAAAAACTCATTTCCCTGGATTCCGTTGGTGATCCTGATTGTCGGGATCATCGCCTTTTGGGTCGTGCCAGCCCTGGAAGGCGAGCGAGAAGTGACGGTTGAGAAAGCAAAGCCGGTGAGTAAGTGAATCTTTACCAATCGGTCTTAAAGCCGTTGCTCTTCCGGATGGACGCAGAAACGGCGCATCACCTCGGCATGACCGCGATCTCCAAAGGCTGGGTGAAAGGTCGTCGGGTCGAGGGAGCAGGCCTCAAACGGACGCTTTTTGGTGTGGATTTTCCGAATCCCGTGGGGCTGGCGGCGGGGTTTGACAAAAACGCCTTGGCCCTCGACCGATGGAAAGATTTCGGCTTTGGTTTTGTGGAGGTGGGGACGATCACCCGTCATGCTCAGCCTGGAAATCCGCGACCACGCCTCTTTAGACTGCCCGATCAAAAAGCTCTCATCAACCGAATGGGCTTTAACAACGATGGGGCGGATGCCATCGCCAAGAGGATTGAGGCCGCTCAGCCGGGGATTCCGTTGGGAATCAACCTGGGCAAGTCAAAGGTTACTGAGCTGGAAGACGCCGCCGAAGACTATGCGTACTCCTACAAGCTCCTCAAGGAGATGGGCGACTACTTCGTCGTCAACGTCAGCTCGCCGAACACTCCGGGGCTCAGGGAGCTCCAAGATAAAGATCATCTAGTCAAAATATTCTGGCGACTCCGGGAGATTGACTCCCGCAAGCCTCTCTTTGTGAAAATCGCCCCCGATCTCACTGAAGAAGCGGTGGACGATATTGCCAGCGTGGTCGAGGACTTCGGCCTGACCGGTGTGATCGCCACTAACACCACGATCCAGCGCTCCATGCTGCCAAGCGACCCAGGGCAGCAGGGCGGACTCTCCGGCGCCCCAGTACGCGATCTCAGCAATCAAATGCTTCGCTGGATCCGAGAGCGCGTCTCCGCTGAAACTGTGGTCATCGGGGTGGGCGGCATCACCTCGGCCGAGCACGCCATCGAGAAACTCCAAAACGGGGCTGATCTGGTTCAGGTCTATTCCGGATGGGTCTACGGCGGCCCGGAATGGCCCGCCGAGATCGCTGAGGGAATCCGCGACGCGAAGCTCCCCACAAAAACATCCCAGGGCGAGTGATCGCCCTGGGATGAACAGATAAGACTAAGCAGTCTCAAATTACCAAGCGTAGTGCTCGGGAGCTGTTTTGAACGGCGGGAAGATCGCATCGATTTTTGCATGATGCTCCTCGGTGAGCTCGATCTCCAGAGCCCGGAGTGATCCCTTCAGCTGCTCGCTGGTACGGGGGCCGATGATCGGCGCCGTGACGTACTTCTTGCTGATCGTCCACGCCAGAGCTACATCCGCCGGTTCTTCGCCGAGTTCCGCACAGAAATCTTCCCAGGCTTGCAGCTTTTCACCCTGGGTCTCGATGATGTGCTTCGTCCAATCACCGTAGCGTCGCTCGCCTCCCTGACCCTTCATCACGCCAGCCAGAACTCCGCCTCCAAGCGGGCTCCAGGGAATGATCCCCACGCCATAGCTCTCACATGCCGGAGCGACTTCGAGTTCGATGTCGCGTTGGATCAGGCTGTACTTGCTCTGCTCGCTCACCAGGCCGAGATTGTTGCGCTTGGCGGCTCGTTCGTTCGCCTGCGCAATGTTCCACGCCGCAAAGTTGCTGCTCCCCACATAGAGAATCTTGCCCTGTGCCTGCAGAACCTCAAATGCTTCCCACACTTCCTCCCACGGTGCGGCCCGGTAGATATGGTGCATCTGATAGAGGTCAATGTAGTCCGTCTTCATCCGCTGCAGACTCGCGTCGCACGCACGGCGGATGTGAAGTTTGCTGACGTAGCGAGTGTTTGGCCACTCCGCCATGTCGCCGTAGCCCATGGGATTGTAGAGCTTGGTCGCGAGAACCACTTTCTCCCTTCGATTGCCGCCTTGAGCAAACCACTCGCCCAGGATCTGCTCGGTGATCCCCTCGCCCTGCTTCCAGCCGTAGACGTCGGCGGTATCGAAGAAGTTGATCCCGAGTTCCAGGGCCTCGTCCATGATGCGGAAGGAATCTTCCTTGGTGGTGTTTGGCCCAAAGTTCATGGTGCCGAGGCAGAGCCGGCTCACCAAAAGTCCAGTGCGTCCCAGGGTGGTGTATTGCATGGTCAGATCTCCTGTGCGGGTTGGTCGAAACGTTCCGCACGCGTGTTCCTACGCTACCTGGGTTTGGGCTTGCTTGATCGAAGCAAGGACCTGTGGAGCTGCTTCAGAACTTCTCAACCGCTTGGATCCAGCGCCCATCCGGATCTTGGAACGTCAGGCAATCTGGGGCTCCATCGGGCTCCCCGAGCTTTGTCCCGCTGTTTTCGAGTCGCTCCATCAAATCGAGGAGATCGTCACAGTAGAACACCAGGGCCTGCGAAGAGTCGGTGTAGGAGGCGTCGGTCGCCTTCTTTCGCCCGGGTCTCAGCAGAATATCCGCATCGTCCAGCCTCAACCACGTCACATTTCCCCCTTGAATCTCCGTCTCCTCAAATCCGAGAACATCGACATAGAAGGCTTGGGTGGCTGCTTGGTCTCGACAAAACAGTTCGATATGTCCCAGGCGCATCGGATACGGTGTACCGCAACACCGCGATCAAATCGTTCCCCGGTTTTCCGGGATGTCGAGCGCTGAAAGACACAGAGGGAGAGGGCCCCCAGCGTGACTGGGAGCCCTTTGCGGTCCGGCTGGGGCGCGGCACCTGCTCGTGGGGTCTGAGCGAGGAACCAACCCCAGTCCGACTAGCCGAGCATATCGAGCAAACCTTGCAGGGCCGCGCTCTGTTGAGCTTGGCCATTGAAGGAGTAGTTCAACGTGCGCGGAGCCTGATAGGACTTCGAGGAGTCATCATCCGATGACTTCGGCATCCCGAATCCGCCCTTCGTTTGCCCCGACTGCATCTTCTTCATCACCGACTCAAAGTCCGGGAGCCCCATTTCCCCGGCCACCTGCTTGGCGGCATCCTTCGCCGAAACGCCTCCGTCGGTGAGAGACTTGACCTTCGACTCGAAGGCTTCCATCTTTTTGGCCATTTCGGGATTTCGAGACTTCATCTGCTCCTTCATCGAAGCAAATTTCTCTTTCATTTGATCCACGCTCATCCCCGCCATTGGGTTTGATCCGTAGCTTGCTGAGATATTCATAACCTGTTTCCTTTCGTCAGGTGGACCCGTTTGTGAACCACCCTGTTAAAAGTATCGGTGCATGTGCGTGTATTCTACACGATTATTTCATGAGGTGGCGGGGTGTAGACTGGCGGTGTGGATCCTTCTTTTGTTTTTCGCCCAGAGGCAGCTCTTCTTCCCCTCGTCACACGGGTTTCCAACGCGATCCATCTCCGGCTCGCGAGGCTCCTTGAACTGGAGGGGGCAGATCTGACACCGGAGCAGGCCATGACAATGCGAATGATCATGTCCTTTAACGTGGACAGCGTGACGAAACTGGCTGACGTGATGCTGAAAGACCGAACGACCGTGACTCGCTTTGTGGAGCAGCTGGTGGTGCGCGGGTACGTCACTCGAGAAAAGTCAGCCCAAGATCAACGGGCCACCGTCCTCAAACTCTCTTCCGAGGGACGCGAGCTGATGCTCCGTGTGATCCCTCGGTTGGAACGTGACGCCGCGAGTCTTTTTTCGGGACTCCCAGCAGAGGATGTGATCGCCACAAACCGTGTACTCCACTCGCTCTTGCACCGCTGCAATCTGCCGGTGGAGGAGCAACCAGAAGGGAACTGAGAGGTCTCTGCCGGAAGGGCGAAATGGCCTTCCCTCCGCCAGGTGATGGGAAGGGAAGGCGAGTCGGAGCTGATGAGCTCAGTGAGCTTCAGCCGTCTGCAGTTCCTTGAACTGCTTGATGAGACCATCCGCCTCGTGAGAGGGAACGTCTGCGTAGTGATCAAACGCGGTACGGAAGAAACCGCGGCCCTTGGTGAGTGAGCGCAGATCGAGCGCGTAGCGCATCATCGTGGCCATCGGAACCTGAGCGTTGATCAGAGTCTTGCCCGCCGCTGCCGGCTCCATGCCTTGCATTTGCCCCCGGCGCGTATTCAGATCGCCGACCACGTCGCCGACACAATCGTCCGGAACGATGATTTCGACCTTGAGAACCGGTTCCAGCAGTACAGGTCGAGCCTGTTCGGCGGCTGCGCGGAAGCCAATGGTTGCCGCTTGCTTAAAGGCCATTTCGCTGGAATCAACGTCGTGATAGGAGCCATCGGTGACCGTGACTTTCACGTCCACCACCGGATACCCGGCAAGGAAGCCCTTTTTCATCGTCTCGATGACGCCCTTCTCCACCGCAGGGATGTAGTTCTTGGGGATCGCGCCTCCGACAACCTTGTTCTCGAAGACAAAGCCCTCGCCGCCCGCAAGAGGTTCGATTTCCAGCCAGCAATCGCCGTACTGACCCTTGCCGCCGGTTTGGCGCTTGAACTTACCTTGAGCCTTGGCCTTCGACCGAATCGTCTCACGATACGGCACGCGGGCCTCTTCGATTTCCACGGTCACGCCGAACCGAGTCTTGAGCTTCTCAATCGCGGTTTCGATGTGGATATCGCCCATGCCTTCGAGGAGTTCCTGATGGAGTTCCGCCTCGCGGGAATACCGCAGCGTGGGATCTTCTTCCAGCAACCGCGCAATCGCGTTGCCGAGCTTGTCTTCGTCGGCCTTGGTCTTTGGTCGAATCGCCACGCGATAGATGGGATCGGGGAACTTCGGCGGCGGGAACATCACCCGCTCTTTGGCGGAGCAGAGAGTGTCGCCGGTGTGAGTGTCTTGAAGCTTCGCCACGGCGCAGATGTCGCCCGCACCGACCACGGTTGCGTTCTCCTGAGTCTTGCCATGAGGGAAGAACAGGTTGTGCAGTCGCTCATCGTTTTCACGATTCACGTTCAGAACATGGTCGTCCGCTTTGATCGTGCCGCTGAAAATGCGGAGATAGTTGATCTTGCCGACGTAGGGGTCGGCAGTGGTCTTGAAGACATAGGCGACCAGCGGTCCGTTGGGGTCTTCCTCAAAGTGCTTGCCGTCGATATCGACGGGGTGATAAAGCGGGGAAGGGAGCTCGCCGATGATGCGATCGAGGAGCGTCGCGACACCGATTCCGCTTTGGGCGGAGCCCAGCAAAACGGGGACGACCTTGCCCTGTCGGGTGCCTTCGAGCAAACCGTGCTCAACCTCCTCGAGAGTGAGCTGTTCGCCTTCGAGATACTTCACCATCAGGTCGTCGTCACCCTCGGCGGCGGCGTCCATCATTTTGTCGTGGCGTTCTTCGGCTTCAGCCGCGAATCCGGTCGGGATTTCTTCAATCTCCTCGCCACGATCCTTGCCCTTGTAAACCTTCATCTGCACCAGATCGAGCACGCCGGAGAAGGCGGCTTGGTGACCGATAGGAATCTGCACGTTCACAATGCGCTTGCCGTAGCGTTGGTGCAGGGTGTCGATCAAGCCCTCATAGTCCGCGTTGTCCCGCTCCAGCTTGTTGATAAAGATGCACTTCGCGAGTCCGTGCTGCTCGGCGACTTCCCAGGCGAGGTCAAATCCAACATCCAGATCGCGCTTGGCTTCGCAAACAATGATCATGGAGTCCACAACCTCGGCGATGGCATGAAGTTCACCGATAAAATCGGGGTAGCCAGGAACGTCGATCAAGTTGATCTTGTGGCCGTGGTATTCGAGGGGGAGAACGCTGGCGGAGACGCTGATTTTGCGTCGAATTTCGAGTGGATCGTAGTCGCTTTGGGTATTCCCAGCTTCGACGGATCCAACCCGGTCTGCGGCGGCTGCGGTGTAGAGCATGTGCTCGACCAGCATGGTTTTGCCCGAGCCGCCGTGGCCTACAATGGCCACATTACGAATAAGTTCAGGTGCATATTGTTTCACCGAATATCCCTCCGTTGGGATTCCCGGCGCTCGATCGCTTAAAACGAGGGAGCGTCGATCCCTGATCTTCAGCTTAACACTTCTTGACCCTGATACCAAACCGTGACAAAAGTTTCCAGATACCTCGGTCAAGTCACGATGAGAAATGCTCCCTCTTTGCTCCCTCGGGGCCCAAGAGCGGCTCCCTCAGACGTTGACGGGAAGGCCTTCCAGAGCCGCTGTAGCGGTTTCTCGGCGATCCAAACGCGAGCGTCCCGCCTTCTGCATCACGGCCAGACCGTTGAGGACTTGGGAAAGGAAGAGAGCGGCTCGGTTGGGGTCAAGGCCAGGCGGCAGATCGCCCTCACGCATCGCCGCCTCCACTCCAGCCAGGAGCTTGGCCTCAACCTCGCTCCAATGGAGCCGGATCACGGCGGCAATCTCCTGATCCTTTGTGCCAAATTCGCACGCCGCATTCACGATCAAGCAGCCTGTTGGTTCCCCCTCTGCCGGATCGTCGGCAAAGGTCAAAAGCACGTCGCACAGCCTGTCGTACGAGGTTCCCGTGCCGCTCCCGAGCTTGGCCGTGAGCTTGCCGAGGGACTTCTCTGAGTAGAGTCGCAGCGCTTTCAGATAGAGCGATCGTTTTTCGCCGAACACGTTGTACATGCTCTGACGGGCCATGCCGATATGGTCGAGCAGTTGTGTGAGACCCGTAGCCTCGTACCCTTGCGCCCAAAACAGGTGCATTGCGCGTTCGAGCGCATCAGATTCCTGGAAGGTACGGGGTCGGCCGGCCATATTTAGACAGGACGGTCTATAAGCCACAAGAGTTGCACGACCCAACCGGACCAACCGGTCTGAAAAGAAAAACGCCCCGGAGAACGATCTCCGGGGCGCTGGTTTTGAGGGGAACGAGACTTAGCCGCGTCCGCCCGACTTGCCTGTACCCGACTGGCTGGCGCCACCCTGCGCGCCGCCCAGGAGCATGTCGAGGAGGCTGCCGCCGCCACCGCCGCCTTGAGCACCGATTGTGTCCTCTGCGTTCAGGGCGCGACCGATCCGGGCCGCAGTCTCGGCCCAGTGCAGAGCCGTCACCTTGTCGGTCGTCTTCACGGACTGCGCTTCCAGGCTGGTCTTGAGTGCGCGGAGCTGCGACCAAGCGATGGCGCGGGCTTCCGCCGTCACCACCGACTTTTGCAGAACCATCTGAATGAGGGCGTCGGCGTGCTCGCGTTGGAGTTGCCGGCGGAGCATGCTCGTTGATTTCGCCGTAGCGAGTTCCGACCACACATTGCCGCGCACGGCCTCGAACAGATCGATCAGTCTCAGAGTGGACTCCGGCTTGTCCGCTTCGAACTCTTGGTTCGCGACGCGGCGCAAGGTGTCCGGATTCATCAGGCTGCTCAGGGTCTGGCTCTGGATCCCCGCGAAGCGATCGAACATCGGTCGATCATCGGTTGCGGTCAGAATGCCCTCGATCAGGCTCGCCTTGGGATTCCCCGCGAGCATTTGGTAGTAGTGCTTCGGAAACGCGAAGGAATCCTCGGCAAAGATCATCTTCATGATCTGATTGAGAGCGGCCTTTTGCTTGGCTCCGTCGATGTTCTCGATCGGCTTGCGGCCACCCTTGTCGCCCTTGAAGGCGGGGCTGAATCGCACGCCACCAATGAATCGCGTCAGCTGATCGGCCGATTGCGAATAGGTGCCAAGGAGCACGTTGAAGTCTCGGGTGAAGTTGAAGTAACTTTGCCCTTCCTTCGGAGAGTGGGTGTCGAGTTGGAAGAGCAGGGTTCGACTCATCGTCCCCATGCGCGTCCAGTAGGCCAGAGGATCCTTGGCGAGGTCGAATCGAGTGACGTAGGGATCAATCGAGTCGGCAAACTCATCGCCCAGCCATGTGAGGCCGTCTCGCGTGCCAGTGGCGGCGATTTGGGAGAGGTCAAACCGCTCTTCAATCGTGCTCTTGCCCGCGAACGGCTTGTAGCCAAACTCGATCGCCATGACGTCGTAGCGACCAACTTCTTCGCCGTAGAACTTCGCCTTGCCATTCAGTGCCGAAGGATTGAACGCCACGTAGTCCATGACCGAAGCCGAGGTGGTCTCTTTGTCCACCGTGGCTCCGTCCGCGAGTTGGTTGAGATCCAGCAGAGTGCTGGCGACAAAGTTGTGTCGCAGACCCATGTTGTGCCCCACTTCGTGGGCGACCAGCCACGTGATGAACTGGTTGATGTACTCCAGACGAGAAACGCCCGGAACTCCCTGCACCATCGCCGCCGCGAGAGCACCGGTGGCCATGTTCAGGGCACCTTCTTGAACGAGGGTGCACTTGGTCGGGTCGTTGCAATCGTGGTGAGAGTGCGCGGCGGCCTTCTGGGCTTTGGCGAGCTTCTCTTGCCAGGCTTCCGGCCGCACAAACTGACCGTATTCGCTCGCGAAGGCGCGAACGATATTCGCATCCACGGTCACGCTGGCGTTCAGGATTTGCCCGGTCAGAGGGTTGGTGCGGAAGAGAGCGATCGCGTAAGCACTGCTCGGCGAAGTCACCCAGCGAACCACGTTGTAGCGCATGTCCGCGTGGTCGAATTCGGCGTTGTCCGGCATCTGCTTGGCGACAACCGCGTTCTTGAACCCAGCGGATTCAAACGCCTTGTTCCAGCTCAGAATGCCCTTCTTCACCGATTCACGGAACTCAGCCGGAACCGCGTTGTCGATCCAGAAGACGATCGGCTCAACCGGCTCGCTCATCGCGGCCGAAGGATCCTTCTTCACCAGATGCCATCGAGTGATGAACATCTGCTTCTGATCAATCGCGGTGGTGTCGCTGAAATCTTGATGATCCACCGTGAAGTATCCAACGCGCGGATCGAACATGCGCGGCTGGTAGCCGTTGTCCACCGGCAGCAGATACATGTTGTAGTTCACGCGGATGACCATGCTGCGGTCGTCGGCGGTCGTGGCACCGCCCCCGCCTCCGAGGAGCGCAGCAATTCCGCCGCCTCCACCGCCGCGTCCAACGAAGTTGAACACGGTTTCGGCATAGATGTTGGTCGGGAAGCTTTTCAGAGTCTCAACGTAGCTGTTCTCGCGGTCGATGGAATACGATCCGCCACCGCCACCCAGAAGCGGATTGCCGCCGCCCTGAAGCATCTCCCCGATGCGCGAGATATCGGATCGGAAGAAGTTGCTAAAGTCGAGCAACACCTTGTCGTCCTGCTCGGCCTCAATGGAGAAGCTCTCGACGAACGACTCGGGGAACGATCGCTCGACCGCCCGGTCGATCTCAAGCCCGCGACCGGCGCGGAAACCGTAGTTCGGCACGCGCATCACAACGCGGTTGTTCGGCGTTCGGTGGAACGAGAACATCAGATCGTTGATCGGATCGCCCGCCGTGATTTGTCCGTTGCCAATACCCGTCGAGGCGGTGGTCTGGAGCATCACGAGCTTGTCGAGCTGATCCTTCTTCACTTCGATGAAGAGTTGGGTGCGGCCTTCCGTGACCTTGCGGTACATCGTGAAGAGGCCGTCGATCTTCTCGAATTCCTTGACCTTCTCTTCGATTTCGCCGAGTTCGACTTCTTCCGCCGGATTCGCGTTGGCGCTCGATGCGAGTTGGCTACCGCTCAATCGGTTCGAATCGCCGGTCAATGTGATCGGCACCTTTTGGCCTTGCAGATCAAATTCTGCGCCCTTCAGCGAGATCTTGGATTCCACAACCTCGCCGGAGGCCACGCTGACCCACTGGGTGGAATCAGCGGCAATCGCCGGGGATCCCGTGGTCTCGCGGAAGGTGATCTTGATCCGTGCGGTCTTGACACCATCACGATCTTCAAAGCCTTCGAGCGTGAAGTCAACCTTCGCGTTGCGCGTGCCGATTTTATCGTCACCCTTGACCTCGGTCGACCAGGTATCGCCCACTCCGACCGGGTTGTCCGAGAACACGACGTTGGTCGCATAAGCAATCCGCGAGCTCAGCGAGGCATTTGGGTCATCTGAAGCTTCTTCGGTGGAGGTGATGCTCAGGATCGCTCCGTTCGCGGCATGAACGGTGGTCGTCACCTCGTCGCTGACTTCCTCTTCCGGCAAAGCCTCGCCGTTGAGGGTCATCTTCATCGACTCAGTCTTGCTTTCGAGAGTGACTTGCCCCTCTGGTGAGACCGACTTGACTGCGACCACTCCGACCCCAGCCTGCTCGATGACCAAGGTTTGGCCAAAAGCCGACATTTCGATCTTTGAAGTGCTCTTGCTACGAATGGTTTGACCGACATCAGCCTTGAAGCGGAGCAAGACTTTTTCATCTTGAGGCCTCGGGGCTGCGTTGGCCCAAAGTGTGGTCATCGCCACGAGGAGTGCTACCGCCCCGAAACGTGACGCTGCGATTGGACGCGCGCGCATATCAGGAGACTATAGCGATTCCACTTTGTAAGTTGCACGATTTACGGGAAAACCAGGGCTCAGACCACGGTTTCAAACGCGTCGGGGTCACGTTCCAGCCAACCTCGAACCTCGGGAGGGATACTCACCGCTTTCATCGCCGAACTCACGAGGACATGCCACGTCGTGGCTTCTGTCACGACCTGACCTGTTACAGACTGAACGATCTCATACCGGAACTTCACCGCCGCTCTCCGGGTTTCCTCGAGCGAAATCCGAACAATCACGAGATCGTCGTACTTAATCTCTCCCCGATACTTGATCCAAACCTCAGTCACCGGGAGCTTGAAACCATGCTCTTCCAATGAGAGATAGGTGAATCCACGAT
The DNA here is from genome assembly GCA_020161505.1 of Armatimonadota bacterium. Taxonomy (GTDB): domain Bacteria; phylum Armatimonadota; class Fimbriimonadia; order Fimbriimonadales; family Fimbriimonadaceae; genus UphvI-Ar2. Next base: position 58,982 of record JAIUNY010000002.1, on the reverse strand, counting down.
CCCGGCACCAGGCTCCGCGCGCTTGCTCCAGCCAGAAAAGATAGTTGGCATAGTAGGCATGTCCCATCATATCGGTTTCGCCATAGCGAACTCGAATTGGCTCTTCGGTGACGGTGCGCACGTCCTATTTCACCCGAACCATTGGGCTCTGGCGGGCCTTCGTGCGTCACAGAAAGAGTCAGGTACCATGCCCTGGCGCGAGATCGCTCCTCCGATCATGCAGACCCTGGCCCCCTATATCACCTTTGACCACGTCGAGGTCGCCTACAACGACTTTGTTTCCGGTCTGCGCGGAGTCTCCTTTCAGATTGAGAAAGGCGAGTTCGTGTTTCTCTGCGGACAAACCGGCTCGGGGAAGAGCACGATCATCAAGGTGCTCAGCGGTCAGGTCAAGCCGACCAAAGGCAGGGTGATGATCGAGTCGCAGGACGTCGGGGCTCTGGCGAAGGATGAAATCCCGTTCCTCCGCCGAAAAATGGGCATCGTCCCCCAGGATTTCGGGCTTCTGCCCAACAAAAAGGTCTGGGAAAACGTGGGCTACGCGATGCGCGCCGTCGGTAAGAGTCGCACGGATGTCCGCCAGGAAGTGCCAGACATCTTGGAACGCGTGAACATTCTTCATCGCGCGGACGCCTACCCAACCGAACTCAGCGGAGGCGAGCAGCAGCGCGTTGCCATCGCCCGGGCCCTGATCAACGACCCTCCGCTTTTGCTGGCGGATGAGCCCACGGGCAATCTCGATCCCGAGCACTCGGTAGAAATCACCGACCTCTTGCTCAGCCTCCATGCCCGGGGCACCACGGTGATCGTGGCAACTCACGACATGGCGGTCGTAGAGCGAGTCGGACACCGCATTCTGCGCATGTCGGCAGGCCGGATCGACAACCGCACGCCTGAGGAAATCGCCGCCGACGAGCAAGCCGACCATAACGGGGGCATTGAACCGAACGATGAGCCCTCTTCGTCGTCAGAGCCCTCAGTGACCGATTCCGAAGAGGGAACCGATGCTTGATCAGCTCGAGTTTCTGCTCACCGAGGCCCTGGTTTCTCTCCGGAGAAACAAGTGGATGACCTTCGCCGCTGTGACCACGGCCGCGATGGCCCTTTTCATCATCGGAGGCCTGACCTCGGCGTACATCGGCCTTGCCTCGTACGCTGCTCAGGTCGAGAGCAAGTTCGAGATGAAGGTTTTCGTCCGTGACGAAGCAACTCCGGATCAGGCAAAAGCCCTCGGAGAGCGCCTCAAGAAGCTAGACGGCATCAAAGCTGTGACTTTCCAGTCGAAGAAAGAGGTCTGGGAAACCTTCAAGAAAGAGAACCCTGGAATCACCGCGGCACTGGAAATCGACAATCCGATGCCCGACACCTTCACGCTCACCTTCACAAAGCTCAGCAAAGCCGACGACATCGCTGCCGCCGCGAAGAAAATGCCGGAAGTCGCCCCGAAGGACGGTGTCCAGTATCAATCTGAGGTGCAGGAGTTCCTCGATCAAACAATGTCCACGATCCGCTGGGTCGGCCTTGTCCTCGGCGGCCTCATGCTCATCACAGGCGGAATTCTGATTTACAACACGGTGCGCCTGACCATGATCGCCCGCCGCCGAGAAATTCGAATCATGGAGTTGGTCGGAGCGACCCGGCAAACCGTTTGGACGCCCTTGCTCGTGGAGGGTCTTGTTCAGGGAGTTCTCGGTGCGATACTCGCAACGGGAGTGCTTTGGGTGGCCCATTCCATCTTGGCGAGTCTGGTGCGATTCTCGATCCCCGCCGCCTCGATGTCCAATTTCGCCCTCGGGGGTACGCTTTTCTGGCTGATTCTCGCTGGCGCCGTTTATGGCGTCGGGTGCAGCTATCTTGCCATTCGTGAACCGAAAGTCAAGGAGATTCCGCGATGAAACGATTCTCGCTCGCCGTCGTGTTGCTGATGATGCTCAGCCTGATTCCGCTGAGCGCGCAGCAATCCTCAGCCAAAAAGAAGCAAGACACTCTCTCCAAGACCCTCAAGAAAGTGAAGCAGAAGCGGGAATCGATCCGTGCGGAGCTTCGCGAAAAAACCGAGGAGACAGAGGAGATGATGGACGAGATCCACTCGGTGGATCGCAAGCTCGAAAAGCTCGAGGCCAAGCTCGAAGACACCGAGTCTGAGCTGAAAAAGAGCAAGTCGGCTCAGGCGAAGTTAGGTGAGGAACTTGCCGAGAAAACCGCCGAGCTGGACGAAGTGAAGGGCAAAGTCTCTCGGAGGCTCCGCGCGATCTACGTGAGCGGAGAATCGGCACCGATCAGCATTCTGATCTCCAGCAAGAGCGTCACCGATCTCGCCTCTCGCAAAGCACTCTTGGAGCGCATTGCCGAGAAAGATCGCGGTCTTTTCAACGATGTCCGGGTAATCCGCGACGCGGTTCTCGCTAAGAAAAAGGAGCAAGACCGAGTCGTCGTCACCATCGCCGAATTGGGTGAACGTCAGAAAGCAGAAATGGCTGAGCTGGCCAACGTCCGCGCCGAGAAGAAGAAGATCTTCAGCGTTCTCAAGGCCCAAGAGGATGCCCTCGAAGATCAACTTGAGGAAATGCTCCGGGAGAGCAGCCGCCTTGAAGCCCAGATCGCAGAAATCCAAGCCCGGACCTCGGGCAGCGTCGCGATCTTCCGCGGACGCTTCATCCAGCCCGTGTCGGGTCGCATGTCGAGCGGGTTTGGGTATCGAACCCACCCGATCAGTGGTCGACGAAAAATGCACACCGGCGTCGACTGGGCGGCGCCGACCGGCACGCCGATTAGGGCGGCAGGCTCGGGCCGTGTGATCACGGCGGCCTATCTGCGGGGCTACGGCAACACGATTGTCATCGACCATGGCGGCGGGATCTCTACCCTCTACGGCCACTGCTCCCGGCTCTATGCCCGGGTTGGGCAAGATGTGAAGCAAGGCGAGCGCATCGCCGCTGTGGGCAGCACGGGATACTCCACCGGTCCGCACCTCCACTTCGAGGTCCGTGTGAACGGGAAGCCAGTCAACCCCGTCGGCCGACTGTAACCACCGAATCTGTAACCAACGGCATCGCCGAAGGCGTCCATCCCGCATGGCTCCCTGAGTTCAACTCGGGCGATGTGATACCATCAGCGGATACCTCACGGACGGTTCAACCTGTATGGCAGTAGATACCAGCGATTTTAAGAACGGAATGGCCTTCAACATGGATGGTGAGATCTATCAGATTCTCGAATTCCAACACGTGAAGCCCGGAAAAGGCGGAGCTTTTGTGCGGACGCGATTGAAGCGAATGCGCACAGGCAACGTGATTGAAAAGACTTTCCGCAGCGGCGAAAAAGTCGATCCTGTGTTCATCGACAAGGTGAACTACCAATTCCTTTACCGACAAGGCACCGAGCTCATCCTGATGGATCTGGATAGCTACGAGCAAATTCCGGTTCAAGAATCTAAGTTCGGCGACAGTGCTAAGTTCCTCAAGGAGGAAATGGAAGTGCTGGCCATCCAAGCGGGCGATGAAGTTTTGGGCTACGAAGTGCCAAATTTTGTCGAATTGGAAATTTCTGAAACCGATCCAGCGTTCAAGGGTGATACAGTAGGAGGAGGAGCCACCAAGCCTGCCACTCTTGAAACAGGCGCGGTGGTTCAAGTTCCGTTTCACCTCAAAGCGGGGGATGTTGTAAAGGTCGATACTCGTACCGGCGACTACCTCGAACGCGTCAAGAAGTAGTACACCCTCCATGGCGAAGAACGATCCTGGCAACGTCCGATATCAGAACAATCTGCCCGAAGGCCTGAACAGTGTTCTCGATGGCCTTGCCAGGGTTCTTTTCTATGGTGGTCTTGCCGCTGCAGTGGTCGGCTGCGGCGTCTTGCTCTGGCAGTTTTTTGGCAGCGGCGGGGCAACTCCCGACCAAATCACCGCTGCCCTGAATTACCAGGGAATGTTCAAACAGGCGTCGCTTCTTGGCATGCTGGCGGCATGCTTGGGCGCGCTCTGGTTGTTTTGGGGCGAAGAAGTCTGCGGCCCGATCATGCTCATCGTTGGCTTTGCGCTGGCCTTGATGTCGTGGTACGTCCCGATGATGGCCCCCCAGGCCGCGAACGAGCTCCAGGGCAAAGCTCTCCAGGGTCTGGTGAATGCAGGCTATCCCGCGATCGGAGTCGGGTTCCTCGCGATCTTGGCGGACGTGATCACCCGCACGCGCATGCGGGTCAAGCTCGGCGCGAAGGCAGAGCAGCTCAAGTACGGCAAAGGCGTGAAGGAAGAGCGGGATATCCGCAATGTCTTCATGGGCAAGTGTTGGCAGTTGCCGTATTGCCGAAAGTTCGTCCGAGAGCGCTGTCCGATCTATCACTCCAAGCGCACCTGTTGGAAAGAGCGCGTGGGTTGTATGTGTGAGGAGTCCGTCATCAAAAACGCGATGGACAACAAGGTGATTCCCGCCGACATCGTCGCCGCCTCCAAGTTCATCCCTCAGAATCACAAGCTCTCTGCCGCACAAAAAGCAGAGCGATGCCGACAGTGCGTCATCTACAACGAGCACCAAAAGCACAAGTACAGCCTGATGCTCCCGGTGGTGAGCACGGCCGTGATCGCCGTCTTCGCCGTGATGTGGCAACCCCTCGCGATGATGATCCAAGGCGGACTCAGCTCCATCGACCGGATCTACCAAACCGTCACGATTACCCAGACCCCAGATGTTCAGGCCTCGGTTCAAGCGACGTCCGTGGAAGGGGGCGTGATTCCCTATCACTACATCATCTTGTTCGTGCTGGCGCTGGTCTCTCTGGCTTACACGGTCAAGATCTTGGAATACTTGATCTGGAAGCTCAAGATCTAAGAGCGGTTTCATGCGCGCACTCGATGAGCCTCTGAGCCTGAACGGGAGCCATGGCGAAGGAGGCGGAGCACTTTTCCGCAGTGCGGTGGTGATGAGTGCCCTCACGCAATTGCCTCTCAAGCTCCACTCCATTCGCGGAGCGACTCGCAAACCTGGTCTGACTCCCGAAGATCTCGCCTTTCTGGAGATCGTCCGACAGTCCACCAAGGCAGAGATTCGAGGCGACGACATTGGAAGCATGGAGCTTCTTTTCGCCCCCAAGCGCCCACCGCGCGCCGTCGATGTGGATCTCGACATCACGCGCTTTCAAGCCGGCAAGACCCCAGGAAACTGCCTCATCGTTGCTCAGTCGGTTTTGCCCCTTCTCGCCCGCACGGGATCGTACAGCCGCATCCACCTATGGGGCGAAACCCATAACCCCAACACGCTGGTATTCGATGCCTTCGCCAAGTCGACCTGCGCGGCTCACCGAGCTCAAGGTCTCTATCTCTTCCCCGGACTCACCTCTGCTGGGTTCGGCTACGGCGGACGAGGCGAATTCTCGATGGATATTGAGCCGAGCGCCCTCGAAGCGATCTCCTGGGGGAACCGAGGCGAATGGGTCGCCTGCGGCGCGGAAATCTCGTGCGTTGATATGGCGCAGAGGTTCTCCAGCGATGCGGTGTCGCTCGCGGCGCAGCTCCTGACCAGGCGAGGTCTTGAGGGCGAAGCCGCATTCCACGAACTCTCCGGCCCAGAGCCGGGACTGAGCATCACGTTTTGGGTGCAGTTCGAGCGGGGAACAGGTTCGTTCACGTCGGTGATCCCCAAGGGCGGGCGAGCCGATCGCACGATCGAGCAGGCGTGGGCGCAATTTGAGAGCTTTCTGGATCACAGTGCCACGGTGGATCCCTACCTCGCCGATCAGCTGTTGATCTTGGCTTGCCTGGCCGAGGGCAAATCGACCTTCACGACACCCCTCGTCACGAGGCGGTTGAGCACCATCGCCTGGGTGATCAAGCAGTTCCGGCCGATCCATCTCACGCTCAAGGGTCGAGAAGGAGCTCCCGGCACTCTCACCATCGAGCCCTAGGATTGTTCCTCCCGGCGAATGATGAGCCCCGTTCCGTCGTACTCACAAAAGGCCCGCTTCGGGTATCATACATATAGTTGCTGCAACAACTAAAAACGATTCAGCGTAAGCGAAAAGAGAGACCATGTCGAACACCGCATTTCAACAACTCACCGTCACCCAGGCCGCCGAGGCCCGCGTTTCCATCCGAAAGTACACCGATGAAGCGGTGAGCGACGAGACGATCAACGAACTGATCCGCGTGGCGGGAACGGCCCCCACGCCCTGGAACCTCCAGCCGTGGCGAATCATCGCCGTGAAGGACAAGGACACCCTTGCCAAGCTCCAAGAGGCCGCCTATGGTCAGCGCCAGGTCGGAAGCTCGGCCGTGACCTTCGTGATCGCGACGGACATGGACGACGTGATCGCAACTCTGGAAGACACCGTCCACCCCGGCATGGCCGACCGCGTCGACGAGACCGCCAAGAGCATCCGCGACCACTTCGCCGGATACTCCGCCGCCGATCTCCACTGGTGGGGACGCAGCCAAGGCTACAGCTTCATGGCGTACCTGCTTCTCGCTGCTCAGTCGCACGGATACGCCACCTCGCCGATGCTTGGGTTCGATCCGGCTAAGGTCAAGGAGATGTTTGGTCTCGGCGAAAACGTGCAAATCCCCGCGATTGTCTCCCTCGGTCGACCGGCGGAAGAGGGCTTCCCGCAGTTCCGGCACCCGCTCGATCGCTACGTCAAGATCGTCTGATTTTCGATCCCGTGTCATTCCGTCATCGGCTCTGTCTCTCACGAGGCAGGGCCGATTTGACTTGCGGCGCGCCCTCAATCAAGCCAGGAGAGCACTTGAGCCCGAAACTGCCGGGGCGGATCGAGAACCAGCTTGGCCGCGCCGATCAAGCCAGCGTCCGCGCCATACGGAGTGAACTCCGCCCGCAAGCCCATGCTGGCTAAAAGGGCGAGAAAGTCGGCCCGGAAAGTCGGCGAGAGCCCCACGCCTCCGCACAAAACCACGACATCCGGCGCGGCGATTTTCACGGCTTCCGCAGCGATTCTCAGGGCCAGAAGCAAGGGTTCGCGGTCGGCCTGGGTCGGATCATCGCCGAGGTTCATTCCACCGAGAAGATCCTCGACGGTTCGTCCATCCGGAGTAAGCAAGTCATTGAGCCGGGGATAGTCGCCATCGGTGGTGAAAATCTCTTCGGCGTCTGCAATCCCCGCGCCGACTCCCGTGCCCAGAGCAAGCGTCGCCACGCGCCCTCCAACCCAAGGAGCAAATCGGGCATGTCCCCACCCCGTTGCGAGCCCATCGTTGATCGCTACCGTGTGGATTCCGTGGTCGCTCAAGTCGAGCGAGCGACCCACGTAGTCAGGAATGAACCCCTTTGCGCTCGCGACTTTTCCGTCCACAATCACGCCGCCCGCCGAGATTCCCGCCGCCCTGACATCATCCGACTGCGCCTGCGCCGCCATCCAATCGAGTCGCTCCTCATGGGTTTCGGGCAAAGGAATCCTCTCCGAGCGGATGATCTCCCCCAGAGCCGCAACATGGGCGTAGCGCAACCAGGTGCCTCCCAGATCAAATGCCGCAACGGGCTCCGCCCATCGTTTGGTGGCCCCGAGGAACTTCGACGTATTCTTGAGAGGATCATTGAGCGCCCCGCCCATCACGATCCCGTCCGCGCCGCTCGCCAGAGCCGCCCTCAACTGCCAAGGCGCATCGTAGCGCCCTTCCGCCAGCACGACGATCTCATCGCTGAGCCCTCGCATGGCTTGGATCAAAGGGATATCCGGGCCAGGCGAGGCCGGGGACTCATCCGTGTATCCACTGAGGGTGGAACTGACGATCTCGCATCCTGCCGCGAGAGCAAACTCCGCCGAAGCCTGCGTATCGCAATCCCCCATCGCCAGCCGTCCGCTGGCGTGGATCAGATTCACCAGGCTTTCCAGACTCTCCCCGCCAGGGCGGACTCGCTGCGTGGCGTCGAGGGCGATGACTTCGCACGCGGCCTCAACAAGTTCTTGTACCTCGTGGGCCGTCGGCGTGATGTAAATCGGCGAGTCGCCAAAGTCGCGCTTGATCAGCCCGATGATCGGCACACCCGGACAGGCGTTGCGCACCGCACGGATGTTCTCCACTCCTTGAAGCCGTAGCACTCGCACACCTTGTTCCAGGCTTGCTTGAGCCATGGCGACGATGCTCTCGGGCGAATCGAGCGGAGATCCCGGAGGGGCCTGAACGCTTGCGATGAGCGCTGCGTTCTGCAGGAGGGCTCTCAACTCGGAGACAGTCACTCCGGGCCTCCCTGTTCGTCTCGCAGCTTGCACGCGGTTTCCCAGGCCAGCTTGATATCGTCCACGAGGAGCGAAAATCCGCCGTCATTCCCCGGCCTTTGTTGCCGAATGATGTAGCTCGGGTGCAAGGCTGCCATGGCGACTTTGGAGAAGTCGCACCGGAAGTACTTGCCTCGCTCTTGGGTGATTTTAAAGTCCTTTTTGATGAGATTCTTCGCGCTGGGGGCGCCAATGCACAGAATCACCCAGGGCTGGATCAACCCGAGCTGAGGGATCAGCCACTGCCGACAGGCTTCGACTTCCGCAGGCAACGGGGCCCGGTTCTGAGGCTTTCCGGTCGACCAATCGGCGGCGCGGCACTTCACCGTATTGCAGATGTAAACCTGCTCCCTGGTGAGCCCCGCCTCGAGAATCGCCTTGTCGAGGAGCTTGCCCGCCCTGCCGACAAACGGTCGACCGCTCTTGTCTTCCTCTTCACCCGGGCCTTCCCCGACGAGAACCAGCGGGGATCGCGGATCTCCCTCGCCGAAGACGACATTGGTGCGGGTCTCGCAGAGATCGCAATCGATGCAGCAGAAGGCTCGCTCTCTGAGCTCATCAAGGGTTTCGATCATGCGCCCTCCGCTTCCACCACCGAGCGCAGCAGGGAATAGGTGCTCTCCAAAGACTGCGGAATCACCCGTACCTCGCCCACCGAAGTCATGAAGTTGGTATCCCCTTCCCAGCGCGGGACAACATGCCAGTGGATATGCGTCGGAATCCCTGCGCCACCCGCTTTGCCGAGGTTCACCCCGATGTTGAATCCGTGAGGTTTGTAAGCCGCGCTGATCCATCGGGTGGCGTCGCGCACTAGCTGATTGATCTCCAAAAGTTCCTCGTCGCTGAGTTCGCTCATTTCCGCTGTGTGCTTGTACGGAGCGACCATCAGATGACCGCTGGAGTAGGGATAGCGGTTCAAGATGACGAAGGCATGGGTGCCACGGTGGAGGATCAGGTTCGTGGCGTCATCATCCTGCGCCGGGAGATCGACGAAGATGCAGCCGACCTTATTGGTCTCGTCGGCGCGGGTGATGTAGTCGAACCTCCAAGGAGCCCAAAGCTGATCCGCCATGCCTCTGATTGTGCCTGAAATCCCGATTCTCGTGGGTATGTGGGCATTTCGAATGGGGAAATAGTGTATATACATTGTATAGACAAAAATGAAGAAAGACCAAGAGACAGATCAGGTTGCCGAAGCGGCGATCCCCTACAAGGTGATCGAGGACGACTCGAGCACGCTCAAAACTCAGCCCCGCGCCAGGAAGCCTCGCGCTCGGAAAGAGGAGGTCATCACCATCCGCGTCACGCCGGAACAGAAATACCTTCTCACCGAAGCCGCTCGGGCGCGATGGATGAACGTCAGTCAGTTCATTCTCTCCGAACTCCTGCCCCAAGCCGAGGAGATCGTCGCTGCCATGCCCAAGATCATCGTGAGCAAGGAGGAATACGACCGCCTCGTCCAGGAGCTCGACGCGCCGCCGAAGGAGAATGAAGCACTAAGGCGATTTCTCAGAGAGACTCCGGACTTTCCCGCATGAGCGACTGGCGAGCACCGGAACCGATCCAGAAGAACCATATAGCGGAAGATTTCGATTGTACGGATGAAGACCTGAATCGGTACTTGAAGCAATTCGCCCTCTCCAACCATGCCAGTGGTGCCGCCGCAACCTTCGTCGTGGTTCAAGACAACCGGGTTCTTGCCTACTACAGCCTCGCAGCAACGTCAATCGCCTACGAAGATGCGCCCGCTCGGGCAAAGGCAGGGCTCCCCAAGCATCCGATCCCCGCAATTCTCTTGGCAAGACTCGCCGTTGATCAGACACTCCAGGGACAAAAGCTTGGATCGATGCTGATCAAGCACGCGATGCGCAGAACCCTCGAGGTCTCAGAGGAGATCGGGGTGCGGATGCTGGTGATCGACGCAAAGAACGAGCGCATTGGCTTCGCTCGATTCGAGCATGCTCCTCTCAAGCTCTACATGCTGCGGAAAGATCTCGCGAAGCAACTGGCAAAGCCGTAGAGAAAACGCCCCCGGCTCCAGTCGGAACCAGGGGCGTTGAACCTCGCGACAGACTCGATCTTACGCCTTGTGAATTGCCAGACCGTGCGCGTCTTCGTAGGCTTCCAGCACGACTTCCGCCATCGTCGGGTGAGCGTGGATCGACATGATCATGGAGTCCAGAGTAGCCTCCAGATTCAGCGCCGCGACGCCTTCGTGGATCATGTCCGTGACATGGCTGCCGATCATGTGCAGGCCGAGGATTTCGCCGTACTTGGCATCCACCACAACCTTGACGAAGCCATCTTGGTGACCCGCCGCCATCGCCTTTCCATTCGGTCGGAAGGTGGCCTTGCCGATCTTCACGTCGTAGCCTTGTGTCTTCGCTTGCTCTTCGGTCAGGCCGACGCTCGCAACTTCCGGCACCGTGTACACGCAGTTCGGAACCGCCTTGTACTGAGCCTTCTCAGCCTTGCCTTCCAGGATGTTGTGAACCGCAATGATGCCCTCGTGGCTCGCCACGTGTGCCAGCTGAATTCGGCCGGTCACGTCGCCAATCGCGTAGATGTTCGGCACATGGGTTTGCAGGGTGTCATCGATCACCTCGACGCCCCGTCGGTGGAGCTTCACACCGATGCCTTCCAGGTTCATGCCATCGGTGTTTGCCTTGCGACCGACCCCGAGCAGAACCACGTCCACTTCGATTTCTTCGACTTGGTTGCCGGTCTTGACCGTGCACTTCCAGCCGCCCGCGACCTTCTCGCACTTTTCGAGCGCTGCGCCAGTCTTGACCTTCACGCCGTTTCGACCGAGTTGCTTGCCGAGCTCCTTGCCCAGCTCTTCGTCAAACATCGGAATCAGAGTCGGCATCATCTCGACCAGAGTCACTTCGCTGCCCACGCCGCTGAAGACATAGCTGAACTCAACCCCGACTGCTCCGCCACCCAGGATCAGCATGCGACCCGGAACATGGTCGGCGGTCACCGCATCGTCAGAAGTCCACACGCCCTCGGCGCGTCGTCCATCGAGACCAGGAACCGGGATGTGGATCACGCTGGAGCCCATGGCGAGGACAAAATTCTTCGCACGAAGGGTCTTCTTGTTGCCGTCCTTCTCGACCTCGATCGTGTGAGCATCCACAAACTTCGCGAAGCCTTCGACGTGCTCAATCTTGTTCTTCTTGAAGAGGTAGCCGACGCCTCCGCGCTGGGTTTGGACGATCTTCTCCTTGCGCTCCATCATCTTCTTGAAGTCCATGCTGATGGTGCCGTCGATCACGACGCCGAGATCGGCTCCGTGCTTGGCATCTTGCATCCGCTCAACCGAGGCGATCATCGCCTTGCTCGGGATGCATCCCCAGTTCAGACAGGTGCCACCCAGATATTCCTTCTCGACACAAATGACTTTCGCGCCCAGTTGCGCGGCTCGGATTGCGGCGACGTATCCGCCGGGGCCTGCTCCGATGACAATCAGATCGGCATCAAAATTCTCGTTCGCCATGGATTCTTCCTTCGGATCGATCACCGGGCGGGCACTGATTTCTCAAATCAGGCTCTCGATCTTCCCGTGCGAAAGGACATTGACCACACCGTCATCCGGCGTTGGATCGTGCCCACCTGAACCAGGTCGCGGGGGGATCTCCGGCACAAACACAGTTTACCAATCCCCCCTCGCCCGTCCCGGACTAGCCGCGAGGCTGAGCGCCTTCGATTTGGTTTTATCCGCAACGTTACGTACAATAAACCCGGGTGACGAGGGTGCCGGACGTGTGATCGACCGGCAATGGTTCGAAAGATGGCTGGGTATTTGGAAGAACGACAAGAAGACGAAGGGCACCTTTTGCGGTGGCAAACCCCGAATCGTCAACGACTCTGGGGCATCCTCGGATCGCTCATTCCCGCCGCGATCATGGCCCACGGCCTCTACGGGTTCAAGAAACCGTTCATCCCCGAGATCATCGCTGGTGCCTTTTTGCTTCTCGCTTGCTTCCTCGTCGCGACGTGGACGGTGAAATTCACCCTCAACCTCAACGACGGAACCTACCAATTTGTCAAAGGATTCCTCCCGATCCTCCTCGGTGAAAAAGGCAAGGCGCGGGATGCGTTCCAGTGCGTCGCCGTGCGCATCGAGGAAATGGTCGACGCCAAAAAGCACGAAGGCGACCCAGACGCCCCGTACTTCGAGCAGTACCGCGTCTTCATGATCTGGAAGGAAGCTCGCCGAGAGGCCATGCTCCTCGACACGATTCCTGAGAGCTACGCCGAATCGCTTAAACAGCGCGATTTCTATGCCGAGGCCATCGCTCGTGCCAAAGGCATTGCCACGCCCCTCAAGCTGAGCGTGCTCGACCAAGCCGTGGCCCACGCCGTGGTCGAAATGGAAGACGCCGTCGCCACGAAGCCCTAACGAGTCACCGAAGGGTTGCTTTTCAGCGGGTCTGCGCAAGACACTAGGGCGCAATGGATCTGACGGCGGTGAGAGAGTGGCTGAGTCAAGAGCTTTTTGATGCGCTCGGGTACAAACTCACGCCTCTCCGCCTGATTCTCATTGTTGTTGGACCCTTCGCGGTGCTCGCACTCTGCCGGATGTTCAAGCGGCTTCTCCGTCGCCTGATGAATCGCGCTCCCGATGCGGATGCCGGAGTCACCAACGCCGTCGTGACGGTGGGCTACTACATCTCCATCCTGATCGGATATTCGATCCTGCTCGGGCTCCTTGGGCTCAACCTCACGAGCCTAGCCGTCTTCAGCGGAGCTCTCGGTGTCGGGGTCGGACTCGGCCTCCAGGATCTGGCGAAGAACTTCATCGGCGGCCTGATCCTCATCTTCACGCGCCCGATCAAGCCCGGCGACCGAGTCGAAGTTGAAGGCCGGGTCGGCGACGTCCGCCGGATCAGCACCTACTCCACCATGATCCAGCTTCTCGATGGCTCCATGCTCGTGCTCCCGAACTCGATGGTTCTCAATGGGGATGTGGTCAACTGGAACTTCCAGGGAGCCTGGAAGTCGTTTGATGTCACCTTCCGCGTTCCGTTCGAGGCCCCCGACTCGGAAGTCGAAGCCGTGATGCTCGCCGCGGCCACCCATCACCCCGAAGTCAGCCCAGACCTTGAACCTGCGGTGCGGATGAATGCCTTCACCGACTCCGGGATCGAGTTCTCCCTCTGGGTCACGGTGACAGATGTTCGCAGCTGGGTTCGCGTGAAAAGTGAGCTCAACAACACGATTCTCAGCGAGTTCCGCACCCGAGGCTGGGCGTTTGGCATACCGCTTCGCCGGGTTACGAGCAGTCAAGCCGACGACCCAACTTAGAGCCGACCAATCAGTCGAGCGAGAGCCTCATTGAGCCGGAGCGACAGATCGGGGCCATGGAACATGAGAGTCGCTTCGTAGCCGCCCCGTTTGTAGTCCTCAGGATCCAGAATGTAGCCCACCCAACCATTCGCGTGGCTCACCACGATCGCCTGAAAGCCGTGCTTCCGCGCCGTCTCTTCCAGCATCCTTGCCACCGGAGTTGAAGGTTCTCCGGGTACGCCGATCAGCAGCGTATTGCCTAGCCGAACCACGCTCAACCGGGCTGCGGGAGGGGCAAATCGACTGACCACCAACTGCGCGAGCCCGTCGTTGACCTTGTTCGCCGCCGCAAATTCCGGGTGAGGAATCGGCGTGGGCAGGGAGATTGCCTCACTCTCCCATCGAAGGACATCTACCGCAAACGAATGAAACGGAGGCTCATCAAAGAGGTTCCTGGCCATCGTCGAGGCCCGAACCGCAGGAGAGGGATCATCCGGAGGCGCCGGAGACGCATTCCCAATCGCGCCAGGGAAGACCAGGCCGCCCGTCAGCCCCATCAGCCGTCCTGGCCAATCGCCTTGCGGCGTCAACTCGGTCTCATCGAACAGGGTCGCATGGGCCCCAAACGTCATCAGAAGTTTGTTTCCTGCGTCATCGCGAAGCGTGTAAAGGCTCTGATCCACCGGCACACCCTTTCGCCTCGATCTCACCATCTCCGAGAATCCCCGGGTCACGAGCAGCGATTTCGGCACAGGTTTCTGGTCGAGAGCCTGCCGTATTCCCCCGGCAATACGGGCCGCGTACCAATCGAGCCATCGCCGGTTGAAGGGTGCAATCCCGGGGATCCGGAAGGTCATCCGCTCGTTCAGCATTTGGCTATCCGGCGCGCAGTGGGTGTGAGTCGCCACCAGGAGCACCTGCGCCTCCGGCCAGATCCGGCTCGCCACTTCCTTGCGAAGGCTTTCTGGGATGGTGAGCATCTCGCAGGCGACGAGGGCGACCTTGGTTCTTCCCTGGCTCAGCACCAGGATATGAGCCCCCAGCTTTTCGCCCCCTGGCTGAGCCAACGCCCCGTTTCGAGCCGTGTATCCGCCCAGCGGCAGCAGCTCTGGAGGAGTCAAGTCTTGGGTAAAGGTTTGCACCGAGACCGTGCCCTTCGTGTGTTCAGCGATTTCATCGAGCGAGATTGGGGAAACCCCTCTGTCCCGCAAATTGGGCTCACCGATGCGAAAGCCAAACCACCCAACCCTCAAATCTCGCCCTCTCCGAGCTTCCCTCGGGGAGAGAGAAGGGGACAGCTCACCACCAAACCCCGAGACATCGGCACCGGCAAGCGCCCCGCCCGCCCAACTCAGTGCCAAAACCAACCCGACGCCCATGCGTCCATTCTACGAGAAAACGCGTCCCCGCAAATCCGCGAGGCCGATGCTACAATCAAGGAACCTATGGGCTTCACTGTTCGACTCTCAACGGATGACCTCACCGTTGAACCAGGCACGTCAATGCCCGTGGCCGTGGAGATCAAAAACGAAGGGGCGGAGAAGGAAGAATTCGAGATCTCCCTGGAGGGTCTCGACTACGAATGGACAGCGATCCCTGTCCCCACCGTGAAAATTGACTCCGAAGAGCAAGTCGTCGAGAGGTTTTTCGTCAAGCCGGCTCGCGACAGCAACAGCGCCGCCGGAACTTATCCATTTGTCGTCAAGGTGCGCTCCCTCGATTCGGGCGAGAGCAAAACCATTCAGTGCTCGCTCACCATTCAGTCGTTCCATCACCTCAGCATCGACCTGAACCCCCGCAAGTCAGCGGTGACCCCCCTCAACAAAATCACCGCCTTCGAGGCCACGGTGATGAACCTGGGCAACACCGAGCAGTCGCTCCAGATTTTTGTCAGTGACGTCGACGATGCGATGGCTTACGAAATCGAGGAGGAATCCCTGACATTGGCTCCGGGGCAGCAGAAAACGGTGAACATCAACGCCACCGCTACCAAGCTCCCGATGTTCTCGGGATCGTCCCTCGCTGCCGTCACGGTGAGCGCTCGCAACATCAGCAACCCTGCCGTCGCAATCTCCACCCAAGCGCAGGTCGAGCTTCGACCCATCATTGCTCCAGGGCCTCTGTTGGCGCTCGCAGCGATTCTGGTGGTCTTCATTGGCTGGCTCATCACGATCCCCAAACCTCCGCGCGTCGATTCCTTCACCGCCTCTCCCCAGCAAGTCGTCCTGGGCGAGGCGATCGAACTCAGCTGGCAAACCTCCGAGGCTGGCTCGGTGAGCCTTTCCTCGAACGGCGAAACGACTGAGCAACTGCCCCCCGACGGAGAGACGACGATCACGCCCGACAAGGTTGGTCGACTGATTTTCACGCTGCGCGCCGTTTCCGGTGAGCGCGCGAGCGACCCTCGGGAGATCGTCATCGAGGTCAAAGAGCCCCCGGTGGTGCCCCTCCCCAAAATCGAACGATTTGCTCCGGAAAAGGCCACGGTTCCTCTCGGCTCCTCGGTAACCCTCGAGTACGACGTCAACGACGCCACGACCTACGCTTACATCGAGCCCTTCGGTCAGGTTGATCCCAAGGCGAAGAAAATCCAGGTGATGTCCCCGCCCGACGACATCCAAGGCGCCGGACGGAAGGTCGTCAAATACACGCTCATTGCCCGAAACGCCAGTGGTCAGGAGGTTCAGTCCACAATCAATGTGACCTTCGTCAAAGAGTCGAAAGCCACGATTGTCCGGTTTGCCGCAGACCCCACCGAGGTCGATCCGCTCGATTCCAGAGTCACCGTTTCGTGGCAAGCCACAAACGCTGTACGCATCGTGCTCAAGTCCGAAGCGGGCGAAGAGGAGATCACGGCGCTCAACGATCGCCGAGAGTTTGCCGTCACCAAGGACACGAGCTTCACGCTCACCGTCTATGATGCCGATGGGCTTTCCGTCAGTAAGACGATCGCGGTGAAGCTGAAACAGCCGCCCGTAGAGCCGGAGGAAGACGGCCCGACGGTCGAACCTCCAACCGGCGATGGCGCAGGAACCACCGGTGGTGCTGCCGCTGATCCTCCGAGTCGAACGATCACCAACGACGGCGGGACTCGTCGGTAACAAATCGCGGCATGGCGGGTAAACCACGCACCATGCCCCGAGCCCTCCTGAGCGTCACCGACAAAACGGGACTCGTCCCCTTTGCCCAAGGCCTTTCCGACCTTGGCTTTGAACTTGTGAGCACCGGAGGCACAGCTGCGGCCCTGCGCGAGGCGGGCCTCACGGTGGTCGACGTGAGCCAAGTCACCGACTTTCCTGAGATGCTCGATGGTCGAGTCAAAACCCTGCATCCCAAGGTGCACGGGGGACTCTTGGGCGATCTGCGCAAGGAATCCCATCGGCAGCAAATGGAAGAAGCAGGCATCGTCCCGATCGAAATCGTCGCGGTGAATCTCTATGCTTTTGAGAAGACCGTCAGCGGCAATCCGACCCTTGACCAGGCTGTTGAGTCGATCGATATCGGAGGCCCCGCCATGGTGCGAGCCTCCGCCAAGAACTTCGCGAACGTTGCGGTGGTGGTTGATCCTCAAGACTACGATGCAGTTTTGGAGACGGCCAAGTCAGGCAACCTTGCCGACCACCGTTTGGCTCTGAGTGCAAAAGCCTTCCGTCACACCGCTTTTTACGACTCCATGATCGCCCGCTATCTGAGCACTCAGGCTGGTGCCGAGGATCTCAGCGAAACCGCGACCTTCGGATTCCGTCGTCAGCAAACCATGCGCTACGGCGAAAATCCGCACCAGAGCGCGGCACTCTACCGCGACCCCCTGCAAGGCGGAGGCATCGCTGGTGCCACCCAGGTGTGGGGCAAAGAACTGAGCTACAACAATATCCTCGACGCCGATGCGGCTTGGGAACTGGTGTGCGACCTCCCGCAAGGCTCCTGCGCGATCATCAAGCACGGAAATCCCTGCGGTGCCGCCTTGGGATCGGATCTCGGCGATAGCTACCGCAAAGCCAAGGCCAGTGATCCTGTGAGCGCCTTTGGGGGAATTGCCGCGTTCCACGGCCCAATCGACACCATTGCCGCTGAAGCAATGGCGGAGAAGGGCAACTTCCTTGAGGTCGTGATTGGTACGGAGATCACTGAGGAGGCGCTTGCCATCTTCCGGGATCGGAGCGGCTGGGGTCAAGATGTTCGTCTCCTGACCGCCCAACTCTCCCCGAGCACCCCAATCTTGACCCTCCGTGGAATCCGCGGAGGCATCTTGGTGCAGCAATCCGACGAAGATCCGGGCAAGGAATGGGTGGTCGCGACAGATCGCCAGCCGACCGAAGAAGAGTGGGAGGCTCTCCGGATGGCATGGCGAATCGTGCCTCATGTCAAGAGCAACGCCATCGTGCTTGCGGATTCGGCTCGCCTTTTGGGGGTCGGCGCGGGCCAGATGAACCGGGTGCAATCCGTTCGCCTCGCTCTGGAGCAGGCGGGCGCTTTGGCCCCCACCGCTGCCCTGGCGAGCGACGCGTTCTTCCCGTTCCCCGACAGCATCGAGACAGCTGCGGCGGCTGGCGTCAAGGCGATCATTCAGCCGGGCGGAAGCAAAAAAGATGGCGATGTCATTGCCCGCGCGAACGAATTAGGCCTCACAATGGTTCTGACTGGTGTGCGGCACTTCCGACACTAAGATTATTGGTATGAAATCTGCGTGGGAATCGTGCTACAATCGCCTGCATAGGAGTCGGCTTTGAAAGACCAGACAAACCTCATTTTCTCAATCGTTGCCGTGGTCGTGGCGCTCGGATGCGCCCTCGCGTTCTATTTCACTATGCGTCCGGCGATGACTGAGCCGGCCGTGACGACCGTACCGACGGCGGACGTTGCTCTTCCCGAAGGTTCCGTCTCCTACGCCAATGCCCTGCCGAATGCCGGTCAAGGCGGCGGTGGATCTGCCGGAGGGCCTGGTGGCCCTAGCGGATTCGGTGGCCCTGGTGGTCCTGGCGGATTCCCCGGCGGAAGCCCGCGCGGCGGAGCACCTGCCGGTGCCCCGGGCGGCGGTGGCCCTCCGGTTCCGACCGGATTCTCGGCAGCTGGTGGAGCAGGCGGTCGATAAGGGTTCGGACACTCAGATTGTCTCGTCTCAACCAACTTTGGGATCGCCAGGCAGTGGGCTTGATCCCATCTGGCATCAGCCACGAAGGAGTTCTTCCTCGTGGCTGATGGAGCTTATCACTCCTGGCTCAGAGGGCTGACGAGCAAGTTCACCCGCGACATCGGCATTGATCTCGGCACGGCAAACACCCTTGTCCACGTGGCGGGGCGGGGCATCGTGATTCGTGAGCCAAGTGTCGTCGCGATCAACAAGGACACGGGCAAGCCTCTTGCGGTGGGAGAGGAGGCGAAGCGGATGCTCGGCCGAACCCCCGCCAACATCGTCGCCACTCGACCTCTCCGCGATGGCGTGATTGCCGACTACGACCAAACCCTTGAGATGATTCGGCACTTTGTGAAGAAAGCAAAGCGCGGAATGAACTTCTACACCACCGTCGTTGTGGGCATTCCGAGCGGAGTCACCGAAGTCGAGCGTGACGCCGTCATCGACGCTTGCAAAAAAAGCGGCGCGAACAAAGCCTACGTGATCGAAGAGCCCATGGCTGCAGCAATCGGTGCCGGGCTCCCCATCGAAGAACCGGTGGGATCCATGATCGTGGATATCGGCGGAGGAACTACCGAAGTCGCGGTGATCTCGCTTGCCGGCATTGTGCACAGTCGCAGCGTCCGCACGGCGGGCGACGAAATCGACGAAGCAATTGCTGCGTACATCCGGCGGGCCTACAACTTGTTCATCGGAGAGCGCACGGCCGAGCAAGTCAAAATCGAGATCGGCTCCGCCTTTCCTCTCGTCCAGGAGCTCTCGATGGTGGTCAAGGGCCGAGACCTCATTACCGGTCTGCCAAGGAGCACGGAAATCACCAGCGTTGAAATTCGTGACGCCATCCACGAGCCGATTCAGGAGATTGTGGAAGCGGTCAAGCTCACGCTTGAGGCCACCCCGCCCGAGCTCGCCGCCGACTGTGTGGACAACGGAATTTACATTGCGGGGGGCGGAGCCCTAATCCGCGGGCTGGATCAACTGATCAGCCAAGAAACCGGCATGCCGGTCATCATCGCGCGTGATCCCCTCAGCTGCGTGGCGATCGGCACAGGTCGAATGCTGGATCTTCTCAACGAAAATCCGGCGATTCGTCGGATGCTGGAGAAAGCATCGAGAGGCTAGAGCACGAACCGAGACGCGAGATCGCGTTCCTCGTCATCCTCATCATTCTCTCCGTTGCGCTCGGGGTGCTCCAGAATCGCGCCCGAGCCGGCGGATCGCTTGATCCTGTCTCCAGACTCATCCAAACGCCACTCAAGCCGGTGATCGTCGGACTGGATGGCCTCGGTGATCAGTCGGCGACGTTTTGGTCAGGCGTGCGAGATGCAAACCAGCTGAGAACGGAGAACCAAAAGCTCCGCGACGAACTCACGGCGGTTCGCAACTACCTCGACTCGGCCGATGCTCAGGAATCCCGAATCCGCGACCTCCGGGGCACGATGAACTTGCCCGGGCTGGGAAAACAGAAGATTTTTGCCGACATCATTGCCTACGTCCCGTACGACAACCGCGTGACCCTCAGCGCAGGCGAGGCGCAGGGCGTCCAGCCGAATCTGCCGGTGGTTACCGTGAACGGACTTCTCGCCGTGGTGAGCACGGTGAGCAAGAACACGTGTCAGGCCACCCTCCTGACATCGAGCGCTGTCCAGGTCGGAGGATTGGTGCAAGGCTTGGCTCCGGTACCGGGTCTGGTGAAGGGTCAGACTTCGCAGCGCTTGGTCATGGATGTCTTCGATGACGCAGGGCTCGAGATCGCGCCCGGTGCCAACGTCGTCACGACAGGCTACAGCGAATTCATCCCCCGAGGCATCAAAATTGGCACCGTCACCGAGACATTCCGCGACGTGGATTTTGGCGTGCGCCGGGTGTTCATTCTCCCCAGTGCCCGCATCGGAATGACGAAAGAGGTGGTGATTCTGAAGTGAAAAGCTTCTTGAATGCTGTCGCCTGGGCGGTTGTGATTGCGCTCGCTTGTTGCGTTCAGGTCACTCTCCTCGCCCGGATGAACCTGTTTGGCGGACGCATTGATCTCCCCCTTGTTGTGGCTCTGAGCCTGGCTCTCGTCTCGCGACCCTCCGCCGGGGCTCTTGCCGGATTCTGGAGCGGTCTCGTTCTGGGGGCGCTCAGCGGCGCGACTCTCACGCACTACGCGCTGAGTCGGGTGCTGGCCGGATATTTCAGCGGCTCCATGAGCAAATATGAGCCCGAATGGCGGTCGGGAGCCCTGCTCGTGGCGCTCGGAAGCCTGATTGCGGGCATGATCTTGGTGATCTTAGCCCCGCCGCCCGCCTTAGGCGTGGCATTGCGGGATACAATCCTATCGGCAATCTACAACGGCGTAGTCGCAATGCCGATCTTCGCGCTCGTTCGTAAATTGCTCCGACCAAAGGTGGTCTGAACGACTATGAGCGAATATGACGTTTTGGGTATGGCTCGCCAGCAACTGCGCGTTGCGGCACGGTATCTCGATCTCGATGATGGCCTCGTAGAGGTACTGGCTCGACCCAAGCGAGCAGTGACGGTGAATTTCCCTGTTCTCATGGACAGCGGAGAAGTGCGCGTTTTCGAAGGCTATCGCGTACAACACAACCAGAGTCGCGGCCCGACAAAAGGCGGCTTGCGATTCCACCCCGACGTTGACGTGAGCGAAACCACCGCTCTGGCGATGTGGATGACCTGGAAATGCGCGGTCGTCAACATCCCCTATGGCGGTGCGAAGGGCGGTGTCAAGGTCAACACGAAAGAACTCTCGATCCGCGAGTTGGAGAAGCTGACGCGACGCTTCATCACGGAAATCAACATCGTGGTCGGTGAGCGCAGCGATATCCCCGCTCCCGACATTGGCACCAACGCGAAGGTCATGGGATGGATCATGGACACGTATTCCATGCAAGCCGGATACACGGTTCCCGGCGTGGTCACGGGCAAGCCGCTCGAACTCGGAGGATCCGAGGGTCGTGTGGAAGCAACCGGTCGAGGCGTGATTGTGTGCACGATTGAGGCTTGCAAGATGATGAACATGCCGCTCGAAGGAGCGCGTGTGGTCGTGCAAGGATTCGGAAACGTGGGTTCGGTCGCCGCACGGTTGGCCGAGCGTGAAGGCGCCAAGGTCATCGCGATCAGCGATGGCACGGGCGGAATCTACAACCCCAACGGCCTCCCGATCAACGATCTCTACATCAAGTATTCCGGCGTCGAAGGCGGCATCCAGAACTATCAGGACTGCACCAAGATCACGAACAAGGAACTCTTGGAGCTCGAGTGCGACATCTTGATCCCCGCCGCGATTCAGGCGCAGATCACGAAGGAGAACGCACCGAACATTAAGGCCAAGCTGATCGTGGAAGGAGCCAACGGCCCGACGACTCTCGAAGCCGACCAAATCCTCGCTGACAAGGGCATCATCGTGGTGCCGGATATCCTCGCGAACGCCGGCGGCGTGGTTGTCAGCTACTTCGAATGGGTGCAAGACCTGCAGAACTTCTTCTGGGAAGAAGAGCAAGTCAACGACCGCCTCGCCCGGATCATGCGAGCAGCTTACGCGGGTGTCGCGGAGATGATGCATCTCCACAAAACCGACATGCGCACCGCCGCCATGATCATCGGCGTCAAGCGCGTCTCCGACGCCACCCTGATGCGCGGAATCTTCCCCTAGGCAGATTCCCGCCGCCACAAAAACCAGAGCCCCGGCAAGTATCTCGCCGGGGCTTTGGTTTCTTTGACGGATCAATTCTCTTTGAGTTCACGGAAAATCACGATCAGAACTTCAAGTTTTTCCAGGCATTTGTTAGCATGATTTCGTCATGCGACACCTCTTGCTGGCTTGTTTCGTTGCCGGAGCTGGACTGGCCTCCGCCGCGCCAATCAACATTGTCAACCATTCCTTCGAGGATCCTGCGCTCGGTTCGGGCTCTTTCACTTACTCAGCCCAGGGCGGCGTCCCTGGCTGGACTTTCAACAGTCGTCCAAGCGGCTCGCAAGACATCGGCGTTTGGTACACAGGAGCGGTCAACAAGGTCGGCAACCAGATCGGATTCGTCTATACCGGCTACTCGATCGCCCAAGCTCTCAGCCACGTCGTGCTGCCCGAGACGACGTACACCCTGGACTACCGGGCAGGTTACACGGCAGGGCAAAGCTTGATTGTTGAGTTGTTTGCAGGCGGAACAGTTGCCAGCGGCGCCGTGACGGGTGGCACCCTTCTCGCAACCAAAACAACCACAGGCCCGGGGAGCACTGTGCTCGACGCCTACCAAATGACATTCACCACGGGAGCCAGCGGTGCCGGGATCGGTGAAACTCTTTCCATCCGCGTGAGCACGACCGGAAGCACCTATGCCGGATTCGACCACTTCTTGCTTGATGCCACTCCTGTTCCGGAACCCGCGACACTCGGCCTTCTCGGATTGGTGGCGGCAACCGTAGCCCGTCGAAAGAGAAAAGCCTAACCTACCGCGTTTCCGCGTCGCCGAGCCCCGCATTTCGTGATTGAGAGGACATCACCCGCGGGGCTCATTCTGTATCGAGTAGGATAGAATCATGATCACCAACGCTACTCTCGGAGTGGCGTTCCTGGTTCTCGGGTTCGCCGCGACGGTGCTCCAACTCTGGCTTTGGACATTCCCCATGGTTCCTGATCCGGGTGGTCCGGATCCTCATGGCAAGACCTCGGCTCCACCTTTCTGGCGCATGGTTCACCGGGTGCTGGGCTATGGGTTTGTTCTTATCTACCTCGCCCTCATGGCGAGAATGATTCCGCGCATCCCATTCCTCGAAGGAGAAACCGCTGACACTGCGACTTGGATCCACCTGGCTCTCGGCTGGATCATCGGCATCCTTCTTGTCGGGAAGGTGGTGATCCTCCGATTCGCACAAGAGTGGGGCAACCGCCTCCGCGCCGTAGGAGTGATTCTGTTTTTGGCCACCCTGGTCATGCTGGGAACCATTGCCCGACCCGCCCAAACCTTTGCCTCATTGCCCGCGACCACAGTCGCCGAACGCCAAACCAAGGCTTTGATCAGCGAGAACTGTGGTACGTGCCATGGTGCCATGCCCCTCTTCCACGGCGATGACTCCTGGTCGCATGTGCTTGAGGAGATGCAGGAAATCGCCCAGAAATCGAGTCGGCCGGATCCTCTCGGATCGCGTGGTTCGGAGATGGCTGCCTACCTGCAAAAGGTTCTGCCGCGATCCGAAAGGCGGGAAGAGCGGCACCGCGAACGTGAGTCGGAGCGCGAAGACGACTAGAACTTCGCCTTCCAGCGTCGGAGCCTGAGTGAATTCAGCACCACGCTGATGCTGGAGATTGCCATCGCGCCTGCCGCGAGCATCGGATTCAGCATCCCAAGCATCGCGAGGGGAATCATCACCACGTTGTAGCCAAACGCCCATCCCAGGTTCTGTTTGATGACCCTCAGGGTCTCGCGACTGAGGGCAAGCGCACGCGGCACACCCATCAAATCATGGTGGATCAGGGTGATGTCGGCGGCTTCCCGGGCGATGTCGCTGCCGCTGCGCAGGGCAATCCCCACCTCGGCTTGGGCCAGAACGGGAGCATCGTTGATGCCGTCACCGACCATCGCGAGGCGTCGATGCGTGGCGTGTTCCAGCTTGTCCGAGGGGCTTTGGTCGAACGCAACTTCCGAGATTCCCACCGCGCGAGCCACGGATCGCGCCGCCCGCTCGTGATCCCCCGTCGCCATTTCGGAAGAGATTCCAAGGGCCCCAAGCGCCGTGATCGCCGCTGGTGCAGAGGGACGAATCGTGTCCTCGAAGGCGAATCCGCCGAGCAGCTCCTTGTTCTGGAAGAGAAGGGTGACCGTCCGGCCAAGCTCGCGCTCTCGCTCGATCCAGCGTTCCGTGAGAGGATCAAGCTCTTCGCTCGGGCTTGGCTTAGAGAGAGTAAATGCTCTCCCGTCGATCTTGCCCGTGAGTCCGGCTCCGCGAACGGCGCTCACCTCGGTCGCCTCGGGGAGGATCAGATCGCGCGACTGGACTTCCGCCAGGATGGCCTTCGCGAGTGGGTGTTCGCTCGCGCTTTCCAGAGCACCGGCTCGGCAGATCAGCTCGTTCTCATTTTCAGCCTCTGCGGCAAGATGCAGACTCGCCAAGCGAGGCTTCCCCTCGGTGAGAGTGCCGGTTTTATCGAACAAGACGTCTCGGATACCCGCCGCTCGCTGGAGAACGTCGCCGCTTTTGATCAGGAGTCCCAACTCAGCGGCCCGTCCGATTCCCGCGACAATCGCGGTGGGAGTGGCTAGCCCCAGCGCGCACGGGCACGCGATCACCAGCACGGCAACCGCTCGGATTGAGGCCTGCTCCCAGTCTTGAACAAAGATTCCCGTACCGAGAAAAGCCACCGCCGCCAAGGCGAGGACGATCGGGACAAAGATCGCCGCGACACGGTCAGCGAGTTGCTGAATCGGTGCCTTTGAACCTTGGGCGCGCTCCACCATCGAGATGATCTGAGCAAGCATCGACTGCCGACTCGCCGCCGTGACGCGCGCGATGAGGGCTCCGTCTCCGTTCAGAGTGCCTCCGGTGATCGGATCTCCGATGCCACGCTCGACCGGGAACGGCTCGCCGGTCATCATTGATTCGTCAAGAGCACTGAAGCCCTCGCGGATCTCTGCGTCTGCCGGCACGCGCTCGCCGGGACGAATCAGGATAGCGTCCCCAACGCGGAGCAGACTCGGGGCCACGTGCTCGTGCGTTCCGTCGGGGAGAATACGGGTGGCAAGCTCGGGAGTGAGCTTTTTGAGTTTCGCGATCGCCTGCGACATCGCCGAGGTCGCGCCGGCTTCAATCGCCCGACCAAGCAGAACCAGGGTCACGATCACGGCCGACGATTCAAAATACACATGCATGCTCTGGCTGTGCATGTCGCGGTAGGCGAGCAGGCCATAGACGCTCATGCCCCAGGCCGCCAGGGTTCCCAGAGCGATGAGGGTGTCCATGGTGGTCGTTTTGTGGCGAATATTTCGCCACGCTGTGACGTAAATCCCTCGCCCCGGAGAGGCCATCACGATGGTGGTCAGCACTCCCAGAGCCCAATTCACCCACTCCGGCCTCATGTGGCTGGCCATGGAGATGACAAAAATCGGGAGCGCCAGGACGCTCGCGAGGATCACATCCGCTCTTTTCGCCGTGCTTCGATCGAGCAGAACCTGGCTCGGATCCGACTCGGGAGTCAGTTCGCGAATTCCGTAGCCCGCTTTCTCAACCGCTTGCTCAAGAAGCTCCTGCGGGGCTCCCTCGTGGACGATCCGCGCCGTATGGGTCGCAAAACTGACCTCAACAAGCTCCACTCCCGGCACCGATTTGAGCTTCCGCTCCACCCGCGCGACGCACGCCGCGCAGGTCATCCCATCGACGCCCAGGGTGGTTTCCGGCATGGGTTACCCGAGGGGCTGAGCGGTGTAGCCTTCATCTTCGATCGCCGCGATCAGCGACTCAAGGGCAACCGTCTCTTCGTGGGTGACTTCTGCAATCCCTGGTTCCAGGGTCACGCTGGCCTCCATCACGCCTTCAACTCCCAACAGAGCTTCGCGGGCGTGGCGGACGCAGTTTTGGCAAGACATTCCTTCGATGGTGAGAGTGGTGGTCATGGTGTTGATACCCCCTGGGGGTGTTTATCGGAGGACTCGGGCGAGGGCGGTGCGCAGCTCGTCCATCAATTCGTCGTGGCTCATGGCTTGGGCGTGAGGATGGGGAGACTCGCTTTTATCGCAACAGCCCGACCCAACGATGCACCGATCAACGTGTCGGGTGACAATTTCAACTCCCACTTGTTCCAAAGCCGACTTCGTGGCACTGAGCTGCGTAAGGATTTCAAGGCAGTACTGGTCTTCGGCAAGCATGCGGCGCAGTCCCGCCACCTGGCCTTCGATCCGGGCGAGCCTGCGGTCAAGTGCGGTGGTTGTTGTCGTCATACCCACAGGGGTATATACTCCAAAATCACCGAATTCCAAGCCGGTCCCGCAGGACTTGCAAGCATTCCGCGGGGTCAACCGAGGTCAAAGGAAGCCGCACATCGGGCCGAGAAATGACACCCAGCTCGGCCAAAACGGCCTTGTTGAGAGCCGGTTGAGGCCCTTTTCGGATGATTCTGAGGGCACTTTCGAGCAGTTTCCACCGCTCTTCGCTCGGATTTTCGAGCCATTGTGAGAGCCAATTCCCGACCACGTTTGATGCTCCGGAGATGCTTCCATTCCAACCCGCCGTCATCGCCTCGGGCAGAATCGTCTCGTCCCCAACCAGGAGCGTTGCCTCAGGAGCCGCCGAGCGGTACGTCGCCAGGTTGGCGACCTCCCCAGAGCTATCTTTGAATCCGACCACATTGCCATGCTCCGCCAGCCGCCCGACAAACTCCGGAGTCATCGTGAATCCGGTGTACTTGGGGAAGTTGTAGGCGATCACGGAGCACGTGGCGGCATCGGCCACTGCCCGGAACCAGTCCAAAATCGCCGATTCGGCGCAGTTCTGAAAGTAGCCGGGGGCCATCACGAGCACATGCTGAGCCCCTGCCTTCCCGGCCTGGGAGGCGAGCCACTTGGCTTCATGCAGGCTCGGCGTGGCGATTCCCAGCGTGATCGGCAAGCCATCTGTGAGTTCAACGCCCGTGCGCACCAGATCACGTTTCTCGACGGCACTCAGACTCGGGCCTTCGCCGTTGGTTCCGGCGAGGACAACCCCATTGCAGCCCGCATTCCGAAACCAAGCGATCAGCTTCGCGAGATCGCCTCGATCCACCTGTCCATGGGCATCGAAGGGAGTCACGCTGGCGGGCCAGAGAATCGGGGTCATCGGCACATTCTACGCGGCGGGGACGATCAAAAGCCCGGTAACCTGGCATCACGATGACCCGAGACGAAGCCCTGGCGTTGATGCACGAACACACCCCGAGCGAATCGCTGCGCAAGCACATGCTGAGTGTGGAATCGGCGATGAGGTTCTTTGCCGAGCGCGGTGGCTACGATGCAGAGAAATGGGGAATGGCTGGTCTGCTGCACGACTTTGACTACGAGCAGCACCCCGATGAGCACCCGTTGTGGGGACTCGACTTACTCCGAGAAAAGGGGGTAGATGAAGAGATCCTTGATGCTATCGCGGCGCACTATCCCGGAAAAACCGGCGTCGAGCCGGATCGCCCGCTGGCCCGGGCTCTGTTCGCCGTGGACGAACTCAGCGGTCTGATCACGGCGTGCGTTTACGTGCGCCCCTCCAAATCAGTGCTGGATTTGGAGTCAAGCAGCGTAATGAAGAAGTTCAAGACGGCGAACTTTGCCGCTGGGGTCAACCGTGACGATGTGAGGCGGGGCGCAGAACTCTTGGATCTTGAGCTCAAAGAATTGATCGACCTGGTAATCCAGGCTCTGCAACGAGACGCGGACGCGCTTGATCTGCGTGGATCCCTGTAGAGATACCCTTACCAGCCACCGGTGTTTGAAGGGGGAGGGGTGCCTGCGGGATCATCACCCAGGGTGGTGTCTTCGCCGCTGGGCGGAGCGGTGTCTTCCTCGCTGGAGGTCCGACGCTGGTTGCTCGGGCGTTCCAGCGTCTGCGAAGCATCGGGAGTGAAGTAAGCGGTCTCTTCCCGCTGCTCCTTCTTTTTGCGCTCCTTGCCGTCGTCTTCTTCGACTTTCACGTTCAGCTTGACCCTGGGCTCCTCTTCAGCAGAACTGGGTGCGACCCGAGCGGCCGAGGCGACCGGGGCCTTCGCCGCCGCGCCTTGTACGGCGCTGGTCACGTCTTTTGCCGTCGCTTCCAGGGCTGGAACGGACCCGATTTGCGGGCCTATGAAATAGAAACCTGCCGCAGCAACTCCCACGGGAACCAGGAACCACTTGAACAGGGCAAACCCGAATCCGCGAGCCGGTGACGGCGCGGTTGTCTTCTTTGACTTGGTGCTCTTGGTGCTTTTTGCTGACATAAGTCGTTGCGATCCGTAGCTTATCCCCGGCGGCCCATGGTGGGTGACCGAGGTCTTGTTCCCCCAGGGATCAGACGCGCCGAACCGGGTAGAACATCACAGAATCTCTCCTATTGTGACAGACCCCCGCAAAAACTGAAGGTATGCCCGTCCACGTTTACGAAGATACTCTTGATCTCATCGTTCCGGTTTTGGAGACGATTGCCCTGAACCCGGAGCGGCCAGAGACGTTTGCTGCCTATCCGGCTCTGCTTCTTCGTAACACGGGGGCCACCCAGACGAGTTCCATTCCGGTCGCGATTCTCGAGAATTCTTTCCTGAAGGTGGTGGTCGCGCCGAGTCTCGGTGGGCGGTTGATCCAGGTCACGGACAAGCGAACCCGATTCGAGATTTTGCCTCGGCTGGAGTCGATGCTCGTGGCCGAAAGCGGGCTTCGCGGCGTGGAGTGGCATCACGGGATCCAGTTTATGGCGGGTTCGGAGCGGACCAATGCCCTCGGACCGGTCGATCTGCGCGTTCATGAGCCGAGCGACGATGACCAACCGGGCGGCGTGATGATGTTCGAGCTTGGGCGCGAACTCGACACGCACTTCGGAGTGACGCTTCACCCAGATCGAGCGGAGATCGTGCTCGATCTGCGCCTTCACAACCGTTCTCTCCAGAGCCAGCCTGGGCAGGCGGGTTTTCTGGTGGCTGGATTCGATTCGGTCGTTTTGAGCAAGCGTCCAGGGCAGATTTCGGCGTACGACTCCGACCGAGATGGAGGATTCACGGCGATCTGGAATCCTGGCGAGATCGAAGTCGCGGATACGAACGAGGCAGGTGTGCGGCTTCTGGCCCGCCAGGGCGCGGCCTTGCTCGGGGCCCGTCGCACCGATGAGGTCAAGGTGCGCCTTGTCCCTCATAGTGGGCTCGGTGGCCTCAGAGCGGCCAGCCGAGAAGCGGCGATCCACCTGGACAAGGGCCATCTGAAGACGCAGATTTCCACGACTTACTGGCGCGGAGTGACCTTCTTGGAGACCGAATTGGGACAGACCTTTGAGGCAGCCACCGAGCTGAACTCAGAGATCGTCTCGGATGCCGATTTGACGGGCTTGCCCTCTCCGGCCGTGGGGGTGGTCTTGCGCGCGGCAGATCACTCGGAGACTTTGCGGCTGAATCCGGGCGATGTTTTGGCTCCGGGAACTTACCGAGCGACTCCGGGCGAAGATCCCGTCGAGTCCGCGGCCACTCTCTCGCGGCAAATTGATCGTCTCATCGGGCCGAGCCTGGAATTGGTTCAGGTGGGTGAGGAGATCGCTTTTCATCCCTTCACTCGGGTGACAGGCGCCGAGGGGCTGGCGCATTTGGGCGATGCGCTTGTGGCGATGCGGGCTCGTCGCTGGGCGGATGCCGACGCCTCGCTGGACAAGGCACTGGGGTTCCTGGCCGAGGATCATCTGCTGTGGTGGATGAAAGCGGCGGTTCGTCGGGAGGGAGCGCTCTACGAGCAAGGCGAAGAGCGAGGGGACTTGATGAACGCCCACTTTCTCGCTCCGATGGAGCCGATTTTGCGTGCGGAAAGCTTCCTGAGTCAGCCGGAATCTCCGCACAAGGAGCCTCATCCCTTGATGAAGCCGGTCGCGGCGAGCCCGGATGCGGTTCAGGATGTAGCCTGTTTGTTGATTCTGTGCGGGATGACGGAAGCCCTGGCGCGGTTCGCCGACGAGGTCTTCCGGCATGGCGAGTTTCCGATGCTCCGGCTTCTGCTGGCGGATCAGTTGATTCGCTCGACCCGGATGGACGCCACGGCGCGGGAGCACTTGGTGCTTGCCGCGAAGGCGCCGATCCAGCCGCCGTTCCCGTGGCGGAAGGCGGAGATTGCGGCGATTCAGCACTTGCTGGGAGTGTTCCCGGATGATGCGTGGTTGGCGCAGCTGGCAAGGGTTGTCCAGGTGTCGGCAGGTCGGTAGGATTCGGGCGGTTGTGAGGCACTTGGGTGCCCCGATCCCTTTAGGGTCGGGACACGGGATTCTCGACTGAGGCGATGGGCGGGAACATCTCGGTAGCGGGCACCTAGGTCTCCAGCCCCCCGAATCCTCTTCGAGGATCCGGATTTCGCTCTTCCGCCCGTTAGGCACCCTCCCCCAAATCGGGAGACTTGGTGGCGGGCGTCGATTGAAAGTCGTCCGCTGTGCGGGGACTGGTCTCCCGACCCTGAAGGGATCGGGGCACCCACCAGTTTCTTTTTCTTAGGGATTTTCCTGGTACGTCAGAGCACCCTTAGCCTTCAATCACGATCGCGCTGATGTCTCCGATGGTGCGGATGATCTGGCGGGTTTCGCTCAGAAGCTGGAGGCGTTGACCTCGGACCGCAAGATCCTCGTCCATCACCATGGTGTTCTCGAAGAAGGCATGGATCGGGGCGGCGAGGGCTTGGAGCGCATTGACAGCGGATCGCGCGTCGTGCTGAGCAACGGCGGATTGCATCGCCTTGGCTGCGTCGGGCAGAGCTGCGGCGAGCGCCTCGCCTTCGCACGATTTCAGACCGGCGGCATCGAGGGTACCGGGGAGCGAGAAATCGCTCTTCTTCTCGGCGCTGGCGAGAATGTTCACGGGGCGGCTCAGGGTTTGCAGAGTTGCGACGTCGTCGGCGAGAAGGGCAAGGGCTTCGGTGCGGAAGACGATCAGGTTCGGCTGCGCGACCTCGGCGAGGGTTCGTCCCGCGAGCGCACCTGCCATAAGATCGTGTCGGACGGCGGGGAAGAGGGCCTCGTAGCGCCCGCAGAGGAGATCGGCCAGCGCGGTTTTTGCGCCTGCTTCGTCGAGGGTTTGTCCTTCAGCGCGATAGAGATCAAAAGCTTGGGCGAGCGGGGCTTGCAGGTCGCCGAGGCCCTCGGGCCAGAGCCTGGAGGCTTCGACGAGGAGGGTGGCGGCGCGGCGGAGACCGAACGGATCGCTGCTGCCCTTGGGGATCAGGCCGAGGCCGAGGAATCCGGCGAGCTTGTCCACCTGATCGGCGGCGACGAGGGCGATGGCGATGCGGGAAGCCAGATCATCGCGCCCGGCTTGTTTACCCAGATCGTACTGCGAGGCGATGGCCCAGCAAACTTCTTCGGCGAATCCCTCGCGGCGGGCGTACTCGCCGCCGATGATGCCCTGGAGGGAACTGAGTTCGCTGACGAGGCCTGTGCTCAGGTCGGCTTTGGCGTAGAGACCTGCTTTGGCGGCATGGTCTTCGGCGGTCGTTCCTAACCCCGCGCTGGCGACGACGAACCGGGCAAGGGCGCTGAGGCGATGGGATCGATCGCGCACTGTGCCGAGCTTTTCTTGGAAAAGCATTCGCTCGGTGGCGGCAAGGAACTCATCCATCGACTTGTTTTGGTCCTCGCGGTAGAAGAAGGTGGCGTCGTTGAAACGGGCGTTGAGCACCCATTCGTTGCCCGCCTTGACGTTCGATTCTTCGCCGTGATTGCGGATGGCGATGAACTTGTTTTGGAGCGATCCATCGGAATTGCGGACGGGGAAGAATCGCTGGTGCTTCGCCATGGCGGTGACGAGCACGGGGTCGGGGAGGTTCAGGTAGGCCTCGTCAAACGAGCCTTCATGGGCTTGGGGCCATTCGGTGAGATAGACGTTTTCATCGACCAGGGATTCGGGGAGGTCGGGGGTGCCCGAAGCGCGAGCGACGGCTTGCTCGCGGAGCATGGATTCTCGATTGGCGGAATCGGGCTCGACATTTCGAGAGCGCAGTTCGGAAAGCAGAGCGTCGAGCGAGTTGACCTCGAACGGCTCTGGTGCGGCAAATCGGTGGCCACGGCTGGTGTTGCTGCTGCTGACGCCCTCGATCTCGAACGGAACGACTTGTCCATCGAGGAGGGCGAGCATCCAGCGGATGGGTCGGGCGAATCTCATGCGGGAGTGGCCCCATCGCATGGTCTTTTCGAAGGTGAGGCCCCGGACGGCGGCGGGCAGGATCTCGGCGAGGATTTCGGAGGCGGCTCTTCCCGGGACGGGAATCTTGGCCCAAACGTATTCGCCATCGTTGACGACTTGGCTGGGGTCGATGCCTTGACCCCGGCAGAATCCTTGGAGAGCCTTGCTCGGATTTCCGTCCGAGTCAAACGCGGCGCTGGCAGAAGGCCCACGGCTTTCCTTGATCGAGTCGGCTTGTCGGTCTTGGATTTGGTTCACCGCGACGATCAGTCTTCGCGGGGTGGCGTAGGTTTCGGATTGACCGAACTCCAGGCGTGCTCCGTTCAAACCTCGGGTGATGGCCTCTTCGAGGTCGCGCAGAGCCTTGGCGACAAACGAGGCGGGAAGCTCCTCGCAACCGAGTTCAAACAGCAGATGGGCCATGGAATTTTGAGTTTACCGCCGCCTAGTTGCGCCGAGCATTTGACGTGAGCCGTCTAGATCAGTAGAATGGAGACGCCCAGACGCACATGGGCGCCTTACAGGTTCCTTGTTTCAAGGTTCCTCAATGGATGAGCACATATGAAGCGAATGACCCTTTTTGCCGCTCTGGGAATGGCTGCTATCAGCTCGGCCCAGGTGAATTTCCTGGAAACTCCGAATGATGTTTCCCTCCGACTTGGTTATGTTTATCCGGTGGATGCTCGCATGCGCGACATCGCTCCGAGCTACATCGGTGTGGGCATGGACTTCCACACGAGCTTCCGCATCCTCGAAGGGGCCCAAACGGTGGTCTCGTTCGATTGGTTCGGCAAGTCTGGTTCGGGCGCGAAGGGCAATGCCTTCCCGATCACGGTTAACCAACGATTCTATGGCGAAGGCGATGTGAATCGCAGCTACACCTTCTTCGGCGTGGGCGTCGCGATTGTTGACCTCACGAGCACGAAGACGGTCTGGGCGGTTCGCGCAGGCGCAGGCAAGGAGCTCGGCGATCACCTGTTCGGCGAACTGGCCTTCACCTACACCGATTCGGCCGCAGGCGCACGCGCGACCGGCCTCGGTGCTTACGTCGGCTACAAGTTCTAACCGAGCTTGTTCGAGCGAGATGGCCCCTCGGGTGAAGACCTGAGGGGCCGTTTTGTTGGTGGAGAATGATGCGTCGGGTTCGGCGGATCGTCTTTACGCTAGAATCATGCTTATGTTGCCCCTCGCGTATTTGCTGGGTCAGGTCGGAGAGCCGGAGATTCCCCGTCACCTGCTGAGCCCGGTCGCGGACACGTTTTTGGACCGGTCGGCTCCCGATACCAATTTCGGACGTGAGCCTGCAGTGGTGGTGGGGCCAGGGAAAGTCGGTTTATTCCGGTTCCCGCATCTCGACTACGCCTACCCTGCGGGGAGTCGGGTGAAGTCGGCTCGGCTGGTGCTGAGGATGTCGCGGGGCACGGTTCCCACGGATCTCATCATCAGTCGAATGCTTCAGCCGTGGGCAGAGGGCTCGGGTCGAACGATGCGATTCGACCGAATTGACCCGGCGAATCCTCCGATGGGCGAATCGACTTGGAAAGATGGCCTGACCGGGCGCCAGGGGCTGCGCTGGGCGAGCGCTGGAGCCTCTGCTGAGCAAGATGCCCGACGAATCAATGGCTTTGTCGTGCGGGAAGACGGGGACTTTTTGATTGTCGATGGGCTGGCCCAAGCGGTTCAGGCGATGATCGACAATCCTACGCGGAACTTTGGGTTTCGCTTGGAGTCTCAGCAAGAATTTGCGGTTTTGAGTGGCGAATGGTCGGCGGAGCGTCCCCGGCTGGAAGTTGAGGTCGAGCAAGGCGAAGCGGATGGCGCAGACCTGGCTCTCTTGGTGGTTGAGCCGACTCAGCCAACCTCCACCCCGGGCTGGGAGAGATCCTGGCGGGCGGTGGTCAAGAACATCGGAACGGTGACGACCAGCGAAACCAGGCTTTCGGTGACGGCGGGGAAGTTGGGGGCGATCAGTGTTCCGGTTCCTGCTCTGGAGCCGGGGCAGACGCGCTTGATCCCCTTCAATGTGGCTATCAATCCTCTGGAAACCATCCCGGGTCAGCCCGATATTCGGGCAGAACTTGAACTGACCGGCGACAACACTCCGAGCAACAACGCCCTTGAGGCAAGAGTCGGTGGTCTCGGGGTGAGTTTTGAAGCTGATGATGCCGGTCTCACCAAACTCCGGCAGCTCGCCCCGAAGGGCGAAGTGTTGGGGCTGTACCAGATGATTCTGCGGAGACTGAACGGTCAATTATTGCCTTTCAGTCGGTATGGATTTGCTCCGCACGGGGCTCAGGAGCGGCTGCGCATGGTGCTGGATCCCGCGAGTGCGGACGTCCGAGTGGATTTGAGCAACTTAGATGCCGGGAATCCCATGATGGATGCCCTGATCCGAACCAGTCGGGCGATGTCTCCGTTCAGCGCCGGGATGGCGAAGCCTCCGAGCGATGCGGCACCGTTTGATCCGGAAGTGCCGTTCCACTATGGCTGGCTCCCGGATACGCGGGACGATGGGTTGAGGGTTCCTGCGCTGGAGCTTCCGCCGCATGACACCACCCGACCGGTCGGTGACCCAATTCCGCTTTGGGAGAATGGGCTGCTGAGTCGAACAGAAGTGGGATACCTGCAGGCGAATCTTGGCAAGCGTGGTGCGGCCCGGGAGACCCCGTGGTCGAAGCTCGGTGCTGGCCTGATGGTGCGGGCGGCGACGCTGGGCGGTCGACCGCTTTCAAACGCGGATATCGAAGTGTTCGCGTGGTCGCCGAGCGGTCTTGGACCCGCGTTGGCCAAAGACAACACGCGGTCGGGCGGAATCGCGGTTCTGAGTCCGGAGAAGCGCGAGCCGTTACTCAAGAACGTTCAGCGGGATGGCTCTGGATCCTGGCTTTTGGTTCGGGCTACTCGGGGCGGGGCGTCGGCGACGGCTTGGGTCGCGGCCTGGCAGCTTGCGGATTGGATGTACCGAGGAAACTCGGGGATGCCTTCGGTAGAGGTTCGGTTCTCCTTGCCCAGCGACCCCTTGGATTTGAAGGAGGATTTGGCTCGGGACAAGCTCGTGGTGGATTCGGCCGGGCGGTTCCCCGCGGAGTTGATTGCGCTTGTGGATGGTGATCCGGCCACGACGCTTGATCTCTTTCCTGAGCAGTGGCTGGAGATCGATTTGGGTCGGGATCGGTTGTTTGGCGGGATCGAATTCGATGTCTTGGCAAGCGCGCCATTGGCCCAATATGAGATGTCATTCTACAAAACGAGTCAGCGCCCCGAGATCGCCCAGGTGTGGTTCCGCGAAGCGGATGGCGCGCGGTTCTTCCGCAAGTACGGGGTGAAGAACGGGAATCGTCTAACGGGGACGGTGTTCGCCGAGACGGTTCAGGGGCGGTACATCCGGATTGTGAACCGGGGGGCTCAGAAGGCGACGCTCACGGGTCTGCGGATTCTGCCAATCGCTCGGGCTCAGCCGTAGGGGGTCGCGGCAGCTCAATGGGGTGGTGAGCTGGCCCCTCCCGGCCTTTGGCCACCCTCCCCGAGGCAAGCTCGGAGAGGGCGAGTCCGAGAATCAGCTCCGGGGGCCAAGCTCAGGTAAAGCCAACAAGCTCTCAATCACGGTTTCTCCCTCATCCCTTGGGGAAGGCATGGAGGGGGGCCGCCCGCGCCGGAGTCACTTTCACGCCAGCCCCCCCGGCCTTTGGCCACGCTCCCCGAGGCAAGCTCGGAGAGGGCGAGTCCAAGACTTAGCAGTCAGCCTCAGTTCCCGGGAGCCGGGATGACGTCGGTGCCGAGGTAGCGGCGAAGGGGTTCGGGGATGGCGATGGAGCCGTCTTCTTGGCGGTACGTCTCGAGCAGAGCGACGAGCAGGCGAGGAACCGCAAGACCGGAGCCGTTGAGGATGTGCACCGGCTCGGGGCTGGCACCTTCGGTCGGGCGATACCGGATGTTGGCGCGGCGGGCTTGGAAGGCTTCGAAGTTCGTGCAGGAACTGACTTCGAGGTAGCGACCCTCACCAGGAGCCCAGACTTCGAGGTCGTAGCACTTGCAGCCTTTGTCGCCCATATCCCCGGCGCACAGGAGTAGAACCCGGTAGTGCAAGCCGAGGGCTTGGAGAACGCTTTCGGCATCTTCGACCAGGCTCTCAAGCTCATCGTAGCTCACCTCGGCGGCGCAGTATTTGACCAGCTCAATCTTGTCGAACTGGTGCATGCGCAGAATGCCACGCGTGTCGCGACCTGCCGCACCAGCTTCTCGGCGGAAGCAGGGCGTGTAGGCGGCGTACTTGATCGGCAGTTGCCACGGCTCCAGGATCTCATCGCGGAGCAGGTTGGTGACGGGCACCTCGGCGGTGGGGATCAGCCAGAGATCGTCCTTGGTGGAGTAGAGATCGTCGGCGAACTTGGGCAGGTTGCCGGTTCCCACCAGCGATTCGCTGGTGACAAGCGCGGGCGGATAGACCTCCGAGTAGCCGTTGCGATCGCTTTGAAGATCGAGCATGAAGTTGATGAGCGCGCGCACCAGCTTGGATCCCCAGCCCGTGTAAACGGCGAATCCGGAGCCGGAAATCTTGCTGGCTGCTTCAAAGTCGATGAGCTTGAGTTCGTCGGCGATCTCCCAGTGAGCTTTGAAGGTGCCTTCGGGCTTGGTGCCCCAGGCGCGAACCTCGACGTTTTCCTCGGGAGTTTTTCCGTCGGGAACGGTGGGGTGGGGCATGTTGGGGAACTGGAGTTCGAGGGCGTTGAGTTGGGCTTCCAGCTCGCGCTCTTGGGGCTCCAGAGATTTGATTTTCTCTTTGATCGCGGCGGTTTCGGCTTTGGCCTTTTCGGCCTCGTCCTTCTGACCGCTCGCCATGAGTTGGCCGATCGACTTACTGATTCGGTTCATCTCCGCCTGGGATTGCTCCAGTTCGCGCAGGATGGATCGCCATGACTCGTCTACGCGCAAGAATTCATCGACAGGGGCTTGGATTCCCTTTCGGGCGGCTCCGGCACGGACGGCATCGGGGTTTTCTCGAATCAGTTTTCGGTCGAGCATGGCCCCCCGAGAGTACCAGGGGAGCCAAAAATCGCCCCAGCCCCGGCAAGTGACCCGGCATAAATCCGGGCGGTAGACTGGTTGGATGGGATACGGCTGGGAATCGGAGCGGGTGCGTCTGGTGCCTCTGGATGAGGCGAAGCACTTTGAGAATTGCCTGCGTTGGATCAACGATCCGGACGTGAGCGAGTGGATTCTTGGCGGCGATGAGCCGATGTCCCGGTTGCAAGAGAAGAATTGGTTCGACTCGGTGACGAGCAAGAACAAGGAGGAGTTCCTGTTTGCGATTGAGCTGCTGGACGGCACCCACATCGGCAACTCGGATCTGCATCGGATTGACCACAAGCACAAAACCGCTCATTCGGGGTCGTTGATCGGGCCGAAGGAGTATCGGGGGCAGGGGTATGGCACCGAAGCGGCCCAACTGAGAGCGTGGTATGCGTTCACCGTGCTGGGGCTGCGGATTCTGCGGAGCGGATACTTGGGTGGTAACCAGTTGAGCGCGAAAATGCAGGCGAAGTCGGGGTACGAAATCGCGGGGATTATTCCGGGTGAGTATTGGAAACGCGGCGCGTACCACGACCACGTGATGACGTTTTTGACGAGAGAACGATGGCTTTCTTTGAGCGGCGGAAACAAAAGCTGGAAGGCGTGATTTCGCGCCCTCTGGGCCGCTCTGTGCGTCCTTAAATGAGGTTCCCGATCCCGGGTATCCTACGAGTATTCGACGAGGCGGAAATCGCCTCATTTTTGTGACCCCCATGAGTGACGAGAAAGATCTGGATCAGACGCCCGACGAGGAGTCTACGACCCCGGTTGAGGAAAGCCAAACTTCCCGCGAGGCGACCGAAGACGACAAGCTGACCAAGAAGGTTGAAGGCAACTATGATGCGAGCAGCATCACGGTGCTTGAGGGCTTGGAAGCGGTTCGAAAGCGCCCGGGCATGTATGTGGGGGACAACGGCAAGAAAGGTCTCCACCAGATGTTCCGCGAGGCGTTGGACAACGCAGTGGACGAAGCGATGGCGGGTCACTGCGACACGATCACCGTGGTGATGTACACCGACGGCTCGATCAGCGTAGAGGACAACGGTCGGGGGATTCCGGTCGACATCCACAAGAAGGAAGGGGTAAGTGCGCTCCAGGTCATCATGACCAAGCTCCACGCGGGCGGTAAGTTCGGGGATGGCGGCGGATACAAGGTTTCGGGTGGTCTCCACGGCGTCGGGATCAGCTGTACGAACGCGCTCTCGGCGTGGATGCTCTCGACGGTCAAGCGCGACGGCAAGGTTTATCAGCAGCGATACGAAGCCGGTGTGCCGAAGACCGAAGTTACGGTGATCGGCAAAGCGGATTCCACCGGCACCAAGCAGCAGTGGAAACCGGATGGCACGGCCCTCACGGCGACCGAGCATGATCCGACGATCATTCGTCGCCGGATGAAGGAGCTTGCGTACCTGAACCCTTCGGTTCGATTCATTTTTGAGAACGAAAACGCTCCGGATACGAACGAAGAGTATTTCTTCGAGCGAGGCATTGTTCAGCTTGTTGAAGACGTGAACGAGTCAGAGGATTCGATCCACAAGCCGATCTATTTCCACCGAGTCCGGGAGGATATGGAGATCGAGGTGGCGATTCAGTACAACACGGGATTCCACACGAATATCCTGGCTTACTGCAACAACATCCACCAACCCGACGGAGGAACCCACGTTTCCGGTTTTGGTCAGGCTCTGACTCGGGTGATCAATAGCTACGCCCGGAAGATGAACATTCTGAAGGAGAAGGACAAGAACTTCACGGCAGATGATGTCGCAGAAGGCGTGAGCGCGGTGATCTCGCTGAAGATTCAGAATCCGAGCTACAACTCCCAGGACAAGGTCAAGCTCGTGACCCCCGAAGTTCAGGGTGCAACAAACTCGCTCGTGGGCGATGGTTTGGCGACCTATCTGGAAGAGAATCCTGCGGTTGGCAAGCGGATTGTTGAGAAGTCTCAGACGGCTCAGCGGGCGCGTGAGGCTGCTCGCAAGGCAGCGGAAGCGGTCAAGCGGAGTTCGGCGATGGACAGTTTTGGCCTTCCGGGCAAACTGAGCGACTGCGTGAGCAAGAATTCGACCGAGTGTGAGTTGTTCCTGGTTGAAGGCGACTCGGCAGGCGGCACGGTAAAGGGCGCCCGCGACCGGATGACGCAAGCGGTTCTTCCTCTGCGAGGCAAGATTCTGAACGTCGAGCGCGCTCGGATTGACAAGGCCCTGGACAACGAGGAGATTAAGTCGCTGATCGCCGCGCTGGGTGCGGGAATTGATATCTCCACGGGTCGCGGTCAGGTGGATGAGGGCGAACAGCCGATGGACGCCGAGAGCAAGAGCAAGAAGAACGAGCACTTCGACCTCGAAAAGCTGCGCTATCACAAGATCATCATCATGACGGACGCCGACGTGGATGGCGAGCACATTCGCACGTTGCTGCTCACGTTCTTCTATCGCTACATGAAGCCGTTGATCACGGAAGGGTATCTCTACTTTGCTCAGCCGCCCCTCTACGTGATCCGCGCGGGTAAGGATGAGCGGTTCTACGCGATGACGCTGGAAGAGCGAGACGAGATCATCAAGGGCCTGAAGATCAAGAATGTTTCGGTGAGCCGCTTTAAGGGTCTGGGTGAGATGAACGCGGACGAACTCGCGGACACCACGATGGATCCGGAGACTCGGTTCCTAACTCGGGTGAATTACGATAAGGAATTCGATGCCGAGGTCGAGGCGATGTTCAGCCGTCTGATGGGCGATAAGGTCGAGCCGCGTCGGGACTTCATCATCCGCCATGCGAAGCAGGCGGAAGATCTGGACTGGCACTACTAGGCTTTCTTATGGCACCTCACGGGGGACCGCCCGTGGGGGGTGCCCCGATCCTCTCAAGGTCGAGAACGAGTCGTCGCGGGTTCATTTGTTCGTGGCGAGGTGGGGTGCGGCACCTCCCGGCCTTTGGACCCTCCCCGAGACACGCTCGGAGAGGGCGAGTACAAGACCCGGGCGCTGGGGTGAAAATTGCGGCTTCATTGCGACTCATCCTCACACTTTGGGTTCGGCGAGTGGTGCTGTCGCGCTCAAGCTGGGGGAAGCAGCTAGATTGCTTGGCAAAGTGTGATCGCCTCGCTCGTCTCCGTGTTGAGAGGCGGCAGAACCCGACCCTCGCGGGCTCGGGGCACTCATCTCCGTGCAGAGGTGTTGCCGTGCTACGGGCCGAGAAGTGATTGAGGCAATGAGCGAAAGAGCTCCCACCGCCGAATCGGGATTTCGGTGGGTTGCTGCGCAATACGGTTGAATCCACCCATGCCAAACCACCCAGCGGCGATGAATCCTCGTAAAAGCATCATCTAAACCCCTCTCTCACCCTCCGAAGATCAAGAGTGTTGGCCGCACGGATGCGGAACCACCAACCACACACGGAGATTGCGGTGAGACACGGATTACGAACCAGCGCCAAGACACGGCTGAACACCAGCCAACGAGTGGATCCCAAGGTTGTTTTGGGGAGCCAGCTGCTCCAGCTCTCGGGAGTCGAGTTGGATCAAGCCATCGACTCGGAGCTGATGGAGAATCCGGCCCTGGAGCGAATCGACGACTACGAAGATCCCCTCACGATCAACGAGATTCTCAAAACCGTCGCACCGAGCGAACTCAAGCCCAGCGGTGAAAACTACGAATTGACCCGATCAACTCCTCGCGATGAGACCGAGCCGGACTGGATCGACCTCACCTCCAGCGTGGATAGTCTGTGGGATCACCTTCTGGCCCAGCTCCGCGTCCGACTCCCGGATCACCTCTGGAATCTCGCGATCTATATGGTCGGCTCCATCAACGAGCGGGGCTACATCACCTGCAGCATCGAAGAAGCGGCTCTGGACTGTGAAATGGCTCTGGAAGATGCCGAACTGGTCTACGCGGCTCTTCGCGAATGCGAACCGGCGGGGGTAGGTGCGGAGGATCTTCGAGACTGTTTGTTCCTTCAACTCCGGAACGCGACCACCGATGCCGAAAAACTGGCCCGGGTGATGCTGCGCCGAAACTGGGAAGATCTGGTTGCTCGCAACAAGCGAGCCATCTCTCGATGCTACAACACGGCTCCCGAGGTGGTGGACGAGGCGCTCAATGTCATCCTGAGCCTGAATCCCTTCCCGGGCGAATCATTTGCCGGGCACTCCAGCCACGCGGTGAAGGAGCGAACGATGCCCGCGCAGCCGGACATCATCATCACGCTTGAAGAGTCAGGCTTCCTCATCGAAGTGCCTGGTCCTTCGCCGATCCATCTGAGGGTGAATCCGGCCTACGAAAAACGTCGCAAAGTGCTTGAGGAAAAGCGCAGTGCCGATCCGGCGGAGAAACGTCACGTCAACGAATTCGTCGATCGCGCTCAGCGATTCTTGGACGCCCTCACCCAACGCCGTCAGCAGCTCGCTCGAATCGGGAAGTATCTGGTGGAGCACCAGGGCGGCTTTGTGAAAACCGGCGAGTATCGCTTCTTGATGCCCCTGACCCGATCGCAAGTCGCGAAGGATCTTGGCGTCCATGAGAGCACGATCAGCCGGGCCACCGCAGGGAAGTTTGTCCAAATTGTGAATGGTGATACCGTTGGATTCGATATCTTCTTCAAACCCGCGCTTCGGGTTCAGAGGATGATCGAGGAGATTCTGGAAAGCGAAAACCCGAATAACCCTCTGAGTGATGAACGCATCGCCCGGATGCTGGAAGAGCGAGGCGTGAAGGTGGCGCGGCGAACCGTGAACAAGTACCGAGATCGCACCAAGCTCCTAAGCAGTCGCATGCGCCGCACCGGATAACCAGGCACCAACGTACCAAAACGGCAAGCACAATCGTCTGGTCTTGCATGACCACAAAGGTTTTGCTTGCTAGTTTCGCTCTCGCTGCCGTTCCGGCTCTGACTCCGCTTGTGTCTTCGCAGGTGAGCGGGCCCGATCTGACCAAGGGGAAGGTGGAAGATCGGCAGATTGCGGTGGAAGCTGGCCCATATCAGGTCTCCTTGGAGTATTCGACGGGGACAGCGGAGACGTTTACGAAGGCGACGCTTTACTGCTATGAAGGCACTGAGGCCTCTGTCTCGAGCGGACACGCGATTCAGATGACGAACGCGGATCGAACGCTCACGATCGCCGATCGAAGCTACAGCGCCATCGTCAATAAGCTTCCCGACGGTCGATTCCGGGTGCAGTACCGATTCAGTATCAACTATCAGCTGGAAAATGGGCGACCAGATGGCAACTTTGGGGCCTCAGGTGTGGTCTATGTGAAGCCCGCGCAAGGCACCAAGGTGAATGCGGAAAGTGGACGGATCTACACGAATGACCTCAATGAGCGCAGCCTGATCGTCCGCGTGGACGGGTAGTTTCTTCCTGCTGGCAACCCCGGGGAAGCTGCGACGTAGCATGAGCTAAGAGTTGATTCATGGCGCGAACCACCTTCCCCGGCATTTCATGCGACGCCTTTGTCGCGGAGACAGATCGCAAGGCACTGGAGGCGCTCAAGCGAGTCCCGCTTTTGCCCCAAGTGATCCGCAAGTTTCACGAGAGCGGAATTGATCGCTGGATCTACTGCTGGAACATGGCGACGAGTGTCCGGTGTGGCCCGAAGCAGTACGCCACCGTCTATGAGATCCTCCGGGAGTGCAGCGACATTCTTGATATGCCGGAGCCAGAGCTCTATCTGACGAGCAACCCGTT
This sequence comes from Armatimonadota bacterium, assembly GCA_020161505.1. GTDB lineage: Bacteria > Armatimonadota > Fimbriimonadia > Fimbriimonadales > Fimbriimonadaceae > UphvI-Ar2. The sequence continues at coordinate 15,730 of JAIUNY010000002.1, read as the reverse complement.
TCCGAACGCCTTCGCCGGTGGGATTGAGCGACCCTACATCACCATTCGATCTTCGTTGCTCGATACGCTGGACGACCAGCAGCTGTATCATCTGATCGGCCATGAGCTAGGCCATATCAAGGCCGGTCATATTTTGTACCGATCAGTCGCAAGTGTGCTGATGCCCCTCCTTGAGATGCTGGGACGGCGGACTCTCGGGCTCGGCGATGTCGCGCAGATTGCCTTGATGAGTGCCTTCTTCGAGTGGTCGCGGCAGGCGGAAATCACCGCCGACCGAGCCGGGTTGCTCTGTGCGCAAGACTTCACGCTCTCTGCCCAGGCCAATCTGATGCTCACAGGCGGGCCTTCACGCCTCGCCCACGAGGCCGACCACACCTCGTTCCTCGATCAAGCACGCGCGTACCAAGATATGAACTTCATGGACAGCATCGGCAAAATGCTGATCTTCATGTTCTACGGGGTCACGAGCAGCCACCCCATGCCCGTCCACCGCGCCCATGAGCTTGAAAAGTGGTACGAAAGCGGGGCGTATTCCCGGATTCTCGCGGGTCATTACCGGAAAAACGCTAATTCGAATATTTAACATCAGTGTTAAAGCCTGATATGATTGAGTCATGAAGGTGAATGAACTATTATCAATTGTTGTACTCGCAGGAGTCAGTTCCTACTCTGCCACCGGCGAGTTAACTTACGAGCAGATCGAGCAAAGGGAGCAAGCGAGAGAGCATTCTGCGGCAGAATTCGAAGACGAGCCGACCGTTTATTGCGGAAATTTGGATCGAACCCAACTTTTTGGGCCAGTCACAATCGCTATCAAATGGACTTGGGCATGCAATGAAGGTGAGCCACAGCCTCCCACGCAACCTTTCGAGGCACAGAATTTTTACAAGAAGACATTAATCTATGAAAATGGAAGTCGGTGGGTTTGTTATGCCGCCGACAATCCAAATCCCATTTGCCATAGTTACTACCCACAAAGTTGCCCAGGTGATACGTGCTTCGTCAGTACTCCAGACTAGGATTCACGCTTTTCGAGCTTCTGGTCGTCATTGGGGTGATCATGATTCTTGCTAGTCTAGTGTTCGTTGGATTTTCGAGGTCCAAGTCCAGTGCCCAAGATTCATCGGCTCGGCAAAGTCTCCGGCAATTGGGGCAGGCAGCAGAAATGTATAGGAGCGACTTTGGAGAGTATCCACTTTCGCCGAGCGTTCTAGTGCTTCGAGGTCAGGTTGATTCGCGACTCTTGGGATTTGCTAGGGATCCATTTCCGCAAGGTCTTGCCGAAGAGGTTGTCCGAGATTCGTACCGAGGGATGGCGCGAGGTGCGCCACAGCTGCCCTACAAAATGACTCCTACGGGGTTTCTTGAATGGAGCGTACAGGCTAACTGTAGGCGATTTTCCGAACAAGCTCCTGATGGCGGATGGCTCGTCGATTTGAGCATCAGTGAGCTATCGCTGCCCGGAAATCCCCTGATCTTCAGTAAAGGCTTCTATCGAAGGCTCCTTTATGATGGAAGCGTGCAGAGGTTTCCCCATAAGGACACGATTCAGGATGAGTCTGGTCAGGGTGGCAGAACACCGAGTCTGCTCTTCTTCACCGAAACCGAGGAATACAAGAATTGGACAGAACAGCGCGGGCGTTAATTCTGTCTTTCCTCTGTATATGCGTATGGGTCGTTGCAGTGCGCTACGCGACCTATCCCATCCGATTTCGGACGGACGCACTGGGCTATGTCTTGATGATGATGCCTAAACTCGCCGTGTTGAGTGCTTTGTTGACTTGGGCGATGGTTCGTTCACGAACCTGGGTGGCGGTTATCGGAACCGCGATTCTCGTGAGCCTGGCTTCAGAGGGGCTGAGTGCGGTGCGCACTGCTCAGTCCGCACCGCCAGGTGTGGATGTGCGACGTGACGCATTGATCTTCATTCTCACGTCGGTGGTTGCAGTCGTCGCGGGCTCGGCCACGGCATTTTGGCTCTTCCTCAAGCAGACGAAACGTGACGATAAAGAACGAATAGTCCAATAAACAAAATAATCCCGGAAACGACCTTGCGGAATGTCGCCTCCGGGATACGCTTCAGCACCGGGACGCCCAGGAAGGTGCCGATAACCACCCCGACTGTCATCACCCCGATCTCCCGCCACAATGCCGGAAGCTCTCGCGCATACACGGCGAGATAGACCGGCAGCCGCGCCAGATCCACGATCACGCCGGTGGCGGTGGCCGTGGCGACAAAGGCTTCTTTCTTCAGGTCGCTCCCCAGCATCGCCGCGCTTCTCACTCCGCCTTGGTTCCCCACTAGGCCGCCAAACACCCCGCTGACCAGGCCCCCCAGCAGCGTCCACTTCTCCGGCAGAACGAACTTCGAGGTCAGGCCGAGCAACCCCATGGAGCCAACAAAGAGCATCAGGCCACCAAGGATAAACCCCAGCCACGACGCTCCCCAAATTGCCGCGATCCCTGCTCCCGCCAGGCTCCCCACCGCGCTCGTCACGCCAAACGTACGCAAAAAAGACCAATCGATCTCGTCGCGCAGCCTCCACGCCCGCACCACCGTCGCGACAAAGTGCGGCAGCGAAACCGCCGCCACCGCCACCCCCATCCCGGTTTGAATCGCCAGCGCGGGCGTCAGCAGGCTCCCGATCCCAAACCCCGCCACGCTCGCGATCATCGCCGCTAAGATCGCCACCGCCGCGAGCAGAGTCATGCCCGGAGGCTACCCGACCAAAACAAAACCGCCCCTCGGCTCATCGAGCCGAGAGGCGGTATTCCTCGCTGAGCTTGCCTTAATTTAGCTCGCCGACTTCCACTCCAGCGAACGAGGAGCATCGAGCTTCTCGAACGTGTCGAAGGAGATCAGCCTCTTGGCTTCTTCCAACGTCGTTTCGCCGCGCAGAACCCGGGCCGCTGCATCTTGCTGCATCGGCAGATAGCCATAGTAACCGGCTCGCGTGCGCAGAGTCTCCATCGGAGCCCGCTCCGCAATCAGGTGGGCGATCTCCTCAGCGACCGGCAGGATCTCGTGAACCGCCATGCGGCCCTTGTATCCCGTGTTGTAGCACTCATCGCAGCCGTTGGCTCGCCAGATCTTCTTCACATCCGGCACACCAAACAGCTTGGCCATCGTCTCGGTTTCCTCAGCGGTTGCATCGTCTTCCGTCTTGCAGTGCGAACACAGGACGCGCACCAATCGCTGGCTCATCGTGCCGACCAACGCCGTACTCAGCAGGTACGGATCCACGCCCATATCCAGCAAGCGGGGAATCGCGCCAGGCGCATCGTTGCAGTGGAGCGTCGAGAGCACCATGTGACCGGTCATCGCGGCACGAATCGCGGTCTCAGCCGTCTCCTTGTCCCGGATTTCTCCGACCAACACCACGTCGGGATCCTGGCGAAGAATCGCGCGAAGCTGGTGAGCGAACGTCAATCCAACTTTCTCGTTCACCTGCGACTGATTGATTCCGGCAAGGTCGTATTCCACCGGATCTTCGCACGTCATGATGTTCGTCGCGGTATCGCGAAGCTCGTTGAGCGCGGAATAGAGGGTCGTCGTCTTGCCCGATCCTGTCGGGCCTGTGACGAGAAACAAGCCGTAGGGCTTCGCCACCAAGTCCTTGAACAGGCTCAAGTTCCGGTCTTCGAATCCAAGATCGGTCAGCTTCTTCAGACCGACCGACTTGTCGAGAATCCGCAGCACCACCCGGGGGCCGTGGTAGTTCGGGAGCACGCTCACTCGCAGATCGACCACATGAGGGCCGAATTGGGCCGTGATGCGCCCGTCCTGAGGCATACGGTATTCGACGATATCCAGTTCGGAGAGAATCTTGACCCGAGCCACCAGCATCGGCAAGAGCTCGATCGGGAGATCACGGACGGTGGTCAGGCGACCATCCAGTCGATAGCGGATCTCGATCTTCTCGTAGCCGGGCTCGATGTGGACGTCACTCGCCCGCATCCGGATTCCGTCCTCGATGATCTGATTGACCAGACCCACGACGGGACGCGTGTCTTCCTCGCTCAGGATCGCGCGTTCCTGGGTACCAAGCGGACGAGAATTGTCCACTCCGTGCAGCGCTTCACCGACGAGTTCATCCATTGCCGCGAGACGCCGGGTCTCGGCAATTCCGAACGATTTGTCGATGGTGTAAGCCAGACGGGCTTCATCGGCGAGAACGGGTTCGATGCGTCGCTTGGTGTGGTTGCGAATCGCTTCAATGGCCTCGATATCCTCGGTGTCGCGCATGGCGAGGAGGAGGAGGTCACCCCGAATCGCAACCGGAATCACCTGGAAGATGCGGCACATCTGCTCAGGAACGAGGGCCACGGCTTCCTGGGTCGGGGCATCGGTCTCCAGGTGCCACGGACTCACGCCTTTTTGCGCAGAGAGCACTTGAAGCAAGCGCTTCTCGCTCATCGTTTGCATAGCGATCAGAATCTGCCCCAACCGCTCGTTGGTCTCCTTCTGTCGCTCCAGAGCACGATCCAGCTGCTTCTGCGTGATGAGTTTGTTGCCGACCAGCAGATCGCCAAGTCGATTGTCGCGGGCCTTCTGGACGGAGAGGTCATCAGCGGAACGCTTGGCGTAGGCGGGTGGAATCGCCGATGGATCGCTGGGGGGTGCAGCGGACGTTTCCGATGCCGGAGGCGTCGTGAAGATGCTCGGCACGTCGCTCGATGCGGCTGGAGCCTCTGGGGCAGGAACCTCAGCGGCCGGAGGCGTCGTGAAGATCGACGGAACCTCGTTCGCAGGAACCTGCGAAGCCTCGGCCAGCACTTCCGGAGCTTTTGTTTCGGAAGAGGTCACCTCACCCGGAGACTCGAAAACCGGCGGCACGCTCGGGGCCATGGATGCCGGAGGGGCGTCCGAAGCCGGGGCGATCGGCTCGGCGACCGGAGGGAGTTCGGCCACCAAGGGCTCCTCCACCATGATCGGTGCCGGCATCACGGGCGCAGCTTCGCTGATCTGAGACCAGGAGAAGGGGGCTTCCGCAGCCGGGGCCTCAATCGTCGGGGCCTCTGCTGCTGGAGCCGTGTCGATTTGACCCCACGCGGAGGTTGTCTCCTCGATCGGGGCGGCAATCGGTGGCAATTCGTTGATCGTCTCCTCTTGGGCTGGTTCTGCGACCGGAGGCATGTTCCAGGCCGAGGCGATCGGCGCTTCCAGAGTAACCTCAGAAGCAGGAGGCTCGACCGGCGCGGGGGCCGCTTCTGCTGGTTCAGTCGGGAGAATTTCCAGAGTCGGCACTTCCGACACCACCGGCGTCACCGGGGGGAGATTCCAGGCGGAAGTTTGCGGGGCTTCCTCGCTCACCGGTACCTCGGGAGCTGGAGCGGTCACGGGTGGCAGATTCCAGGCAGACGCCGCAGGAGCCTCCGTCGGTGTTTCGACGGGCTTTGTGAGAGAGGCCCAAGGATTCGCCACCGGGGCCTCCGTCACCCGGGTTCCCTCCACAGGCGCGGGTTCCGCCGGGCTAGACGTTTCTTGACTGATCGGTTCAGAAGTGCTTCCCAGCACCCTTGTGCCCTCACCGAAGCCCATCAGCCGAGGCTTTTCTTCGCTATGAGAGCTTGGGGTTCCAAGCCATCGTGGCTCGCCCACTTCTATCGGCTGCAGGCCTTCACTGGCGGGCTTGAGTTCTGAAACCGGGGCGGAGGTGGCTTCCACCAGCGGCTCGACGGTGGGAGGTACTTCGACTTCGGCCGCCGGAGCCGGGGGAACCTCGGAGGTTCCGAAACCGGGAAAATCGCTCGCGGGAGCAATGGATTCCGGAGCAAGAGGAGCGGGGATAGCTGCCTCCACCGGAGCAGGGGCAGCCCACTCGGGAGTCGAGGCACCCAAGAGCTCAACCTGAATCGGTTGGAAGATGTCCGCCTCGACCACTCCGGCCGGAGCCTCCTCAGCGGGGGCGGGCGTCATGGGAGCGACGGCAGGCGGGATTTCAGAAATCAGGGGTTGAACCGGAGTAGGAATCTCCGGAGCGGTTGGAATGGAGGCGACAGGGGGAAGTTCGCCGGTCTTACCCGCCGCGCGTTCGGCAGGCGTGAGTTCCACATCGTCCCAGCCCAAGTTGATCCCAGCGGCGGGAGCAGGAGGGACGGCGGCTGGCGTACTGTGCAGAGCTTCAGCGGTTTCGCTGCCCATCTTGTTCCAAAAGGCATGAGCGACCTCTGAGGTTTCGTGACCTGCAGGAGCTTGCGCCACCGGATGCGATGCAGGAACAGGCGGAGCGACGGTCGGCGGCGCGGGAGCCGCTGCCGCTTCGACCGGAGGCTGGGCCGACTCAGCGATTTGCTGATACTGATTCCACTCGATCACCAGCGGAGCCTTCGGAGCGGTTGGTTCTTGCGCCATCGGAGGCGGAGCCATCGTGTCCGGAGACGCTTTCGCAAGCGGAACGCTTTGAGCAACGGGGGTCGTCGATTTCAACGACGCAACGGGAGCCATCGGCTCCTCGTTCGGCGTGATATTGATCGTGTTGTCCTCGTCCTGCTTGCCGCGTCGCAGGAGCTTGTCCCAGCTAAATCTTTCGCCCATTGGTTAGTCCTTCTCAAAGTTGCGTTGTGAACTCAACTCGCGGGGCACCGTAAAAAAACGGAAAGCCTCCGAATGTTTCATCGGAGGCTTTCTCTAACTTTTTGAGGGCAGAAAGTTAATTCCCGCCGACTTTTGGTGCCGCAGGGCGCGGCTGAAGGGGCTTCGTCTTCTTGAGTTCGCCCTTGAGATATTCAACGGCTCGCTCAAGTTGGACATCCTGACCCTTCGCGGCCACTTCGGGAGTGTCATCCACGAAGATGTCCGGATCGACGCCGGTGTTCTCGGCGATCCACTTTCCGGTTTGCGGATCGTAGATTCCAAAGCCTGGCGCGGTCACGCCGCTGCCGCCGAGGAGCCCGTAGGTTCCTTGGATCCCCACCAGACCGCCCCAGGTTCGGGTGCCGATGAGCGGCCCAAGACCAGACTTTTTGAACAGATACGGCAACAGGTCGCCGCCCGATCCCGCGTGTTCGTTGATCAGCATCGCCTTCGGTCCGTTCAGAGCGCTCGGCAGGTTCACGTTGGCACCGTGGCGCGGGCCGAACGTGTTGTTGGCTTCGCGTTGCAGATACTCGATGAAGAAGGTCGGAATGAAGCCGCCACCGTTGTAGCGCTCATCGATCACCCATGCCTGCTTGTCTTGCTCCGAGTAGAAGCCGCGGACAAACATGATGATTCCCATGACGCTGGTGTCGGGGACGTGCATGTAGCCGATCTTGCCGTCGCTGAGCTTGTGAACGAGATTTCGTCGTTCATCCACCCAGGTTTGGTAGCGAAGCTGCGACTCATTGGCCGTCGGAACGACATTCACGGTGCGTGCCCCGTCCATCGTCGGCTTGTCGTTGACAGTGAGCGTCACGCGCTTGTTGATTTTGCCGATGAGGTGAGGAGTCACACCCGTCTCAGCCGTCACCGGCTGACCGTTGATCGCGAGGATGAACTCGCCATCCTTCACGTTGACGCCCAGGGCGCCCAAGGGGCCTCGGCCGGTTGGCAGATAGCTCGGGCCTCGGTAGATCTTGGACATCTTCACCTTGCCACCTTCGTTCACCAAGTCTGCACCAAGGAATCCAGCTGGTTGCGACATGGGGTCGCTTCCTGCAGGAGCCGGAGTGTTGTAGGCGTGACCCGTGCCAAGTTCGCCGATCAACTGACCAAGGATGTAGTCCAGGTCACTTCGATCACCGGCGTAAGGCAGCATGGCCTCGTACTTCTTCCCGATCGCGTTCCAATCGAGCCCGAGCATATCCTTGTCGTAGAACTGATCGCGGTTGTAGCGCCAAGCATCTCGGAAGATCTGCTTGAACTCCTGGCGAGGATCAACCACGTGGCCGACCGCGCTGGTATCCACGCGCCCCGCACCCACTTGGACGCCCGGTCGCACATCGGTGATCGAGATCTGTCCACCCAAAAGGTAAGCAATCTTCGTTCGATCCGCGTTGAAGACACCCACTTGCGGGGTCGGCATAATCGTCTGTGGCACGCGGGCGCGGAGATTGAAGAGGCTCAGTTCGCCGGATCCCGTGGAAACGATCACGCCATCCCGGACGCCGATCACCCCGCCGTAGCTCGAAACCGGATAAGGAAGCGCGATGACTCGGCTTTCGAGCCCTTCGACATCCACCTTCATTCCGTCTCCCGATGGTGCAGCCGGAGCGGCTGCCGGAGCATCGCCCGATGCCTTCACCGGCTCTTCATCCTCTTCCGGAGCCAGAGGGTTCGCCGTGTCGGCACTCAGAGTGGCCATGTAAACCCGGTCAATCTCGCCTTGCTCCAGGTGGGCTCCCTGAACCCCAAATCCAGGCGCATAGTCTCGACCCGAGATGAAATAGAGGTACTTGCCCGTCAGGTCAAAGCTCGGCGCATTGTCCATAAAGACGCCGCTCGTGACTTGGTGCTCCTTGCCCGACGTGACATCGTAGAGCATGATGCCTTGCATCAGGTTCGGGAGAGTCTTTGCATAGGTGAGCCACTTGCTGTCGGCTGACCAGTCAATATTTCGCGGGGCTCCCATGTCCTGGAAGACCTTTGTAGACTTACCAGTCTTGATATCAAAGATGTGCCACGCAAAGTCGATCGTTCGGTACGCCACAAGATCGCCGTTCGGCGCCAGGCTGTACGTCGAAACCGGAGTCGTGGTCGGAAGCTTGATGACCTCCTCCGCGCCGCCCATTTGAGGCTGGCGAACCAGTTGCCACTCACCCGACTTGTCGGTCATGTAGTACACGAACTGACCATCGTTGCTCCAGCTGAGCTGATTCTCCCGAGCCCCCGAGGTTCGGCTCATGTTGCGGGTTTCCCCACTTCGAGCCGGAACGCTGAAGACTTCACCGCGAGCTTCGACGACCAGTCGCTTGCCGCTCGGGCTCAAAGCCATCCCGCCGATCGAGTTGCTTCCGGGGACAAACCGAGGACGCATCGCCACATCGTCACCCGACACGCGAGGATCGAGTTGCTTGATCGCGCCCGTGGCAATGTCCATCGAGAAGAGGCGCAGATTGCGCTCGAACACGATCGTCTTGCCATCCGTTGAAGGCCAGCGGATGTCGCCGTCATCGAACTTGGTGAGCTGGGTGCTCTTTTTCGATTTGGTGTCGTAGCTGTAGAGATTCTGCGTCAGCTGATTTTTGTCGCTGATGAAAAACACCTTGTCGCCGACCCACATGGGGAAGTAGCTTTGCTCGCGACCGGTCGGGATTTCTGTGTAAGTCTTCTTCGCAAAATCCCAGAACGCAATGCGCCCCTGGGTTCCGCCGCGATAGCGTCGCCAGTTAAAAACGTGGCTGTTCGCCCGGGTGAACGCCATCTGGCTTCCGTCGGGCGAGAAGCTGACATCGAACGACTCCTGAACCGCGGTGCGCTCCGGCATGCCGCCATCAGCATCGACAAACCACAGTCGCGACATGCGTGTGGTGTGGTTGCCGTAGTTTGAGGCGTAGGCGACCTTTTTGCCGTCGTTCGTCCACTCCCGGACGAATTCGGTACCGTTTTCGTAGGTCAGACGAGTCGGGGTTCCACCCGTGACGGGGATCTTGTAAACATCCATTCCCCCATCGTATTGACCAGAAAAGGCGATCCATTTGCCGTCGGGCGAGAACTTCGCGTGTTGTTCGATTCCCGGATGGGAGGTGAGTCGACGTGCCGCTCCCCCGTTGAGATCAGCAAGCCAGAGATCGGACGCGTACGTAAACACGACCTGGTTCCCGCTGATATCTGGGTAGCGCATCAATCGAACTTCTTCGCCAAGGCTTTGACCCAAGGCGATGGCTGCGAGTGACGTAAAGAGCATAAGGAGAGTCCAAACGCGAAGATTCCGCGCTTGGACTGTCTTACCGGTATTTCAATCTGGAAGATGCCAAGAAATCGTGGAGGTTCAAATCCAGCGGGCTTTGGTCCTAGTTTCGACCGCCGCCGCTATTCGCCGGAGGCGTCGGGGCGACTGCATCCACCGTGATTTCCACGCTGACCTTGACGCCGGAAACCCACGCGGTGATCGTTGCCTTTCCGTTGGCATGAGCCCGCAGCACCCCGGCTTGATCGATCCAGGCCGCACCTTGCGCCGACCAGATCACATCGCGCTGGGGCAATCGCTCGCCTCGACTGTTGATGACGGCAAAAGTCGCGCTTTCACCTTGGTTCAATCGGGGCACGCCCTTGATGACCAGGTTCGCATCAACCGGCTGCGCGGGGAGCTCTCCGAAAAGGAAAACGCCATTTGAGACCGGTCGTTCTGTTCCGTCGCTCGGTCGATTCACCACCATTCCCGTCAGGGCAAGCGTGGAGCTTCCCCCGCCATCCAGATTGATCGCGTGAACGCACCCCAGTCGCTGCATGATCAGCCCGACTTCCTCCAACGTGGCGCCTCGACTCATCAGCTGGCGGCCGTCGATGACGACGAGCCAGATGTCGCCTTCTTTGGTCGCCCCGATCGCGGTGCGCGGATGACGCTTCGTGGTGAAATCCGCCGAGAACTTTTCGGCAACGTTGTTGACATTCAGCTTGCCGTTGCTCACCAGGAGCGGCCCCCCTGCGATGATGTGAGTGGTCTTCGCTGCATCCAGGCCGGTGAAATCCACTTGGAACTCGACGTTGCCGCCACGACCAATTTGGCTCAGCAGAGCGGCTTGGTCGCCGTGGGCCGTGAGAACCATCGTGCCCTGTTCCACCGCCACCCGGTTCACCCCTGGGACAAGTTCGCGAATCTTCGCCGTGACTTTCTTGCCCATTTGGAGCGGACCCGTCGGTTCGAGAACCGCATGAAGCGAGGCTTCTTTGGCTACCGCCATCCCGGCTGCCGACGTGAAGAGCACGGCACTGTTCGTGAGGCACTCTTCATTCACACCCTGAAGGTTGATCCGCGTGATGCCATCGGTGAAGAAGCCGCGGGCCTCAACCACTCCGCTGAAACTATATTTGTTGCCCCAGGCAAACACGGATCGACCCTTATATGGCGTGCTGATGATTTCGCCGTTGCGCACCATCGCACCCAAGGGGTCGCCCGTCCAGGGGAAAAAGTCAGCGTTGATTCCAGCGAGGGCCTCGGTTCGAGCCATGGTGGCCGTCACTGCTTCGCGGCCCTTCGTCGCATCATCGGGCACAAAGACCGCGCCTCCCGCAAGTTCGGGTCGTGAGGAGATGTTCCCAACGCCCGGCGTGTAACGAAGAGCGTGGATCACACGCGGCAGACCGAGGTCAACCTCCATGCGGTACGTCAGACCTGGGGCAACGAGGCGCTCCCAACTCTGAGCCTGCGCGGTGGCTTGACTCAACAGCCCCAGCCCGAGGGCCACCAGACTCCATGCGCGATTGACTGTCCACTTGTTCATGCTCACACCAAAAAAGACCATTCGGTCTTATGCGTTCAGGCGTCCGCCATATGCGGCTCCAGATAGGTAAGAGTACCAGAATCCGCGTCCAGCCTTGCCCTCACGCCAAGCGGGAGCGAGAGCATCGTTTTCATGTGCCCAAACGGGAAGTTCACAATGGCGGGAATACCGAGCGGAGCGATTCGATCCGCAATGATCTCCCTCCAGGGCCAACGGCCAATCTTCTCGTCCGACCGCTCATCGGTGCCTGTCATCTCGCCGATCACGATCCCGGCGGCTCCCGCCAGATATCCGTTGTTCACCAGATTCGTGAACATCGCGTCGATCCTGTGCGGGTTCTCATCGACGTCTTCAATCACCACAATCTTTCCAGACCAATCGATCTCATAATCGGTGTGGAAGCTGTCCGTCAGGAGGCACAGGCAGCCGCCTTCGACCACGCCTTCCGCAGATCCACCAACCAAGGTTTCGCCTTTCTTCGCGGTCTCGGGAATAGGATTTTCGCCCTTGAGACAGTTGCTCAGACTCTCCATCACCCACGGCTCGCGCTCCACGCTCAGAGTGATAAGCATGGGCGCGTGCAGACTCACCGCGCCGCGTTTTTGCTGGGCGAGGTGAAGCGTCGTGACATCACTGAATCCACAGATGGCCTTGCGCGAGGCAGCGATTTTGTCAAAGTCGAGCATCGGCATGAGGCGCGCGCAGCCGTATCCACCGCGAGAGCACATGATCGCATCCACGCTCGGATCGTCGATCGCCGCCATGAAATCCCCCGCTCGCTGCTCGTCGGTCCCCGCGAGATAATGGAACTTCGTGTAGACGTTCTCGCCCAGCGTCACCTGGTAGCCCTCGTTCTCAAGCCACTTGATCCCGTCCTCGGTTTGTTCCGGAGTGATGTTGCTGGCGGGCGAAACGATGCGAATATGGCTCCCCGGCCCCAATCGGCGCGGCTTGATCGGCGTCATACCGGGAACTTTACCGAAGTCTCGCGTTGAAGGTTGATCCCGTCATGGGCGGGAGCAGGGAATCAGCGTACACTCCACACCATGCGACTCCTGCGCGGCGAGAGCCTTCTTCTCATCATCGACATGCAGCCCAAGTTCTCCCGAGTCTGCCTGGGAATTGAGGCGGTCGAAAAGCGCGCCCACTTCGTCGCCCAAGTTGCCAAGGCTCTTGCCGTCCCGATCCTCGCCACGGAGCAAGTCCCCGACAAGATGGGAGGCACCAACCCCGAACTTGCCGCACTTCTGAGCGAACCCGCCTTCCCGAAGACCGCCTTCTCCGCATTTGGTTCCGACGAACTTGCCGCAAAACTCCTCGAAGCAGACCTCCCCCAAGTCGTTCTCGTCGGCGTCGAGAGTCATATCTGCGTCACCCAAACTGCCCTGGATCTCCTCGCGGCCGACTTCGAGGTGTTTGTGGTGAAAGACGCCGTCACCAGCCGTACCCAAGAGGCCAATGACATCACCTGGCAGCGCCTCAGCGATGCCGGAGCGTGGATCGTCCACAGCGAATCGGTCGTCTACGAATGGCTCCAAGATGCCGAGGATCCGCAATTTCGAGACATCTTGCAGATCGTCAAAGAGACCGCCGGGTAGTTCACCCAAGCCAGCGGGCATAATCGAACCATGCCTTTGCGCATCGGAATCCTTAGCGCCGCCCACGTTCACGCCCCGAGCTTTGTTGCGTGTAGTCAAGCCAATCCGGAATCGGAAGTGGTGGGTTTGTGGGATGATGATGCCGCTCGGGGCAAAGCGTTTGCGGAGCAAAGGGGCATCCCGTTCTTTGCCGATCAAGCAGCCCTCCTCAAGGAGACTGACGCTGCGGTCATCTGCAGCGAGAATCTGAAGCACGCGAACCACATTTCTGCCGCTGCCGATGCGGGGTGCCATGTCCTCTGCGAGAAGCCGATTGCCGGCGAGGAGTCAGCGATTGACGACATCCGGTCCGCGATTGCCGGCAAAGACAAAGTCTTCGCCACGGCTTTCCCTTGCCCTCATTCACCAAACTTCACCCATCTTATGGGCAAGCTGGCCAATCAGGAAATCGGCACGGTGCTCAGCGTTTGCGCCACGAATCAGGGAACCTGTCCGTTTGGATGGTTTGTCGATCCCAGCCTCTCCGGCGGTGGAGCCATGATCGACCATGTCGTTCACGTCGCCGATCTCCTCCGACGCCTCCTCGGCGAAGACCCCGTTGCGGTTCAAGCACAAATCGGCCACAACCATTACGGTCAAAGCTGGGAAGACACAGCGATGGTCACCATCGAGTTTGCGAGTGGTCGCTTTGCCACGCTCGACTCAAGCTGGAACAAGCCGAAGGGCTACCGCACGTGGGGCAACGTCGCGCTGAATGTCGTGGGTACCAAAGGCGTCATCGAGGCGGATCTCTTCGTTCAAGGCGTTGGGGTTTCGCAAGAAAATGGACTTCGTCTTTACGGCAGCGGCAGCAACGCGGACCAGCTCATGGTCGATGATTTCGTGCGGGCCTGCCTTCATGGCACCCCTCCCATGGCAACCGTTGAAGATGGAATTTGGGCGTCGCGTGTCGCTCTGGCGGCATACCGATCCGTCGCCGCCAAGGGCGCACTTGCGGCCGTTTAGGAGGTTGGCTGATCAAAGCTTTCTACTGGGAGAGAATTCGGCTACTCGATACCAGCCCTCAGTGGTGGGCCTCCTAATCGCACAAAATACCCGTGAACTGTCGTCTGTCATTGAATCAGAGATCCTGGTTTCAACAAGCTCTTGAGTTGTAAGCCATCCGCTGAACATCTACCTACTTAACCCAAATGTCAGCACAGGCTTCCGCCCATTGTGAAGCCACAAGACCAGCCAGCCCAGGAGCCCGGAAGCCCAAGAAAATCCCGCCCCGAGGGCCAAAGCACCCCAGTACACTGGTTCACCCATTAGATAATAGAGACTCGGCTTGAATAGCAATCCCACTAGCGCAATAGCCAACTGAAACGCAGCAACGAGGCCAGCAAATGCTAACGAGGCTGGCACTTTGGATAGTCGACTTCTTTCCGTGAGCCAGGCAGACACAAAGCCGACAGCTAGCGCCTGCAATGCCGGGACAAAGAAGAACTCGAACCTCCCTTGAAGCACTAAGGGCACCATCGGAAGAGTCAGGATTGCAGCAAAGACAACTCCGAGATGCGTCACGAGGGGTGATATGTGCTTCATAGCCTATTCCGATTTTCGTAGCGCAGGGCAGAAAATGTCCTGCAGGTGCAGTTCGTATCCAGTCCCTTTCGAGCGTAACGGTGCTGACTCATTGACGACAGACGTATCGTTGTTAAGTCTCAAATATCGATTGCGTGGTTTTGGCAAGATTTCTCCAGGGCGCATCCCTTCGGCGATAATTGCCCAGCCAGCACTTGGATCATTCAGCACGCACTCCTCTGTGTGCAAGCCGAAGGCATCGGCACCAAGCAGTGATACTCTGGGCTTGATGAGTAGATACTTGTGGCTAGGGTCAAAGCGCTTTAGCACGAGATTTGCATACTCCACAGCATAACCACTTGCTGTGGAGTCTCTCTTGCTTTGCAGAAGTTCTGGGCTGTCGAAGGTATTTGCAAACACTGCAAGCTCCCTAACTGTGCTCTCTGAACTCTCAAGGTACAAGCTCATGCCTAGCCCCACCTGACGCAAATTCGCAGTATCCGTTGCGAGATGAGCTCTATCGTTAGCATTCGAGAACACTGGTACAATCAGGCCCAGCATTATGATCAGAATCGCGGCGACAGCGATTACCTCAACCAAGGTAAACGCTCTGTGCCTCATCTGTGTCAATATACCGGGGCGCAAGTACTCGATGGACATGTGTATGAGCGATGGAGCGCGCACGTATACGGGCTAGCCATTTTACTCTGGCAGTCATAGTGCATCTTGCCATGCTGGCAAGTTGTACGATATACGTCTATCTCCCACAGCTCAAACTCTGACCCATTCGGAGATGTACCGAAGTAGCATGGAGCAGACCATACCGATGACGTGTAGCTACCAACCAACGTCTGATTACAGGGGCTTTCACATAGCGGGAGAAACGGATTCCACTCCTTACCAGCCAGCTGCTTTGTACCTTTCGTTGCAGGACAGCCACCTTGAACATTTGGTGGAGACTGAAACAGAGCCGTGCCAGTCGTGATGAAGCTTGCAACTACGAGATAAATCAACCCTAACTTCATGTTCGTTAGTGTACAGGAAATTCGTCTCTGCGCACGCACACTTTGAGGGGGGTGGGGGGGGCTAAATTGGAGTGAGCCCTTTTCTGTGGACACCGAAGGAGGGGTGAGTTGGGTGTTCATTGGTTTTGGTATTCCTTGAGAAAGGGGATCGGGGCCTTCATTCCGAGTGCGGAGTGAGGG
>JAIUNY010000023.1 GCA_020161505.1 Armatimonadota bacterium | reverse complement strand
GGGCTGCCGTTTTTGCTGCTCGACAGCCAGTTCGTCAGCGGGCGGGAGAAGCCGCTGATCATCGTCGGCCCACCGGGCAGGTTCAGAGATCGGTCCACCCGCGCAAGTCTGGGAGCCTCCGGCCCCGAGAGGAGCGATGGTGGCCAGACCCACCAAGAGTTCGTGCCGTTCGTCTGCCAGTAGTTCCCCCACAGACCGCTGACGGTTGGGAGCTCGGCCGGCACGCCAAAGACCTGGGTGCGCCGATAGGTTTTCTCTTTGTAAATGCAAGTTGTCTCAACCAAGACCGTGCCAGGAACGACCGCGCTGTTATCGGTCACAGCCAGCGAGGTCGTATAGTCGATCCCACTCCAGCTCGGATACCAGTTCAGCGGAAGACGACGCTCGCTCAGCAGCGTGTACACGTAAGAATTAAAGTGCTCGATCAAGGCTTCGGCTTCGAGCTTGTCTTCACTCTCCGAGACCACATGATTGGAGATGGCGCTCATTCGAAGCATTGCGGATGTGGCCACGGCAATCACCGCTGCTGTGACAACCACATAGAGCATGGCGCCGCCCCGTCGGAGAAAGTTGCTCATAGAATCCCAATGACCCTCATCCAAAAGCCGGTCGAGTCGGATCCATCGTTGCCTCTCGCGCCTAAGCGAAACTCAAGCGTATCCCCCGCGAGAATCGAAATGTTGTCTAGATCGAGAGTGCGATTTTCGTTCAAGGGATCCGTCTCGATAAACTCGCCGGTCCACAAAACCTCAGTGCCGTTCTTAACCAGGCACCATTGCACGCCATTACTGAGATCACTAAAGCGCCGCACCGTAATCAACACGCGGACGCGACTGCAGGCGAAGGGAGCCGTCCACTTTTGCGCCACGACCAGGGGATTCTTGTTCGGCTTTCCGCCACCGTGATTGGGGTGCATCCAGCCTGGCCCAACAATCGCCCACGACGAGCTCACCGGGGTCATGCCTTCCTGATACTGCAACCCGTCGATTGTGTAAGCCGAGTAGGCCAGCGGCGAACTGATGAACCGCTTGAGGTATTTCCAAGCCTGGTGATTGACCGTGCTCGGGTCGGCCCCTTCATAGTAGCCGTAGCTCCAACTGTTCTGGCCCTGATCCCCCAAGGGAGCCCAAGACCGACCAAACTCGAACCACGCGTTGTTGTGCGCGGGCATCTCCTCCAGAATCACCCCAAAACCATCCGGGTGATTCGCGTTGTCCGTGTGATACGGGATATCTGCCGGAGCAAGAAAGAGGTGAGTCGCCCCAGTCGGGATGCGAACCGTTACTGTCGTTCGCGTACCCGCATTGTTCCCAACCACCTGGAAGCTTGCTGGATCAAAGTAGGGCTGCAAGTTCCACAAATCCCCAGAGAGGAATCCTGGCGATTCGTTGGGGGCGATGGCGTCGGGGAGCCGATCGGTGAGACTAAAGTTGGAATCGTAAGCTGACGATGTGCTGAAGCAGGCAACCACTCCGGGAACCATGTTTCCGTTTGCTCCCCATGGCCCCCACCGGCCGAATCCGGTGATTCGCACGACGTCTCCCGGTACCAAGTTTCGCGCGGACAGATCGACAATCGTCGGGTTCTCGGGCGCGATGTTATAGTTCTGCCCGAAGGTGCCTCTCGAATTGATCGTCACTCGCTGGGATCGGTTGAGGCTTACCGCAGTACGAATGTAGGTGTCGCGCAACCCGTTGTTGTCCCAACGCCCCATGATTCCCAGGCCATACCGACCTACTTGGGTGGAGGTGACGTCGTTCACCCAGCGGTACATCGTGATGTCACGAGTCGAGTTCGGGAGATCTCCCTCCGGACGGTGGTGAACGACCGGACTGACGCCATTCTGCGCATCCGCGATGACCTTCATCATATCGCCCCGGACTTGCTCGGCGACGTACACCCGCTGCTCGTTCAGCGTAATTCTTTCCGCCGAGAACGCGACCGCCGAAGCCACCGACGCGGCGATAATTGCCAGCGCCGTAGCAGCGGTGAGGTTTTCGAGCAAGCTCCAACCCCTGGATCGTCGGTGGTGTCGCACCAAGGGAGATTTTCGGCTCCCTGGTACAAATACTTAAGGTTTGGCGTGACCGGACTACCGAACCGCCATCATGCGCTCGACGAACTGGACGAAGTACTTGCGGCTATCCCACGGACCAGGGGCAGCTTCGGGGTGATACTGAATCGAAAGAGCGTCGGCATCCTTCACCCGGATCCCTTCCACCGTCTCGTCGTTCAGATTGATCTGGATCACCTCAGCCCCCGTTCCCGTTAGGCTCTCGGGATTCACCGCATAGCCGTGGTTTTGGCTCGTGATCGTGACCGACCCATCGAGCAGATCTTTCACCGGGTGATTGCTTCCCCGGTGGCCAAACTTGAGTTTGAAGGTCTCGCCGCCCACCGCTTGGCAGAGCATCTGGTTTCCAAGACAAATTCCGAAAAGCGGCCGAGTGCCCAGCAAATCCTTCACCGTACTCACGACCGGGGCAAGCCGAGCTGGATCGCCCGGGCCAGGAGAGAGCAGAATCCCGTGGGGATTCTCGCTCAGCATCTCATCGCGGCTCGCCGTCGCGGGATAAACCTTACTCTGAATGCCAAGCGCCGCGAAACGACGAAGAATATTGAATTTCAGGCCACAGTCGAGCACGGCGATGCGGGCTTTGTAGCCATCGAGCGGAGTATCGAGAGCCTCGCGACCACTGAATCCCCAACCGTATGCCTCACCCGTGGTGACCCGGGAGACGTACTCAACATCGTCGTACCCTGCCGCGGATTGAAGCCGCTCAAGCGCCCCCTCCGGGTTTGTGGTCACCATGCCCATCGTCACGCCAGCCGACCGAATCCGTTTCGTCACTGCCCGCGTGTCGATCCCCTGAATCCCGGTGATCCCGCGCTCGCGAAGAAGGGCGTCGATGGTTTTGCGGTTCCGCCAGTTGCTCGGTTCCTCGCAGGCTTCCCGAACAATGATCCCGCTGACCTGAATCCTGTCCGACTCAAAGTCGTCGTCGTTGATCCCATAGTTTCCGATCATCGGATAGGTGAACAACACAATCTGACCGGCATAGCTAGGATCGGTCAAGATTTCTTGGTACCCCGTCATGCCGGTGTTGAAGACAACTTCTCCGACAGTCTCTCCTTCTGCGCCAAGAAGCCAACCATGGTACTGAGTGCCGTCGCTCAGAACGAGGGCGGCTGGCGTGCGACGGGATGATCCTAGGCTCACTTCGCCGGGAATCATACCGGGGATTGGCAGGTGAATACCGACCGAGATCGAACTAGGTCCCGGGAACGACCCCTTCTCTTAACCGTCTTAGATAAGAACAGAGAAATCTCTATGAGTACAGAGCAAAAGGCAACCTTTGCCGGCGGATGTTTTTGGGGCGTGGAAGCCCTGTTCCGTTCCCAACCCGGCGTCCACGATGCCATCAGCGGCTACATGGGTGGCCACGTCAAGAATGTCACTTACAAAGAGGTCTGCAGCGGCCTCACCGGTCATGCCGAAGTCGTGCAGGTCACCTTTGACCCCAACGTGGTGAGCTTCAAGGAGCTCTGCCACCTCTTCTGGGAAATCCACGACCCCACAACCCTCAATCGTCAAGGGCCGGACATGGGAACGCAGTATCGCAGCGCGATCTATTTCCACTCCGAGGAGCAACGAATCGAAGCCGAAGCCAGCAAGGCTTGGGCGCAGGAGTTCTTCGAGCGACCAATCGTCACGGAAATCACCGAAGCGAGCGATTTCTATCGTGCCGAGGAATACCACCAACAGTACTTCGAGAAGAACGGTGGTCACGGATGCCATGTTCGGCGTCCCTTTGGTCGTCAGCTCACGCCATCGGATCGCTAGTCCAACACAGACTTAACGAGACGCCCTTTCAATTTCCCGCCAGGATCGCAAAGCTTCGGCGACGCTCCAGGCCTGCCACGGGCAGCCACCGGGATATTGAGGGGCGTCTCCGTCGTAAACCTCAGCGATCCCGTTGAGTCCGTAGTGCCCCATTGAGTCAAGAGTATGACTCAGAGCCGCCATCGCCCGCTTCGTATCACCGGTCAGCCGGAGCACCGCCGAGATGTACGGCCCGATCAACCACGGCCAGACCGTGCCCTGGTGATATCCCGCATCCCGTTGCTCCATCGGTCCTTCAAAACGCGCGACATATCCCGGTTCGCTCGGCCCAAGAGTACGGAGTCCGAAGGGCGTCAGGAGTTCGCGTTCGATCTTGGTGAGAGCGCGGAGCGCGTTGTCGCCCTTCAGAGGAGCAAATGGCAGAGACATCGCAATGACCTGATTGGGGCGAAGCGAGGCGTCGTTTGGCTCCACGGTATCGAGATAGTGACCGGTCATCGCGTGCCAGAACTTCTGCTCCATCGCTGACTCAGCCTTCCCCGCCGCTGTCCTGAAGTCTCCGCTCGGATGCCCCAGCTTTTCGCTCAGCCACTCCATGATCCGCAGCATGTTGCACCACAGACCATTGATCTCGACCGGCTTTCCGTGGCGAGGTGTCACCACCCAATCGCGAACCTTGGCATCCATCCAAGTCAGCTGAACCCCTGGCTCGCCTTGTCGCAGCAAGCCATCCGCTGCATCGACCTTGATGCCGTACCAAGTCCCCTTGAGATGCCACTCGTAGATTTCAAGAACCCAAGAGAGCGCTTCTTGAGCAAAGGCCGGATCCCAATCGGCGTGGAGAGTTTGGTAGATCGCGTTCACGAACCAGAGTGTCGCATCGACGGTGTTGTAGTCGGGCGTGTCCCCTTGGTCGACGAATCGGTTGGGAATCACACCGCGCTTCATTTGGCTGGCGTAACTGCGCAAAATCTCGCGGGCCTGATCGAAGTGCCCCGTTTCCAGGCAGACCCCTGGCAGCGAGATCATCGTATCCCTGCCCCAATCGGTGAACCAGGGATATCCCGCGATGATGCTTGTTCGCTCGGGCGTTTCAACAATGAACTGCTTCGCCGCCGACTCGAGCTGAGCCACCAAAGCATCGCTGCTTGTCGCGGTTTGAGCATCGCCGGCGAGTGGCAGAGCACGCGGTTCGACCCCATCCTCCGTGGAAGCAACCAAGGAGACCTTCTCGCCAGGAGCCAGGAGATACCGAAGCTCACACGGGCAGAACAGGTCATCCAGGGGATCGAGCCCTCTCTCGGTCTCACGCGGATGCTCAAATCGGTAGAACCAACCCGTCGTCGCCGTGCGCTCGGCGTTCTTGTGACTCAAAACCAGCTTCACGCCATGGTGCGAGAGCACCGTCTTGTCTTCGGGAAACACCAGGAACTCGGGATAGAAGTCAGTGATTCGGAAGTTGTCGTGATAGAACTTGTGGCTCACCAACGGCCTGAGGCTGAGCTGTACGGCAGCATCGCCCGCGTTCTCGTATTCGAGAGTCACCGCGTTGACGCCTTCGTGGATTCCGACTCGTTTTGTGATCTTGGCCCCACGGACTTCAAACCGCCACTCTGCCGTCTCGCCGATGCTGAATGCGCTCAGGTGGGCATAACCCTGGGGATGAACGGTGCCGACGTACTGGTTCGCGCTCAAACCGATGCTCTCCGCCCCGATCTGGACGTAGGCTTCGACAGAGGCGAGCAGCACCGTCCGGATTTCCGGAGCCTTGGTCGCAGCGACCAGCAGTCCGTGGTACCGCCGAGTATTCGCCCCGCTCACCGTGCTCATTGCGAACCCCCCTATCCCGTTGGTGAGCAACCATTCAAGCTGAGATGACGAGGTGTAGTCTCGGCACTTCTCAGGGGCAATCCATCGGCGGGAGAGTGGCACGTGAGGAGATTGTACAGCCCACCTTCTGTTCCCCGCAGGATTTCCGGGATTTTGATGTTGAAGGCGCAACGAGAAATCTTGCTAGGGTGATCGGCGGGGGGTTCGCGGAAGAACCCTCATGTCGGAAGGTTGAAACCTTCTCGCGCTCATTAGAGGCAAAGACACTATGTTGATTTCTGAAGCTAAATCCCTCGTCGGCCAATTCGTGAATCTCACGTACACTGATCGCTCTGGCAAAGAGTTCTCCGATCAGGCTGAGATTTTCGATGTCGCGTTCGTCCCTCTCTACGGACCGTGCATGCTGACCGACTTGGGCGAACTCCGTCTCGACCGAATCAAGTCCTTTGAAGTTGTGGAGTGGCAATCGCACGCTGCAGCCTAGGCAGCGCGCACCGATCAATCACCCTTTTGTTCCACAAATCGCCCGGAAGCCTCTGGCTCCGGGCGGTTTTCATTTGGGCTGAGGCGGATTTTCGGGCGAGCGACGGACGTTGCGTTGCCCCAGCCGCCCGACCACATCCGTCACGCGGAAGCGAATCCCTAGGCGAAAATCACTCGGAAATTCCCGGCGGGCCACGAAAGGCTCAAAAGACCCCGCGATGATCGAGAGTTCCCATTCCTTGTCGTACCAGGATTTCCGGTCAAAGTCGTACTTGGTCAGATAGCTGAACGCATACGGCCCGAGTCGGTAGTCCGCGCGGATCAGCATCACGTGGGTGGCACCGAGACGATCGAAGGCAAAATCCGGGGTGCCGGTCTCCGCTCCGACCGCATAGCCTGCCCCCACCCGGAAGCCATTGCCAAAATTCGTGATGAAACCGGCCTCGGCGCGAGCAAAACCGTAGCTGTTCTTCTCGCTCAGCGTTCCAAAGATATCCGCTCGGGTGTGGAAAATCGTGGTTTCGTGAAGTCTGACCCAGGGGCCGTGGACGGTGGACTGGGCGTTCGCTCGATCCACCCAGGGCTCGTTGTCCTCTCGAATACGCTGGGCGCGGAGGTTGGTGCGGTGACCGGCATCGCCGATTGTCCCGCCGAACTCGTATGCGAGTTCAGCGAGTTTGCTCACGCTTTCCGCCTCGTCCACGCGGCCTTTCGTGGGGAGATTCCACAGAGTGCCCAGCGAGTAGCTGAGCTTTCGACGCCGGAACAGATCCTTCTCACTTTCCGGCGTCTTCACGCGGACATTGTTGAACCAGCCATCGTCCATTCGCTCTTCCAGATCGCTCTTTGGGGCAACGGTGAAGGCATTTTCTGCCGGATCCAGCGGGCTAAAGGTGTACTGGAGCCGTGATTCCGGGGCAATCCCCGGGAAGGTTCCAAACTTGCCTCCGATGCTGCTGTTCTCGCTGAGGAGAAAGGTGCTCTCCCAGGTGACGCCGTACCCCACGCCGCGACGATCGGCGAGACTCGGAGGCTGGAATCCGGTGACCCGGGGGTCGAGATTAATCCTCTGTCGCTCCAGCAAAGTCAGGCGACCGCCAAGTAGCTCGTATTGAACCCCTTCGGCATCCGCGTGCTTCCCGGGATAGATCGTCAGCTTGCGGGCGCGGAACCCAGTGCGAATCGGAGTGAGGTCATTCAGGCTCACCTTCGCCCCGTAAACAATCCACTGAGGCCCCGTGGGAAGGGTGCGGGTCTCCAGAGAGTTCCCCCGGATCACCAATTCCCCAAGCTGGATGATTGGATTCAGGGCCTTGCCGAACTGCTGCCCTTCGCGCCAGGAGACCTCGATCTGCTCCGCGCGGATCATCCCTTCAGGATCAGAAATCGTGGTCGCACCGCGCGTCACCAGTCGTTCCTCCGCGCGATAAACGGTGGCCTCGTCGCACCGAATCGTGCTCGGGCCAAACCGAATGACAACTCCGCCCCGGAAATCCGTGGTTTGCGATCCTGGATTGTCCTCCCACTCCGGAGCCTCGATGGTGAGCTTTTCGGAGAGCGTTTGGGGCGTCGGTGACGCCAGCGTGACGCACGCAGATCCCAGACTCAGGATCAAAAACGCGCATCGAAGCATCCTCATTCGCCAGTCACCAAGGAAGAGACGTCTCCAGCGTCCCGGAGTTGCGAGTGTACCGAAGCAAAAACCAAGCATCGGGAAGCGAACAAACTGAGCCACTCATGCCGTCGAATAAGTTACACTTAAGGTGTTGGAAGGCAAAGCGATGATGGACGACACAGCGGTTCTTGGTCGAGCGGAACTTGCCGCAGAAGAAAGTGCCTGGCTCTCCCGTGCTCGGCTTGGCGATGTTGCGGCCATTGACGCCCTCGTCTCCAAGCATCGAATGCGCTTGATTCGCGTCGCGGCGAACATCCTGCGAGATCGAAACGAAGCCGAGGATGTCGCTCAAGAAGCCTTTTTGAAGGCCTTCCGCGAGCTTGGCAAGCTCCGCGAAGACAAAGCATTCTCCGGATTCCTCTATCGGATCTGCGTCCGACTGTGCATGGATCGCCTGAGAAGCCGCAAGCCGGAAGGCGAAGTTCAGGAACGAGGCGAAGGCGGCACCGATATCCGAGTCGAAACCAAGATTCTTGTCGAGAAACTTTTGGCCGAACTCTCCCCTGAACTCCGCATGACCCTGGTTCTGCGCGAAATGGAGCAGTTCTCCTACGAGGAAGTCGCCGACTACATGGGCGTCCCCGTTGGAACCGTGCGCAGCCGACTTCACACGGCACGGGAGAGATTCCGCGCGATCTGGATCGCCGCGACTGAGGGAGCTCGATGAGCGAAAAACACCCGATCGAGTGGCCCGAGGAGCTTGAATCCGCTTTTGCGGACGCGAGCATCACGCCCGAAGTGGACGACTCATTCAACGACATTTTGATGAGCCGCCTTACCGCGCAGAAGTTAAAGAACACTCTGTGGTACTGGTCGCCCGCCTTGGTCGCCGCCGCCGCAACGATTCTCGGCCTCCTGACCCTGCTCCAAATGCAGAAGCCCGAAACCACCAAGAGCTTCACGCCTGGGCAGTCGGAAGCACGGCTGGAGAGCCAATCTCAACCGGAACTTCCTCGCTTCCAAGAGCAACCTAAGATCAGATGACACTCGCGCGACGGGCATGGCTTGGGGCATGCCTGGGCGCGCTCCTTGTGATTCTTCTTCACCCCGCAGCAGGGCCGTGGGTGCGCTACGGACTTTGGGATCGAGGGCCGTCTCAGTTTCTCGCCCGCTCGCCGATCCTGCCGGAAAATCTCGCGACACTTCCCGATCCAACCGGACCTGAAGAGGCCGCCCTCTGGGTTCAAGCGGGAGCCAGCCGCATCCGATCCGGCCAAACTCTGACCACCGACGAGAAACTCCTCCTCGCCGAAGTCTGCGTTAGCGCGGGAGTCCAGGAGCCAAACAACGCTTTTTGGCCCCAAGGCGAAGCCCTCTTCCAAAATGCTCTCGGAAACACCGAATCGGCACGCAGGGCTTGGGAGCGAGCCTCCCGCTGCTCGCTTTACAACGACTATCAAACGGCCAAAGTTCGAGAGGTGCTCGCCGGCCTCAAGGCAGAGTCTGGAAGCGCCATGTCCTGGCACGGCTACGCGGCCCGACAGGTTCGGCAGTCCGCCGCTGCTGAGGAAACCTACATGCTTGGGCGACAGATGCTCAACACATCGTCAACGCTCGATGACCGGGTCGCCGCCTTTCGGAATGGAATTTTGCTCCGCGATGGCGCGAGATCAGTCGAGAATGGCTGGCACGGACTCCAACTTGCCGAAGCTGCAGCCATCGGCCCCGCCACCATCCGGGATAGTCGGCGAACGGAGACCAAACAGAGGCTCTCTTTCATCACGGAACTCGCCCAAGCGAACAGGCCAGCGGAAGCAGCCTTGGTGCGAAATCGCCTTGCCCAAAGCGAGGCGTGGATGGCCCTTGCCTCGAAACCCACGATCCAGAAGCGACTGCGCACCCTCGTCGCCCGGGCGCTGTTGCCACCCAATCTCTCCGGAACACTGTTGCTTCTCGCCGTCGGAAGTGGGATTCTCGGACTCATCGCCGGGGCGTCGCTTCGCCGGAATGACAAGGCCGTTCCTTCGTCCTTCTGGTCAACCACCTTGGCGATCCTGATCGGAGTGGCGATTTTTGTGGTGACCGGCGAGGTCGCTGCCGCACTCTGGCTCACCCTCACGATTGCCGCGCTGGGGGTTCCCCTTCGGCCCGCCGTGCCAGGTGCCGCCAAGAAGTTCAGTCTCTCCTGGAACATTGGCACCACTTTTTTGCTCCTCGCCTGTTGCGTGGCGATCATGAGCGTGCTGATCACCCGAAGCTTGCCCGCATCCGTGATCCAGAACGCGATGCCCCAAATGTCCGGTGAATGGCGGGTTTCGACTCAACCCGTGATGCTCTGCTTCGTTCTCGGGCTCACTTTGGCCTGGATCCACGTGTACGCCTTCCTCCAACGGAGGCACCCGTGGATTCTGCTCTTGCAAGCCTTCCAACAATTTGCCCAGCGTGTCACCCCCTTCCTCATCGTCGCTTGCGCCTTCTCGATTTCCTTCTGCGTCCGTTGGGATCAGGAAATCCGCGCCGAAATACAGAATATTGCCCTCAACGAACCGGCATACTATCTGACGCAGCGGTGACCACTCCTCCCCTCTTTTCCGAATCGACTTTGAGCTCCCTGGCCCGCCTTGCCGAGGAGCGAAAAAACCACCTCGGCGAACTTCGGTTTTCCGGTCAGGGCGCCGAATGGTGCCGCCGCCACTCCGAACTCATCGATCAGGTGTGGGAGGCTCTTGAACGTGAAATGCAGCAGAGATGGCCGTCGCTGCCCCCGCTCGCCGTCGTCGCCACCGGAGGATATGGACGAGAGGAAGTCTGCCCCTACAGCGACTGCGATGTCTCGCTGGTTCCGCTTGTCGAAACGCCGGAGCTGAATGAGGCGATCCGGTGGGTCTACCGAGCCTCACGCGAGGCGATTGAGAAGATCCTGGGCATCCGCCTCGGCTATGTCTATCGCCTTGTCGGAGATGCGCCTGGCCTCGACGCGATCACCCTCAGCAGTCTGATGGACGCCCGGCTGGTCACCGGCTCACCGGAACCGCTCCGAAAGCTGGAATCCGCGATTCTCGGGAGCTTTCCCACCGCCGACTTTCTCATCGCCAAGCTCGACGAGCGGTCCAGGGAAAAACGCGCCACCAACGAGACGCCGTTGGTCGTCGAACCCCATCTCAAACACGGAGCCGGTGGCCTCCGCGATTTCCATCTTCGGAACTGGATCGGGCTGGCGATCGGCGAGCGCAAGGAACCTCTCACCCCGGAAGTCGATCACATCCTGTCGATCCGGAACATGCTCCACTTGGTGAGCGGTAAGGCGGGAGATCATCTCAATTTGGCTCGACGGAACGAACTCGCGAGCTTCATCGGCATCAGTCCGTACGAACTGGGTGAGGAACTCGCCGACGCCCTGGAGAAGAACCACGCGGCGACCCGCTCCAGCATGGAGCGACTTTACGAGAACCGCTACCCTCTGACAACGGGAGTCCAAGTCATTCGCGGGGCGGTGAGGGTGGAGACAGGCACGTCCGCTGGAGAGGCGGCCCGAGGCATCGCCCTCGGAACCAAACTCGGCCTGGATGTCGAGGATGTCCGGGCTCCGATCACCGACCAAGCAGGACCGGAATCGCTCTTTGCCGTCACTCAAGGCGTCGCGATCATCGAGAATCTCGACCGAACCGGCGTGCTGGAAGTGCTTCTTCCCGAACTCTCCGCGTGCAAATCCCTGATGCCGATCGATGAATCGCACACGTATACGGTTTACGAACACACGTTGCAGGTTCATCGAAACTTCCAGGCGATCACGCCGGATCACCCCCTCGGGACGCTGCTCTCCGAGGCCCACGAAGATACGAGGCTCGGCCTGAGTCTCGCGATTCTGCTCCACGACATCGGTAAGGTCAATCGGGCCAGGCCGCACAGCGAGACCGGCGCGGAGATGGCGGAGGGGATCTGCACCCGCTGGCGGCTGGATGAATCGCTCAAAAGCCTGGTCGTCTGGCTGGTGCGCGAGCACCTCGCGATGTCGCGATTCATCCGGTTGCGCGATGTGATGCTTCCCGAAACCGCACAGGAATTCGCTCGCCTCGTAGGAAATTCGGAACGGCTCCGAGCCCTTGCCATCCTCACCTATTGCGATGTCAACGCGGTCAATTCCAGCCTCTGGACGCCGGTTCAGGAGACTTTTCTCCGCGCCCTGTTTGAGCGCACGCTCGCCGTCCTCACCGAGCAATCCACCCTCCCCAAGACCGAGGAAGCCGCCAAAGAGCGCGTCCTCCGTGGACAAGCAGAGGAGGCGATTGACGAAGAGGCCCTCGAGGCTTTTCTCGACACGATGCCCCCACACTACTTGCTGAGCACCGATCCCGTCTCGGTGCGTCGGCATTTCCTGATTGCAGAGGCGGCTCGGGAGGGTGGAGTCTCGTTCGACGTCTACCATCACCGCGAACTCGGTGTCACCGATTTCACCATCGGCTCACCCGACTCTGCCGGAGCACTCAGCAAGATTCTCGGCGCGATTTACGCCCTCGATCTCTCCCTTGTTGGGCTCCGGGCAAGTACGTCGGGGGGCGAAAGCCCACTTCTGCTCGATACCTTCACTGTCAGCAGCAGCGGGCAAATTCTGAGTAAGTCAAAGGTCGATCAACTCTCGAACGCGATCCGAGATCTTCTCACGGATCGCTCCGATCTGGAGAGCTTCATGGCCTCGCGCGGCAGGGACGCAAACCGAAAACAGACGACTTTGCGCATCCAGATCGAACCCCGTGACCCTGCGATCATCGAAGTTCAGGCGCCAAGAGGACGCGGCTTAGCCTTCCGGGTCTCACGCGTGATCTCGGGGCTCGGGCTCAATATTCTCGCGGCTCGTCTGGGCCAATGGGCCGGAAATGGGTCAGCGGCATTCTACGTGCAATATCCCGACGGCAGACCGGTTGAAAAGGAAACGATTCTCGAGGCCTTTCGGTCGCAGTAGGTAATCTCGCAGGAACCGCATTATGAAGGTTGTCATTCTCGGCTGTGGACGCTCGGGCGCGTCTTTGGCTCTCCAACTCTCTGCCCGAGATCACCAGGTCACTTTGATCGAGAAGAGCCCGGAGTCCTTCCGGCGGCTAGGCAAAACCTACCCGTGCAAGCTTGTGGTTGGCAATGGCCTCGATCTCGATACCCTGGAACGCGCGGACGTCCGCAACTGCGATGCCTTCTTCGCGATGACCCGAGGGGACAACACGAACATCATGGCCGCGCAGCTTGTGATGCGGAACTACGGTGTGCGGCGGGTTGCCGCGAAAGTCGCCGATCCCCACCGGGCTGAAGCGTATCGCAAAATGGGGCTCTTCACCATCAATGCCGCTGGCTTGCTCGCCGGGATTGCCAAAGATTGGCTCCTCGGGGAAGATTACGCTCCCATCGACACCTACAACAACCTGGTCGAGGAGATGGAGCTGTGAGCCTCTACGTCATCGTCGTGGGCGGCGGGAACGTTGGCGTTCAGCTCTGCAAGCGCCTCATCGCCCGGGGACATGAGGTGGTTCTGATGGAAAAAGATGCCCGCCAAGCCCAAAAGCTCGGGAATCTCATCGGCGATGAGAATGTCGTACACGGCGACGGCTGCGACCTCATCACCCAACGCAGCACCGGATTCAACCGCGCCGATATCGTCGTGAGCGTCACCGGCGAGGATGAAGACAACCTGATCTGCTGCCAACTCGCCAAAGAAGTCTGGAAAGTGAAGCGGGTGGTGGCCCGGGTGAATGACCCTTCGCACGAGACCGTCTTCCGGGAACTTGGGATCGACGACACGGTCTCCGCCACTGGCATCATTTTCAGCCTGATCGACCAGCAGATCTCCAGCGACGAGCTGATCCCGGTGGGTCACCTGCACAAGGGCCACGTCGAAGTTGTGGAGTCAGTGCTCAGCGAGCGTTCCCCTCTTCTCGGACGTGCCGTGCGCGATATTGCCTTGCCCCAGGGCAGCTTCATCGTCTCGATCTTCCGAGACGGAATCGCCACCCAGGTCACGGGAGACTCCACCTTTTCGGTCGGAGACACCGTGGTGGCGATGGTGCCCATCGTTCGAGCCGATGAACTTCGAGCCGTCCTGATGGCCCGGGATCATTAAGCATTCGGGGAAAAGTTGCGATAGTTTCAGGCTCGGCTTTTGCCGGGCCTGATTCATACTATCCCCATGTTGCAAGAGCTGAATCGGTGCGCGTTCGGAGCGATTCTGCCCCACGACCTGCACGAAGTTTTCAAAACGGCCCAAACCGAAATTCGTCGAAAAGGCGGCGATGAAACGCGCGGCATCCCGCCCGGAGAACTGGCTCTGGTGCTCGTCCCCCTTGGAGAACTAAGAGTCCAGCAGGTCGTCCTTGCCTCGGAGCTCCTGGATCAGACGAGCGTGGTTCCTGCTTTCTCCCTGACACTCGCGAGTCTCGCCGGCCGACCGAACGCCACCATGCCCAAATCAGTCGTCGTGGAGCTGGGTGGCGACCGGGATCGCCTGATTCAATTCGCTCAAGTCCTGCGCACGCAAGCCGGCAACCTCTTCCCTCTCCCCGATTCGCCGGCATTCGATGCCGGTCTGGAAATCGCCCGTCTGCGCTCTCTCAACGACAAGGGCCGCTCCGATCTTGGCCGCGCCTTGCGGGTCGCGAAGTTCGAGCACGAAGGCACCCTGAAAGTCAACGAGCTGAGTCTGCTGGTGATGACTGCCGGGGCATTTGGTCCGGAATGGCAGGTTCACCGCAGCGTGCGCCTTGCGGGATCCGTCGGTTAATCGCATGATTGGCCTTCCGACCTCGGCGTCCCAAACAACGTGGCGCGTCTTGCCCGACCAGCCGGAGGCGCAGGCCAGATTGCAAAATGAACTGGGAGTCTCGCGCTTGCTCGCCAAGCTCCTCGTCAATCGGGGACTCACCGACCCCGCGGAAGCCGAGCACTTTCTCAATCCCTCGCTTGACCACCTCTCCGATCCCACCAAACTCCCCGATTTCGATCCCGCAATGAAGGCCCTTCTCGGGGCCAAGGAGCGAAGGGAGAAGATCTACATCCACGGCGACTATGACGTCGATGGTGTCAGCAGCACCGCGATTTTGGATCGCTTTCTGCGAAAAATCGGCTGCGAGGTCGTCTCCCATGTGCCTCACCGAGAGAAGGAGGGCTACGGCATCCACTCGAAAGCCGTGCACTGGGCGAGCGAGGCCAAGGCTGATCTGTTCCTGACATGCGACTGCGGATCCAGCGCCCACGGAGCACTGGACATGGTTTACGAGGCCGGCATGAAGGCGGTGGTCACCGACCACCACGAGGTCCAAGCAACGCTCCCTCAAGCTGAGGCAATCGTCAATCCTCACCGTCACGACGGCCCGTGGCCAGGAACCGAACTCAGTGGCGCAGGAATCGCGTACCAACTTTGTCACGGAATCTGCCGCGAAATTGGCTGGCCCGCCGCTGCTTTCCACAAGAACTTCATGGATCTCGCCGTGCTGGGCACCGTCGCCGACGTGATGCCCTTGCACCACGACAACCGAGTCATCACCGCCTTTGGGCTGCAAACCCTGCGATCCAGTAGCAAAGCCGGACTCAGGGCTCTCCTCAAGGTTGCTCAGCTCGATGATCCCACCAAGCCCCTGACCACGCGACACATCGGATTCCAGCTAGGGCCGCGTCTGAATGCGGTGGGGCGAATCGATGATGCGGACGTTGCCCTGCGTTTGCTCCTCACCAATGAACTTTCGGAGGCGACCGAACTCGCCGAGTTCCTCGACACCACCAACCAAGAACGCCGCGAGCGGCAGAAGCGCATTCTCGACGAAGCGACCCAGGAGATCCAAAACCGAGGCCTTGACGAAAAGTACGTGATCGTTGTCGCCAAAGAAGGGTGGGAAAAAGGAATCGTCGGGATTGTCGCAGGCAAGGTGGTCGAGGCGTTCCGGCGCCCCGCTTTTGTCCTCGCCATCGAGGGCGGAAAGGCCAGCGGCTCCGCACGCTCCATCCCCAATTTCCACCTCGCCGACGCGATCAACCTCAATCGCGACATCCTCTCCACCGGTGGCGGCCACGCCGCCGCTGCGGGATGCTCTCTGGTGGTGGAGAATATCCCGGAGTTCGCGGCCAGGCTCGATCGGCACGCTCGAGGATTTCTCACCGAAGAGGATTTCATCCCGGTGACCACGATTGATGCCGAAGCCACCCTCGCCGAGGCGAGTCTGGAGTCATTGCGGGCGATCAGCAAGCTGGAGCCCTTCGGTCAGGCCAATCCGGAACCCGTGTTTCTTTGCCGAAACCTCTCAATCCTCTCGCTCACCCCAACTCGGAATCCCGAGCACGCCCGGGTGACCTTAGGCCAGGACGGTCAAACGCGCGAGGCGATGGCGTTTGGGCTCGGGCATCACCTCGCGGAGTTGCCCCGCGACGCGAAGATTGATGTCGTCTTCACCCTCGAAGAGTCCACCTGGAGCGGGCGGACTCAGTTCAAATGGCTGATTCGCGACTTTCAAAGATCCGGATCTTGAACCGCGACTTTGACCTCGATCTCTTTTTCTGATGGCCCACGACGGATCTTGAGCTTGAGAGTCTCGCCCGGGGTGAGTTCGAACAAGTAGCTGGCGAATCCGAGGACGTTGTCCACTTTCGTACCGTTTGCTGCAAGGATCACGTCGCCCGCTTTCAGCCCCGCTTTGTCGGCCGGGCCGTCCGGAATCAGGCGATCCACAATGATTTCAAGAGGATTCGTTCCTGCGCGGAAATAGATCCCAATCGTCGGGTGATCCACCACGTGATCTGGCTCGAGGAAGCCATCGACCACCCGGGAGAGAATCTTTGCTCCGAGGGCGTAGCCGATCGTCAGTCCTTGGGGGCCAAATCCACCAACGTTCTGGAAGCGAGAGGTTCCCTGCCCCGGCAAGGCACGGTCCACCGCAAGAGTCGCGCCCAGAATCCCGACCAGATCCCCGGCGTTCGTGAAGAGCACGGCTCCGCCGACCGGATAGTCTCGAGCCTCCATTTGAATCTCACTCAAAGGCACATAGCGCTGGCTCGGATAAAAGAGCCCCGGGCGGTTTTGGGAAGTGATATCCCCTTTCACTGGACCATTGACCGTGGCAACCATCACTTCCCCGGTCTTCTGATCGCGCGCCACGCGGATCGGTCGCCGATTCGGCTCATCCCATTCATAGGCTCCGAGGAGCACCAGTTGAGTCTCGCGATCATAGGCGAGCCGACCGAGCTTCACGGTTTTGCCGTTGTTCAAAGTTGCCGTCAACGGCTCGTAGGAAATGCTGGAAATGTGGGCAAGAAAGTGCCCTTCCTTGTTGATGAGCACCGCAATGCCGCCAGGGCGACCTTCGATGTCCGGCAGGATCGCCAGGCTTGGCTGCACCGTGGCCCAGGCAGCAGATTGATACGCCCCCGCTGGCCTTTCCATGGGTGAGGCAATGCTCTGCGGCTTGATGACTTGCTCATCCGAAGCCGTGTTCTCCAGGATGCTCTCGCGCAGTGAGAGCATGCCCGGTCCAACCTGACCGGCAGAAACGAACTGCACGCCCAAAATCAGGAGCCCAAGAG
The DNA here is from genome assembly GCA_020161505.1 of Armatimonadota bacterium. Classification (GTDB taxonomy): domain Bacteria; phylum Armatimonadota; class Fimbriimonadia; order Fimbriimonadales; family Fimbriimonadaceae; genus UphvI-Ar2. The sequence goes on along the minus strand of JAIUNY010000023.1, from coordinate 34,018 downwards.
CCCAGAACTTAACCACCGAAGACAACTTCACGCTTATCAACCTCTTGCGCCACCGGAGCCCCGGTCGCAGGATCGACCCCACCCGGGATGACGATCACCGTCACAGGCTCAGCGCCCGACTTGTTTTGCGGGGCACCCGCGCGGCTCATCTGATTTCCAGGCATCGCGAAACCAGCGCCACCGCCCGACCCCGTTCCCGCATCGGCGGCACCAAAGGTCGTGGGCATCGCCGCGCCGGTTCCGGCATCTTCGCTGCGGAACGCAGCACTATCTGCGGCTGCGCCAACAAGAGCCGCCGCCGCGCTTCCTGGGTTGATCGAATCAAGGCTTGCCGGGCGAGCCGAATCTCGCGCCGGGCTCTCCAGGCGGGCAAAGCGATTCGGTCGTCGGTTGGACGGACGAACCCGCGTCTCCGGCCGACGCTCGGTAAGCGGGGGAGCCACTGCCGCGCCGGTATTCGCCGAGGAACCCTGCGGAGCCATCTGAGAAGTCATCGGGGCAATGCTCGATTCCTCAAGTGCCAAGGGCTGAGTCGGTTCCGCCACGGTATGGGTGGCCACCAAGGGACTCTCCGTCTTCTCCGGCATTCCCGCCGACTTCATGCCCGGCGCAAGAGCGAGGGCCGCCACCGCCGCGCACGCCGCCATCGCGAAGGCGGGTTGCCACCAGGGGATCACGCGCTTGGGCTTCATCCCTCGGGCAAGAATCGCCTCTCGGAGTCGTTCGGTGCTCATCTGGCATTCCGGGATATCTCGCAGGGCATGAAGATCTTCGCGAAGCGTGGCGTAGGCCTGCGCCTCCTTCTTCATCGCCTCAGAGGCCTCTCCGGCGACCAGTTCGCGATCCCCGGCTTCTTCTTCCTGAAAAGCCGACCGGATCAGAGCGTCGAAATCCTTGTTTGTCATGTTAGAATTCTCCTCCGCTTTCGCTCAGCAGAGGCATCAGGCGATCTTTCAAGGCGCGTCGGGCACGGAGCACGCGCAGCTTCGCGCCACCGACGGTACACCCAAAATATTCGGCAATTTGGTCATATTCCATCTCTTGGATATCGCGGAAAAGGATCGCGTTCCGATGGTTTTCCGGCAGGTTCTGGATGGCTTCTCGCACCATTGCCTTACGGCGGGCTTGTTCCAGATTCTCAATCGGGTCATCCTCGCCCGATCCCACCGTCATCCAGGTGAGAGCCCCGGCCGCTTCCTGCTGTTCCAAGTTTTGGCGTCGGGTGGACATTCGGGCTCGGTCGGTGCCGTAGTTGGCAGTGATCCTCAGGAGCCAAGTCGTGAACTTCGCCTCATCCCGGTAGCGATGGAGGTTTTGGTACGCCCGAATAAAGACTTCTTGAACAATGTCCTCGGCGTCGTCGCGTCGAGGGGCCATTTGATAGGCGTATCGGTAGACCAGATTGCGGTGGCGTTCGAACAGAATCTCGAATGCCGAAAAGTCCCCAGACCTCGCTCGGTTGACGAGCGCGTCATCGGTATCCGCGCCGAACGTTGTGTCGAACTCGCGGGATTTGCCACCGAACGGGGATGGTTCTAACCTCAATGCAATCCTTCCGATCATGTTACACGGCTAGGACGGCTCAGAGTTGCCTCCGTTACGTCGCCGCGATCCCGGACTAGGCCTCAGCCCTGCACCGATTCCGGAATCGCCGTGCTTCGACCTTCCCATTCCGACACGCACGCCGCGATGGTGATGTCGCCGGTCACGTTGAGGACGGTGCGAGACATGTCGAGGATTCGGTCGATGCCGAGAGCCATGCCAATCGCCCCGGCGGGCACGCCGAGAGTCTTGATGATGCCGCCGATGACCGGCCAGGCACCGCCCGGAACTCCCGCCGTGCCGATTCCCGCGACGATCGAAACGCCCAAAACCATGAGCTGATCCGCCGCCGTGAGAGGCACATCGAAAAGCTGGCAGAAGAAAATGATCGTGATGCCTTCAAACAGCGCGGTTCCGTTCTGATTCGCGGTGGCCCCCACGGTGAGAACAAACGAACTGACATCCTTCGGTAGCCCCACCTCTTCCTCGGCTGCCTTAAGGGCGACCGGGAGGGTTGCGTTCGAGGAACTCGTGGCAAAGGCGGTGAGCATCACGTTCCGAATCTGCCCGAAGAACTCGCGGGGATTGCGCTTGGCGATCAGCTTGAGAACCACCGGGTACGTGATAAACATGTGCAGGCCTAGCCCAACTAGAACCACAATCGCGTAGACCCCGAGCACCCGGAAGATGTCAATTCCCAGCGCGGCCCCGGTCTTGAAAACAAGCGCGAACACGCCGATCGGAGCGAGCGCCATCGCCATCTCGATGACCTTCTGGCTGATCTCGAAGATCCCCTCGAAGAATGCGCGAACCGGAGCAACGACCTCCGGATCGCTCTTCGCGAGCCCCAGTCCGAGCACAAGCGCGAAGAACATGAAGGGCAAGATTCCGCCACTCAAAGCCCGGCTCGCTTCGAGAACCGGATTGCGCGGAACGATGCCGAGGATCGGATCGCCATCCTGGGGTGGCTTGGCTTTGTCGATGGCGTCGGCGATTTTGCCGTCCAGTTCTTTGGCTTCGGCCTCCGTAAAAGCGGTTTCTGTGTTCTCCGCGCGGATTCCGAGTTTCTTCTCACCATCTTTCGCGTACGCGGCGTAGAGCTGATCTCTCTGCTCCGGCGAGATCGTGCTCCCAGGCTTTGCCAGATTCACAAGGGCGAACGCGATGGCCACAGCGATTCCACTGAGCAGCACCGTCATGGCGAGGGTGCGCAGTCCGATTCGCCCGACACGAGCCACATCCCCGATCTGGGCAATCCCGAGGATCAGAGCCGAGAGAAGCAGGGGCACGACGATCATGAAGATCATCGCCAGGAAGATATTGCCGACCGGCTCGATGACGTTCTTGAGGATCGAATCGAGTTGCTCTTTGAACGCAGGATTCCCGGCTGCGACCGCCTGAGCTCCGATTCCCGCCACGCCTCCCAACACCAAGCTCAACAGAATCTTGTTGTGGAGGGCCATCGACTTGCCTTTTTCGGACATGGGGGCCAGTATTCCCGATCCGAGCCCCGCAAGACACAAGTGCTAAAGTAAGAGCAAGGCATGAGTCGAACAGTTTGGGTGATTGGCAGCGCGGTTTTGGACACGGTTTTCAGTGTCGATCACATGCCCAGACCAGGTTCTTCGAGCCTCGCGAGCGCGGTCAACCTTTTCCTGGGTGGCAAGGGCAGCAACCAAGCGGTAGCCGCCCACAAGCTCGGGGCAGATGTCCGGCTGATTGAATGCCTGGGGCATGATGAAGCAGGCGAGATGTTCCTGACCGCCTACCGAGATCTCGGCATGCCGACGGACTGGATTCGCCAAACCAGTGAGGCCTCCACTGGGCAGGCGAACATCTGCGTCGATGCCACGGGGCAGAATCAAATCGCGGTCTACGTGGGCTCAAACGGGCACCTCACAGCAAGCGACATCACCGAGGCAGGAATCCAGGAAGACGACCTGATTCTCTGCCAGCTTGAGGTTCCGAACGAGGTGATCCATGCTTGCGGACACGCCGGACGCCTGATTCTCAACCCTGCGCCACCACGAGAAATCCCGCAAGTGATCCTCGATCACACCTGGGCCTTGACCCCCAACGAATCGGAGGTCGAAGCCCTCACGGGAGTCGTTCCGAGCGATGACACCTCCGCCCAGATCGCCGCGAATCGGCTGATGGCTCATGGAGCGGAGCATGTTGTCATCACGCTCGGCGATCGCGGGTGCTTCTACGCGAATCGCCAGATGTCTCACGTCTTCCATGCTCCCAGCGTCAAAGCCGCCGACACAACGGGAGCCGGGGATGTCTTCAACGGAGGACTGCTCGCCGGACTCGCGCACGAGTGGAGCTTTATCGCATCAGTGAAGTTCGCAATTCTCGCCGCCTCACTCAGCGTCACGAAGCCAGGTGCGATGGCGAGCATTCCGAGCTTCGCCGAAGTCGTCGAGTTTGCCAAAACCCAGGGCCAATCTGGACCTTGGGAGAGCGTCGAGGTGGCCTGGTGAAGCACCCGATTGTCGTGATCGGGGCTGGTGCAGCAGGAATCATCGCCGGCTGGCGCGCGGCTCAGATGGGAGCCAAGGTCATCCTTGTCGAGAAAACCGACCGGATCGGCACCAAGATTCTGATCTCGGGCGGAGGCAAGTGCAATATCACTCACGATGGCCCAATCGAAAGCGTTCTGAAAGCCTTCCGACCAAACGAAGCCCGGTTTATCCGGCCTGCCTGTTACCGATTCCTGAACACGAGGATCATCGAGATGCTCACGGATCGCGGGCTCCGGGTGTACACCCGCGAGGATGGTCGCATCTTCCCCGTCGATCAGACTTCAAAGGATGTCGTCGCGATCCTGCGCACCTATCTTGAAGAGGAGGGCGTGATCATCAAGCTCGAGTCTCCGGTGAGAGAAATCGTGGCTCCCGGCGGGCGGATTGAAGGTGTGCGCACGGAGACTGAGTTGATTCCAACGCACCATGTGATCCTCTGTACGGGCGGCAGTAGCTATCCTCGCAGCGGAACCACCGGAGATGGCTGGCCCTGGACATCTCAACTAGGTCACGGCCTAGTTCCGATCAAAGCCGCCCTTGCGCCGATGGATCTGAGGCTCAAGTCGATCAAAGATTGGGCGGGCGTGGCCCTGCGAGACATCGTCCTCCGGAGCCGGCTGAACGGAAAGGAATCGGCCAAGTGGCGCGGGGACATGCTCTTTACTCACCACGGAATCTCCGGGCCTTGCACGCTGGGCATCAGCCGGGTGATTGCCGAGCAGTGGGGCGAGGGCATCGCAACGGTGGAAGTGGATCTCCTCCCTGACCACAAGTTCGACCGAGTCGATGCCGACCTCGTGAACTACAAGACCAAGAATCCTAACCGCCAAATCGATGCCATCATCGCCGACCTTTTGCCCCAGCGGCTCGTCGATCCGTTTCTGGAGCAAGCGGGAGTCGAACCCGGGACAAAGTGCCAGCAACTCAGCAAGAAGCAGATTCACAAACTCGCCGAGCAGATCAAGGGATGGAGCCTCGGCGAGGTTGCCAAAGTGATCCTGGCAAAGGGTGAAGTGGTCGCCGGGGGCGTTCCCCTCGACGAAGTCGATCCCCATTCTATGCGCTCGCTCAAGTGCCCCGGCCTCTACCTGTGTGGCGAAATCATGGACATCGCTGGACCGGTCGGGGGCTACAACCTTCAAGCGGCCTGGGCGACGGGATTTGTCGCGGGCGAGACTGCCTACGAGGATTGGTCAGGCAGTTCCAGCGGCGAAATCTGAAGCGCGATCCTGGCATAGGCGGCTCTCGGCTCCTCCGGGACAAGGCGATCGCATTCGCGCAGAACGGCATTCATTGCCGCTTCCCCACGCAACCCGGCAAGAAATGCTCGTTCGCTTGCCTCGGCAAGAATTGCTGCGAATTGGTAGTTGTGGCTTTCTGTAACAGAGGGATTCGGCCATTCGCCGTTCTGGGAGAGATTCTCGGTCAGGTCAATCACTTGCCCGACTTCCCCGATGACCATCCAAAATCGCCAGGCAAAGAGATCTTCCTCGCTCACCCCAAGCTCCGCACCGACCGACACGGCCCAGACGCTGAGTCGGTCGATCCTCGCCGTGAGTCCAGCAACCTTCACCTCACCGTGCCGCATGAGGTCACGCAGCAGGTCGTTGATCGAAATGCGCGAATCCGGGGTCATTTCGACTCAAACTCGTGGGTCGCAGCAAAGGTGATCAGCGAGGCCATCACCTCTTCGCGGAAGGGCAAAACCTCGGAGCTCTGCATCCGTTCCAGAGCTTCTTCGGGGGTGGCCCGCTCCTCGAGCACAAGACTGGCGAGCATGATCGCCGCTTCGTGAGCATCCATTAGATCGTCCTGATCTCCCGTCAAATGCTGGGCTACCCAAGTCTTGATCGCCTCGCTTTGAGGCAAATCTTGCGCGGGAAGACCCTCCATCAGGAGCACAAATCCGCGCCACAAATCCCAGGCATCATCAGAGTCCAGCCCGAAATCTTCCCCCATCGCATCCATCACCGACATGATGAGATCGAACCGCTTGCGCACGGGATCGGGGTTCGGCACAAGGGCGCGCCACTGACGGATGGCTTCAGAGATATCGGGTTGACTCATGGCTGGATACTCCCCAGGATCGCCTGCACACGAGGCATCTCGTCATCAGAAATCGCCCGGGGGTCGATCCATACGGTACCGGATTCGATGCGGGACAGGAGTCCGGCGTCCCAGAGCTGCTCGTAGATGGCAGTGGCTTTGCCGATCAAGCCGATGCGCATCGTCGGGATCCCCGCCGTGGGGAGTGATCCCCCTCCGAGTTCAGAGTGCCCTGGCTCAATCCGCGATTCTCCACCCCAAGCGCGTGCCAACTGCTCGCAAGCGTCGATCAGTTCGCCCAAAGACCGCCCGCATGCCCACCAAGTCGGAATCTCCGCCTCTTTGGCCTCCAGATACAAGCGCAACGTCGCTTCGAGCGCGGCGAGATCCAGTTTGTCAATGCGCGTCGCCCGAGCCAGAGGATGCTTGGCGCACTTCGAGACTAAGTCCTCACGCCCCAGAATCAACCCCGATTGCGGCCCTCCGAGGAGCTTGTCCCCGCTCGCAAGAACGAGATCGGCTCCTTCCGCAAGAGCTTCGCGCAACGTGCGCTCTTTCGGCAGTCCGTACCGCGTTGTATCCACCAAACACCCGCTTCCCAGGTCGTCCACGAACACCCAGCCCGACTTCTGGGCCAGGCTCACGAGCTCGGTGGTGGAAGGGCGAGAAACAAACCCTTCCTGGACAAAGTTGCTCTGATGACACCGGAGAATGACCCCCGGCTCGCCCGCCACGTCCATCGCCTCCTCATAGTCACGGAGATGCGTCTTGTTCGTGCAGCCCACCTCGACGAGTTGACATCCACTTCCGGAGACAATTTCCGGCATTCGGAAGGCCCCTCCGATCTCGACCATTTCTCCCCGGGAAAGAATCACCGGACGCCCAGGAGCCAGCGCGGCGAGCGAAAGCATGGTCGCAGCGGCGCAATTGTTCACGACGAGACTAGATGCCGCGCCCGTGAGCTCTTGCAGAAGCCACCGCACCACCAGTTGCCGATCCCCCCTCTGCCCCGTGTCCCGGTCAACCTCCACATCGGCATGCGACCCCGCCATGGCACGCACGGCATCCACCGCTGCATCCGCGAGTCTGGCTCGCCCCAGGCCCGTGTGGAGGATGATTCCCGTCCCGTTGATGACGGGAGAGAGCCGCGGCTTTGCCAGGTGACGCGCTCTCGAGGAGGCCAGTTCCACCCACTCGTCCCCCGACTTCGCCCAGTCTCCCGTGGCGCGCCCGTCGGCCAACGTTTGCCGTGCCGCTCGGAGACGAATCCTCTCGGGAATCTCAGAGTCCAGGGATCGCGCAAGGGCGTCCACGCTCGGCGGCCGTGGGCCAGATTGGGTCGGATCGGAACTCACTGAATCCTAGTCTATCTGACTCCCGTACATAATGAACGTATGAGCTATACGCCGCCGCCTTATGCGCCTCAGAAGAAAGGGACGAATCCCCTCGTCTGGGTCTTCGTGGCCCTCGGTGCTTTTTGCTGCATCGCCGTCATCGGATTCGGTGCCATGGCCACGACAGTGTTCCGGCAAGTCGGAGGCGTGATGCCCTGCATGATGACGATGTCGATCGCCCAAAATGCGCTGCTGGAATACGAAAAGGAAAAGGGTGCCTTCCCTGCCGCCGCAACTTGGCAGACCGACATCACGGAGATTTACAACCGTGAAGCCAAGAAGATCACTGAAGAGGTGAAGGATGTGCCAGGCATGGGCGGCATGATGAGCCCGCAGGATATCTCGAAGGAGCTCCTCTGCAGCACCGAGAATCCCAAGACCTACCTGGTTTACAACTCGGAAATCGCCGGGAAGAAGCTCGCCGACATCGCCAAACCCGACCAGACCATCTTGTTCTTTGAAGCTAAAGAAGGCGGAATCAATGCCGCCCGACCCTTCGAGAAGCTGGATCCCAAAGACTCGCCAAAGATGATGGGCGAATCGCGGGGATGGAATGTCGCCTACGCCGATGGCGAGGTTGAATTCCAAAACGGTAAGAAGAGCACCAAGCAGCGCATCGAGTTCAACCCGGGCTCTCGCTCCAGTTCCAGTAGTGGTGGCTCGACCCCGGCTCCCTCGGGCGAGTAGGCTCCACCGCTGAACAATCGGGGACTCTAGCCGTCTTCTTTCAAGGACATTGGTCGTATAATAGGATCAGAAACTTATGTTGAACGCGATTCTCAATAGCACCGCCTTTCTGGGCAACCAGGAACTGCTGATCATCGGCTTCTTGATTCTGCTGATCTTTGGCGGTTCAAAGATCCCGCAGCTGATGCGTGGTCTCGGTCGGGGTGCAGGCGAGTTCCAAAAGGGTCTGTCCGAAGGCAAGACCGCGTTCAAAGAAGCCACCACCATGCCCGAAGACGATGACAAGGGCACCGCGAAGAGCAGCTGACCACTCCTGATTGCTCGCAAAAGAGGCGATTTCCTTACGGAGATCGCCTTTTTTGCATCTGAACCCGCGATTCCGCTGAACTTTCCACGATTGAGGAACCCCACGCGCGTTTCCTGTGGTTAAACTGGCGAGGATTTTATGAAGAGCTTGTGGATCACTTTGGCTCTCGCCGCCGTCATGGTGGCCCCGTCGCCGGCTTTTGCTCGGCAAGATGAGGAGGACGACGCGCCCCCTCCAGCATCCGCCGCGCCCCAGACACCTCCCGCTAAGCCAGCGACTCCAGAGAAAACCGAGGGAGAAAAGGAGGCGGAGAAGTTCGCCAAAGCCATCGAGGGTCTGGAAAAAACTTCCGGCGAGGTCACCCTGTACCGGCGAAAGAAGGAGATTCTGATGGAGCTCGATGAAGCTCAGCTTGGAAAAATCTTCTTCGTTCAACCCACCATCTCCACCGGGGTGGGCACGGATGGACTCCAAGCAGGCGATCCCCTGGGCTACGACGGAGTGGATGTTTTCCGCTTCGACCGGGGTGCCGAAGATGAACTCCGCCTGATGCGTCCAAACCTGGACTACCGCTGGCCCGCCAGTGATCCCCTCGCACTCAGCAGTTCGCGATCCTTCCCCGAGGCGATTCTCGGCAACTTCAAAATCGAAGCCAAAGACACCGCGCGCAAAAAGCTGCTCGTCAATGTCACCCGATTGTTCGATGGAAACCTCTATGGCTTGAACCAAGTCGTGAGCATGATGGGTGGCCCCGGCTTCATGCCCGACAGTGCCAACTCCGACATCGCCAGCATCCGAGCCTTCCCCGAGAACGCGGTGATTCGCACGAGAGTGCACTTCCGCAAGAGTCAAGCTGGCGGTGACGATGATCTGGGCTCCCTGCTCGCCGCGCTCTTCGGATCGTCCGGCCCGCCGCTGGCGGATGGCCGAAGCCTCCCCCTCACTCTCAGCTTCAACTTCTGGTTCGACCGAGACCGGGGCTACCAGCCTCGCTACGCCGATCCCCGGGTCGGTTTCTTTACGAGCGACTACTTTGATGTCGCCAAGCTCAAGCAGCCCGACCGCACGGTGCGCCTGATCCAACGATTCCACCTGGAGAAGAAGGATCCCACCGCCGCGATGAGCGAGCCGGTGAAACCGATCGTCTGGGTGCTCGACCCGAGCATCCCGGAAGAATATCGGCAAGGCGTCCGGGATGGCATTCTCTACTGGAACAAAACCTACGAAGCAATCGGTTACCGCAACGCGATCGTCGTTCAGGATGCTCCCAACACTCCGGACTACGACCACGCCGACGGCCGATTCAACGTCGTCCGCTGGACAATGACCAAGAACTCAGCCTACGCAGTGGCCTGGTTCCGTCCGAACCCGATCACCGGCGAGATTCTCAATGCCGCCGTCACGGTAGACGCCAACTACCCCGCGAGCATGTTCACCGAGTTCCGTGAGGAAGTCGCAGGGGGCACACCACGCGGCAAGTGGTTCGATGAGAATCAGGAGCAGACCATCCTCCGGCAGAGGGTGGAAGAGCCGATGCGCAAGGCAGGTTTCCGCAAGGTTGGTTGCAACCACGCGGAGGGCTTCTGCGAGAACCGATCTGAGTCCTTCATGGTGATGAAAGCTGCGGGCGTTCCGGTGGATGAGAAGGAGTTCGTGCGGCTTGCCGTGGCCGATCTGGTCGCCCACGAGGTTGGGCATTGCTTAGGACTGCGCCACAACTTCGCCGCCTCCACCCTGCACGATGGAGCCGCTCTGGCGAATCCAGCCGTCATTGACGCTCAAGCAGTGGCCGCTTCGGTGATGGACTACACTCCGCTCAACCTTGCTGCCGTCCTCAAAGGACACGCGAAGTACTACAACCCCAAGATCGGCGTCTACGACGAGTGGGCGATCGCTTACGGCTACAAAGACTTCCCCGGCACCACGCCGGATGAAGAAAAGCCGTTCCTGCAAAGTCACGCTCAGCGCAGCGGATCGCGTGGATTGATCTACCTGACTGATGATGATGCCGACGGCATCAACCCCCTCGCGGTGCGCTGGGATCTCGGAAGTGACACTGTAGAGTACGCAAAAATGTCCCTCCAAGCCAGCGAGCTTCTGAAGCAATATGCGCTCACGGACGCGACGAAGAATGGGCAGTCATACACCAGGCGAAACGCTCTTCTTCTGCGGTCTCTGCGGGCCGGATCTCGGGCCGCGATGACCGCAATCCGGCTGGTCGGAGGCGTCGAGTTTCGTCGGCAGCTCAAGGGAGATGTCGGAGAAGTTCCGACGCTGCGACCTGTTTCCTCGGCCAAGCAACGCCAGGCCATGGCGATGATTCTGCCGACGGTGTTCCGCGCCAGCGTCAACGATCTTCCGCAGGACGTCTTGTTCGGCATGAGCCAAGATCCGGATGCTGGCGGGGACAGCTACAACGCGCCGCTTCGGCAGTTCATGGGCACCAACCAGCGCCTCGTCCTCGCGATGCTCACCAGCTACGACAAGCTCGATGCCATCGCGGAGAATGCGTTCAAGACGCAAAATCCTGCCAATCGCTACACGCTTGCCGAGCACTACGGATCGATCACCACCGAGGTCTTCAGTGAAATCGGGAAGGATCAGGCGATTGCCGACCTGCGCCGCGACTTGCAGCGGTACTACCTGGGTGTGCTCATCAGCCACTCGCTGGCGAGTGGGGGCACCATCAACGACGACGCACGCGCCATCGTCGGCGTCACGATTCGCCAGGTGAGCAAGCGGATCAAGGCCCAACTGGCTTCCAAGAACCTCACCGACGAGACAACGAAGATCCATTTGGCCGATATGGATGGTCAAATCGACCGGTTCTTGCAACGGCAGGCCATGGCTTCGGCGAACTAGAAAAGAGACGCATGAATCAAACCAAGGAAGACGTGCTGGCAAGCCTGAACGCCACCATCGAACGTGGAGTTCAGGAGGCAGGCGGCGACACCACGCCGATCAAGCCCGATCACCGGCATGTCTTCCACTGGCCGCCCCATGCCGTCAGCCACGACTATCACATCACCAATGATCTCTGGAGCGAAACTTCTGAGATCACGGTACACGGAGACACTTGGCCGATCCAGATTGCGACCACCGACCGTGGCGTGTTTGGGCGAGTCGAAGGCCTTTGGAACGAATCGCGCGGCGAAACTCGTGAGGAGATGCTCGCCGAGCTGGTCTCGGGATGCGAGCCCTGGTATGCGCGGCGCTTTGCCATTCAGAAAGCTCTCGGTCGGGATGAAATCTACCGCGGCCGCACCGCTGATCTCCCAAGCGGAGATTTGGTCTCCCTGCTCTATTGCCCGGATCGCGACGTCGCCCACACCGCGATGATCGAGATCGAGAAGCGGGCGAGTCTCGGCATCTACACCGAAGCTCTGCTCAAGATTCTCGAAGACGAGCGACATCCCCATCGTCGATCTGCCCAGTGGTGCGTGCTGGATATGTTCGAGGATATTGCCGCATTCTGCCGAACCCCCGATGAGGTCAAGCGCGCGGTTACGGCGATCAAGAATCTGCTCTGGGATGCCAACGACGACTATGCCCGCACGATGTACAAAGGCGGCGTAGTGCTCGGCGGGCATATCTCAAACAACGACGCCGCCGACGCTCTGATCGAACTGATCGGCGCGCCAAGCAAAATCGGACGGCGCTCTGCGATCCATGCCGTGTTTCATCTCGTCGAATGGCTTCCCGATCGTCAGGCCGATGTGCTTGCGAAACTCGAATGGGCCACCACCCAGGATGCTGAGCCTCTGCTTCGGGCCTTTGCGGAGTCCCAAGCGCGGGACATTGCCTCCGGTGCCACAGATCACGTGATAGAGCCCACGTTTGACGAAGAAAAGTCCGCGATTCGTGCCTGATTCACCGCCAAACCAGCCTGAAATACGGGCAAAATGGGGTCTATGGGTTTGACCCTTTCGCGATCTGCGTTCCTGCTGACCGTGGCGATGAGCCTCGGGGCCGTCCCGACATCGGGCGATGCGCGGATGCAGCACGCGCTCCCTGGTGTTGAGCTTCCGGCCCGAATCGAAGCCCTCATCTCGGGGGAGGCGTGGCAGGAGTCGTGGGTTGGGATCGTGGTGATGCGACCCGATGGCACCGTGCTCTACGAACGGATGGCCGACGTGCGCATGGTTCCCGCGAGCAATCAGAAGGTGCTCAGTGCCGTGTTTGCTCTCGATACATTCGGGCCGGATTATCGACCCGAGACGAAGTTCTGGCAGGAAGGAGACGACATCTGGGTGGATGCGGTCGGAGACCCGAGCCTATCTTCCGCGCAGCTCGCGGAACTCCGAGCGAGATTCAAACCGAGCCCAAAGTCGAGGGTCTTTGTTCGATCAGCCTTTGGCGACGGCTATGGCCCAGGGTGGGAATACGATGATCTTCCCTTCCGCTACGCCCCCCGGGTAACTGCTTTCTCGGCGGATCGTGCGCAGTTCGAGGTCACTCATGCGAATGGCATCGTGAAGGCTCCCGCTTGGGCGGGGGTTCAGGTGCGGCACGAACCAGGATTAGCCGATGCCACCGCCAGTTTTGACCGAGAAAAGCGCATTGTCACGGTAACCGGTCGGCTCAAAGCAGACACGCCGTTGGTCGCCCGATTCGCTCAGCCGGATCCGACGATGAGCGCCGCGCTCATGCTCGGCGGCAAGCTGATCCGAACCGACAAGGTTCCCGATCGCGCGCCCGACTACATTCACAAGGGCGACGACATGCGGACATGGGTCAAGAACTGCCTGGAACCCAGCGACAATCTTCTTGCCGAAATGCTCCTGATTTCCGCCGCGAGCAAGCGCACTCCGCTCGGCACCGCGCCCTACGCCAAAGCCCAGGCCGAGCTCGTCAAATTCATGACGGAAACCGTCGGGGTTAAGAAAGGGGCGGTTCGTCCGGACGATGGCAGTGGGCTTAGTCGACACAATTTAGTCTCTCCGCGTGCATTGGCACAGGTTTTGCGTCACGCGTATTCCAGCCCCTATCGGGATGTTTTCGTGGATGGTTTGCCCCAATCGGGCGAAGGCACTCTGCGGACTCGCCTGAAAGGAATGGCCGTCTCAGCGAAGACAGGATCACTTGATGTCGTGTCGGCGCTCAGCGGGTATGTGCATGGAAAAGACGATGAAAGCCTGATCTTCTCGATCATGTTGAATCATCACGTAGTTTCCACAGCACAAGCCCGCGAGTTGCAAGATACGATAGTGGGTGAGCTTCTGGCTTGGTTGGACTCTGAGAGGTTCTATGAAAGAGAATACGTCTGGTGTGGATCTGTGGAAGAAGATGTTTCCGACCCGCGCACTTTTGCTTTTGCTGACCATCGGCTTCGTTGACCTGGTGGCCACCGCCCTCCTGCATCACCACGGGCTGATCATCGAGCTGAATCCTTTGATGAAACCGATCATCGAGACCAGCGAATGGCTGTTTGCCGCTGTCAAAGGCATGACCCTGGTGCTCGCGTGGTTCGTGATGGTGAAGTACAGCAAGACTCACCTGGAGTTCGTGCGCAAAGCCGCCGGAGCCGGTGCCGCCGCCTATGTCGGCATCTGGTGCATCTGGTTCGTCGCCGGCTCGATTACGATGGGTTGAGCTGCCCGAAAGCCGCTCTCACATTGCGCCCAGTAGGCGCGGATAGCTGACGTCAAGACTCCTCCATCAGCCACAATGGAGGAGCCTTGAGACGTCCGACCCTGAGCCCGAGCAAGATCACGACTTACCTGGCGTGCCCGACCAAGTACCGCTGGACGTATCTGGATGACCGAGGCAAGTGGTACTTGCGATCCAAGAGCTATTTCAGCTTTGGCACTTCCCTGCACCAAGTCCTCCAGCGCTATCACGACGCCAGCGACACTGGAGTAACGACCACCGAAGAAGCCATCGCCGCCTTGGAAGAAAGCTGGATCGACGCTGGGTACGGCTCGCAAGACGAAATGATGCAGGCCCTTGCCGAGGGGAAGTCTTTGGTCAAAAACTACACGGAACGAATCCAAAAAGAACCCGTCACCTCCGAGACCATCTATATCGAAAAGCTCATCAAGATGGACTTAGGGGCGTTCATCCTGCAGGGTCGGGTGGACCGCGTCGATGAACTCCCGGATGGGTCGCTGGAGGTGGTGGATTACAAGAGCAAGCGATCTACCGTGACTGAGGAGGAGATCAAGTTCGACGTGGCGATGGGCATCTACCAGATGATTCTGGAGCACCTGCACCCTCATCGCCCGGTTCTGACGAGCATCATCGCCCTGCAAAGCGGCGACAAAGCCTCGGTCTCGCTGACGCCCGAGGAGGTGAGCAAGTTCCGCGAGGACATCATCTCGATTGGCGATGAAATGCTGAATCGCGACTGGGAAAATCATCGCCCTGCCTTCAAGCCCCTGTGCCACTCGTGCGATTTCCTGCCCCTCTGCCGCAAGGATCCTGAGTTTGACTACGCGGCGCCGGAGCCAGTTGAATGAAGCTGACTTGGCGCACTTTGCTCAGCCTGGTGCTTGGGATTGCCCTCGCTTCCTTGGTCAACGGGATCATGTTCCGCGCGGGGTTTCTCCTTCCGTTTCCATGGCTGCGGGGGATCCTGTGGTTCGTTCTCGCCATGCTGGCTTATGCTTGGATTGACCGGAAGATCATGAACCCCCAAGTGAGGCCTTCGTGAAGCGCGAAAACTACTTCGACCACGCCGCAACCTCGCCTTTGGATCCTCGGGTTCTGGAGGCGATGTTGCCCTGGCTCGGGGAGGATTTCGGCAATGCCTCGTCCCTGCATCCGTGGGGGGATAAAGCTCGGTTTGTGGTGGAGCAGGCCCGCGAGCGTGTGGCGATGGCGTGCGGCGTCGCTCCGGAGCAGGTGTTCTTCTGCTCGGGGGGTACGGAGGCGTGCAATCTCGCTGTGCGGTTGCTGGCGAGCCGTGGTTCGTTCGGCGTGAGTCCGTTCGAGCATTCGGCGGTTCGTGAATCGGCGGCCCGCCACGGCGGAATGGTTCTCGAGAATCGGGGATGGGATGTGTTGGTTCCGCCGGGCGTGGGGGTCGCGATGATGGGAGTTTGCAATGAGACAGGCGGGATTCCCGCACTGAAAACCGTGGGTGCCCCGATCCCTTCAGGGTCGGGACGGATGAGCCTTGCCTTGACCTCAGGTGAAATGGCCACTCTCCACCCCGGTCTGAGAAACGACGGGGTTGGTGATCCCGACCCTGAAGGGATCGGGGCACCCACGGCCACCGAAAGTCAAGCACTCAGATTTCTCGATGCCACCCAATCCTTTGCCAAAACCCACGATGACGACTGGGAGACCGCTGATCTGATCGCGTTGAGTGCCCATAAGTTCGGGGGCCCTCAGGGAGTCGGAGCCTTCATCCTGCGCGACCCAGCGCAGTTCAAGCTTCCGGAAGACGCGGCGAACGATGGTGGCTATCAAGAGACGTTCTTCAGCGGAACCACCCCGGTTCCCCTCGTCGTCGGCATGGGGATCGCGGCGGAGATCGCCCGTGACGAGGAGGACGAGAACTTTGCCCACGCTGCGGAACTCCGGGACGTGCTGCTCGAAGCAATCAGCAAAATCCCCGATGCGCGAGACAATAACGCCCCAGAGCAGAGCCCCTTTATCCTCAGCATCACGATCCCCGGGCTCGTCGCTCACGCCCTCGTGATCGAGCTCGGCACCCGTGGATTTGGCACCAGCAGCGGAGCCGCTTGCAGCAGTCGAAGCACGGCTCCGAGCCCCGTTCTCACCGCGCTAGGTCTCTCGGAAGCCGATGCCCTGGCCACGATCCGTGTGAGTTTTGCCAGTTCCAACACAAAAGAAAGCACCCTCGCCCTGGCAAATGCACTGAAAGAAAGTGCGGAAAGGCTCAGGTCTTAGCCTCAAGACTGGGCCATATGCAACCTGAACCAGTAAGTTTGCGTCTCATCAGACTGGCACGACTTGTGACACGTTGGAGAGCAGCGCCGCTCCCACCCAAACAGAATTTTGAAAATGAATCGAAACTCTGTTGGACAAAACGGCAAACGTTTGTTACTATGTAAACGTTATGGCAGGGAGTCGATTCGGACGGAGACCCGAACGGGCCAAGCAAAAAACCAGGACTCGCGAGACTTCACCCAGTCTTCGGCGTCCTGAAGATGTAGGTTAATCCTTTTGAGTGAGACACTAGTGGACGAGAAGATTCCGACTCAGGTTCGACGCGGCAAGGCCATCACGGTGCGGACGCATAGCCGTCATGCATACATCGACGCCAGCAAGCACATGCTGGACGATCAGGAGCCGGTAGATGAAGAACTCCTGGAAATGGAGGCCGAAGAAGAAGAGGAAGAGGCCGAGAAGCCCCGGGATGATGGCGAAGAGCTTGAAATGTGGATGCGGCAAACGCGCCGCGCCCACCTTCTGACCCCGGGCCAAGAAGAAGACCTCGCCAAGAAGGTTCAAGCGAAGGATCTTGCCGAGCAGGGCAAGTGGAACCGCGTGGCCGAACTGATGAACCTGCCAAAGGACTATGAGTTCTCTGACTTCGACCGAAAGGACGTGATGAAGATCGGCGTTCTGGCGAAGCAGCAACTCATCGAGAGCAACCTTCGACTGGTCGTCTCCATTGCCAAGAAGTACAACGCCCGAGGCATCCCCCTCGCCGATCTGATCCAAGAGGGCAACCTCGGTCTGATCCGCGCGGTCGAGAAGTTCGACTGGCGCAAGGGATTCCGCTTCTCGACGTACGCCACTTGGTGGATCCGCCGGGCAATTGCTCGGGCGATCATCAACCAAGGCCGAACGGTGCGCATTCCGGTTTACGTCGCCGAACTCATCAACAAGGTGATGAAGACGGCGAACAGCCTCCAGCAGGAACTCCACCGCGAGCCGACTCCGGAAGAAGTCGCTGAGCGCGTGGGGATGTCCGCCGAGCGCGTGCATGAAATGATGCGTGTCGCGGTTGAGCCGCTCTCACTGGAAACCCCGGTGGGCGAAAAGGACAACAGCTCCATCGGAGACTTCATCCCGAGCACGGGTATGCCGACTCCGCAAGATGTGACCACGAATCTCATCCGACGCGAAGAGATCGACGGCATTCTTGGTCGACTCACCAGCCGCGAGCGCGACGTGGTCCGCCTTCGGTTTGGTCTGGACGATGGTCGAGCCCGAACTCTGGAAGAAGTCGGAAGTGCCCTCAACGTCACTCGCGAGCGCGTGCGCCAAATCGAGCTGCGGGCCATGAAGAAGCTCCGCCACATCGGACAAGAGCTGGCTTTGCAAGGGTTCACCATCACCCCAAGCCCGCACTAAGCAGCAGGCAGTAAAAAGTCAAACAGCCCCTCTCGGCGTAGCGTCGTTAGAGGGGCTGCTTCTTGTTTGGGCCACCGCAAGGTGCGAGTGCTTACGCCGCGATATGGGCAGGTTCGCGGGCTTGCGCCTCGGCAAAGTGCGGTGTCGTCGTGCCCGAAGTAAGGCAATAGGCCATGAACGAAAGCAGGTGACCCAGTCGGTCAAATCGCCGGACGAGTATCAGCTCCCCGGCATCCCCCGTGCCCTCAATGTTCATCTGGATACTTCGCCCGTCGCTGGTCACCAAAAAGGCGAGAGTGCGATCGGGCGAGAGATTGGTTGCTGGTAGCCAGCCCGTCAACGAAATGTTGAACTTTTCGTTCTGGTTGCGATCGAATCGATCCGAGGCAGATAACTTCATCGTGACTGGTATCTTGCCGGACATTTCCATACGCGCTCTCCACTGTTGAGAGGGTGTTTCCCGATCTCTCGTCCCGAATCGGCAAGTAGAAATACCGGGGGAGACCCGATTGCGATGAACTAAGCAAGAATCGTTCGGTCGCCCTGCTGTGCGACCCAGGCGGCCAGACTCTCTCGAAGCGCTGCCGCGAAATCAATCCGGGTCACGCTGCGATCCATCGAAACCAGCGCGGGGATGTCGAAGACTTCGGCGGGATCAGCCAACGGTCTGCCAAGCGGAATACTCGCCTGGAGAAGAACTGCATCGTGAGTCAGGCGCAGCGCGCAACCGCACACCTTTTGCCCCGTTCCCGGATGCACGATGTCGTTCGCTGCCACGTGGGCAAAACAGTCGGCAACCTTCCCGGCCCCTCGGACAAACGGCGTGCGCTCGGCAAGAGTCGCGGGGATTCCGACCTCGTTGAGCGCGGAAATGATCGGCTCAGCCAGCCACCGATAGGCAGTCTTCACCCCGCGAGAGTCCGTGCCAATGAGCGCCAAAGGAGCACTCATCCCGAGGGTCAAATCGTGGCCGTGGAGAACCGCTTTGCCTCCGGTGGGTCGCATCACCCAAGGGGTATGACACCCGTCAACCAGGGCAGTCTCTGGCGTTTGGAACATCCCCAAACTCACCCAGTCGCGATCCCACTGATACACCCTCGCTCTGACTCCGTCGAGATCAAGCAAGTAGGTGTCCCGGCGCATATTCACGATCCCGTCGTGAACGCCATCGTCAACAACCTGGATGCGATCAATCATGGTCAGAATCGGGCCCGCAGGGCTCTGGAGACAATTCAATCTCGGGTGCCGGAGTCAGCAGATTGGAGTCTCGGTAAAGGTCAATCTCGTAGTCGGGCCCGTCGGGAAGTGATCGTCGGAAAGCCTCTTCCGACTCCCAAAAGACAAGTGCGGAGACTTCTTCCGGGGTCTCGGCCGTCGTGGCGATGATCGAACCACGATAGCCATCAATGTTTGAAATCTCCTCAAAGTTCGACTGCAGCTTCTCGATCCAGTCGGTCTGCATCCCTGTCGCAAAGGCCCGGACGCTGTAGGAGACAAAAGGCTCGATCGGAAGCCTCTCGGGGGACACCCCGTGCTTCCAGACCACCACACAACGCGTCAGGTCTGGGACAATTCCAGCCTCGCGAATCTTCTCCACCATCCAATCGGAGGTGCTGACTCGACCATGCACATGGCGCTCCGCTTGCTCGTTCGCATAGAGAGTCAGGCGCATCCAATGGGCGGCATCATCGACGCCGACCCAAATGTGAGTTCCTCGCGAACCCGGGTGAGTGTTCACGCGGACCGAAAAGGCCGCCGACATTTCCTCGTACCCTGCCAGCCGGTGCTCCGGTACAGAGAACCGGCTGATCGCGAGGATTTCGGACATGGTTCTATTCTAAACCGTGGCTGGGGTTTCCGGTGCGTGTTGCCACTTGACATCCAGCAATTTCACGGCCTTGGCTTCGTCCAGTCGGCCGACCACTTGGGTGGTCGGAGCCTCGTGGAGCAAGTCCGGGTTCGTGTTGGCTTCGTGGCAGATCGCGATGAGGGCATCGCAGAACGCATCCAGCGTTTCCTTGGCTTCCGTCTCCGTGGGCTCGATCATCAAGCATTCCGGCACGATGAGCGGGAAGTAGTTTGTCGGTGGGTGGAATCCGTAGTCGATGAGTCGCTTACTGATATCCAGTGCGCGGACGCCATTCTTCTTGTACTGCTGAGCCGTAAGAACGCACTCGTGCATGCACGGCCGGTTGTGCGCCTGCGGGAGCACCTCACGGAGCCTGGCTTGCACGTAGTTCGCGTTGAGCACGCTGTACCGGCTGATGTGGGACATCTGCTCCTTGCCGTACGCCAGCAGATAGGTCAGAGCCCGCACCGCCATCAGGAACTGGCCATAGAAGCTGCTCACCCGGCCAATGCTCAGAGGGCGATGACGATCCAGAACCGGCTTGCCATCCACGCGCTTGAGAGCGGGCGCTGGCAGGAACGGCTCAAGGTGTCGCTTCAGGCCAATCGCTCCGCATCCGGGGCCGCCACCGCCGTGAGGCGTGCTGAACGTCTTGTGGAGGTTTAGGTGCATGCAGTCGAAGCCATGATCGCCGGGTCGGGTGGTTCCGACCATGGCATTCATGTTCGCGCCATCGCAGAAAACTTGCCCGCCGACCGCATGAACGAGCTTGCAAACTTCTTGGATGTTTGGCTCGAACAGCCCCAGGGTGCTCGGGTTGGTGACCATGAAGGCGGCAACGCTCTCGTTCAGAGCGGCCTTGAGAGCTTCGAGATCGGTGTTCCCGTCGGCGTCCGTCGGGATGGTCTTGACATCGTATCCGCATCGAGCCGCGCTGGCGGGGTTCGTGCCATGCGCGCTATCCGGGACGAGAACCAACGTTCGCATCGCGCCTTCGCCGCGCGATTCGTGGTACGCCTTGATGAGCATGAGACAGGTCATCTCGCCATGAGCACCGGCAACCGGCTGCATGGTGATGTCGTCGAATCCCGTGACTTCTTCGAGAATCTCGTAGACGCTCAGGAGAACTTCCAATGCCCCTTCTGCGGTGTGATCCGGCTGCAGCGGGTGGAGGTTGCGGAATCCGCTCATCGAGGCGGTGACCTCGTTGATGCGCGGGTTGTACTTCATCGTGCAGCTTCCGAGAGGATAGAAGCCCGTTTCGATGCCGTAGTTTAGGTGGCTGAGGTTCACAAAATGGCGCATGACCTCCAGCTCACTGACCTCGGGCCACTTCACTTCATCGCGCGTTTGCCCAATCGCCTTGCTGAGATCGACTTCCGGCGTGTCGGCCTTGGGGAGACTGCAGCCGATGCGACCAGGGCGCGATCGCTCGAAAATCAACTGCGGGACGGGGACTGACTTTGTCTGTCGCTGCACGAGTGAATCGTACCTGCGGTGAAGGGGCCAGTTTTCCGTTTAGTCCCATCTCTGTGGAAGGGGTTGGATAGGTTTGGGGCAAGGTGTGGAGTTAAGGCAAAAACGACCTCTCAGCTTTCCGTTCGGATGCCGAACCTCTACGGGATTTCACACCTGGGACAGACAATCCGGGTGGACTTGGCCAGCAGGAGGAGCGGAATCAACAGCGACCCAACTCCGGTGCCAAACAGACAGCCTGCTTGTGAAAGGCAGCGCTTGTCGCCTCTCCCATGCCGCGAGATCAGCGTCATCTGGGCACCGCACTTCGGACATTTCACAGGGAGTTCGGTCATGTGGTTCGTATCCTAGACTAGATGGAATTGGAAACTTTCAATAGACTCTTCGACAGACGCAACATTGCTTGGAGTTGTTCATTGACAAGTATATTGATTAACATAAGGGAATCTTTTGCAGGCATGGCCTCGTACGCCCGGCAGGAGCATTGTTGAGAAAAGCAACTCTAGAGTAACGGCGTGGAGTTTTCCACACCCCCACTCGCTATTGGCCTCCGAATGCTGACATACTATCCTAGAAAGGAGCGTAACTTGGGAACAACGAGCAACTAGCGAACATTGTGGTCTCAGACGAGTCCGGAATACACGGCAACAGATTTCAGTCGATAGCGTTTATTTCCGGGTCAAATGAGCAGATGGTCGCCTTCAACAGAATTTGCAAGCAGCTGTTAGGAACGACGCAGGCAACGGAGTTTAAGTGGAGCCAAGTCGAGACGCTCCAGAGGTTTAGCGTTTCTTCGCAGATCCTGACCGAGTTTTTTGAGCGAACCAATCTGAGGGTTATGGTTTTGACGTGGGACATCCAGGATTCCAGGCACAAGATTGCAAACCGTGACGATAGGGAGAATTTCCACCGGATGCTGTTCCACGGCCTGCGGAGGAACGCCGATTGGCACGGGGTGCGAGATTGGATGTGGTTTCCGGATCAGAAGCAGGACTTGCGGCACCCAGACATTGTAGACTTTCTGAACAGCACTCGTGAGCTCCCAATCTACAACAAGTCAAAGCCATTGATACGCCCCGACCGAGGGTATCTCAGAATACTCAAGCATGCGCAGCGATGCTCCAAAGAACTCCCGATTCTCGGTGTTGCCGACCTTTTTGCGGGCGCAGTAAACTACTCGCATTCTAAGTGCGACGACATCTTACGGGCCCTCAGGATGAAGAAGGACTGCGAAAACGGCTTGCTTTTTGAGGAATTCCGAGATGATGCTTGGGAGAGGAAGACCGAACAGGCGCGTGCCGAGATCGCCGCTCAAATATATGAGCTTGGGAAAAAGCACAAGCAGTCGATTTCACTTGAGAGCAAAAACTGTCTCTCCACGTGGCCCAGGAGTCCGAGATTCAGCTTTTGGAAATACGAACCCCAGGCCGAATACGACAAGGCTCCGACCAAAAGGCACAGAGAATCACCCAAAGCCCAGCGAATGACCTCTTCCTGATCGACCCTGAGCCTTAGCCCAGAACTTGCTTCAACTTCGCGGCGAAGTCGTCGATTTCGGCCTTCGTGCGCTTCTCCGTCACGGCGACGAGGAGGCAGTTTTCCATGCCTGCTTCGTACTCACCCAGCGGCAATCCAGCCAGAACACCGTGATCCAGAAGCTCGGCCTGAATCGAAGCCGCAGAGCGCGGCAGTTCCAGCACAAACTCACCAAACACCTTGGCCGAGAACTTCAGCTTGCCACCAGCGGCGGTCAGAACCTCAATCGCGTACTGCGTATTGCGCACCGTCGTTTCCGCGACTTGGCGGATGCCATTCTTGCCCAGAGCGCTCATGTAGACCGTGCTCGCCAGAGCCATCAGGGCTTCGTTCGTGCAGATATTCGAGGTGGCCTTTTCGCGGCGGATATCCTGCTCACGGGTGCGCAGGGTCATCGTGAAGCCGCTCTTCCCTGCCGCGTCGGTGGTGCGTCCCACGATTCGGCCGGGAATGTTGCGGACAAACTCTTTCTTGCAAGCAAACAGACCAAGCAGCGGGCCGCCAAAGCCCATCGGGATTCCCAGCGGCTGGCCCTCGCCCACCACGACATCCGCACCAAACTGGCCCGGAGGAGGCATGATCCCACAGCTCGTCGGATCCGAAGCCACAATCATCATGGCCCCGATGCGGTCGCAAGCGCTTCGCAGTGCAGCGAGGTCTTCGATGGTGCCGTAGAAGCTCGGCGTCTGCACCAGCACACACGCATAGCTCTCATCAAGACCGTCGTAGCCACTGGTCAAACCATCGACGTGGCCCAGGGTATCGACCTCCACGCCCATCGCCCAGCAATAGGTTTCCAGAACCTGTCGATAGTGAGGGTGAACCGTCGCGCTGACCGCAACCTTGTTCCGATGCTTGATCCCCGTCGCCATGATCGCGGCTTCGGCAAGCGAGGTGGCTCCGTCGTACATGCTCGCGTTGGCGAGATCCATATCGTAGAGCTCGGCGATCATGCTCTGGAATTCATAAATCGTCTGCAGATAGCCCTGACTGACTTCCGGCTGGTACGGAGTGTAAGCGGTCAGGTACTCGCCCCGGCTGATCACCGCGCCGACGGTGGCGGGGATGAATCGGTCGTAGATTCCTGCACCCAGGAAGCACGTCACCCGGCTCAGATCGACATTCTTCTCACTCAGAGCCTGGAGGTGCTTGGTCAACTGCGCTTCATCCATGCTCGACGGGATGTTGAGCGGAGCCTTCAGCTTCAGGTCGTCCGGGATTTCGACGAAGAGGTCATCGATGGAATCCACGCCAATCGTGGCGAGCATCTCTCGGACATCGGCTTCGGTATGAGGGACGTAGGGCATCTTTGCACTCTGCGCGGGGCCGCGCGGTGAAACCAGTGTATCCCTGGCGGCGGCTCCTGCGGGGCCTTTCTGTCCCAGGTTGTGTGCGACTTAGGACATTCGCGTGGAGTGAATCCCGACTTCCCTGGTTTCACGATTCAGCTCATACGTTCCGAGAGAGAAAATCGGGATGAGTTCGAGCACGGTTTCCAGGTGCTCGGTCACCTCGCTGGCCACAAACGAGTGGTTCCCCGGGGTCAGGGCCAGCAAAGGCACGATTTGGTCGGCCAGGTGCGGATCGAGACCACCCGCGCTGCGCCACGTCTCCACTTGCCGCTGGATGCTCGCAATGAGTTTCTCCATCGGACGTCCTCGCTCGGCAAGCGCGGTGAATCCGGCGGGCGCCGCTGATTCGGTCGCGCGCGCAATGCAAGCGAGTACCCCGCCCGAAGATTCTGCTTTCACGTTTTCGACCTTGAGAGTCTGCCCAAATTGGTCAGCAATGAGGCGCGAGGCTTTTTCGGCAACGCTCTCCGGGATGCCCGATGATCGCCATATCCATTCGGTTTCCGATGGTTGCGACCCATCGAGGTGAACCTCAAGAGGATCCGCCGAACCCACGAGCGACCAGATCAGTCCTCCTCCAATCGGGGCAAATCCGACCTCAGGCTCCGCGATAGATCCGCCCCAACCCATGCGAGCAGCCATCGGCGCAAACACCTGCTCCAGGTAGATCCCTGGTGGCGCAAACGGCACGCTGGTGCCCCCTTTGATCTCCAGACGGCTCAGCCGATCCGTCAGAGCGAGGATCGGATAAAGAGTTTGGAGGACGAGCACCGCCGAGCCTGCCGTTCGGATTCCGAACCCATAGTCCCCGGCCTCCGCTCGATTTCTCGGCGCAAAGGAGAATTGCACGGAGTGTTCGGCAACCCCTCTGGTTTCCGCATCAACGAGCATCGCGGCGGACTCCACCGAAGTCACATGCTGAGCCCGCAAACCAGGCTTGCTCCGATTGGCCCTCAAGTTGAAGAGCCGGAAAGCCTGACCGGTCACCGCCGAAAACGTGCACGCGGTGCGCACGATCTGTCCACCCCCTTCGCCAAATCCCCCATTAATCTCAATCATGAGACAACCTACTCGTCGAGTCGGATTTGGGTTCCAAGGGCATGCATCGGGAAGCCTTCCATTTCGCCAAACATCTGCACGGCAGCATTCAGGATCTCCAGATCGGTCATTGTTAGTGAGGAAACCGACTGGAATTTGAAGAAATCTTGCACGTTGACCGGCGACCCAAACCGAGCCGCGCCAGCGGTCGGCAGAGTATGCGAGGGGCCGCTGATGAAGTCTCCACAGCTCTGGGGAGTTTCCGCGCCGATGAGAACACATCCGCAGTTGACCACGCCTTGGGCCATCGCCGCTGCTGATTCGCAGATCAAGGAGAGGTGCTCGGGCGCGAAGTCATTGATGACCCGAATCGCATCGAGGGCAGACTCAGAAATCACAGCCACGCACTGCTCTTTCAGGGCGCGACGCATCGTCTCCTCGTGCTTCTGACCCGCGAGGAGGTGCTCGATTTCCGCCATCGTCTCATCGATGACCTCCTGATTCGGCGCGATGAGCATTCCCACGTTGTCGGGCGCGTGCTCAATTTGGGTGAGCAGGTCGGCGGCGGCGTAGTCCGTGTAGTTTTCATCGTCCACATAGACCGCGACTTCGCTCGGGCCAGCATAGCCATCCAAGCCAACACTTCCCCACAGTTGGCGCTTGGCCTCGTTGACATAGGCGTTACCCGGGCCAACAATCTTGTCCACCCGAGGAAGCTCAGGGATCCCCAGGGCGAGAGCGGCAATCGCGCTTGCACCTCCTGCCTTCAGAATCGTTTGGATTCCGAGCAATCGGGCCGCGACGAGCACGGCAGGCGCAAGAGTGCCGTCCGGCCCGACGGGAGTGGCAATCACGATCCTCTGAACACCTGCAACCTGAGCCGGAATCACGTTCATGATCACACTGCTCGGATAGTTCGCGCGGCCACCGGGGACATAAATACCCGCGCTCGCGAGCGGGAGAAGTCGCTGGCCTTCAAAGCCAGGATCGTCGGATTCCGTAGCATCCGTGCGCCAGCCGTAGCCGATGGGCAGCTCTTGCCAGTCCTTGGTGATCACACTCTTCTGAGTCTCGTGGAACTCCTGCACCCGGCTGATGGCAAGACGCAAGGCCTCCAACTCATCCGTGGTCACCACGGCAGATTCTAGTTCCTCCGGCGTCACAAAAAGCGATTCGAGAGCGGGAGAATCATAGCGACGGGAGTGGCGCAAAACTGCTTCGGCTCCCTCACGACTCACCTCATCAATGATCTCGGCGACCGAACTCACAAGCTTCGGGTCGAAGCTCGGGCGTCGATTCAGCCAGCGGCTCAGCCCAGGGTCGCGGGAACCCAAAATCGGGCAGAGGCTCATCGAAGAAGTTCCTTGGCCCGGGCGATTCGCTTGGCGATCCGATCCGGCCCCAGACAGGACATCAGGTCAAACAGCCCCGGCCCGGAGGTCTTTCCACTCAGAGCCACGCGAGTGGGGTGCACCACCGGGCCGATTTTGTCAAACCCGTTCTCTGCCGCCCAGCCTTTCACGAACCCCTCGCATTCCTCCACCGAGACTTCGCTCTTGCCGGAAACAAAGCCCGCCAAATCATCAAGCAACTTGCGGACGTGCGGCTCGCCGAACCACTTTTCGACCGCTTTCTCATCGTAGCTCAGCTCCTCAACCAAGAAGAACTCCGTCGCGGGGCCAAAATCAGCCAGGGTTTGCACCCGTTCTTGCTCGAGAACCACGCACTGCTCGGCGAACGCAGAGTCGTTATCCAGCGCAGATGCCAAGGTGCTGATCGCCCGATGGTACTCGTCAGCCGAAATCTTCGGAGCCGGATCTTCGGGTTCCTTGCCCGCATAGTACGACAAGATCTCGGGATCCTTAACCAGTTCGGAAACCGTCGAAATGAGCGAATCGCGGTCAAGAGAACGAATGCCCACGCCGTTCATCCACTTGAGCTTTTCCATGTCGAACTTGCCCGGGCTAGCCTGAATTCCTTCCAAGTGGAACGCGGAAGCCAGCTCGTCCGGAGCCATGATCTCACGATCATCACCCGGGTTCCAGCCGATCAAGGCAACAAAGTTCTTGAGCGCATCCGGCAGGAAGCCATCGTACTTGTAGTCCAGCACGCGAGTGGCGCCGTGGCGCTTGCTCAGTTTCTTGCCGTCGTTCCCGACAATGACCGGGCAGTGGACGAACACCGGCTTGTCCCACCCAAACGCATCAAACAGCGCAATATGCTTCGGATAGCTACTGATCCATTCCTCGCCTCGGAAGACGTGGGTGATCTGCATCAGATGGTCATCCACCATCGCAGCAAAGTGATAGGTCGGCATCCCGTCGGCCTTGATAATCACCGGATCATCAACGGTGTTGCTGTCCCACTCCAGCTTGCCCCGCACGACGTCCTCGCCAACAATCGCGGTGTTGCGTGGAATCTTCAGCCGGATCACGCATGGCTTGCCCTCGGCCTTCGCCGCCGCGACTTGCTCTGGCGTGGCATCGCGCCAGTCGCCACCAAAGTAACCCGTCGGCATCTTGTTAATGCGCTGGAACTCACGCATCTGCTCCAGCTCCTCGGGAGTCTCAAAGGCCTCATACGCCGCGCCCTTTGCGAGCAATTCCTCCACAAACGGTGTGTAGATTCCCGCCTCTTTTCTCTCGCTCTGCCGGTACGGCCCAAAGTCGCCGCCAACGTGAGGGCCCTCATGGAATTCGATCCCGACCCATTTCAGGGTCTCGATAAACTCCGCCTCGCTTTCCGGGTTGTAGCGCGTGCGGTCCGTGTCCTCAATCCGCAGAATGAGGGTGCCCTGGTGGCGCTTCGCAAAGAGATCGTTGAAGACCACGGTGCGAAGGGCTCCCACATGGAGCAATCCGGTGGGCGACGGGGCGAACCGAACGCGTACTGACATGCGTCAGAGGCTACCTGGCAGGGCGATCCTGCCTCCCGGACGGTCTGCGGATCGCGTTCTCGCAAAGAGTCGTTAGGCCCGCGCAACCTCTCCGGGGCCATTCATGTCCTAGAATGAAGCACGCAGAACATTCTGCGAAGTGGCTGGGCTTATGAGCATTGTCGACGAGCAACCGGAATGGTATTACGTGGGCCATTACGGCCAATTGGGCCCGCTCACGTTCCAGCAGATTTCCGAACTCGTTTCCGATGGCGTCATTGACCGAGAAACCTATCTCTGGCGCCCCGGGATGGCAGATTGGCAGCCGGCAGGAGGCATCTTCGAGCTCAGAGACAAGTTCGGTGCCCTTCCCCAGCAACCTCCTCCAACGCCAATGCCGGGAACCCGCCCATCCCCGACGGTTCAGTCACCCACTCCAAGCATCTCCACCAGCTTCGTCCCGAACCCGGAGTTCACCCCCGCAGCCGCACCCTACGGTGGATACCCGATGCCCTACGGCACCCTGAACACCCTGAAGAGCGACAAAAAGCGCGCCGTTGCCGGGCTCCTCAACTTCATCCCCGGATTCGGACGCTTCTATCTGGGCTACGCCGCCCACGGGATGCTTCAGCTCATCACCACCATGTGCTTCGTTGGCCTGATCTGGGCCTGGCTTGACGCGATCTATATTCTCGTCGGCGGACTTCGCCACGATGGCTACGGGCGCGAGCTCGTGGACTAATTCTCTAGGGCGCAGCGTGTCCCA
Organism: Armatimonadota bacterium; assembly: GCA_020161505.1. Lineage (GTDB taxonomy): Bacteria > Armatimonadota > Fimbriimonadia > Fimbriimonadales > Fimbriimonadaceae > UphvI-Ar2. Next base: position 5,355 of record JAIUNY010000023.1, on the reverse strand, counting down.
AATCGTCCCATCACCGTCACAGCATTTCCCGGAGATACTGAATCCGGAGGCAAACGATGGGAGAAACTTCTCTGCAGACTCTGTGGGAGAGTGCGCCCCCGCGCACCACACTGTTTCATAGCGGACTGATCTCGCGGCTACCGCAGAACGCACAAAGTTACTTAAGGTGGGCGATCGAGGAAGGCACGCCCTTCCCGACCATCACCCGCCTGACCATGTCCGGCGAGATCAGGCTCAAGAGCTGGGCCAAGTTCGAAGCCACGGAATGGCTCCATTCCTCACAAGGATTTGAATGGTCAGCGCGCACGAAGGTGCAAAGCCTCCCCGTCTCGGGAGCAGATCGCTTGATCCTGGGTCAGGGAGAAATGGCCTGGAAAATCCTCGGCCTCATCCCCTTGATGAAAGCATCCGGCCCAGACATCACGAAGTCCGCTGCAGGTCGCTACGCCGGTGAACTCTGCTGGCTCCCTCCGGCCCTGCTCGGCACGCAAGTTCGGTGGGAGGCTGACAGGCCGGGCCAGGCTCGCGCTCTCATCTCGGTCGCCGGTGCCAAGGTTCCGGTCGCGTTTGAAATCGAACCGAATGGCCGATTGCGAGGCTGCTCCATCGCCCGATGGGGCGAGGTGCCGGGCGAAGGATTCAAGGAGCGCACCTTCCGTGTCGTAGTCGAGGAGACCGGCGCGTTCGACGGATTCCGAATCCCCACCAAGATCAGCGCCGGTTGGGCAGAAAGCGATCAGGAGTTCGGGGAGAATGGCGAATTCTTCCGCGCCCAGATCGAGCGGGCCGAATACCGATAGCCCGTTCACAGACTGGTACCCTCCTGGCGTGCCAGCTGTCGATCAACTCATTGCCTGGGAGCATGCCTTGGAAAATCACGCGGAGCGGGTTGCCGAAGCCTGCGCCCCTCTCACGGAGGATCAATTCAACCAGCAACCCCAGCCCGGCATTTGGTCATGCGCCGAGGTGATCGAACACCTGAACCTGAGCGCGCGACCCTACTGCTCAAAAATGGAGCCGCTTGTCCTCAGAGCCATCAAAGCTCCCGATCAACCGATCCCCCACACCTACCTCGGGAAGCAAATTGCCAAAATGGCCGGCCCAAGCAAAGATGTCCCGGTGCCCCGAGGCATGACGCCGCAGGCGAAGAGATATGAAAAAGACCGTCTCCTCTCCGAGTGGACGGCGCGCCAGCATCAGGTCGCGGCATGGTGCCAAGCCCTGCACGGCAGCGATCTCAGCGGCAAGTTCGCCAACCCTTTCATCCCGATCCTCAAACTGACTCTAGCCGACGGGCTGCTGATCTTGTGCGAACACACGGAGCGTCACGTGAGGCAGATTGAAGATCGGGCCAAGGACGTTTCTTCCCTTTGATGAATACTAGGGCGCTCGGGCGTCGCTGAGAAAATATGACCGAGCGCCCTTTGTTACGCGATATGCCCACACATACCAAGAAAGAAGCCTCAAGAAGACGTACGTTTGCGATCATCTCGCACCCGGACGCCGGGAAAACCACCCTCACCGAGAAATTGCTTCTTTACGGGGGTGCGATTCAGTCGGCCGGGGCGGTGAAGGCTCGTTCAGCGGGTAAGAAAGCGACATCCGACTGGATGGAACTTGAGAAGCAGCGCGGTATCTCCGTTACATCCACCGTGCTGCAATTTGAGTATGACGACCACGTGCTCAACCTTCTCGACACGCCCGGCCACAACGACTTCTCCGCCGACACATACCGAACTCTCACCGCCGCGGATAGTGCCGTGATGGTGATCGACTTTGCCAAAGGCGTAGAGCCCCAGACGACGAAGCTCTTTGCCGTTTGTAAGCAGCGCGGAACCCCCATCTTTACGTTCGTGAACAAGCTCGATCACGATGGTCTTGGACCGGTTGAGATTCTTGAGAATATTGAGAAGTACCTTGGGCTCACGTGTGTCCCGGTCAACTGGCCGATTGGGGATGGCATCGCCTTCCAGGGCATCTACGTTCGCGATAGAAAAGAAGTAGTTCTCTACCAAAGAGTGGCTCGGGGTTCCACCAAAGCGACTCAAAGCACGGTATCTCTGAACGATCCTGACCTGCCAGAGCTTATTGGTCAAACTCAGTACGATAAGTTGATCGAAGATATCGAGTTGCTTGATATTGCAACGGAGCCGTTGACTTCCGAAGCCGTCCTCGCTGGCCGGATTTCCCCCATGTATTTCGGCTCCGCGCTCACGAACTTCGGTGTCGATCAATTTCTGGATAGCTTCATCCAAATGGCTCCCAGTCCGGAGACCGTAGAAATGGTGAAATCGGACGAATTCAGTGCATTCGTGTTCAAAATTCAGGCGAATATGAACCCGGACCATCGTGACAGAATTGCATTCCTACGAGTTGTGTCCGGGAAGTTCGAAAAAGACATGGAGGTGACCCATGTCAATTCGAAGAAAGCGATGAAGCTCACCCGCCCAGTCCGCATTTTCGGGAGCGACCGAGAAACCATCTTGGAGGCATTCCCGGGCGATATCATCGGGATTCCTAATCCAGGATTCTTGAGGCTTGGTGATACACTTTCCACCGATCCCGCTCTGTCGTACGATCGCGTTCCTCAGTTTGTTCCGGAGCTCTTCGCTTCGGTGATGAACAACGACACCACAAAGTTTAAGCAATACGAAAAGGGCATCGAGCAGCTTGCCGAAGAAGGACTGGTGAATCTCTTCCTCGATGCCACCTCATCACAACGTCAGTACGTGCTAGGGGCGGTCGGTGAACTTCAGTTTGATGTCGTCACTTTTCGAATGAAAACTGAATACAATATCGACATACGATTCCAAAGACTCCCTCACCCACACATCCGCTGGTTTGACGGGAACGAAGGCGAGCTAAACCGGCTTTTCTTTACCAGCGACGTAAAGAGACTTCGTGACCTGAAAGGGCGTCTCGTGCTCCTCTTCTCGAGTCCTTTTCAGATCACGAATTTCGAAACGAAGCTCACCGAGAGCCGCTTGCTCAGTCAGCAGCCTTAATGACTAGCTTCGCAGCTACACGCAGAGAACTTTAGTCCATCCAGTGCATGTCGTCGTCGCCGTTCATCGATTGAAGATAGTTCAGCTGACCGGTGTGATACATCATGTGAACCGCCATGCGGAACGCGAGCTTTGAGTTGCTCGAGGGCTGCCCCATGCTCTCCGTCGGAGCAAGCAGACTCTCTTCGCTCGCCGCATCAATTGCCGCGATGAACCGATCCGTCGCTGCCGTGAGCTCGGCCGCAAGGAGATCCTTGTTCTGCTTCTCCGCCGGGCAGGTCACCCATCCGTCGAACGGCCATTCTCCCGGATTCTCTCCCGCCACGATCTTGGCAAACCGGTCATTCACCACGCAGACTTCATAGGTGAAATCATAGCCAGATCGGGCCGCCCCACCCGGAGACTTCGCGAGGACATCGTGAGAAAGGGCGGCGAAGTCTTTGAGGTAACAGCGCTTCGCTTCTTCGAGTGCGCCAACAATATGTGCCTTCAGAACAGACATGAGAACTCCACGATACCGGGCTTCAGCGCAAGAATGGTTCCCCATTTTCCGTAACGACTGTTCCACCCGTGCGTCCAATGGAAAGGAGACCGTCCTCGGACGGCAACAGGAGAAAACAGAACATGACGGGAATCGCTTTGGGGGTAGTTTTAGGCATGGCCGCGCCCTCGCAAACGGAGCTGACAATCTACAACGGAGGCTTCGCCCTCGTCAAACAGCAGCGCGATCTAACTCTGCAAGAGGGGATTCAGACCATCGGAATTGAAGATGTCGCCCAGACCATTGAGGCAAACAGCGTCGCCATCCGGTCGGTCACCAAGCCTGGCTCATTCTCGGTGCTGGAGCAGAGCTACCAGTACGACCTGATCAGCACCAGCGCGATTTTGAACAAAGCCGTCGGGCAGAGAATCGTCTTCAACCGCATTCTGCCGAACGGCGTCAAAGAGCGGCTGGAAGGAACCCTGGTCAGTGCCCCGACCGCAGTGGTCAGCGATGCCAATGGCAACCTGGGTAGCACCTGGAACGGAATGGTCATCCAGACCGACGACGGGCGAATTCTCCTGAATCCGAACGGAGAGATTGAGGTCAGTTCCCTCCCCTCTGGGCTGATCTCGCGGCCGACACTCGTGTGGATGCTGCAATCCGCCATGGCGGGGGTCAACACGGTGGAACTGAGCTATCTCGCTCAGGCGATCAGCTGGAAATCAGACTACGTCCTCGCGCTCGATGAGGCGGGCAAAATCGGCGATCTCAAAGGCTGGGTGACCGTGACCAACAACACGGGAACCACCTTCCCCGGAGCCAAGCTCAAACTCCTCGCCGGTGAAGTCAACCGCGTCCAGCCGACCTACCCGCCAGGATTCGCGCGGGGTGGCCCGGAGCGGGCAGCCATGGCGGCCGCCAAGGACAGCTTCTCGGAAGAACAGTTCGGCGACTACCACCTCTACACACTCGGGCGACCATCAGATATCCGCAACAAGGAGATCAAGCAGCTCTCGCTCCTCGAGGCCGTGGGAGTTCCGGTGGGAAAGAAGCTCATCGTCGATCCGATGCGCTACTACGCTGGATTCCGCCCGAGTGAAGGCGAGGTCGGCACGGGGCCGATCAAACCCACCATTCGACTTGAATTCAAAAATGACAAGGCCAGCAAGCTCGGGATGCCTCTGCCTGCCGGAACATTCAAGGTTTTCCAACGCGATTCATCCGGTTCCTTACAACTCCTCGGCGAGAGCACGATCAACCACACGCCGCGTGAAGAGAAAATTACCCTGGACGTCGGTCGAGCTTTCGACGTTGTGGTCGAGCGCAAGCGGAGCGAATTCAGCTGGATCGGCTCGAACAACAACCGGAGCGGGATGCGCGAGACGTTCGTGATCGAACTCCGGAATCGCAAGGAAACGGCGGATACCGTCACGCTGATCGAGCGTCATTGGGGACAGCACAAGATCCTCAAGACCAACCTCGAACCGGTGAAGCTGGACAGCGAAACCTACGAGTTCACCGTCCCGCTCAAGGCCAATGAAGTACGCCAGGTGATCTACTCCGTCGAGACTCGCTGGTAGAGCTCTTCCCGAATCCTCGCGGCCAAGAATCGGCCTCCTCGCGCTCCTCCGATCACGTGGTCAGAGGAGCGCTTCCCCATCACAGAACGATTTCCCCCCATCGTGGTGCCCCGATCCCTTGACTGTCGGGCGTCAGGCCCTTGCCACCGACCCCCGCCCACGCCCTCTCCGAGCTTGATGTCAAGTGTCAATACATTCGTGACACTTCAGGACACGACATCCGTGACACTTTGAGGTCGTCAAGGGGTGCGAGTTTGACATCGCAGAAGTAGACTTCAAGCACTCC
>JAIUNY010000022.1 GCA_020161505.1 Armatimonadota bacterium | reverse complement strand
TCGGCGGCTTTGGTGGCGGCGGCGGCGGCGGCGGTGGCGGCGGCTTTGGTGGCGGAGGGTTGCCTGGATCTTCCTTCCAGTCTCCGCCATCGTTCACATCCACCTCTGCGCCAGGCGTGCCAGGTGCCGCGGGAGTGCCGGTATAGGATGTGGCGGTGTTGCGGAGGAAGATGCGCTCGCGCTTTCTCGCGACAACGGTCTCGTCGCGCGCCCCGTTTTTCCCGAGAACCAACGTCATCGTGAGTTCACGAGTGAAGCCGGTACCGGAGGCCTCAAAAACCGGATAGGCCGCACCAGCAGACTGCATCTGCTCCATGTACATGCCCGATCCCCGGTTGTGAGTGACAATGTTAGCCTTGTACGGATCGCTCTCCCAGATTCCGGTGAGAACTGTGCGCTTCTGGCCAGACACGTTCTGAACTAGCTTGCCATCCTCAATCCGGAACTGTCGGTGCACGCCGTCCCAGACGAGCGGCTGCTTGAGGGATCCGTCGGCGTTGAGGCCAGGCAACTTGTAGGTCACCGTCTTGCCTTTGTTCTCGACCTTGACCGACATCGCCTGCCGGAGTTCGCGAGAGACCTTGCTAAGGGCAAGGCGACTCCCGTCATCCGACTGGATCCAGTTGGTTCCCCGCTTATAGCTGGAGGCCGATCCAATCGCGAGCATCGCGCCGGAACCAACCACCATGGTGGTGATCGCGGTTGCCGACATCATCTCAACGAAGGTCACGCCCTGCTGCTTCTTCTTTGGGTGTTTCTTCTTCAAAGTTTGACCCCGCTTCGGCCCTTCAGCTTCTGAACCTGGTTGAGGTTCAGAAACCTTCAGCCGCAAAGCAGTGAAAGTGTGAGAGCGAACTCTCACACTTTCATCATTGGCTGGTTGCCGATTCCTCTTCTCCGCATTGGTGCGGGGTTTTTCAGAACGCCGCGATCGGCTTCTTTGGCTTCGGCGGCTCGGGCGGCTTGGGAGGCTCGGGCGGCTTCGGCGGTTGAGGTGGTTTCGGCGGCTGCGGCTTCGGAGGTTGCGGCGGCTGCGGCGGTTTGGGAGGCTGGGGTGGCTTCGGCGGCTCGGGAGGCTTCGGTGGAGGAGGGTTGCCGGGATCTTGTTCCCAACCCGTTCCACCAGGAACTGGATCCTTACCATCGACCACGCGCTTGAAGTTGCGCAGAATGACGTTCTCCTTCTTGCGGCTCACCACGACCTCGGATCGAGCTCCTCGGGATGCACTGACCACCGTCACGGAGATGTCACGCGGATTGCTCGGCGTGAGGCTCGAGAACATCTTGTAAGGCGTCGAAGCCGCCTTTACTCCGTCGATCGTATCGTCCCACACGATCCGTTCTGGGCCGTCGGCGCCTCGATAGGGATCAACATTCAGCACGTTTTCGGCGAGCACCCAAGTCTTGCCATCCACCATCTTGTGGAGATCGCCATTGCTGACATAAAAGCGCCGCTGGATGCCGTCCGAGGCCGTCGGGACTTTGATGGATCCGTCCGCGTTCTTTTGGGGCAGACGGTAGGAAATCCCCAGTCCGTCAGGGTCGATTTGAACCTCAACCGCTTCGCGCAGCGTCCGCGTCATCACCGTCACCGCCATGCGAGATGACTCTTCAGTGTTGATCGCCGATGCGCCTCGTCCCCAAGATCCGCCCGTGCCCGCCAGCATCGTCACGCCGGCGCCTAAAACGCCCGCCGTGAGACCCGAAGCGACCAAGGCTTCCAATAGGGAGAGACCTGCGGTGCGTCGCAAGGTTTTTTGACAATTCCTCATGCTACTTTGCTCCCACTACCCACCTTCAGAGGTTGGCAATGCGGGTGCTGAGCTTGACAAAACGATTATTCGACCCTTCCGTCCAGAAAACCACCACTTCGACCTGCTTCAGATCAATGTTCACATTGGTGATGCGCACAAACGATCGTCCGTTAGGCAGAAGTTTCTTGGCACTGTCGTTGACCCCGTCGTCGGCGTTGCTGAACTCGTATCCCATGGTTCCCGGAGGGCCATAGTAGATTGCCGTGTTCATGTTCACCGGAGTGACGCTATCAATCAGGGCGGAGGCCTTGAGCTGGCTGGGGATGTTGTTGGCATATCCCAGATGCTTCAAAGTCTCCAACTGCTTTTTCGCAAGACTCAGAGCCACATTGGCGTTCTGAGCCTTACCGCGGCTCTTGTTCGCAATCGGAATGGTTCCGGCGAAAATGAGCGCGCAGACCAGCAGTGTGAACATCGCCACCGTAGCTTCCAAGATGGTAAAGCCACGATTGCGATGCAGTTTCGGAGACACGTTTTGTCGAGCCATTCCCATAGTCCTAGCAATCAATTATCGTGCCGAAAAGCCGATTTCTTCCCGATGGTCGTACCAGGTTTGGAACTTCCTTTTCCCTTGCGCTTCGGAGCATCCGGCACGACTCGATTCAAGTAGTGCTTCACCCCGATCGCGCTCGCAAAACCGATCAGCAAGAAGAGCCCAGCGAGCAGAAGAAACTGAGAGGTCTTTGGCTCTTCTGGAGCTTGCTCCTTTGCTGCCTTTTTCAATGTGGCTTGAGCCGCTTGGCTCGATGCCCCGGCCAACACTTGAGCAGCATTGGTATTGTTGCTCCCGTTGACCTTCGGAGCCGCTTCGGCTTCCTTGACCGGCGTGGGCGTCGACTGAACCGTTCCGCTGCCCTGATACCGAGCGATCTCCTTTTGACTCAGCTCCTCATGGAACTGGGCATCGGCGGGCTTCTCTCCAATGGGAGCCCAACATGCCCCTACCATGGCAACAGAGGCCAAAACAGTCGCAAATCGAGTCATCATCTTGTTCATCGGTTAGTCCACACGGAATCCTTTGTCTTGCCAAGTGCTGCGCAGAATCGTCGGACTACGCGGCAGGTCCAGGTCGATGAGAGGCTGACGGGTGACTTCCCTCTCGCGAATGCGGTTGTCGTAGTTCATCCGAATCGGCAAGGACCACGTCACGATGGCCTCGTCTCGGCTGATGATCGTGCCGTTGAGCGTCATGCCGCCACCCGCCGTTCCCACGTTTCCTCCACCGACGAAGTTCGTGTACAGAATCGCGTCGATCTGGTTCACGCCGCCTGCCGCGAGGTTGCGATAGGCATCGCGCGTCGCTGGGTTTGTTTCCAGGAGCGATTGATAGCGCATGATCCCGTAGCTATCGGTCTGCCGAGCATCGTAAGCCGGAATCGTGTTCCCGTTGTCATCCAACCGGGGCTTGGTGAACGGGGGAGTCATGTAGTTCAGCGGGTAAGCGCCAAACGTCGTGGTGTTCCCCATGATGATCGACTCGCTTGCCGCCAGACCAAGGAAGTCGGCCTTCTCGGCAGCGTTCTCCACCGCTTGCATGTTGGAACCACGGAAGTCGGGCGGATTCTTGTACCGAATCGAACCGATGATGTGGACGTTGCGCTTGGTGTAGAGCGTTCCCTGACCTTGGATGTGGCCCGTGATCGCGACATCCCCATTCACCGCCACCGGGCCGTGGATGCGGATCGGATTCGTATCTGTGCCGACAAGCAGGGCTGACCCGTCGACCACGCCATTTGAACTCACGCGTCGATACCGACCCAGCGAGGTATCCCAGACATCCACGTACGCACCCTTGAAGTCGGGGTTCGGATGTCCGTTCGGGAGAAACTCATTCTGGGCACCAGGATTGTCCTTGTGATTCGGGTTGGGAGTGCCGTCGCCGAACGTGGCTTTGTCATCCTCGTAAGCCTTGCTCCGGGCAAATCGCTTCCCTCCCAGGTCGGCGGCATCGGTGGGGCTACCAAAGTCTCGGAGATCCGGCATGATCACTTCGTCGGTCGGCCGGGGGTCGAGCATGTTTTGGGTCACGGCACCGCCAGTGTTCACCCAGGATCGAGACCCGCGAGAATCCTCGAGCGCCGCGCCAAAGATGCGATTCCCGGAGACCGTGCCCTCACTAAAGTAGACCAGGTCGCGCCACTTCTCGAACTCGGGCGAGCCGATGGAGCCGTGGATCGCCGGGTTGTACGGTTGGCGCATGCGCTGACGGTGAGGGGTTCCCGTACTGTTGTAAGTCGCGGAGTAGGAGGTATCGGTCTGCTTCACCGGCGGCGCGTTGATCAGACCTGCCGCAGCCGGTGTCAGCTTCTCATTGATCGAAGCCACCACCGAGCCATTCACCGTCCCGGAGCCATTGATGAAGTCGAAGTTCGCATTCGATCTCATGTCTCCGTTGATGATGAGGTTGGTCGGAGAAAAGCCACTCATCCAACCGTAGTTGTTGATGAAGTAGGTGTAGTCAAAGACCCGGCTTCGAGCGAGCCGAAACTCTGCTGTGACATCCACGGTCTTGCGCGGTTCTCCGCTGTCCGCCACGCCGTTGAAGTTGCGATCAATCCAGCCGACGCTCCTGATCACCACCATGCGAGAAAAGGCATCGCCACTAGGACGCCACATCTTGATGACTCCGGCTGCATATCGGCCGACCCCTGGGAGCTCGTTGGTCATCGCGGCGCGAGGGTTCGTCTCGGTGGCTCCCGAGAGATTCGAGTCCATGTCGGTGAAAATCTGGCTCTGCTTGAACGGCGTCCAGATCGAGAGCATCACGGCTTGCACCCCGGCGTCGCAGAGATTCGTCGTCTGCACCTCGCGCATGTTGTGATTCGCCACGCGAATCTGAGCCGTCGCGCGATCAATGTAGGTCGTGGCGGCAATCGTGATCACCGCCATCAAACCAAACGTCACGAGCAAGGCCACGCCGCGCTCCCGTTTGTTCTTCTTTCGCAAAGAGGCAGAAGGCTTTTTCACTTGATCAACTCCGGTACGTTCCGTAACACGATCCGCTCGCGCTTGCGCGCTCGGATCACTTCATCGACTTGGCCCCCCTTGGCCCCTGTGACAATCTGAACAATCACTTCCGTGGTCAACGCCCCAGCATTCGGCGTGAAGATTCGGTAGCGAGGATAGGTGGCGACCGCACCCACTTCGCGCCGGGCATCCATCGCGTGGCTCCGGCCTATGAAAGGATCAAATTCGCTGACATTCGTGGCGATCCGACGACGCGTCCCCGCGCCTGCCGTCATGACCAGCTCCGAGTTGTCGAGGAAAATCCGACGGTCGATGCCATCCCACACGACGGGGGTCTGAAACGCGCCGGTTACGTCTTTGCGCGGATGACGGAAAGTGATTCCCATCCCGTCGGCATCGACACTCACCCACATCGCTTCGCGAAGCTCGTGAGCGACCGAACGCATGGCCTTGCGGGTGTCTCCATCCCCATCCATCTGGCTCTCTCCACGCGCCCAACTGCCAATGCACATCAGGAACACGCTCACGGCCAGGCTCAGAACCAAGCTGGAAATCACCGAGCTGACAATCACCTCGGCGAGGGTAAATCCGGATCGTTTTGATCGACGAATCGTCATGAATCCTCGCTAAAGATTGGCCACCAGGGTGGAAAGTCGGACGAGCTTGGTTTCGCTGCGCTCTTGCCAAATCACGATCACCGTGACCCGGCGGAGCCCCATCTGAAGGGACTCGGTGCGGATGAACCCGCGCCCGTTGGGCAGCACGGTTCTCGGGCTATCGACCACACCCGTATCGGTCTCTGTAAACTCGAACCCCGTTTCGCCGGCCGTTCCGGCACCAATGCTGTGCAAGTTCACCGGAGTCGTACTCTGAATCAATCCGTTCGAGAGAAGCTGCGTCGGCGTCGTGTTGGGATACCCTTGACCCCGCAGAGTCTCAATCGTCTTTTGGGCCAAGCTCACGGCAGAGTTGGTGTTTTCCGCCTTGCCCCGCGTGAGATTCGCCACCGGGATTGTGGCGGTGAAGATGAGCGCGCAGATCAGGGCCAGGAAAGCCGACATCATGGCTTCCAGCAGTGTGTGCCCCTTCTGACTCCTTCGACGCTGCATCATATCATTCACATGGCGCAGGCAAGGTCGCGCCACTAAATGCGTCTTCCACTTCGGGAAGAGGCGCCTGATCCAGTGAATTGCCAGGTTTCGGTCGGAAACCTTAACTAGAAGGGCAGCTGACCGAGAATCGTCGCGCGCTGGCTTCGATCCTTCCAGCGGTCCAGCGTGATGTTTTCGAATGACGGCAAAGCGTTGACCGCCCCTGCCGAATAGGTGCCAGGAATCGGCCCGGCGGGCCACTCCCTTAAGTAGTCCGGCACCAGATTTGCGCTTGTAGGCACGGCGGTTGGGCTCGCATTCGTCTCCACCGCCCAACGCACCTTGGCGTCTTGGAGTGTCTCCAGATTGGCGCGAACCGTGGTTAGTCGCGAGTCGGATCGCCGCTTCACCAGATTCGGCGCAATGATGCTCATCAGGAGGCCCATCATCAGAACCACCATCATCACTTCGAGCAAGGTGTAGCCGCGCCGCATGGATCCACCTCTTATCTTCGGATGACTTCGCTCGATCTCAGAGGGTGCTCTCTCCCCTTGAGGTGTTGCTTGGGGGTCGTTGAAAGTCTGGGCCTGGCTAGAGTCCGGCGGCGGTGATCGAAGCCGCTCGCGTGGCGGGATTCTGAAACTGATCCGCAGTCCGGCCCTTGAAGGTTGGAGGGAGATCCATCCGCCGAGCCACGTAGTCCGTGGGCACGCCAACCGGGCCCTCGGGCCACTTCTTCAGAAAGTTCGGCACGAGCTGCGCTTGAGTCGGAGTCGCGGTGCTACTCGCTCGCATCTCCATGGCCCACTGTTCTTTGGCTGCCGCAAGCTGTTTGAGGTTCGCGACCACCGTCTGGACACGGCTGCTCTGCCGAGCCTTCACAAAGTTGGGAACCGCGATCGCCAGCAGGCTGCCGATGATCAGAACAACAATCATGATCTCGACAAGCGTGAAAGCTCTCGTCGGGTACGTCGCGCACCGGGGGAATCTTTTCATCCTCAATCACCATTCTCCCGCTCCGGCTGAGGAACGGTATGCATGGTGTCGGATGGCCCCGGGGGCTTCACAAGGACGGATTCTTGGGCGAATGGCTGAACGGGGACACGGCGACCAGGCTTGTCCGATTTATGCTCAAAGAACTCGGCGTCCGTCGATATCCTCTGGCAAAAGAAGACGGGGCGTCACCTCCTGGTGACGCCCCGTGATTCGGTCGTGTGGACGATCCTTACAGACCAGCGGCCGTGATGGCAGCAGCCTTGGTTGCCGCGCCTTGGAAGGCATCCGCATTCTGTGCCTTAAAGGTCGGCAGAGTGGACATGTTGTTAGCCACGTAGTCGGTGGCGGCTCCCACCGGGCCGACGGGCCACTTCTTGATATAGTTCGGAACGAGATCAGCGGAAGTCGGGGTCGCCGAACTTGCGGCGCCAGTATCCATCGCCCACTGCTCCTTGGCCGATTCAATTTGCTTGAGGTTGCCAACAACCGTTTGGACGCGGCTGTTTTGCCGTGCCTTCACGAAGTTGGGGACCGCGATCGCCAGCAGGATGCCGATGATCAGGACGACGATCATGATTTCGACGAGGGTAAAGCCTCGATTCTTGTTGTTCTTGCCCATGTTCCTGAGTTCTTCCTTTGGTGACTCCCAAACGAGAGCCGATACAGTGAGTATCGGGAGGGCCTTTCCATTTCCTTCAGCTGCCGACGCAGGTAGCCATACCGGGTTTGAGTCAAGGAGCCGAGAATTTTTATGGAATCCATACGCCTTCGTACATAGGAAATCCGTCAACCCGTTCGCTCAGAGCAACGGAAAACAGTCCCAGGGCGTCCTGTATCTTGGGAAGACACCTAAGCGTTTTGTATTCCGAAAGCTAGATCGTTATGTCGCGCCTCTCATCTGCCCTTTTCAATCGCGCCGCGATGCCACTTCTCCTGGCGGTGACCGCCGTGGCCTCTTTCGCCCAGGCGCCCAATAACGAGAAGCCCGAACTGGAGCGACCCGCAAAGAAGATCGCCATCGTCGTGGGCGTCAGCGGATACCTCACTCCCTCGAAGGCAGATCGAGCGGGAATGGGCTCCCTCAGATTCGCCCACAAAGATGCGGAGCGGGTGGAGCAATCTCTGTATCAGATGGGATGGGATGTGAAGCGCATCGTCAGCCCACCTGGCGCGACCATGACCGAGGCCACCCGAGACGGAATCCTCGCGACCATCGCCGGGCTCCAAACCGAATCTGTGGATTCGATCCTTTTCTATTTCTCCGGCCACGGGGCGCAGATCAACGGGGTGCACTATCTTGCCCCGGCGAGCACCGAGTTCCGACAAACTGCCAATGGCTGGGAACTTGATCCCGGCACCCTCCTCGCCTTCGATGACCTCGCGAAAGCCTTTGGAAACCAGGCCGCCCGGAAGCGAATCATCATTGTCGATGCGTGCCGCGACGAGCCCAAAGTTGAAAAGAGCGGCACGACGCCAGGCGGCGGAGATGCCCTCGAAAAGCTCGGTCGCGTCGTCCGAGCCAGCAAGTTCGGTCAGGTCTCCTGGACCGCCATGTACAGTTGTAGCGACGGCGAAAAGAGCTACGAAGACCCAAACGCTTACGGCACAGGCAATGGCGGTGGCGTCTACACCCAAGCCTTCATCAAAGCTCTCGGCAATGCCAATTCTGCCCGCGGCGATGGCTCCATCGTGCCCTCCTTGGTCAACGAGTCCCTCGGCGAGCAGATCGCGCAATGGAACCAGCGCTTCCCCGACAAGCCGATGACTCCGATCATCACGAGTCAAGTTGTCTCGATGCTCCCGCTTGCTTTCGGAACCTCCAGCGCTACCCGAGCCGGAATCAGTGACCGCGAAGTGCAAACGTGGGTAGAAGATGCCTACGCCGCCTACAAAAACAGCGACTTCCGCCGCGCGATCACTCTCTTCGATCTCGCGGCTCGACAAGGCAACGCCGAAGCCATGAATGGCCTCGGATTCATGTTCATGAACGGCACCGGTGTCGAGCGCAACTACACCGCCGCGATGGAGTGGTTCGAGAAGTCTGCCGCTCTCGGGAACTCGCGGGCCATGAACCGGATCGCGATCCTTTACATGGACGGACTCGGTCGGCCGATCAACCGGGAGGAAGCCGTCAAGTGGCTCCGCAAGGCCGCAGACCTCGGCAGCGTTCACGCCACCAGCAACATGGGCTGGGTTCACGAGATGGGATACGGCGTTCCTCGGAACTACGAGGAAGCCATGAAGTGGTACGTCAAGGCAGTCGAAATGGGTCACTTTGACGCCTGCCTCAACGTGGGATTGATGTACGAACTCGGGCTCGGCGTGCTGAAAGATCCTCAGAAGGCGATTGACTGGTATGTCAAGGGAGCCGAGGGTGGATCATCGGAGTGCTACAACCAAATCGGCTTGCTCTTCCGCGACGGCACGCTCATCAAGCAAGACTACGCCAAGGCGATGACCTACTTCCTCGAGGCTGCCAAGAGTAATAACACTCGGGGCATGGTGAACGTCGGACACCTCTATGTGAACGGTCAGGGCGTCGAGAAGAACCCTGCGACCGGGCTTCAATGGTATCTGGAAGCCGCCAAGTTCGGGGATGGATTCGCCATGTACCTCGTGGGATTCTCGTGTGAAAACGGGATCGGAACCACGAAAGATCTCGCCCTCGCGCGGGCCTGGCATCTGAGAGGGGCAGACGCCGGAGAACCCGCCGCCATGGCCAGCCTCGGTTGGCTCTACGAGAACGGTCTCGGCGGCGAGATCGATCTCGTCCAGGCCGTGCGGATGTATGAAATGGGAGCCGAGCGCGGCAACATGCGAGCGATGAACTACCTCGCGCTCTGCCTGCAGAAAGGCAAGGGTGTCGAAAAGAACGTTGACCAAGCTCTGCGGTGGTTCCAGAAGTCAGCCGAGTTGGGAAGCCACTATGCGATGTACTCAATCGGTTTTTACTACGAGCAAGGTTGGGGAGTCTCCCAAAACTACATCCTGGCTCGGGAGTGGTATGAGAAAGCCATGAAGGCGGGCAGTGCCCCGGCACACGTCTCCCAGGCTCTGCTCTATCAACAAGGGCTTGGCGGAGAGGCCAGCCTCAAGACCGCGTTCGAACTGATGAGCAAGGCCGCCGAGATGGGCGATGTTGATGGAATCTTCAATGTCGGCTACTACTATGAGCAAGGCTGGTACGTGCAAAAGGATCTCAAGGAAGCAGCCAAGTGGTATCTCAGGGCCATCGAGAAGGGCGACAGGCGCAGCGAAGCAGCCTACGAACGGGTCAAGGACAAGTCCCCGCTGCTCGCCTTGAGTCGTTCGTGATCCTTCCCCGCCGAACGGCTTGTCAAAATTGCCAGGTTTCGCGGGATGCCTCGCGGAACGCCGTGACGATGTGATTTAATAGCTGTGTCGTGTGACCGATTAGGTCACCGCACTTTCAAAAACTCGAAATTATTCGAGAGGAGCATAAATGAAGATCACCAAGCTTGCGCTTCTGAGCGCTACGTTTTTTGTCGCCTCGTCGGCGATGGCGGCCTCGGTCACCTTGTTGCAGACGAGCTTTGAATCGCCCATCAACGACACCGGTTTCAGCAAGACCCTGGGAACGGGCAGCGTGCAGTGGACGCTCAGCACGCTTTCCGGACAGGCGCGCACCGGGTCGCAGCACATGCGATGGGAAGGTGCGGCCACGACCCACGACTCCTACCTCGACACACCCGCCCTCAGCGCGACGGGAATTGTCTCCGGAACGGTCAAGGTCGAGTTCTGGCACAAATACAACTTCGAGAATGGTTACGATGGCGGCATGCTGCAGTACACGAAGGATGGCGTGACGTATTTCGACGTCGCTCTCACGGACATCACGGGCGAGCAGTACGCACTCTCCACCATCAACACAACGTGGGGCAGCCCGATCGGCGGGAAGCGCGCCTACACAGGGCTCCGCTCGAACTACGTGCAGACGGTGGCTACTCTCTCGAATGTGATGGAAGGTGAGGCGTTTGCTCTCCGCTGGCGCGCAACTTCCGATTCGCTCGTCACGAACTCTGGTCCGGACTGGCAGATCGACGACCTCCATGTCTACGGCGAAGCGGTCCCTGAACCCGCCACGGTGACCGTTCTTGCTCTGGCAGCCCTCGCTCGCCGACGCAAAGCGAAGAAGTCGTAACCTCTCTCTCACATACTCAATCGTGCCGCCTCGCCGTATCGGGGCGGCACGCCACTCTTCGCAGTTCCCGCCAGAGCGCGTACCGGCAATTCCCTACTCACTTCGGCTTCAGGAACACAACGCGACTTTCCTCCCCTTTACCAAAGTCGCCGCCCAGAATGAGGCGGGGATCACCATCTGTGACAAGCCAAGTCTCCCGGCTCGCTTGATCCGTGCGCATCACCACTGCTTCACATCTTGAATCGCCGAACAGGTCTGTCCCGCACCGGATTCCCAAAACCTTCGGGGGCACGCCAGTATCGCGGTTCGGTGAGGCGGCGAAGATGACGTCTGTGTTCAGACGGTAAGCCTCCCTAATCTTGGCTTTGTGTTGGTCACCAACGGCCCCATTCCAAGCTATGTAGCCGACCAAAAGCGAGAACGGATACAGCGAGAGAGCGAACCAAAAGATCAGGGCGTTCCGAGTCGCTGCGACAGCAGCCCTTCTCGTGAGTTCCTGAATCTCTGAGCCGTCAGCTTCCATCCCACCCTAATCTACGCCAGAATCCACGCCGGACAAAGCCAAAGTGCGACAGGAATCCCGAGATTCCTGCCGCACTCGCGTGAGGAGCAACGCTTACGAAACCTTGAGCTGGCTCAGCTTGGACACCCGCTCCTGGATCGGAGGGTGGGTCATGAAGAGCCGAGAGAGCCCGTCCATCCCCTTCAGAGGATTGACGATATACAGCGGCGCCCGATTCGGCGTCGTGTGCGTCGGGATCGCCATGGTTCCCCGCTCCAGTTTCAGCAGAGCATTGCTCAGGCCATGGGTGTCCCCGGCGAGCTGCGCCCCCAGCTTATCCGCCTCGAACTCCCTGGCCCGAGAAACCGCAAGCTGCATGATCATCGCGGCGAACGGAGCGACCAAGGCCATGACCAGGAGCCCAATCGGGTTCATCCCCTCGCCATCCTCATTGCGACCGAGTCCGCCGAACATCGCAGCGAACTGGGCGAACTGAGCGATCATCGTGATCGCACCGGCGATCGTGGCGACAACCGTCATCGTGAGCGTGTCCCGATTCTTGATGTGCGCAACTTCGTGAGCCAAAACCCCATAAACCTCTTGCCGATCCAAGATGTTCAGCAGACCTGTATTCACAGCAACCGCTGCATTCGCCGGGTTTCGACCGGTGGCAACGGCATTCGGGCTCGGATCATCGACCACATAAACGCCCGGCTTTGGGATGCTCGCGCGCTTCGCGAGGATCTCCACCATCTGATGGAGCTCCGGAGCTTCCGCTTCCGAGACCGCCCGCGCCCGAGTCGCCTTGAGGGCCAGCTTGTCGCTGAACCAATAGGCACCGAAGTTCATCACGACGGCGAGCACGAAGGCAATGATCATGCCTCCGTTCCCACCAACCGCCTGCCCCATCAGGACAAACAATCCCGTGAGGGCCGCCATCAAAACCGCTACTTTGACTGTGTTCATAGACCGTCTTTGCATCCCGGCGAGAGGCAACAAAAAACCTCCGCGTCGCTGCTCCCTGGAAGAACCCGGAGCAAACCACGCGGAGGTCTCGCCGTTCGGGGTGACCGGCTGAGCAACCTCAGCGTCTTGACGATCATCCCCACCCGTTCGGGCGGCTACTCCCCTCTCGCAAAGGGATACGAATAGTTAGAACGCCATCCCTCACGGCAAGGTTTCTGGATGGGGCCATTGGACAAGCCGAGCCCAGAGTTTTGAACCGAACCCTGGCAAATCGTGGGGAAAACCACAATCAAGTGTTGCGAAAGTCCCCGCAACCCCTTCCCCTCCCGCTCTGCGTCTGCTACAGTTGCATCGGCCCTGATGAAACGTCCTCTGATCATTGCAATTGGTGGGTTGAGCGCGAGCGGAAAGACCACTCTCGCTCAAGACGTTGCCGAGGCCCTCGATGCCCCGCTGCTTCAGATGGACGACTACTACCGCGACATCGCCGAGGGCTTCTCGCCCCAGCAGGTCGCCGAGTTCAACTGGGATCGCCT
Source organism: Armatimonadota bacterium (assembly GCA_020161505.1). Lineage (GTDB taxonomy): Bacteria > Armatimonadota > Fimbriimonadia > Fimbriimonadales > Fimbriimonadaceae > UphvI-Ar2. Next base: position 39,022 of record JAIUNY010000022.1, on the reverse strand, counting down.
CGAGATGTTTTGCCTGGATGAGTGGACGGATCACCTCTGGCAACTCTCGCACGGAAAAGCGGTTGATGTCCCGATCTATGATTTCACAGTAAGCCGTCGAACGGGCTCGCGGCGACTCGCCGGAAGCAACGCCGTGGTGGTGGAGGGTCAATTTGTACTCTGCCACGCGCCCGCACTCGATGCCGCGACTCTGCGCGTCTACGTGGACCTTGACCCGAACGAAGCCCTCCAGCGACGCACCCTGCGCGATGCGGTTCTGCGCGGACGATCCCCGGAAAGCGTCCACAAACAGTGGCGCGAGCACGTGGAACCCGCCTACCACAACCACGTTCTCCCCTCGCGAGAGATTGCCGATCTCCGGCTTGGCGGTGATGGAAATCGCCTGGAAAACATGCGGGAAGTCCTGCGCGCCTGCGAGCATCTCGAAGCTCGTCTGACGTTCCTGGCCTAACTCCGGTTTTTCGGGACTCACCCTCCCGCGATTCACGCGCCAACAGCCCACCGATCAGGTCATAATGTCCGCATGTCTCAGGACATCCTGCGCATTGTTGCCACCGACTGCGGATCGACCACCACCAAGTCGATCATGATTGAGCGAAACCCCGCTGGCGAGTACCGACTCGTCGCGCGTGGCGAAGCCCCGACCACGGTGGAACGCCCCTTCGAGGACGTGACGATCGGCGTGACCAACGCCATGACCGAACTCGAAGAAGTCAGCGAGGCCAAGGTTCCCGAGGGCTTCACCGCTGCTCGCCGCAACCTCATCAAAGATGGCCAAGTCTGGCGGATGATCAAAGAAGGCGTTCGCAACGAGGAACGCAAGGGCGAATTCGACGGCGCAGACCTCTACGTCTCTACCTCCTCGGCAGGTGGCGGCCTCCAGATGATGGTCGCTGGCGTGGTCAAGGAAATGTCGGCAGAATCCGCCGAGCGCGCTGCTCTCGGTGCGGGCGCGATCCTTATGGATACCCTTGCCGTGAACGACGGACGCAAGGACTATGAGCGAGTCGAACGACTCCGCAAGCTTCGCCCAGACATCATTCTGATGTCCGGCGGAACCGACGGCGGAACGGTCAGCCACCTCATCGACATGGCCGAAGTCATCCGCCGCGCCGACCCGAAGCCGCGCTTTGGCGACATGAAGCTCCCCGTCATCTTCGCCGGAAACAAGGATGTGCGCCCGCAGGTCGGCGACGTGCTGGGTGCCACGATTGAACTCAACATTGTTGACAACCTTCGACCGACTCTGGACGAAGAGAACCTCGGCCCCGCCCGCGACGAAATCCACGAGCTCTTCCTCCAACACGTGATGCAGCAGGCCCCGGGCTACAACAAGCTGCTGGAATGGGCGAGCTACGACGTGATGGCGACCCCGAACGCCGTCGGCAAGCTCCTCAAGAGCTACGCTGACCAAGAAGGCCTCAACATCCTCGGCGTCGACATCGGAGGCGCAACGACCGACGTCTTCTCCGTCTTCGACGGCATCTATAACCGAACCGTCTCGGCGAACCTCGGGATGAGCTACTCGATTTGCAACGTGCTCAAGGAAGCCGGAACCGCGAACATCGCCCGCTGGCTCCCGTTCGAGATCGACCCCTACGAAGTGCGCAACCGAATGCGGAACAAGATGATCCGCCCGACCACGATTCCCCAGGCTTACGAAGACCTTCTGATCGAGCAAGCGGTGAGCCGTGAGGCGCTTCGTCTCGCGTTTGATCACCACAAGTCGCTCGCTCGCTCGCTCAAGGGTGTTCAACAAAACCGCGACATCGGTCAGGTGTTCAGCCAAACCGAAACCGGCGCGACGCTCATCAAGATGCTTAAGCTCGATATGATCATCGGCTCCGGCGGGGTTCTCAGCCACGCTCCGATGCGTGCCCAAAGCGCCCTCATGATGATGGATGCCTATCAGCCGGAAGGCGTGACCATGCTCACGGTGGACAGCATCTTCATGATGCCCCACCTCGGTGTGCTCAGCGAGCATTTCTACGAAGCCGCCAAGCAGGTGTTCGACTACGACTGCATCGTCAAATGCGGCCACTGCATCTCGCCGATCGGCACCGGCAAAGAGGGCGAGGATATGGTCACGATCACCGGCGATATCAACGAGAATATCAAGGTCGGTGAGATCAAGGTCATCCCGCTGGAGCGCTATCAATTCAAGAACGTCACGATCACCCCAACCAAGAACTTCGATGTGGGCGCGGGCAAGGGCAAGCCGATCGAAGCAAAATTGGAGGGAGGCACCGTTGGGATCGTCATTGATGGTCGAGGACGCCCGCTGATTCTGCCCGAAGACAACGCTACTCGCATCCGTAAGCTGCGCGAATGGCTTGAGGCGATGGGGCTTCCTCTGCCGAAGTAATCAAAGTCGGATCCGATCCAAAGAGAAGAGCTGTCCACGTTGGACAGCTCTTCCTTTTTCCGATTGCGCCTCTTGTATCGTTGAGGTTTCACGCAAAAACGTGTATGATCAATACGAAAGCGCGTTCGTTCATCGGAGGAATGAGAGTTAAGGTTTATGTTGGAGACAGCCTTACTCGTTATTCGGTTCGAGACTCCCATCCTCCGATGATCGTTCGCGCTCCTTAGACTTACGCATTGACGCCGAACCATGGTTCCCCTCTCTCCGGAAAACCTTGCAAAAGAGTCTTTCGTCTCCACTTCTCTCCCGGGAATCCGTGAGTCAGGCGTGTTGTCCTCTGCGCAGTCGTCCCCTCGGCCAACCGTCCGCAAGTTGCGCCAGCAACCTAAGGATTCCTGATGATGCACCGATAAAAGTACCGTCCCGGTGATGTTATCGGGTTGGTGAACTATGCAACGATCTCTTGCCTCACTCATCTGCGTGGGTCTCGCTGGACTGAGCGCGGCCGCGACCAAGATTGATTGGTCTTTCGAGACCTCTTACTACAACAAGTACGTCTGGCGCGGTATTAACTTCGTGAACGAAGGCGTGCTGCAACCGAGCCTTACCGGAAGCTGGAACGGATGGACCGTCAACTTCTGGGGGAACTACGACACGACCGACGTCAACACGTATTACGGCACCTCCACGGGTAAGAACCGAATCACCGAGTGGGATTCGACCCTGAGCCGAAACTTTGATTTCGAAAGCGGCACCGGAACCTTCGGTGTGACGCACTACGATTTCCCGAACACCGGTACTGCTTCGACCACCGAGTTCTGGGCCAACTTCGCGCTGAAGCAAGCCTTTAGCCCGTATCTTTACGTGGCCTATGATGTCGACGAAACCGACGGCTTCTACGCCAAGGTCGGTGGCAACTATTCCATGCCTTGCGCCCTGGTGAAGGGTGCCAACTGGAATCTCGGCGCATGGCTGGGCTACGGTAGCGAAGACTTCAACAACTTCTGGTACGGCAACAATGAGTCCGCTCTCGCCGACTACGGTTTTGACGCGAAGCTGAGCTACAACTTCACCGAGATGACCTACGGCACGCTGCATCTCGCCTACACGGGTCTGATGGACGACGGTCACCGAGCGGGTGCCCCGAACCGAAGCAACTTTGTCTTCGGCTTCGGATTTGGCGCGAAGTTCTAACGTCCTCGCACGATCAACTCAATACTCCCCTCGGCACCTCGCGTCGTGGGGAGTTTTTTGTCTTGCTTAGCGGATATTGAAATACTTTGCTTCTGGATGATGAATCACAATTGCCGAAGTTGACTGCTCTGGCACAAGCATGTATTCTTCGCTCAGAGAAATCCCGATATCTTCGGGCTGAAGCAACTCCATAAGCTGGGCCTGATCTTCCAGATTGGGGCATGCGGGGTAACCAAAACTATACCGAGAGCCCTGATACCGAGCGGCAAAAAGCAGCCTGAGATCGTCAGGATCCTGATGCCCAAACCCCATCTCGTGGCGCATCATCTTGTGCCAATACTCCGCCAAAGCCTCAGCCGTCTCGACTCCCATGCCGTGCGTGTACAGGTATTCCTGATAGTCGCCATCGGCAAACTGTTGACGCTCGTACTCACTCACGTCTTCACCAACGGTGACAATGCTGAATCCCACCACATCCATTTGACCGGAGTCGGTTGATTTGAAGAAGTCTGCGAGACAAAGCCTCTTCAAATCTCTCTGGCGAGGGAACGTAAACTTGCAACGGACAGTTGCTTGATCTTCTTCGTAAATCAAAAGGTCATTCCCTTCCGACTGACACCAGAAATACCCCCACTTCACCCGAGGTTTCAGGATGTTTGCGAGCTCCCGTTGCTTTCGCTCGAAAATCGGTCGAACATTCTCCTCTAGCCACTCGTTAAATTCAGGATTACTGAGATTCTCTGGCTTTTTGAACTGCCACTGACCCCGCCAAAGCGCAACAGGATTGATAAACCTATACAGTTCAAATATGTCGAACTTGGTCTGGCTACGCACTCCATAGAACGGCAGTTCCGGGACAGGAACGTCGGTAGCCACGGGGCTCTTCACTCCATCAAAAACATAGAGCGCCGGATCACGATCTGGGAGGCGGTGGCTCTGGACGCGCACCCTTGGCCGAGTCTCTGCCTCCGGCGCGTCCGCCTCTCCGCTGACGATGTCCCCCATCAGCCGCAGACCCTCAAAAGCGTCTTGGGCGTAGTAAACCTTGCCTTCGTAGATCGCCCGCATATCCTCCTCCACATAGGCACGAGTCAGCGCGGCACCGCCAAGAATCACTGGATAGTGGCTGAGACCTCGTTGATTCAGCTCGACCAGGTTATCTCGCATGATCACGGTTGATTTCACAAGCAATCCGCTCAGGCCAATCACCTGGCACTTGTTCGCTTCTGCCTCGGCAATGATGTTGTTAATGGGCTGCTTGATTCCGATATTCACTACTCGATAGCCATTGTTGGTAAGAATGATGTCTACCAAGTTCTTACCAATATCGTGAACATCGCCGGCTACCGTTGCCAGCAGGATGGACCCCTTTTCCGAACCTTCGGTCTTCTCCATCTTCGGCTCGAGGTATCGAACCGCTGCCTTCATCACCTCGGCCGACTGAAGGACAAACGGCAGCTGCATCTTGCCCGCACCAAAGAGCTCGCCCACCGTCTTCATTCCATCAAGCAGAATATCGTTGATGATCTGAAGCGGCGTGTAGCTTTCGAGCGCGTCTTCCAGGTGCGCCTCCAGGCTCTTTTTGATCCCGTCGACGATGTGCTTCTTCAGCCGATCCTCGCGCCCGAGCGACTCAAACGGATCCACCGACGTATCCGTCGCCTTGACATTCTCGAACCGCCGCATCAGTTCAATCAGCGGATCGTAAGTCACTTCGCGGCTTTCGGACATCGGGTGCCAATTTACCGTATGAACCTCTATGTTCTCCGAGCCCCCACTGGTCTCTCCGACTGGGAAACCCGACCCAGGCTTGGTATGCTAGAACGCTCCACTGGTGGATACATGCGAAACGTCTGCGTCATAGGTGCCGGGACGATGGGGTCAGGAATTGCCGCCCATTTGGCAAACATCGGCTTCAACGTCACCCTCCTCGATCAAGATGCGGACGCCATCCGCCAACGACTCGAAGCGGCCAAAGCGGCCCGACCTCCCCACTTTTACCTCGATGCAACCGTCGATTCCATCCGCGCCGGAAGCGTCGCTGAGAACCTCGACTGGGTGCGCGAGGCCGACTGGGTGTGCGAGGCCATCATCGAAAAGCTCGATGCCAAACGAGCCCTCTTCGCTCAGATCGAACCTCTGATCCGAGAAGATGCGTTCGTCTCCACCAACACCAGCGGACTCCAAATTGCCCTCCTCACCGAAGGCCGTAGGGATGCCTTCAAGGGCAAATTCCTCGGCACCCACTTCTTCAATCCCCCGCGCTATCTCAAACTGCTCGAACTCATTCCCACCGACGACACCGACCCGGAAATCGTCCGCAGAATGAGCGCGTTCCTTGAGGATGCCTGCGCCCGCCGGGTGGTCACCGTCAAGGACACCCCCGGGTTCATTGCCAACCGGTACGGCATGTGGAGCATGTTCTGGGCCACGCACGTAGCGGAGAAACTCGGATTCAGCATCGAAATGGTCGATGCCATCACCGGCCCCTTCCTTGGACGCCCCAAAAGCGGCAGCTTCCGGCTCAACGACCTTGTCGGCATCGACATCATGGTCGACATCGCCCAGAACCTCATTGATCGTTGCCCCCACGACCCGATGACCAGCAAGCTTGCCAACCCCAAGAGCATTGACTTTCTGATGGAAAAGGGATGGCTCGGCGGCAAGTCCGGTCAGGGCTACTACCGCAAGGAAGGCAAGCAGTTTCTCGCTCTCGACCTCGGCACCTTCGCTTATCGCGAGACTCGAGAAGTTGACCTCCCCGCGCTCTCCGCGCTTGGTCGAAAACCGCTGGGAGAACGCCTCCGCGAAGCTCTGCAAGGCAAGGATGAAGTCGGCGAATACCTCCGCGAATACCTGATCCCCGCGCTCCACTACGCCGTGCAGATCGCCGAGGAAGTCTCGCACAACGTTCAAGACTTCGACCGCGTGATGCGCTGGGGGTTCGGCTGGGAGATGGGCCCATTCGAGATGATCGATGCCATCGGTGCCGATCACCTCGGTCTTGCGGCTGGCCAGTACTACAACTCGGGCCAAGTGAAGAGCCACGACGGAACCTTCTTCAGCCCCGCACCGGAGCCGCAGTACGCAACCATCCAAGAGTTCCCCATCATCGCCCACTATCCGGACATCAATCTGCGCGACCTCGGCGATGGCGTCACGGCGATTGCTCTCACCACCAAGATGGGCACGGTGACTCCGACCGCTGTTGCAAGCCTGCACCAAATTCTGGACGAAGGCTCCGTCACCCGATTTGTCCTCACGAGCGAAGCCAAGGTCTTCAGCGTCGGATTTGACCTCAAGTTCTTCGCCAGCAAGATCGATGAGGGCGACTTCGAGGCGATCGATCATGCCATTGCTGAGTTCCAGCGACTCAACCTCCGGCTCCGCGAGGTTCCTGGAGTCGCAGCGATCTGGGGATACTGTCTCGGCGGCGGCCTCGAACTGGCCCTCGGATGCAGTCAAATCGCCGCCTCGCCCGAGACCCAAATCGGCCTCCCCGAGTCCAAAGTTGGACTGATTCCGGGAGGAGCGGGCAATGCATTCCTCCGACTTCGCACTCAAGATCAAGGGGCAAAGGGACTGACAGAGGCGATCAAGACTCTTGCTCTCGGCCAGCTCTCGCTCAATGCCGACGACGCCCGACGGTATGGCTATCTCGTCCGCGACGATGTGACCGTCTACCATCCGGATCGCTTGCTCATGGACGCCAAAGCCCTCGCCCAGAAGGCCACGCCGAAGCCACTCCCGACCTGGCAAGCCGTCGCCGGGCCTCTCAAAGGAATGATCGACTCCATGCAGCAGGATCTCGTCTCGAAAGGTGCCCTCACGCAGTGGGATCAAACCATTAGCGACAAATCCAAAGGCATCTTCTCTCGCGCCAGCAGCCTCGAAGAAGCGATCCAAATGGAGCGCGAAGCCTTCATCGCTCTGTGCAAGGAAGGACTCTCCGTAGCCCGAATCAAGCACATGCTCGACTCGGGCAAGCCTCTTCGCAACTAGATTTTCCATCTCTGCAGACCCTATGAAAGTTCTCGTTCCCATCAAGCGCGTGCCCGACCCTTACGCCAAGGTGAAACCCTTGGCCGACGGTTCCGGCCTCGATCTTTCTGGCATCAAATTCGACATCAATCCATTCGATGAGATCGCTGTTGAAGAAGCCGTCCGTATGAAGGAGCGGGATGCCAGCGTCAGCATTGTCGCCGTGAGTATCGGAGGTGCCGAGACCGAAGAGCAACTCCGCAAAGCCCTCGCCATGGGTGCCGACGAGGCGATCCTCATCGAAACCACCGACGCCCTCGACCCGCGCGCGATCGCGGCCGAGCTTGCCGCCTTGGTGAACGATCTTCAGCCCGACGTGGTGCTGATGGGCAAGCAAGCCACCGACGAAGACAACAACCAAGTCGGCCAGAGGCTCGCCGCGAAGCTTGGCTGGCCCCAGGCTACGTTTGCCAGCAAGGTCAGCCCAGCCGAAGGCAACGTCACCGTTGAAAGAGAAACCGACGATGGCGGGGAGACTCTTCTCCTCAAAACGCCGTGCCTCATCACCACCGATTTGCGTCTCAACGAGCCTCGCTACATCGCTCTGCCCGGCATCATCAAAGCTCGGAGTAAGCCTCTTTCGAAGCGGGAGAGGGCCACATCGCTCGAACCCCAAGTCAAAACCTTGAATCTCGAAGCCCCGCCAGCCCGCGCAGGCGGTCGCAAGGTCGGGTCGGTGGATGAGCTCGTGGATGCCCTGAAAGAAATGGGGGTGATCGCGTGAGCCATCTGCTGCTGATCGCCTTCGATGGAGCAGACGCGATCCAAGGTGCCAGGTTCGCCCAGGCCCTCGACCTGCCATTCGACATCATCCAACTCACCGGCGAAGCGGTCACCGATCTCGGCGCACGTCGCGTGCTCACGTTCGGCCTCCCCAGCCTGCCCCCCGCCGACTTTCTCGCCCACGCCCTGAAGGATTTGGTGAATGAAAGCACCCACATCGCCGCCGTCAGCGCGATGCGGAGCAAGGATGTCCTTCCCCGGCTTGCCGGTCTGCTCGATGCGCCCATGGTCACCGACGTTCTGAAGATTGTCAGCAAGGACACCTTTGTCCGGCCGATGCTCGCAGGTTCCGTGCTCGCGACCGTCCAAGTCAGCGGCTCTCCCATCCTCATGACTGTTCGCCCGGCCGGTTTCCCGGAAGCTGTGCGATCGGGCTCATCGGAAGTCGTCCATACCAAGCCCCAATTCGCCGGTACCACGCGGCGAGTCAGTGCCTCGGCCAAGCAAGGCGGACGCCCTGATCTGAGCCAAGCCGGAGTTGTCGTCAGTGGAGGCAGACCCTTGAAGGATGCCGACACCTTCGAACGACTGATTGGCGGTCTAGCCGACCACCTCGGCGGAGCCGCCGGAGCCACCCGCGCTGCCGTCGATAGCGGCATTGCGAGTAACGAGCTCCAAGTCGGGCAAACCGGCAAGGTCGTGGCTCCAAATCTCTACTTGGCGTGCGGCATCAGCGGATCCACCCAGCACATGGCCGGGATCAAAGATAGCAAGGTCATCGTCGCCATCAACACCGATGGGGATGCTCCCATCTTCGAAATCGCCGACCTTGGACTCGTGATGGATCTCTACGAAGCGATTCCTCAGCTGATGGAAAAGATGCCGAAGGCTTAGCGGGTGCCCAGAGCCTCTTAGGGGTCGGGTTCTCGGTATGTCGTCATGAGGGTGCCCCGATCCCTTCAGGGTCGGGTTTTCGGTAAGTCGCAATGAGGGTGCCCCGATCCCTTTAGGGTCGGGTTTTCCTTAACTTGTTGTAAGTTTACCGACACCTTGCAAGTCAGAAGGTATGCGTTCTTGGACACTCCTCTTATTGAATAGGCAACTGTGCCTCGACACTCGCCCTCTCCGAGCTCGCTCGGGGAAGGTGGCCAAAGGCCGGGAGGGGCCGTACCGCCGACCGTTATTGGCTTTTTCCGATTCTTCCAGCGCGGGTGTTGTCTGCTACCGACGACTCTTCCCTAACACCTGAACAGCAAATTGACCACTCAAAGTCGCCATTGGCAACCCTGCGCCAGGCTGTACGGCTCCGCCACAGTACGCCACATTCCCATACCGAGGATCGCGGTTTGCCAACGGGAAGATCCCCCACAACCGATGCTCCTCATCTGGCCCATAGAGCGACCCCTTGTAATTCCCATGCTTCTCGGCAAAGTAGAGAGGATTCTGGATGCGCTCAAACACGACATCTTCATCACTCCACTCAATCCCCGCGCGAGCGATTTCCCCTCGCACGCGGTCCCGATAAACTGGAGACTCGGCCACCCAGTCAATCCCCTCCACCGCTGCCGGAGAAGTCACAACCGCAAAGACCAAGGAGTGCCCTTCCGGTGCCGCCTCAGGATCAAGCCCGCTGACGTCATTCACATAGACAATCGGCCGATCCGGGAATCGGCGCTTCTCATAGAGAGACGCAAAACCAGATTCAAAAGTAGAGGGGACAAATAATGTATGGTGGTCAAAACCCGCCAATTTCTTCCTGATTCCCCAGTGGCATGTAAAGTAACTAAAGCTCGGCTCACCCGACTTCGGCTGACCATCTGCGGGCAGGGTCCAGGGATCAACATTGCTGATGAATTGCTCCGCTTCAATTCTCTCGCCTTCGGTCGTTTCAATCGCCACCGGGCGATCACCTACGACAAATTTCGATACCTTTGTATTGAATTGAAACTCCACCCCCAGCGACCGAGCTAGCCGATAAAAAGCCTGAGGAATCGCCCGAACGCCGCCCCGTGGGAAGAACACTCCTTCCCGAAGCATGTAATAAGGAATCATAAACGCTCCCGGGGCCTTGCTCCGGTACGTCTGCCCGCCGTAACTCGGGAACCCATAAAAGAAACTTCTCAGCAAAGGCGACTCAAAGTACCCATCCACGAGCATCTTGTAATCGCGCAGAGGATTGAACTTGATCCCAAATTTGAGCAGAGCCGGATTCATCATATCCGACGGCTTGTCAAACGGCTTACTGAACACGCTCTGATCCACATACGGTGCCACCTGATCCAGCGATGCCATAAGCTTCTCGAACCCAGCTAAGTCCTTGGGAGCAACCTGCCTGAGCAAATCAAGGCAAGCCTCGTAGTCCGCCGGGAGATCGACCATTCCTTCTCCCTCAAAGTAGACGCGGCTCAGCGTCGGCAAACGATCGAACACCAGCTCGTCCGACATCCGCCGCCCGGCGCGGGCGAAGACCGCCTCATACAGCCGAGGCAAGATGATGATGCTTGGCCCAGGATCGAGCATGAAACCGCTCTCGCTGATCCCCGCAGCTTTTCCTCCGGGAGCGGCCCCCGCCTCCACCACCAAAACATCCCAGCCTTCCAACCGAGCATGGATCGCCGCGCTGAGGCCGCCCATCCCCGCGCCAATCACCACCGTGGATCGCGCCATGCCTACAGAACCGTGATCCTTCGATCTTGCCGAGAAGCCAGGGCATCCAAAGTCCGACCAGGAGCCAAAACCACGCGGGCCGCCGAGAAAATCTTGTCCGCCGAACTGGTGCGAGCCCGACCCGCAAACGGATTGCACCCCTGCGCCTCAATCCGATCCAGGATCTGGGAATACAGCACACGAGCCAACAAAACCGCCCTCTGCGTGCTGCGACTCAACTGCCGAATCCCTTCATCGGAGGCCGCATAGAGCGCCCGAGTCCGGTCGATTTCATATCGCATCAGCCGCTCCAGCCGCGCATCAAAGACCCCTGCCCGCAGCTGATCCACGCTCACCCCGAACCGATCCATGTCCTCCAACGGCATGTAGATGCGATCCCGAGTCAGGTCCTCGGCGATATCCCGCAGGAAGTTCGTCATCTGCATGGCTTCTCCCAGAAGCATCGCCGCCTCGCGCTTGGCGGATGTCGGTTCGTCTTCGAGCACGCTGAGCATCATCACCCCGACCGCGCTCGCGCTCCCGCGCATGTAGGTTTGCAGATCAGCGTAGGTGTCGTAGCACCCCACCGTCAGATCCATTTCCATCGCATCCAGGAACACCAGCGGCTCCTCAAGAGGGATCTTCCGGCTCTGCAAAGTCTGAACAAACGCCCGCATCACCCCCGACTCCGGGGTCACGCCGGTAAGACCATCCATCAACTGCGTTCGCCAGTCGCACAGTAGGGCCTGACGCTCATCCAGAGTCAACGAGCCGGGATTGTCCACCCATTCATCCGGAACCCGCACGAATCCATACACTGCATGGACATCCTGCTGAACAAGTTTCGGAAACTGCTTGGTCGCAAAGTAGTACGTCGTGCCGAACCGACGATGCAAAGCCTCGCACTCGGCGTAGTCGGCGTGGCTGGCAAGGACGCGGCTCATCGCTTGGCTCCCGGAATCTGGCGCATATCCATTCGTTCGTTCACATCCAAGGTGCCCTGCACCAGAATCTCAAAACCTTCACTTTGCCTGGCCCGCTCGCTCGTTTGGTCAAGCAGAGCCTGAAGCTTCTCCCGCGCCTCCACGAGTAAATTCTCGCCCCGAGCCAGCGGTTCACCAAACGCAATAAATGCCTCCGGTCGCTGATGAATCCCGAGCTGGTAGTGGATCGCCGTCGGAATCAGCGTCGCATTCGGAACCTGCTTCGCGATGAACCTCAAGGAATCCCCGATCTCCCAAATTTCCGGAGCCTGGTGCAGAACTCCCTCGGCAAACAGCACGAGCGACCGTCCTTCCCCCTTCATCAATTTCACCGTCTGGCGCAAGGTCTTCGCCCGACCCGCCGCATCTCCGAGCGGGAAAGGCATTCCTCCCACATATCGAAACAGCGGGAACGCGCCAAACTCTTGGATCCAATCCAGCGACCGCTTCCCAAGCCGGGAGACAACATGGAACATCAGATAGCCGTCAAACCAGCCGTGATGCGTGCAGACAAAAACCACAGGCCCCTCAGGCATCCGGGCAGGTGGTGACCAATACACCCAGCGAAACTGCTTCTTCACCGAGCGACGGATCATCCCTCCGACCAATCGACCAATCAGCCCTTCTTCTTGCCCGGAACTCGCCTGGGCGACCGAAGTCAACGGTTCGGTGGCGCTCACTCCCGAGTCCAACTTGCCTCCTCGGGGAGATTCTCACTGAAGTCCGGCATCACGTAGCCGTCCGTCATCACTTTGTCATGGATCAGCCGCTTCTCCAAAAGCTCTGCCGAAATCAGCACCATCGGCAGACCATTGCCCGGTGCGGTGGACGCTCCCACATAGTACAGATTCTTGTCAAACAGAGACCGATTCTTTGGCCGGAAGAAGGCACTCTGAAACAGATCAGCACTGATCCCAAAAGCCGCGCCCTGGTGCAGATTCAACTCACGCGACCAATCCTCGGGCGTCCGCATCTCCATGCCTCGAATGCGCGAGGGATCAAAGCCCACCTCATCCGCAAGCCGTTGGAACACCTGCGATTTCAATGACTCCTGAGCCGTCTCCGTCCACGGACACTCCAGATTCGGGCACGGGATCAGCAGGAACAGATTTTCATGCCCGGTCGGCGCTCGACCCGGCTCAGATCGCTTGCTGATGCAGGCATAGAACGCAGGATCGTCCGGCATCCGGGGTTCGCCGAAAAGCGCTTCCAGATTGTCGCGATAATCGCGCCCGAAGAACACGTTGTGGTGCAGAAGCTTCGGCAGCGAGCCCTCGTAGTCGAGATACAACACAAACGCGCTGCACGAATTCCGATACTTTGGAGGCGTGGGCTGCTTCTCCAAACGACGCTGCGTATAGGGCAGATCAGCGTTGCTGATCACCGCATCCGCCGTGATCACTTCCCCACTCTCCAGCTCAGCTTCTTTCCCGCTGATTCGAGCAACCGGGCAGTTCAACCGAATTTCCGCGCCTCGATCCATCGCCAGCTGGGCAATGGCGCCGCTGATTGCAGGCAGACCGCCTTGGGGATACCAAATCCCCTCGCCGTACTCCATGTAAGTCAGAGTTCCGTACACGAACGGCGCGCGGAACGGGCTCAAACCCAGATACATCGTCTGGAACGTAAAGAGCATCCTCAGCCGAGGATCGTCAAATCGCTTCTCAATCTTCTTGTAGAGGTTCGAGAGCATTCCGTGCTTGATCACTCGCCACAACTGACCCGGGGCGACAATCTCGCGCGCCTTCAGATAGTTTGTTCGCACGAAATTCGGGATCGATTCCCGATAAAGCTCGCCCAGATCCCCGATCAGCTTCGGATACTTTTCCGCCTCATGCGCTCCGCAGAGCTTGGTGATCTGATCCACCATCCGCGCAATGTTCGGCGTTCCTTCAATCTGACTGCCATCGCGGAAAAACACACGGTAACTCGGGTCACACAGCGAGATCTGTAGGTGATCCTCCATCCGCTCGCCCACATCTTCAAAGAGCTTGCGGAAGGGGTCGAGCATCATCATCAGGCTCGGACCGCCATCAAACTCGCACTGATTCACCGTTTGTGATCGATTACGCCCCCCGACCTCGCCCGTCTTTTCGAGCACGATCACCTCGTGCCCACGGTGGGCGAGCCGCAAAGCGGTTGCCAATCCCCCGACTCCGGCCCCGACAATCACAAATCGCTTTCGCATCCTCACTGGTCTACTCCTTCATCACTCGCATCATCGGCAAAACGAGAGGGACTCCCCGCTCTTGCAACCGCGCCACCCGATCGAAACTTTTGCACCATCACCGCGCTGGCCAGCGCAATCGTCACCAGAACCAACACCGGGAAGGACCGATGCAAGTTCGCGCCATCCAACGCCGCCCCGACGGAGATCACACACATCAACACCAAGTGCCCAATAAAAACCCAAGCCGCGTCTCTCATCGGCACGGTTCGGTCTTCGGATTCCTGCGGTTTCAGGCCAAAGTGCAAGGCCGCTCCGCCGAGCAACCCCGTCAACATCCAGCCGAAACTGTTGATCCACGGAGCCTCGAAGAATGTCGGCTCCCCGATCCATTTCCAGTAACCCAGCGGCCCTACCATCACCGGCTCCATGACCAAATCCACCAGGGTTGCCAGAGCCGCCCCCACCACGAGAGCCATCCAACCCCGGCAAAAAGATCGCGCATACACCACCGCCGACCCAACGATCATCGCCCAAGCAAACGGCAGTAATATGGGAAATGTTTTCCCACTCCAGAGTAGCACGGATGGCACCCAGTTTCCCGTGTATTCGTAATTTCCAAAGGGAAAACCTGTATGGAGTCCAAGAATCTCGAACCCGGCTCCGATCAGCATCAGCGCCGCGAGGCCCCATGCGAGCGGCTTTGGATGGAAAACCTGCTTCCCCACCTCATACACCGCGAGGTTCCCGAGCACCAAAGTCAGGATCGAAGCCACCGGGCGGATCGGGCCGGGATCAAGGCCGGTGAGGCTGGAAAGCAATGTTCCCAGGCACGAAAACGCGATCATGCCGAGATAAAGTCTGAGAACGAAAGGTGTACCGGACACTATACGCTTCCCCTCTACGCACTGACCCCCGCCCAAGTTTGCCAACCGTGCTAGTCTTCACACGGAATCTTCATGACGATCCTTGCCCTCGTCTTCTGCGGCCTTTGGGGACTGCTCTGCCTCGTGGCTCTCACGAATCTCCTCCTCATGCCCAAGCCCATGGCCCAGCCGGACGATGACAAGGCCCTGCTCACCGCCCTCATCCCCGCACGAAACGAGGAGGCCAACCTCGAACTCCTTCTCCCCGCGCTCGTGCCCCAGTTCGACCAAGTCATCATCTACGACGATTCCAGCGATGACGCCACTGCTGCCGTCGCCAAAAAGCACGGAGCGATGGTGATCCAAGGCACGAGTCTCCCCAGTGGATGGACAGGCAAAAACCACGCGTGCTGGCAACTGGCCAAGGTTGCGAGCGAGGTCAGTCCAAGCAAATGGTGGGTGTTTCTCGATGCTGATCTGCGCGTCCAACCCACGTTTGGCGGAGCCCTCCGCTCCCTGATTCGCCAAGTCGGATCTCGAACCCCCGTTTCCACCGGATTTCCCAAGCTCATCCCGGGAGCCGGGCTTGAGCCGCTCTACATGCTCTGGGTGCCCTGGATGCTCCTTTGTTCGATTCCCTTCGGTCTCATCCAGCGCAGCCGCACTGGGCACTCGCGCTTCACCAATGGGCAAATCGTCATCTGGGAAGCCTCCCGTTACTGGGAAATCAATCCCCACGAAACATGCAAGTCAGACGTGCTCGAAGATGTGCAAATCGGCCGACTTCTTGCCCGCCAAAAGGTGCCGACCACCGTCGCCCGGTTCACCCACTGCGTCAGCGTGGCGATGTACCGCACCCTCGGTGAAGCCTGGTCGGGCATGACGAAGAACTCCTACTGGATCACAGGCTCAACTCTCGGGGCAATTCTCCTCGGCGCCTTTCTCGCCGTCGGTGCGCTCATCTGGCTCGCCTTCCCGATGCCCTATCTCGCGCTCATGGTCGGGATGATCCTCTTCACCTCCGCCCTCACCACGATCCTCGCCGGCATGCCTCTGTGGATCATCCCTTTCCTCCCGATCTCGATCCTCGCCGCCGCCGTCACTCAGTTCCACGCCCTGCGCAAAGTCCGAACAACCGGCGTGACATGGAAGGGACGCACTTACTCAGAAACCGGTGCCGTTTCCGACCGAGGCGATAAGTCCGAAGGATAGGCCTCGAACACCTTCTTCCCAAGCGGAGTCGGCTGAGGTTCCGCGGCAAAAGTGCGTCCGACCATCCTGATGCCGGCCTGCCCGAGCACCGGCCCGATCGGCATCTCCACCGGTTTGGTCACGCATTGGTCATAGAGCTCCCCTGCCGTCTCACCGCCGAACTCCACGATCAACTCCCGAATCCGACCGTCCTTGTACGGGCCGCTTTTACGAGCTTCGTCGTAAAGGGCACGGAAAACGTCATCCAAACACTTCGTCCCATCGCTCCCCGTTCGGATCGAAAGATCGAGTAGAAACGCCGCCATTTTGCCCTTGGTGTAGTAGTTCACCCCGCCGAAACCCGTGCTTCCCCGGGACTCAAACACTCGGCGTCCAGACTCCTCCAAACTCACCTGAAACCGACTGGGCATCGCGAGCACGCTCTGATGAGTTCCCCCCATCTCGCGCATCAGGTCCGCCTTCGACATCAGCCCAGCACGCACCTGCCAGACACTCGCCAGATAGTCTGTTGCTCCTTCCAGCCACCAAAGCGTCGGAACGGGAACCGCCCGCGTGTGATCGAACGGCCCTAACCCCACGGGGCGGATCTGCTTCACGTTGTAAGCATGAGCAAACTCATGAAAAATGAGCCCGGCCGCATCCTTGGGATCCGTGCTCCAGAGCCCGAGCCGCGTACTGTTCCGATGCTCCAACCCGCCGCCAATCCCCCCAAAATGCCCGAAGAACACGTACCGGTCGTATGGAAAATCCCCGAACGTCTTCAGGCCTTCCTCCACCGACTTCTGCGCCACTTCGGCGAAGACTTTCATATCAACTGCTTCTGCTTTCCCGAACGCCGCGACAACATGCGGCACCTTCGCCACTCGAAACTCCTGAACCCTGAGTTTCGGAGAAATCACGAACGGCGAATCGATCAACTCCTCGTAGCTCTTGAACTCGCTCTGCCAACCCGATTCCTCGCCCGATTCCCAGATTGAACTCTGCTTCGCTCCCAGATACTTCTCCGCGTCCCCTCCCCGGACAACGATCAGACGGTGCTGCTCATCGTCGAACCCAACAAACCAGCCGAAGACCCCGGAACCATTGACATAGGTCAGGTCATCTTGCATCAGGAACATCGGGCTGAAGTTCCCTCGACTCTGGTTCACCAGCGCGGTGACCCGATCGGCCCCTTCCGGAATCACCCAGCTATTGGGGGAGACGAACTCCGACTTTACGGGCTTCCCTTTAAGGGTGAACTGGACACCTTCCAGCAAGCCCCCAAAATCAAACAACTGGTAGTCGCCGGGAGCCCAAGCCGGCATCTCGAAACGCGTCGACTTTTCGCCGGTTTTCAAGGAAACCGTCACCAGACCCTTCCCAGATTCGGGATCTCGCCGAAATTCGTAGGTCGCGGCTTGACTAACCGTTGTCGCGCAGAGCGCAATCAGGGCGAAGAGTGAGTGGCGTCCCATCGTGCAAGCAATTCCTTCTCTTTGTCAGACGCGAGACCAGCCTTTAAGGGTCGAGCCAGACCGCAAGCCTTCGCATCTGCAATCACATCCTGCACAGTCGATGCCAATGGACGCTCGGTCAGGCCGGCTGCCACTGCCCGCTCAACGTTCGGAACTCCCAGCGGCTGCGGTGCCCAGCACGGAAGTTCTGCCCACGGTTTCACTTCTTGAGCGACCAGCCACTCCTCATCCACCACTACTTTGCTGGCCCCGGTGACTTCCTCACAGGCAGCAATCAGATCCCCGAACGTCTTGCCCGCCCGATCGACGTTGAACGTGCCCGAGGTTCCCTGCTCAACCAGATGCCGCATGAACGCGGCAAAATCGCGAACATCCAACGAAGTCAGGCGACGATCCAACCCATTCGGCACCATCACCGGGCCTCCTTCCGAAAAAGCCACCGGCCAGTAGGTAAACCGCTGGGTGTGGTCTCCCGGTCCAACAATGAGGCCCGGACGCACGATCGTTGCCCGATCTCCCATCGCCTCGCGGACCATGTTCTCGCAGATCACTTTGTAGGCACCGTAGGTGCTGCCATCCACGACTCCGGTGTCCTCCTCGAGTTCGGCCAGGGCCGAGTCTTCTGGTAGGTCATCGCCTTGGTCCGCCGCGTACACTGAGATCGTGGAGACGAAGAGGTACCGATCCACCGAGTCCTTCAGAACCTCCAGCGCCGGCGTCATCGACTTGGGGAGATAGCCGCAGACATCAAAAACCGCATCCCATTGGCGTCCGGCGAGTCGGTCGGCATCCGTATTCCGGTCGCCCTGAATGGTTTCCACCCCCGGGAACGCTTCAGGATTCGTTTGCCCGCGATTGAAGTGAGTCACCGAGTGCCCGCCCGCGAGCAGAGCCTCCGTGAGATGCTTTCCGACAAACTGGGTTCCGCCGATGACGAGGAGATTCATTGCCGCATCCTACCGGGATTCCGGGGACACGAGTTCCGGATTCACACCGAATCCTGGGCCGCACGGAGGGTGATGATCGCAATATCGGGCCGCGCCCCAAACCGGAGATGCCGCCGCATCGGGCTGATCCCTTTGCTCACAAAGACCTGGTGATGCGCCCCCTGACACAACCCCTCTCGGAACTTGTTCCCGTACCGGCTCGGCGTTCCCGGATACCAATTCCCGATCCCCAGCATGCCGCCGTGGGTGTGTCCGGAGAGCTGCAGATCGACGCGATAGTCCCCTACCAGTTCCTCGGCAACATCGGGGTTGTGGGACAGCAGGATGCGGGGAATCTCGTCCGGGAGTCGCCCCAGAGCGGCCTGAGCATCCACGGTGTCCTCCCACAGATCCCCCACGCCCGCGATCACGAGGGCATCGGAACCCCGCTCAATCAGAACGCGAGAATTGTCGATGAGTTCGAGCGGCGTGTGCCGACTGACTTCCCGCACCACGTGGGCCCGACCAATCGCATGGTCGTGATTGCCCAGAGTGGCGTAGATCCCATCCTTTGTCTCCCACCCTTCGAACACATCCCGAAAACTGGGCAAATTCGCTGGATCATGACCATCCATCAGGTCGCCAGGGATGCACAAAACGTCCACCTCACGCCGAGAAAACTCCTCGCCCAGACCGCGCATCCGCTCCTCGCTGAGGTTAATCGGCCAGTGAATATCGCTGACGAGCCCGACCTTGTAGCCATCGAATGAAGGTGCAAGCCCGCGAACCGGAATCGTCAGCTCACGGATTTCCAGCCAGGTCGGCTCGATGAATCGGGCATAGCTGAAGGCGCCGGTAAATCCCGCCGCCATCCCGCCCAAAACGGCGCGACGGGTGATCAAACGCTTATCGAGCTTGCGGGGCTGAGGCGTCGGCATCTATCCCGGCAAACGACTGGGCCGCGTGGGGAGTTCCTCACGACCAGAATCCGGTAGGACTCAGGCTGCGCGCTCTTCGTCGTCTCGGATCGACTTGGCTGGCTCGGCTGAGGTGGTGTCCCAGTTGTCGCAATCCAAACGACGGCAATGAACCATCCTCTGGAATGACCCATCCGCCAGCTCGACATCTGCCGTCTGGGCGAATCGACATTCCAGGCATAATTCTGGTTCGATAAGTCGGACTACCTTTAAGTTGCGCCGTGCCATCCCTGCACCACCACCCAATCCGTGGGTATGTCTAACTTATCGGAGGCCGGTTCACCCCCCGTCCCTGAACAAATACTAGGTTTCCCGAATGCGCCGAGTCCGATATCCCAAACGCCTGAAGAACATCCGCCAGGAGCTCGAAGACACCTGGCGCAGTATGCGCAACATCACCACCGACCCAGGGATTCGCGAACAGTTCGCCTCGTTGCCTCGGGTGCCCGTGGATCTCATCGGACTCCGTCTCGACCACTTCGCCAATCAGGGCGGAATCCTCCGCGTCGCCGATGCCTTCCGCATCAATCACGTCCACTTTGAGCCAGAAGAAGGCGAAAAGGCCGACCTCGCGGGAGCCCGAGGCGCCGGATATTGGCAACCCCACAGCTACGGCGATGTCGCTCCGGCCATCGAGAAAGCGAAGGCCGAGGGCAAGCGGATCTATGCACTCCACCTCGACGCGACCGCTCGCCCGGTTCAGCAAGTCGAGTGGCAATTTCCCGCCGTCATCGTCTTTGGCGAGGAAAAGTATGGCGTTCGCAAGGAAATCCTCCCTCTATGCGATGAGATGATCGCGATTCCCATGTATGGCGTGACCACCTCGATGAACGTGACCCAGGCCGTCACGATCTCGCTCCACTGCGCGATGACCCAGTTTCTCGCCGCCAACCCCGACTTCGCCCCCGCCCGAGCTGTGAGCCGAAAGCTGATGGGATTCGAGGGTGGAATCGGCGAGGATACTAGCTCGTAAGCCGGCCCACTCTCGCGCAGAACTCGATCAAACTCTCGCTCACCGGGCGCATCGGCGCGATGCCAAGCCGCTCAATTTTCGTCGTGCTGAGGACGCTGTAGGCTGGTCGCTTGGCGGGAGTGGGATATTCGCTCGTCGCCACAGGAGTCAGGTCGATCTCCTGGTTCAAAGCGTGGGTTGTGATGTAAGTTTCCAGCGTGAACCTGGCGAAATCATGCCAAGACATTGATTCTGGCCCGGCGGCGTGATAAATGCCAGGATTCGGCTTTAACGCTGCGATATCGACAAGCACCCGCGCGAGATCGACCGTGCAGGTCGGCTTGCCAACCTGGTCGCTCACCACGCGCAAAGACTTCCCCGCTTCGAAAGCCCGGATCATCGTTTTGGGGAAACAATGACCATGCGCGCCATAGAGCCAGCTTGTCCTCACGACAATCGCACCCAAATTCTCGCGGAGCGCGTTCACTTCCCCCATTTGCTTGCTCTGCCCGTAGACCCCAATCGGATGGGTCGGAGAGGACTCGGTGTAAGGCGTCTGCGCCTCGCCATCAAAGACAAAATCTGTGCTGATCGTAATCAGCCGGGCTCCGATCACCTGCGCGACGGCCCCCAACGCCCCTGGGGCCACCGCGTTCAGCTTCATCGCCGCCATCCGCTCGGATTCGGCCTTGTCGACCGCCGTGTAGGCCGCGCAGTTGATGATCCAGTCGAGCCGCTGAAACTGATCCTTGCGGAGCTGCTCCAGGTGGTAGCCCGAGGTTACATCCAGCTCCCGATGCCCGGGAGCCAAGACTTCATGCCCGCGACTTCGCAGTTCGGCAACCAGATCGCTCCCCAACAACCCCGAGCCGCCCGTGACAAGAACTCTCACGGATAGACCCTCGATCCCGGGAGGTTTCTCTGACGATTCATTCCTGAATCTTAGACGTTCAGGACACCCTGACGGGTGGGGTCGGTTTCCCGGAGATCGTGTCCGCCCTCGATCACCGACTTCAAGTTGCACAAGAAGAATGTCCAGCCCATGCGAGACCCAATCTGCGCGCCGAGCCGCGGCTGGGGTTCCACACGGTCACTCATCGACTGCCGGAGCTCCACGAGGGTGCCGCTATTCACGAGCGTGAACTTCACTTCAACTTCCCCCATGTCTTGATACCAACCGAACCGAAACACTCCTTCTGAGTTCTCATGGACACGACTCTTCTCGATAGCACCGTCGAGCCAAGTCCACAGAAGGGTGCAGCCAGGAGCCGCCTCCGGAATTTCAAAACCGTTTGAATCCAAGTACTGGGCCTTGTTCACAAACCATCGAGTGATCAAAGCCGATTGCGTCCAGCCCAATTGCACGTCGCGTGGGTTGGCTTGAATCCAAATTCGCACCGTGAAGGGGTGCAGAAGATGGGACGCATCAATGTTTTCCATGCCGATACAATTATTGCCAGACCGAACAGTTTTCCAAAGGGGAAATCTTCAAACTGCCGCCTCATGGCTCACATGGATCAGCTCCCGGGCGTACTCGCCGGTGCTCGCCTTGCCACCGAGATCCAAGGTGAGGCACTGACCATCGCGGCAAACCCTCAGAACCGAATTGCGAATACGCTCCGCTTGCTCATGATGCCCCAGGTGATGGAGCATCATCACCGCGCTCATCAGGAGCGCCGTGGGGTTCGCGATTCCCTTGCCCGCGATATCCGGCGCTGAACCATGAACCGCTTCAAAAACCGCACAATTCTTGCCAATATTCGCCCCAGGAGCCAAGCCCAAACCTCCAACGAGCCCCGCGCAAAGGTCGCTGATAATGTCGCCATAGAGGTTCTCTGTGACGATCACATCAAACTGCTCCGGCTTGGTGACGAGTTGCATGCAGCAGTTGTCGACAATAATGTCATCTGCCTTGATGTCCGGGTTCAACGCCGCGGCTTTGTAGAACTCTTCCAAGAACAAACCATCACTCAGCTTCATGATGTTCGCCTTGTGAACCACCGTCACCCGCTTACGACCTTGCTTGCGAGCCATGTCGAAGGTGTATTCGAAAAGTCGGGCACTGCCCTGCCGGGTAATCACCTTGATCGACTGGGCGACATCGGGGTGCGGCTGATACTCAATCCCCGCGTAGAGGTCTTCCGTGTTCTCCCGGACAATGATGAGGTCGAGATTCTTGTCCGCAAACGGCCCTTTCACGCCAGGCAAAGTCTTGATCGGGCGGACGTTGGCAAACAGGTCAAGACCCTTGCGCAAGGCCACATTCGCGCTCACGTGACCGCCGCCACTCGGCGTCGTGGTCGGCCCCTTCAAGGCCACGCCGATCTCTCGAATCGCGTCCACCGTCGCCGGAGGCATCGCCGGAAGACCTTGCTCAACCGCTGCGAGGCCCGCAACCAGTGGAACAAACTCGGCGTCCAATCCCGTTTCCGTCAGGATTTGGAGGGTCGCGTCCATGATTTCCGGACCGATTCCATCACCGGCGATGATTCCAATGCGTTGCTTTGCCATAACTAGTAAAAATATTGGCACATCAACGTAAAAAGCGCAGATGATGCCCGTCATACCGGGCCATCAAAAACGAGTCGCGCAAAGAGAAGAAGCCCCCGAATTCACGAGGGCTCCTTGAGGGGTTGGGTGGGAAAGAAATTAGTTGTCGATCTTCGCGACGGCAGCGCTCAGAGCCTTCAGGCCCTCGGCATCTGCCTTCAGGTTGACGAACTTCGCCACGACTTCGCGATTCTTGTAAACGAACACCGTGTTCTTGACATCAGCCGAGGTGTTGACCTTGTAAGCCTTCACCGCTTCGTCGGTCTTCGGCAGATAGGCCATGGCCACATTCTTCAGGCCAGACTTCTTTGCCACAGCCTTGGTGCCATCGACGCAAGCATCGCAGTGGGTCAGGTTGATCATGAAGGCCTTGAATTCCTTCTTGGAACCAGCAACCTTGCTGTCCAGAGCCTTCGCCATCGCCATGATGTTCTCTTCGGACTCACCGTTCAGCCACGCTTGGACAGCCGGGCGATTGCCATACTTGCACGGCGGGCAGGTGTCGGTTCCTGCGTCCGGGCCGCTCACGTGTTGCGGGTGATAAGCGCTCACCTTTTCGCCAACATTGAGTCCGCTTTGCGGAGCAAGAGCCAGAACCGGCAGGGCAAAGGCAGCCACTGCGAACGATGCGAATGCGATCTTCTTCATAAAATCTTCCTTCTGCGAAGTGCTCGCCCTCGAGAATCTCCAGGACGCGACACTGCATGATAATGGGAGAAGGCCCTCCGAAGTTCCGTGTTCAGTTGCCGCCGGCAGGAATTCCGGGACTTTTCTCCATCATTCGTCAAAAACCGGCAGACCCGCGGCCCGGGCCACTTCGTTCAGAAGATAGAAGCTCCCCGTCACCAAAATCGGAACCCCGGGCAGATCCTGCAGAGCCTCCTCGACCGACCAGAAACTCTTGCACGTCGCAAACAAAGGCCGAGCCAGATCGGCAAGCTCATCCGGATTGGCGGTCTTCGTCCAGTTCACCGGCACGGTGCGGATCCCCAAGGACGGGAGTTCCGCCAACGCCTCCAGCACCGGCCCCGGATGGTGGCTCCCCAACATGCCGAGCACGATGAGCGGCGGCTCAAATCCGGACTCCACATAGGCTTTCACCAGGTGCCCCACTGCTTCTCCGTTGTGCGCGCCATCCAAAATCCACAGTCGCCCCTCGTGCTCTTCCACCTGGAATCGGCCCGGCACCCTCGTCCAAGTGATCGCCTCGTGCGTCCGCTCGTCTTCGAGAAAGTCGCGACCGAGGACCGCCTGGAGGGCACACAGGGCAGTCGCCAGGTTCTGACGCTGAATCGGGCCAGGCAAAAACGCTGGGATGTTCACCTCCACCGCTCCTTCGAGCGTGTGGAAGTACATGGTGTCCTCATCCTTTTGCGCCTCCTCCTGATGCCAATACTGCGCTGCGTGGACCAGATCGCAGTTCAGATCCTCCGCGCGTCTTTCCATCACCGCCATGGCTTCCTCCGGAAGGTCTCCCACGACCACGGGAATTCCCGGCTTGATGATCCCCGCCTTCTCGCCTGCGATCTCGGTAAGCGTGTCCCCCAACACGTCCATGTGGTCATAACCGATGCTCGTGATGACGCTCACCACAGGGCTGACGACATTGGTCGAATCGAGCCGCCCACCGAGCCCGGTCTCCAGGGCAACATACTCGCACCCCGCCTCTTGCCAAGCCAAAAAACCAAGTGCAGTCTTCGCCTCAAACTCCGAGATCTGCCCGAATTCCGTTGATTCGAGCTCTTCGCCGACTTCCAGAACCCGGCTCAAGAGGCGAGCAAATTGCTCTTTTGGAATCGGCTTGCCATCGATCTGAATCCTTTCCCTGAGATCAAACACATACGGGCTGAAGTAGCCTCCCGTGCGATAGCCCAATCCGACGAGAATCGACTGGATGAGCGAGGTCGTGCTTCCCTTCCCGTTCGTCCCCGCCACGTGGATGAACTTCGCGCCGCCCCCATTGGGAACCCCCAGACGCTCGCACAGAGCCTCCATGCGATCCAATCCGCCACGCCATTTCCGGCCTTGCAAACCGCGCAAGGCCAAGACCGCGTCGTCGTAGCTGAGCATCTCGCCGAGCTTATCCGAAACGTTATGGAATTCGCTGACTGACCGGGCTTACCAAAGACCCTGAAGCTTGCCCGTGCTGTCTCCCAGACGATCGACTCGAACTCCCACCCGGTCGAGCATCGTCAAAAACAGATTCGACATCGGCGTCGGATTCGGGAAAACAAAGTGCTGACCCGTCGGGATCTTGCCCCCCGCCTTGCCCGCCAGAATCAGCGGGAGATCATCATGGTTGTGGCGGTCGCCATCGCTGATTCCTCCGCCGAAAAGCACCATCGAGTTGTCCAGCAGAGTGCCATCGACATCCGGCGTGGCCTGCATCTTCTTGAGGATGTAAGCCGCCGCCTGGGCGTGGTAGAGGTCGATGTCGCGCTTCTTTTGGAGCTTGCTCGGATCCTTGCCGTGGTGGCTGATGTCATGGTGACCATCCGTGACGCCGATCTCCTGATATGGCCGGTTGCTGCCCTCGTTGGCGAACATGAACGTACACACGCGAGTGAGATCCGCCTGAAACGCAAGCACCATCATGTCCCCCAGGAGCCGGATATGCTCACCACGATCCCTCGGCGTTCCCTTGGGAGCTTCAACCCCGCTCACCATCAGGTCACGATTCTCCCGCTCGTACTTCGCCAGCCGCACCTCGATATCTCGAACCGCCTCGAAGTACTCCTCCATTTTCTGAAGGTCACGCGCTCCCAGCCGAGCCTGAAGCCGCTCCGCATCTTCGCGCACAAAGTCCAGAATCGAAAGCTCCGCCTGCCGTCGCTTCGCTGCGCTTTCGGCGGTTTCAAGCCCGTCTCCGTTGCCGAAAAGCCTCTCGAAAACGGAACGCGGATTCACTTCCTTCGCGTTGGGCGTGGAGGGGCCACGCCACGAGATCGCACTGGAATACGCGCAGCTGTAGCCACTGTCGCAGTTCCCGGCCATCGCTCCCCGCTCGCATCCCAGCTCAAGAGACGCAAACTTGGTGAGCTTGCCGATCTCCATCGCGGCGAACTGATCCGCGCTCATCCCGGCATGGATATCCGACCCCGCCGTCTTGCGCGCTTGCACTCCGGTCAACCAGGTCGCGGAACTTCGCGCATGATCTCCCGGGCCGTCGCCATTGGCAAAGGCCTTCATCTGAGCCAAACCGGAGAGCACGCTCACCGAATCCTGCACCTCGGCAAACGGCGAGAGAATCTCCGGCAGATCGTACTTTTTGCCGGTTCGTTTCGGACGCCAATAATCCATGTGGATCCCGTTTGGAACAAACATGTAAGCCATGCGAATCGGGCGGGTCTTGATGGTCTGAGCGACCGCCACCTTGGGGGCCATCGCATCCAGATACGGCAGTGCGACCATCGTGCCGAGACCGCGCAAAAGTGTCCTTCGTGAGAGTTCCATAGGCTTGCTACTTGATGAGTTCAAACGGATTCACCGCCCGAAAGGTGCGGGCATGGGCGTCAAAGTTGCGGAAATGACTCGTGGAGGTCGGGGTCACCACGGTGCGACGACGAAAAGCATTGCTTACCACGATCTCCTCGATCAAGGGCTGCATGCGCCCGCCACGCTTCTTCACCCGAGCGATGAGGTCGGTGATTTCGCAGTAGTCTGTCGCCGTCAGACCACGGCCCACCGCGTAGGTGAGAATCTTCTCGGTGAGTGAGCGGAGCACATCGTCCTGTCGAGTCACGATGTAACTCTTCAAATCCCTGGGACTTGCAATGACTCGACCATCAGGCAAGTCGCCTTTGGTGTCCACCGGGAACGGGCCATCCTGAGTGCGCCATCGACCCACGGCATCATAGTTCTCCAGACTGAAACCGTAAGCGTCGAGCGGCTTGTGGCAGCTTGCACAACTCGGATCAGCCCGGTGCTGCTCCAGGCGCTCGCGCACCGTCTTCGCGGTGATCGCCGCCTTGTCTTCTTCCAGAACTCCCACGTTTGGCGGAGGAGGTGGCGGAGGCGTTCCGAGAACCTGCTCCATCACAAATTTGCCCCGCTTCACCGGAGAAGTCCGTGTCGGATTGCTCGTCACGCTCAAAATCGCCCCCATTCCGAGCACCCCTCCCCGATTCTGCGCCGAGACATCCACGCGACGGAAGGAATCATCGAAAGCGCCAGGAATCCGATAGTGCGACGCCAATCGACGGTTCAAGAACGTGTAGTCGCTGGTGAAGAACTCCATCGCCGGGCGATTCTCGCGGATCATATCGGCGAAGAACCAAGTCACTTCCTGTTCCAGATCGTGCCTGAGCGGGCTGTCAAATCCGGGGAACATCGCGGGGTCAGGTGAG
Organism: Armatimonadota bacterium; assembly: GCA_020161505.1. Lineage (GTDB taxonomy): Bacteria > Armatimonadota > Fimbriimonadia > Fimbriimonadales > Fimbriimonadaceae > UphvI-Ar2. The sequence goes on along the minus strand of JAIUNY010000022.1, from coordinate 11,620 downwards.
AACTCCTCCAGCCGACCGGTTTGGAGCCACTGGGTTGAAAAGTTCTGGAAGAATGTCTCGGCTTTAGGATCGCCAATCATGCGCAAAACCTCTGTGCGCATAATCGGCTCCTTCAGCAGCTCTCCGCTCGCCGCGAGTTGGAACAAGCGATCATCCGGCATCGTGTTCCACAGGAAATACGAGAGCCGCGAGGCCAATTCATAGCCGCCAAGATCGCGCGCTTTCGCGGTGGTGGTCGCCGAATCAAGCTCCACTCGGAACAGGAAGTTAGGGTTGACGAGAACCGCTTGCATGCAGACCTTGACCGAATCCTCGTAGCTGTCGCCCAGTTGCCGGAACTTGAGATAGATCTCCATCAAGCGATTCATCTCGTCATCCGTCGCCGGTCGGCGATACGCCCGAGTCATGAACCGAGTAAGCACTTCGCGCGCTGCCGCCAAATGAGTTTTGGTCTGCGAGGGCATCGCGAACAGCAGCTTTCTCTGCGCCTCGGTGACGGTCGATCCTCCGGCTGGCCCTGCGAGTTCGGCACCGTAGATCGCCATGTTCCGATCGCGCTCCGCGACGACAGGATGATTGGCGTTGTAGTAATCGTTGATGAAGGCAATGCCGATTCGGTGGGAGCCTTTCTGCAGGGTCAGAGGAAATTTGTAAGCCGTCGGCGATCCAGGACGAGCCTTGACTTCCACGGTCTGGAGCCCAATGTTGCCGACCGAGATCAGCATCTTCGCTTCGTCCGGCCCAGCCTTACTTGCGGCAGCCTCCACCGTCAGAGTGTAGTCGCCCGCCTCCGTCAAGTTGATCTCCCAGACGATCTGGCTGTTGGTGTACATGACGCTCTCCCCGTCATTCCCCAGTCGTCGGCCTTCCCCATCGCCAACCTTCTCCATAGGCATCACCAGGCTCTTAGGCTTCGGATTCCGAATCGCGGCATCCGTCGCTTGCTTGGCCGCCGCAAGATACTTCTCCATGTGGAGCGGCGTCAGCGTCAAAACGTCGCCGATATTGTCGAACCCATACCCCACGTCGTCCGAGGGGAAATCGGCACTCAGCGGCAGAGAGACGTACAGGAGATCGCGGACCGTGTTGTCATATTCGCTGCGATTGAGCCGCCGGATCGTCACCTTGCCTGGACCATCGAGCGAGCAGTTCACCGACAGTGTGCGTTGAATCCACCCGACGATTTCGCCTCGCTGCGCCATGCTCGGGGCCGGCATTCCCGGAGGCGGCATGACCTGACTGCGGATGTTCATCACCACCTTGTCCCACAGCTTTTGATCCGCCGCGACATCCTTGGAGGATTTGAACTTCTCCAGGCTGAGACCCGCGCTCGGCTCTTCCCCGCTGTGGCACGGTAGACAGAACTCGTCCAGCATCGGAAAGATCTTCTTGCTGAACTCCTCGTCGAGTTTTTGCGCCTGAGGGGCGGGGGCCGGACTAGCCACCACAGGAGACGGCCGAACCACCGCGCTCACCCCCAAAAATCCAAGCGCGCCAGCCACGCCGACCCATCGCCCGAACGAGATTCCTCGCCGAATCACACCCTCACCGCGTCTAGGCATACAACTATCCCTATTCTACGGTAGGAACGCCGCTTAAACGAGTTGAATTTCGTATGATTGGAATATGAAACTTGCCCTTCTTGCTGTTCTCGGCGCCGCCGCCGTCGGCGCCCTGGCGTTTGCTCTGCTCCCCAAGCAGACCACTCCGACCGTCGAAGCCAAGTCCGTGCACGACTTCACCGTGACGACCATTGACGGCAAGGAAAAGAAGCTCTCTGAGTTCAAAGGCAAGGTGCTCCTGATTGTGAACACCGCCAGCAAGTGCGGCCTCACCGGACAATACGATGGCCTCGAAAAGCTCTACAAGGCACACAAAGATGACGGTCTCGTGGTGCTCGGTTTCCCTGCCAATCAGTTCATGAACCAAGAGCCAGGCACGAACGAAGAAATCGCCGAGTTCTGTAAGCTCAACTATGGAGTGAGCTTCCCCATGTTCAGCAAGGTCGATGTCAAGGGGGACAATGCTGCGCCTCTCTATCGGTTCCTCGTCAACGCCACCGAGCAGAAGCAAGACATTGAATGGAACTTTGCCAAGTTCGTCGTCGGCAAGGACGGTCAGGTCATCGCCCGCTTCAAGCCCCAGACTCTCCCCGAAGACAAAAAGCTCGTCGAGACCATTGAGTCAGCATTGAAGTAAGGACGAGCCCCATTGCTTGGATGAGGTCGCCCCCCCGGGGCTCGTCCTGACTAGAATGCGGCCCTCGCGTCCTCCCTGAAAAAGCCCCTGATTTCAACCAGGAATCAGGTCTCCAGCAGCATGCCAGGGGAGGACGGTTGTGGGAAGCGACAAAGACCTCACCTCGTCCACCGGCCCTGATTCCGCAGCCGCCTTGGCCCGCAGAACCGGCTCGGTGGTTCCGGTCAGAGCCAGCGAACGATTGATCACCCAACCCGCCGGAGAGATTCCTGCTCGGGCCAAATCCGCCTGCAGACGCATGGCCTCATGAACCGGGGTCGGCTCCGGCAGGGCGACGAGAACCATCTTCGTAAACTCTGGATCACGCAGCCTCGGCAACAGCTGACGCACCGATTCCGGCGCATCACTTTGCGTCCGCGCGATCTCCCGGTGATAAGCCTCGGTGGCATCCATCAGCAAAATCGTGTGTCCCGTGGGCGCGGTGTCGATGACGACGAAGTGGTCGCCTCCCCCCGCCACCGCCTCCGCAAATGCCCGGAAAACGGCAATCTCCTCCGTGCACGGAGAGCGCATGTCTTCTTCGAGCAAGGCCACCGCATCTGGCTCCATCGTCTCGCGTGCCTTGGCCAGCGCCGCCTCCGAGTACGCCGCCACCTCCGCCGCTGGATCAATCCGATGGACACTCAGGTTCTCCTGACCCTCCACCAGTGACTGAATGTCTCCCGCTGGATCGGTGGTCGTCAGTTGAACCCGGTGCCCCCGACTCGCCAGTTCCTCGGCAATCTTCGCTGCGACCGTGGTCTTGCCGACGCCCCCTTTGCCCAAGGTCATGATCACCCCATGGCCGGAACGAGACAGATGGTCCACAAACTCCGAGAAACTCAGGCCAACGGGAATCTCCACCGCAGAGGCAACTCCACTCAGAGCTTTGCCCCGGAGAGCGCGCAAGGCGTCCAACCCCACCATGTTGCCACCTAAGAGCGGAACCTCTCGACGTGGCGCGCCTTGAAGATTCTCCGGCAGGCGACCCAACGAAGCCGCCTGACTTGACTTCATCGAAACCGCCGTGGCGTCGTTCGTCTCCAGTTCCCCGAGCACCGCGTTCACGATGAGTTGCACATTCTTGATCCCGAGATCCCCCAGTTCGCTTGCCGTCCGGGAAGCCTCGCGGAGCGACGAATCGTCTGGGCGCGCGACGAGGATCAGCGTTGTTTGATCACCATCGCTCAGAGCCGACAAGGCGGCGGCGTACAAGCCTTGCTTCTCTTTGAGCCCAGCCAGCGGCCCCAGACAGCTGCTCTCGCTCGTGGTGGTCTCCAGATAATCCGCCCACGCGCCAGGCAGGCTGAGCAAGCGCAGCGTGTGCCCCGTCGGCGCCGTATCGAACACCACATGGTCGAACTGCTCCGTAAGCCCCGGATCGGCCATCAGGGCAACAAATTCATCGAATGCGGCAATCTCGGTGGTGCAAGCGCCCGAGAATTGCTCCTCCATCGAGCGGATCACCAGCTCCGGGAGCTTCCCGCGATACGGCGCGACCATTCTTTCGCGGTAGGCCGCTGCCGCTGCCTCAGGATCAAGATTGGCCCCAGACAATCCCGGAGCACCAGGAATCGACGTCGGCTCCGACCCAAGGCTGACGCCAAAAACCTCATCCAAATTGCTCGCGGGATCCGTGCTGATGATGAGGGTGCTCTTCCCTGCTTCGGCAAGCTCCAAAGCCTTTGCCGCTGCCAGCGACGTTTTCCCAACCCCTCCCTTGCCCGTAAAGAACAAGTAGCGCGTGTCGCTCATCGTGGCCTCAGCAGCATCCTTCGTCGTTGCCGCCGCAGCACCCACCCGCCATCTTCAGGGTGATCTTCGGCTTATCCCCGGAGACAGCAGCCTCCAAACCAAACCACGATGCCAGCTCCGCCCGATCGGGGTAGCGGCCGGACGCCTTGATCTCGCCCTCGACCAAAAAGATCGGCAGGTTCTGCGCCGCCGGGCCCATCTCTTCGATGATCTTGGGCTCCTGCAAAAAGGCATCGGTTTGTTGCCCCAGGTTGAACCTTGCCACCTCGATGCCCTGACTCTTGAGAAAGGCCACGTCTGCCGCCAGACGAACCAGTTTGATGTCGACATCGGGCCCGCAGACTCCGGTCGAGCAGCACATTGCAGGATCAAAGATTTTCAGAGTTTTCATGGTCGTTTTTGTCCCAGTTGGATCAGTTGAGAGGTCAACGGAGAGCAAGCGGTGTCGCTGGAGCCGAGCATCCCTTGCCAGGCATCAATTTGTTGCCCCAGGGCTTCAATCGCCTCAGGGTTCGCACGGCAGATCAGATACTTGCCTTGCTTGATCGAGGTAACGAGCCCCGCGTTCTTGAGCTCCTTGAGATGAAACGAAATCGTCGAACTCGTTCCCTCCATACCCGTGACATAGCAGCAGACTTCGCCGACGGTAGCTCCCACCACCGGGTGGACATCGCCGTCTTCTCCCAACGCGACTTCGCCGGAACGTGAGCACAAGAAGCTCAGAATGCTCAACCGCGTCGGATCGCCCAGGGCTCGGAACATCGCCACCAGCCTCGATTCGTCCATAGATGGACTATACCACAATAATTCTATATTTATCGAATTATGGAACTCCTTCCGGTTTCCCCTCGCGTGCACCGATCCCTCGCAGGCCGGGAACCCTCAACTCCGGTGCGAACCGCCACTCTCTACCCTCCCCTAAAGCAGAGAAAACCCTGGTGGGCAAGGAGGGACTCGAACCCTCACGTATCGCTACGCTGGAACCTAAATCCAGTGCGTCTACCAATTCCGCCACTCGCCCACGAGAGCCGATTCGAGTCTACCGCACGATAGAACCAGGTTCGTCTGGCTGCCCATGATAGGATGCTTCAAGCCTCTGCAAGGCCGATTCCCACTGGCTTTCTACTTGAGTGACCCAGTTCCTCAGTTCATTGAGGGGCTCGGGGTTGAGGTACCGAACAACCTCTCGCCCCTTCCGCTCACTGCCGACCACGCCCGCAGACTCTAACACCTCAAGGTGGCGACGTGCGCCCTGTCGGCTCATCCCCAAGTTTTCCGTGACCTCGTTTGTCGTGAGATGACCGTGCCGCGCCAGGCGATGAACCATTTCGCGGCGATGCCGATCCGCGAGGGCGTCAAAAACTAATTCGAGTTGTAACATTCCACCAGCTTCTCCGGCTCATTGTCCCAGCCCGTCAGATTGAGCCCTAAAACCCTTGATCGCCAAGGCTCTGAGATCTTTTCGAAACCTGTTTCCGTGATGACCACCAGAGTTCCTTTGTCGCACGCTTCGAGCGAAAAGCGAACTATCGTGAGTTCGTCTTCTGGATGATCGCATAAGAGGCATGCGTCACCCGGATGCCACTTGTACTCGAGAAGAGCCGGGGCCTCACAGGCAACCAGAAGGCATTCGCAGCGGTGATCACCCCAAGCCAAGACGAATGGTGCACCAACTGCGAAGTCACCTTCTACAGTATCCGAGAACCACGAAGCGAGAGCTTCCGGTGTACCGAACGACCTCCGCCAAACTTCTTCAGGAGGAGCAGGAAGGACATGCGAACGTTTGATTTCGTTGAGCATATGCAATATTTTAGTTGCACTTTTTTTGATCTGTCAACCCCGCCCAGGTTTTTTCGGAACGGCCCGGATCTTGCGGTAGCCTCTCACCATGATTCTCGTCTGTGGCGGGGCCGGGTACATCGGCTCGCACATGTGCCGACTCCTGCGACAGAAAGGTATTCCGCACGTCGCCCTCGACAACCTGGAACGAGGCCACGAAGAAGCCCTCCCGGGCACCCCCCTCCTCCGAGCCGACCTCCGCGATCCCGCCGCGCTCGAATCCATCTTCGCCGAGCACGCCTTCACCACGGTCATGCACTTTGCCGCCTACATCGAAGTCGGCGAGAGCACGAAAAACCCGGCCGGATTCTGGGAAAACAACGTCCATGCCGTCTGGAATCTGCTGGAAGCCATGCGACGGCACGGGTTGAATCAGTTTGTTTTCAGCTCCACCGCCGCCGTCTATGGTGAGCCAGAGCGCGTGCCGATCCCGGAAGACCATCCGAAAAACCCCACCAGCCCCTATGGCAACACCAAGCTCACCGTCGAGCGCATGCTGGGCGACTATTCCGACACCTATGGCCTGCGCAGCGTCTGCCTGCGCTACTTCAATGCCTGCGGCAGCGATCCCGATGGCATCCTCGGAGAAGCCCATGACCCGGAAACGCACCTCATCCCCCGCGTCCTTCTCGCAGCCGCCGGGCGCGGTGAAGTAAAGGTTTTCGGCGAAGACTACAACACACCCGATGGCACTTGCATCCGTGACTACGTGCATGTCTGCGATCTTGCCGATGCTCACCTGCTCGCGATTCGCCACTTAGAAGGCGGGGGAGCGACCGATCAGTACAACCTCGGGAGCGGAACCGGGTTCAGCGTTCGGCAGGTCATCGATGCCGCAAAGGAAGTGACGGGGATCGACTTTCCCATCGGCACCGCCCCGCGCCGAGCCGGCGATCCTGCCCGCCTGATCGCAGATTCGACCAAGGCCCGGACAGAACTCGGCTGGAACCCCCTCTATACCGATGTCCGAACCTGCGTCCAGCATGCCTGGGATTGGATGCTTTCCCACCCCAACGGCTACAAATCCTAAGCCCACTGCTTCATGTCGGGGCGGAGCTTCAGATACCCGCCCCGCATCTGCATTTCGTACGCCACCCGCAAGAGCGAGCCTTCCGAGTATGCCGGGCCAATCAGCGAGAACGACCGCGCTTGCCCCCGATCATCCACTCCCCACGGGATCGACATCTGCGGATGTCCTGTCACATTGAGCGCATACACGCGCGGATACAGCCGATCGGGGGCGATGATCGCATCAAACCCGGCCAGTCGCTTGCTGTATTCCTCGGCGAGCTTCACCCGCACCCGATCCGCCTGGATCAAGTCCATGGCGGGGATGAGCCGGGCCTGCCGGAAGGTATCAGGCCAAGTTGAGTAGCTCTCCAAGTCCTCCGCCGCGCCGGATCTGGTGAAATGATCAAACGCCGCTCCGCATTCGGCAAACAGGATGGCGTAGAGTCCATTCGGAGCGGGTGGCAAATAAATAGGTTTCGGACTGATTCCTAGCTTTTTGAGCATCGCCAGATAGGGCAAATCCGGGAGAGGTTTGTCCAAGTCTTGCTCTCGGTTGACGAGGAATCCGAGCCTCATCTTAGAAAGATCCGTGGCGGATTCATACACAAATCCCTTCCCCACTTGCGACCGATCTCGACCAGTATTCTCCAAGAGTGCCGAGAAGACCGCGGCGCAATCTTCCGCATCCCGGCAGATCGGGCCAACTTTGTCGAGACTCCAGCAAAGAGCCATCGCCCCAAACCGGCTGATTCGCCCAAAGGTGGGTCGAAGCCCGGTCACCCGACAGTTGTGAGCGGGGCTCACGATGCTCCCACTGGTCTCCGTCCCGATCGCGAACAGCACCAAGCCCGCCGCGACAGCGCTCGCCGACCCGGCACTTGACCCAGAAGAACCGATCTTAGGATCCCAAGGCGATTCGGTGCGCCCTTCAAACCAAACATCCCCCATCGCCAGAGCCCCCAGGCTGAGCTTGGCCACCAGAACCGCGCCTTGCTCGCTCAGCAATCGAACAACATCAGAGTCGTCGTCCGTCGTGCGATCTTTGAATGTCCGGCAGCCCCAGGTGGTCGGGGCACCGACGGCATCAAAGAGATCCTTCACTCCGTACGGAATCCCGCAGAGCAAAGGCGTTTTCTCTCTCGATTGCAGGCGTTCATCGGCTCGCTTGGCTTCTGCTCTAGCACGATCTTGGGTCAGATTCACGACGCATCGGAGCTTGGGGCCATAGGTTTTCAGTCGGTCGAGGAAAATCTCGGTGAGCTGAACAGAGGTCACCTGGCGAGTTTTGAGGAGGTGGGCCAATTCGACCACGCTCAGAAACGCCACATCCTCATCCCGCGAGGGCCGCTTCACATCTACCTTCCTGGTTCGAAGGCTCACTCGACCCTTCGTGGCATCAGCTTCATCGGCCTCCACCATACGCCAGACGCTTCCGGGGGCAAGGCGTTCATCATTTGCCTCGGCGCGAACCTCGGCGTACCACGATCGCTGATCGTTCAGATCGCCGAGAATCTTGGTCAAATCTTCCTCCGAGATCTCGTATCCAGCCACCTTCATGGCGGCAAGGGCTTCTGCCATCGTCAGCTTGTCTGCCTCACTCGCTTGGGCTTCAAGATCGTTGGGAGATGTCGTAAACAGCTCGGGCCGCACTCCGCCAGCCAAACTTGCGACAGGCACCGCCGATCCCAGCGCCACCACCCCCAACGCGGCGAGAAACTGCTTCCGACTGATCTCTGACATGCTGATCACGTTACCTGCGTCCCAGGGAACAAGTCGCACAAAAAATCGGGGCACCGGTTGGTGCCCCGATTCTTGATTCCAAACGAACCTTAGTAAGCTGCGTCTGGGAAGTAGTGCTTCTCTGCATTGGCCGGGAGCACGATTTCGATGGGCAGAACCACATCTTCTTGCTTTCCGGTTGACTTCTTGCCCGCCTTCAGATCATCCACGCATCGCTGGATCGCATCGGCGATCATCTTCGGCGAATAGGTGACCGTGGCCGGGTAAAGGGGATCGTTTTCCATGATCCGCTTGACCACATCCTTCATGCCAGCGCCGCCGACCATCCAGATGTTCTTGTCGCGGCCCGCGCCTTGCAGAGCCTTTTCGATGCCCAGAGCCATGTCGTCGTCGCTCGCCCAGATCGCATCGACCTGAGGGTGCTTCACCAAGAGGTTTTGCGCCACTGTAAAGGCCTTGTCGCGATTCCAATCGCCGTGCTGCATATCCAGAATCTTGATGTCCGGATAGTTCTTCATCACGCCCTGGAAGCCTTCGACTCGGTCGTTGTCGATCGGGCTGGGAATTCCTCGGAAGACAAGAATATTCCCCTTGCCGCCCAGCTTCTCTGCCATGAACTCGCCCGCAAGCTTGCCGAATTCCTTGTTGTCACCGCGAAGCCACACGTCCGCAATCGGCTCGGTCAGACCACGATCCACGCTCACGATGTAGCCGAAGCTGTCGCGGTTCGCCTTGATGACCGGGGTGACCTGAGCCGGCTCGAAGCTGAGCACGACCAGTGCATCGTAGCCTTGGGTCGCCATTGTTTCGAGCTTTGTGGCTTGGTCTTGCGGACTCTCCGCTGCCACCACCGTGATATCGGCGTCGCCCGCGAGATCCTTGGCCATTTTCTCCGCCCAGTAGACGACGCCTGCCGTCCAACCGTGGGTTGCCGTCGGGATACTCACCGCGATCTTGGGTTTCGGACCAGCGGTCGCCGTGGCATCCGGCTTGGCTTCGCCCGACTCCGCCGGTTTCTCCGGAGCCGAACAACCTGTGAGGGCGAACATCGAAAGGCATGCGAACGCAGCCCCCGCCGCCTGCATCCATTTGCTGTGAATCACCATAGCGTCTCTATTGTGCCGAATCGGAGCCTCAACTCCGCCACGATTTATCGACGATTGCTCGAACGCTGGATCAGAACCGCGATCAGAATGATCAATCCCTTGAGGGCACCCTGCAAGAAGTTGTCGATTTCCGCTGCCAGCATCACGTTGGTGATCAGGCCCAGGAAGAGCACACCGATCACCGTGCCCAGAATCCTGCCCTTGCCGCCGCTGAGGAGCGTTCCGCCAATCACGACAGCCGCAATCGCCTCCAGTTCGTAGTTCTGCCCGGTTGTGTTGGCTCCGACGCTGGTGAGCCGGGACGTCGCCACCCACGACCCAAGCCCCGCGCAGAGGCCCCCAATCACATAGGTCCAGAACCGAATCCGACCCACCGGAAGAGCGGAGTAGGTTGCCGCGCGCTCATTCGACCCCGCCGCGATCATGTGGCGACCAAACGCTGTGTAGTTCAGGATATATCCAAGGATCAAGGCAACGACAATGAACAGAATCGCAGAATAGCTAAACTCAATCGGCTGCCCGTTTCGGCTTTGGAAAAATGGAAGTTCCGGTCCAGAAGTTGCCAATTTGGCCAAGACATTCCCCGCTTCTGGCGTCGTTGTGACCGTGCCACCCTTCGCTGCAGACAGGGTCAGTGAGCGATAGACCAGCAAACCGACCAAAGTCGCGATGAAAGGCGTGACTCTTCCCCAAGTCACGATCAGGCCATTCACTGCCCCGAAGATGCCACCCAAAGCGACCATCCCGCCGATCCCGATGAGCGCCGCCTGGTCGGGCGGCATCCCGGTTCCCGCGAGATGATTCATCGCCAGCATCCCGAGTGCCCCCACGAACGCGAGCAGGCTTCCCAAGCTCAGGTCGATGCCACCGGCGATGATGATGAGGGTCATGCCCAGCGCGATCAGACCCTTATCGGCGTTCTGGGTGAACAAGTTGCGCCAAGTGGTCGGGTCGTGGAAAAGCGCGCCTCCGAAGAGCAAGCAATAGACCACAAACGCAGCAAAAGCTACATAGATCCCCCACTCCTGGAGCCACCCTGCGTTGAACTTTCGTGCCTTTGCCCCCAATTCTTCTCCGCTCACGCCGTTACCTCCTGAACTCCCGCTGCCCATTCCATGATCTCTCGTTCTGTCTTTTGCTCTCCCGAAACTTCACCCACAATTTCCCCGGCCCGCATCACCAAGATGCGATGGCACATGCCAATGAGCTCCGGAAGCTCGCTACTGATCATCAAGATCCCGCATCCCGAGGCGGCCTGTTCATGGATTATGTGATAGATCTCCGACTTGCTCCCCACGTCAACGCCCCGCGTGGGTTCGTCCAGGATCATCACCTTCGGCTCGCAGTCCAGCCACTTCGCCAGGCTCACCTTCTGCTGATTGCCGCCGCTGAGGCTCACGGTTTTGTCCTTGACGCTCGGCACTTTGATCGAGAGTTTGGTACGCCAACTCTCGGCTGACGCCGTCTGCTCGCGCTTCTTGCGGAGCACGGTGCCGTATTTTCGCCACGTGCTGAGGGTCGCGTTTTCCTCCACCGAGAGATCAACATGCAGCCCGGTCGTCTTGCGATCCTCGCTCACATAGACAAGCCCCGATTGGATCGCTTCACTGGGATTTCGGATCACCTTGCCTTCCATCGTCACGGCCCCGCCCAGGTGTGAGCGGAACCCCATGATCGTCTCCGCCAGTTCGGTTCGGCCGGATCCTACCAATCCCGCCAGACCGACGATTTCTCCCTCATTCACTGTCAAACTTGCCGCGCGGCCCTTGAACAGAGGAAGACTGGGGATCAAGGCCTTCACCGAGAGGAGTTCGGTCTGCTGGCTTGGCCCTGGCTCGGGATACATCTCGCCGAGTTCCCGCCCCACCATCAGGTGCGCCAGGCTCTTCGCGGTCATCTCAGAGGCTTGGTAGGTTCCCACAAACTGCCCA
>JAIUNY010000021.1 GCA_020161505.1 Armatimonadota bacterium | reverse complement strand
GGATGAGGCTGATCAGAAACTGATCGTTCATTTGGCAGTTGAGGAGCAGGCGAAGCTCTTCAAACGAATTCGCCGACCGAATGAGGTGCGCTTCGTCGATCATCAGCACCACGCGGCGGCCTCGATCGTAGTTCTCGACCAGCGCCAAGTGGAGTCGTTGAACCAGCACCTGCCGGTTGCGAGACGCGCAATCAATATCCAGCTGCGTCAGAATCTCCTGAAGCATCTGGGTCGGCGTCAAAATTGGGTTGACAATCAGAACGATCCGGTATTGCACCGGGTCGAGCATTTCAAGCAGCTTTCGGCTGATCGTGGTTTTTCCGAGTCCGATCTCTCCGCACAGCATCGCCGCGCCCTTGTTTCGGGTGATCGCGTAATGCAGCATCATGAGCGCGTCCTCGTGGGCGCGGCTCATGTACAGAAAACGCGGATCGGGCGTTAGCGTAAACGGCGGTTCATTCAGTCCCCAGTACTGTTCGTACATCGATTATCCTTCTCCGGTCAGGGGTGACCCACGTAAATTTATCGGGCCGCCCCCGGGAGAACCTTAGGGGAATGTTTGAGGTTTTCTGCGTGAAGACTTACTCAGCCACGCAAGAGATCGGACAGATTCACGCGAACCTGTCCTAAAAGCGGTTTAAGCCCCAACAGGAGCTACCTCAACAATGAGGAGAACGGCGGAGGCGGCGGAGCCGCGCCACCGCCCGGGCCGCCGAACGTGACGTCTTTGTAGTCCTCCAACGCCTTCTTGTACGCCGCCTGGATCGTCGCCTGAACTTCTTTCGAGAGACTCGTCAGAGGCCCGAACTTGAACTTCTCATCCTTCACATAGGAATAGGTGACCTTGGCTTCGCGCATCTTCCCGAACTTGAAGCGCGCCACCAACTCGCCTTTCGTCACTTCGGCGTAGGTGGTCGGTTCATTGCCTCCCATAGTCTGGCCTTGCTTGGCCGCGAGTTCGTTCATCGCCATTTGCTGTCCAATCTGTTTCGGCAACTGCCATTGCACCGAATCGTATTGGTCTTGATAGCGCGTGTTTTGCAGAATGCGCGGGCTTGAGCTCATCGAGAGCCGGAAGGTCATCGGTTGGGCCTTGGCGAGGGTCAAGAAAACGGTTGGTTCCTGCTCGTAGGCGGTTACATATTCTTCGCCCTCCTGCGGCTGTCCTTCGACTTCCCAATCGGTATCCGATTCCCAACCGGAGCTTCCCGGATGGATTTCGCCCTTGGAGAGCTCCTTCTCAACCGCAGGGCGGAGCTTGGCGGGGAGCGCGGAGAGACTCCACTCGATCCCAGTCTCGCGAACGCGCTTGCGCTCAGCCCGAGAAAGCAACCCATAGGCGCGCAACGCCAGGCCACCTTGCCAGCTGTACGGCATCGGTTCCGAATTCCCCATCAGGGCGGTGGCGAAGGTCGACATCTGCATCATCGCCTGATCCTCCGTGGATTGAGCAGCGATGTCCGCCATGTCCTCAAAATCCAACGCGCCTTTTTCCAAAATGGCCTTCGCCATGAGAGATAGAGACCCTTCATCGCGCCACATCCCATCGCGATAGAGTGAAGTCTGGGCATATCCGATCGTCACTCCGTTTCGCTTTTCGAGAGCCGTCGTGTTCGGCGACATCAAGAAACGAATGATGTCTTTCGGATCCATCACGGCTTCTTGGGCGGGCCAAAACGTATTCGGAGCCTCCATCACCAAGTCACCCTTTTTGCTGACCCAGTAGTCCAGAATCACGCTCACCACGTTCGGCTGATTCTTCAAGAATCCGCCGTCCGCCAGCAGCGGCAGGAGCTTCGAGCGATCCTCGGGAGTCAGTTTTCGCTGGAAGAGCTTGTTCATCAACGTGCTGTACTCCGCCACTTCAGCCGGCAGAGTCACCATGTCCGTAAACTCCTTGACCGAGTCCGGATTCGGCTCCTCGTTCAGGAATCCGCCCAAGCCCGCATCCACACTGCTCTGTTGCACCATGTTGCCCGCGGCATCGAATCCTCGCACGTCGAGCCTGGTGCCAATCCCGTCGTACTCACCTGCGTTCAGCACAATGTGGATGTCCGAAACACGCTGCGTTGCAGCGTCGGGATCCGAGTTCCCCAGATTCAGCAAAGCCGAGTAGTAACGAACCTCCTCGCCGCTAATGTTCGCCATTTTTGAGGCCTCTTCGCCCATCGCAATCAGAGCATTGAACCGTCCAACAACGCCCTGCATCCGAGGCGGCAAAGGTCGCTGGAGCCGTGTTGGCTTGGTCGAAAAGACAACGCGTTCACCCTTCTTGAGCGCCAATGCACCCTCTAAACCGATAGCTTCAATGAACTCTTGACCGATCACCTGCGCCGGAGCGTAGGCGTCCAACTTCTGAAGCTGCGCATACTTCGCGTAGTCCCAGTTCTGCCCCATCTTTGAAGCAATTTCCGCCGCCTCTTTCATCGCCTTTGCCATCGCATCGGCCGAAACCTGAGTCGGGCGATTCTCCGCCCAATACTTCTGGGCCGCGGCGATCTTTCGTTGCAGGAAGCGCCTTTCCTCGGCATTGGTCTGCACGGGCGTGCGGCGGATCGAGATCACGCCATTGGCCTGAACCCATTCGGTGGTCGTTGCCTGAGCCACCAAGTCAAGAAGCTCTCGCGTCGATTTATCCTTGACATTCACATACACCGAGATCTTTTCCAGATCAGGAGTCACCTGAATCGGAACGCCGGCCTTCTTCGCCAGCTCTTGCCCCAGCGCGGTGAGCGTCAGAACCGGGTACTTGAAGTCCGCCTTCTGATCCAAAGATGCCTGGGACTGAGCGGATAGGAGGATCGCCGCAGCGAGAGTGGTGAGCATAGTAAACCCTTGTCACAAGTGTAGCGGAACTTGTCGCATATTCCAACATTTTTTCCCGGTGGCTTAAGGTTCAGCGTCCGAGAGAAACCCTCCGCCACGTCTCAGCGCGAGCTTTGCGGAGGAGGAGGTGGCCCTCCCGAACCACCGCCCCCAAACCGAGTGTTTTTGCGCTCTTCAAGAGTCTGCTTGAACGCCACATCTATGGCGGCCTGAGTCTCCTTGGAGAGGCTCGTCAGTGGCCCGAATGAGTAGCTCTTTTCCTGGATCACCGGAAAAATGATCTTTGTCTCCGGCAGTTTGCCTAACCGGAAGCTGGCAGTAAGTTCGCCCTTGGTGACCTCGGCAAAACGGTACTCGATGTTTCCTCCGTACTTCACTCCTTGCCGCGCCGCCAGTTCGGTCATCGCCAGTTGCTCCCCCACGTGCTTGGGGAGCTGGAAATGATAGTTGCCGTAGCCGTCGGTGATCATCTGGCTCAGGATTCTGGGCGTGGTGCCGAAGGACAACCGGAACATGATCGGCCTCGCCTGATCCAACGTCAGCAGAACCGTCGGTTCGCGTTCGTATTGCGAGAGCTGGGGCTCGTCCGAATTTGCGACCCTCCGAACACTTCGATCCACATCGCCGCCGTATCCCAAGGCACCCGGCACAATCTTCCCCCGCGAAAGCTCGGTTTCAACGAGAGCGCGCAGTTTCGGCGGTAAAGCAGAAATCTCCCACTCCATGCCTTGCTCGCGCGCCTTCTTCCGATCAGCTTTCGAGAGCAAGCCGTAAGCTCGAAGCGGAAAAACTCCATCGTAGAGGTACGGCGCGGGAGAAGTTGTCCCCGTCAGGGTGGGCACCTGCATCATCAACCCGGCGTACGTTTCGTCGTCCGGGGTGATCGCGGCGAGATCAGCGAGATCATCCAGATCCAGCGTCCCTTTCTCCAAAATCGCCTTCGCCATCACGGAATCGGGAACTTCAGCGTTCCAACCAGGCCCCCGGTAGCGCGCGCTCACTGCTCGGCCTATCGTCACATTCCCGTCTTTGATCAGCTCGACAGAACGAGGAGCAAGCACGAAATTGAGAAACTCTCCTGGCGAAAACTCCAGCGTCTGAACCGGATACATCACGCTCTGACATTCCATCACCAGATCGCCGTTCCGCTCTGCCCAGAAATCAAGAGAGGCGCTCAGGGGAGTTTCTCGGTTGCGGATGAGTCTTTTCTCGGCTCGCATCGTCAGGATCCGCCGACGCTCTGCATCGGTGAGCGCATGCTGATTCAGCTTGTGAAGCAGTTGGTTGATCTCCGCCACTTCTCCCGTGAGTTTCACCGTACCTCCCCACTTGTCAGCTCCCGAAGCTGGGGGTTCTTCTGTCATGAGTGCCTGAATCGGCGATTCGAAATTCGCGAAAATGACTTGATTCCCGGTCTCGTCAAACGCCCTCACATCCATTCGTTGGCTATGAACCGACTGGTTGATGATGATCAGAACTCTGGCCACCGGCGCAGGTTCGCCTCGCGACATTCCCGGCAGTCGACCACGATTCAGGAGCCCCGAAAATGAGCCTGAACCTCTTGGCTCAGATGCAATTTGTGCGACATCGCTCGCCCGATTCAGCATCTCCTGAAGCTCGGCGAAACGAGCGACCACATTGCGCATGGAACTTGGCATCGCTCGTTGTAGCCGCGTCGGGTGAGAGGAGTACACCACCCGATCCCCAGGGGCCATGCGCAGGAGAGCCTCCAAACCAAGGGTGTCCACGAGCTCTTGTCCGACCAACTGGGCTGGCGTGTAGGCATCCAGGAGGGCAAGCTTGTTCCGAAGCGCCTCGGTGTATCCCTGATTCAGCTTCTGCTGGATCTCCTTCGCTTCTTGGATCGCCTTCACCATCGCCTCCTCCGAGACTTCAGTCGCCCGGCGCGTGGCCATGTTCCTCTTCGCCTCCGCCAGCTTCCGATCAAAGAATCGCTTTGCCTCCGCGTTCACCTGAACGGGAGTTCGGCGGATTGTGATGACGCCGTTCGCCTCCACCCACTCGGAGGTCGTCGCCTTCGCCACCAGATCGAGCACTTCCCGAACCGACCGATCCCGGACATTCACATACACCCCAAACTCCCCCACATCCGGTGTCACCCGAATTGGAACCTTCGCCCGAGCCGAAAGATCCTGCGCCAACACCGAGAGAGCCATCACGGGGTACTTGAAGTCTGCCTTCGCATCCAAATCCCCCCGAGGAGCCGCCGAAAAGAAAATCGCCGCTGCAAGAGTTGTGATCATCTGAATCCCTTTTCTTCAGTCTAGCGGAACTTGCCCCTGGCGTGGGACAAGATTTTTCAATCACTCGCCTCGAAAGATGGGGAATCATTGTCGGTAGCTCGTCTTTCCCTCGTCCCTCTTTCCGGGTAAGACTTCAGCCACAGGCAAACCCGCGATGATGGCACTCTCGACAGCACTCGCCCTCTCCCTTCTCAACCCTATGAACGCACCTCAGCCACCGGTGACCAAGACCGTGGATCACACGGACACCTACCACGGAATTACCATCCGAGACCCCTATCGATGGCTTGAAGCGCCGATCTCAACCCCCGAGGTTCGCGCCTGGGCGGATGCCCAAAACGCCGCCACCGATGCCTACATGAACACCATCCCAGGCCGGGATCGGGTGCTGAACGAGCTGATGAAGCGCGTGAACTTCGAGCGCTACTCCGCCCCAACCGCCCGAGGTGACCGCACTGTTTACACCTACAACTCCGGGCTCCAGAATCAAGATGTCATCTATGTCTCTGACGGCCCGGGCAAGCAGCCCCGGATCCTCTTAGACCCCAACACTCTGAGCCAAGATGGCACCGTCGCTCTCAGTGCCACCGACCTCAGCCTCGACGGCAAGACCTTCCTCTACGGCGTCTCCGTCGCCGGATCCGACTGGATCGAGTGGCGTGCGCGAGATGTCGATACCCTGAAGGATAAATCGGAGTCGGTCAAGTTCTCCAAGTTCGGCGGAGGCGTGCTGAACGCAGAGGGCAGCGGGCTCTACTATCTTCGCTTCCCTGAGCCGAAGGAAGGCCAGGAGTTCACTGCCGCGACCAATACGGCCTCGATCTGGTTCCACAAATTCGGCACCCCGCAAACCCAAGACGTGCTGATTTACGAGGACAAAGAGCATCCCGATCGATTCCTGTATCCAATCATGGATGCGAAGCGCACCGCGCTGTTCATCTATTCCGACGATCCTGGTTCCACCAACAACCGACTCTATATCAAAGATCTGACCGTCCCGGATGCTCCGATCATCAAGATGTTCGATGCCGCCGATGGCAACTACTCTCCGATTCACCGCGACGGCGACTTCGTCTGGATTCAAACCAGCAAAGATGCCCCCAATGGCCGCATCATCAAGGCTCCGATCAAGGGCCGATCGGCTCCCGTCGAGATTCTTGCCGAGCAGAAAGAAAACCTCGAATCCGCCAGCGTTGTGGGAGGCAAACTCTTTGTCCAGTATTCGCAAGACGCTCACAGCAAGGTCTACCGGCTGAATCCGGATGGATCCGGGAAAGAAGAAGTCAAGCTCCCCGGGCTCGGCGCTGTTTCCGGTTGGAGCGGGCTCCCCGATGACCCGACCACCTACTACAGCTACTCCGACTTCGTCACCCCAGCCACCCTCTACAAGTACGATGTCCGCAGCGGCAAATCAGAAGTCTTCCGCGAACTCAAAATGCCATTCGACAACACCAAGTACGAAGCCTCCCAGGTCTTCGTGACCTCGAACGATGGCACCAAAGTTCCGATGTTCTTGGTTCACAAAAAGGGTCTCCAGCTGACCGGCGATAACCCCACTATCCTCTATGGCTACGGAGGATTCGCCGCTGGTCAGAGCCCCTGGTTCAGCAGCAGCCGCACCGTCTGGATGGATATGGGAGGCGTTTATGCCGTCGCCTGTATCCGAGGCGGGAACGAGTACGGCAAGTCTTGGCACGAATCTGCCATCAAGGTGCGCCGACAGAACGCCTACGATGACTTCATCGCCTGCGCGGAGTGGCTGATCAGCAACAAATACACCAGCAACAAGCGCCTCATGGTCAATGGCGGCTCGAACGGAGGTCTCCTGATTGGTGTGGTCATGAACCAGCGGCCCGATCTGTTTGGCGTCTGCGTCCCCGAAGTCGGCGTCATGGACATGCTCCGGTTCAACCAATTCACCATTGGTAAGGCCTGGGAAAGCGACTACGGCTCCCCGCAGAATCAAGATGAGTTCTTCTCGCTCCTGCGGATTTCTCCGTATCACAATCTGATTCCCGGGAGCCACTACCCCGCCACGCTCGTGCTCACCGCCGATACCGACGACCGCGTAGTGCCTGCGCACTCGTTCAAGTACGCGGCCAGGCTCCAGGCCTCCCAAGCTGGGCCGAATCCGGTCTACATCCGCATCGAAAGCTCCGCCGGACACGGCGCGGGCACCCCGATCCGCAAAACCTTGGAGCGCGTCGGAGACATCTACTCCTTCACTCTCCACAACATGGGCCGCGCCATCCCCGACTTCATCGGGAAGTAAGGCAACAACGGGGCACCCAAGACATCAAGCTCAAATCAGGGTGCCCCGATCCCTTCAGGGTCGGGAAGCCGCCTACTCTCACTCGACGCCGTCCCCTAAATCTCCCGATTTGGGGTACGGCGTGATTTGGGATGACCCCTCTCGTCCAATCATAAAGCGACCAAGCCGTCGCGTGGATGACTTGGTCGCTTCAGAGCTGGGACTGACCATGCCGATGAATGCGGCTCAGTCCCGCATACCCACCTAAGAAAGTGAGCGCCGTCATCACCCAGAAGAATGGGGCGCCAGGGCTCGCCAGAGCCTTCCCCAGCATCAACCCACCCGCGACGAAGAACAGCGGGATAAGCACAAACCTCGCAAACCAGGACACGGAGGGCTACTTCCCCTTGCCAGATCCCTTCGGAGGAGGCGGAGGGGCATTCCCCCGATCATTCCGAGAACCACCTGAACCCCGGCTCACCGCAATCCCCAAATCCCGAGGACGCGAGAGGTCGCTGGCTTCCATGTAGTTCTTGCGATAAACCATCGCCCGAACCAGCTGGAATTCCAGTTGGGCGAGATCCGAGAACTTCTCGAAACCATAGGTGACGAACATCTCCGCCATCACCTCGGTCAGATTCCCGAAGCCACCGGTATTCACCTTGCGATCCATCAGGGTCGCCATGCCCGCTTCCGAGCGAAAAACATCCGAGATTTTGCCCGAAATGGTCTGATCGCCCACCTTGAAGCTCACCGAATCGCCCGCCGGATAATACTGATCCACCGCGGTCCGAATCTGGGCAATCTTGAAGTCGTCGCACTTGCGCGCGGCCCTCACGAAGATCCCGGCCAGACGCTTATCCCGGATGATCGCCTCGTTCGCCGCTGGGCCAACGCGCTCTTCACCCGTCGCCAGATCCAGCGCAACCATCACGCCCTGACCCGTCACATCCAGCCCAAACTTGCGGAAGTGCTGCTCAAACTCTTTGGGGGCGTCCTTTTTCAGGCGAAGCATCACCGCACCAAGGGAGCCGGAGCCGGCCCGGAGCGAGGCAAACTGAATGAAACCGACTGACACAAACCCCGTGTCGTAGGTGTTCAGCGAATCGAATCCACCCTCCAGAAGCGACACCGCTGACATCACACGGAGCTGACTTTCCGTCAGACCCGCCTTGGTGAAGAGGGGCTTGATCTGCTCAATTGTCTGACCACGCATCGGCGATCCTACATCCATCACCCCCTCGTGGAAGCGGTAGTAGGCAAACTTGCGTCGCACCTTGGTGTGGTCTTGAAGCGTGATCTTGAAGTCGCCGTAGTCGAGCGTGTGAGCCTTCGGCATCACCGGGGTGACAAACGCCGGGGGCTCAGCAACAATGCCCTTCAAGGAATCCGGCATCGGCCCAGGCTCAGGCGGCATCGTGCCCGCCGGAGCGACCAGCGACTTCTTCAGCGCTTCCTGATTCTTCTTCCAAGAATCTTGGCCCGCTTGCCATTCATCCCAGGCGTACTTCGCATCCACCCAAGCATCCCATGCCTTGCCCAGATCGTCGCTCGCCTTGGGATCTTGGGTCGGAACAACCTTGCCCGCCTGCCCTCGCGCGGTGCGATAGTAGTTCAGCAACCAAGTCGAGCCGTCGGGCGATTGTCTGGCCTGCCACGGCCCTTGAGAGCGAGCCGTTTCCGGCAGATCGACGATATAGCGACCATCCTGCAACCAGAATGCGCGAATCGCGCGATTCTCCTGCGGTGTGAAATGCGATGGCTGGGCAATCGCGATTCGCGGTGTGACCAGCAAAGCCACGCCCATCATCCCCAAGAGCTTCAAAGAACCCATAGTCTGCATCATCGTCATTCCCCGCATTTACTCAAGGGTAAACGCGCAACTTATCTCGTTGTTTTATGAAGGATTTTCCCCCTGGCATGCAAGGGGCTAGGAGTTATCCGCCCGCGGTTGTGATCGGGCCGCCGGGTTGCTTCGGGGTTTCTGTCTCCGGAAGAGGGGGCGCTGACGCGGTTTTTCCCGGGCTCGATTGGCTCGGAGCGGGGCTCGATGCCTCTTGCGGCCGCTCTACCAACCGACCAGGGGCGGGTTTTCCGTTCGGTAAATCTAGCCCAAACATCCCCGGATCGGCGGGCGGGGTTTGACCGTTCTCCCAATCCATATTGTTCGGCCGCGCGCCTCCGACGTTGCCCGAAATCTGAGCCTGTCCCGGCTGCCCCATCGCACTGGCAAGGAGCCCTGGATCGGGATTCTTCAGCTTTCCGGAAGCAAGAAAGTCGTGCCGATAAGTCATCTTTTCGATGACATGCCACTCGGCAGCTCGCAACTGGGCAAGAGTCGTGAGGCCAAACTCCGTCATCACCTCGCGCACCACGCGAGGCAGAGGATCCAGGTTGCCGGTATTCACCAGACGATCCAACAGAGTTGCGATTCCAGACTCCGATTGAACAAAGTCCCCCACCCGAATCTCCTGCACCTGCGCACCAAACTGAATGGGAATCATCCGCGTCGTCGGATCGAAGTTCTGGGCGACCAGCCGGAGCTGCGCGCCTCGGAACGAAGCGCTCAGTTGCCCAGCACGTTGAAACACGGCGGTCAATCGCTTGTCCCGTACGATCGCTCGCACCGCATCGCCGCCTGCCACCTCGAATCCGGTGCGAGGATCAATCACGGTGAGGCGACCATCCGGCGCGACATCCACGCCGTACCGTCGAAAATCGTTCTGGAATCCCGCGCGATTCATCCCTCGATAGAGGGCCAAGAGGTCGGCGAGCGGGCCTTTGCCATGCATCAGCGCCGCAAATTGCACGAGGCCGACGCTCACTCCGCCCGTGTCGTAGGTGTTCACGGCATCAAAGCCGCCTTCCATCTGCGAGACCGCGCTCAGACTGCTGGCGAGCCTCGGAGCGACCTTCGCCGCCTTCAACCCCGAAGCTAGCTCCGCGCTATTGGGCGAAGATCCACTCGCCACAACCCCGTAAGCCGAACGATAGAACGGCCACTTTCGCCGAACGTCCACCCCATCCTCGTAGGTCGTCGAGAATCCTTCCAGCATCACGGTGTGCTTTTGCGGTCGCACAACGATGAAAAACGACGGGGGCGCTCCGGCCAGCGATTCCAAGTCCGGCGGAACGTTGATCAAGGCCCGCTCACGAGGAGCCTCAGATTCATCCCGAGCCATGTCCTCGTTGATCCACGCCGCTGCCGCAGTCGCCCAGGCGAAATCGCGCGAGTATTGCTCGTTGATCCAGGTGTCCCATGCCGCGTGGCGCGTTGTGCTCGCTTTGGGATCAACATCGGGCCGGAGTCGCACGCCTGGTTCCCTCAGGCGATACATCTGCATCAGCCACGCCGAAGCCTGCGGCGAGTAAGCCGCCACGTAAGGCTTGCCCGGATTCACCTCGGTTTGCACCAGGCGCCCTGGCTTGTTCCAGTACTCCATGACGACCAGCCGCTCCTTTTCGGAAAAGATTCCGGGAGCAGATTCGCTCGGCAAAGCACCGAGAGCCATCGCGAGGAGCAGAGAGGAGGTCATGTCTTCAAAAAGTGATCCAAGCTATAGACGAGAACGGAGGCGAGAATCGTGCCGCAGGTAGGCCGTCCGACGAAAAAAGCGGGGTTCGAGCCGGTTTCCCTGCCCAAACCCCGCTTGCCTTCTCGCCAAAGAATTAACTGAGCCGAGCGGCTTTGATCCGCACCATTGCGCGCTCGATCTCTTCCGTTGCTTGCTGAGCCGTCATCGAAGACGCTTCGCCGCGCAGAGCGCGTCGGGCTTCTTCAAGCGCCTTCTCCGCTTCGGCTACGTCGATTTCGGTGGCACGCTGGGCATCTTGAGCCAGCACGATCACGCTGTTGTCGCTGATTTCAGTGAACCCGCCGCTGACGCTGACAAAGCTCCGCTGATTGTTGCGATCCATGTATTCGATGATTCCCGGGCGCAGAGCGACCAGCATCGGCTCGTGGCTCGACTGGATACCGAGGTATCCCTCGACGCCCGGAAGCACGACGCTTTCGACTTCGTCTTCGAACACCGTTCGATCCGGGGCAACCACGCTGAGCTTGAACAACGCCATGAGTTTTTAGACCTCGGAGAGCTTCTTGGCCTTCGCGTAGACGTCGTCGAGACCACCGCAGTACAGGAATGCCTGTTCTGGAATGTCATCCAGTTCACCGCTGACGAGCTTGTCGAACGCATCGACCGTGTCTTCGATCGTCACGTAGCGACCAGGGTTACCGGTGAACTGCTCCGCAACGAAGTTCGGCTGGCTCATGAAGCGCTCAACCTTTCGGGCGCGGGCCACAATCAGCTTGTCATCGTCGCTCAGTTCGTCGATGCCAAGGATCGCGATGATGTCTTGCAGTTCGCGGTAGCGCTGCAGAATCTGTTGAACCTGGCGGGCGACTCGATAGTGCTTCTCACCAACAATCGACGGGTCGAGGTTCTTGGACGTCGAAGCGAGCGGATCCACAGCCGGATAGAGACCCTTGGAAGCGATCGATCGCTCCAGGTAGACGTAAGCGTCAAGGTGGCTGAAGGTGGTTGCCGGAGCAGGGTCAGATGGGTCGTCAGCAGGCACGTAGACCGCTTGAACCGAGGTAATCGAACCCTTGGTCGTCGAGGTGATCCGCTCTTGGAGCAGGCCCATCTCGGTCGCGAGCGTCGGCTGGTAGCCGACCGCGCTCGGCATCCGTCCGAGCAGTGCCGAAACCTCGGAACCTGCTTGGACGAATCGGAAAATGTTGTCCACGAAGACAAGAACGTCGGTTCCCACTTCATCGCGGAAGTACTCTGCCATCGCCATGGCGGAGAGAGCCACGCGGAGACGGGCTCCTGGCGGCTCGTTCATCTGACCAAAGACCATGGCGGTCTTGTCGATAACCCGCTTCTCGGTGCCGTCAACGTCCTTGAACGTCGTTTCCTTCATCTCGCGCCAAAGGTCGTTCCCTTCGCGAGTGCGCTCACCGACGCCGGCGAACATCGAAACGCCCGAAGCTTCAACCGCGATGTTTCGGATCAGCTCCTGGATCAAAACCGTCTTACCGAGTCCCGCACCCCCGAAGAGACCGATCTTTCCACCCTTGTTGAATGGGATGAGAAGGTCAACAACCTTCAGACCCGTTTGCAGAAGCTCGACCTTCACGTTCTGTTGGCTGAACAAAGGAGCACTGCGGTGAATCGGGTACATGGGCGTGTCCGTCACCGGATCGCCTCCGTCGATGACCTTGCCAAGAAGGTTAAACACGCGACCAAGGGTCTTTTCGCCGACTGGAACTTGGATCGGCTGGCCTTGGTCAACAGCGGACATGCCCCGCACCAATCCATCGGTGGAGCTCAGGGCGATCGCGCGGATCATGTCGTCGCCCAAGTGCTGAGCAACCTCGCAGGTCAAGTCAATCTTGCGCTTCTCATCTCGGATGATGAGGGCGTTGTAAATTTCAGGAAGGGCTTCGGTGGGGAAGCGGCAGTCCACAACCGGGCCTGTGACCTGCACGACGGTGCCAACATTCGACATAGGGGTTAAGCGTCCTTATTCCAAGCAGGCGCAAGCCTACTCGCAGATGTCGCGGATTATACCTATGGGCTCCGGAGTCCTGGGCGGCAGGTCAGGCTCGGCAGTGGGTCATCTGGGCCGGTCATGCCTTGGTTCAACACGGGACCCCACGCAACGTGGCCCAAGCCTTGCCGTGTATACTTTTCGTGCTCGCTCCCACGCGAGTACGCAGGTCACTACGCCCCATGAAACGCTTCTTTGCCTGGCTCCGCGCACTCTTCGGCCGCACGATGGACAAGCTCGAGGATCCGGAGATCATGCTCGATCAAGCCCGCCGCGATATGCAAACGGCTCTGACCGGCAACCGAGAAAAAGCCGTCCAGGCCATCACCCAGCGCAACCGACTCCAGCAAATGCTCGACGATGCCACCCGCAAGTCGGCTCAACTGGAGCAGCAAGCCACCACGGCCCTGCGCCAGGGGAATCGTGAACTGGCCAAGCAATTCCTGCGCGAGAAAACCAGCAACGACACCACGATCGAAACCCTAAAGGGCACGCTCGCTACGGCTGTTGAAACCGTCGAACAAGTGAAGGTGGCGATTAAGCGGCAAGAAGAAGAAGTCAAAAAGAAGACCGCCGAAGCCCTCGCGATGAAGGCTCAGTGGAAGCAGGCTCAAATCCAAGAGTCCATCGGTCGAGCCCTCGAAGGGTTGACCTTCGAGAACGAATATGAAGGCTCCTTCGCCGCCGCCCGCGATAAGATCAAGGACAAGCAAGCCGAAGCTCAAGCCCGAACCGAGATGATGGCCAACTCGGTGCAAGGCAAGATGATGATGATGGAAGACCAAACCATGGACTTCGCTGCGGAAGAGGAACTCGCCAAGCTCGAAGAAAAGCTCGGCCTCAGCGCTCCGAAGATCCAAGAAGTCGCCACCACCACCACCGACAGCGTTGACTCGCAGCTCGAAGAGCTTGAGCGCCGCCTGGGCAACTCCGGCGGGGACAGCTCAACTCCGAGCTAAGCGCGGTTCGATCCGTCCAAAGCGGCTCCTGCTCTTTCAGCAGGAGCCGCTTTTTTTGCCCCCGGTTCCGGGATCTCAGTGGAGGCAAAAACTGGGGTGCCCCGATCCCTTCACGGTCGGGAATTGCTTGGTCTGAGCACGTTAGAAAGCGTCTGCTCCCAGCGGTTGGAGATGTTCCGCAACCGACATACCACCCGACCCTGTAGGGATCGGGGCACTCGATTCCAAACTCCCGTGAGGCGTTGATTCAACCCACGAACTTATAACCCACACCGCGAACCGTCAGGATTCGGATGGGCTTGCTGGCATCCACCTCAATCCTCTCCCGCAGCCAGCGGATATGAACGTCCACCGTCCTCGCGCTGACGTACGCATCGTGACCCCAAACCCGGTCGAGCAACGCCTCCCGGCTGAACACTTGGCCCTTGTTCCGGGCCATAAACTGGAGAAGAGCAAACTCCTTCGGCGAAAGCGTGAGGGGCTTGTCATCAAGCCACGCCTCGTGGGTGCGCGGGTCGATCTTCAGATTCTGCGACTCCACGATCTCCGAGGCATTTTCACCCGAAACACGACGCAAAACGCTCTTCACCCGAGCGGCAAGTTCGGCGAGGCTAAACGGCTTGGTCACGTAGTCGTCGGCCAGTTCCAAGCCCTGAACTCGATCTTCCTCGGCGGCTTTTGCGCTCAAAAAGATAATCGGGACCGAGCTATCCTTGCGAACCGACTCGGCGAGCTCAACCCCAGATCTTCGGGGGAGCATGATGTCAAGCACCAACAGATCGGGCTTGACCAGCCGATAGAGGCGCATCCCTTCCTCAGCTGTTCCCGCCGAGAAGACAGTGAAGCCTTCCCGGCGGAGTTTATGTTCGACCGTTTCTACGATCGTTTCTTCGTCGTCGACGAGCAGAATCTTCATGATGTGGCGATGATCTCGACATTAGCCCGTGGTACGCACACCACTTGACCATCGTCGAG
Source organism: Armatimonadota bacterium (assembly GCA_020161505.1). Lineage (GTDB taxonomy): Bacteria > Armatimonadota > Fimbriimonadia > Fimbriimonadales > Fimbriimonadaceae > UphvI-Ar2. Next base: position 38,120 of record JAIUNY010000021.1, on the reverse strand, counting down.
CTTCGCCTCAAGAACGCGGACTTCTGCGCCCGATTCAACTGTTTGCAGTTGCGCCGGGAGCCCGGTCACTTCACCAAGAGCCCCAAAGTAGGGTTCTCGGATCACGCGAATCGGGGTTCCGATTTTGAGTTCGTTGCCGCCGCCCGCCCCGTGGCTCATGTCGCCCGTCTGTTCCGAGGGAGCAATGAGTTCGGGCCGAATGACGCCGGCGCGGATCTGGGTGGCACCGTTCAAGCTGGCACTGCGACCCTCCAGGGATTGCAGCAGTTTGAACGTCCGCGCAGCCATGCTGAGTTTGCCAAAACCTTCGGTGACCACCAACGTCGTGTTCACCTCTTCCTGACCGGTGATCGCAACGCCGATATCGTAACCCAACAGTTGGGTGAGATCAACATCACGCACAGCACCGACCACGAGTCCAAAGACTCCTACCTCGTTGGCACGAACCAAGGCGTCGTAGCTGACACCGGCTCCCCCAACGAGGATCATCCCTGCGTCAGTATCCAGGATGTTCGAGGCTTCCAGAACTTGATCGGGGCCGCTGACCGCGACGCGAATCTTGCCGTTGCGCTCTCCTCCAATCCCGAAAATGCCCTGCACCATCGCACCTCGGGTCTCGATGATGGCGCCCTCGCCTTCCATGACGCTCTTGACCGTGCCTTTGATATACGCCGACATATCGACGGGAATCGAAGGCTCCCGGATCAGGATGTTGCCCGTGACTTCAGAGAGCGAATCCACCACCCCGGTGTACTCGGAGAGAACCTGTTGCTTGAAGTACTTGCCAAACAAGCCCTTCGTTTCGGCAATCAAATCGCCCGTGCTGACCTCGTCTCCCGGTTGGAAACGGCTCATTCCCGGGCCCTCCTTTGCTTCGACCCCAAGCTTCTCGGCCAGTCGAACGGTTTGTAGCAAGCCGGGAAGCATGGCGCGGGCAATCACAGAATCGTGATCCACCACGTCGCCGGCTTTCACCAAGACCTCGCCTTTGATCGGCAATCGCCGAATGCGTTCAACGACGGTGTCTCCGCTAACGGTTAATCCAGGTGTGTAGGCACTTCCCAACGTTATAACTCCAGGGCCCGGCGCGGGCCGAGTCCTGAAAGTTTAGCATGGCTGCGGAACGGGTTTTCAAACTGCGCTGCCCTTAAGGCCGGATTCACGCTACACCGTCTCCATTAACCCTACGTTAACAAGGCGCCAGAGGTACAGTTTTCGCGTGCATGCCATCGCCAAAGTGAGGCCAGAACCAGGCCTGGAGATCATCGACGTCCCCGAACCGGAAATCCGTCCCGGTTGCGTCAAGCTCCGGGTCGAACGTGCTTCCCTCTGCGGCACCGACCTGCACATCTACAACTGGGACGCCTGGAGCAGCGGGCGAATGAAGCCCCCCCGCATCGTCGGCCACGAGTTCTGCGGCACCATCGTCGAAGTGGGCGAAAGGGTCACGGATCGCGCCGTCGGCGATTTCGTTGCCTCCGAATCTCACATCGTCGATCCGCTTTCGCCGCAATACCTCGCTGGGGATGGGCATATTGACGACACCACCGAGATCTTGGGCGTGGACGTCGACGGAGGCTTTGCCCCCTACGCCGTCATCCCGGCGATGAATGCTCGCCCCGTTCCAACCGTGGTTCCCAAAGATGTTGCCAGCATGCTCGACGCTCTCGGCAACGCCGTTCACACCGTCATGGATGGCCCGGTGGAAGGGCGCACCATTCTCATCACCGGCCTTGGCCCAATCGGACTCTTCGCCGTGGCGATTTGCAAAGCTCTCGGGGCCAAGAAGGTGTACGCCACGGAAATCTCGCCTTACCGCATGGAGATGGGCGAGCGGCTCGGCACCGATCTCATTCTGAATCCGGCGAAAGAGGATGTCGATGCCGCGCTCGCTCGTCTCGAGCCCAAAGGCGTCGATGCAACGCTCGAGATGAGCGGGCACCCGTCTTCGCTCAACTTGGCTCTGAAGCACACGCGCAAGGGCGGACGCGTCAGCCTGCTCGGTGTCTACGCCGATGCCCAGCAGCACGTTGATTTCAACACGATCATCTTCAACGGGCTGCAAGTGCACGGGATCGTGGGTCGCAAAATGTGGGAAACCTGGGATCAAATGACCTGGCTCCTTGCCGAAAAAGGGCTCGACGTCACCCCGGTGGTCACTCACCAGTTTGACTACACCGAGTTCGAATCGGCAATCCAAGCAATGAAATCCGGTCAAGCCGGCAAGTGCGTCCTCTCGTTCTGATCGCCTGATCCAGCGTCTGATTCCCGGTCCGCTGGGACATCAGGGCGAGCGGTACACTGCCAGACATGCGAATTGCCGTCTTGCCGTTTAATGCTGGCCCAGGTACGCGACCCGAACTCGCGCGCCAGCTTGCCAACTACCTTGTCGAAATTGTTCAAGGCAACACGGAATCGCAAATCGACGCCGCCAACTACATGGCCCAAGTCGAGGAGCAAGGCATCCCCCGATTTGCCCTCATCAACCCCAGTGAATCGCTGAACGACCCTGAAATCCTCGGGCAGTTCCGGCAGCAAGCCCAGTTCGACCGGATGATCGATGGCCTGTTCACCGAGACCGGTGACAGTGGTTCCATCACGATCCGCGTCTGGGCCGAGGATCCGCAAACTCCTCTCGCGCAAGAAGACTTCACCTATCTCCCGGGCGGCATTTTCGGGGCCTTGCGGTCCGCCATCGAATTCGTTCTCAAGATCGCGGGTGGCGAACTCCACGCCGATCTCCAAGAGGACGAGAACCTCTTCGGCACCAAGGATTCCGCCGCCTTCCTCAAGTTCCTTCAAGGCTACGATGCCCTGAAGTTCATCGAGCAAGCTCAGGGCCAAATCGTCAGCACCTGGGATGTCAAGCCGTACATGGATCTGCTCCAAGAGGCCATCGCCGCAGACAAGGACTGGGAGGCTCCGTTCCTCATTCAGGTTCAGCTTTGCCGCATCTGCACCCAGTTCCGCGTCGGTGATGCCCGGGCGATCGAGGAAACCATCAAGGGTCTGACCGCTCAGGAGCCGGATGATTCGCGCGCGTGGTTCGCGATGGGAGAGTTCTATGAAACCGTCGGCAATGCGCAAGGCTCCAGCGATGCCTACGAAAAGGCCGCCCAACTTGCTCCCGAAGAACCGGCGATCCTCCACCGCCTCGCCCGCATGCAACTCGCACTCGGCATGCCCGTGAACGCAGAGCGCAACTTGCGCAAGGCCACCGAGATGGAAGATGACGAGAAGCCTTCGCTCGATCTTCTGAGCGAAGTGCTCGCCCAAACCGGACGAGGGCACGAGGTTCCCGAGCTCTGGAACGATCTCATCCGAAAGAATGAGCAAAACGCCAAGGCTCACGCTCGCTACGCGATGTCGCTTCTCGCCACCGGTCGCGAGCAGGAAGGTGTGCGTGCTTTCGATCGCGCACTCGAAGTTCTGGAAGACAACACGATCATCAAGCGCTACTACGCTCCGTATCTGGCCCAGAAGGAAGATGAGCTTGACCGTGCCATGGACTTCTATGAGGACTGCATCGATGTCGCGCCGACCGATCAGCAGCTGCTTTGGGAATACGCCCAAACCCTTGCCCGTGCCAACCGCGAATTTGAGGTGCCGGATGTTCTCCGACAACTTCTCGCCACCCAACCCGATCCAAATCTTGCCGCCAACGCCAACGCTTGGCTGATCGAAATCGAGCAACCCAAGCGCGTCGAAGCGGTCAAGGGAGCCTCGGAGAAGGCGGATGCCGGAGACTTTGAGGGCTCCGTTGCCGACCTGCGTCCGATGCGCCAATGGCTCGGCGACTACTGGAAGATGTGGCTCCTGCTCGCCAGCGGCCAAAACAAGCTCGAAGAGTTCGAGGAGGCCGAGCAATCGGCTCGCCGACTGCTCGAGATGTTCCCTGCGTGCGAGCCGGGCTATGTCGAGCTGAGCAACGCTCTGGGTGGTCAAGGCAAGCACGATGAAGCCATGCAACTGATGCAGATCGCGCTCGGCAACATGCCTGGATCGCTCCCGATTGCCGTCGGCTACGCCGCAGCGGCTAAGCGTGCCGGTCATGGCGATGAGGCACGGCGCATCACCGGGCAAATCCGCCAAGCGATGCAAGAGCAAGGCGTGGATCCCGCTCAAGTCGGCGATCTCGTGGAAGCGCTCGACAAAATCGACGCCTGAACCCACTTCGTCGCCAACAGAAGAAAAGCCCCTCGGCGAGATCCGAGGGGCTTTTCTGTTCTTCGCTCTGACCAGGTTAGATTTCGACCATCAAGGTCACGATCTCGAACGGGGTGTAGCTAAACGCGACCGTCCCATCGCTGACGCCTTGGCACTCACTCAGAACCGTCTCGTTCAGATCCACGATCCATGCTCGCTTGATGGGCATCGCCATGCTCAAATGAGCCGCGCCTCGGGTGTTGTGGCACTCGTACATCCGCACAATCAGGTGCTTGCTGTCCTCGGCCTTTTTCACTGATTCAATCACCACGCTTCGATTGTCCACCGTCACGAGCGGCGGCAGTTCGCCCGATTCGCCCTGGCTGGGCTTGAGGGGCAGAATGCGCGGATCAGCGTTCACGGCATAGGCGGCCTGGATCACCTCGCTGTGCTGCACCTGGTCGAAGTGCGGCATCAGAACGTAGCTAAAGTGATGCTGGCCTCGGTCGCAGATCGGATCCGGAGCCTTCGGGGATCGAAGCAAGCTGAGGCGGAGAACGTTGTCCAGCACGTCGTGCCCGTACTTGCCCGTGTTGATCAAGGCCACACCGTGACCGCCTTCGCTCATGTCCACCCACTTTTGCGCGCAGACCTCAAACCGAGCCATATCCCAGCTCGTGTTGCGGTGCGTCGGTCGCTCAACGTGCCCAAACTGGATCTCAAACGTCGCCCGATTCGTGTTCACGTTCAACGGGAAGGCAACCTTGAGGAACTTGAAGTCCTCGTGCCAGTCGACCCAGGTATCAAACCGGATTCCTGGGGTGGGGCCAAGACTGATTCGCTGCCGAATCGTGCTCTTGCCGAAGGTCTTCACCAGTTCGACCGCCACCCGCACCGGGCCTCGCTCGACAATCTCAAAGCTCTCGCTCTTCACCAAATCAACCGCGGTTTCTTGGGCGTAGGCGTCGGTGTCCCAGGCATCCCAGAACAGCGGGCGGTCATCAAGAATCTGGAACAGATTTGCCAGCTTCCCGGGCTGGATAAACTCAATCGGCTCATCGTCCAGACTTTGAATACTCGTGATGTTGCCATTGGCATCAAACTTCACCGCCCATTCATCGGATTCAATCTTCCGGCTGCCAACCTTGAGACGCTGCTGGTGATAGGGGCTACTCTCGCTGAAATCGGCCACGGCGACCGTGCCGCGCGCGGCAGCGGGCACCGGGAAGATGATCTTACGCTCGGTGGAGGTTTCCACCAGCTGAACCGGCAGACTTTCCTCTCCGCATGTGATCGACTGAGGAGCTTCTTTGGCCGTCCACGGAAGGCTGGCTTCGCTCGTCACGTCGGCATTGTGGAAAATCGCGACCGGCTGATTCATCCCGCTCGTATCCATTCCGCTGGAGATCGACTCCATCGCCTCCTTCACCAACGCTTCGCCTTCCTCGATGATTTGGGCGTAGTCGCGATCACTGTCTTCGTAAACTTCGCGCACTGAGGAGCCAGGGATGATGTCGTGGAACTGGTTGAGGAGGATCAGCTTCCAGGCCGCCTCCAGTCGTTCTGCGGGATAGGCTTTGTCAAAGTCTTTCCGGAAGCAGCTCAGCCACTCTGCATCTCGAAGCAAGAACTCGGTGAGACGATTGAACCGCTTGTTCGCGGCTTGACTCGTGTAGGTGCCTCGATGGTACTCAAAGTAGAGCTCACCCGCCCAGGTCATCAAGTCATGGCTTTGCTCACGCACTTCAGTGAAGAACTGCTTCGCCTTGATCTTGCTCTCGACGAATGGCAAACCAGGAGACGTGCGGGCGCGTCGCAGTCGCTCGATGTGCCACTCGGTTGGGCCGCCGCCGCCATCGCCAAATCCATAGAGATAGAGTGAGGCATCCGAGCGCCCCTGATCGCGGTGACGCTTCACGCCATCGATCATCTCTTTGGGCGCGCCACTGGCAATGTAGGTGTCCACCGGCGGGAAGTGCGTCCAAATCGAGCTTCCGTCGATCCCTTTCCAGAAGAACGTGTTGTGCGGGATCTTGTTGAACTGATTCCAGCTCATCTTTTGGGTCAAAAACGCCTTGATCTGGAAGCGGTTGAGGATCTGAGGCAGGGCGGCGGAGTAGCCGAAAACGTCGGGGAGCCACATGTCCACCGTCTCCACCCCCAGCTTTTGCTGGAAGTAGCGGCGACCGTAGAGGAACTGCCGGACCAAGCTCTCTGCGCCGGTCAGGTTGCAGTCCGCCTCCACCCACATCGACCCCACGACCTCCCATTGCCCTTTCTTGATCGCCGCTTTGACTCGTGCGAAAAGCTCGGGTTGTTCCTTCTCGAGCCACTCATATTGGCTAGCCTGGCTGTGGGCGAAAACGTGCTCCGGATACCGGTCGATCAGGTCAAGCTGGATCGCCGTGGTGTGGAACATCTTGAGATGGGTGACGCTGAGCGGCCACAGCCAGGCGGTGTCGAGGTGCGCGTGACCCACCGGATACAAGGTGTGTTTGTACTCCGTGTTCAGGCTCCCGAGGGCATCCTTCAGGATCTTGCGGCACTTACTCCAGGTCTTGGGCTTGTCGGCTTCGTAGGTGTTGCAAATATCGTTCAGAGCTCGAATGATCGTGGCGACGAGAGGATCCTTTTCATCGTGGGCTTCGGCGAGGTTGAATGCATGCTCACAGTCATAGAAGAGGGCAAGCTTTTCCTCATCCAGAAGGGCCACGTGGAAGTCCGGTACCTTTTCAGGTTTCGGGGTTCGGGGCTGCTCCGGGCGGTGGACGGTGGTCTCGCGGTTCCGTGCGAAGAGCTGAATGAACACTTCCCCCGGATGGTCATCACTCAGTCGGACGTAGGGGTGACCGTGGTCGAGGCCGCCGACTTGGCGATTGTTGAGCCACACCGTGCCTTCGCACATCACATCCAGATTCGGCCATTCCGTCCATCGCAGAACCTGGAGATTGCCGTTGAGCAACACAGCCTGCTTACCTTTCCACCCTTCAGGCAGGTTCAGCTTCAAGCGATACCAACCCTCTTGGTACGTCGGACCCCAGGCAGTACCCGGCTCAACCGGCGTCCACTCTTTGGCCTTCGCCGCCTCGTCAGAGTTGGCGCATGCCTGAATCAACAGATCACCCTTCACGGGTCGAGCGTCGTGGAAAATGGTCTCCTGGAGCTGGAACTCCATGAACTGGCGGATCCGCCCCTTCGTAACGTCTGGATGCTTTTGCATGACCTTGAACCGAGAATACCTATGGGGATTTGAGGGAGAAACCGGCGGGGGCAGGCAGGGACTTTTAGCGCAAATGTGGTAGACTAAAGGTGATATGTCAAGGGGTGAGTGGCATGTTTTGTCATGCCTATTGGTGGCGCTTTATCGGCGCCTCGGTTCTTCGGTTGCGCCGCGATCTCAGTGGCCTAAAGTCTGGTCGTTTTTGCGCGGGTCACCTTGCTCGCTGGGGGGTGGCGCGGCGGCGCTGCAACGGGCGGGATTCTGGTACGAGGCCTCCCTGCTCGAGGAACCAGGTCGCCTGGCAGCCGCCGAATTGTTGGTGGAGCAAGGCAAAGTTCTCACGATTGCCGATGAGGGGTTTCCCCGTCGCTGGCTTGATGTGCTAGGTTCCTCCGCGCCGCCGGTTTTGTACCGAGAAGGCCCGCTTCCTGCGGGTCTCGGAAGCCGGGAAACACGTGCCAGGGCCTCTCCTCAAGGGGGTTGGGTCGGGGTCGTTGGATCGCGGAACTTGAGCGTCATCGAAGCCCTTGCCGCGCAAGAGTGCGGAACTTTTTTGGCGTCTTGCGGGGCGTTTATGGTTACAGGGGGGGCCAGGGGAGCGGATGCTCTGGCCTTGGCGGCTTTTGCGCAAGAGGCCCCCGGGCGAAGCGTCGTGCTTCTGCCCCATGGGCTCGATCAGCCAAAACACTGCGCCGACCTCAATGCCTTAGAGGAGATCTGCTGGCTCAGCCCCTTTGAACCCACAACCGCATTTAGTCGGGCCACCGCCATGGAACGCAACGCTCTGATCTATGCCTGGTCCAAGGCAACCGTGGTGGTTGCAGTGCGCCACCGAGTCGGAGGAACGTGGAACGGCGCTATCGACGCCACGCGGCGGCGGCTAACCCGACTCGGCACGTTGGAGCCACTCGGACACGGCGCGAGGGTTCTGGTGGCGCTCGGGGCGCAGCCTCTGCCCTTGCCTGGGCCAACCGACCGAAGGGCGGCATCGCCACCGGGCGTTCTGTCCTCATCGGCAGGATGTCGCAGCGATGGGGGCAACGGCCTCGACCCAGGCGGCGTGTGGAGGGCTTTTCTGGGGGCTCCGGAAACGGTGGCTCAACCGAGCCTGTTTGGGGGTTGCCGCGTCCGGGAGACGCCACGTGCCTACCTTCCGGCGTGGCAGACTCGGCTGGTTTAAGTGTTCCCGGTTCCTGGGATGCCTGCGCGAAGCGCGTGACAAATCGCGATCGCGCAGGCATCGGCGACATCGTCAGGCTTCGGCGGGCTCGCCAAACCCAACAGCCGCGTCACCATAAATTGCACCTGGCGCTTGTCCGCCGAGCCGTTCCCGACCACGGTCTGCTTCACCTGGGGAGGAGCGTACTCGTGGCACTCCTTTCCCGCATCAGCGACCGAAAGCATGATGCACCCGACTGCTTTTGCGACATCCATCGCGGTGGTTTGGTTCTTTGCAAAAAACAGCCGCTCAATCGCAACGGCGTCCGGGGCGTGATCGACGAGCAAGCCCCTGACCTCTCGCGCGATCTGCTGGAGACGAGAGCCGAGTTCAACCCTGGGAGTCTCGATGAGGCCATAAGTCAGGGCTTTCAACTGCGAGCCCTGCTTTTCAATCACCGCGTACCCGATGCGCTCTAAGCCTGGGTCAATTCCCAAGATGATCATCGCTTGAACCGCTTGCGCAGGTCGCTTTTAGGCATCACAATCGTGATCGGTCGACCATGGGGGCACAGGTAGGGATTCTCTGTCTTGGCCAAATCCTCAATGAGCTTGTGCATTTCTGCCGGGGCCAAACGATCACCTGCCTTGATGGCCATTTTGCAGGAGCACATGATGTACACATCGTCGCGGGTTGGCACGAGATCCGGGCGTCCGACCCCATCCGCCAGTTCATCCGCCAGATCTTGCAGGACCTGCAACGCCTTCTTCCCTCGCCCCAAAGCAGGCACCGCCCGCACCAAGAAGCTGTCTCCGCCAAATGGCTCCAAGTCAAAACCTATTCTCTGGAGTTCGGGCAGATGCTCCATCATCGCAGGCATCGCAGAGGGCGGGAAGTGCAAAGTCTCCGGGCTCAAAAGGGTCTGAACCTCGATCGGAGCAGCCCCGCGCGTGTTGCACAACATCTCGTACAGGATCCTCTCGTGGGCCACGTGCTGGTCGATGATCAGGAGACTTGAGCGGTTCTCGGCGATGATAAACGTGTCATCCACTTGGCCCAGAATCCGTAAATCTTCGAGCAGATCATCAAACCCTTGGGTCGAAGAGTCGCCCGCGCCGATGGAACTGGGGGTCAGAGGGGCTTGTGCCCCCAGGGCCGCGATGCTCATCGCGAGCCCCCAAGGAGTCCCTGCCGCCTCTCCCGGCACAGCAAAGGATCCACCGGGAGCCAAATCCCGGGCAAAGTGCCCCTGGAAGGGAGCCTCGCCCCGAGCCTGAAGCAGGGCATCATTCGCCGCTGCGACCTCTTCCACCGTGGGCACCATGCCGTGAGCCAGCAGGGCATCTTTGATTCCCCGGCGGATGGCATCAAACACGCCCCCCTCTTGGTGGAACTTCACCTCGCTCTTTGTCGGAGAAACGTTCACGTCAATCCGGGCAGGATCCACTTCGATCATCAAGGCCACGACCGGGAACCTGCGATCCGGGGTCAAAGAACGATAAGCCTGATCGACGGCCGCCACCATCACCCGAGACCGCACCGGGCGACCATTGACAAAAAACCACTGCATGGACCGCGTCGGCTTGGTGAAGTGAGGAGGCGAGACAAATCCCGTGACCCGTGCGGATCCGTTATAGATTTCCACCGAAACCAAGGCCCGCGCCGCATCTCTGCCCCAGACATCGGCCAGGGCGTTCAGCCTCTGCTGAACCTCATCGCCGCCATCACCCGGCTGTGCCCCCGCCGTCCGCAAGAGAACCGACCCATGATGCCGCAATGTAAAGGCGACATCGGGGCGGGCAATGGCGCATTTGCTCACCACCTCCACGCAGGCACTGAGTTCCGTCGCGTCTGACTTCAAAAACTTCAAGCGCGCGGGAACGTTGCCAAACAGGTCGTGAACCGAAACGGTGGTGCCGCAAGGGCCGGGAATCTGCTCCATGGGCTCGGCCTCTCCGGCTTCAACCACCCAGCGCGTCCGCGAACCCTCGCCGACACCCGTCTCAACCACCATCCGAGAAACCGAGGCAATCGAAGGCAAAGCCTCGCCTCGAAACCCAAACGAGGCCACCGACTGAAGATCATCGGCACTCTCGATTTTTGAGGTCGCATGGCGCAGCATCGCCACCGCCAAGGTCTCGGAATCCATGCCGTGACCGTTGTCGGCGATCTCCATCAACTTTCGACCAGCATCCAGCAAAGTCACTTCGACCGAAGTTGCCCCGGCATCAAGCGCATTCTCAATCAGCTCTTTCAGCGCAGCAGCCGGACGCTCGACAACCTCTCCCGCCGCGATCTGGTTCACGGTGTGAGGATCAAGCAAACGAACCACCGGACGCCCGGTTGAAGATGAAACTGCCGATAATGCCATCAGGAGAGTGAGTCAGTTATTCTGACGCAGTGTGTTCATGTGTCGCTCCCAGGACTTCGAGAATCTTCTCACATTTTGGGTAAGCAATTTTGCTGGAGTGTCCGACAATCACTCATGGATCAGTCGCCTTGTTTGGGCTGACGGCTGAACCATGAGCCGCTATGTTCGCGTTTATCGGAATCATTATTGGGGTTGTGATGACCTTGCTGGGGTACATCCTCCACCACGGTCAGATCGGCGTCTTGATCCAGCCCACAGAATTCATCATCATCTTTGGTGCCGCATTCGGCATCTTTTTGGCCTCGTTTGGCATGCAAGCGCTCACCCAGACGATCAAAGCGATCCTCGGACTTCTTAAGCCCGCCCCGACCAAAGATCTCTATGTCCAACTGCTCAAGATGATGTACGAGCTGTTCAACGTCGCGCGAAAGGAAGGTCTCCTTGGCCTGGAAAAGCACGTTGAAAAGCCGGAAGAAAGCGAAATCATCAGCAAATACCCGTCATTTTTGGCCAACCACCATGCCGTGCACTTCCTGTGCGACACGATGAAGGTCATCCTGACCGGCGCAGTTGGCCCTCACGACCTCTCCGAAATGATGGAGATGGATCTGGAAGTCGCCCACGAGGAGGAACTTCTCCCCGCCGAAGCCCTGCAAACCGTCGCCGACGCCATGCCGGCCGTCGGGATTGTTGCCGCCGTTCTCGGCGTTATCATCACGATGGGCAAAATCACTGCCGGTCCGGAAAAGATCGGTGCGTCGGTTGCCGCTGCCCTCGTCGGTACGTTCCTCGGAATCTTCGCCGGATACGTCGTCTTTGCCCCGATGTCCAAGTCGATCACCACGAAGGTCAAACGAGACGGGGTCTATCTCAACTGCATCCGCCACGCCCTTTTTAGCTTTGCCCGAGGCGAATCGCCGATCACCTGCATCGAATTTGCTCGCCGTCAAATCGAACCGAGCATGCGACCAGGATTCGTCGAGCTCGAAGAAGCCGTGAAGGATAACAAGGCCGCTTAATCGGAGGAATCATGCAAGAAGGCACCCCGATTATCATCAAGAAGAAAAAGGTGCACGGGCACGGCCACCACGGCGGTGCCTGGAAGGTTGCTTACGCTGACTTTGTCACGGCTATGATGGCCTTCTTCTTGGTCATGTGGATCCTGGGAATGAGCGACGAGGAAAAGGAATCCATCGCCGCCTACTTCAACGATCCCAGCGGATTTAGCCAGCGACGACCTGGTCATGCCATCAAGATCGGTCCCCAAGGCAAAGAAGCGACTCCAGAACAAGGCGAAGGCGCCCGCAACGAAGGGATCATGGAGGACAAGGGCGAACTCGATGACGTTCAAACCCAAGTCGAAGAAGCGATTGAAGCTGATCCCGTTCTGAAAAACTACGCCGACAAAGGCGATATCGACGTCAAGCAGAACGATGAAGGCCTTGTGATCGAACTCATCGAGAACGAGACCACCGGTGAAGTCTTCTTCGAGGTGGGAAGCTCCTCGGTACGGGACCAGGCCAGAGCGATCTTTGCAAAAATTGCCCCGATCCTTGCCAAGAGCAACCGTCTCTTGAAGGTCGAGGGCCACACGGATGCCCGACCTTATCCCGGCACGGGATACGACAACTTTGATCTCAGCAGCGACCGGGCCAACGCGGTGCGCCGTCTTCTCCTCGCCAATGGGTTGAAGACCGATCAAGTCCTGAGCGCGGAGGGACGTGCCGACACGGACCCCCGTAACCCCACCGATCCGTTCCATTTCAGTAACCGCCGCGTGACGATTCTGCTGCCCTACCGCTACGCCAAGGGAAGCACCTACCGGCTCCCCGCTGAGATCGTGGACGATGAGGTCGAGGGTGTGTTCACCCGCCCTGAGTCCGGAACGACTTCCGCGCCAACCGCCCCTACGCTCGATCTCAAGGGCATGTACGGAATCGAAGGGAAAGAGTAATCCTCCTTCCCTTCTCTCTCTTCTTGAAGGCTGCCCAAAAGAGGCAGTGACCAGTCCTCCCAGACCCTGTGCTAGACTCACTCCGGCATGAACCGCACCGCGATCTACCCCGGGTCGTTTGATCCCCTCACGAATGGGCACATGGACATCATCGAGCGGGGGTCGCATCTATTTGACCGGCTCATCGTCGCGGTGGGAATCAACACGGAAAAGCCAGGGTACTTCTCGGTCGAGGAGCGGCTCGAAGACCTCAGGGTGTGCTGCGCGAAGATGCCAAATGTCGAAGTCGCCTCCTTTGAGGGACTGCTTGTCGAGTACGCCCGATCTCGCAACAGCCGCATTCTTCTCAGAGGACTCCGGGCAATCTCGGACTACGACTACGAATTTCGGATCGCCCTCGCCAACCGAAGACTCGCGGCGGAAGTTGAAACCGTCTTCCTGATCGCACGAGAAGAGTACAGCTTTCTTGCCAGCTCTGTCGTGAGGGAGGTCGCCAAGTTTGGCGGGGACTACGCGCAATTTGTGCCAGAAAACGTGGCCAAACGGATCGAAAACCGCTTGAAATCGTGAGTTTCCCCCATTTCTCCTCGTAGAAACCCCTGGGTCATGCACCTTCTGACACGGGAGGCTCGTGTTAAACTATGAAGGTTCCGGGCAACCTGTTCCCGGTCATCATGGTGGGAATGCCCCCGGAGATCGACTATGTCTACGCGCAAAGATTATACGATTGATGTCCTCCGACTGCTGGAGAAGCTGAAGGACGACATCGGCAGCAAGCGGAGCATGGGCTCCATCGTGTTCGGCCTGGACAAGACCGATCTCTGTTTCCAAATTGATCAAATCCGCGCCGCCATGCCGCGAGAGGTCAAGGATGCCGCCTCTCTCACCCGAGAAACCGAGCGCATCAAGACGATCGCCGACGAAGAAGCCAAGGCTCTTCTCGACCAAGCCATTGAGCACGCTCAACGACTGGTGAATGAAGCCGAGGCAAAAGCGGCGAATCTCCTCCAACAAGCCGAACTGAAGCAGACGCAGATGGTCGACGAGAACGAAATTCTGCGGATCGCGAAGTCTCAAGCCGAAGAAATGCGCAAGGCCGCCGAGCGAGACGCTCGCGAAATGCGCCGGGGTGCCGATCATTACGCAACCGATGTCCTCACGAATCTCGAAGGCGTGGTTGGCAAGGTTCTGAGTACGGTGGAGCGCGGACGGAAGGAACTCGAAGCTCAGCAAGTTCCCGTTAAGGCCGTGGTCGAAGTCCCGCGCGAACGCGTGAAGGCGTAATTCCCGTGGATTCCGTTTCCCGACCGGGGCTCGATTTGCTTGCGGTGGGGTGCGGGGGAGCCATCGGGGCGATTCTCCGATTTGTGTGTACCAGCGCAGTCGCGCGCCTGGATTCCGTGCCCGCCTCCATTCCGGTTTTCGGGGTCAACATGGCGGGAAGCTTCCTCATCGGGGTGCTCGCCGCAGGTCTCAGCAGTTCCGGGCCAGCCTGGAGCCTCTTCCTCGTCACGGGTGTCCTGGGTGGATTCACCACTTTCTCGAGCTTCTCCCTGGACAACATGCGCCTGATCCGCGAGGGCCATTGGGGGTCGATGCTGACGAATGTGCTCGCCCAGTGCGTGCTCGGGATCCTGCTGTGCATGGCGGGGTTTGCCGTCGCCCAGAGGGTTTGGCCGCCTTCAGGCAGCGCTTAAGTCCACGCGGGACAGGATCACATCGCACAGGTGGAGCTCGGGAACTGGTTCCGATCCGAACCGGCTGTCCCATGCAAAGAACTGGTATCTCGCCCGTTCTGACGTCGCCCGAAGCAGAACCGCTTGGATGAGCTTGTTCCGCAGAATCACCGCATCATCCAGTTCAAACAGATACACATCGTCCGGTGTATCGGGCGAGGCGGGGAGGCATGTCGCGGTGGTCGGGAGAAACCACACGATTTCCCCCGGCAAGGCGCGCATGGTATAGCGCGATTCCGGCGTACAGACTCCCATTCCCTTACGTCTCCGGAAATACAAATCGGGGGATTTTGATCGGAGATTCCTGTGAGGTGTGCTGGGTTACGAGAAACGGCTGACAGACCGGCGCTTGTTCTTCCAAGCCTTCCAAAGCAAAAATGTCTTGTGGGAGTGCTCGTTTTCGCTCCCAAATGCCCGCCAGCGAACCGCCGACCAAAAGAGAGCCCACGCAATCATGGCGGCGAAGAAGAACGCCGCATCCGTCATCCCCACGCCGGATCTCTCGTGGTTGATCACGACGTAGATGCCGAATCCGAAAACAGCGACCCAGAGTCCTGCGTGGAGGAAGCGCAAAGCCGCGCGGAGCTGCTGAAAGAACAGCCAATCGGTGCTCCCGAGCGATGCGTTGATCGCCTGTTTCCCTGACAGGACTTCGGCTTCCGCGCGGCCAAGTGCCTCCGATGAGATCCCCAGTTCCGCCGCCGTCATCTCCATTCTCTGACGAATGCTTGCCGAAGAATGCTCATCCTGGATCGCTCTCTTGAGAATCGCCAAGGCGTCTTCTTCCGTCAGGATCTGGTTTTGCTCACTCATCATCTTCCAGACGGCCTTTGCGGCGTCTCTGCTTCCGACGCCACTTGTGGAACTCGTCTTGATTGTCCGAACTGTGGGCAGCCAACGTTGAGACAATGTGAATCAGCACACCGATGCCCCAGCCGAAAAGCGGAAACAGAGACCAATCGAGTCGCCCGTTTTGGAAGAAATCCATGCTGAGCAGCCCTAGGTTCACGGCGAAATAGACGCCCATGTGCCCGTACAACTCATGCAGTTGCTCGCGGCGGAACAGCTTCCACTCACCTTCTTCCGCCAGAGCCGCCTCTTGCTGCGCGAGCTCGCGCGACTTCTGAGAGCGGAACTCTGCCTCGGCGGCGGCCAATTGCTCGGGCGTGATCCCTAACTCATCCGCGGCTGATTTCAGCCGATCTCGCAGAGCCTCATCCGTCGGCGATGCTTTTTGAACCGCCAAGCGCAGAATCGCCTCCACATCTTCGTCGGATTTCAGTTTCAATTCGTCGCTCGACATGGCTTAGGAACGGCGCGCCCTCCTGCGCGTGCGGCGGGACGAACCCGCCCAAAAGGTCAGAAAGACGAGCCCGATGAGAGACTTCCCCATATTGGTGGCATCGAGCACGAAGAGAATGAGCACGATCGCCGCCACCGCCAAGGTACCGATTCCGATGTTTCGCCAGAGAGTGCGTTTGGCCTGGAGTGCTTCGGCCGCGGCCCGCGCCTCTTCCTCGGTGCGTCGAATCTCCTCGGCTTTGGCTTGGCGATATTCTTCCTCCGCCTCCGCCAACGCCTCGGGAGAGATCCCCAGTTCTTGCGCCGTCGCTTGCAATCGGTCACGCAGCGACGTGGTGGTTCCCGATTTCTCCATGGCCAGACCCAAGATGGCCTCGACATCAGAATCGGACTGAAGATGCTCGGACGAGTTAGACATGTCCCGGGAGAATCATACGCAATTTCGAGGCCAGAGGATGCAGGAACAGACACTCGACCCCGGCATCCTCACCAGGTGACCCTCCCGTTTAGCCTCCCGGGAGTTGCGACACAATCGGAGGGTCTCATGTTCTTCACCAAATATCCCAGCGCGGCGAACTTTGTCTTTGCCCAAGCTCATGGATCGATCGGTTCGGGGAAGTCGATTGAACTGGACATGGGAAAACGCCCGATCATGCTGGATCTGGCGAGCTACCAAGGGGGAATCAATCGAATTCGGTTGACCCACCACCAGACCTGGCTTCCGAATCTGAGCCTCTGTGAGCTCAACTCCGGCATGCCTATCGAAAGCGATGCCATCCGCTGGGAGGAGGGCTCGCTGGTCATCGAAGACGAACACGGCAACATCGCGCTTCAAACCGTGACCAACCGCGGGGTCGGAGCGAATGCGGAAGCCAGCCTCTTCCAATTCATCGCCACCGAGGAAAACCGGTACTACGGGATGGGCGAGAAGAACTTCGACACCTTAGAGCTGAGTGGCAAGCGCACCGTGTTCTGGAATACCGATGTTTGGAGTGACTTCCACATTGGCCAATACGAGAACCACCCGGCTGATCCCAGCTATTTCTCGATCCCCTATCTCGCGATCAAGCTCCCTTCGGGCAAGTATGTGGGTCTGCTGCTGAACAATCCAGCCCCCGCATTTATGGAAATCCCAGGACGAGATGGCAGCCGGGCCTTCCTGAAGTGGCAGCAAACCTCTCCGCACCTGATCTTGGGATCCTACGACGGACAACCCGAGCTCTGGGTGCTGACCGCCGACACCCTGCCCGAACTCACCTCGAAATTCAACCGACTCGTCGGAGTCACCCCTTTGCCGCCCCTCTGGAGCCTTGGCTATCACCAGTCGCGTTGGGGATACGGCGGCGATGATGATCTCTTTCACCTCGATGCTGAGTTCACCAAGCACGGGATCCCCTGCAGCGGGCTGTGGCTTGACCTTGACTACATGGATGGCTACAGGATTTTTCGATACAACCAAAGCCTGTATCCGAAGGGAATCGCCCGCACGGCGGATGCGCTAGCCCAATCGAACCGGCGGATCGTCCCGATCATCGATCCAGGGGTGAAGTCTGAGCCGGGCTACCATGTCTACGACGACGGCATGGAGCAGGGTGTTTTCTGCAAGAACCGTGAGGGAGAACCCTTCATCGGAATGGTGTGGCCCGGCGAAACGGTGTTCCCGGACTTCATTCAGCCTCGAGTCCGCGATTGGTGGGCCACCTACGCGGAAGGATTCCGTAACGAAGGTTTTGGCGCGTGCTGGGTAGACATGAATGACCCCAGTACCGGACCGATGAACCCCTCCGACATGCTCTTCCAAGAAGGGCGCGACGCCCACTGGCTCCACCGAAATCAGTACGCCCTGGGGATGCAAATGGCCACTCATCAAGGCTTTTTGCAGGCAAAACCAAAGGAGCGCCCCTTCATTCTCAGTCGATCAGGCTCCGTGGGATCGTCGCGATACGCGGCGATCTGGACCGGCGACAACGTGGCCAACGACTTCTGGCTCCGGCTCTCGATTCTGACAACCATGAACATGGGCCTGAGCGGGCATGTGTTCACGGGAGCCGACGTGGGTGGCTTCGGGAACGACACCAACCCGAAGCTGATGCAACGCTGGATGCAAGCGGCTTTCCTCATGCCCTTTATGCGGAATCACTCGACCGCGGGCACCCGTCAGCAAGAGCCGTGGGCGCTTGGGGTCAGGACGCGAGAGATTTCGAAGCACTACATCCGACTGCGCTACCGACTCCTGCCTTACCTCTACAATCTCTTTGCCCAGCACGAGCAGACCGGCGAACCGATCGCTCGGCCCCTGATGTACCACTTTGATGACAAGAATGCGGAGGAAATTTCTGACCAGGTGATGGTCGGCCCGTACTTGATGCAAGCCCCGATTCTTGAGCACGAAGCAGAGACGCGTGCGGTGATTCTGCCTGGCAAGAAGCCTTGGTTCGATCTCACCAGCGGAGAGTGGCTGACATCCGGACGCTACGCCGTCGCCGTCGGCCCTGCAGAGACCCCAGCCTATCTGGTCACCGGGGCGATTCTGCCGATGCAAGCCTCGTTACCGGAGGATGAAAACGTTGATCTCAGCCGACCAAGCTTCCTCGTCGCGGTTCCAGACGGAGTTTCTTTGGAGAACCAAACCACCTACGTCTCCGACGATGGAATCGGCTTTGCTTACCGCGAGGGCGCGCGCTCGGAGATGGTCGTGAGGATCAAGGCCACGGCAAAGCGACTTGACATCACCTGGGAGCAAACTCTGTCTGGATTTGGCGAGATCGTCCCCGAGTTCGTGGTCACCCCTCGAACAGGCGCCATCTATCTGAACGGAGTGAGGGCTCGGCAAACCCGCGTCAGTGAAAAGTTCACAGGACGCGCGATTTCGTTGCGTCGACTTAGCTGAGAATCTGGCGCGGCTCAGAAGGCCCGGCTGGGAGCCTCTCAGGCCACGGGAGCATCGATCAGCTTGACCGTCTGAGCGTCGGCATCGAGCTCGGCCCGAACGCCAATCGGCATGGTCCACTTCGGCTTGACATGCCCAATCGGAGTCCCCGCCAGCACAGGAATGCCCAGCCCAGCGAACCGATCTTGCACGACATCCCTCACCTTAAACGGCGAATCGGGATCCTTGGAATCGCAGTTCGTGAATTGACCGAGAATGATGCCCGCCGCCTGACGCACACCGCAGGCATCCATGAGCTGGGTCAGCATCCGGTCGATGCGGTAGGGAGCCTCGCCAATATCTTCCAAAAACACGATCTTCCCCGCCGCGCTCATCTGCCAGGGAGTCCCGGCCAGTGCCGCGAGCACACAGAGATTGCCCCCTGTCAGCACCCCCGTGGCCCTTCCCCCAGTCACTGTGCGCAGATCGAAATCGTCGTTCTCGCCCACCGGAGGCGTGAGTTCGAGCAACTGGGTCTCGATCATCAAGGCTTGCCGGAACCAATCGGTCGAGAACTGATTTTCGCCGCTCGCCAGAACCGGGCCGTGGTATGTGACCATGCCGGTCATCTCGTTGATCGGCACAATCAGACCAGTGATGTCGCTGTAGCCACAGACCGCCTTGGGGTTCTTGGCGATCACCCCGAAATCGAGCCGATCCAGAATCCTCGTGCAGCCGTACCCGCCGCGAACCGGGAAGATCGCCGAGACATCGGGATTCTGGAACGACCACATGATGTCGCTCGCCCGCTCTTCATCCGTCCCTCCAAAGAACGAGTAGCTGCGGTCACAAAACGGAGCCCGAACCGGCTCAAGCCCCATGTCGCGCACCTCTTGCTCGAAGGCGAGCAGGTTATCCTGCAACCCGATCGCTCCCGCCGGAGCGACGAGCGCGACTTTGTCACCGGGTTTCAACCTAAGCGGACGGATCGTCGGCTTCTCCTCAGCGAACCGCGCCCCTCCGGATGCCGACGTCACGGCTGCGGCCCCGAGAGCCGCGACCCCCGCCGATCCGACCAAGAAATCACGCCGCGTCACCGAGTCTGCCAGCTCTTCCAATAGTCAGGATCTTCGATCTCCAGCGACTGCGCCGTCATCTTGAGCGGACGATAGGTGTCGAGCATCACGGCAAGCTCCTTGGTTTCGGTGTGAGGCATGCTCGCCTCCACCGCGCCCGGCTGCGGGCCATGCGGGATTCCCAGCGGGTGCAGGGTAATCGAGCCTTCTTCGATGCCCTTGCGTGAGCCGAACTTATCGTTGCAATAGTACAGAACTTCGTCGCTATCCACGTTGCTGTGGTTGTACGGAATCTTGATCGCCTCAGGATGGAAATCGAGAATCCGCGGGCAGAAGGAGCAGATCACGAAGCCATTCCCGATGAACGTTTGGTGGATCGGCGGCGGCATGTGAATCTGACCGGTGATCGGCTGGAAGTCGTGGATGCTGAACGCCACGGGATAGACATACCCATCCCAACCCACAATGTCGAACGGGTGGAACGGATACTTGTACAAAGTATGCCGACCCCGGCTCGCCACGATCACCTCATGCTCCTCGCGGACATCGTAGGTCTTCAACTCGTGCGGCGGACGGAAATCGCGCTCGGTAAACGGAGCGTGCTCCATCATCTGCCCATACTGGTTGCGGTATCGCTTGGGGGTGGACACCGGCCCGAAGCTCTCAATCGCGATCATCCGCGAGGGATAGCTCTTGAGTTCGACCCGGTAAATGGTGCCGCGCGGCACGACGATGTAGTCGCCCGGACGAATCTCCACATCGCCGTACATGCTCTCCAGCACGCCTTCGCCATCGTGGAAGAACAGAATTTCGTCGGCTTCCGCGTTCTTGTAGAAGCACTTGGGCTTCATTGGCTCCGCGATCAAGGCCTGAAGCCAAGTGCAATCGCCGTTGCCCATCAGGGGGATGCGCCCGCTGAGGAAGTTGCCACGCGGCTGCATCCGTGCGGTTTTGAAATGGCGATGACGCAGAGCTTCATCGTCCAAATACTCCGGCTTGACCTTGCCCAGATCCTCCCAGCCCGTCACCTCGGTCGGCTGGTTGATGTGATACATCGTGGACATCGGGCCACTGAACCCGTGGGTCGAGAAGAGTTGCTCGGTGTAGAGCTCTCCGCTCGGCTGGCGGAACTGAATGTGCTTCTTTGGAGGAAGCTGACCAAGAGCGTGATAGCGGATCATCGTTGAAACCTGTTGCGGTATTGTACTGGAGAGCCCTCCCGGGAGGTTTGCCAGGTTCAAACTAGGACTTTTGGCCCGTTGATAACTTGCCGACCCTAAGGAACTACCAGATTCGTCCCGTTATTCATACCAGGACGCAAGGACCTCGAATGAAATGGCACGACGGAGGCGACTCCGCTCACGCAAAGCCACGGATCTCACGGAGACCGCCGGGTTATCAAGTCGAGGAATCGCATCAAGAGAGGTCTACAGCGTGAAAATCTCAAACGAACAAATTGAAAAGATCAAACAGGGCGATGCCGTTTCGAAAGCAAAAGTCGACACGGCGGTCATTAAGCTCACCGACTCCGAGCTGATCCTTCGCGTGACCCGCGATGTGAACAACATGCCGGATCGCGAGAACATGATCGACGACCTGAAGGCCCGAATCGAAGCCGGAACCTACAATCCGAGCGGCGACGAGATCATCGACACGATGATCCGCCGAGCGATTGCCGACAAGATTCGCGACTAACTGACAATCTCAGGAGCTCCTGCCGGGGCTCCTCCAGGACACCCCGCCTGAAAACCCGCAAGCACCCCGAGGAACTATCGGGGTGCTGCTTTGTTTTCCCCCGCGATTTGTTGAACTTTGTGCGTCCGGCGGAAACGGAATATCCTCCTGGCCTGTTAAGATAGGCAGGGCACGGGGAGTGATCACGGGGGATCATGGGCCAGAGTTATCGACGCGACGGAGACCGGCTGATGCCGGTGGGACAAGCCGCCAGTGGGAGTCCAGTGGGCATCCTGTGGGCGGGTGGAGCCTTTTTCGTCACTCTTCTTGCGCTGGGAGCGTTCTTTGTGGCTCCTTCAGCGTCCGCCAAACCCCAATCGGCCCCTCCCCCGTTCGTGGCCACCTTGTTGCCCGGAGGCAAGCAAGCCCAAACGCGGCAGCTGATTCCGCCGGTCTATGGGCAAATCACTCTTGGAGCCTATGCCGGTGAAGCCGCTCTGATGGCGGGTGTCACATCTTCCTCCACCCGAGCCTTCGCTGATCCCAAAACTTACGGCACCTACCGAGACGCGGTTCGTGAAGTCTACGGCGTGGACCTTGAGGACATGAACTACTTCAGCCTGGAGCGCACCGATCTCCAAGCGCGAATCAAGGATCTTGGCCAGTACCTCCTACTCGCGGGCGAATATGGCGATGTCACCATCGCCCTGGAGCCCTTGGGGCCCGAGAAGTACGCGGTCTTTGAAGACAAAAAGGTCATGGGCTGGCTCCGGACGGAGTTTGAGCGAGCCGAGAAAGCTGGCGTCACGATTTGGGTTCGATTCGCGAGCGAGCAGAATCTGCGCGGGAGCAAATACTCCGCAGCAGGCGGCCGAACCAAAGCGCTGAAGTTCTACAACGCCGCGGTGGCGTTCCGCGCCGCGATGCCGGGCAACGTCAAGATGGTCTTCTCCCCGCTCCTGAACACCGCCTACACGGGGAGAGCCACGCAAGATCAGATCCTGGCATGGAACTACCGTGGGGCGACGGAGAACAACCCCAACACATTGTGGGATCGCATTGGCGGAACGATTTATCGCACCAATCTGGAGCTCGTGCCGATGTACCACGATTACTACGGCTTCATGACCTCGCTCGACCCCAACACCGATTTCCAGATCTGCGAGATCGGCGGGCCCTATCGCAGCAAGCAGGAGACACTGGACTTCCTCGCGATGGCGGCGCAGGGTGAATGGCCGAAACTCCGGAAGGTCAATCTCTTTGCCCGAGATATCAACACGCGTGCTGATCCGGAGGGGCATTTTGGATTTGTGGAGCCAAACCTGCGCCTGGCCGCCATCCAGCAAGTGAAGAAAACCGGAAAAGCCCAGCTCGCCGAGAGCTTCCTTAAACCGGTTCTCCAGGCCAACTGACCCGCTTCGGCCGGCGTCAAAACGAGGCTGGGGAGATTAAAAGATCAAACGGTGCAAAAGTTTCTGCGCCCTCTCGGACCAAGCCTCCGTCTGGACCAGTAGCGCATGGCAGTCATTGGTGGTGATCTCTGGACGGCAAATATGGTGAAGGTGGTAGTCGTCGATGTCAGCGATGACTACCTGCTGATGCAGCCCCCTCTTCCGAGCCACTGCTACCCAATCCTCGCCGAGGTCTGGCTTCCGCGCTGGAATCTGCAATCGACTTTGAGCGAGCGCACCCTCGTCGACGGCTATCTCTACGACTGGCACGAGGCTCCCAAGAACGGCGAAGAGGTCTGGTTTGTGGGGGTCGTGGACGAGTTCATGCTCGGCCCGCGTGATTCGCTGAGCACCGAACCGGTCTGCCCGACTCATTTCACCGTCAGCATGGCGAACGCCCAGGGCCTTTGAGGAGCGGTTCCCACCCGTCGATGGGTGCCCCGATCTCTTCACGAGCGGGAAGACTCAATCGGGTGCTTGTCCGTCGGGCCTCTCATTTCACGAGCCATGCCAGGAGATCACCGACTGTCTGACCGCTCTCGAGCGAGTGCCTCAGAGGACTCGCCAAGTGGATCGTGTACCGATTCCGCCGCCCGTCCTTCTCCCGAGACAGCACGCCTGCTTCCTCCAGCTCGGCAACAATCCTTTGGGTGGCCCGTTCCGTGATCCCGACCTGAATCGACACCTCGCGCAGAGTTTGCTCAGGGTTGCGCAACAAGGCGACCAACACGTGAGAATGGTTGGTCAAAAAGGTCCAACCCGCTGCGTTTTCGGTCGGTTCTGTAGTGAGAGCTAGGTCTTTATGGGGATCAGTTAACATACGACATTGTTTTCGTGTATTATGTTTCACGACATGAGCACCGTGGAAGATACCCGCACCGATTTCGCCGATGCGACCATTACCCCAGTCCCCATCACCGTCGCCCATGGCGATGGCATCGGCCCCGAGATCATGGATGCCACCCTTCGCATCCTGACCGCAGCAGGTGCCGCACTCGCCCCAGAAACCATCGAGATCGGAGAGGCCGTTTACATGAGAGGACACAGTTCCGGCATCGAAGATTCCTCCTGGGAATCGCTGAGACGCACCAAGGTCTTCCTGAAAGCCCCCATCACCACCCCCCAAGGCGGAGGATTCAAGAGCCTCAACGTCACGGTGCGTAAGTCGCTCGGACTCTTTGCCAACGTTCGACCCTGCGTGACCTACAATCCGGCGATCGCAATCGGCCCTGAGGGAATGGACGTTGTCATCATCCGCGAAAACGAGGAAGACCTCTACGCTGGCATTGAGCACCGACAAACTCAAGACGTTTATCAATGCCTCAAACTCATCAGCGAGCCAGGCAGCCGACGCATCATCCGCTATGCCTTCGAATACGCCAAGGCCAACGGACGCAAGCGCGTCACCTGCATGACCAAGGACAACATCATGAAGCTGACCGATGGTCTCTTCCACAAGTTGTTCGAGGAAATCGGGGCTGAATATCCGGACATCGAGCAAGACCACTGGATCATCGACATCGGAATGGCCCGCGTCGCGGCCCGACCGGAGAGCTGGGATGTCATCGTGGTGCCGAACCTTTACGGCGACATCATGAGCGATGTGGCCGCCGAGATCGCCGGTTCGGTCGGACTCGCGGGAAGCGCGAACATCGGCAAGAACTGCGCGATGTTCGAGGCGATCCACGGCAGCGCTCCTCGAATCGCTGGTCAAGGAACCGCCAACCCGAGCGGCCTCCTCCTCGCTGGCGTCATGATGCTCGTGCACATCGGGCAAAGCAAGGCCGCCGAGCGAGTTCACAACGCCTGGCTGAAAACCCTGGAAGATGGCATCCACACCAAGGACATCTACCGAGAAGGCCACAGCAAGATCCGCGTGGGAACCAAGGACTTCGCTGATGCCGTCATCGAGCGAATGGGCCAACTCCCGACCATGCTCGCGCCGATCCACTACCCGGAAGTCGTCAAGCAGATCGTGATCGAAGACGAGCTGCCTAAGGTTCCTGCGGTGCAAGAAACCATCGGTGTCGATGTCTTTGTGCAGCACAACGGAACGCCCGATGAGCTCGCGGCTTCCCTCCTGGAGTGCCAAACCGTGGCCCTGCCCCTCAAGATCATCACCAACCGTGGTGTGAAGGTGTGGCCACAGGGTCTGCCGGAGACCTTCTGCACCGACCACTGGCGATGCCGATTCCAAAGCGACAAGGCGATCACCCATGCCGACATCATCGCCCTGCTGGGGAATGTCGACAACAAGGGAATCAACTTTGTCAAAACTGAGCATCTGATGACCTTCGATGGTCAGCTCGGATTCAGCCTGGCCCAAGGTCAGTAATCGGGCGAGAGACAACGTCGATTCGGCGCAGGCGGGTGGCGAGCAAGGGCTCCATCCCCTGCGCCGGGACGGCAGTCCCATTTCCTTTCGTCGGCACCTTCCAGGACCTGCCATACTGACGATCCTCGTGCGCGGTTAGCTCAGCGGTAGAGCACTACAATGACACTGTAGGGGTCACAGGTTCAAATCCTGTACCGCGCACCATCTTCTTTCAGCTTCCACCATCGCCTCCTGAGGCCCAGGAATGCCTGCATTTTTAGGGGTTTCTTACATCGCTCCCTGACAAAATGAAGTGATGGAGCGACCTTATCGATCCTTGTTTGTGTTTGCTGCCCTCGGCGCCGTGCCCCTGATCCCTGGCCTCATTTCCGCTCAGACCACGCCGCCTCCCCCGCCGAAGCTCACGGTTTCCATTTCTGGACTTCCGCAAGGCGTTTTGCCGGATGTCGACTTCGCCTCCCCCAGCGAGCAGAAGTCGATCACGGAAGGATTTGTGATCGAGAACCCAGCCGCTGGCGACTACACCCTGACGCCGCGCCCGGTGCGAAACGGCGATCCCGTCGTCGACACAGTCTATGAAGCCAAGTCCGCCAAACTGAGCCTGAAAGCGAACGGCAGCGGAACCCTGAGCGTCACCTACGCTCCAAGGGGAGGCACCGGGTTCCTCTGGGTGGCAACCGAGCGACTCAATGACGAGGATGACCTTTCGACAGGCCAACTCCGAGGGTTCCGAGCCTCCAGCCTCGCCAAGGAAAGCATCGGGGTTCCCGATCGCACCATGACCATCGAACCCCGCGGATTCCACCTCGCGATTGACGGACTGGGCAACCTCGTTTCGCCGAATCCTTGGAGCTCAATCGTTTACCGATGGACGCCCTCTGGTTTGGGTGCCGCGAGCTCTGGGTCAAACACGACAATCGAAGGACTCGCCTACGACGGAGCTGTTGCGTTTGACCCTCGTGGAAACCTGTGGGTCGTGAGCCCGACCATGCTCCAGATGATCGCCGCCGCCGATCTGATGAAGGCAAACCCCAAGGTCAGTCGAACGATCAAGCTCCCCGAAGGCGACGACATCCCCGGCCTCGGTTCCCCGCTGTTCGCCGCCGATGGAACGCTTTACTGCGCCGGACGGAACACGACGATCTTCACCCCCAACGAACTCGCCTCCTCGGGCGTCAAACGCGGCCGACTGGTCGCATTCGAAGACACGGGATCCACGGGTCAGGCCTCCTGGGGGCCGGATGGACGCATCTGGTTTGCCGATGAAAACTCCACCATCTGGGCCGTCAGCGAGGATCAGCTGAAGCTCGGAGGGGGAGGCCAGCCTGAAGTTCAAACCGAAGCCCCGCTCTCGGTGCACGGGCTCACCTTCGACAACTCCGGCAACATGCTGTTTACCACCCGGTTCGAAGGCGGAAAGCTCTATCGTCGCGCCGCCGACAAAATCGCGGAAAACGGCGGCGAGCTCCTCGGCGACTTCCCCGCTGCCAGCTACAGCACGCTCCACTTCAACCCGGTTCCTGCTTGGCACCCTTTGGCGGCAATGCCAGGGCTGCCCGCCATCAAGAAAGCGGAATAAGGCAGTTTCGCAAAAGAGAGCACCCCCGGTCTGGAGAAAGCCCGGGGGTTCTTGGTTTGGTGTGAGAGAGGATCGACTTAGCGGGACTTGCGTCGTCGGGCTGCCATGAGACCAGCCGCAGCGAGGATGGTCATCGTCGCCGGTTCGGGGACCGGCTCGCCTTCGAGGACGAAGCTCACGTTCTTTGGAGCCGACACGCCGAGCACCGCGACACCAGCATTATCAGAGAGCCGCAGAGTCCCGGCAGTCTCCGTCGCCCCCCAACCGATAAATCTGAACGTTCCGCCGCTGACGTTGGTAAATGCCGACATATCGACCGTGAAAACTGACGCAGAGGTCGGGACACTGCTACTCGTGGCCACGGTTGTGAATGAACTCGCACCAGTCTCCATGAATTGCAGAGCAATGTTCGCAGGGCCAGTGTTCGATCTCAGTGATGCAAAACGTGCCTCCGTCAGGTTCAGCGGCATCGAACTACTGAAGCTCCATGTGATAAAGTCATTCGCGGTGATCGCTGCGGCAAGGCTCGTTGCCATCCAGTTGTTGTTCGTGTAAGCGTTTGTCGTGTTCACAGCAGTGAGGCCAGCCCCTCGCTGATAAACGTTTGCGCTCACCGTCGCAACGGTCACGACCGGGTCAACGCCGATCGCGGACGAACCAGTGCCTGAAGTGTCTTGGCAATCAATACCGAAAAGGGTCGCGGCGGATGCCTGGGCAGCCAGGAAAACGCACGAAGCGGCGACAACGAGAATTTTGGAAGTATTCATTTATGCTCCTTCTCCAGAAATTCACCCAAAGGGCGACGTCGACCAAGTGACCGACTCAGGAACTCTACCACACCCCCAACAGACCGAGTCTCCGGGACAAGGTCAGAATCCAAACCTTAACACAACATCCAGTAAAGATACGGGGAGCCGCAGGAATCCCGGATTTTCGGTCAGATCGAAAGAAGATTCCGTCTGATCTGCGCCGGGCAAAATGTCTCACCTGGTTCAAGTGCCTATTCTGTGGATTCTTTGGCAAACCCACACACTCACCACATTGCCCCATCTCCTCCCTGAAGCAAAACATCGCAGGGCCATGCCACACTTGTCCCCAATGCCGACGACCCCTCAGACCGGGAATCGAAGCCAGAGCCTCATCGCAGATGCTCCGGTGATTTCTCGCGTCAACCTGGGCCAAGTCGTCAGCCTCGTTCTTGTCCTTAGCCTTCTTGTACTCGTCGTACAAGTAACCGGCTAACCCAGGAACGCGAATCAAACAACAACGAAGCCTTCCTGGGAAACCCGGGAAGGCTTTTTTGGTAACAAATCAAACACAGCCGCGACGCAGCCGTCGCTCCGGGATCACAGAGGCTCCTGACCCTGGCACTTGTGTGCCGCGTGATGAACATGGAGAAAAGAACAGGCTCGCAGGTCGTGATGGAAGCCCTTGCCCGGCATGGGGTGGATACGATCTTTGGATATCCCGGAGGGGTGATTTTGCCCCTCTACGACGAAATGTTGAAGTGGCCGCAAATCGACCACATCCTCGTCCGGCACGAACAGTGTGCCGCCCACATGGCCGACGGCTACGCCCGCGCCACGGGCAAAGTCGGAGTCTGCCTGGGCACCAGCGGCCCCGGCGCAACCAACCTCGTCACCGGAATCGCCACCGCCATCATGGACTCCGTGCCCATGCTTGTTCTCACCGGACAGGTGAACAGCTGGGCGATCGGCAAGGATGCCTTTCAGGAAGTCGACATCCAGGGCATCACGATCCCGATCACGAAGCACAACTACCTCGTCACCAATGTCGACGATCTGCCCTACGTGATGGCGGAAGCATTCTATCTCGCCAACACCGGACGCAAAGGCCCCGTGCACGTGGATATCCCCAAAGATGTCTTCCAAGCCCTCACCGACGCTCCCTTCCCAGAGACCGTGCATCGGCGCGGCTACACCATCCCTGGTGCCGCTCCTCTGACCGATATCGAGCGCGCCGCCGAGATGCTGAATCAAGCCGAGCGCCCGATCGCGATCGCTGGAGCAGGCGTCATTTGGAGCGAGACCGCGCCGTTCATCCGCCAGCTTGCCGAGAAGGCGGATCTCCCGATCATCAACAGTCTCCTTGGCCTGGGAGCCATTGATCGACAGGATCCTCGATCGCTTGGCATGATGGGAATGCATGGCGAAGCCGCCGCGACGATCGCGGTACAAGAGGCCGATCTCGTCATCGGAATCGGCAACCGATTCGATGACCGTCTCACCGGGAAAACCAGCGGGTTCGCCCCGAAAGCCGAGATCATCCACTTCGACATCGATCCCACTGAGTTCGGGAAGTGCGTCCGCACGATGCATGTCGTTCCAGGAGACCTCACCCACAACCTGCCCGCGTTCGTTGAGGCGGTCAAGCCAGCAAAGCGCAAAACTTGGTGGGGAGAAATTCGCCAGTGGCAGGCGGAATATCCCCTGGTGGTCCCCGAAGATGGACGATTCCTCGCCCGTCACGTGATGAAAGGTCTGAACGAGTGCACGGGAGGCAACGCGATTGTCAGCACCGATGTCGGGCAGCACCAGATGTGGGCGGCCCAGTTCTATCAGTTCAAGCGCCCCTACCAGTGGCTCTCCAGCGGAGGACTCGGCACGATGGGCTTCGGGTTCCCTGCCGCGATGGGGGCCAAGTTCGCTTGCCCCGACCAAGAGGTCTGGGCGATTGTCGGCGATGGCGGCTTCCAGATGACGCTCCAAGAGCTGCAAACCGCGTTCGAGTGCAAGCTCGACGTGAACATCGCCCTCATCAACAACGGCTACCTCGGCATGATTCGTCAGTGGCAGGAACTCTTCTACGACGACCGCCAAAGCCACTCCTCGATGGGCAACCCCGACTACGCGAAGCTCGCCGAAGCCTACGGAGTCCACTTCGTTCGATGCGACAACGCGGCGGACTTGCCCGCTGCCGTCGAGGCCGCGCGAACCACCAAGGGGCCGAGCCTCGTGGAGTTCGTGGTCGCGATGGAAGAAAACGTCTACCCCATGGTCGCCGCTGGAGCGAGCAACGATAACTTGATCATGGATCCGGCCCTCGCCCGATCCGATGCTGAATCCTTGATGGGAGCGCAACCGTGAAATCACAACACACAATCCAAGCCCTGGTTCAAAACGAAGCCGGAACCCTCAATAGACTGGTCAGTCTGTTTCGTCGTCGCGGGTTCAACCTCGCCAGCCTCAACGCGGGAGACTGCGAGGTCGAAGGGTTCAGCCGAGTCACTCTCGTCGTCAACGGGGACGATGAGGTGCTCCAGCAATGTGTCGGTCAGCTCCAGAAGCTGATCGATGTCGTCAGCGTCGATGACCTCCCCTTCACCGCGAGCGTGATGAGGGAACTCGCCCTGATCCATCTGACGGGAGTCGCGAACAACCGACGTGAGATTCTCGACCTGCTCGCCGTTGCGGATGGCAAGATCGTGCATTTTGGACTAGACAGTCTAACCGTCGAAGTCAGTGGAGACGCCAAGTCCATCGACCGGTTTATTGCTATGCTTGGGCCGTATCATGTGACAGAAGTCGTGCGGACGGGCGTCGTTGGCCTTCGCACCGAAAACCGTATCCCGTCCGAGCTCGCCTCCCCGACCTTCGCTGCCACCAGCGCATAATCCCATGGCTACCGTCCTTACCGAAAAAGATGTCAACCCGGAGATCATCAAGGGTCTCAAAGTCGCAATCATTGGCTATGGCAGCCAGGGCCATGCCCACGCCTTGAACCTCCACGACGCGGGCGGCCAAGTCGCGGTCGGACTGCACGAGGGCAGCAAAAGCCGAGCGAAAGCCGAAGCAGCGGGCCTGAGCGTTCACACCGTTGCCGAAGCCACCAAGTGGGCCGATGTCCTGATGTTCTGCACCCCCGACGTGCCGATGAAAGGCATCTACGAGACCGAAGTCGCCCCCCATCTTCGCGATGGGCAGCTTCTTCTCTTCGCTCACGGGTTCAATATTCATTATGGACTGATCAATCCACCCGCCAACGTGGACGTCGGCATGGTCGCCCCCAAGGGCCCTGGCCACCGACTGCGATTCGAAGTGAGCAACGGCGCCGGGATGCCGGCCCTCTTCGCGATTCATCAGGACGCAACGGGGCATGCCCGCGAGCGAATCCTCAGCTATGCATGGGGAATTGGCTGCGCCCGCGCCGGGCTCCTCGAAACCACGTTCAAAGAAGAGACCGAAACTGACCTCTTCGGCGAGCAGGCGGTTCTCTGCGGAGGCATCTCGGCCCTCATCAAGGCCGGATTTGAGACCCTTGTCGAAGCGGGTTACCAACCCGAAGCTGCCTACTTCGAGTGCCTCCACGAAACCAAGCTCATCGTCGATCTCCTCTACGAAGGCGGCCTCAACTGGATGCGCTACTCGATCAGCGACACCGCCGAGTGGGGCGACTATGTTGCCGGGAACCAGGTCATCAACGATCAATCTCGCGCCGCGATGAAGTCACTCCTCGGGGACATCCAAAGTGGGAAGTTTGCCCAAGATTGGATCGCTGAAAATGAAGCCGGTCGCCCGGTGATGAACGCCCGACGAGCCTCCGAACGTGATCATCAAGTTGAGAAGGTCGGGGCGGAAATCCGGAGCCTCATCCCCTTCATCAGCGACAAAGTGCCGCCCCAAGACTAATCAGTCTCTTATCTCTTTCCCCGGGTTTTGAATCCAATCCGGGGATCCCCCACCCCATGTTTGACCCCCGCCATCAATCCCGCACCATCACCGAAGGTGCCGACAAAACCGCCAACCGCGCCATGCTCCGCGCGATGGGCCTCGGAGACAAAGAACTCGCCCAGCCCTTCGTCGGAGTCGCCACGGTCTGGAGCGAAGCCACGCCTTGCAACCTCAACCTCGATGAGCAGGGCAAGGTGATCGCCACCGCCGTCGCCGCGTCCGGAGGAACTCCGCGCCGATTCAACACGATCTCTGTCAGCGATGGAATCGCGATGGGCCACAAGGGGATGAAGGCCTCTCTCATCTCCCGCGAAGTCATCGCCGATTCTGTCGAGCTCATGATGCGCGCCCACTGCTACGACGCCCTCATCGGCGTTGCCGGGTGCGACAAATCGCTTCCCGGAATGCTGATGGCGATGGCCCGGCTCAACTTCCCCAGCATCTTCGTCTACGGCGGCACCATCATGCCGGGTCGTCACAAGGGCAAAGACGTGACAATCCAAGACGCCTTCGAAGCCGCCGGAGCCTACGCCGCCGGAACGATCAATGACGAAGAGCTCCACGCCGTCGAGTGCGCCGTCTGCCCAGGAGCCGGAGCCTGCGGCGGGCAATACACCGCCAACACCATGGCCTGTGTCGCCGAGGCTCTCGGGATGGCGCTTCCTGGTTCGACATCGCCGCCTGCCGAAGATGCAGATTCGCGTCAGCCGTGGCTCACCCATATTGGAACCCAGGTGATGAATCTGCTGAAATCTGGACTCAAGCCCAGCGACATTCTCACCAAAGAAGCCTTCGAGAACGCCATCGCGATCGCGGCGACGACGGGGGGAAGCACCAACATCGCCCTCCACCTCCCCGCGATTGCCCACGAGCTCGGCATGAAAATCACGCTCGACGACGTGCAGCGCGTGAGTGAGCGCACCCCGCTCCTCGCCGATCTTCGACCGGGAGGACGCTATGTCATGCTGGATCTCCACAAGATCGGGGGTGTTCCGGTGGTTCTCAAAGCCCTTCTCGAAGCGGGTGCCCTCCACGGAGACTGCATGACGGTGACCGGAAAAACCATGGCAGAGAACCTCAAAGAGGTTTATTTACCGGTCGGTCAAGATGTCGTCGTCCCCCATACCCGTGCGCTCTCGGAGACGGGTGGACTCGTGGTGGTGCGCGGAAATCTTGCCCCAGAGGGCGGAGTCGTCAAAACCGCGGGAGTCAAGAAACTCAAACAAACCGGCCCGGCCCGAGTTTTTGATTCCGAAGAAGCCGCCATGGCCGCCGTCCAAGCCCGCGAAATCCAGCGCGGCGACGTGATGGTGATCCGCTACGAGGGCCCGAAAGGCGGCCCCGGGATGCGCGAAATGCTCGGCGTCACAGCGGCGATTGTCGGACAGGGCATGGGATACGATGTCGCCCTCCTCACCGACGGAAGGTTCAGCGGAGCCACGCGCGGTCTTATGGTCGGACACGTCGGGCCGGAAGCCCAAGTCGGTGGCCCGATTGCCCTCGTGAAGGACGGCGACATCATCACCCTCGATGCCGAAGCGGGTGTCCTCAGCGTCGATCTGACTGACGAGGAACTCGCCGAGAGACGCGCGAACTGGGTGAACCCCAACCCCGCGCCCGAACGGGGCAGCTATGCCAAATATGCAAAATCCGTCGGCCCGGCGTGCGAAGGCGCCGTCACCCACTAAAACCCGCGATCCGCATCAAACCGAGCGACCATGAGAGGTAAAACCAACCCATGGTCGCTCTGATCTCGATCGACGGCGTGCGCCCCGATGGCATTCGACTTGCCCCCACGCCTAATCTAGACCGATTGGTCAGAGACGGCTCCGTCAGCTGGGAAGCCCAGTCGGTGACGCCGAGCATCACCCTTCCCTGCCATCAATCCATGTTCCGGAGCGTGGCCCCGATGAAGCACGGAGTCCTGAACAACGAACTCCGCGTCGGGCCGAACGTGCCGCCTTCCATTTTCGATGTTGCGGCAAGGTCGGGTCAGCAGACCGCGATGTTCGGCAACTGGTCCCCGCTCCGCGATCTCGGCGACCCGGAGCACATCCACGTCTGCTATCTCAACAACAATGCTCACACCGCAGATGGCGACAGCCACGTCGCAGAAATGGCGATCCGTGGCGCGGCGGCCGAGGAGTTCGATTTTCTTTTCCTCTATCTCGGTCACACCGATTGGGTCGGCCACGAATACGGATGGATGAGCGACGAATACCTCCAGGCCATCTCTCAGGTCGACTCCTGCGTCGGACGGTTCGTCGATGCTCTCATCGCCCTCCATCACCCGGTCGATTTCATCATCGCCAGCGACCACGGCGGCCACGATAAGGTTCATGGCACCGAAGAGCCAGAGGATATGACCGTCCCGTTCATCATGTGGGGCTACCGCTGCACCACGGGCCACAAAATTCAGCAACCCGTCACCCTCCTCGATGTCGCCCCCACCGTCACCCGCCTCATGGGCATCTCCGCGCCCAAAGTCTGGGAAGGCCGCGCGGTTCTCGAGGGCATCAAAGACACCACCGAATCCGAACGGTTCCGGCAGCATCAGGTGTATGGTCTCGAAGAAGAGAGCGACTGAGCAGCTTTGCAGGACGACCAAAGCAGGGTGCCCCGATCCCTGTAGGGTCGGGACGGCGACACGAGGTAGGTTCTCCATTCCGAGCGGGTGCTATCATCCCTCGCTCAGTCACGTCCAATTCGCCGAAGCACGTGGCGATTCGTCCCGACCCTGAAGGGCTCGGGGCACCCAGCGGTGGGATCTCTGCCCAAAGGCACGCCCCTACCCAGACCTAGCCCCCCGCACCAGCCACGAGCCCGCGGACGTAAACTGAATCAGAAGGAAGTCCCCGATGCAGTCGCGCTCCGTTTCGTTTCCATGGATGGTTGTCCCGATCGTGATGTACGGGATCTTCTTCATCTGGGCGGCGCTCGTGCTGATGCTCGTCGAGTTCTTCGCGGAAAAGCGCGCACCGAATGCCGCGCTCTTGATCAACGCCTACGCCCTTGCGATCCTTGCTTTCACTTCTACGAGAGGTGTTTTCATGGAGCTTGCGACCACGGATAAGCTGGGCGAAGTTCCTTCGAAGTTCGCGAGCCAGGCGATTCGATGGGTCGGAATTGCGTTTACCGTTTTCCCTCATGCGATTGCCCTCTCCTGGGCGGCGTGGTTCATGGGAGACGTCGCGACATTCCCTCATCCGGGAGTCTTTGGCATCGGCATGGCGATGATGATGTTGATGACCCACTTCCGTTCGCGTCGAAAGTCGCTGCGGACGTTTTCGCCCCGACAGTTTTCGCAGGCGCTGGATATCGACTTTCATGATCCGGTCTACATGGAGGTTCTCACCGACATCGACAAGGACGACATGATGGAAGCGGTCAAGAAATTGCGGATCCACAAGGGCGCTAACCTCATCGAGGCGATTCACACGGTTCGCAAAATCCGATATAACAAGGGTGCTCCGATGCCGCAAGACGACGGCCTCTGATCACGGCTCGGCGGCCCGTGTCCCTTCGCCCCCCAGTTCAACTTGATACAATCAAATTTCCATGGCCGAGCGCACTTTCCGTCTGTATGACACTCTTTCGCGCACCGTGAAGCCCCTCGTCACGGTGGAACCAGATCACTTGCGCTTCTACTGCTGCGGCCCGACGGTTTACAGCTACGCCCACATCGGCAACTTCCGAACGTTTCTCACCAGCGATCTCATCGTTCGAACCGCCCAAGCCATCGGCTGGCGCGTGAGCTATGTGAGCAACATCACGGACGTCGGACACCTCACCCAAGATGACGTGGCCGATGCCGCTGGCGACGACAAGATGGCGAAGGCTCTGGCGAGCAAAGAAGGCGAGCAATTCGCCAACGTCTGGGATCTCGCGCGCCATTATTCCGATATCTTCGAAGACGCCTGGCGACAACTCAACCTGCAAGCGCCGACGGTTCGTCCTCGCGCCACCGAGCACATGCGCGAGCAGATCATTGCCGTGGAGGATCTGATCCGCAAAGGCAACGCGTACGAAACTCCGACGGGAGTGTATTTCTCCGTGGATAGCTTTGCCGACTACGGCAAGCTCAGCGGAAATCGCGACCGTGAGAATCTTCAGGTCGCGGTGCGGGATGTTGTTCAGGACGACAACAAGCGTAACCCCGCCGACTTTGCCCTCTGGAAGAAGGACGACAAGCACCTCATGCAGTGGTTCTCTCCCTGGGGATGGGGATTCCCGGGTTGGCACATCGAGTGTTCCGTCATGGCCCAGAAGTATCTTGGCGACACCATCGATCTCCACGGCGGCGGCGAAGACCTCAAATTCCCTCACCACGAGTGCGAAATCGCCCAAAGTGAGGCGGGAACCGGCAAGCCATTCTGCAACCACTGGATCCACGTCACGTTCCTCCAGGCTGAGGGCGAGAAGATGTCGAAGAGCAAGGGCAACTTCTACACCGTGCCCGATCTGCTGGAGCAAGGCTACAGCGCCCTGGCGATTCGGATGGCCTTGATCAGCGTTCCTTACGCGAAGCCGCATAACTTCACTCTGCAAACGCTCCGCGATTGCCAGGGGCATATTGAGCGATTCCAGGAGTGTGATCGCCGGATTGCTGCTGCTGGTTCGCCCGAGCCGGCGATTTCCGAGGGGCACGAGCTCGCTGGGCTCTACGAAGAAGCCCTCGAGGCCATGCTGAATGACCTGAACACATCGGTCGCTCTGGCGAAGACTTTGGAAGGCGTTAAGGTGATTCTTCGACAAACAACCCTCGCCGGCGACGAGGCTGCGGCCGCGGTGTGGTTCTTGGACAAGGTCAACCATCTGCTGGGCATCGTGCGCCCGTTGTATGTCTCTCTGGCGGAAGAAGCGGCTTCCGGGAGCGATGAGATTGATGGGAAGGCGATTGATGCCTGGATTGAAGAGCGTCAGGCGGCGAAGAAGGGCAAAGACTTCGCCAAGGCGGATGCGATTCGGGACAAGTTGATCGCTGCGGGCGTTGAGCTTCGCGATACGCCGCAGGGTGTCGAGTGGATTCGGCGGTAGAGAATGCCTCTCGGCTCTCTGAGACCCAGGCTGGACGCTGAGGAATCGTCTCTTCCGACCTGGCTTTCCGGTCTGCTCTGGCTGGGTGCCGGCGTGCTGCTCATCTGGACCTCGGCCTGGCGCTTGATCCGCCAGGACTTTTCGTGGGAGAGCCGAAGGGGCACGATGGGCTTTGAGGGCTACCCGGTCATTGGCAATATCTACTTCGGCATCCTGCTGATTGTGGGGATGGTCGTCCTGTGGCGCGGATACTCACTTTTTCGAGAGTGGCAAGCCGAAAAGGTCGCTGATGCCGTAGCGGAGCAGCGGGCCAAACGCTGGTGGATAGGGCGCAAGCGCAAGCCTTGATCCCCTGCATATTGGGGCATCGCGCCCGATACTCAAGCTATGAGGGCCAGCTTTTCGCTTCAAAACTTGAGTGTTTCCATTTTGTTCGGCGTTTTGATGGTCGTCACCTTTTCCGCAGCTGCGACCGCTTCCCCGTCGCTTGTTTCCTGGGAAACGGCCATTAGACACAACCTGTGGTTGCTTCCCGTTGGAGTGCTGTCTGGCCTCCTCGCGCCTCGGCTTGAGGGACGCTGGAGTCATCCCGTGGTCGCATCTGCGACGCTGTTCGCGGGGATGACTGCACTGACGGTGATCGCGTACCAGGGCTTCAACTTGCTGGGCTACAAGCAATTTACTGAGTTCAGCATCACTCACTATTTGACGAGCCACTTCATGAACTTCGTCGCGTTCTTTGCGCTGGCCCTGATTCCTTCGGTGATGTGCTGGCGGTTCGGTCAGATTCTTCGGCGGCCGGGATCGCGGGTGCACGTCTCGGGGATCTGACGGATCGGAGGTCGGATCGGCCCTGCAAAGCCACGGTTTCCGACCGATATTCACAGCATGAAGGCGATGTGGAACCGGAACAACCTGGTGCAGGCGGTGCTTTTTGCGCTCGTGATTGCGTGGGTGAATGTGATGGGCTCGATCGGCTTCATTCTCGATCAACGGTACGAGTTCGTCATCGGCATTCTTCAGTGGATGGTTCCGGTCGCGTTCGTGGCTCGCCTGCTGAGTGCCAAGCTTTCGCCGTTTGATCGACACCCTGTCATCACCACCTCGGGAGTCTTTGCGAGCTGCGTAGTGGCGATCAGCATCTTCAACCAAGCCGTCCAAGCTCCGGAGACCAACTTTCTGATTTCTAACGCCATGACTTTTGTGGCGTGCTTGGGCATCGCCGTCCTGTCCGGAGGCATCTGCTGGCTCATCGAGCAGCCGTGGCGCGGTCGCCACACGCGATCCGCCGCTTAACCAGGGCCAGAGGGCCAGGTACCATTCCCCAGCACTTTGGCAGTTGCCCTATCTTCGACCTTCTAGCCCCGGAAGAATGCCGAGTATTCGATTTTGTAGGCATTTGGAGTGCGCCCCAAATTGTGGACACGTCATCTACACTTTGTGAGGTGTACCAATGCGTCGTAATCACACCCGCGAATTCAAGTTAGAGCTGTGTCGCCGGATTGCTGAGGGCGAAATCG
>JAIUNY010000020.1 GCA_020161505.1 Armatimonadota bacterium | reverse complement strand
TGTTCGGCTCCGACGGATGGCGCTCTCGGGGCTCGGGGGATTGGCCTTGGGCCGGACGGGCCTGAACGAGTCTCGCCCCCCACTCGATTCCGCCATCCCGGATCGCTCAGAACGGCAAATCGCTTGGCGGAAGGGGTCGATCCACCTTCACCGGAGTGAACCGCTTCGCGATCACCGAAGCATCGAAAATCGCCATGAGCCACATCAGCACGGCCCCGACCAAAAACGCAAAGGAAAGCGGCGTAAACCCAGTCGGACCGCGCCCTTGGAGCAGATACTGCACCATCCCCCCGATCCCGCCGGGCAGGGCAAGCACAAATCCAAAACAGATCCCCCAGATCGCCAGGAAGATCGATCCTTTGACAACCTGATCGCTCACAATCTGCCCCAATCCCGGCAGAATCGCGCTGAGAACCACGGCGGCTTTTCCGCTCACGAGGCCCGCGTTCTCGTTGTAAGTCGCGGGGTCGATGTGCAGATCCACGCGGAGCACCATTTCGCCGTACTTGTTCTCCAGGCTCTTGCTCGTGGGGTCAAGCTTGCGGGCGCGGTCGTAGATTTCTTTGGCTTTGCGGTACTGCCTGCGCTCGGCGAAGTCATCCCCGATGGCTTCCAGGACGACCGGTGAGTTTCCCGCCAGATCCGCCGCTTCCTTCAGAAGCCGATCCGCCACCGACCCCTGATTCCGCATCTTGGCGAGGTGGCTCTGACGAATCAACCCTTCCGCCCTTTCGACGGCCAGAGGATCGGGCGGCGCAAGCTCTTCAACAGCCTCCGGGGTTTCGGGGGCTGGGTCAAGAGTTTCGTCGGGGCGCGGGGTTTCTTCGGACAAACAGGTCAGCTCCGTAGAACTCGGACGTTATTCTTCCGCGACAAGATTCGGATCGGTCTGCATGTTCTCCCAGAAGCTTTCCAGATCATAGAACTGGCGCTTTTCTTCCAGCATCACGTGGAACACCACATCGCCGTAATCGAACAGCACCCAGCCGGAGGCTTCGCCCTGGCGGTCGCTGCGTCGGAAGGGGCGGATGCCTTTCTCTCGGAGCTTTTCCGCCACACGCTCGCTGATCGCGCGCACGTGGGTGTCGGATGTTCCGGTGCAGATGACAAAGTAATCGGTGATCGAGGTCTTGTGCTTGAGTTCAAGAGTCTCGATATCGAGGGCTTTCATGTCATCGGCAAACTCGGCAATCATCGCTGCCTTGAGTTCGCTGTTCATTTCGCCCTTGGAGGCTTTAGAGTTGGTAGAGGCCACGTTCACTAATATAATCCCACACTTTTGGTGCCAACCACGCTTCGGGAGAGCGTCCGGCGGCAATATCATCGCGAATCAGGGTGGAGCTGGCGCGCTGAGGCGGCATTTCCACAACATCAATCGCATCGACCATATCTTCCGACAACCGGTTGAGAAGGTCATTGAGTTCGTTGCCAGGTCGATTGACCACGGCGAGTCGGCAAAGGCGAGCGAGCCGCTCCGGCTGCTTCCATTCCATGATTCCCGCGAGGGAATCCGCGCCCAGCACAAACCAGAGGTTGCCTGGGCGCACCATCAGGAGTTCTTGAATGGTGTCGATGGTATAGCTTCGGCCTGGGCGAGTGATTTCGATGTCGCTCAGGCTGAGGCCTTCCTCGTCCTCGATGGCGAGGTGGATCATCGCCAGACGATCCTGCCCGGTTGCATACGTCCCCCGCCGGAGCGGGTTTCGATTGTTGGGCACGAAGACGACTTCATCCAGTTCCAGAGCCTCCCGGACAGCTTGCGCCGCCGCGAGATGCCCCAAATGGATCGGATCGAAACTGCCTCCATAAACCGCGTAGCGGGGAAGATCACCATTCTTCATAACTGAACTCCTCGTCACCGATTTCGACGCTATCTCCCTGATCCGCGCCCATCTCTTCCAGCTTTTGAATCACGCCGATTCGGCGGAGCTTTCGGTAGAGATAGTGCACCGCGTCGCGGTTGTCAAGGTCGGTCATCGCGACCAAGCGCTCGATCCGCTTGCCCGTCACGCGGTAGCCGTGCTCGGTTTTCTCGACATCCCAGCTCTGATCCATCCCCGGCTTCACTTCGGGGGCAAGAATGACGGCGGTTGGGATTTCGGCTTCCTCGGCCTTCTGGATCTCCTTATAGAGCGCCCACTTGAGGTCGTCGAGGTTGGTGCCAACGTAGCCTGAGATCGTGAAAATGGGGACGCCGAGGTGGGTGAACTTCGCCTTGACCTCAGCGAGCATCTCCTCGTTGCCCATGTCGATTTTGTTGAGAGCAATGATCCGAGGGCGGTTGTAGAGATCCTCGCTGTAGAGCTTGAGCTCGCTCTCGATCATCTCGTAGTTGGCAAAGGGATCGCTTTCGTCGATGGGGAAGGCGTCGATGAGGTGCAGAAGCACCTTGTTCCGCTCAGCGTGTCGGAGAAACTGGTGGCCCAGCCCGACGCCCTGACTCGCGCCTTCGATCAGCCCGGGAAGGTCGGACATCACGAAGGTCTCGCCTGCGACCTCCACCACGCCGAGGTTCGGCGTGATCGTGGTGAACGGATACGCTCCGATCTTGGGCTTCGCGGCACTGAGTCGGCTGAGAAGCGTGCTCTTGCCCGCGTTCGGCAGACCGATCAGCCCGACTTCCGCGACGAGCTTCAGCTCCAGTTCAACGACCACAGTCTCGCCGGGGGCACCGCGCTGGGCAAATGTGGGGGTCTGGCGAACCGACGTGGTGAAGTGGAGGTTGCCCATTCCACCGCGACCGCCCTGGCAGGCCACGAACTTCATGCCATCGGTGCTGAGATCCACAAGAACCTTGCCCGTTTCGGAATCCGTCACCACGGTTCCAACCGGAACATGGATGATGATGTCCTTAGCGTCTTTGCCAGCCTTATTGCTGACCGCCTTGGTTCCAGGCTTCGCCTCAAACTTATCGCGGAGTTTGAAATCGTAAAGGGTGCGCTTGTTGCGGTTGGCGACCAAAATCACGTCGCCGCCGCGTCCCCCGTTGGCTCCGTTGGGGCCACCACGCGGTACGTGCTTCTCGGTGTGGAAGCTTGCCGCTCCATCACCGCCTTTCCCTGATATCAGGGTGACTGTTGCTTCATCGAAAAACACGCTGTGTCTCCTTGCTCTTTCTTAAATTGAAGACGCGATCAACTGCGCTTCAGGCTTCATCCTCGGGGAGCATGCCCGGGATGAGCGTGACGGTGATGACCTCATTCTCCAGATCAATCGAGGCGATGAAAGCCTTGACGACCGGGATGAGAGCCTCTCCCACCACCAAGAGGTCGTGCGCCGGGTTGGGCATCACATCTTCGACCTTGCCGAGATCCTTGCCTTCTGCCGTCACCACCTTCAGCCCGATGAGATCGCGCACCAGGAATTCGTCGTCGTCGGTCTCCGGCAGGTCGTCCGCGGGGATCGTGACATCCACCCACTTGAGTTCCTCGGCTCGGTTCCGATTCGTGATCTCTTTCAGATCGAGTCGAACCTGATCCTTGTGCCAGAACGATCGGTCGATGGTGCAGGGCTCTCCGTCGATAAAAACGGTGCGCCCTTTGTCAAAGCGCTCGGGGAAATCGGTCAGAACTTTGACCCGGAGTCCCCCTCGGATACCATGAGGGCCGACCACCTGTCCGATGATCACATGATCGCGGTTCTTCGGACGAGGGCGTCGGCCCGACATGATGAAATCAGTCGTTGGTCTGAACCTTAACGACAGTTTTGATGCGGTTCTTGGCTCCAACCCCGCTGATGACTTGGCGAACCGAGCTGATCACTCGGCCATCCTTCCCGATGACACGTCCGACATCGTTCGGGGCCACGGTGACCATGTAGATGGTGGCGCTTCGGTCGGCAGAGTGCTCGACTTGAACGGCATCCGGTTCATTGACGAGCAACTTCACGGTTTGCTCGACGAGTTCGGCGATGTGGTTCATTCGCTGGCCGTCTCTTCCGCCACCTTTTCTGCGACTGGGGTCTCGGTTGCCGGGGCTTCTTCCACGGCGACAGGAGCTTCTTCGACCTTGGCTTCCGCCTTGGCCTCAGCCTTGGCTTCGACCGGCGCGGCGATGACCGATTCTTGGCTCATCGTGCTCGTGCGCTTGTCGAGGAACTTGTACTTGCCCTTGGCCTTCGGTCGCTGAGCGAAGAATTCGTCGAGCACGCCTTCGCGCTTCAGAAGTCGAGCGGCGGTCTCGGTCGGCTGGGCGCCTTGGAGAAGCCAGTAGAGTGCTCGGTCGTTCTTCAGCTTGATAGTGGACGGCTTCGTGAGCGGATCGTAGCTCCCCAGGAATTCGATGGCCGCGCCATCGCGCTTGGTGTCCACTCGGGAGACGACGATACGGTAGAACGGGCGATGCTTGTTGCCCATGCGAGTCAATCGGATTTTAACCACGGTTTTTGTTCATCCTTTCCTGGTTGGGCCGGTGCTTGCACCAGGTGTCGCGGGGGGAGAGGGACGTCGTAGACGGGAATCCAAAGACGTGGTGTCCTCGGCGTCCGGTTGAAACCTCCTGCCGCGAGCGGAAAAGTATAGCACCGATAGCCTCGCGAGGCCTGGGGATGGGTGCGTGGAGTAGGCTCTGCCGGAAAACCGTCACTTGCGCGGAGGCAGCAGATGATTGTACATTCGGCGTATGAAGAGGAGTTTCAAACTAGCTTCACTCGCAGTCGCCCTGACGGTCGTAATTCTTTCTGGTCAGCATTTCGCTGCGCAAGCTCAGACGTCGAATAACTTGGCAGATTTCCGAATCGATGATCACCTCTCACTTGCGGACAAGCAAGCGTTG
This sequence comes from Armatimonadota bacterium, assembly GCA_020161505.1. Classification (GTDB taxonomy): domain Bacteria; phylum Armatimonadota; class Fimbriimonadia; order Fimbriimonadales; family Fimbriimonadaceae; genus UphvI-Ar2. Next base: position 48,994 of record JAIUNY010000020.1, on the reverse strand, counting down.
CTGGAATTCATTCTCTCTCTTCCAGTCGAGGAGCAGACAGGGGTTTTTGTGATCTACCTGCCAGACGGTAGGATTATTTCGAATTTGGATGGTGAGGCTGAGAAATACGGCTTGATGGACTGTGGTGACGACGGATGCCTTAACGAGATTCAGGATTTGACGTACTACCAAAATCTTGGATACACATGGGACAATCAGGTTCAGGGCTGGGTCTGGTTTAGCGGCGGTAGCTCAGGGGGAGGTGGCGGATCATCCTCGGGTGGCACTGGGGGCTCTGGAAGCGAGCCAGGTGGTGGTGGTTCATCGGGCGGAACCGGGGGCGTTAACATCAATCCTGTCTGCTGGTACGACTCGCGAGTTCTCAACACCAGCGGCCCTCCGAATTACCAAGATAACTTTGTGACGACCAGTCAATATAATATGCCTGCGGCGACGGCGAGCCAGTTCGCGCGTGGCAACTTCTTCAGCGGCATGGATTCTGGTATTTTTCGGCGCGTGACGGTAAACGCGGACTATAACTTCATGCAAGCAACAACGGTGCTACCAGAGTTGAAGTCGTTGTACGTCGCGCCTCCTCAGAATCCTAACAAGCCCAGAGATATCGACAACATTTATCATTATTTCGGAATGGACGCGAAGAGGGAAATCGCTGGCGTAGCGAGATCGGTGCACTTAGAAGCAGGTTTCTTTTTCGACGGCAACAACGGAAGTTGTACGTATGCCCCTTGGAAGCCATATCTAGTCTTTAAACCGTCTGATGACTCCTTTCATCAGTTAGCCTTTCCCAAGGGCGGTCATCGGGTATTTCTCCCTCCTGGTCGCGAGGCCAGGCTTAGTGTGAGAACACTTGATAAAGCAGTCGCAGTAAGATACAGGTTCGAGGGCCAGACAATCGGCGTTGAAAACGCTACCTTTGGGTTTATTGACACTTATGGAGTTTGGACAAAAGCTGGCACCGGAGTTCGTCCAAAGTGGGTATCTAGCGTCGCGAGAAATGGGCCGTTTAAAGTGGATACGAATGGAGGCACGAGAGTTGCCGGCCTAAACTGGAGTAACATCTCCTTGGGTCGAAATGGGGTTGCGCCGCGGCCCGTCGTCGCATCGGATATTGATGCAGTGCTTCACTATTACGGCCAGGATCCGTATGGCCCAGAGGTTTTGCCGAACCCGGGCGAGGGCATGGTCATGAATTCAACTGCAATACGAAACCAGACCGTTAACTTTTCAAATGAAGTAACATCTATTAGGTTGGTGCGCTAGTGATCTCAGTGCTCATTGCTGCATGTTTAAGCCTGAACCCTCCCGCATTACGCTTTACCGAGCTTACTGATGTGCCAAGTAAGTTTCGTCCGATGCATCTTTCGGGGAGGACATTGTACGATGAAGAACTACTTGAGCAAGTCGCCAAAGCGGATCTGTCATCGCCATCTTCCCTAGGAAACGGCGTAGTAGTCTCGGGCTACTTAGATCGCAAAGCTATCGGTTTAAGGGTCGAATCTGGTGAAGTAGTGGTTCAGCCAGAAGGTTGGCTCATTGCCCGCATGACCCTTTCTTCAATCTTGTTTCAGCAGAAAGGTAAGTGGATGGTCGCCGCGACTGGGAAAGTGGACAGAACCTTTGAACTCCCGGAAGACGTTCTCGACAGTCAAGTGCTCATCACGAACAGTGGGGATGTCTGGGCGGGCGTTTACTCTGATCGGAGGGGATACGAATTGCTTCATGGAACCGAAAGAGGGTTGGCGGCTGTGGGTGGAGTGGAGCTGAGTCACGAATACGCGTTCATCCCATCAATGGAGTACGGAGGTGGCGTTCTCGGAATGTTGAAAACCGTCCGACTATCGAACCCAGAGCAAGGGAGTTTTTCGAGTTCGTTCGTTACCCAGCTTGGCCCAGTGCGGCGTTATGTACCCGCTCTCGCAACGCGTACAGGCATTGTGAAACTCGGTATGCCGACGAGCAAAAGACTGAAGCCGGATGAGGTCTATCCGAGCGGTGCGGAGATAGAGCCCATTTGGCATCGAGGCTCAGAATCGCTCTGGTTAGCCGACCTCCAGGGTCATGACATTGAAAACCGGTGGTACGAATTGTTCTTACTGCGAGACGGCAAATGGTCGAGCATCCTGACTGCGAAGAGCATCTCATATTGGTCAGATACCTCCGAAGGGACTTGTGTCTTACGTGTGGATGATAAGTATCTGAAAAACTGGTAATTGACCACCTGAAAGTGACTGAGGCGATATATTGCTAATGTCTTGCGATCAAACTGTTAGGAATGGGTAGCGAGGGTACGTTAAAAAACGATAGACAAGAGAAGGCTCTTGCTGGCCTTGGGTGGGATGATTTGGTGTTCTTTGAGTCAGCTGGGGGCATCAAACCAGAGTCTTTTGAGGATGTCTTCGAGGATCTCATATACTGCGGAGAAGACCCTTACGGCCCTGGTATCTTGCCAGATCCTCCCACGGAAAGGGCAGCGAAGCACAATAGTAAAGCGGTGCGCTGGAGACTCTGGAACGAAAACAATGTGCATGGCTACCGCATCGCATTGGTGATGGAAAAATGATTACATGTCTAGCAATATGTCTTTTTCATAATGCAATGCCTGATTGCTTGGTTCAAGTTCAATCCCTGAAGGATCGGCCTGTGGGGCTCCTTGGGCAAAAGGTGGTTTCAAAACAGGGTGGATTTCTCAAGGTTAGTGGCTCAGCCAAGCAAAGTTCCTTACCTTTCATCATTGGTGCGGATCTGATCATCGGGTGTGCCGGAGCCATCTGGACGAACTATGCTGAAGGGTCTGAAACGATACTTCGTGAGAAAGGGGAGGCCACGCTTCAAGGAAAGGTGCTCATCGCCAACCGTGACTTCGCGATTGTGAAGGACGGCGGTGAACGGGAGTTAGTTTCCTCGCGGGGGGCGGAGAAGATCGCCCCAAACCCCTCGTGGGTCGAGGGAAGTCAGCTGCGCCTTACCCCATCCGGAGCGGTATTCCTAGCCACTTATGCCGAAGACCGAGGCTTTTCGACTCTCGAATGGAAGCACGGAGCCTGGTCGGAACTGTCGAACACTTCCTTCCCCGAGGCCGCGTTTCGTCCCTCATTTGTCGTAGGGGATCGGCTGGTGGGCGTTCTTGAGAAGTACTTCCCGGAGTCCGCAGGATTTGGTACATTTACAAATCCCCCCTCTACCGAATTTCGCAATCGCGAAGAGAGCACCCCAGCCGTCTATGCCGATGGGCGTGTCAAATTGCTCGGATTGCCCGATCCATACCAAGAGGAGTACCCCATTGGGCTCGAGATTGTGCCGATCATCGTGAAGGGGCAGAATTCCATCTGGCTCGCGACCCTGGACTTCCCTCGCTACTCTCCCCCTCAGAGGACAGATTTCTTCCTGTGGCAACATGATGGAAAATCCTGGTCGCTCTTGTTCCCGAAAGCGATCACGGAGATCCACTACGACACAAGCGCCGGAACCATGCTCTTCACCGACGGCGAAAAGTGGTACCGCAATTGGAAGGAGTAACCCGGCGCGAACCCAGCGGCATACATAGTTCGAGACGCCCAGAAATGCACTCCTAATAAGTTCAGAGAAAACAACATGTTAACCCCCCTTCTGGCCTTCGTCCTTGCGAGCAGCGAGTTTCGTCCTATTCCGAAAGGGTTCGCCATTGTGGGGCTGAGTGGAACGACACCTGTTCTAAAGCGGCTCCCACGCGAGGAACCTCAGCCGGATCCAGAGGGATACATCGTGATTGGGGAGAAATGGGTTGTCAATGACTCGGGTCAGGTTTGGGGTTGGAACCCACAGACGAAATCAGTGCTGCTCTTGAATCGCCCAGGAGTTTCGATCGCCATCGATGGGCTCGTCCACCTGGTCGATGACCAAAGTATTTGGGTAGCTCCGAGCGAGGATGACGGGCGGGTGCCCTATCTTTGGCGATACTCCATCAGCAAGCCCACCGAACCGCCCGAAAAATGGCCTCGGCCAGAGGGCTACTATTTCCGGATCGCCGGGAGCCGCCCGGATGGGAGTCTGCTGATGGTGGTAAGCGGCAAACGACCGAACGTTTACTCTGGCCTCCCGGGGAAGTGGCTCCACTTTGAACTCCCCTCGCCGCAGCAGTTTTCGCCCATGGGCTACTCGACAGAAGGCGAGATGATCGGCGGCACCTATGCGTGGTGGGATGTTGATCCAGACATGCTTGCCCAAGGGGAATTTGCTCATCTAGAAACCCACATGGTGATGCCGCAAACGCCAGCCTATGTGGTTGGCTCAAAGCTGGTGCGGCTGCAAATGCCGCCGGATCTGGTCGCGACAGCCAGGAAACACAATGCGGAATCGTACGGCTGCAAGATCATTGCGAAGTCGGGCAAACGCTTCATTGTCGAGGCTGATGTGATCTACAACGGGGGCTATGATCGGCAAACTGTTGCCTACCTTTTCAACGGCTCCGGCTGGGAGCTCCTCACGGATTCTCCGGTACCGGGTAGAGAGAGCTGGAACTCCACGGTGCATATAGATCGCTCCAAGGAAACCTATTTGGTGCAGCGTTACGGAAAATACCGGGTGGCAACTCTGAAATCCTCAGATTCAAAAATACACTGACGGGTCACCCCGCCCGCTGATTCTCGAGGTCATCGGCGAGTTCGTTGACTCGCTTTGCCAGCTCGCTCGATTGAGCCCGGAGCGGGGTCGATCGGAAGGAGAGAAACATGAACGGGATCCGGAGGAAGCCGACGAGCAAACGGTACAGCGCCTTTACCCCCGGCGTGGTCGGAGGCGGGAGATTGGAGGTGGATAGCGGCATGCCTACCCCTCATCATCGGCTCGTTCGCTGCGGCGCCAAAGCGGTCACGGATAATCCTGGTTGAAATAGCTGTGGCATATCCCTCGCGTGACTTTGGAGACCGAGGTGTCTGCCCAAATGCAGTTCCACTTCCTGGTCTTCCTCTCCGGCGCGGGATAGGTCACGAGGGCATCCATGTAGGTGTATCCATCGGCAAGAATCGAACGCTTGTCGTCTCGGAACATTACGCTAAGCGGCTTCTGGTTCGCAGCGGCGAGACAATCATGGTCAAAGGAAGTGAACTTCTCCAGAATCGGGGTAGCCCAAGGTTGCCGTTTCCCGGGGTCATCCTCGGCGATAAAGAGCGACCGATTCTGGGTGTAGGAGAAGAGAACATCGGTGAGAGTTTGCGTTCCTTTGACAGCGTCACACTCCAAGTTCAGCGTGCCAGGGTAGCCCAGCCTCGCTGCCGCGACGTCGAAGTCGGTTGCGTAGGGAGGCAGATCGTCATAGTCTCCTGCGTAGAGGGTCAGGGCAAGTCCGACTTGCCGAATGTTCGAGAGCCTCACCGCTTCCTTTGCGCTTCTCTTCGCCTGAGTGAACACGGGGAAAAGAATCGCCGCGAGGATCACGATGATTCCGATCACCACCAGCAGCTCGATGAGGGTGAAGGCCCTGTGCGAACGTCGCGAATCCCCTGTCTCCACTAGCAGAGTGTATCCCCAAAACAGCATTTCGGGTGGTTTGCGATGTCGCAAACCACCCGAAAATGAATCTTGCCCAACCGGGTTTCAGAGCGTGCCGCGGAGGGCTTGTTCTCGCTCGATGCTCTCGAACAAGGCCTTGAAGTTGCCCTTGCCGAAGCTCTTCGCGCCCTTGCGGTGGATGATTTCGTAGAACAGGGTCGGGCGATCTGTCACCGGCTTGGTGAAGATTTGGAGCAGATACCCCTCATCATCTCGGTCGACCAAGATGCCGAGGTCGGCGAGGACGTCGATGTCCTCATCAATCTGCCCGACGCGCTCGACGAGTGAATCGTAATAGGTGCGCGGGACGCTAAGGAAGGGAATCCCTCGCGCGCGGAGACGGCTGACGGTGTGGACGATGTCGTCGGTGAGCAAAGCCACATGCTGCACGCCCGCGCCGCCAAAGAACTCCAGATACTCATCAATCTGGCTCTTTTTGCGCCCCTCGGCGGGCTCGTTGATCGGGAACTTGACCCGGCCATTGCCGCTCGCCATCACCTTGCTCATCAGAGCGGTGTATTCGGTGCTGATGTCGGCATCATCAAAGCTGATCAGGTTCTTGAACCCAAGGATGTTGGCGTACCAATCCACCCATTCGTTCATTTTGCCGAGCTCGACGTTGCCGACGCAGTGGTCGATCTCGAGCAGACCGATGCCATCGCCAGGCTCATTGCGAGCCTCGAATCCGGGCAGAAACTCGCCGGTGTATTCGTCGCGATTGATGAGGCTGTGGACAGTGTCGCCGTAGGTGTGGATTGCCGCGATGCGCACCTTGCCCTTGTCGTCTTCGAGCCACATGGGTTCGCGGGCGCTGACGGCGCCGCGCTCGATCGCGGTTTTCCAAGCCCAATCAACATCATCGACCTCGAAGGCGATGTCTTGAACAAAGTCTCCGTGGGCGGAGATTTGTTCGGCCATCGGGTGCCCCGGTCGCAGAGGGGCCGAGAAGACCAGCCGGATGTTGTTTTGCTCCAGCAGGTAATCAACTTGGTCTTTGCTTCCGGTTTCCAGGCCGTTGTATCCGGTGATGGAGAACCCGAAGGTGTGTTGGTAGAAGAACGCCGATTGCCGGGCGTTGTTGACGTAATGTCGCACGTGATCGACGCGCCGGATGGGGAAGGTGTCAACTGACATTGTTAGACTCCGTGTTGAGTGGATTATAGCGGGAAGTTCTCGTGGATCGGGGGATTCCTGGTCGCCGCCCGCCCAATGCCTCACCCCCGAGCCCCGAGAAAGCAGGCGGGGAAGCCGAACAAGCACCGGGTCTCTCCCGCCCGGTCGGCGACCAGGAGATCGAACCGCGGTGAGAGAACAGACTCCGGTAGCCGGAGTCGGATGAGGCGGCCCCGTATGGGGCAGAGCCCACCATCACGGGCCGAGTGTCCCATTGCGGGGTGCTGAATCCAGCGGGGTTTGCCGACGATTCGTCATAATGGACACCGCGACCGACCGGGTCGCGCCTCGCAAGTGGGCCACTTTAGCTCAGTGGTAGAGCAGCTGTTTCGTAAACAGCAGGTCGCCGGTTCGAATCCGGCAAGTGGCTCCAGTCTCCCTTCGGGTCGAGCGCGAGATGTTCCGGAGGCAGGGGTGACTAGAGGTTGGACTCAAGTCACTTGGAAGGGACATAATTGGAGAAGTGGAAACGCTTGAGGGGATTACTCAGTTTAGAAAGAGCCGAGCACTGATCGTATATGGATTCGCATTCATCCTTGGCTACCTGGTTTGGGGGGCAACTGAGGGAGCGTACGCATATGTGATCGGCGGAATACTCTCGGCCTGGCTAGCAGGAGACCTCTGGGAATCGAAGGGCTACAACCGACGTGTTGGTAACCTGATCGGATTTCTCTGCTCATTCATCGCTCCCGTCGTGTGGGGGATTCTTCCCGACAGATCAAAGATTCCAACTCGAAAGGGAGACTTCGTTCCGAGCCTTGATTCAGTGGTTGATCGCCTTTCGGATGACGAGGCTGACAAATTTGTTGAGTGGCTAACCAGGGCGGACACGCTGCTGTTGCGCAATGGGATACCGGGAGGGTGTCGCTACTATCCTGTCGAGTGGGTCTGGGGCGCGTATGTTTCGGGTAAATCAGCTGATGAATTCGCTGATTTCCCGGACGGGGCAATCGAATCCGTAGAGTCGATCATGGTCCAAAAACGCCTTGACTAAGCGTTCGACCCAACACACTCTGCTGGGTTCAAGAACTCAGCAGAGTGTGTTGACAGACTCCAACCTGCGAGGGGTCAACAAAAGATTCTCCAGTGTACCTTTGAGGCTATCCAATATACTAAAGACATGATGAATCAGCGGGGTCGAATAGGGCTAGCTTTGATCTTAGTTTCATGCCTACCTATTTGGATCACGATGTCGCGTATCCGGGCCATTGACATTTTGGTAGGGCAGGCGCTGACTATGCTTTCGCTCGTATACTTGTCTTCGTTGGAGCTTCGGAGAGTCTTACTGCCCGCTGGCATAGTTATCTTACTTGGCGGTGCGTTTTCTCCCGATGCAGAGTATCGGAGACTGTGGCTTCTGGTCGGCGCCATTGGTCTCTGCTTTGTCGTGTATTTTAGTGAAAAGAATAACGTAAATCCCTGGCGTGCCTACATTGTTACGGCATTGTGCTTGTTCCTGCCCATCGGAATCCTCGCCGATAAGATCGAACTATGGCTGAGATCTTCCGCTGTTCTCGAATCTAAAGTCGGAAAGATTCAAGGTGAGGTTGTCTCATTTCAACCAGCCATCCACGAAGAGGACGTCGAGGAGCCAGCCTCCGTGGAGCTAAGATTCCGAGCGGGTAGCCAGGTACTCCAACAGTGGTTCTTGTTGCCATCGCACCTCTCCCCGACGGGAGAACTCGTTGGAAAGAAGCTTCAAGTCGTCGAATTCAAGAATCGAGATCCTCGATTCGACCTTCGCCTAAATTATCCTGCGCGGAGTGCAGACGTTCTTTGGCACACAGTACTGGATGGAATAATTGGGCACATAGCTCTTCTCATCTTCTACGCGGTGATTGTGATCGAAAACAGCAAGGAGTTCAAGCAGTTAAGTAGAGAGAATCTCGTGAATCCGCCTGAAAATATCGGATAAATACGGTCGTGTCAAGGTCTATGTGCCCCTCGTTACGATGTAATACTTGAGACTGTATACGTATCCTGGCTCAAACGTGTATTGTCCTCTAAACGGACTCACCGAACTCGTCTTAGCGCTGACTATCGCGCGATATTTCCCCGGTCGAAAAGTGACGGTTCTGCTTTCGCCCGGAGCAAGTCGGAAGAAACGCGATGTCGTCCCGGTGTAGGTTAGGTCGAGAGCGTACTTGGTATCGTTGTGAATCTCGACCGATGGCTCCCGATCACTGGACGTGAAACCGGTTTTCGAGGGTGGAGGCAGGCTACTTGCGCTCCCGGCTTTCACGTTTTCATCCAGGAGGCGGACCCATGGCTCGGCGATGCGCTCGAAGCGTTCCTGGTCAGCCTCCCGATCTTTGGATTCACGAACGGACTTCTCGTACCCGGCGAGCATCTCAAAGATATCCTTTACATCCATCTTTGAGCCGAGCACCACGACATGTTTTGCCGCGAGAAATGCGTCGGCCCCGTTCCGAGTGCGCACCCGGACAACATCCTTTGTGAAGCTAAGTACGGGTACCACATCCGACATCTCAAAATTGTCGATGGGTGACACGAGGGAGCGTGAGGAGTAGGCTTCCTGCGAGGACAACATGATGCCCCGGTAAGCAATTCCGGTGGATTGTCCCAAAGCCGAAATCGTTGCAGCGACGAAGATGAGAAAGAGAAGGAGTGCTCTCACACCCAAACTTAACCCTTAAATCGCTATGAGAGTCAATGTGCGCTCGAACTTATCTGCCTACTCCAGGGCCCAACACTGCCCGTAGGTTCGCTCACGTCCTCCCATACGAGCCCAACCCGTGCCAAGATTCCAAGCAGCCATGCAAACGACTCTGGTGATTCTTGCCGCCGGGATGGGGACGCGGTTTGGCGGGCCGAAGCAGTTCACGCCGGTCGGGATTTTCGGGGAGCCCATCATGCACTTCACCATCCGCGATGCGTGGCTCTCCGGCGTCGAACACGTGGTTCTCATCACCCGCGAGGAGCTGCGGTCGCAGGCGGAGTCCGCACTTTCTGATCTCCCCCCAGGGATCACTGCCGAGATCGCGATTCAGCAGATGGGAGACCATGATCCCAAGGGAACGGCCGCTGCCATCGTCGCGGCGGCTCCTCATCTCACCCAGCCGTTCATTGTCGTCAATGGAGACGATCTCTATGGCAGGGAAGCCATCGAGGATGCCTTGGAGTGTCTCGAACGGGACTTCGGCACCCAGCCCGGAATCCCGACCCTGAAGGCATCAGGACACCCGGGAGAAACACTCGGCTGCACGATCCCCTATCCGGTTCTCTCCACCCTCTGGGGCGAAGGTGGGCTCTCCCGAGCCTGGGTAGAGAGCGAGGATGAGTTCCTCAAAGCCATCACCGAGCTTCACAACGTCCACCGAGATCCAACCGGCACCATCGAAGGCACCACGACCACTGATCCCAAGCAGACCCTCACCCTCCCCGAAGACGCCGCCGTCTCGATGAACATTTTCGGCTTCCACCCGACGATCATCCCCTACATGCGCGACTTCATCGAGATGAGCCAAGCCGAAGATCCGCGCCGCGAAGTGGGCATCCCGCACGTCTTGAATCACGGCGTCGGGAACAATCTCTTCCAAATTCGCACCAAAACCACCACGAGTCGGTGCTTTGGCATGACTTTTCCTGAGGATCTTGAAATGGTGCGAGCGGAAGTGCGTAACCTCTACGTAGACCACGAAAGCCCCGCGCCTCTCTGGTAAAGTTCAGACTATTAACGACGTCATGGCGATCCTGACTCCCATCACGCCTCATTTCCTTCCTTCCGGCACGCTGCTGGAGGGGGATATCATTACGCGCGGGCACATCAACCGCACGTATGTCAGCGTGGTGCAGCAAGATGGTGCGACCAAACGCTACGTCCACCAGCTCATCAACACTCACGTTTTCCGCGATCCCGTGCGGATGATGGACAATATCCGTCGGGTGATCGAGCACCTCGCCGTCAAGCGATCCGGTGATCCCGGACTGCTTCATCTGCTCCCAAACGACGACGGGGAAGTCTATTTCCTCGACGAGGACGGCAACTACTGGCGCACCTACAACTATGTCGAGGGCTCCACGGTCTTCGATATCGTGCCGAGCGCAGACGTGGCGTACGAAGCGGCCGTGGCTTTTGGCAAGTTCCTCCATGATCTCAGCGATCTGGATGCGCAACGCTTCCACATCACCATCCCCGATTTTCACCACACACCGCGCCGGATCGAGCGGTTCAAGCAGGCACTTGCTCAGCCGGTCGAGGGCCGCACCGAAACGTGCCAGCAAGAGATTGATTTCGTACTCCGCAACGAGGATCTCGGCGGCACGCTGATCCAAGTACTGGAAACACACCCGGAAACCATCCGGGTCACACACAACGACACCAAGGTCAACAACGTCCTCTTCTGTGAGAAGTCAATGAAGGGCATGACCGTCATCGACCTCGACACCGTGATGCCTGGGTCGGTGCTCTTCGATGTCGGAGACCTGATCAGGACCGCATGCAACTCGGCTGCCGAGGATGAGCAAGACCTGAGCAAGGTTCAATTCGATTTTGACAAGTACGCCGCCATCGTGCGGGGCTTCGCGGAAACCATCGGAGACACTCTTCACCCCGCGGAATGGGATGCGATGGCGAGCTGCGGCGCCGTGATCACGCTGGAATGCGGCATCCGATTCCTCACCGACTATCTGGACGGCGACAAGTACTTCCGCATCCACCGCGAGGGTCAGAACCTCGATCGCGCCCGCACCCAGTTCCACCTGGTTCAACAGATGATTGATCGCATGGATGAGATGAAAGCGGCTGTGGACAGCGTCCGGTTCTAAAGGTACATCCCCCTTCTCACACAGAAACGCCCTCAGATCATGTCTGAGGGCGTTTTCTGCTGTTGATTTGAGCTAAGGAAAGAACTTTTCGGAACGGAAGGTGAGGAAGAGATTAGGCGAGGCGATCTCGCTTCTTCGTCAGACCAAAACCAATCGCCATGAGAAGGGGAAGAATCGTCGCCGACTGACCACCCGCGACCTGCGCTGCCTCAACAACCGGATTCGCTTGAGCCACCAAGGCGGCACCGGTGAAAAGGAAAACAAGGGTCGTGAGGGCGAGGGGGCGAAGGTTCTTCCGTTGGTTCTTCATGGTGATCGTTCCGTGATCGTCTGGGAACCTTTCTTGCAAGCGGTGGGCCACCGACCCTCGATCTCCAAAAACCCGGAGTCCTTACCAGGGCCGGGCGTGGTGGAGCAAACTAGGGACTTCCATGGAGCACCAACTCGTCACCGTCATTGATTTTGGTGGGCAGTACAACCAGCTCATCGTCCGGCGCGCGCGCGAGCTAGGATGCTATTCCGAGATGGTGGCCTGGCAAAACGCCGCCGAGCATATCAAAACCCGCAAACCAGCCGCTGTGATTCTTAGCGGAGGCCCTCGCTCCGTCCTCGAACAGAATGCCCCGACTCTCGATTTCTCGCTCCTGGAAGGGATCCCCGTCCTCGGGATTTGCTATGGGCAACAGCTGATGGCTCACAACTTGGGCGGTCAAGTTTCGCCGAGCAACGAGCGCGAGTACGGCCGGCGGCACCTCAGTGCGATGGTTCCCGGGAGCCAGGTGGCGGAGCTCCAAAACGATCTGGTGTGGATGAGCCACGGGGATCAGGTCGAGAAGGTTCCACCCGGTTTCAAAGTCACCGCCACCACAGAATCCTGCCCAGTTGCTGCCATGGAGAACGTGGCGGATCGACGCTATGGCGTCCAATTTCACCCCGAAGTGAGCCACACCCCCGATGGGCGTGCCATTCTGCGCCACTTCCTCCTACAAGTCGCTCAGCTCCGTGCTGACTGGACGGCGGAAAACTTCATCGAGGAATCCATTGCTCGGATTCGGGAAGAGGTCGGCTCCGGAAAGGTTCTCTGCGCGGTCAGCGGAGGGGTTGATAGTTCGGTCGTCGCAGCGCTGCTCAGCGAGGCCATTGGAGACCAGACAACCTGCGTGTTTGTCGATCATGGTCTGCTCAGAAAAGGCGAAGCGGAACAGGTTCACCGCATGTTCACCGAGGTCTTCCATCCTCATCTCGTCGTGATCCAGGCTCACGATCAGTTTTTCAGCGCGCTCAAAGGCGTCACCGATCCCGAAGCGAAGCGCAAGATCATCGGCGAGAACTTTGTGATCTGCTTTGAGCGCAACCGCGCCGAGCTTCAAGATCACGACTTCTTGGCTCAAGGCACGCTGTATCCGGATGTCATCGAGAGCGGATCACCGACGGCGAGCAAGATCAAGACGCACCACAACGTCGGCGGCCTCCCCGATTGGATGCGACTGAAGGTGATCGAACCGATGCGCTGGCTGTTCAAGGACGAGGTCAGGGAAGTCGGGCGGAAGCTTGGGCTCCCCAGCGAGGTCGTGGATCGCGAGCCGTTCCCGGGCCCAGGCTTGGGGGTTCGTATTCTCGGGGAAGTCACCCCGGAGCGCGTCAAGATCACCCAGGATGCCGACTGGATCTTCCGCGAGGAGATTCGCCGAAACGGGCTCCACCCAGGGATCTGGCAGAGCTACGCGGCTCTCCTCGACGTGCGAAGCGTGGGAGTGATGGGCGATGAGCGCACCTACGAACAACCGATCGTGCTTCGGGCGGTACAGAGTGAAGACGCCATGACCGCTCAGGCATTTCCGTTCGATTTCGGGTTCCTGGAGCATGTCGCGAACCGGATTGTGAACGAGGTCAAAGGTGTCAACCGCGTTCTCTACGATCTCACCAGCAAGCCTCCCGCGACGATCGAGTGGGAATGACGAAAAAACGCCCGGGGTGACGTCTCACCCCGGGCGTTTTTGTGTCTGCCGACTCAGGTTCAGGCTTGTGTCTTCTTCGCCTTGCGTCGCTTGAGAGCGGCGGCGAGGGCGAGGATGGTCATCGTGGCCGGTTCTGGAACGGCTTGGAAGGTCCCAAACCCGACGCCTGGATTGATGGTGTTTCCATTGACGAAGTTGTAGCCGTAGGCTTGAACGGATCGCCACATCACCGGGCTCCCGACGCTGACGCTCGGGAAACCAACCCCTTGCGGATCATTGAGAAGGTAGGCCCAGGGGACGGCAAACTCGAACCCAAACGTTGCTCCCGAGGTGTACACCCCAGGATCCGTTTTCGCCCAAACGAGGCCAAACAGATCGGAGTCATTGTAGTACCCACTGACTCCTGGCTTGAATGCCCGGTTGTTTGAGAGTTCAAAGCCCAGGTCAGAGCCTGTCGAAGGGTTCGTATCGAAGTAGACGTTTGCAAATTGCACTGCGGATACTGCGGCGAACTGCGTTGCGTCCGCAGGTTTCGACACGATCAGTCCGTAGAAGTGCGTTGCATCAGCGCGAGAGTAGACGTCGTAGGTGGCGAGTTCAGTGTTCGTAACAAAGCTGCCAGACGCAGGGCCGAGCGGGACGTTTGTTGGAGTGACGCTAGACCACTCCGCTCCGAGGAGACCGTCGACCCCCACTTGGGCGTGGGCGACTGAGGCGACTAGCGCGATAACCGCGACGACGAAAGATTTGAGGCTATGCATTTGATTTCGCTCCTTTCCGTTTGTGGCCAAGGGCCGAAGTAACAAAGTTTTGGCCCCTGGCGACCTGGAATATCCGAGTCGCCAGGAGCAGGGGGATCGTTAGGCTTGCGCCTTCTTCGCCTTGCGACGCTTCAGCGCTGCCGCGATGGCGAGAAGCGTCATCGTTGCCGGCTCGGGAACCGAGGAGGTGTAGGTGATGTCGTCGGTCAGGATGCCAGCGGCGCCTGGTGTAGCAGTTCCAGACGAACGGAACAGCAGTCGGTCATACTAGACCGGAGAAATGCTCGGTTGAGCATCAACGAAGTAGTCTTCCCAGCCAACACCCGTGTAAACCAGGGTGTTGTTGAGATACATCTCCCAGACATCATTTTGCAGACCGGCATTAAAGGTCATCTTGAATCCGAGGTTGAGAACCGTACCGGCGCTGATGTTATTCGCGAGTTCCGTCGCAACGAATCCAGTTCCGTCGTAATCGAACACGGACAATCGCCAGCTCGTGTCGAGACCACCGAGGTTCTCGAGGCGGATCCAGTTGCCTCGAGGGCCCGTGCCGTCGTCGATCGAGACGGTGATGCCTTCTGTGTTCTTGCCACCGGCGAGGGGCTTCCATTTCCAACTGGCTTCGAAGACCTTGTGGGTTTCGTTCTCGCCAGCCTTTTGGGTCAACGCCGGGCTAAAGGGCTGGTCACCAAAGCTGCCAGAGGTCACGGCCGAGCTCATTCGCCAGCTCTTGTTTCCCGAGATCGCTCCCGAGCTCACGACTTGCTGATCCCAACCGGAGTTGGTGATCTGCCAGCCATCGTAGCCATTGGCGATTGCGCCATCGGCGTAGGATTCAAAATCAACGGACACGGTGTCGGCCATCGACACGGACGCCAAAAATGCTGCACTCAGCAGCGCGAGGATTTTCTTCATTTGTTTGCTCCTTCTCCAGGAAAGGCCAAATCGGCCTGAACGAGGCAATAGTATCAGAAAGTGCAACTAAATAGGAATAAGAAAAACGTAAGCAGGCATATTTGCTGGAAATTCTCCGGATGAAACGCGGCGTCTCGGGACAGCCGCGCTGGGTATCCACAGCTGGGGATAACCGAAATACCCCGGTCAGCCCCACAGAAGTCTTGAGGGCGGTATGGTCTGACTCCCGATGGCCGTCAAAAGTCGATTCAGCCGCATGGACGATTACGTCCCGCCCCAGAGCTCTGAGGCGGAGATGTCCGCCCTCGGGGCCATGCTCCTCAGCGAACGAGCCGCCACAGAGGTCGCGGACATCCTGAGCGAAGACGACTTTTACGTCCCCGCGCACCGCGAGATCTTCAAAGCGATCCGCCAGCTCCTCCTCAGCGCAAAAGCGATTGACCTCGTCACCCTGAAGGACGAGCTCATCGTCAGGGACAAGCTTTCCGAAGTCGGCGGCATTGAGTACCTCGTTCAGATCGCCGAGACTGTTCCCAGTGCGGCGAATGCCACGTACTACGCGGGCATTGTCCAAGACAAGGCCACTCTGCGTCGGCTCGAAGATGCAGGGCACCACATTATCAAGAACGTCCACGCCCCGGACGAAACCGCCGACGAGAAGGTCGATGCCGCCGAAGCGGCGATCTTTGAGGTGGGACGTAAGCGACTCGGAAAGTACTTTCAGCCCGTTCGCTCTCTTGCCAAGGACTTCTTCGTCGATGTCGATACGCTCCTGGAAAGCGGCGAGCCGGTTCTCGGAACCCTCAGCGGATATGCCGATCTCGATGAAGTGACCACAGGATTCTATGGCGGTGATTTCGTCATCGTTGCCGCCCGTCCCGCGATGGGGAAGACCTCTCTGGTTCTCAACTTTGCCCTCAACGTGGCTCGGGCCCAGGCCGGTTCCGTCGCTGTATTCAGCCTCGAAATGAGCGGCAAGCAACTCGTGCGCCGAATGATCGCCACGATCGCCCAGGTGCCGATGGGTGCGCTCAAGCAGGCCAATCTCCACCCGAACGACTACCAAAAGCTCGCCGACGCCTGCGAGGATCTTTACAACCTCCCGATTTTCATCGACGATTCTTCCGATGTTTCTCCGCTGGAGATGCGCGGGAAACTCCGACGCCTCAAGGCCGAGAGCGGCCTCAGTCTCGTCGTTATCGACTACCTCCAGCTGATGAAAGGCTCGCGGCGCACGGAGAATCGCACGCAAGAAATCTCCGAAATCGCGCGCGCGCTCAAGAGCATGGCGAAGGAACTGGACGTCCCGGTCATCGCACTCAGCCAGCTCAACCGAGGCGTCGAAGCGAGAGACAACAAGCGCCCCATGCTCAGCGACATCCGGGAATCCGGCTCCATCGAGGCCGAAGCGGACATGGTGATGTTCATCTACCGAGAAAGCTACTATCGGGCCAAAGAGGCAGGGAAGGAACAGGAGTTCAACCCCCAAGCCGCCGAAGTCGCCGAACTCATTATTGGCAAGCACCGTAACGGCCCAACCGGAACCGTTCTACTCGGATTCCAACCTGCGTATACGCGGTTCACCCTGCTCGACGACATGAGCAAGGACAACTATCAGCGCCGATTGCGACAATCTCAGTCGGACGAATAGATCCTAAGGGTCAACGTGGAGCGTTTTCTCGCGCTCGTACACCACCGATCCGGGAGCCGAGCCGCGAGGCTTCCGAACGTACTTCTTGAGCGTGTAGTCCACCGGAACGTAGGTGGAATGCTTCGCCACCGAGTTCCGCGCGGCAAGCTCGGCGCAAAAGATGAGATCGGGGATCTGTACTTTCTCCGGATGACCGCTCGTTTGCAACACCACGTGCGCCGATGTCTGACCCCGCACGTGGAACCACCAGTCGTTGCCTTTGGCAACCTTTTGCACCAGGTAGTCGTTGCTCGTCGCGTTTGTCCCGTAGAGCACCCGGTAACCGGCCGGTGAGAGCATTTCCCGAATCGGGTGCCCTTCAAACGGCCGATCCTCCTTCGCCTTGGGAGTGGCCGCGTGATGCAGCCACTTGGACTGATCGGCAAATGCACGGAGGTCGGCAATCTCGACCGGAGAATCCGCAAGCTCAACGTCTGCCATGACCTTTCGGAGCCGATCTAAATCGTGCGCAATGCGATCCCGTTGCTCGACAATCTCCCCGGCGCGATTCTTGGCCCGGCGTGCCTTCTCGAACCACTTGTTGGCGTTCTCGACCGCCGAAAGCTCCGGCTCAAGCTTGATGACGACTTCGTTGCCCTGATAATCCCACGCTGTCAAGGCAGAATCCCCCGGCTTGACCATTCCTTGATAGGCAAGAACGAGCTCCGCCGTCTGCTGAAGCTGCGGTGCCCGATCTGCCGCCTCGACGGCTTGGTCGAGGCTCGCCAGAGCTGTCTCACGCGCGAGGGCGACTCGCCGGAGTTGGGAGAGCAGCGCGTCCCGTGCTTGGCTCACCTGAGCCAGGGCGATACGTTCCGCGAAGGCCTGTTCGATCGCCTGAGAGATGGATTCACGCGGAATCGCTGTGGCGGTCACTCCCTCAAGTGGCAGAGGATAGGCACCTTCTCGATGACTGTAGAACGCCTCCCATGCTCGCGCGGAAAACGCCTGCTGAACCCTGGCGAGCGGCAATCCAGCCTCGATGAGCCCTCTCAAGAAGGGTGAGATGCCCTCAACATCTCGCAGGTCATCACCTTCCTGCACATCGAGTACCGAGGCGCGCTCCGGCAAAGGCGGAACTTCGTAAGGCTGGTTCGCCCGAATCGGTCGCTTGGACTGATGCTTGCTCACCCATTTGCCGGCGGCAATCACCCTTCGATCCGAGCCAACGAGCATGAGATTCGAGTGCTTCCCCATCAGCTCGGCAACCAGTTGGTAGTCGCCGCTCTCCGCACTGATTCCGATCTCAATAATTCGATCCTGGCCCCTCTGCCGGATGAAGGCGATCTGCCCATCATCGAGGTGTTTGCGCAGGGCTTGGCAGAATCCCGGCGGATTCTGCGGCGCCGGTCCGCGGCGAGACACCAGGTGCGCCCGCGCGAAATCAGGATGCCAGGAGACCATCAGGTGCACCTCCGATCCCCGATAGAGGGAGAGGGTGATCGAAGTCTCGTCCGCCTGGATGATCCGCTGAACCTTGCCTCCCACGAAAGGCTGCACCTCCGCGATGACGGCGGCGAGGCAAGCACTATCGAACGGAATCTTGAGGGTTTTGGACATGACATCATGCATCCGCCCAGAGACAACGAACGTCATAATGGGCGTCAAGGCTGAAACATGAGCTACGCAGAAAAGGTGATCCTGTTCAACCGCCTCTATTGTGGCCTATGGGTTTTGCTGTCCCTGTTCATCGGTGCAATCCTCGTCACCGGGTTCGGAATCCTGCCGGAGCTTGAGCAGCAACTTCTCGCGGAACCCGCTTTGGCATCGCAGAACATTGTGATCGATGAGGATTCAATTCGCCGGATCTTGGGGACTCTCCTCGGGTATGCCGGATTCAAGGTGTTGCTCAATCTGCTGCTGATCTGGGCACCTCGAAAGAAGGCTTGGTGGTGGGCCCAGCTGTTCAATCACGTGATCGGCGTGCTGTCGTGCATCATGACGATCCCCGGAATTCTGATGCTGATCCATTGGAGTAAGCCGGAAGTTCGGACGGCATACGGATTTGGGATCCCTCCGCTTTCGCGAGGGGATGAGTGAAGTCGGCGCGACTCCTCAACTCGGTGTTCCAGCTTTACCTCGTCGGATCCGTCGTTCTGCCGAGCTACGTGGTCTTGGTCTTCAGCGGAACCTCGATGGAGTACAAAGAGATGAAGTACGTCGAGCTTCTGGAACAGAGGGGCGAGATCGGCAAGATCGAATTTGTCGAGCGTTACGAGCGGATCGAGCGACGGCTTCAAGTTAAGTCGATGGGGAAGTTGGCTGCCTTGCTTGCCCTGGGAGCCTTTGTCTGGCAAGCAATGGCGACGCGTAAGTGGACGATTTCTCGGCGCGGAACGTATCTTGGCTGGGTGGGAGTCGCTTGCCTCGCGCCGCTCCCTCTTGCGATTCCTTTCCTTGTTTTGTGGTCGAAGCCCGGCGTGCGCTCGGTTCTCGAAGTTGGCCGAGCGGATTCCCGAGAGTGAGTCAGCGCATCCCAAAGCAGGCTGAGTTCGTCCTCACATCATGGCGATGAAGCCGAAAGGGGTGACGATCCTCGTCAAGGTCTACTGTGGACTGTTTCTCGTGGTCGGAGTGGTGCTCATCGGGCTCATGGCGGCAGTGGTCGGGCTCGCGGAGAACGGGGCGGCAGCATTCGATCCGGTCGCGACCGATTCTGCTCCAGCAACTCCGCCGAAGCAGCAGATGGATGCCGATACGATCAAGGCACTCAAGCAATCGTCTTGGATCCCTTTCCCGATCTTCCTGGAAGAAACGCCCACACAGGCCATGCGAACGGTCTTGATTCTGGGCGTGATCATGCTCATCCCGCTCATCCTGATTCTCATACTCCCGGCGTCGAAGTTCGCTTGGTGGATGGGTCTGTTCAGCTTGCTCCTGAGCCTGATCCCAGGGATCCTGCTGATTCCTGGGGTGGTTTTGATTCTGCTGTGGTGTCAGGCTTCGGTTCGCAAGCATCACAAGTTCAAAACAACCTAGAGTCCCCTCTCAACGAATACCCGGGCTGGTAGCCTCGTAGGCGTAACTATGGCTATCACGACCGATCAAGTTCTCGATGCCCTGCGGGCGGTGCAGGATCCCGATCTCCACCGCGATATCGTGGCGCTGAACTTCGTGAAAGACGTCGTGGTCGAAGGGAGCGTAGTCTCCGTCACGGTCGAGCTGACCACCCCCGCTTGCCCGGTCAAAGAGCAACTTCAAGCAGAAGTTGAGCAAGCGATTCTCGGTCTGCCTGGAATCGACACCGCCAACGTCACCATGACCGCCCAGGTGCGCACGAGGAACACGCAGTCCGAGGATCTGCTGCCCAATGTCCGCCAGATCATCGCGATTGCAAGCGGCAAAGGCGGAGTCGGAAAGAGCACCTTGACCGTCAATCTCGCCGTTGCCCTCGCCCAGACCGGAGCAAAGGTGGGGCTGATGGATGCCGACGTCTATGGCCCCAGCATCCCGATGATGACCGGTACGCTCGGCGAGCAACCCCTCACACGAGAGAGCAAGATCATCCCGATCGAGCGATTCGGTGTGCGGATGATGTCGCTCGGCTACTTGCTTGGCGAAGGTCAAGCGCCTCTCTGGCGCGGCCCGATGGTCGCGGGAACGGTGAAGCAGCTTCTCAGCGACGTGAAGTGGGGAACCCTGGACTATCTCCTCGTCGACCTACCTCCGGGAACCGGCGACGCGCCGATGACCCTCGCCCAACAAGTTCCTCTCACCGGTGTGGTTATCGTGACGACGCCACACAACGTTGCCGCGAACATTGCCGGAAGTTGCGCCGCCCTTTTCCGACGGCTCAACACCACGGTGCTCGGCGTCGCGGAAAACATGGGACACATGGTGCTTCCCAACGGGGAGACCATGCGCGTCTTTGCCGGAAAGTCAGGCGATGAGCTAGCCCAGAGCCTGGGGGTTCCGTATCTGGGGAGCATCCCGCTTGATCCGCAAGTCAGCCAAGCCGCCGACCAGGGGCTGCCCAGCGTGATCGCGTACCCGAACTCGCCACAGTCGCAAGCATTCCAGGCGCTCGCCAAAGAAGTCGCGCGGCAATCGAGCGTGATCAGTGTTGCGCGCAGCAATCAAACTGATCAGCAGTTCGTTGCCAGTTCTGCTCCTGAAGGAGCTTAAGCCGCTCGGCTTCCTTGGTGGCATCCACCAAGCTCGGCCAGCCCGACTTCCAGACAACCATCGTGTTCGCGGCCCGCGAGCGCGGTGCCGGGAACTTGCGTTTGTCCGCCGCCATCTTTTTCTCCAAGTTCGTCACCCGTCGATCCAGATCCGGGTGAGTGCTCAACCACTCGGGAGGACGCTGACCCTTGCTCGCTGCTTTCAAGGTCTTGAAGGTTTCAATCATTCCAGAGGGGTTGAAGCCAGTCGTCACCACCATTTCGTAGCCGACATTGTCCGACTCGGTCTCGTGCTTGCGCGAATATTTCAGCCCCACGAGGACGCTATCCAGCATGTCCGCGATGTCGAAAACCGTGCTGTTGGCATTCGCGATGTTGAGGAGCACGGCAATGCCGAGCTTGCGCTTCAGGGTGTCGCCATATTGGCTGGCCCAGTGCTGATTCCGGGCATGGGTGATCTCGTGCCCGAGGATGCCGACCAGCTCGTCTTCGGTCTTCATCGTGTCCAGCAGACCCGTGTAAAAGAAGATCGACCCGCCCGGAAACGCGAACGCATTGAGCTCCTTGGATTCGATGACATCAAAGGTGTACACGAACGGGCGACTCTTCCGCTCCTTCTCGGGGATGGCACTGACCAGCATCTCGCCGAGCCGCCTGAGCTCCTTCACGCGGGGGTCGCTCGCCGGAAGAACCTTTTCCTCCTTTCGAACCTGCTCGGCTGCTTTTTGACCCAGCTTCACCTGGTCTTGCATGCTTGGCCGGAATGGATCAGCCTGGGCGGTTGCAAAAAACAAGGTGCATAAGGGCAGGGCAACAAGGGTTCGTCCCGTCATGTTTACTTAGACGCACCTTCTCCGCACGCAGTTTCCGCATATGAAATTCTTACGAAACGCGTCAATACCGGTATTTCTGCTTAAGGGGAGGGTGGTTCGGAAACGGAATCCCTTCTGTGGCGGTTATGGGCCAAGCGTGAAACGCGAAGTCTCGTAACCGGAGGATTTGAGCCACAATGAAGACCAAGCGTCAGGGTTTTACCCTTGTTGAAATCATGATCGTCGTTCTGATCATCGGCATCCTGCTGGCGATCGCTGTTCCCAACTTCGTCAAAGCGCGACAAAATAGCCGCGTTCAGACCGTTGTTGGTAACCTGAAGCAGCTGGAAGCCGCAAAGGAGCAGTGGGCGATGGACACAGGTGCAAGCAGCACCGCTACCCCGACTTCGGCCGACCTGGTGCCGGACTATGTGAAGAAGTGGCCGATTGGCCCGGTTGGCGTTGCCACCGACTACGTGGCCAACAACATGGCCACCCTGCCGACCTTCAAGGGTCAAAACGCAGATGCCTTCCAAGGCGCTGCAACCAAGGCTGCGGCCATCACCGCTGCCGGCCTCTAAGTCCACCGGTTACAACGTCGATCGACTATGCATGCGCAGGTTCCCGAAAGGGAGCCTGCGCATGCGGCCATTGGGAGACTCACTTTTTGAGCTTGAGGCACACAAGTTCACCATTGAAAGTCGCCGCATAAACACGATCTCCGCGAAGCAACGGCGTCGAGAGGAAGTGCCCTTCCTTCAGGCGGAATTTACCGAGCAACTCGCCCGTTCGTTTGTCGATCAGATTGAGCTGACTCGCGACGCTCCCAATCGCGAGGCGATCTCCCGAGATGCTGGGCGAGGAATCGTAGATGATCGATCCGGTACGGCACTCCCACTCGACCTTGCCTGATTCGGCATCCACTCCCCAGACTGATCCGTTGTCGCCAAGGCCGCCCGCGTAGATCCGGCCCCCGTCCCACACTGCGGAGCTGTGTCCAAACTTGTCGCCTCGCGCGGCAACTTCGTAGATTTGCTCCCCCGATTTCGCATCAAAGCGAAAGAGCCCGTTTCCATTAGCCACGCACCACACCGACCCCTCCGCTACGCATGGCGATCCGATGGCCGGGGAGAAAGCGAATGTCCGAGGCTGACACGGTTTTCGCCAGAGGATCGCGCCTGATTCTGGATTCACGCAGTACAAATGGCTGTCCCATGCGGTGAAGAAGACTCGTTTGCCATCGGTCGTGGCCCGACTCTGGGCAAAGGCGGTTCGGCTCCCTGGCATCGGTGTTTTCCAGAGCACCTCACCATTCGAGAGCCTGACGCCGTAAATGATCCCATCGCCAGAGGCCACCACGATCACTCCTTTGGCGAAGGTCGCTCCTGCGTAAACCGGCCCCTCCGTTTGGACCTGCCAACTCAGCTCCCCTGTCTCGATGGCATAAGAGGACAGCATTCCGTCGGCACTCCCGACGACCACGCGATTCTCCGCGAACAGTGGGGTGGAGTGGCAGTAGAGTCCATGCTGGGCCCGCCACGCGAGGGCTCCCGTCTCCGCGCGGACAAGGCTGAGCGACCCATCCAGCGCGCTCGCGGCGATCATCCCATCGCGCTCGACGAGATGCGACATCACCTCACCTCCCAAACTCAGCGTCCAGGCCGCGTCGAAGACTTCCGAGTCTTGCGTGATGATCTCGGTGCGCCATCGCCCTTTGATCCTTCCTGTCACCACATTTCGACCGTCGATCAGACCTGGCACGTCCACTGACTGACCCTCTGTTTTTGCCCACGGGCCAGAGTTCACGCGGTACGTGCTGTAGCTCCCAGAGATCTTGCCCTCGGCGATCAGGGAAGGAAGCACCGGCGTCATCCGGCGATCAGTGAGAGACTTTTCGAGGATCGGCACGAGGGCGCCCGACTCTTTGGTGTAGCGCAGCAGTTGGAAGTTCTGCTTTTCCGGATTGAACCGGATCGATTCCCAGCTTCCTTGGTAGAGCCCTCGGTTCATCGTGCATGGGATTCCATCCCACTCCCACAGCAAGTCGTTGTGGCCGTGTCCGTTCAGGATCAGAATCACGTTGTAAGGTTTCAGGATTTGACGGAGCGACTCCTCGTTGTCGATCATCACACTATCCCGCCCGACCCAGTGATGAGTGGCGAGGATCACCGGCCGCTCAGCCCCGATCTTCTCGAGCTCGGTGGCGAGCCACTTCAGCTGCACCGACGAATAGTGCCCCCAGTGACTCAAGGGCACGGTGGAATCGAGAACTAGTACCGTGGCATGGGTGCCGTCGATTCTCTGGTAGGGCGGGCCAAGCCGCTCTCGGAAGATCTTTTCTCCCTTCGGCGACCAGCGCACATCGTGATTCCCCATCGTATTGACCACTGGCCAGGGGAAGGTCTTGAGGAGGGCGTCGTATTCGTCGAACTCCTCCGCCCACCCATAGTCAGTGACATCGCCGCCGTTGATCACAATCTCCGGCGTGCAAAAGGCTTCGATTTTGGCGAGCATCTCCCGGTTTTCCGTGATGTTGCGCCCGGTGCTCACATGGGTGTCCGAAAAGAAGACAATCTCGGTGGAATCCCCTTCCGATCGGAGCCCGCGCGTTGCCGTTAAGCCGAAGGGAGCCAATGTGGCGGAAACCAAGACCTCGCGTCGAGACAGCTTCATGAATCGGGTGTACCAGAATCTCGCCCTTTCGTCAGGCGAACCCTCGTACAAATTCTGTCGGAAATGGCTATCATGGAGAACATGATCGCATCGCTGATTGCTACCGCTGCTTTGGCTCAGGCCGCCCCCGCCACGTATCTCGATAGTCGGGCGGTCGCCGGGGTGAAAGTGCGGGAAGCCGAAGCACGGGCGGCGATGATCTTCTTCACGCCCGACCCGAATACCCTGCTGACCCTTTCCCGAGACGGTGAGCTTCGGTGGATCGACACCCGAAAGCCCGTCAACGAGGACACGATCCGTCGCAAGCAGATTGGTGAGGTGCCCATCTGGGTGATGAGCCCGAAGCAGAAGAAGGAACTGGAGGAACTCCGCAAGAACGAAATCCTGCTCGTCTTCGGGGAAAACGCCCCGAAGATGCAAGCTCAAAAGCTGCGCATCCTCGGAGACAAGGAGTTCGCCCTCACCGACCGGCACGATGAAGTCTTCTTCTATTCCACGGAGACCGGCGAGTTGCTCCGCAAGTTCAAACTCAAGGCCCTCCCGGATCTCCACACCGGAATCGACTTGGTGAGCCCGAACAACGAATACGTTTCCTTCAGCGACACGGAGCGCCGAGTGCAGATGGTCTACAAGCTTTCGACTGGCGAAAAGCTGTTCGAAGTGCCCCGCACCTTCTTGGAGACCTGCGCCTTTCTGAGCGACAACAAGCGGTTCGCTCACCTTGCCGACGGCAAGCTCACGATCTACTCTCTTGAAACCAAGAAGGTTCTGGAGACCATCAAGCTGCCTGAAGCCAAGTCGGCCAACCTCGTGGCCAGCCCCGTCGCGAACGTGATTGCCTACAACACCATGACGGCAAGCTACAACTACGAAGGAATCACGATTCTGAACCTGGATACCAAAAAGGTCACGCCAGGTTCAAAGGAGCTGCGGGAGTTCGGATGCTCGATGTTCTCTCCCGATGGAAAAACGCTCCTCCTCAGCGCGGAAAAGTGGATCAACAGCATCGACGTGGCAACCGGTGCCCACAAGAACAGCATGCGACCCTACTTCACCGCCATGTGGGATGTCATCCACAGCCTGGACATGAACGGTGCGGGGGACAAAATCATCCTGGTCAACGACCCGAATAACACGAACATCGACTTGCCCTATTCGATCCTGATTGACCTGAAAGGGAAGCCGGCCGACGTCGTGAAGTACCCGATCAAGCGCGGATAGATATCCGCGCTAGCGGCTGGGCGCGAAGCTCGTCCATTCGGTCTCGAAGCGGGAGATCTCGTTCTCGTGCACCATGGTCGTGCCGATGAGATCAAGGCCTTGAAGGAGCTGATCTTTGATGGCGGCATTGATCTCGAACGGGAAAGAGTGTTCGCCGAGGATTACCCGCTGATTCGGGAGGTCGATCGTGACCTCCGCGCCAGAACCGGCATGGATAAGTTCTGAGTGGCTCTCCGGCGGAAGCTCGACCAAGAGCAGTCCGCAGTTGGCGGAGTTCTGGCGGAAGATGTCGCTGTAACCCGGTGAATCGGGCTCGACCCGGGAAATCACGGCGATGAATCCAGCCTGCTGGATCGCCCACACGGCATGCTCCCTGCTCGACCCGCAGCCGAAGTTTGTTCCTGCGACCAGGATGCTCGCGCCGCTCGCGCTTGGTTGATCGAGGAAGAAATCGGCCTCCTGCTTGCGCGCATCAGCAAAGAGGAGTTCGCCGTATCCGGACCGAGTCACCATGCTGAGAAACCGCGCGGGAATGATGCGGTCGGTGTCGACATGATCCTGCGCGTAGACCGCGATTCGCCCCGTTGCGACCTGAAAGCCTGCCATACCAAACATTATGCCCCGGAGCGCGTCGGCTCCGGGGCATCGAATAGGGAAGAGAGGGGCTAGTTCGCTTTCACGCGCGTCCAGGTCATCGAACCCCGATCCGAGGTGAGAGTGACGGAATCGTTGCCTTCGAACTTAAACGTGCTCGTAGACGAGGATCCCTGCATCTTCTTCAGTTCAGCCTCGATCATCGGTTTCATCGCGGCAGCTTGCGGCGGCAGATCGCCCTTCAACTGAGCATTGGCGACGGTCATCGTGACCTTGTCTTCCTTGATCTCGTAGGTACCGGTCACTTCCATCTTGAGTCCGACTACCTCCATCGACATTACGGACGTCTTGTCCGACTTGAGCTCAATCGTGGCGGGAACCTTCTGGCCCTGAGCGTCCACGTCACCCTGCCACTTGCCGACCAACGACGGCCCGGCCTGGCATCCCGTCAGGAAAAGCCCAAGCATCAGGGCGGTGGTGGCAAGGAAAAGACGAGCTTTCATGCCTCCATACTAGCCGTTTCGCCCGCCGAAGGTTTCAGACCAGACCGCCTTGATCCCGAATTGTCCTGATACTGCAATAACATTGCAGTAGAATAATTAGATGCGTCGACAGGCCTTCACCCTCATCGAACTTCTCGTGGTCATCGCGATCATCGCGATCCTTGCAGCGATCCTCTTTCCGGTATTCGCCCAGGCGAAAGCTGCAGCAAAGAAGACGGCAAATCTCAGCAATCTCAAGCAGATTGCCCTCGGAACGATCCTCTACCAGGGCGACTACGACGACACGATGGTGCCGTACTCCATCCCCGGCGACGGGCCAGCGACCGGAATCGGGAGTTCGACGGTGTGGTGGCACGGTCGAAGTTTGAGGGAAGGCGGGGCCTTCTTCGCGGTCTATCGAAGAGAGCAGGGCTTGCTCTACCCCTACATGCGCAATGCTCAGATCCAGGATTGCCCAGTCGGAAAGAGCTTGCCTACGCCGTTCACAACCTGGCAATTTGGCGACCTTGTTCCCGCGTACGGGACGAACAACCGTCTGTGGGTGCAACCGAGGCCAGCGAGCGGCACCGTGGCCGCCGTGAACGCGGTCGGCATGAGTCAGGTCGAGGAGCCTTCTTCAACGCTTCTGATGGTGGACGCGGTCAACGCTTGCACCCCGAACGCGCTCAGCAAGTCGTTCTTCATCGTTCCTCCGTTTGATGTCCCGAGGGGCGTGGACAACGGCAGTGGATCAGGCACCGCCGATTGCTTCTCGCCTCGCGTGCATGGACGTCACAGCGGATCGGCGGTTGCCGCGTGGGCGGATGGTCACGCGAAGAGTGTCCGGCCCACCTTCCGACCAGCCGGAAACGCTCGTTTTGACCAACGTCGGGCCGCCCAGATCGGCGAACTGAGCGGAGCGGCACTCCCCTCGGCGATTGTCGCCGGGGACCCTCGGATTCCGGAGTACAACCGCTTCTTCAGCCTGAGCAAGGGAGCGGGCTGGTGATCCGGTCGCTCGCCGTTTGGTGCGCCGTCTCCGCAACTCTCCCTGCATGGGCGGGGTTGGCACGTGCGGAGATCTTTCCCGTAGAGAAACTCCCTCCAGCCGAGCGAGCCAGGGCCGAGGCGATTCTGCTCGATATCATGGACAACGAAGGGCTCTATACCATTGTGGGGGGCCTCAAGCCGATCTCGTCTGGCTTTGTGAGCCACCAGGTGCCGATCGGAGGAATGAACCGCGAGGAGTTCGACAAAGCGCTCGCTGCGGTGGAATCGGATCGCCAACTTCTGTCTAAGCTCTCGATTCCCGGAGAGCTGGAATTCGCCGTCTTGCCGTACTTTTCGACCTCGTCGGGCCGACGTGCGATCGAGGGGTTCGTCCTCAACGAGAAGGCCGTTTCAAACAGTGTGAAGGAGCATCCGGGCCTGTTCGGATTCTGGGGAATCACCCCGGCGACCTTGCCCTCGCAAGTGATCCTGTTGTTCGAAAGCGATCCCACCCCGGCGCGCTTCCGGGCATTTGGCTACCTTTTTGGCTACCCGAAGCACGCGGTTGACTTCTTCACGCAAGCCGAAATCTCGCGTCGCGAAACCGGGGACTTTGTGAAGCGAGAGTTCTTCCAGATTCCGGCGTTCAGCGGACAGCAAGGTCGGTACGTCTACGCCGTCCCGGTGGGCTACGCGCCCACCGAGATTGATCTGAACCTCCGAAGTCGTGCGGTCGCGATTCTCGATGAGTACAAGCGACGTCGGGCGGACTACGTAGGCGAAGGGAAGCCGGGAATCGTTGAATTGCTCCGTGATTGGATGAAAGCGGAAGATGGCACCTACTCGCTCTCTGCCATGGAGCCGAAGGTCAGGCAGACGCGGGCACTTGATCTGGGTCGCTTCTTGCAATAGACCCTCCCGAGGAGAAACAAATCAGCCCGGCAGAATGAATCTGCCGGGCTGATTTTTGAGGGAGATGAGCTCCGGATTACTTGCGTCGCTTGCGGGCAGCCGCAGCCAGGCCGAGACCGAGGAGAGCCATGGTGGCGGGCTCGGGAACCGGCTCGCCTTCAACCGTGACCATGTCGAATCGCTGAGTGCTCGTCGTGCCGTATGCGCTCGTCGCGTTGCTTGCGACATATTGACCGGTTGCCGGGTCGAACGCAGCCACGACGCGGAATGCGAAGTTGGCATTGTCGTTCACCGCAGAAATGCTGCTCAGGTCGACCGATCGGGTGTTGAACCAGGTGTCACCGGCGGTGGCTTCGAATGCCGAGCCGAAGTCCACAAAGTCCACGCCGTTCACGCTGTACTGGAACTGGATGAACTTGCTGGAGGTGTTGCTGTGGCGTTGATCCCAGCTCACCTTGATGTTGAGTTGACCAGCCGTGCTCACATTGAACTGTGCGCCACGGAGCTTGTTTTCGGTGCCTTGAGCGGCCCAGGTCGAGAGATTCCAAGCGGAGTCGTCGCCGGTCGCCGGGTCGGTGGATCCACCGCTCGCGTCGCCACTGGCGAAGGTGCTCGTCGTGCCGCCCACGAGAGCGACCGTGCCTGCGCCGATCGACGGGGTGGCCGAACCGGTGCTGGTGTTCGCATCAGGGGTCACCGAGTTGAAGTTCCACTGGGTGATGATGGCAGCTTGGGAAGAAGCTGCGAGAACGGCGAAAGCCGTGAAGAGGATCGTTTTCATTTCCTTTTAACCACTCCAATCATTCGAGCCGAGGCCCGACAAACTGATGCTAAAGGGGAAATGTTATGGAGTCTTTAAGATCTGGGACACCTTGGGCAAGCGCCCCCGAGAACCGGTGTTCTTACTGGGTCTCGGGAACGCTAGCGACCGGCTCAAGCTCGTGGAGGTGAACCACAATCACCGTGGCGTTGTCCGAACCACCCCCGACCAAAGCCTCGTTCACGAGCGCCCACGCTGCCTCGGACGGCCCCATGGAGGGAAGAATTTCGCCGATGCGCGGATTCGTCACGTGATTCGTCGTTCCGTCGCTGCAGATCATCCAAATGTCGCCTGCCTGCGTGGGGACGGAGAAAACGTCGGGCATCACCGTGTCCTCAACTCCCAGAGCGCGGGTGATGACGTGCCGGTAGGGAGAAGCCTCGGCATCTTCGCGCGACATCGTTCCCGCCGCCACGGTTTCCTCGACCCAAGTGTGGTCGATGGTCATCTGCTTGGTCTCCCCGTTTCGGCAGAGGTAAACCCGCGAATCGCCCACCTGGGCAATCACGGCGCGATCTTGGATCATCATCAGGCCGCTCAGGGTCGTCCCCATTCCTTTGCGAGAGGGAATCATGCGGGCAACGTCGAGGATAAATCGGTTGGCGGCGGCGACTCCGCTGCGCGCGGCGGCCTCAGGATCCTCGCTCGGGTGGTTGCGGTAGACGTCGATGAACGTGCGGCAAGCCAGCTCGC
This sequence comes from Armatimonadota bacterium, assembly GCA_020161505.1. GTDB lineage: Bacteria > Armatimonadota > Fimbriimonadia > Fimbriimonadales > Fimbriimonadaceae > UphvI-Ar2. The sequence continues at coordinate 18,862 of JAIUNY010000020.1, read as the reverse complement.
TCGCGATTTGCCCGGCTTCATGGCCACCCATTCCGTCGCAGACAAGGAAAACGTGCCCTTTTTGGGCGATCTCGGAATCTTTGCTGGCGAGGAAGTACTCGTGCTTATCCTCGTTGTTCTCGCGCACCCGCCCCATATCCGTCTTGGCTCCGACCGTGACCTTGGGGCGGAATCGCAGAGGCGTCTCGACGATCACCTGCTGGATCGTGATTTCGGCAGTAACTTCGTCCATGGGTTAGCCCCGGAACCTCACGCGGATTTCGATCTGGCCAAGCGTGATCACATCCTCGGCGCGGATTTGCGTGCGCTGGCCCACCGCGAGCTTCGCATCGTTGACAACGGTTCCGTTGGTGGAGCCCGTGTCGGCAAGGAACACTCCTTGCTCGGTCACTTCAAAAACACCATGCTGACCGCTCACGTATGGGTCAGGAATGGAGATCGGATGCTCGGCGCGTCGTCCAAAAACATGAGTTCCAAGCAGAAGGGGGATCTCGCGATCGGCGAGAACCAGCCAAGCCTTTGTCTCATCGAGACTCGGCGCATAGGTCATCGCTGCGGTTTTGCCGCTCATCGCAGCGAGAGTCTTGTTGGCCTCGCCCGGGAGCCCGAGACGGAGTTCGTATCCTCCGAGGCTGATCGTTGCCCCGTTTTCAAGGCGTCGTTTTTCGCCAGCGGCGAGCTTGGAGCCCGCCACTGAAGTTCCGTTGGTCGAGCCCAAATCCTCGACAAAGACGCCGCTGGAATCGCTGGTGACCTGAGCATGGCGCCGGGAAACCCTTGTGTCTTCGACGGTGATATCACCTTGCCGACCCAGAACCGTCACGCCTGGTCGAAGAATGTGTTCGCGCCCGGTGCTCTCCACCAAAACGGGAAGCTGAACCGCTGGCGCGCCGAAGGCATCTCCATCCAAGGCCATGTCGAGCACCAGTCCGCACTCCACGCAGAACTTCACGCCGACAGGATTGTAGGTGCGACACACCGGGCACTGAATGGGCTTGATCGTGACCGTCGCCTCAAAACTTGGCGAGCCCATCACGGTTCGATTCGGATCCATCGTCGGCGCGCCGAGGACAGTGCGGTTGGGATCGGCCACCGGTGGGGCACCCATCTGAGTTCGTGCGGGATCGTGCATAAGCGGTTGGGGAAGACGCGTCCGAGCGCGGACTCTCCCTTCTCAGACGTCAAGGATTCGCCCGGAGGTGCAGCGCGCAGTCGCTGTTTTCTTTACATTTTGGGCAACTTTGGGTCGAATCTGGGGGTAGAACCCGCAAATGCTTGCTCAGACCCGTTCTCGCATGGCCCTTTTGGTGTGCGCGGCGTCCTTGGCACCGACCGCATCGCTCGCGGCAGCTGCCCACACAGGTGGGGATCTCATCTCGGAAAACAACCTTCGAGCCCACCTGGAATTCGTCGCTCACGATCTGCTGGAAGGCCGGGACACCCCGAGCCGAGGCCTCGACATCACCGCGCAGTATCTCGCCACTCAGATGAAGCTCTATGGCGCAGTTGGTGGTGGCGACAATGGCACTTTCTTCCATGCCATGCCGCTTGAGCGTTCAAAGCTGATCGCCGCAGAGACAAGCCTGACGATCAACGGAGAAACCGTGACCATCGCGGAGGGATTCATTCCTCGCACAATGAAGACGGTCGCTGCCGATGCTGAGGTCATCGAGGTCAAGAGCGCCTGGCTCAATGCCAAGGATGGAGTCGATCCGTTCGCGGGGCTTGATGTGAAGGGCAAGATCATTGTCACGGATGGAGCCCTTCCGCAGGGTGTAGATCGACGCATGGCGATGCGTTCGCCCGACTGGAAACGGCCGGAACTCGCCGCCGCCGAGAAAGGCGCGATTGCCGTCCTTTACGTGGTCGATCAGCCGAATCTCGCGACCTGGAAGCGGCAGCTCGATCGATTCTCCACCGGCGGCAGCTTTATGCCCGTCTCCCGGGTGGACAACGGGGTTCCGAGCCTGAGCATCAGCGCGGAGACGGCAACGAAGATCACCAGCCTGCTCGCCTCAACGGCGCCAGGAAACGCTCCCAAGGTGGGCATGAAAATGACCGTCCAGAAGGAGACCGCGATGACCTGGAATGTCGTCGCGATCATTCCGGGCACCGATCCGAAACTGAAAGATGAGTACGTCGCGATTGGGGCGCACTACGATCACGTCGGAATCGGAACCCCCGATGCGACGGGAGATGCGATCTACAACGGCGCCGATGACGATGGTTCCGGAACCGTAGCCATGCTGGAAATCGCCCGGGCCATTGCAAATGGCAACCGAACGAAGCGATCTGTTCTCTTTGTGTGGCACACGGGCGAGGAAAAAGGCTTGTGGGGAAGCGCGCACTTCTGCGCCAATCCGACCGTGGATCTCAGCAAGATCGCGATCCAGATCAATTTGGACATGATCAGCATGACCAAGAAGGCAGGCGACACCAATCCACGGAACGCCACCCTCGCCGGGCCAAACGAGCTTTACTTGATCGGGCCCAAGATTGTGAGCAGTCAGATCACCAAGCTGACTGAGCTCACGAACAATGCTTACCTCAAGATGAAGCTGAACGACAAGCATGATACGCTCGAAGATCCCGAGCGGATTTTCTTCCGCAGCGATCACTACAGCTACATCCAAAAGGGCGTCCCGGCCGTGTTCTTCTTCAGCGGTGCCCACGAGCACTATCACCGTCCTTCGGATGAGGTCGATGTGGTGGACTTTGAGAAACTGACCACCGCCACGCGGACGATCTATGCGATCACTCGGGCCTTTGCGAATTCGTCGGAGCGCCCCGTGATTGATGGCCCGGCACGGCAGCTGCTCGGCCTTGGCGACCTCAACTAAATCGCCTCCACACGCATTGCCCCCTTGCCGTGAGCCTGGGGGCAACTTTGTCTCTTTCGTGCTTAGCGGTTTGCTGATGTCGCGACGCTCATCAATGCTGTTTGCGAGCAGAGCGGGGATGCGTCGTCGCTCGGAACCCGCCGATAGATGCCCTCCGGCGAACAATCCCAGGCTTGTTGGTTGTCGCGGAGCGGAGCGCCGAGGACATGATCGCGCAGGTATTCGATCTGGCTCGGTTCGGATACCGGAACCAGGGCTTCGATCCGGCGGTCGAGGTTGCGGCGCATCATATCGGCGCTGCCGATGAATGCCTCCGGTTGACCAGAATTCTCGAACCAATAGACCCGGCTGTGCTCAAGGAACCTCCCAACGACGCTCCGAACCTCGATGTTCTCGCTCATTCCCTGAACGCCAGGCCTGAGGCAGCAAATCCCACGGACAACGAGCTTGACCACCACACCCGCTTGGCTAGCTTCGTAGAGAGCATCAATGACCTCCGTATCCACGAGCGAGTTGAGCTTGAACAATATCTGCGCGGGCTTGCCCGACTTCGCGTGCTCGATTTCCCGCTCGATTCGGTCGATGATGCCATCGCGTAGATTCACCGGAGCAACGAGGAGCTTGCGGTAATTGGCTTGTCGTGAGAGTCCGGTGAGGTAGTTGAATAACTCGGTGACGTCTTGGCAGATCTCAGGATCTTGGGTGAAAAGACCAAGGTCGGTGTAGAGTCGAGACGTGGAAGGGTTGTAGTTGCCGGTTCCAATGTGGCAATACGTTCGGATTCCTGTCGATTCCTTGCGCACAATCAGGCAGAGCTTGCAATGGACTTTCATGTCCATCATGCCGTAGCTGACATGCACCCCGGCTCGTTCGAGTGCTCGCGACCAGACGAGGTTATTGCTCTCGTCGAATCGGGCCTTTAATTCGACCATGACCGCCACCTGTTTTCCTTCTTCTGCCGCGGTCAGCAGACTTTCCACGACCGGAGATTCCGAGCCAACTCGGTAAAGGGTTTGCTTCACCCCAATCACGGCAGGATCGGTGGCACCGGATCCGATAAAGGCGAGCACGGGATCGAAGCTATCGTAAGGATGATGCAGAAGGATGTCGCGCTCAGCGATCTCGGCAAAGAGGTTCTTCGGCTCCTCCAAGGATGGATGCCGCACGGGCTCATGAGCCGGAAACTTGAGATCCGGTCGATTCACCCTGGCGAGCTCCCACAGGAACTCCATCCCCAGCTGGCCCTCGACCCGGAAGAGGTCTTGGTCGTCGAGCTCCAGCCCTTTCATCAAGATGCGCTCGCACTCGGAGGGCATGGTTGCCTCCACCTCCAAGAGCACAGGGTCGCCAAATCGGCGAAGGCGAAGGGTCTTTTCGACGGCATCAATCAAGTCCGCGGCTTCGAGCTCGCGGATCTCGATGTCAGCATCTCGGATCACCCGAAAGAGGTGCGCCGAGATGACTTCAACCCCGGGGAACAGACTCGCCAGATGCTGGCGGATGAGATCCTCCAGGAGGATGAAGGTGGATTCCTCACCCGGAACCGCAACGAGCCGGTTGAATACGGGGGGAATCTTCACACGAGCCCAGCGGGTTTCCGTGGCATCGCGGAGTTCCACGGCAAGGTTCAGACTCCGATTGCTCATGAAAGGGAAGGTGAGCGTCGGCTCGATCATGAGGGGGGTCAAGACAGGGAAGACTTCACCTTGGAAGTACTCGGTGAGAGCCGTCTGAGCAGAGGAGTCGAGGGCATCCCACGGTTGGAGAGCCACACCTGTTTCGGCAAGCGTGGGCCGGAGTTCCTCCGCCCAAACCCGGGCAACTTCGGACCGTAGGCTCCGGGCGACCTCGGAGATCATCGCCAGTTGCTCGCTCGGGGTGAGCCCGTCGGGGGTCAAGGCTTTCGCTTTCGACGTCTCTTGCTCGATGAGCCCAGACACGCGGACCATGTAGAACTCATCCAAGTTCGATTCAAAGATCGCCAGAAACTTGATCTTTTCGAGCAGCGGGTTGCGCGGGTTGCCCGCCTCGCTCAGCACCCGGGAGTTGAATTGCAGCCAACTGAATTCTCGGTTGACATACTTTGGATGGCGGTTGCTCGGATGATTCATGTTGATGAGAGCCACTTGTCGCCTCCCTTGCGTGCCATTTCGAGCACCGCACCCTCACGAACCCCGTATTGACTCACCGTCATCTCATCGAATCCGAAGTGGGTTAGAATGTGGCTGAAAATCATCGAGCCCGGCAGCAGCGTCCGCGCGCGATTGACCTTCACGTCGTATCGGCTCACAATGGTCTCGGGGCTCAACCGTCGGCAATCCCAGGTTAAGAACTCGAGTTCCTTGGTGTGTAGGGTGCGGTCACCGTCGGGATGCAAGGCCCGCCACAGTCCTCTCGCCACGCCGCCTGCCGATACGATTCTTGCGGGCCGAGGGAAGTCGCTGAGTTGGGTGAGAGCATCGACGAGCAGGTCGCGGATCCGATCCTCTTGTGCGCTCGTCGAGGGGTAGGTTAGACCACTGCCTGCCGTGAGGGCCCCAGTACCAACGGGGAGGCTGATTTCTCGCTCGATCACTCCGGCCTGGCAAAAGGCCACCTGGACGCTTCCGCCCCCCGCTTCGACGAGGAGCATCGGATCTGGGCCGGGACAGTCGACTTGCGCGGCAATGTAGCTAAGCTCCGCCTCTCGCTGAGGCGAGATGATGTCGATATTGAGTTGAAACTTCTCGGCTGCTTCCCGTAGGATCAGGTCGTGGTTGTCCGCCCGGCGCATCGCCTCGGTCGCAAATATGTAGTGATCCTCCACTTTGTAGGTGACCAAGATCTCCTTGAACCGTTTGAGCGTGGCGAAGAGGTTCTTGCGATCCTCAGGCGGGATGGTGCCTCGTCGGGTGACCACCTCGCCCAGTGACAGCCAGTCACTTTCATTCACCAGCCTTTTGAGCCCGTTCGGCGTGACATGCGCCACAAGAAGGTGCGCTGTGTTGCTGCCAATGTCTGCCGCCGCGATCAACCGCCCCATAAGTCAGCTTCAAGTCTAGCAGAGGGCATCGCTCCGCCTGGGGCGAAGAATTGTTAAGGTTTTTGGTGCGGGACTTTCCAGTGTGCCATTCACTGCGCCAGATTTCCACCAATGTTCAGGCTGCTTAACAAAACCTTCACAGACCTTAACTCTCCCATAGCATCCGAGAGGGTGATACTCCGGCTTGAGGACGCCCTTATCATGAAACGAGCATTCACCCTCATCGAACTTCTGGTCGTCATTGCGATCATTGCCATTCTGGCTGCCATCCTGTTCCCGGTTTTTGCACGAGCCAAGGCCGCCGCTAAGGTGACTTCAAGTCTCAGTGGCTTGAAGCAGATCGCGATTGGTTTGCAGATCTATTCGGCGGATTACGACGACATGGCCGTCCACGACTACGGCACCCCGTACCTTGGCGAAGACACGTGGGTCGGAGACATCTACCCGTATGTCAAGAACCGCTCGATCTTCTTTGATCGCATGGTCGCCGAGCCCCGGGGCACGATTGATCCTGTCAATGGCGAAATCTTCCCAGATCCCTTCTATCCCGGTCTGAACTACAAGTGGCAGTGGGTCACCAACTTCTCCCTGAACGTCGATGGCTATTCGCGGCGCTGGAACGGCACAAGCTGCACCAACGCTTACGCGGGCGGTGATTCCGTGCGCTCCCTCACTTCGTTCGAGGATCCTGCGCAGCGACTTGCCGTGACCCCCACTCGGTACGCCAATCTGCCGTATTCCTGGATGCGATTCTACGGATACGATGCCGCCTGGCCCACCATGGATCGATACGCCTCGGGCTTCAGTTGGTATCAGCTGGTGTGGGATGCGCGCCGACAATACGAAGGCCCGCGCCTCCTCGGTGCCTTCGCCGATGGCCACGCAGGTAAGTACGGCAGAGAAAAGTTTGTCGGATACTACGCGGACAACCCTTCGCAGAACGAAGCAAATACCCTTGCTCAGTTCTGCACGGCAATGGATCGCAACAGCCGCTGGGCGTTCTGGGGGCGACCGTGGGCCGACTGATCCTCGGCTTGATCGCGGCGGGCCTGATGGGTTCACTTCTCGCCGGTTGCAGAAACGATCCAATCCAAAACGCGCCTCAGATGAGCCCGGACGAGGAGAAGGGTCTGCGGCAAGAGACGATGTCAGAAGACGAGCGCAAGATGCTCGAAAACCGTCCACGATAGCTTCGTTAGTGCAGATCGCCCGCTGGAAATCTCCAAACGTCCAGCGGGCTTTTTGTTGGGAGATTGGTGGCTATCGAAACGGTTCGACTTTGCGCCTTTTTGTCGTATACTCGTCTCAAGATGCTCTCCCTATCGCTTGCACTGACGCTGGCGGGCACCGCCCAGGATTTCACATCGGAGGTGAGCGCGCTGCTCCCCGCCAAGGGGGTGCCGATCATGCCGCAAGGCGTCACCGCACTCACCCCAGACGGGCCGAGCGATGTGATGAGCTTCGTTCGCGAGGGCCAAGTTCTAAGGGTGACGGTGAAGAAGCCGGGTGAGAATGCTTGGTCGGCGCAAGTGCAGTCTCCTCCGACAACGGTCAAGATCAATCAAGGCGACATGGTCTTCATGGCCTTCGAGGTTCGCACCACAAGCGGTGGGCGAGAAACGGGAGAGGGGCTCCTCTCTGCGTTCGCGCAGCGACCCGCGCCGCCATGGGACAACATTGGCATGCTCAGCGGATCGTTCGGTCGATCTTGGCGGCGGATGTACTTTTCCGCCAGGGCACCCCAGGCGATTGCTCCGGGTGAACTGGCCTTCACATTCCACATTGCCCAGCAACCTCAAGTCTTCGAGTTCCGCAACTTTATGGCCCTCAACCTGGGGCCTGGAGTTGATCCCGCGAAAATGCCCTTCAATCGCATCACTTACGCTGGTCAAGAGCCCGGCGCCGCGTGGCGCAAGAAAGCGGAAAAGATGATTGATGAGAACCGAAAATCGGATCTGATCATCGAAGTGCTTCGGGATGGCAAAGTGGCGCCTGGGGTGGATCTGGACATCAAATTGGTGACACACGAGTATCCGTTTGGCACCTTTCTCGATCACGATCCCACAGGCAGCGACCCGGATGCGGCGAAGTACCGTGAACTCGTGCCGCAGCTCTTCAACGCTGTCACCGTTCCGATTTACTGGGCCGACTGGGGGTGGGAGTCGGCCAAGACACGCGCGAGTTACTTCCGTCGGCTTGCGTGGGCCAGGGAACAAGGGCTTCCGATGAAGGCGCACAACCTCGTGTGGCCAAGCTTTAAGTGGTCACCAACCCGGCTGCAAAAGATCAAAGATGAACCCGCGCTCCTCAAGAAAACGATCCTCGACGAGGCAAAAGAGCGAGCCCGGATGCTGAGCGACCAACCGTTCGTGAATGTGGATGTCCTCAACGAACTGCGCACTGAAACGGATTTCGTCAACATTGTCGGGCGACCCCTTTACAAGGAGCTATTTGAAATCGCCTTTGAAACGTGGCCGAGCGCGAAGCTGGTTTACAACGACTACGACATCTTCGAAGGCGGCGGGCTGACCGAGTCCACCCGAGCCCAGCATAAGGAGATCGTCCGGCAACTTCTTCGAGAAAAGGTAAAGGTCTCGATGCTTGGTTGGCAGGGTCACTTTGGCGAATCACTGACTCCGCCTGAGCAGGTCTGGAAACTCCTCGATGAGTACGGCGAGTTTGGTCTGCCAATTGAAATCACCGAGTTCGATGTTGACACCCGCGATGAGCAATCGCAAGCCGATTACACCCGTGACCTGCTCACCGCGTGGTTTGCCCATCCGCGCACCTTTGGGTTCACCATGTGGGGATTCCACGAAAAGTATCACTGGCGGCCGAACGGGGCCATGTACCGAGCCGATTGGACGCCGAAGCCGAACCTCGCCGTCTGGAAGAATCTGACCCAGGAAGTGTGGACGACCAAGGCTCAGGTGAAGACGAGCGCAGACGGCTCGGCAAAACTCCGAGCCTTCCGGGGGGTCTACGAAATCACCGTGCGATCAGGGAAAGAAGCGCGTACCTTTCGGACGACACTCGGCGCAAAGTCTCCGCCGTTGCAGATACGTCTCTGAAGAGCATGAAAAAAGTCTCCCGTAGAGTTGCTACAGGAGACTTGAGTTTCTCTAATTCGCGGAGGCGAATCAGACAGTCTTGATTTGGATATCGACGCCGCTGGGGAGATCGAGTCGCTCAAGAGCTTCGATGGTGCGGTTGGTTAGATCGTGGATGTCGATCAGGCGGTTGTGAACGCGCAGCTCGAAGTGCTCCATCGATTCCTTGTCGATGTGGGGACCGCGGATGACGCAGAATCGTCGAATCCGGGTCGGAAGGGGGATCGGTCCAGCGACACGCGCGCCCGTTTTGCGGCAGGTGTCACTGATCTTCTCGGCGCTCTGATCCAAAATGCGGTGATCATAAGCGCGAATGCGAATGCGTACGGTTGGAAGTCCGGCCATTGTTGTTATCCTCAAAGGGGCGATTGATTCCAGAGAATCTATCGGGTCAGAAATTCCAGTTCTGGCTTTTCAGGCAGAACCCAACCTCCTGACCGGGCGGAATGATACCAAATCGGAGAACCTATTTGAACCTGGGTCCCAGTTTGGAGAGCAATCGGCGAGCCCAGACCCACCCTTTTGCGTTGAAGACTCGTAAGAATAGGAGAACCGCTATGAATCTCGACGTGACCTACGAGCGACGCAAAACCAAACCCTGCCGGATCGGCGCGGTCACGATGGGCAACGGGCACCCAGTGGTCGTGCAGAGCATGATCACCGAAGAGACGCGGAACGTCGATGCCTGTGTCGAGCAGATCATTGCTCTCCATCAAGCGGGCTCGGAAATCGTGCGCGTGACCACCCCGACCCTCGGCGAGGCGCAGTGTCTGGAGGAGATCAAAGCCAAGACCCGCGAGCAATACATGGATGTCCCCATGACGGCGGACGTGCATCACCAAGGCACCAAGATTGCCGTCGAGGCCGCGAAGTATGTCGATGAGATCCGGGTGAACCCGGGCCTGTTTGTGTTCAAGCGGCATGGTTCTCGCGGAGATGAAATCGGAGCCGAAGATGCCGACATGCGCGGCCGAACCGAGGAGGATTTCACCAGCGTCGAAGCCCTGAGATCGCAACTCGCTTATGGCGAAAAAGAATGGCAAGACGAACTGGACGCCATCGAAGAAGACTTCGTGCCGGTGATCGAAGCTTGCAAGAAGTTTGACCGGGCGATGCGCGTCGGGGTCAATCACGGCTCCCTCAGCGAGCGCATTCTGATCACCTACGGCGACACTCCTCGCGGAATGGTGGAGTCGGCACTCGAGTACCTGCGGTTCTGCGAAAAGCACGGATACTACAACCTCAACATTTCCGCGAAGGCCAGCCGCGTTCCTGTGATGATCGCGGCGAACCGGATGATGGCGATGAGGATTGATGCCGAAGGGATGAACTATCCTCTGCACCTGGGTGTGACGGAGGCGGGAGATGGACAATACGCACGGATCAAATCGACGGCCGGCATCGCCACGCTTCTCAGCGAGGGGATCGGTGACACCATCCGCGTCAGCCTCAGCGAAGATCCGATTCACGAAATTCCCGCCTGTTACGAGATTCTTCAGGCTCTGGGGCTGCGTAAAACGCAGGTCGAGTATATCGCCTGTCCGAGTTGTGGTCGCACGAAGTTCGATCTCCCGACCGTGCTCAACAAGGTGCGTGATGCCACGCGCCACCTCAAGGGGCTGGATATCGCCGTGATGGGGTGCATCGTCAATGGCCCGGGCGAAATGGCGGATGCCGACTATGGCTACGTCGGAGCAGCGGGCGGAAAGATCACGCTCTACCGCAAGCGCGATGTCGTGAAAAACGGGATTCCGCAGGAGCACGGAGTTGAGGAACTCATCCAGCTCTTGAAGGAAGATGGTGTTTGGGTTGAGCCAGGTCAAGAAGCCGCCCTGAACGCCCCTCGTTAAACAGGTTTGTAGTGGTTCGTCCAAGCCGGGACGGACCGAGAGGATCGCACCCAAAACCGCGTAGACTAGCGCGGGCGACAACGGTGTCCTCTGCCCAGCGTGAGCATGTCAAAAGGTATGCTCAAGGCTCGGTTCCGGTAGGTTCGGAGAACTTTAAGCAATGACTGAAGTGATCATGCCCAAGATGGGCGACGGTATGGAAGAAGGCACCCTCCTTGAGTGGCTCAAGAAGGAAGGCGACGCGGTGAAGTCGGGAGAAGTGATCGGAACGATCCAAACCGACAAGGCCACCTTGGACCTGGAGTCTCCGGGGAAGGGTCGTCTGGCCGGGATTCTCATTCAACCAGGCGCAACCGTGCCCGTCGGCGTTCCCATCGCAGCCCTGCTGAAGGAAGGCGAAGAGCTTCCCGCAGGTTGGGGTGGAGCCTCTGGCGCACCGGCAGCCACCTCCGCTCCGGTCGCTGAGGAAGCTCCGGTGGCGGCCGCCGCCGGCACGATCTCTGAATCAACCGCACCAGCGGTCGAAGGACGTGTGAAGGCCAGCCCGCTCGCCAAGCGTATTGCCGCCGAAGCCGGTCTGGACATCAACCGCGTGGCTGGCTCCGGCCCTGGCGGACGAATTGTCGAGAAGGACGTGCGCGATGCTCTGGCCAATGGCACCGCGATCCCGGCAGATCTTGGAGTTGCTCCGAGCGCCCCCGCAGCCGCAAACGTGGCTCCGGCCTCGGCTCCCGCCGCACCGGCTACTCCCAGCATGCCAAAGATTGTCGCGACCCCAGGCGTTGATACCAAGATTCCTCTCAACCGTCTGCGCCAGATCATTGCCGAGCGCACGACGTATAGCAAGCAAACTGTGCCTCACTTCTATGTGACGGTGGAGGTGGATCTCGAGAAGATCAATGCTCTGCGCGAAGCGTTCAAGGAAGAAGAGGCTGGCAAGATCAGCGTCAACGATTTCGTGGTGCGTGCAACCGTGGTGGCTCTCCAGGAGATGCCGATCATCAACGCCACGTACCAAGGCGACCACATTCTTCAGTACGGTTCGGTGAACATCGGAATCGCCGCCGCAGTCGATGACGGCCTGCTCGTTCCGGTGATCCACAATGCCGAAGCCATGACCCTTCGCCAGCTGAGCGATGCGGCCAAGTATCTCGTCACCAAGGCACGAGATGGCAAGCTGACTCCCAACGAGATGCAAGGCAGCACGTTCAGCATCAGCAACATGGGAATGCTCAACGTGGATACCTTCGGCGCGATCATCAACGAACCGAACGCGGGCATCCTGGCGATCAGCAGCGCGCGCAAGCGCGTCGTGGTCGGCGACGATGACGAGATCGAAGTTCGCTGGAAGATGAACATCACCGGATCGTTTGACCACCGTGTGGTCGATGGTGCGATTGGGGCCGCTTTCGTGAACAAGGTTCGCGAAGCTCTTGAAAACCCAATGCGACTGCTGAGCTAAGCCTGCTCCAAAAGCAAGAAAGACCCCGAAGCAGCAAGTGTCCCTTCGGGGTCTTTTTGTTGGTGGCCCAATGAAATCGGCCCGAGCGAAATGCTCGGGCCGATTGACTCTTTAGAAGCTTGACGAGATCAAGGCTTGATAGTGCCGCCGCCGGACTTACCCTTGCCGCCGCCAGCGCCCTTGCCTTGGCGCTCCTTCATCATCTTTTCCATCTCGGCGCGCATCAGCTTTTGGTACTCGGCCCACTTAGCCTTGCCCATCGCCTTTTCCATGTCGGCTCGATAGGTTTCCGAGATCTTCTTGCCTTGCGCTTGCAGCTTCTTCATCTGCTCTTCGTTCGGACGTCCGCCGCCCTTCGGCAGGGAGTCGCGCATCTTGGCCATGGCCGCGTCTCGCTTCTTGTCCGCTGCGGCAACCGCCTTGGTTTGGGCATCGGTGAGCTTGAGTTGCTTGAGCACCTTTTGGTGAATCTTCTTCACCTCTTCCATGCTGCCTCGGAACATTCCTGGCCCTCGCTGGCCTTGGCCTTGTGCTTGACCCTGTCCGCCGCCGCCGCGCGGGCCAGCATTTTGGGCGAAGCTGGTCGCGCTCATCGCAAGAGCGGCCACGAGGACGATGATGGTGGTAAGAGATCGTTTCATGTCTTTTCCTTATCTTTGGGTCGAGTCAGGTGTCTCGTTCTGCTAGTTCAAGACGGATGGGCCTCGCTGGTGTTCACTTTGGCCACGAAAAGTCCTGAAAACCGTGAATCGTCTCAAAGTGCTGGGTCGAGCATTTCCGCTCGGGCTTTCTCGACCAACTCCTTGATCGGGCCCTCGCGAACCTCCCTGAACGCATCTGGAGAGCCGTTGAATGCGAGAATGCCCTTGTCAAGAAACAGGATTCGATCCGCGACGCGGAAGACCGAACTCACATCGTGGCTCACCACAACGCTCGTGAGGCCCAGGGTGTCCCGAGTCTCGACAATCAGCTGGTCGATGCTGTAGGCGGTGATCGGGTCGAGGCCGCTCGTCGGCTCGTCGTAAAGCAGAACCTCCGGCTCCATGCAGAGCGCACGCGCCAGGCCAACCCGCTTGCGCATTCCGCCGCTGAGTTCGTTCGGGAGAAGGTGTTCCACGCCGGTAAGGCCGACTTCGGTGAGATGCTTCTCGAGAATCTCCGCTTCCTCTTTCGGCCTGAGCTTGCGCTGACGGCGCACGCCGAAAAGGATGTTGTCGCGCACATTTAGGGAGTCGAAGAGGGCCGCATACTGGAATACCAAGCCCATCTTGGTTCGGGCTTCCTCAGGCTGACGCACCACATCAACCCCGGCAACCGTGATCGTGCCCTTGTCCGGTCGGAGGAGCCCCGAGAGACACTTGAGCAATGTTGTTTTGCCCCCGCCCGAGCTTCCCATAATGACCGCGATCTCTCCTGCACCAACTTCAAAGCTGATGTCGCTGAGCACCGGGCGGGCATCGAAAGAGTGAGAGACCCCGGCGACGGAGATCATGACGCCGAACCCTGGGTGAGCTGGAGCCGCGCCGAGCGGACTGCCTCGATCCGCTCCGCGCCTACTTCTCGCTCGAAGGAGCGATAGCCATCGACGACGAAGCCATGTTTGGCGGCGAGCCTCTGGGTTTCCTCCACCTGCTCCACCGAGACATCTTTGCCGAGCGTGAAGCTCTCCGGGCGATCATCCAGAGCGAGCATCATGGTTTCGGACATGCAGGCGTAAGCCGTGCCGGGAGGGAATCCGAAGTTGACCCCAAACTCTGGCTTGCCAGGAACCCGAACCACCCCGCCTTCAATGACGAGCACATCGCTGCGTTCCTTCACCACCCTGACGCTCACATCGCGAGGTCGGGCGACATCGCAGATCACAGAGCCTGCTTTGAGATGCTCGGGCAAGATCAGCGCTGCGTCGCTGCTCGTCACTGTGACGACGACATCCGCTTCGCGAATATCTTCCAGATCCGTGCTCGCAACTCCGCGCTCCACTTCCAACGCGACCGCTTCGGTCCGATCTCGGTCGCGGCCGATGAGGATGGTTTTGCCAAACGATCGGCCCATGATGATCGCGCAGGTACGGCCAATCGCTCCGGTGGCCCCGACCACCGCCAAAGTGGAATTTGCCGGCACGATGCCCACCTGATGCGCGGCATTGAAGGCCCCCTCAATCGCCGTCGCCACGGTGTAGCTGTTGCCCGTAGTCACCGCGATCTTGCTGCGCTGGGCAACCGTGATTCCTCCGTCCCCCACAACACTCGTAAAGGCTCCCAGCCCGATGATCTGGCATCCTTCTCGATGCGCGATCTCGGCGCAACCGACGATCTTTTCGTAGACCTCTTCGAGAGGCCTTTCGAGAAAGAGCCTTGGTGTGTAGCCAACGCCCAGGAAGAGCCCTTCGGTTTTGGCTCCGGTGATGCTCTCGATGCCTTTGACTTCACTGACCACTCGCGGTTTCAGGCGAGCCATCATCCCTTCGAGCATCGGCTCTGGGAAGGGTTTGAGGAAGGGAAACTTCCGCAACGCGTCGCGTCCCCGCAAAGGATGGATGATGAAAGCGAATCGCGTCAAAGGTTCGGCACCACTCTATAGGAGGACGTCTGAGAAGCTGGATGTGTCCCTCATCCGGCCGATTCGCCTCCAAATTGAGACGACAATTTTACCGGATGGCCTCATCGGTTTGAAGGTCGATGATGTTGGGTGACCAATTCAGGTCTGCGAGCACCTTCATGTAATCATCCGCCGTGAGTTCGCTGGGCGGCCTGCCGAGCAGGGCAACAACGACTCCCTCCATCACGTTAGTGGCAAAGGTTTCGCCGCCCATCATCGGGGTTGTGGTGATCAGTCGCTTCAGTCCTGTTGACTTAAGCCACGCAAGATCGTCTGCGCGCACAGTTTGGCTGAGCACGGTCTTACCCGTGAGCTTCTCGGGCGCATAGCGACGGATAAAGTGCCAATCGCCGCAAATGAAAGTGGCTTCCTCAAAGATCTTGGGAAACTTCGGGGTGCGATGCTCCTGCTTTTCCCCGGTCGGATAAAACCACTTGAATGGGAGTTGAGTGATCACCGGGGCGATGATCGCGGCAAGAATCTCAACCGTTTTGTAGCTCCGAACCGGAAGGGGCAGCCCCACGCCGAACAGCAGGTCTCCGTAGATCACGCGAGGGCAGACTTCGTTGAGCGCTTGGGCCATGCCATGCCGATCGACGGCCGAGACCAGGAGGGCAGTTTCTTGCTGAAAATCCACGACACCTTCGCGCTGAAGCCATAGAATCGCCTCACGCTCCAGCGTATGCTTCAGGCCGCTCCCGTCGACGACCGGGGTCGTTTTGACCCCACGAATGAGGTTACGAATCTCACGGAACTCAAATCTTTGCTTGCTCGTGGCGATGGCGATATCTGCGCCCCCCACACCGAGAGCATCGACCTCGCCGTCTAGCTCCTCCATCAGGCGTTTGAAGGCACCCATGTCGCCATCGGTGCCTCGACGCTCAATGCGGAATTCTTGACCGAGCAGGGAAGTCTCGTAGACTTTGTCCCGCTTGCTGCTCCCCAGCGATACCGAAACGACGCGCTTTACTGGCAAGCGATCACTTCGATTTCGACATCCACGCCGCGCGGGAGTCCCGCCACGGCGACGGTGCTGCGGGCGGGCATGTCGCCACCCGCGAATCGGGCACCATAGACCTCGTTCACCGTCCCAAAGTGATCCATCGAGCTCAGGAAGATCGTGGTCTTGACCACATTGTTGAATCCGAGACCCATTGAATCGAGCATGTTCGCGATGTTCTCCATCACTTGTTCCGCCTGGGCGCGGACGTCGCCGGAGATCAGTTCACCGCCGGGGGTCAGGGGGATCTGTCCGCTGCAGAAGAAGAACGTTCCGCTCGCCGAAACGGCTTGGGAGTAAGGGCCAATCGCGGCTGGCGCGCGATCCGTCGCATGAACTTGCTTGGGCATGGTTGTCACTTTACCTGTGACGTCTGGCTGGGGTCACTGGGCAAGAATCTCTCGGGCCCGATCCATGGCATGAGAAACGTCCGCGCAGACGTTTTCCGGGCCGAGACGAGCGGTGATTCCTGCTTTGTCCATCAGAGCACGAGGTTGAGATCTCATGCCACACAGGATCAGGGTTCGCCCCGATGCGTGCAAGGCTTCCGCGAGTTCTTCGATGGAGTGGAGCCCGGTGCCATCCAGAGCCGTCATGTTTCGCAGACGCAAAACAACCACCGGAGGCAAACTCGCCAGATCTTCCCGAATCGCCTCGATTTTCTCCGTGCTTCCGAACAAAAGCGGCCCACTCACCCGATAGACCGCCACCTGATCAGGGATCTCGTGGAGTTGGAGACTGTGTTTCCGGCTGGATTCCACGTATTCGGGGGTCACCCGCGAAACCGTCGTGGTCGTCGCAACCCGCCTGATGAACAGCAGGGCGGCCAGGATCATTCCCGCCTGAACGGCGACCGTCAAGTCGGCAAACACGGTGAGGAAGAACGTGATCAGCCACACCGCAATATCTGCCTTGCCGAGCTTGAGGATCGTCGGGATTTCTGCCCATTCGCCCATGTTGTAGCTCACCATGATGAGGATCGCAGCGAGCGCAGCGAGCGGAATCTGCCCCGCAAGAGGTGCGGCGAAGAGCACGACGAGCAAGACGACGATGGCGTGGATCATGCCCGAGAGCGGGCTGACCGCTCCACTTCGGATGTTCGTTGCGGTACGAGCAATCGCCCCGGTCGCGGGAAGTCCGCCCCAAAGAGGTGAGACTACGTTTGCCACTCCTTGGGCTACCAGCTCCACGCCAGGATTGTGCTTGTCACCCGACATCCGATCCGCTACCACCGCCGAGAGGAGAGACTCAATCGCGCCGAGCATCGTGACGGTCAGCGCAGCCGACATCAAAGGAAGCATCAGGTCGAAGCGAAGGGCCGGGACATGCAGTGGCGGCAATGAGCTTGGAACAGGCCCATACCGAGAGACCACCGTCTCGAGGGGCAGCCTCAGCCCGGCAACCAGGGCCGTCACGCCGATCATCACAAGGATGGCCCCGGGAATCTTCGGGAGCCACTTCCGCACCGCGATCAGAACAAGCAGCGATCCTGCGGCAACCCCCGTGTTGAGAGGATTGATCGTACTGGCATGGCCCGCAAGAGCCGCCATCCGATCCCAAAACTCCGAAGGAACCTTGGCAATCTCCAGACCAAAGAAATCGCGGAGTTGAGTGCTCGCAATGAGCACAGCAATTCCGTTGGTGAACCCAATGACGACAGGCCGAGGGATGTAGCGAACTGCCGATCCAAGACCCGTCAGTCCGAGTAGGATCAGAAAGATGCCTGAGAGCAGGGTGCAGGTGAAGAGGCCCTCGAGTCCGTGCTTTGCGATGATGCCGCTCACCACCACGACAAAGGCACCCGTCGGACCAGCGATCTGCATCTTTGATCCACCCAAGGCCGAGACCAAGAACCCGGCAATGATTGCCGTCACAAGTCCAGCTTGGGGTGGAACGCCGCTGGCAATCGCAAAGGCAATTGCCAGCGGTACAGCAACCAAACCTACCGTGACCCCAGCAAGGAGGTCGCGAGGAAAATCACTCAGTTTGTATGAACGGAAGGCAAGGACTGATTTCGGAGTGAATTGACTCAGAAAGGAGCGAATGCGATCCTGCCGGGGGGCAGACGAATCCACACCTTGCAGTTTACGCGAGCAAAACCAAGCCCGGGACGAATCCCCTAGTGCCGGTTAGCCGATGGCCTGGCGAACGCGGTGGATCGCTTGAATGCTCACGAGAAGATCACGGGCCTTGTCGAGGGGCCATTGGGTCGCGGCGTCGCTGAGGGCTTTCTCGGGGTTCGGATGGACTTCAAGGAAGATCGCATCGATCCCGACAGCGGCTGCGGCCCGCGCCATGGCGGGAATCGACTCTCGCACCCCTCCAGTCGAGGTCCCTGCGCCACCAGGCCGCTGGGCGGAATGGGTGGCGTCAAAGCAGACCGGCACACCGAAGCCGCGCATGGTCTCGAACCCAGTCATATCGACCACCAGGGCGTTGTAGCCGAAGCTGGTGCCGCGCTCGGTGAGCATGACTCCCTGCGCGCCGAAGTTTTGGAGCTTCGTCACGATGTTCTGGGCATCCCAGGGGGCGAGAAACTGCCCCTTCTTCACGTTCACCGGTTTCTCGGTGACCGCACAAGCCTCCAGAAGATCGCTTTGCCGACACAGAAACGCCGGAACCTGGAGCAAATCCACCACGCTCGCCACAGGAGCCGCTTGTTCGGCAGTGTGGACATCGGTCGTCACGGGGAGCCCGAAGTTCTCCTTCACGCTCGCCAGGATGTCGAGCCCCGCTTCCATCCCGCTCCCTCGCGTGGAGTGAACCGACGTTCGGTTGGCCTTATCAAAGCTTGCCTTGAACACATACGGCATCCCGAGTTCCGCGCAGATCTCCTGCATGGTTCCCGCGACCTGATGGCACAGTTCCATCGACTCGGCCAGACAAGGGCCAGCGATGACGGTCAGGCTACCGGAGCCCACTTGAGTGCCAGCGAGAGGGAAGACGTGGATGCTCATTTCGTGGCCTTATCATAGCCCCA
>JAIUNY010000001.1 GCA_020161505.1 Armatimonadota bacterium | reverse complement strand
ATTCCTCGTCAAGAAACGCCCTGTGCTCGAATCATAGTACCGATGCCCGAGCAATCTCAGGCCCGTATCGGGATCCTCTTGGTAGCCATACGGGCCGCCGTAGGCGAATCTGCCTTTCCAAACACCCAAACTCGAGATTTCGTTCCCGAAGGCATCGGTGAGCCTTTGACCCACGATGCTCTGCGCCGAGTTCGTTTGGGTATCGAAGCTCTTGAGGCCGCCGTGGTAGGCCGTCTTCACCCCGCCGCGCCACTCGCCCGAGGGAGTAAAGCTCGCCGACCCATCGCTGAGGACCGGAGAAGTCACCCCAATCCCCGCCCGCTTAAACGTCCGAGACCCCGTAGAATCCGTCATCCCCACACGAGTATCCAGATCATTATAAGTCATCGAATTCGTCGTCATGCCCGGCTTAGTGATACTCGTCACCCGAGACTCATAGTCATAAGTGAAACTCGTCGTGCCGCTGTTGCGAACAGCCGAATGGATGCATTGTCGGCTCATGCCTCAATACTATTCAGGATGCCAGGCCTGTCCCCGTGGAACGAGGTAACCTATCAATGCGCTATTCTACAACTATACTCCACTTTCCGAACCGATTAACAGCAACCCGCTCCTCCGAGGCAGAGATGCTTTTCATGTTGATTGAGATTGTACCAGTCTGCTCATCCGCGCGACAGAAGGCCGAATCTGCGCTGACGGCTCCCTTTACCGAAATTGCCTCGTAGATGATATCCTTGCCCTCTCTTGATGGGTCTATCACCGACACCAGAGCATCGGATCTGGTAAGGAGACCGTTGTAGTCTTTCTCCTCAAGAACAAAGGTGTGTCCACCAGCAACACAGGATGCACGTTGAATGTACTCCACTCGAGACTCTGCGCATCCACTGACCAGCATACTTGCCATCACTACTCTGAGGAAATGCCTAAGTGAATTCACCTTCTTGCACCACCCAAAATTCGAACTGGTTGCTGATCATTCTTTTTCTGCTTAGGTTTCATATAGTGATGGTAATACCACCAGCCCATGATAATCCAAAACTGATCTTCTGGATCATCCCCATAGGGGAATGAGCCGAACGGGCTCCCCCACGAATTCGGTACTTTACCCCGTCGGCTCTTGAATTCAGCCAAACCAGCTAAGTGAACAGTGTCTATCAAAGTCATCCCCATAGCAGCCATAATTACTCCGAAATGAAAGTTTCCGTAGGCTTGCGCCTCATCGGTCCCTACGTGAAAACCGAAGTCCCAACGACCCTTGTTGCTATACAGTGCCAGAAGTTCTGCGATCGAAAGCTGACCTCCGGGCGCAGAACCACCTCGCAATGCATGCTCAACGTCCTTCCAAAGATTTGCCCCCGGCGGTGCAGGAGGAACCGTAATGTCTCCTTTTTCTAGCTCGCTAGACCACCAGTCTCCGACATCATGCATTCCCCCTCGTTCAAGGCCAGACGGATCGGAGAAAGATATTGGATTGCTATCACAATACACGTACCAGTTCCGACCATCCTTGATCGGATCCCTCGTGAGGAAACGACCCGTGCTCGAATCGTAGTAGCGATGCCCCAGCAGACGGAGACCCGTATCCGGATCCTCCTGGTAGCCATACGGGCCGCCGTAGGCGAATCTGCCTTTCCAAACGCCCGAGCTTGAGATTTGGTTCCCAAAGGCATCGGTGAGCCGTTGACCCACCACCGCCTGCGCGGCGTTCGTTTGGGTGTCGAAGCTCTTGAGGCCGCCGTGGTAAGCCGTCTTCACCCCCGCCCGGTTCTCACCCGAAGGAGTAAAACTCGCCGAACCATCGCTGAGAACCGGAGAAGTCACCCCGATCCCCGCCCGTCTAAACGTACGAGACCCCGTAGAATCCGTCATCCCCACACGAGTATCCAGACCATTATAAGTCATCGAATTCGTCGTCATACCCGGCTTACTGATACTCGTCACCCGTGACTCATAGTCATAGGTGAAACTCGTGGTGCCGCTGCTCCGAACAATCCCCGTTGTTCGACCCGCGCCATCATAGGTAAACGTTCGAGGATCCGCGCCACCGACAATCGCAGTGAGCTTGTCACCCGCATCGTACGAATAGCTCTCAACGGCACCATTCACGTTACGAGTCAGGCGATTGCCATTGCCATCATAGGAATAGCTTGCCGCATACCCCGTAGACTTGACTTCGCTCTGCAACTGACCAGCATTGTCGTAGGTGTAATCCGTGGTCACAGTTCCTTCGACAATCCTCGTCACTTCGCTTGCGAGGTTAAACGTATAGGTGCGGGAATGAAGCGTCGCATTGCTGCTGTTCTTCGTCACGATGCTGGTGACGCGGTTGCGATTGTCATAGGTGAACTGATCGAACGTTCCGTTCTGGAGCCAGCGATGAGAAATCCGCCCGGCAGAATCGTAGGAGAATGCTGTCAGATCTCCGAAGGCATCTTGAATCTGCGTCAGGCGCCCGTTGGTCGGATGGTAAGTATTGGTCGTTGTCCCCACACCCACTTCGGTCATCGTCAGCGGTTGCCCTGCCGTATTGTAGGTGTAGTTGATTGTTCCTTGTGGAGTGACTTGTTGCAGTACCTCGTCCGCTGCGTTGTAGGTGAACGATGAAGTGCCCGTCGAGTCGACCATCGAGGTCATCCGGTCAGCATCATCATATCCAAACGTCGTGTCCACACCTGCCGGATAATCGACGAGCGTGTGCCGGCCAGCATTGTCGTAACCGTAGTTGATCGTTTGACCTGCGCCATTTTGGTAACTTTTCACCTGGCCGTTGTTGTCATACGTCCAGAACTCCATCGTTCCATCGGCATGGGTGAGACGAAAGACTTCGCCGCGAGGCGTGCGGATGAAACTCCGCGTGAATCCGCGCCCATTCGTGATTTGATTCAAGAACCCGACGTTGTTGTACTGATATGTGTGAGACTCGCCCTTCGCGTTCGTGGCCACAGTGACCCGCCCAAGCGCATCAATTGTCCGGAATCCAGTTCGGAACTCTGGGTCAGTCGCACTCGTAATGTTTCCTTCGAGGTCGTAATTGATCGTGCTCTTGGCTCCACCCGGTGCCACCACTTCTTTGACTCGTCCCCAATCGTCGTACAGAACCGTGTGTTCGTGGTTCAGCGGGTCGATGGTTTTCTTCACCCTCCCGTATGTATCGTATTCTGCCCGCGAAGTCACTCCGCCTGGTGCGACCGCTTCCTTGACGTTACCATGGGTGTCGTAGGCAACCGTCGCGACCCGGCCAAGAGCATCTGTCGCACTCGTCGGTTCGCCGAAATTGTTGTAACCCAGTGTAACCGTTGTTCGATTCAGACCATCTTCAATTGACGTCAAACGACCGCCACTGTAATGGAACTCATCCTCAAAGCCCAGTGGATCCTTGATCTTCCTCAGATCGTTGTTTGAATCGTACGTGTAAGTCGTCGTCTTCCCTAGAGGATTCGTCTCGGTGAGCAGATTTGACTTCCCGTCATAGGTCGCGAGCCAAATCTTCCCTTCCTTATCTGTGTAGTGGTTCACATTGCGATTAGGATCGTGCCCCATGTACTCCCAGAATCCGGCCGTGTCACGTTGTCCGATCAGAAGACCGTTGCTATAGGTGTGGTGAATGGAGTTACCGTTAACCAAATGTGTAACGTTGACCGATCCATAGGTATAGCTCGTGGGCTGGGTCAGTGGGTTCACCGCTTGCGTCAACCGCTCACTCGCATCGTACAGGTAGGTCCATGTGTGGCCACGCAGATTTGTCTCTGCTGTGATATCCGAGTTTGAGTTGTAGCCAAAAATGCGCTTGTGGACAACGTAGTTCAGTTCCGGATACTTGATCTCGGTCATCTGACCAGAAGTGTTGTAAGTGACCTGCCAAACCTTGCTGTCGGGGCCAGTCACCTGGTTGATCCGTCCATCGCTGTTGTAGGCGAAGTTCAGATTTCGTCCGAGACCATCGCTGATTGAGGTGATCTTGTTGATTGTGTTGCGATTGATGGTGACAGCGTTACCGTCTCGATCCTTGACTTCAATCAGGAACCCGCCAGAGTCGAAGGTCATCACCATCTGACTCTTCGTGGTCAGTGTCCAGCCCCCACCGATCTTCGGATCCAGAATGTCCGTTATTCCGACAGGTGCCTGGTAGGCGTACGGTCCAGTGGTGTTGAACGGAACCTCAAGTCCGTTCGGGTACCTGAGGACGGCGACACCCATGAAGGAGTTGTTATAGATGCGGGCGTTGTAGCTATGACTCCAACCCTTGCCAAGGTCAAATTGATAGGCACCTTTCGAGTTGTGGATGAGATGAAAATCCACCCCGATATTGCCTCGTGCCGACCAACTCACGATCGGCTCGATCTCTCTGCGGTTCCCGGTGTTCGTGTTGACCGTGGAGCCACTCGATCCTCCCCCGTACTCGCCTTCTCCAGGAAGCGTACCGGCCCCTTCGCCTTCCGGTTCTGTCTGCGAAACCACCGACGGCAGGATCATCGGGGCAAGGCTGAGGATGAGGTCGGATTCCGAAACCGGTGCACGCCGCATGTCCTCGCGGCGTACATGGTCGAGAGCTTTAAGAGTTTGCGGGTTCCAAAGTCCACCCCGGAAAACCGGATCTCGACCGATACCCTTCACCACTGGCGGCTTGCCAGGTTTGCCGGCGTACGGCGACATTGGCTGCCGGAAAACGCTCTGAGCCGCCTTTCCTGCCTCATTGACCGCCGGGTTGAGCCCGATAGCGGCCGCGCTGTAAGCAAGAGTGATCGCGAGCGAAACGCTCAAAACGCGGGCCGAACGGCGCAGCAGACTGTTCTCTTGAAGGGGATTCATCATCTCTCCTCTTTTCACGAGCAATCGTAACAGAGCCTTGAGAGATTTGTGTGAAGGAAATCACAAATTAACGGAAAACCGTCAGGTGCCGGATCACGATATGATCCGGCACCGCTGACTCCTAGCCGCCTACCCTTCCTTATCCTCGTACTGAGACTTCAACGACGACACAACAGCCGGATCGCTCAGAGTCGTGACATCGCCCAGGGCCCGACCTTCCGCGACATCGCGCAACAGACGCCGCATGATCTTGCCGCTGCGGGTCTTCGGCAATTCTGCGGTGAAGAACAGATCGTCGGGCCGAGCCAGAGGCCCGATTTTCGCCGCGACGTGGGCTCGAATTTCGGCGTTCAGGGCCTCGGTTCCCGTCACGTTGCCGCGCAGAATCACGAAGGCACTGATCGCCTGACCCTTGACATCGTGGTTCTTGCCGATGACCGCCGCTTCCGCGACCGCCGGGTGATCCACTAGGGCCGATTCCACTTCCATCGTGCTGATGTTGTGGCCGCTCACGAGCATGATGTCATCCACTCGACCGAGCAGCCAGAAGAAGCCATCCTGATCGAGCTTGGCGCCGTCGCCGGCGAAATAGGCGTCGCTGAACTTGCTCCAATATGTCTTTTCGTACCGCTCCGGGTCGCCCCAAATGCCGCGCAGCATGCTCGGCCAGGGACGCTTGAGTACGAGCAGTCCACCCACCGGGAGCCCGTGAGTGCGCACCAAATCGTTGCCCTCTTCGTCGTAGATCGTGGCGTACACCCCGGGGAACGTCCGAGTCGCGGAGCCAGGCCGCGTGTCCGTCATGCCGGGCAGAGGCGTGATCATGATCGCGCCGGTCTCGGTTTGCCACCAGGTATCGACAATCGGGCACTTTCCGTCGCCGATGATGTGGTGGTACCACATCCACGCCTCGGGGTTGATCGGCTCGCCGACCGTGCCGAGTAGCCTCAGCGAACTCAAATCGCATCGCTGCGGATACTCTTCGCCCCACTTCATAAACGTGCGAATCGCGGTAGGCGCCGTGTAGAGAATTGACACCTTGTGCTTCTCGACAATCCGCCAGAACCGGTCTTTGTCGGGGGTATCTGGGGCACCCTCGAAGAGAACCTGGGTCACACAGTTGGCCATCGGGCCGTACACCACATAGCTGTGCCCGGTGATCCATCCGCAGTCGGCGGTGCACCAGTAGATGTCGGTCGGTTTGTAGTCAAAAACGCAATAGCTGGTGGCGCTGGTGCCCGTCAGATAGCCGCCGGTGGTGTGCATGATTCCCTTTGGCTTGCCGGTTGATCCGCTGGTGTAGAGAATGAAGAGCAAATCTTCGCTGTCCATCGATTCACAGCGGCACTCGGCGGGTTGATTCGGCACCAGATCGTGCCACCAAATGTCGCGAGAATCATCCCACACGCCCCTGTCGTACTCTGGCGCGGCGAGTCCGTTGGTGAGAGTTCCTGGTGCTCCCACTCGCTCGTACACAAGAACCTTTTCGATCGTAGGGCAACCCATGGCCATCGCGTCATCCACGATCTTCTTGAGTTCCACAATCTTGCCCCGACGCCATGCGCCATCCGCCGTGATCACCAGCTTCGCGCTCGCATCATTGATCCGCTCGTGAATGCTCGTCGCACTGAATCCGCCAAACACCACCGAGTGGGCCGCGCCAATCCGCGCGCAAGCCAGCATGCTCAGCGTCAACTCAGGCCCTTGGCCCATATAGAGGCAAACGCGGTCCCCTGACTGAATTCCGAGGGCCTTGAGTGCATTGGCCAGCTTCTGCACCTCGCGCAAAACATCCGAATACGTGAACAGCCGCACATCGCCCGGTTCGCCTTCCGCGATCCAGGCGACCTTCTCGCCCCGACCCGCGATCACGTGGCGATCAACGCAGTTGTGGCAGGCATTGATCTTCCCGCCCAGGAACCACTTGGCGTAAGGTTGCTTCCACTCCAGAATCTTCGTCCAGTGCTCAAACCAATCGAGTCGCCCCGCCCACTGCGCCCACCACCCTTCGGGGTCGGTATTGGCGTATTCATAGACCGACAGGTCGTCCATGTTGGCCTGCGCGCGGAACTCCGGCGCGGGGGAATAAATACGGTCTTCGCTGAGTAAGGTATCGATCGTCTCTGACACGATAAGGGCCCTCCGGGGGATCACCAGTTTTACCCGAGCCGAGAATCAGATATGATGGGGGAATCCATGGGATTCGGGCTCAGTCGATGTGTCGGACTCACCGCGCCGCACCCGGATGCGATGGTGCAAAAGTATCGCGATGCGCTGGGCTGGGAGATGCTCACGAGCGAGAGTGGGCTCTGCCTCACGGATGGAGCTCTGCGCGCCTACATTGATCCAGGCGATCGACGCCCGCCGGTTCTCGAACTTCTCACCGACCACCTGAGTGCGGCTCGGGGTCAGCTCCGGGCGCTCGGATTCGAGGAGGTCACCTGGAAAGGCTCCGGGGAATTCAACCTCGTGGTCGATCCGTTTGGGAACTCGTGGAATATCTTCGAACTCGGCGCGGATGACGAAGATGAAGACTTTGATTTCTACTCCCCTACCTTGGCGAGGATTGGTCTCCACACGCACGAACCGGCCAAGGTGGCCGAGTTCTTCTCGACTGTTCTGGAGCGCCCAGCGACTCTGAGCGGGCATGTATGGGTGATCGATTCCGACCCGGTCCGGCTGAGAATCGAGCCCGGCCTGCCGAATGGGCCGGTGTTTCTCCTCGAAGACGCTCTCCAGCTCCAAGCTCTGGGAGCCCAACCCGGGCAATCCACCTTGACCGACACTTGGGGTATCACCTGGCGAGTTCTGCCGCGACCGCCTGCTTCCACGGCGGTGATCTCGGAGGCACCAAACGCATGAGACTCGAAACAGATTGGGATGGATTTGTCGCGGAGCTTCGCGATCGTTGGCCTCGCGGCGCACGGGTTTATCTGGAACGACGCGGAGGCTTCACTCTCGCCTCGGCCGCGGATACGGAGGCGAACCTCGTCATCGTGTGCCGCGAGGCCGTGGCCCTGGAAACGATCCAGCGCAATCTGCTCGACAAGGGCCACGAAGTTCGGCGGGGTCGGTGGGCAGATGACAACGAAGCCCCGGGCTTTGGTGATATCTGGATCGCAGGCGTCGCGTACGTCAGCGACGAAAAGCGTCCGGGCCTCTGGATGGATGCCTTCCCCTATTCCCCCAGCCAGAGCGACATCCTCACCTCCATGCTCACCGAGTTCAACGAGGACGGCACGCTGGATCCGATGGATAACGATGAGTTTGCGGCCTTTGCCCAGCCCAACATCGTCGTGCTTGATCCGGCGGAAATCCAGACCTTTGTGTCGCATCATGGAAAGTCGGCGATCGCCCCGCCGCGAGTGACCGCTTCCCCTGAGTTGGCGCAAGAGGAATCCGAGTGAACGTCACGAAAGATCAGTACGAAGATCTCGTCGCCGAGCACAAAGATGCGGTCTATCGGCAGATGATTCGCGTGTGCGGCAACAACGACGATGCCGAAGATGTGCTCGTTGAAGCCTTGCTCCGAGCCTACAAGGCGATGGAGCAGTTGGATGACAAGGAGCATTTTCGAGCGTGGCTCGCCACTATCGGTCGCCGAGTATGCAGCCGGCTCCGCAAGAAAGAGGCGCTCGCTCCGATCGTGGCGCTCTCGGAACTCCCCGAAATTGCCGTGCCCCCCGCCGAGCCGAATTTCGAGTTCGAGGAGCTGAAAGCGCGGGTTCGCGCCGCTCTCGAGGACATGCCCGAGGATTTACGCTCGGTGTACGTGATGCGGGAGCTCGACGAGCGATCCGGCGAGGAAACCGCCGAAACCCTCGGCATCAGCCTCGCCGCGATGAAGAGCCGCCTTCACCGGGCCCGCCAGTTCGTCCGCTCCACCCTGGAGCAGTGCATCGACTGCGGCGCGTGATCGGGCGTCTATTCTTGATACTGTTCAGCAACAAACTGCGCTACCAACAGGAGTGCGGTCGTTGCAATTCCCGCTACAAGAAATGTAATCCCCATTCTTACAGCAGAGCCGACGACAAACTCTATGGACATCTTCGTGGGCACAAATACGAACAGTGCCAGTCTTGCTCCGACTCCGAGAGCACACAGAATGATAGGAAAGTAAAGTACTCGCCCGCGATCCGACAGCACGGCGGCCAACCAAGCGAGGGGAAGGCCAATTGCGAATCCAGCCACTACATAGCTGATCGATAATGGGCTGTTCAACCCTGGAGTCGTTGTCAGTAATTGCATCCCGGTTAAGATCACTCCTAAGGATGTAAGTGCAACAAGGAAGTCGCGCCGTCCGCTCGCAGACTTCCACCAGATTCGCACGCCTGATGTTTCCCCCACTGCTATTTTCTCTCGTTCTGATAGAGCCTCGCGATGCTGAGAACGCTTCCATCCTGTGCAGATGGTCTGCGCAGAATGGAATTCCCAACTGTCAGCTGAAAATGGCGCCCCTTCATCATCTCAATCGGCCGCCCGAGATGCGCGAAGGGGTTCAGCCCGAAACCAACTAACCAGCCAGGATCGCCCGCCTGCGACTCGATCCTCTGAATCTCGCTGGAAGGAAGAACGTCTCTTGAGCACAGAAATGAAGTTCTCTGTGTCCCCGGCTCCACGCTGAAACTATGGCTCATTGTTGCGAATTGCGCAATAATCTCGTTCCGCCATCCCCTCGGCGAAGGATCTAAGCTAGATGCAGACACACCTTCTGGAACGCGACCAGTCGCGAGCAAAGAAGCAAGTCCAGGGCTATGCTCATCGAAGTCAGCGGAATAAAGACTTCGTGCAATCCCTATTTGGCGCATATATTCAGCCTCCTCCACTTCCATTCCGCGTCGAGTGCTCCGACCGATTATGGGGAAGAGAAAGGCCATGAGCAGTACAAGAGCACCAATCACCACGAGTAGTTCAACTAGAGTCATTGCCGCTTTTGGGCCTGAAGGATGCACGTCTGCCATTATCTGTTATGGCCCGGTGTCCGGGGACGGCGTGCAAGTACTGTCAGGGCAGTTAGCGGGCAATCCGTACTCAGGCCCTGAATTGCAGCCAAGGAATTGGTAGTTAGCAACCTTATAGTATCTACCCTCTTCGCACTCAAAGCGAATACAATCCGTAGAGTATTTCGAGTAGTCGTTACCGAACCAACCACAGCCACCGGGCAGTACCAAGTTGAACTCTTTTGGTATGACGTGCGTAGGGCGACATGTACCCACACATGTCGGCATTGGTGGCGGGAAGACATTTTCGGAGACACTAGCACTGACCACGACGGGATCTGTTGCAAAGTGACCTGAAGGAGTTGCTAGTGAAAGCGCGCAGAGCGCTAACAGTGCTGGAACTCCAATTTGATTCATTTGACGACGTTACCCTAGAGCCAGGTCGGAGCGCTTCGTTCCACACCCGTATTACCGGAAAGTTGGGATGGGCTAACGGAAAATCGTCAACATATTCTTGGGCTAAGCAACTACCGGATGTGTGAGTTCTACCGATTCCCTCGGCCCAGAGGATCGGGATAAGCTGATGAGTCTAGTGAACGCTCGTCCCTTCGGGAGCCTCGTGCTCGGGTTGGAGCAGAATCGGCGCGCCATCGACATCATCCGCCGCGAGCAACATGCCTTGACTCTCGTGACCCATGAGCTTTGCGGGCTTGAGGTTCGCGACCACGATCACCTGGCGACCGATGAGGTCGATCGGGGCGTACTTCTTCTTGATTCCCGCCACGATCTGTCGAGGCTGATCCCCGACCAGCACCTGGAGCTTCACCAGCTTATCGCTGCCCTCGATGCCCTCGGCCTCAATCACCCGCCCCACGCGCAGATTCACCTTCATGAAGTCCGTGAACTCAATCTCCGCCGGAACTTCGAACTTCGGCTTTTCTTTCTTCGCCGGCTTCTCTTCCTTCGGAGCGGAGGCTTCTGGTTGGGGTTTCAGTGATTCCATGATCTTTTTGTCAAGTCGGGGGAACATCGGTTGGGGCTCGCCGAGCTGTGTGCCTGCGGGCAGAGCGGCTTCGGTGCCAATCATCGACCAATCGGTGAGGCCAGGCAGCCGGAACTGAGCGGCAATGGCATCTGCGGTTGAGGGGATGAAGGGTCGGAGCAACCCTTCCGCATTGCGCACCGCATAGAGCATCGAGCGGATCACACCCGCCAGCGCAGGATCCTCGTTCTTTGCCAGAGCCCATGGCGCGCGGGTGTCGATGTACTTGTTCAGCCAACGGATCAGGTCGATACCAGCAGCGACCACATCGTCTAAGCGTAAGGCGTTCATTGCATCTTCCGCTTCTTCCTTAGCTTCTAATGCCGCCTTCAAGGCATCATCCTCGACCGCCGCATCGGGCACTAAGCCAGACGTAAACTTGTGCGCCATGCTCAGGCTGCGATTCAGCGCGTTGCCCAGATCGTTTGCGAGATCGGCGTTGTAAATCCTCGCGACTTCTTCCAGGGTGTAATTCGTATCGCCTTCGTACGGCAGAGCCCGCGCAAGGCTGAAGCGCACGACATCCACCGCCAGTTTCGGCGAGCATCCCGCCGTCTCCGTGTAGAACTTGATCAGCTCGTCTGGCCCGATCACATTGCCCTTCGATTTGCTCATCTTGCTGTCGCCGAACACGAACCAACCGTGCGCGATCACGCGCTTCGGGAGAGGCAAATCCGCTGCCATCAGCATAGCGGGCCAGAGAGTCGCATGGAACCGGGTGAAGATCTCCTTCGCCATCCAGTGCACGTCGGCGGGCCACAAATCCTCCCAACCTGCATCCGGCCAACCGGTCGCAGCCAAGTAGTTGATGAGGGCATCGAACCAGACGTAAATCACCTTGCTCTCATCGCCTGGCACAGGGATTCCCCAGCCAGGATTCGCCCGCGTGATGCAGATATCGCGCAGACCTTGCTGGATAAAGCTCACGACCTCGTTCTTGCGAACATGAGGCAGGAGCCAGTCCGGCTCTTCCTCGATCTTCGCGAGGAGTCGATCGCCAAACGCCGAGAGTTTGAAGAAGTAGTTCTCTTCCTCCACCCATCGCACCGGGTTACCATCGGGGCTCTTTCCGTCGACGACTTCGCTCTCCTTCACAAAGGTTTCCGAGCTCACGTCATACCAGCCCTCGTACTTGTCGAGATAGATGTAGCCGTTGTCGCGAATGACCTCGAACAGTCTCTGTGCGGCACGCTTGTGTTGATCGCTCGTGGTGCGGAAGAAGATGTCGTTGCTCATCCCCAGGGTTTCCGCGCAGTCGCTGAACGTCTTGCTGATCCGATCTACAAATGCCATCGGAGATTCGCCCGCTGCAGCGGCGGCTTCCATCACCTTGAGGCCGTTTTCGTCGGTTCCGGTCAAGAAGCTGGCTTCCTGGCCCTGCATCTCGGCATATCGCTTGCAGACGTCACACGCCAGCATGGTCAGAGCGTGCCCTACGTGAGGAATCGAGTTCACGTAGTAAATCGGAGTGGTGACGTAATACCGCTTGGCCATGCTGGTGGAGAGTTTACCGAGCCCCATCTTTTCCCTCCGGGAACCACGCCGAACCAGGGTTGAGAGACACCCAGGTAAGACCACCAGACTTATAGAATTCCTATCTGTTTGAACCTGCGGAGGCTCCACCCAGGCTCCGAGAACGATATCGTGATCTCATCGATTCACTTCAAGCGGAGCAAAAAGGGCTTCACCCTTCTGGAGACATGCATCAGCATGTACCTTCTCCTGATCGGCGTGCTCGTCTTTGCCGGGATGGCGGTCTTCTCCAACAAGATCGGTCTCCAGGCCAAGCTCCGCACGAGTGCCTACCAAATCGCTCGACAGCAAGTGGAAGCGCTGAAGTCCACCAACTTTGACAACCTCTCCGCCGTCGCCGAGACCCCTTTCGACATTCCGGAAGAAGTCATCAAAGGGCTCCCGGGGGGCAACAATGCCAAGTACGAAGTGGCCGGTGCCTACAAGGTTGAAGATCGTAACAACTCCACCAAGACGGTGACGGTACGGATCAAATGGCGCAACGCAAGTTCGCCAGAAGGTCGGGTCGCACCGTGGAGTGAAGTGCGGCTCGCCACCATCCTCGTCCGACCGGGGTCGGTCACGGCTCCCGGAGCACCTGCTCCCAGCGCGACCCCCTCCCCAACCTTCCCGGTTTCTGGCCCAGGGGCACCCCCCACCGTCCCGATCAGCGGCACTCCATCCCCTACGGGAGAGGCGAAATAACTCATGAGCCATCTTCGATCACTCAAACAACGATGTCGACGCGCCGGCGTGACGACCGCTGAATTCGTCGTCTCCGCCGGAGTGATGCTCGGTCTCACCGTCCTCACTTTCGATGTCATGATCGCGGGCGCGCAGGTCAGTAAGACCTCAGCCAACGAGAGCGATCAGACGCAGGAAGCACGCATGGCGACCGACGAAATGATGAAGGAAGCCAGCGACGGCGCGGCCATCCTCTCGTCCCTCCATGTCCCGCTCTTCGGAACCATCCACAGCTCCGATCAAACCGTGATCATCTCGTCGCCTGCCTATGACACGTCCGGTAAACGGATCGCCGACACCGACGACATCACCGTATATCAAGTTCTGGAAGTCAACGACAAAAAGTGCCTGTACAAGTTCCCGGCGCGGCGTCGATTTGGAGTGATCATTAGCATCTCGAGCCGGAAACTCGTCAAGGAAGATCTGGATGACATCAAGTTCCGCTTTGGTCGGATGGCCACGCTCACGTATGACCCCGTGAGTCGATCTTTCCCCCTTCCCGGCAGGGACATGGAGAATCCGAACCCGCCCGGCTCGATCTCCATCCAGAAACTCCGCGCGCCCTGGGCCAGCCTTTCCCTTGATACCCGAGAGAAAATCGAAGACTCCGGGCGGGTCACGCTCGAACGGAACGTGCTCGAAATGCGGGGATTCATCCCCAGTACCGCGACAATTGACGTCTTCTTCTACGTCAACCCGAAGCTCACGAAACCCAGCTCATCAGAAATGGACGCCAACATGCTCGAAATCAAAATGCGAACCAAGAAACAAAACGAGCGTGGGCGAGATGACGATGACGACGCTGGGGACGACGACAACGAAAACGGTCGCACCATCACAACAAGCACCGTTTTGAGGAACGCACGCTAAGGAGATGAAAATGAAGAAACGACTGACTCGTGGCTCCAGCCTTCCCCTGACCATGATGTTTTTCATGGTCATCGGAACCGTCACCGTGGTCTCGGTCGGCCTCACCACCACCACAGACAGCATGGTCTTTAGAGGCGTGCAGAAGGTGCAAGCCACCGAACTGGCCGAGAGCGGAATCAACGTGCTCTACGACGAGATCTGCCGAAGGCTGAACCAAGGGAACGCCTCTCCGGCCACCTTACAAGCCCTCCGCATGAACTCCGACATGGAAGCCGCCTTCCGAGATCTAGGCGAATACTCGGCGCGAGTTGTGACGGTCACCTCCAAAGATGTCGAACCGGCTCCCGGCTTTGGAAACGACACAGTCCAGCGCACCTACACGTTTGAGCTTGAAGGCAGAGGGGTCGCGCCCAACGGCACGGAATCCATTGTCAACAGCACGTTTACCGGCAAGATGGTGGTTGTCAAAGGTGCTTTTCTCGATGAGCAAACCGAGATGAAAATCTTCCCTGGGGCGATCCAATCGAATACCGAGGTCGTCTTCGTGGCGGACAACAATATCCGCACCGAGGATGCTGGCTCCCAGGACAAGGAAGCTCACGTCATCGCAAACCGAGGTGTTCGCTGGGCGCCTGCAACCGTCACGAAATCAAGCGTCACGACCCCCGATGTCCTCAAAATCGATGGCCACGTCCTTGTCCCCGATCAGCCCTCCTCAACGGCTTATCAGATGAGCATGGGGCCCGTGGGCTTGGGGAACTACGACAATCGAAAGAACTACCAGACCGCAGGCCCGTGGGTCAACAAGACCACTCCTTACACCGTGACGCCAGACAGCGTCACCGCGATGGGGCAGCCCATGTACTTCGCGGAGGACAGCCAGGTGTTTCAATGGGTGTCCGACTGGCGATTCACCGTCCTCAACTCACCGATGCGATCAAGCGCCTCTGGCAAAAAGGTTGGGTTCTTTGGAACGATTCAGAACGGGGTCAAAAAGATGATGACGCCTTCGTACGTGCGGGGCAACTTGTATGTCGCCCCGGGGGAAACCATCAATCTCGTCCCACGATCAACCGATCCCACCCAGAACATCATCTTCGTCGATGGCGATCTCGAGAACATGGGGAACATCGTCAACCACGGCGTGATCCTCGTGACGACTGGTCGATACCTTGATGGCAAAGAATCCAGCTACTCTCTCTCCGACGCCTTCACTCAGTACGAGGATATGGAAGAGGTCTATGCCCAGGCTTCTCTGATCAGCACCTCACGAGTCACCGATGCGATCACGATTAACTCGAATGTGAGTTCACGGTACGGCCTCGTCTACGCGGCACTCGGCGGACTCCGCATCTACGGAAACCTCGAAATGAACGCGATCTTGATGAGCGGAGCCACGCAAATGGCTCAACCAAAGAGCGATGATCTCTATCCCACTGCAGGAATTGTCATCAAGCCGCCGCCAAGAGGAGGGTTCACCCTCAAATATGCTCGGGAGGCAAAGAACTTCACAATGCCAGCCGGCATCGCCGACAAATCCAAGATCCTCGGCCCGTTCCAGGCAAGCCGACTTGCCGATTGGAAGCAGGCGAAATAGCCTCTCTTCCCGACCACCCAGGTGAAGACCCCAGCAACAATTGCTGGGGTTTTCTCCTTTGCGGGTCAGCTGCCTTGAATCCGGTAATTCTGTCGTGATCTCGCAATAATTGCCGCCGAAAACATCATTGAGATGAAAGGCATCCGACAGATTTCCGGGAGACTGAAGCGGGGGTTCACCCTGCTGGAGAGCACGATCGCTCTCTACACCCTCCTCATGGGTGTCCTCACTTTCGCCTCCATGGCCGTTTTGGCCAATAAAGTCGGTCTTCAAAGCAAGATCCGCACGAATGCCTACCAAGTTGCCAACCAGCAACTTGAATCCATCGCTTCGACGAGCTTCGAGAACCTCACGGTTCGTCCGGAGACTTCCTTCGACATCCCTGGCAGTGTCATCACCTCACTGCCCGGCGGACGGAACACCAAATACGAGGTTCAAGGCCTCTACCAGGTGCAAGAAGTCAACACCACGATGAAGCGAATCAGCACCCGAGTCCGTTGGCGCAACGCCACCACCCCTGAAGGCCGAACCGCCCCGTGGTCCGAAGTACGACTGGCAACCGTCGTCGTCCGACCGGGATCGGTGACCGCTGGCCCCATCGACACTCCCTGACGACTCGGAGCGCACCCACCTATGAAACGTACTCATCGAAACCGTGGCTTCTCCATTGCCGAGATGATGATCTCCAGCGTCGTGCTGGTCACCGTCATCGCAATGAGTCTGAACGTCATGCTGACCTCGGCGAAAATCAGTCGCAACGTGATCCGGGAATACGGAAACAGCAACGGATCGCGCCATGCTGCCGACAAAATTCTTTCTGAAGCGCAGCACGCCTACGCGGCTCTGTCGCGGGTCGATGTGGATGGCACAGTCTTCACCGCTCACGAAGACAACACGCTCATCATCGCCAAATATCGAACCGATGCGAGCGGCACGATTGTTCCGAACAGCCGAGACCTTTTCATCTATCAGGTCATCACCGCTGGCCCGCGCCAGCAGCTCTGGGAGATCCAAGCCAAACAACTTGACGGCATGCCCGCAGAGGGCGTGAGCAAGAAAATGGTCGCCGACAACCTGCGCAAGTTCCACTATCGCTTAAGTCGGCACGAAACCCTGTCCCCGGTGGCCGGAGTCTACGGGAGCCCCATGAACCTGGTTTCCGGAGAGCCCAGCGGCAATCAAGCTCGTCTCACCGCGATCAACGCCCCGTGGAAAGGCAAGCAGATCCACGACGACTCAGATAGCATCTACGACTTCCGCGTCGCGATTCCGTACCAAGATGGGCTCCTTCCTGCCGAACTCGCCAGCATCGGGATGTCGCGCAGCGGGAACAATCTCAGCTTCTCGGATGCCGATACGTCGGGCCGACTCGATGTCCTGCTGGAAGTCGATGAGCGCTACTCATCGAACGCCCAGGATGAAACCCGAGCCAACGAACTTTCTTGCTGGATTGTTACCCAACAACGCGACCAACGAGGAGTCAGCGAGCTGGCTCGATCCATCGAGGCAAATCTCCGCAATGCAAAGTAACTCGACCCCACTACGGGAGCAACATGAACACACGTCGAAACAAGGGCTTTTCGCTCGCTGAAATGATGATCTCTTCGGTCGTCCTCGTCACCGTCATCACGCTGAGTCTCAACGTGATGCTCGCGACGGCGAAGGTCAGCCGAGGCGTCATCATGGACTCCGATCGCGGGGATGGCTCGCGGATCGCCGCCGAAAGCATCCGGGCGGATGCCGAAACGGCAGTCGCCGCCCTTTCCCGAGTGACGATTGGAGGCACGACGTACAGCGCCAATGAGGACACCACCCTCATTCTCGCCCGATACCGTCTCGATGCCAGCGGAGCCATCATCCCCGACAATCGCACCATTACCGTCTACCGCCGCGAAAGCAGGCCCGAGGGGAACTTTAACCTCTGGGAAATTGAGGCGCGACAGATTCTGGGAATGCGAGGGGTTCAAACCTCCCGGCGAAAAATCGCGGAGAACATCACGCGATTCCACTACCGATTAGCCCGTCACGAAACCCTGAATCCGATCGGCTCGAACTACGGATCCCCGGTCAATCTTGTGACCGGAGAGCCGAGCGGCAATACGGGGCGTCTGACCGTGGTTCGCGCTGAGTGGCGCGGAAGAACCATTTCCGATGACAGCGATGGCCCGACCGATCTTCAACGTCCGATCCCAGTCATGGACGGTCTGAATGCTGGTGATCTCGCTCGCATTGGCATGGTGCGAACCGGGAACTCACTCGCCTTCTCAGACGGCGTGGCTACGGGGCCGATTGACGTTCTCATCGAGATCGATGAGCGATTTGGCACCGCGCCCAACTACGAGACCCGCGCCAATCAACTCACCTGCTGGATCGTCGGAGTTCAGCGGACCGAATCGGGCGACCGCGAACTTGCTCGGCAAATCGCCTCCAACCTCCGTAACGCCCAGTAACAACTTCTTCAACTACTCATGACTCAAGGAATGAAAACCATGAACACCATCTCAACACCCAAACAATCGCTTCGGCTCCGCCGGGGGAGCGCGATGCCGATGGTGATGATGTTTTTCACTGTCGTTGGCCTCGTCGCCGTCTCCGCTGTCGGCGTGACCACGACCGCAGACTCCATGGCGTTCAGAGGCGTGCAGAAGTCACAAGCCGATCGGCTCGCCGAGAGCGGCATCAACACGCTGTACGACAAAATCTGCCGCGAGATCAACGAGAACAAAACCCCAGGGGAAGAACTGCCTCCCGATGCACTCGACACCATCTTCAGTGGAACAAGTCGAAACCACGGTCAGTACGAGGCCAAGGTGATCAAAATTGACACCAGCACCGTGAGCCCGGCTCCGAATCACGGGGAGGACAGCCACCAATACACCTACACCATCACCCTTCAGGGGACGGGCCGCGCACCCAACGGCGTTGAATCGGTCTCTCGGGCCACGTTCCGGATCCGAAAAACCACGAAGTGGGATACCAACTCCTCCGCCGAGACCACCTTGGTTGATTTCCCCGGTGCCATCAACTCGAATACTCTTGTCGAAATTCGTACCGACCAAGGCTTGCGCACCTATGATGCCAGCAGCCAAGACAAGATGGCCCATATCGTCGCCAACGATGGCGTGAGCTGGATCCCGAGCGGGAACAAATCGGGCTACACCAACTCCAACGTTCTCGACGTCCAGGGGTACATCATGGTGCCCGATCAGCCCACAACCACCCCGTACGATTTCACCGTCGGGGTCAGTGGGCTCGGGAATCCGAATGGATCGAAGAACTACCGCACGGCACCGCCGCCAGTCAACGGAAACCTGCCCTACGCGGTCACGGAGAACGAAGTCACCCGGATCGGCCAGCGCACCCACTTCCCAGATTGGGCTCAGGTGGATTGCACCATGAAACCAAACTGGCTTAACGCCACGGCGAACAACCCAAGCGCGCGCAAATACACGGCACTGCGATCAGGTTCCCTGAGCGCAGATAGCCGAACCGGACGCAAGACCATCCGCACTCCGGCCTTCATCAGCGGCGACTTCATGGTGGAGCAAGGCGACACCGTGCAACTCATGCCCGGCTCAACCTCCGATCCAAGCAGGAACGTGCTCTATGTTGATGGCAACGTCAACAACTTTGGCAACCTGGAAAACCTGGGGGTCACCATTGTTGTCGCCCAGAAGTACAGCGACAGCCCCGACTCGAGCTACAAACTCACCGCCCAAAATTCGCCGTGGGATGATGACGTTGAGATCTACCAAAACTCCGAGCTCGTCGCCCTGAGCGAGACCAAAGATGCGATCAAGATCTCATCGGATAGCTCGGGCCGATATGGGCGAGTCTACGCCGCGCTGGGCGGCATCACAATCACCGGGAATCTGGAGATCAACGGCGTCCTCGCCGCAGGCGGAACGGAACCAGATGGCACCGCCGGAGAAGACTGGCTTCCTAGCCGAATCCGGTACCCGGCCCCGAAAGGTGGAGGAATCTACATCTGGCCGGAAGAACACAACTCCTTCGTGGTTCACTTCGTCCGCGAAGCAAGGGGTGTCAAAATGCCTCAAGCGAACAGCGAAGGCACTTGGGTCTACGCCGAGCCGGTGCGTGCTGACCGGCTCACCAGCTGGGTCAAGCTGAAGTAGCCAGAAATTGTCCAAGCGAATCAGCCGCCGAGATGACCTCTCGGCGGCTGTTTGCGCGTTAACCTGCCCGCAAACTCCGCCGAACCACGTCCGCGACAAACCACCCGGTCATGGTTCCAATGATGATCACGTTTCCGCTCCACAGAAGTGTCTGTGTCGCCGCCGTCACACTCACGCCAGCCCTCGCCAGAGCAAATGCCACCGCCGCAAACGCGACAAATCCCAAGAACCTGCTCAGACTGGCATTAAACGCCCGCTGAGTGAATCCCACGAGCAGATAGAGGGCCAGGGCCAGCCAGAAAAACACCACCCCAACAAACGAGAGAGCTAGTCCAGGGTTGATCCGATTGCCCACGGCACCCCCGCCTAAATCTGGGCTGTCGAGGAGATCACTCGCTGAAAGCGTGGCCCCCAGCGTGATTCCTCCAAACAGAAACATCGCCCACTGACCCAATGTCCAGGTGCTGATCGGCGCAACTTGAGGGGTAAGCGGATTCTCTTTTGCGAGTGCCGTGTAAACCGCCGCCACGATGAGGACGAACACTCCGACCAAAAACGCCCCGGGATGTCGCTCGCCCGGATCCCGCGCAATCTCCTCGAGAGGAGCCTTCTGAGCCGCGCGAAGCATCTCCTCATGGCTCCGCTGATATTGGTCGTTGGCGGCATCAAACTGGGCGGCGTAAGCATAGTGCTTGGCTGCCTCTGTATAAAGGCCCTTGAACCGGGCAAGATCGCCCATGGCGGCATGGGCTTTCGCCTCCCGAGGATCCACCTCGAGAATCGCTCTCGCCTCGGCCTCCGCTTCGGCGAGACGTCTTTGGGCGAGCAACCTCTCCAAACGATGCAGTCGAGCGCGGTGCTCTTGCCATTTGGCCTTGGCCTCTGTCTCTGCCTGCCGTTTCTCCTCTTCGGCTCGTGCCTTGGCCCTCGCCCGTGCAGCGCGGAGCTCGGCCTCGTCCTCCTCCTCGGCTTTTCGTCGAAGATGACCATGAAGATTCAGAGCCTGGTCGTGTCGTCGACGCTTCTCTGGATCGGTGAGCGTTTCGTAGCTCTCTTTGATCGCCAGAAACTTCTCCTGCGCGCCCGGCGCTGCGTTGACATCGGGGTGAAACTGACGGGCGAGCTGGCGATAGGCCGACTTAATCTGCTGATCGGTTGCCTCGCTGGCCACCCCCAGGACTTCGTAGTGATTCTTCAATCCGCTCAGATTCCCTGCGTTCGATCCGCCGCGTATCCCATGTAGAACGAAATCACGATGTAGGCCACGTAAGCACCGACCAGCATCAGAGTGGCCGCGCCGAGAATCATCGCTGCCTGTCGAGCCCGCGTCTTGCCCTCGTCCTCGTAGTACTCGCTTACCTTTACGAGCATTTCGTTGATGTTCCCCGTCATCTCTCCGGCCTGCACCATATCGAGAACCACGGGGCTAAACGCTCTCGTCTCCCGGAACATGTGATGGATGCCCTCGCCGCTATCCATACGTGGCACGATGGGGTAGATCTTCGCCCGAACCGCTTCGTTGCCGCAGGCGTCCGCCGCCAAGTTCACGGCTCTGCTCAGAGGCAATCCTGCCTCCTGCATCGCTCCGAAGGCACGCCCAAACTTGGCCATCGCAAACCCGTGAACCATGCTGCCGATCCAGGGCAAGGCGACAATGATTTCATCCCAGGGCCGTTTGATCGCTGGCTGACGCAGCAACAGACGAGAAAACAGGAAGGCGCAAATCGCAAGAATCGCCACGATGATCCAGATGATCACCGGAGCATCGAGGCCTTTGGCTCCTGGCTTCAAGAAATTGATGAGCAGGTTCGTCCCGATGATGATGATCACCGAGGCGCCGAGCACCAGTTTCGGATAAAAAGTCTCCCGACGAATCAAATTGCGCAGTTCGATGTCTGTCTGAATATAGTGAGCCAGTCTCGTGCACTGATCGCTCAGAAAACCACCCTCTTCCCCGGCTCGAACCATTCCCATCATGATTGGGCTGAAGACTTCCGGATACCTCTGGAACCCTGCGCTCATCGGGCGACCTGCCTCGACATGAGCCATCGTCTCCCGCAGAATGGAGCGTAACTTGGGGCTCCCCGCTTGCTGAGAGAGCGTATCCAGCGCCTGGCGAGGATCGATCCCGGCGTGCAGCATTGCCCCTAACTGACGGAAGAAGAAGTTGAGGTGGGTCAGAGCCACGCCGCCAACGAGCGGACCAACGACATCTGTGATCACTCGGCTCCGAGGGCCCAGAGGAGGGGCCTCTCCGGGCTGGGAGTAGGCAGTCCGCGCCGTCTCAGGCGTCGCCCCTGGTCGACTAGGAGCCGCCGCCAGAGGATCGTGGACGCCAGCGGAGGCCAGGCTGAGGGATTGAACCGTCCATCCTTTCTCCGAAAGCTGTTGATTCACCGCCTCAAATGTCGCGCCGAACATCAGCCCGCTCTGCGTGTGTCCTTGTTGGTCAACTGCTTGAAACTGATAACTCGGCATTACTCCATCCCGGTTCCGGCGAAAATCGCCTTGAACGCTTCTTCATAAAACCCTCGGTAGAAGAGAGCGAAGGCAATGCCTCCCACCCCGACCACCAGAATCGCCACCCAGATCCACGCCTTGATCTTGATCGCGGTCTCCGCATGCGCCTGATCCTGCTCGGCCAGCGACATTACCTGAGCCATGGCCTGCGGAACGGTTCCGGTCATTTCGCCGGTTTGCACCAGGTCGGCGTACTCTCCCGGCAGGATTTCCGACGTCCGCATCGCGGCGGATAGCTTGCTCGATTCCGTCATCGGAGTTCCCGCTTCCTTCATCCGATTCGAAAAAGTCAGATTCGGCACCGCCTCCGAGGCGAGTTTCCAGGATCGGTAAGGGGAGAGCCCAGCTTCCTGCAGCCGCCCCAGATGGTAGCTCAGCGCCCGGGCATTCTCCAGCTTTGCCCGCCGGCCAACCACCGGCATCGTCGCGCCGAGCTTGTGGCGCAGCGGCAGATAGCGACGGCGTCCAAAGAACTTGGGCCCGAAGATCCAGACAATCAACACCGACAGAGTGAGGAATCCGAAGAGGCCGAATAGTCCGCCCCGCAGCCCCTCTAAATAAAGCCGCGCGCCATCATCCGGAGCGGCTGTGCCCGCGAGAGGAGCGAAGAGTCCCTTGAACCCGGATTGCATGATCCCCACGATCGGGAACATCATCAGAGTAGACCAAAACGCGAGGCTCACCCAATTGTTCATCCGCCGGAGCTTCCAGGTCGCTTGGGTTTGGGCCGAAACGTACTCGCAGGCTTGCCACAGATAGCCGCCGGTTTCTCCCGCTCGCACCGCTCCGACCGTGCCCGGCGGGAACATTTCCACGAACACTTCCATCGCATCGGCCAGGCTGTCTCCCGCTGCGCATCTGCGAGACATCTCGGTGAGAGCCGCGCGGAGGGCCGGCGTGAATGACTGTCTCTGAGCGAGGGTCTGGCACGCCTCGACCGGCGTGATGCCCCCGCGAAACAGGTTCGAAAACTGCGCCATCAGCAAATAAAGCTCGTGATCTTTCAGAATCGCGGTCTTCACGGGAAGCCTTGGGGTCGTCGGCTTGGACGGGCTACCGGGACTCACGCGGTTGATGGTCGGAGGAGTGGTCGTGGTGATCCCCGAAGATCTTGGATGGCTCACCGGCTGCGTCGATGGCTGAACCGCCGAGCGAGAAGGAGTCGAAACAGTTGATGATGGGGTTGGTCCGGCTTCGATGTTCTGCACGAACAATCCACGCGCGGCCAACTGCCGCACCGCATCGTTTGCGCTGGCGGCATCAATCGAGCCAGCCTGATCTTTGCCTTGCCCGTCGAACGCTCTAAAAGAGAACTGCGGCATTTTCCACCTTCACCAGTCGATAATCGGTGAGCGTTGGCAGGTACTCCGAAATTCGAACCTGAGATCCGGGAATCCGACCGAGGTAGACGGCCTCCGGATCCACTTCCAACCACGGCTCACATACAAACCTACGCTCAAGGACGCTCACATGAGGCAACTGGAGGTGTTCCGACTCCAAAATCAGCGATCCGTACGCCACGATATCCAGATCAATCTCCCGGGGGCCATTGCGCTCTCGCGCGATTCGACCAAGCGCCTGCTCGATCGCTTTGACCTGACGGAGCAGGGCAAACGGACCGAGCGTGGTGGTGCCTAAAATGATCCCATTCCAATAGTCCGGCTGATCCGGCAGATACATTGGCTCGTTGGCATACACCGAACTTGCCCGGACATCGTGCAACAAGATGCGCAGGGCGGCGGACATCCGGTTCAGCGTCTGCTGCCGATCCCCCAAATTGAGACCCCACGAAAGCACCACCTTCGGCATTCAGCGTTGTTCCTTGGGGCGAAAAGGCGTGGGCATGAGCTGAGAATCGTTTCCCTGTTGATTCTATCAGGATGATCGGCGATTCTGCGCCTTGCCCAAGGTGCCCGGCATGAAAAAAGGGCTCCGGCGAGCGATTCGCCGGAGCCCCGTTGGGCGGAGTCGCGAGGATTAGTCGCGCTTGCGGAAGCGAGTGCCGCCGCCTTCGCCGCCGCCGTCACCCTCGCGAGGACGGTCGTCTCGGCTCCCGAAACCACCACGTCCGCCGCGACCATCTCGGTCTCGACCGCCGCCGCGTCCGTCGCGACCGCCGCGATCTCGTCCGCCGCGATCACCTCGATCGCCGCCTCGGAAGGCCGGGCGCTCGCTGACCGGAGGATTCGGATCGTTCAGTCGCTCATTGTTCGGGTTCAGATCCAGTGCGGTGAGGTTCACGCGGCCCATGCCGTCGACTTCCTTCACGCGAACGCGCAGCGTGTCGCCTTCGCTGACCACATCATCCGGTCGCCCGATTCGAGCGTGGGTGAGTTGATCGACCGGCACCATGCCATCCTTGCCGTTCGGCATGGTGACCATCGCGCCACGACCCATCAATCGAGTGACCTTGCCCTCGAACTCGAAGCCAACTTCCAGCTCTGCGGTCAAGGACTTGATCATGTCGATCGCAATCTTGGCGTTGTCGCCACTCTTGCTGGCGATGAGCACGCGGCCATCTTGCTGAACATCGACTTCGCACTGCGACATCTCGACAATCTTGCGGATGTTTGCGCCGCCCGGGCCGATGAGCGCCCCGATCTTCTCGGGGTTGATCATGATGGTTTGGATCCGCGGAGCCGACGGAGCCAGTTCCGGTCGCGGTCGCGGAATCTCTTCCTCAATCACGTCCAGCAGCTTGAATCGAGCTTCTTGAGCTTGCTCAAGGGCTTCCTTCAGAACCTTTTCCGGAATGCCATCGAGCTTGGTATCGAGCTGCAGAGCGGTGATGCCTTCTCGGGTTCCTGCGACCTTGAAGTCCATGTCGCCGGAGAAGTCTTCGACGCCTTGGATGTCGGTGAGAACCACGAAGTTCTTGCCGTCGCTCATCAAGCCCATCGCAATTCCTGCGACCGGAGCCTTGATTGGGATGCCTGCATCCATCAGAGCCAGAGTCGAACCGCAGACGGACGCCATGGAGGTGGAACCGTTGCTTTCCAGAACGTCGCTGATGAGGTGCACCGTGTACGGGAAGTCCGGGTTGTCCAGGGGGATCACCGGCTCCAGAGCGCGCTCAGCAAGGGCGCCGTGGCCGACTTCGCGTCGTCCTGCGCCGCGAAGCATGCGAACCTCACCCACCGAGTACGGCGGGAAGTTGTAGAAGTGCATGTAGCGCTTGTTTTGCTCGCTCTCGTCCAGCTGATCCATGATGTCGGCGTATTGGGCATCCTTCGGCATTCCGAGGGTGCAAACCGTCATGACCTGCGTCTGTCCACGAGTGAACAGACCCGAGCCGTGGACGCGAGGAAGCAGACCAGCAATAGCTTCCAGAGGACGAATCTCGTTCGGCTTTCGACCGTCCGGTCGCTTGCCTTCTTCGATGATGAACTTGCGCAGAGTGTCCTTGACCGCTTTGTCCACGATCTGGCCCAGTTGCTTCAAGGCGTCGGCATCGTCGGCCCACTTTTCCTTGTACTTGACCACGAGTTCCTTCACCAAGTCGTCCATCGCGCTCTCGCGCTTGGCCTTGTCGGCATCGAACAGGTTGTCGGCGATCAGCTTCGCTTCGTCCTTCTTGATCTTCTCGACGAGCTTCTTGTCGACCAGGTCTTCCACGATCTCTCGCTTGCCCTTGCCGACCATCTTCGCGAACTTTTCGAACTCGACGCAGATCGTCTTGATGTTTTCGTGGGCGAAGAGAAGTGCCTTCACCATGAGCTCTTCGCTGACTTCGTTGGCACCGGCTTCGACCATCGAGATCGCGCCCTTGTGACCGGCAAC
Source organism: Armatimonadota bacterium (assembly GCA_020161505.1). Taxonomy (GTDB): domain Bacteria; phylum Armatimonadota; class Fimbriimonadia; order Fimbriimonadales; family Fimbriimonadaceae; genus UphvI-Ar2. The sequence goes on along the minus strand of JAIUNY010000001.1, from coordinate 296,607 downwards.
GATGAGGTCAAGATCGGAGACCTTGAGTTCTTCGTTCGTCGGGAAGACCACGAATTCGCCATCAATCAAGCCCACTCGGACGCAGCCGATCGGGCCGTTGAACGGAACATCGCTGACGGAAAGAGCAGCCCCCGCAGCGTTGACCGCGAGCACGTCCGGCGGCATCGTTGAATCCACGCTGAAAGGCATGGTGATGACCTGGATATCGTTCCGGCAACCCTTCGGGAAGAGCGGTCGAATGGGGCGGTCGATCAGTCGGCTGACGAGCGTCGCCTTTTGGCTCGGGCGTCCACCCCGCTTAATGACGCCGCCCGGGATCTTGCCAATCGCGTACTTGCGCTCTTCGAAGTCGCAGACGAGAGGGAGAAAGTCGATGCCTTCTCGCGCATTGCGCGACATGGTGGCGGTGCCCAGGATAACGGTGTCGCCAATGCCAAGAAGGACTGCGCCGCCGGCTTGCTTAGCCACGCGACCGGATTCGAGGTGGAACTCTTTACCGCCCACCTCGAAGGTATGTGTGTGAATCATTTTTATTGCCTCAGACTTTCTCGGGACGGGCAAGGGGCCCGTGTGTTCCCGAGGTTAGCGAGGCCGGACTTCGCGGATGCCAAGGCGAGCGATGAGCTCGCGGTACTTCTCGATGTCCTTGTTTCGGAGATAGCCCTCCAGTCGGCGTCGCTTACCCACGAGCTTGAGCAGACCCTGTCGGGAGTGGAAGTCCTTCTTGTTGGTCTTCAGGTGCTCGGTGATTTGCTGGATCCGCGCGTGCATGACGGCGATTTGGACTTCGGCGGAACCGGTATCCCCTTCGCTGGTCGCGTATTCCTTGATGACTTCCGATTTCTTGGTTGGATCGAGTGGCATGTGTGCTGTGTTGGCCTCGTTCTAGGATCCCAGGTGCGCCGTGTTTCTCGAACGCTCCAGGTGGCGGGGCCGGGTGAAACCGCTCAATGCAACCCACCTCAGCGGGCTGTAGTCAACGGTCCATCTGGCCTTTGCCGCGTAGAGGATACCAGGAACCATCCCTCCCCGTTCCCGGGGGTCCTACTTTGGAGGGGCGAGTGCCGCGAAGACAACCTGTGCGATGAGCATTACAACACACGGATCTTTCGGCACCGGCTATCTGTCAATCTCGCCGATGGTTTTCGATTCGCTCATTGAGCCATATGTACGCCAATTGAGGATCGGTCAGAAGATGCCCTGTTTCCCTGCTCGCCCAAGTTGTGGGACCAAGCCGAGAATACAACCCCGCATAGACGGTTGCGCCCTCTAAGATGCTCGTCCCTGGTCGAATCACGACATCTTGCGCGGTGACTTCTCGCAGTGATACAGCTCCGATCATCCCCGCCCTCGATGAGAGTTGTTCCCATACATGGTTGCGACTTCCTCGTTCGGGGCCGACCCCCTCTCCAACGCGGAAGAGTGAGTCGGGGAGCTCAGCCCGCTCTCTCGCCAAAGTGAGCAAGAGGAGGTAAGTCAGGGACTCGGGCTCGCAAACAAGGGAAAACACGTCGTCCTGAGCACGCTCCAGGCTGAGCGTCGTGCAGTCAAACTCAGAGCCCGCGACCCTCAAGACTTCACCGCCTATGTCCCAGTATTCGACAAATCCGCGACCCGCTGGCAACCGAACCACGACAGGCCGCTTGTCTGTGACCACGATTTCAAACTTCCGAAGGTCATGCTGCCGCAAAGGGGCGTCCGAGTTCATCTCTCCATACACGACGAAAGAATCCCCGTGCTCCCGATAAATATCCTCCAACTCAGCGTTGAGCTGAGCCTGAGGCATCACCATCGAAAAACCTACACCGAGAATCGCCCACGGCATCATTCACCCTTCTTCCGAAGCTTCATGATAGCAGGCCACATTCCCACGACAAAACACATCGCCCAGGTCAGATAGACAAACCCCATTCGACCGTCGAATGCGTCGCTCCGCTTGGGCAAGCCGACATCGACCCGCATGGGGACCGCGCGGCCAACTGGTGCTTCGCCGAGCACGCGCCCGCGTAAATCCGTCGCCAGAGTCTTCCCCCTCGCCCCCACTCGCAGGATCGGCACGCCCGATTCAATCGACCGCCACACCGTCGACATCCACAATTGATCCCACGCCGGAGTGGCCTCGTACCAGTCGTCGATCGACATCTGGATCAGAACCTGCGCCCCTTGCGACGTATGATGCGCCGCCAAATCCGGGAAAATCCCCTCGAAACAGATCAGCGGCCCCGCCTTGAAATCCCCGATCTGAGGTGTCTTGAGCTCTTTCGCCGCTGTCAAATCACCAGCCGGAAGATTGAACTGCTGCAAGATGGGCAGCTGATCCCGCAGCGGCACATACTCCCCAAACACGACCAACCGAGTCTTGTCCGCGTACTCCCACTTCTTGCCATCCCACACAAACGCTGTCTGATAGGTCGGCTGCCCCTCGGCAAGGACATCGGTTCTCTGCCCGCCCATCATCACCGGTACGGGTGGCTCGGTGGTGAGGGGAGTTTCCGGTGGCATCGCCACAACCCGACCAGCATAGCCCTCCGGCAAGATCAGCAAATCCGACTGCTGCGTCATCGCGCCGGCAAGCAGGACCGGAGTTGCGTTGTAGAGCGCCAGCGATTCTTCCTCCGGAGTTTGGAACGCCATGTCCACCCCCGGCTGACCAAGCGTGAATGTCTTCGTCGTGATCTCGACCGGCAGGCCAAACCTCACCGCGCTAAACACAAAGAACCCCACGAAGGTGAGCGAGTACCGCAGAACGATGCGAGGGTTCAGCGGGATCGGCTTGCCATCGTCCCCCACCCGAGGGAAGAAGAACTCCATGACGATGAGATTCGCCAGCACCACCCACGCCGACACCAAGAAAATCGTGCCGAGCGCGGCGTGCTGAACCATCCCCGGAAAGATCCCGAGCGGCAGAGCCACGATCCCCCAAGGAAACGCCAGACCCGGCACGTACGCTCGAAACGCCTCGATCCCAGTCCACACCAGAGGAACCGCCCAGACCCATTTCAGTGAAAACGCGCGGTGGATCAGCCAGCCTGCGAGGGCATAGAACAATCCGGCGATGAGGCTCGCAATCACCCAAGGGAGCATTGCCGAAACCAGGCTTCCCGTCCATTTGAGCACGAACGGCACGATCCAAAACATCTGAGCCAGGAAGTAAAGCAGCCCGAATGTGTAACCCGATTTCGCGGCCCCTTTTGCGCTCGTCCCCCGCAAAGACACGAGCCAGGGCACCAAAGCCACGAACACAAGCAACCCCAGATTAAACGGCGGAAACGCGAGGGCCAGCATCGCCACCGAAGCCAAAATCGGCCAAAGGCGACGCGCCCAGCCCCACCGGTCAGGCTTTGATTCCGAGGTCGTCATGGACTTCGTGGAGGTGCGAGGTGTCGGCATATCGAAGCAACTGCCACGTGCCATCCGGGCGACGAATCACCTCAGTCACGCTTGCATTCTCAAAACGAAAACCCCGCGCGGTTTGCACCGAGCCCCGGAGCAATCGGGCCAAAAGAAGCCCCAGCGTGCCTCCGTGGCTCACCACCACGGCAGAATCCCGGATCTTATCGAGGCTCTTTTGGAACTTCGCCAGACGATGCCATACGTCGCGCAAAGACTCTCCGCCGTCGGGGCGGATCTCGTGTTCCATCAGATTCCGAGCCCGACATTCGGCAGCAAACCAGGCCCGAATCTCCGTGTAATGAGCACCTTCGAGAGTGCCGAATGTACGCTCCCTTAAATCGTCACGAACCGTCAGAGGTACCCCAAGGGCCTCCGCGATAGGATTGGCTGTATGGACGCTCCGCTGAAGGTCGCTGGTGTAAACACGCTGAGCCCCGGTCGACGCCAAACGATGGGCGGCGGCCAAGCTCTGCGCATGTCCAATTTCATCAAGACCGACATCAGAGTGTCCCTGAGCTCGGCCACTGGCATTCCATTCCGTCTGCCCGTGGCGAACCAGAAAGACTCGCATGCTCTCGGTTATACCGCCCAGAGCCCGACCGGCCCGGTTTCGCGACCGTTACTGTCTACCCTTTCTTGGCCAATCCTCAGCAGATGCACCGGTGCCGGAGCCACGGCGTCCGCCTGAATCGTCATCACATTCTGTTCCGGATCGAAGCGCTGGATGATTCCCATCCCGAAATCCTCGCCCTCTTGGCGACCAAAACTGCAGACCAGGCCCTCGTATGCTTCCGGGCGAACTATCGAGAGACGATTGCTGTGCGTCAGGTTCATGGCCCGAGCGATCTCGTCTTCCTCCAGTTCACGATCCGTGATAACGTGGAGCACGCCGCCACTCACCTCACCCCAATCCGAAAAGTCGGCATGTTTCAGCCGCCAACCGGAACCCATCCGGGCTCCCTCGATCCCTACTTTCGCCAGATCAACCTCATGCTCCGTCGATCGCTCGAAGAGCTCCAACCACCGTGCTCTGCGCTGCGCTTCTTGAACCATCACCGGGAAAGCCTCCGGGAGCTCCTCGACTTCTGCCCCGATGGGCCACGGCTGGTGCTCAAACCGGCTTCCGCTTGGCACCAGAATCCGCTCCGCGCGAATGTTTTGCGCCATGCCGAGCATCATCTGCCTCAGCACCGGGCTGAGACGCATCGCGGGAAAGAGCACGGTGAAGCTCCCTTCCGCCTGAGAGAGTAAGAAGTAGGCCGCATTCATCCACGCCAAAGGGTTCCGCTGAGGATCAATCGCGCCGGTGAGACGCCATGCAATCACCTTTCCCGCACGGATCAGGCACACCCGGCAAGGCGCCCCGAAGTCAGTATTGGCGGGATCGAGCATCACCAGATCGCCCTTCGCCGTGTTCGCCTTGACCCACTCCCGCCACGAATACTTCGGGTGACCAATCAAGAGCGTGCGGGGCATAGATCCTTCTACTCTTCGTCGTCTTCGCGATTGGCGCTCGGACGGGCCCGGAGCTTGCTCCACTCCCGAAGATTTGCGATCTCTTCGCTCATCATCCGGCTGAGAGGAACCTGATTCTCCGCTTCTTCTTTCAGATCTTTGAAAGTCAGTTCGCGCCCCTCGAAGAAGGCATGGTTCAGAGCCCCAATCACCACCTGCTCAATTTCCGCACCGCTATAGCCCGGGGTTAGCTTCGCGAGTTCCTTCACTCGGAACTTGCTCGGCTGACGCTTCCGCTTGCTCAAGTGGATCTCAAAAATCGTCGCCCGCTCCTTCGCATCGGGGAGATCGACGAAGAAGACTTCATCGAATCGGCCTTTGCGGAGCAGTTCGGGCGGAAGTTGGGAGACGTTGTTCCCCGTCGCGATGAGGAAGACCGGCTGGGTTTTCTCCTGCATCCAGGTGAGGAAGGTGCTGAACACGCGGGCGGTCGTGCCGCTATCGCTCACCCCTCCACTCATTCCTGCGAACCCCTTTTCGAGCTCGTCGATCCAGAGAATACAGGGCGCCAGGCTTTCCGCGATCTTGATCGCTCGGCGCATGTTCTGCTCACTCTGACCCACCAAGCTCCCAAACACCCGACCGACGTCCATCTTGAGCATCGGAAGCCCCCATGCGTTTGCCACCGCTTTCGCGACCAGAGATTTCCCGCATCCTTGAACGCCAATGATCAGCATTCCTTTGGGCCATGGGATTCCGTAATCTCGGGCTGCATCCGTGAAGCTTTTCGTGCGCTTCGTCAGCCACTCTTTCAGTAGATCGTGGCCGCCGACATCGTTGAGGGAATTGCTGCTTGCATAGAACTCCAGCATTCCTGTCTTGCGGACAATCTGCTTCTTCTCCTCAATGATCTGCTCGACTGTCAGCTTTTTGGCCTCCACCAAACTCCGAGCGAGAGCGCTTTCGATTTCATCGGCGGTGAGCCCCATCGCGCTGCGGATAATCGACTCCTTTTCCTCCTTGGTCAACTTCACATCAACATTCGGGTTGTCCTTTACTGCATCGACAATATCGTTGATTTGCTCGGAGATCTCTTCCTGTTGGGGCAGAGGGAACTCAACGACGGTCACATCTTTTTCGAGTTCAACGGGCAAGTTCATTTGCGGAGAGACAAGCACAAGAGTCTGTGACTTGCCCCTCAGTCGGCTTGCCAGGTCGCGGAGCAACCGGATCACCCGGGTGTCCTTCATGTAGGGATGAAAGTCTTTGAGGATGAACAGCGTGAACTCGGCTGACTCGTGGATCTGCGCGAGGGCCTCCAGCTCGCCCGGAAGGCTCGATGGTTTCGCTGGGCCAGACGCGCGCCGGATCGGAGGCTGCATGCCCTGGGTGACGCTCCAGGTGTGAAGCTCGCGCTTCAACTTCTGCGCGACTTCCTGAACCGCCTTCTCCACCCGACGTTCCTCCCACGAAACGATGTAGAGAATCGGGTACTTGGCTCGGATCAGGACTTCGATTTCGCGCTTGGCGTCCATGCCTGGACTCTACCTGGCAGGCTCGTGGTTGGTTGCACCGGAGGGAGGAATGGACTGATCTGGAATCGCATCCCATGCCAGATAAGATCCCCGCTCTGATATAGCTACGAAATGGCTTCACAAGTCTTCGACTCTTGTCCGAAGTGCTCAAAGTCCATACCAAAAGGGGCGAAAGCGTGTCCGTATTGCGGTTGGAGTTCAGTTGCACCAGTTCCGATCCAAGTGATCAACCCGCCACAGGCTGTGCCTCCGCAGGCTCAAACAAACTACGCCCCGCCCAAGGACTCGACGCACTATGCAAATGAAACGCTGAGCCGGACGGCTTCGGCGGCGGTTGGAACGTGCAGCGGACTCACCCTCTTTCTCGCACTACTCTTCGTCGGGCTCCCCCTCGTCTTCTGCGTGGGATGCTCGGTATTGTCCCGATCGGCCTCGCAAAGCATTGCGGCACAGCAGACACGTGCTGGGCGACTGCAAATGCCGCCGGATCCAGCCGCCGCGATCTCTGCTGCCGAGCGGGTGCTACCCGGTGCGCTACTGTTCTATCCGGATGGCACGCCGACTGGAACCGGTGGTACGAGATTCATTCGCATCACGCAATGTACATTCGGTCAGGGAAATGGATTCATGGAACGGATCGTGGAGGCGAGTTGCACATATAGTAACGCATCAAATCGTAACATCAACGCTGATGCTAAGCTCTACGCCCTGGATGCCTCAGGGAAAATCCTTGCCGACGATTCGCCGTTCCTGGGCAATAAGGAAGCGGGAGACATAGCGGTGGACGACTTCGATTCCTTACTAGCAGTCGACGACCCAGGGAAAGTCGCGGTCTTCGCGCTGGTCGATCAAAGCCGCGAAAGAAACTAAACCGGACTTATCCGCCGAGGTTCTGGCGGATCCCTTCGAGGTGATTGACCTTCTGGGCATCCGTACCAGCATACGACTCAGCTTGAGTCAGGGCCGTACGGGCCCCGCTGATGTCACCGAGTCCAGCCATCTGATTCGCTGCGTTGAGGAAGTCGTAGTAGGCTTGCTCGTAGACGTCTGCCTCGCGAGAAGGGTCACCTGTCGCGGCCTCGGAATACTTCTCTCCGGCCCGACGCCATGCATCCCGGCGACGATCCAGACTCGTATCGCTCGCCCCTTGATTCACCAAGCTCTGAGCCTCGCGAAGAAGACTCTCCACATCCACCGCGACTGGGGCTGGCTCTTGTTGGTTCGGGACTCTCTCTGGTGGAGCCGGGCTGCTGTTCGCGGCTCCGCCCGCCGAGGGAGCAGACGCTCCTCCTCCACCCGAAACTTGTTTCGCGGGACTCGGGGAGTTCCGAACCACCTCGCTTCCTGCCTTCCCAATCTGCTCAATCCCAAAGAGCCCGATCAAGACCATCGCAGCGATAGTGATGCAGGCGATGGCGAACTTCCCGAACGTCGCCTTGGTCTCCTCGCTGAACAGAGGACGGCTCGGAGGAGGAGGGTAGTAGACCGGAATTTGACTCGGTGGAGGAGGCGCGGCGCCGTACGGCATGCCGGGATATCCTCCACCCCCGCCGTAGGGTGTCGTGATCGGCTGCCCGTAAGGAACCTGATGCCCCGGAGTGGTCGGGTAGACCGGCATCATCGGCTGAGCGGGCTGACCATAGGGGTGCGCTTGACCATACGGCTGCACTTGTCCATAGGGTTGCGCCTGACCATAGGGGGTCATGATCGGCGCGCCAGGATGCTGCGAAGGCACCGGGCCCTGCCCGGGCTGCTGAATCCCCTGGTACATCGGATTCGGCGTGCCATAGGGCGTATACGGCTGAGAGTAGGGGTTGGGCTGAACCAGCGATGGTGGAGGTTGAGAAGTATTCACCACCGGGTCAATGACCGCAGAATGGAACGACTTCAGCACCTGGCGAAGGTCGCTGATCATTTCTTCCGCAGAGCCATACCGGAGCACCGGGCTCTTGTCAATCGCTTTTTGGATGACCTGCCACAGTGTGTGGTTCGCCTCCGCCGGTTGCGGAGGCTCCGCGTTCATGATGGCGTAGGTGATTGACACGACCGAATCGCCGGTGAAAGGCTTCTGCCCCGCGACCATCTCGTAGAGCGCGACTCCCATGCTGAAAATGTCGCTGCGGGCGTCGATCTCCCGCCCGTTGATCTGCTCCGGCGACATGTAGCTCGGGGTCCCGAACACCTGCCCGTCCATCGTGATATTGGGCTCGAAGGTCAGGCGGGCGATCCCGAAATCCGTGAGCTTGACCGCCCCGTTTTCGAGAATCTGGATGTTCTCCGGCTTGACATCGCGGTGAATCACGCCGTTTTGGTGGGCAAAGTGGAGCGCTTTCAGCACTTCGATCGCCGTTTCCACCGCGTCTTCAGGGCCAAGGAAGCCCTCCCGCTCGATCTTCTTGCGCAGAGTCGAGCCATCCAGGAACTCCATCGCGAGATAAAAACGCCCGTTCTGCTCATCGACATCGTAGATCGTGACGATGTTGGGGTGCACCAGCGATCCCGCCGCCTTGGCCTCGCGCAGAAATCGCTTGATCCGCTCCTGGCGTTGAACGTCCGTGCTTCCGCCCGGAACCGCCAGTTCTTTCACCGCCACACGACGGTTCATCACGGGATCGTAAGCCTCGTAAACGATGTCGTTTGAACGAGCGATCTCGCGGATGATCTGGTATTTGCCCAGGATGTCCGGCGGGCTTTGACTCATGCGCAGTGAACGGCTCTCCTATTATCGGCACAAACACGGGCTTCTGCGCCGCTCTCTCGAAGATGATTACGCCCGCCGAGTCGGCAAAGGTTCACTCAGGCGAGGGTTTCTGTCTCAAAGCGGTCAAGGAATTCTTGCTTCGGCCGCGCGCCGAGTCCCGCTTTTTCCGGAAGCACCACCGAGCCGCGTACCGTCTGGATTCCCCCGTCAATCACGTCTTCCTTATGGCCCTGATGGGCATCGAGATCGAAGAAGTGGAAGGCGGAATGGCTACTTGCGACATGGGCGGCTGCCGTCACCCCGAGCCGGGTTTCGGCCATGCCACCCATCATGCACCGCCCAAAGGCGGCTTGAGTGATGCTCGCGATTTCCTGCGCCCGGAGAACCCCTCCGCTCTTACAGAGCTTCACATTGATGAGATTGCAGCAGTTATGACTCAGCAGAGCAAAAGCATCGCTCGGCGAGAAGCAGCTTTCGTCCGCCATCACCGGGACGGTGGAGTTCTGATGCAGGAAGGCGAGTCCCTGGTAGTCATGGCGCTTCACTGGTTGCTCGCAGAACTGGATATCGAAATCGGCAATGGATTCAAGAAGATGAAGTGCCGTCAGGCGATCGTAGGCTTGGTTGGCATCGACGCGGAGGATCGCGTCCTCCGCAACTTCGCGGATCGTGGCGACCCGCTCGGCGTCGTTCATGGGGCTGTCGCCGAGCTTGATCTTGATCGCCTCGTGGCCCTGATCGATGATCTTCTTGGCCTTGGCGGCGGCTTCCTTGGGCGGGAGAATGCGGATGGTGAGATCGGTCGGGAGCTCGCGCTTGGTGCCTCCGAGGAATCGGTAGAGAGGGAGTCCAGCTCGCTGGGCCGCGAGGTCATGGAGGGCCATGTCCATCCCACTGATCGCCGTGGTCTGGGCGGGCAGGATCGACTCGCAAAGTTCGATGAGCCTCCGTAAGTCTCGGCTATCTTCACCGTGGATGGCCGGGGCTAAGGTGCGAAGACTCGCCATCACCGTCGCCTGATTCTCACCGTTGATCGCATGGAACGGCAGGCATTCCCCCCACCCGGTCTTCCCTCCTGCCGTGATGCTGATGAACACTCCGTTCGCCGAGTGGTTGGTCATTGTCGCGATGCGGAACGGCGAGGCCAAAGGCACCTCGAAAGGGGTGAGGGTGATGGAATCGATTCGAGCCATGCTAGGGCACTAAGCTACCCGAGATTAAGAGACCTCGCTTACTCCAAAAGACTGCGGGTTCCTGAGAAAATGCCTCTCAGGAACCCGCGCTGACCCTCGTGGCGACTTAACCCGCCGCGACCGGAGCTTTGGCGACGAAGGCGAGGATCTCATCCGCGACGAGATTGGCTTGCTCTTCCGTCATGTGCTGGTGAACCGGGAGGCTCAGGCACTCTTTGCTCACGCGCTCGGTGATCGGGAGGGATCCCTCGCCGTGACCGTAGTGTGCATACGGCTCGTGCAGATGAAGCGGCACGGGATAGAAAATCGCGCTGGCGATTCCCTGCTCTCCCAGATGCTTCATCAAGCCGTCACGGTGCTCATATTGAATCGTGAATTGGTGCCAGACGTGGTTGTTGCCCGCCATCGTTTCCGGAAGCCGAATCCCCGATCCAGCCAAGCGATCCAGATAGATCGCGGCGATCTTGGCGCGATTTTCGTTCCACTCATCCAGCTTCGGAAGCTTGGCGCAGAGGATGGCCGCTTGGAGTTCGGCGAGGCGGCTGGTGTAGCCGAGTTCGTCATAGTAATAGCGCTCGCGGCCCATGCCGTGAATCCGGATCGAGCGCGACCGTCGGTCAATCTCAGGGTCGTTGGTGAGAATCATCCCGCCATCGCCCGCCGCACCGAGGTTCTTTGTCACATAGAAACTGATCCCGGCTCCGATGCCCCAGTTTCCGGTGTAAACCCCATCGTGGTGACCATAAATCACCTGAGCCGAGTCTTCGAACAAGATCAGATTGTGCTTCTCGGCCAGAGCCATCAGCGCCTTGACATCGCAGAGCTGACCAAAGAGGTGAACCGGGAGGATCGCCCGCGTCTTCGGCGTGATCGCGGCTTCAATCGCATTCACGTCGATGCACATCGTCGCTGGATCGATGTCCACGAAGACAGGAACGGCGCCGAGCTGAGCGACCGTTTCGGCGGTCGCCACAAAGGTGAAGGCCGTCGTAATGACCTCGTCTCCCGGCTGGATATCCGCCGCTTGCATCAGGATGCGCAAGGCATCAGTGCCGCTGTTGACACAGATCGCGTGCTTCACGCCGTGCCGCGCGGCAATGTCTTCCTCAAGTTTCTTGTTGTACTTGCCCAGAACATAGGCTCCGGAGGAGAGGATTTCCGCCACGCTCGCGTCGGTTTCCGCTTTGACTTCGTTGTACTGAGCGGTGAGATCAATAAAGGGGACACGCACACCGGCATTGTATCCGGTGGATTAAGAAGAGCGTAGGATTTCCCCTGTCCCAAGCCGGAGTTCTGTGGCGATCAGAATAGAGCGGTGCGCCCGCTTCCCTATCCTGTGATCCTTGCCAGTGCGTCGCCCCGGCGGAGTGATTTGCTGAAGCCCCTGATCCCGGAGTTCCGCGTGATCCCGGCGGATGTGGACGAAGACGGCCTCACCGACTCCGACCCCTGGATCACCGCGCGCAAGCTCGCCCGGGAAAAAGCGCTTGCGGTTTTCGAGGCTCATCCGGATTCGCTGGTGATTGGCGGGGATACCGTTGTTGCCTATCAGAACGGCGACGCGTGGGTTCAACTTGCCAAGCCTGCCGATGAGGACGACGCGTTCCGGATGCTCAGTATTCTCAGCGGGCGAACCCACACCGTCATCACAGGAATTTGCATCAAGTGGCCGAAGGGATTTTCCAGCTTCACCGACGAGAGCAAAGTGACGTTTGCCAAGATGTCCGACGAGCAAATTCGAGCCTACATCGCCACTGGCGAGCCAATGGATAAGGCTGGGGCGTACGGGCTTCAGGGAGGGGCGCGGCCGTTCATCACTCAAGTTGAGGGGTTCGTGAGCACGGTCATCGGGCTCCCGACGGAACGGCTCTCAGAAGCGCTCCGCGACGTCGACTGAGTTTGGTGTTCGGAGGCGTACAGATCGGTTCTGGTCGCCGCCCGGGGCATGAGAGCTTTGATGCTCGCTCTGCCTCTCTGCTCGGTCTGGGTTCAAAGCTCGAGGGATTGGCCTATGGGCCGGGCGGCGAGCAGGAGTGCGAATCCCGGACTGTTGTGCTCAAATCCACTGCTTCGGGCCTGAGACATATCGGCCTTCCCCGCCATAATTTCCAGCATGGCGACACTCCCAAGCCACATCGCGAATCCTGCCCTAGCCGAAGCCGGGCGGAGCCGCATCGAATGGGCCGAGAAAGACATGCCGGTACTCCGGCTCATCCGCGAACGATTTGAAAAGGAAAAACCCCTCGCCGGACAGCGCGTGACCGCGTGTCTGCACGTTACGACCGAGACCGCGAATCTGCTTCGCACACTCGTCGCCGGTGGCGCCGAGGTCGCGATCTGCGCAAGCAATCCGCTCAGCACCCAAGATGATGTCGCGGCTGCTCTCGTCGAGTTCTACAACGTCCAGGCGTACTGCATCAAGGGCGAAGACCACGAGACTTACTACAACCACATCAACCAGGCGCTCGACATCATGCCGACCCTGACGATGGACGATGGCGCGGACACCGTGGGCATCATCCACCAAGAGCGCAAGAACCTGATCGACACGATCATCGGCGGCACGGAAGAGACCACCACGGGTGTTATCCGTCTGAAGGCCATGGCGAAAGATGGTGTTCTCGCCTATCCGATCATCGCCGTCAATGACGCCGACACCAAGCACCTCTTTGACAACCGCTACGGCACCGGACAAAGCACGCTCGACGGCATTCTCCGCGCGACCAACGTGCTGCTCGCAGGCAAGAACGTGGTCGTTGCAGGCTACGGATGGTGTGGACGAGGTGTCGCCATGCGGGCCAAGGGCATGGGCGCGAATGTCATCGTCACCGAAATCGACCCAACCAAGGCGATTGAAGCGGTCATGGACGGATTCCGCGTGATGACGATGGAAGAAGCCGCGCCGATCACCGACATCTTCATCACCGTCACCGGTTGCAAGGATGTCCTCGACGACCGCCACTTCACGAAGATGAAGGATGGTGCGATCATCTGCAACAGCGGCCACTTTAACGTGGAGATCAACATTCCGCAACTCGATGCCCTGAGCTCGGCCCGACGCGAAGTTCGTCAGTATGTTGAGGAGTTCGTCGTGAATGGCAAGAAGGTTTATCTGCTCGGCGATGGTCGGTTGATCAACCTCGCCAGCGCGGAAGGCCACCCGGCAAGCGTGATGGACATGAGCTTCGCCAACCAATCCCTCTGCGCCGAGTTCATGGTGCGCAACGCCGCGAACCTTCCGAAAGACTGCATCAGCGTCCCAGATGCGATTGATAAGGAAGTCGCCCGCCTCAAGCTCGCGGCCATGGGAATCTCCATCGACATCCTCACTCCAGAGCAGGACAAGTACCTCAACTCCTGGACCGAAGGCACCTGAGGAATAGTTCCACGAGTCGGGTTTTGAACCCGACTCGTGGAGAAACGACTACCTGATCCTGTACGAGCAAGTCTCGCGAACATCAGTAAAAAGATCCCACGGACAGAAGTTTAGTCCAGTGCCGACAGGATCAAAGATAAGATTTCTTCTCAAGAGCGAGCCTTCAAGCGTTACGCGAAGCATTCGACCAGAGTAAGCCATCGATACTCCGCACTCGGGGAAAGTCGACGAGTCTTTCCTGCCTTGAGTTCTCAAGGCCACCAGTCCGAAGTTGCCGCCCAGTTCTTCCAGATAGGCTTTGCTCTTGCTCATATCCCTGTGCAAAACGGGAGATTCGAAGGACTGCCGGACTACATCAGATCGAGGTTCTTTGCGGCACCAAACCTCCTGACCACCAAACCCACGTTCGAAAGGATCAGAGCTGTCAACAAGCTGCGACCCCGCGATAAAGCCGCCCGCAACCAGGTCATCGAAGCCTAGTCTCGGATACTTGTCGTCATTTGTCTGGGCATAGAGTGCAAGGGCTGTATTGATCTGCTGAGCTTTAACGCCCAATTCAGTGAACTTTGCTTCAGTTTTTGCAGAAGCTAGCACTCCGAGCACTAGAGCTACGAGGAGTACGACTATTGACACCGATACCAGGAGTTCAATCAATGTTAGTCCCTGACGCTTGCTTCGATAGGGTGGAGCCGCACTTCCTGAGTTCCTGGAGGTGACGATCGCTGTAGATGCGCCGACTAAGGCGGGAAGCAACACGCCTGTAAGGAGTCTGAAGATATTGATGAGCACATGCTTTCCAGGAACTTCCTGGTCGAGATAGCCCGCAAATACCTGTACGACCAAAGCAGCGAACCATGCTACGATCATAAGGATCATAGCTGAAACACCGAGGAATCGAAAGCAACAGAGGAAAGCGAGAACAGCGATTGCGAGCACAATTCCAAAATCCATTAAGTAGTCGCCACTCCATCTGAGTGGCGACCCATGTATAACTCTCGGAACAAAGTCACTTGCAAGGGTCATAAGTAATGCGACTGCTGCTCCGGCGAACAAGCACTTGCCCGAGGTCTCGCTCAATTTTGCGACCCGCATTCAGGAAATCCCTCGTCGCTGTAGCATTGATTTGGAGCGGAATTACCCTGGTGTGTAGAGCAACAACCATCATCGATCCATCCCTGACATGACACCCTATTCCTTTGAGGCCCATCACAACCCTTCCAATAAGTGATGATTCTCTTTTTACGAAAGTTGTCATCACCCCAGTTCCATCCGCTGCCACACTCGTTCCCTGACCACTTCACACAATAGTATTGCCAACCCTGGTAGTCCTCCTCACACCATGCATTCTGACAGTCCGAAGCACTCACGGGTGTCACTCCAAGAATAAGGGCACGGTTCTCCAAAGCATCGCTGGCAACGCACCCCGTTGGCTCCTGGTGGATCAGTTGAACATCACCGACGACTTGATTGTGAGAATAGACCACCATGTTCGTATCGCCAGAAACACCGAAATAGTAAGGAACTTTTTCATGACATAGTAAGTGTAACAGTGTTCCGACTTGGCTGTTGTTAAGGGAGAGATAAACAGATTGAGCCTTCGACCAAATATCTCGACCCTCAACGAAAGGTCAAGTTGGCTTCACCCGATTGGGTAGAGTTCTCACGGCCATGAAGGTATGCGTTGTGGGTGCGGGGAGTTGGGGGACGGCTCTGGCTTTGCTCCTCGCTCGGAATGGGCATTCCGTCGATCTTGTTGCCCATACCGACGACCATTGCGACGCCCTGCGCCGCGACCGGGAGAACCGGCAGTATCTTCCTGGCTGCCCCTTCCCCGAGAACATCACCGTTCTCCCAAAGCCGCTCAACGATGACCCCGATTTCACGCTCATCGCCGTGCCCTCGGCCTTTGTGGGTGAGGCCCTGCGCACGATTGAGCCAGGAGTGATCTGCCTGGCAAGCAAGGGCCTCGATCCGGAAACGGGGGTTGTTTTGAGCGATTTGGCCGAGGCGATCCATCCCAAAGCGGAAATCGTCGCGATCTCGGGGCCGAACCTTGCCGTCGAAGTTGCGGGAGGGATTCCCACCGCTGCCGTCGCAGCTTCCCACACGGAGGACGCCGCTCTGATGATCCGCGAGGCCTTGAATGGTCTCTCCTTCCGGGTCTACATCAGCGATGATCTGCGGGGGGTCGAGCTGGCGGGGGCCCTCAAAAACGTGTACGCCATCGGGGCAGGGATCAACGATGGGCTAGGGTTCGGCGACAACACCAAGGGGGCGTTCCTCTCACGCGGTCTCGCCGAAATGTCCCGCCTCGGGCTAGCCCTGGGGGCTCGGATGGAAACGTTCCTTGGCCTCAGCGGGGTGGGAGACCTCTTCGCCACGGCAAGTAGCAAACTTTCTCGAAACTACCGGGTGGGGTTCGCTCTCGGCGAGGGGCGCTCCCTTGAGGAAGCGGTGAACGCGCTCGGACAAGTCGCGGAGGGGGTTCCGACCTGCGAAGTTGCGCTCCGGCTCGCCCACAAGCATGGGGTCAACGTACCCCTCATGCAAGTGCTCCACGAGTTCATGCACGGACACTGCAACCGTGATGAGGCGATTCGTCGCCTGATGGAACGCCAAACTCTGCGCGAATCCTGAGATCGATTACTCCGTTCGAGGCAAGATCAGCGCAGGGCTGGTCACTCGGATCGGGCCGTGTTCCCCGGCATATTCCAGTTCCATGAAGATCGCTTGAGAGTAGTTCCCTCTCGCGGGGACGCGCACTTCTGGGCCAGGGAGGATGTCGACGAAAAACTCGCTCTCGGCGAACCAGTTGTTCTCGCTCACCGCACCCCAAACTCGGAACTTGGCCGGTCGCAAGTCGCTCTCGGCTTGAATTTCCAGGTGTGCGGAGCTTTGCCCCCAGTCAAACCGAACGCGTGGGAACATCTCGGCCCCTGCGCATCGACGGATAAATGCCCCCACCGTGCTCAGGCGATAATCCCACTCCCCAATCGAGTGGCCCATGTTGGGCACTACTTGGCAAGCCGAACCAGCGGGGAGACGTTGGTAGTAGTGCTTCAGCGCATCAACCGCCCAGTAGGGGTCGTTCGAGCCGTTCACGGTGAGAACGGGACACCGAATCTCCCCGATGTTCGTGAATGGATCGACCAGGCTCACCAGCCCTTCCCCGCTCGGCTCCTGGGCAAGCTCCGTCAGCCGACGCCGCGTGTAATCCTGAATCATGGGGCTGTGCTCACCCCATAATTCATGCTGCCGGCGCATCTGAATGTTCATGTTCAGGTTGTCGAACACCAGGGGAACAATGCCCTTCACGCGGTTGTCTTGTAGTGTCGCGGTGAGCCAACTCGTCCATCCGCGTTTGCTGGCTCCGCCCACGACAAACGTGGTGAATCGTCCCACGCTCCATTCGACCAGGGTATCAATCGCGGCGATGACGCTCCGAACCATCGGTACAAGCAGCGGCCATTCGGGATCTCCGCTGGCGATGTACTCCTCAAAGGTGTGGGCGATCAGGTCGTCCTCCGTCATGTTCCACAGAGGTTGATTCGGGATATCGAAGAGAAAGGCGACCGTGGCTCCGCTCGCCTCGGCGAGCGCCCGAGCGTATTCGGCATCGGGCGATCCGGCATCGGTGCCTGTGACTTCCAAATAGCAAACGTGGGCGGCAGAAGTCCAACTTGGCTTTACGACTCGAATCGCGTGATTCCAGGGTTGACCTTGCCACACCTGCGATTGCATGTGGATCACATCCCCATCGGTTCGCCAAGTGGCGTGAGGGAGATGCTGGGTCACGATGTCGGGGAAATGATGGCGCATAGCGAGCTGAAGCGACGATGTCTGAGCGGCGCGTCACCCTCCAGACGAAGGAAAGCGCGGATAAGTTGAGCCCCTCTCCTGTTCTTTTTCCATTAAATTCTCAAAAATCCTAACCTTTTGGGGACCGGATTCCCGCGACATGCGCCGAAACCCTTGACAGCCACGGACCAAGGTGGCACAATGAACAAAGCTGTATGCGGGTGCAACTGTGCCTGCATGACAAGCACACACGGGAATCTGGGATGAAGAAATTCAAAACTCGACTGTTGCTCTGCGCTGGGATGGCCCTCGCGAGCATGGTCGCCTCCGCCGGATTGGTGGACGCGACGGTCCTCGTTGACCGCGCCGCCAACAACAAGACCCTGACGGTTCGCTACGATGGAGCCAATGCTGCCCTGGTTGAGATGGTCATCAACGGGCAAAGCGTGGCATCCAAGGAAGTGAGCGCCGATGTCCGATCGGGTGAAACGAACTTCACCGTCGATGTCGCAGCCCTTGAAGAAGGAACCAACAAGGTCGAAATCCGACTCTATGACCGCAACGGTAAGCTCGTGGGCAAGCAAAACACCACGATCAACATTGACCGTGCAGGCAACGGGCCGGTTTTCATCAGCAACCTCCGAACCAACGACACCACGCAAGGCATGGTCGAAATCAAGGTTGGCTTCCGAGCAGAGCTCAAGAATGTCTTCGTCAGCTTCTTCGTCAACGACGATTTTAAGGTTCTGAAGAACTTCCCGCCGTACACCTACCGCTGGGATACGACTTCGGTCGAGAACGGCTGGCACGAAGTCCAGGCTTGGGTCGTAGACGACTCCAACGCCACTTTCAAGACCGAAAAGGTTCGCCTCTTCGTCAACAACCCGGGTGGCCGTACGAAGCGACAAGATGTCGCTCCGATCAAGCCGCAAGCGAAGCCCGAGAGCAAACCCGAAGCCAAGCCTGTCGCAAAGCCGGAAAGCAAGCCTGCTGCAAAGCCGGAAGCAAAGCCTGCGGTGAAGCCAGAGAGCAAGCCGGTCGCCAAGCCAGAAGCCAAGCCCGTGAAGGCGCCGATGCTTCCTGCCGTGACCAAGGCCGATGGGACGAAGTCGAACACCAACAGCGGCACCGCAGCTCCGGCTACCAAGCCCGCCGAGCCGACCAAGCCGAACAGCAAGCCGAAGACCGACACGGTCATCGACATCAAGCCGTCGACGCCAAAGCAACCCGAAGTCGTTGAGACGAAGCCCGAAGTGGTTCCGCCGAAGACCGACGTCGTGGCTCTGGCCAACCCCAACCCGGCAAAGCTCAAGCCCATCGCGATCAACTTTGGCACCAAGCTCAACGATGTCGACCGTTTCGACATCTATATGGAAGGCCAAAAGGTGAACTTCGATGTTTCGCCGCGAGTGGAAGATGGAGTCCCCCTCAGCCCGTTCCGCCACCTCTTCGAGGCATACGGCGGCAAGGTGAAGTGGGATCATGCCAGCAAGACCGTTGAAGGGATTTCCGACGATGCGGTGATCTGGTTCAAGATCGGCGACTCCTCGGCCAAGGTGGATGGTTCCGTCCTCCTGATGGAGCGAGCCGCGTTCCTTGAAAAGGGCCGCAGCATCGTCCCGATGAGCTTCCTCGGCCAAGCCCTGAAGCTCGACATCCAGTACGACGCCAACACCGGTCACGTGCTGATTCTCTCGGCGAAGAACAAGTAATCGCCGGATCTTCCCGATCCCTCAAATCCCCGGAGCGACCAACTCCGGGGATTTTTCTTGAGGTTTCCAGGTTCCCAGACCTCCAGCATTCCTACCAGGATGCCAACCATTCAGAGTGGACTTTTCCGCTCTCATGACTGGACAAATTCAGCCTCTCGCTCGATGGGTGGTCTTTACGATCACCTTCCTTGCCCTGCTTGTCGGGGGAAGCGCGGCATCGTGGCTCGTCTTTGATTCTGCGACGCAGGATCGAATCCACGCGGAAAAGCAGTCTCTTCTCCAGACCGCGCAGCTGGCCGCCCAGCAGATCGAGTTCGAGAATCTTGAGCAGTTCCAAACTCCGACGGACGACTCCGGCAAGGTTTATTCCTCCCAGCAGAGCAAGCTCACGAGTCTCCTGAAAAGTGCGCCAGGGGTAGAGCATCTCTACACCCTCCGCGAAAAGAGCGGCGTTTACTACTTCCTAAACACGGTCTCTGCGTCGAGCGAAAAAAACCGTAAGGGACGGCTTCTCGACCCTCTTTCCGATGTTCCGCAGGGGGCGATTGAAGCGTACTCCGGCACGCTCGATGTCTCGGCGACCGAAGAGCACACAGATCGCTGGGGGACCTGGCTGAGTGCCTACTCGCCGATTAAGAACGAAGCCGGCGAAGTTGTCGCGGTGCTCGGCGTTGATCAATCGCTTGAAAAGCTTCTTGCCTTGCGCGCGCCGATGGCACAGAGCCTCCAGAAGGCTCTCGCGATCGTCGTGATCGTCTCCATGGCTATCGCCTGGGTTCTCAGCGGCATGGTCGGACGAGCGGCCCGGGCTGAACGAAGTTTTTGGAACCGCAATGCCTGGAGGATGCACGCCGCCCAGGCCCTGCTGGTGTTCATCGGGCTGGGAGTTGGCGTTGATGCCGCTCTCGATCAGTCGCGCCATACCAAGCTGGAGAGTCATCACTATGACCTTGTTCAGTCCAGCGAGGCCTTGGATCATCTGAACCAGTTTCTCAGTGCTGCCAATTCGGGCCAGGCGTTCGATGCGGCGCAGATCAAGAGCCTGAAGAAAGCCCTCGATTCTGCCGATCTCGGCCGGCTTGGAGACCTGGTGGATCAGGCGCAGACGATGGAAAATGGCGCAAAAGCCAGCGAAGAGCTTGCTGCCGAAACGGCAACGCTCGCCGAAGGGCATCGCAAAGCGCTTGAGTCGGTTTCGCAGGAAGTCGAGGACACCACCGCCTACTCCTGGCGGCTGCCTGCCGTGACCCTCCTGGTCGCCTTTATTTCCGTTCTCCTGATCCGCCACACCGGTGACCAAAACCGCCGTCTAGAGCTCATCACCAAGCAGCACACGGAAACGGAGAGCCGGTACGCCAGCGTGATCCAGCATCTCCCTGTCGGGCTGTTCGTCATCGAAAATGGCCTCTGCTCGTTTGGCAACGATGAGTGGTATCGCCAAATCGGGCTCAGCCCGGCCGCAACTCAATCGCAAGGAATCACGGATCAAGACCGAAGCCGAGCGCTCATCGATGCGATCCATCCAGAAGATCGCGATGAGGTGGCTCGCTTGTTTGCTCAAGCTTCGGCGGAAGCCAAGCCATTCCAAGTGCAGTACCGACTCCAGGCAAAGGATAGTTCGATCCGCCACATGGAGAGCCGAGGCGTGCCCGTTTACAACCAGGCCGGCGTGTGTGAGTCCATTCTTGCCTTCACGCTCGATGTCACCGCAACGATCCAGGCGCGACTGGCGATGCAAAGCGCCTACGACGAAGTCGAGCACAAGAACAAGCTCCTCAGCGATGCTCTCTCCGAACTCGAACGGAACTTGGAAAGCGTGGTGCGTGCGCTCGTCAAAGCGGTGGAAGCCAAGGATCCCTACACGGCGGGTCACTCCGAGCGCGTCATGCAGTACAGCGTTTGGCTAGGGCAAGCTATCGGCTTGGGGCCGTACGAGCTTCGCATCCTCGAGCTCGGCACGCTGGTGCACGATGTCGGCAAGATCGGCATCCCCGACGCGATCCTCACCAAACCGGATCGCCTCACCGACGAAGAGTTTGAGATCATCCGCCGCCACCCTGTTTACGGCGTCAACATCATCGGAAACATCGGCCTGTTTAAGGAATGTCTTCCGATTGTGCGATGGCACCATGAGCGGTTGGATGGTCGAGGATATCCAGATGGGCTCAAAGCCGATGAGATTCCTCTCCTCGTGCGCATCTCCGCCATCGCCGATATCTTTGATGCCATGACCTCAACCCGCGCGTACCGTTCGGGCTTGGCTCTGGAGACCGTCTTGGAGACGATGAATGGGGTCGCCGAGAGGGGCGAAATCGATGCTCACCTCTTCGCCGTATTCTGCCAGGTCATCCACGAGCGCGGCATTATTCCGCAAACAGTGGTTCAGGAACCCTGGAAAGCGGCGTAAAACCTAGAGAAATTACAGAATACGACCGATAGTGATAAGGAACAAAGGTGTCAGAACACCTCCGTAGGATCCGCAATGAATTCGGAACATAGCTTCAACGACCGACGAAAGCACGCTCGCTTCGAGCTGATGGATTACGCCATCGTGACTGGTGAAGGCGAAACCACTTCGACCCGAAGCGTGATTGTGGACATCAGCCTGGGCGGACTTCAGCTCCGATCCCGAGCCCCGTTTAAGAGCGAATCGAAGTACACCCTCGAAATTGGTCGAGGCACGAGTACGCCGATCGTGATCCATGCTGAGTCGATGCACTCCAAGTCGATTGAGGAGACCGATCTGTTCTCCACCGGCTTCCGGCTCACCCCAGCAACCGCCATGGAGCGGATTGAATGGGTGGAGTACGTTCACCAGGTCTTCAAGGCTCAAGGCGAACTTCTTACCGGCTGAACCCGAGACGCGGATCGTCGCGGAAATTGCCAACAAA
Organism: Armatimonadota bacterium; assembly: GCA_020161505.1. Classification (GTDB taxonomy): domain Bacteria; phylum Armatimonadota; class Fimbriimonadia; order Fimbriimonadales; family Fimbriimonadaceae; genus UphvI-Ar2. Next base: position 274,553 of record JAIUNY010000001.1, on the reverse strand, counting down.
AAACCCTCTGAGCATGCACTCAGAGGGTTTTGCTTTTGGGGAGAGCCGAACTTAGCGGCTGCATCCGCAGCTGCCGCATCCGCCGCCCGCCGCTTGACCATCTTCGGTCTTGAACGAGGAACCGCATCCGCAGGATCCGGTAGCGTTCGGATTCTCGATCTTGAATCCACCGCCCATCATGTCGTCGATGTAGTCGACCACAGAGCCTTCCATGTATTGCAGGCTCAGGTTGTCGATGAAGATCTTCACACCGTCCATGTTGAAGACGTTGTCGCCTTCTTCCGGTTGACCATCGTCCAACGCCATGCCATAGGTCAGGCCAGAGCATCCGCCGCCGGACACCCAGACACGCAAAGCAGATTCGGGCTTCTGCTGACTGACCATCAGTTCCTTCAGTTCGCAAGATGCTCGCTCGGTGAGTGAAATCGCCATCAGTTTTCCTACTCCGATTTGCGGAGATACATGAATTGTGCCACACCTTTCATCGAAATCCAATCACAGTCCCCGACCCATTGGCCCACCTTGAACCTGAACAGTCCTAGCCCATATAGGACAATCTATACTTTTTGGGGCACTTTCAGTCTCTTTGCCTCGTTTTGACAGATGTGAATACTCGTGACGCCTCGACGGCTCGCACTGGCCGAAAAAGACTCCTGGAAGCGGCGGCGGTTCTGTTTGCCCAATCGGGTTATCAGGCCGTCAGTGTCGCGCAGATCCTGGAGCTCAGTGGACTGAAGGCTCCTTCCCTCTACCATCACTTCGGTGACAAAGAAGGTTTGTACGTGGAGTGGGCCGTCGGTGCTATCTCCGCCGCTGGAAAAGAGATCGGCGACCAGAAGGATGTCCACGGCGTCGTGCAGGCCCTGCTCCGCGATGCCCGATTCGACTTCCTGCAAATCCTGCGTGACATGCGCGATCTCAAGGACGCAACCAATCTCTCAACGGTGCGGGATACCGTGGACGAAAGGCTGATCAAGCCCGTCGCGGCCATCCTTCAGCGAGTAAGCCCGCGAGGAGCTTCGATCGACTCACACGAGCAGGCCTACTTCCTCCTCCACGCGGCCATGTATGCCCACCCGGCCTACACGTCCATGCGGAAGGGCACGAAGATCAACGGTTCGGTGGCTTCGTGGATCGGTCAAATGATCAACGATCGAGCAGCAAAAACCGCACCCTGACCCCCAGCGGACGGAACCACGGTCCGAGCATAATAAAGCGTGCGCGGTTGAGCCGCGCGGAGAACCAGAAACGCCATGCCCTACGTTGTCACGGAGCCCTGTATCGGAGTTAAAGACAAGTCTTGTATGACCGTCTGCCCGGTGGATTGCATCTACGAAGGAGACGACATGGTGTTCATCAATCCCGACGAGTGCATCGACTGCGGCCTCTGCGAGCCCGAATGCCCCGTTTCGGCAATTTTCGTCGATACGGATGTGCCCGATAACTGGCGCGAATTCATCGACAAGAACGCCGAAGAAGGCCGACGACTCGGCGGGGGCTAGAACCGTGCCCTAATGGGCATTTTTGAGGAAGCGTTCCCAGCGCGGGCGCTCCACCCGACCAAGGTCGATGAACATCAATCCCACGCGGTAGAAGCCGTCCCGGTCGATGTCGGGGCGGCAGTACCGAACGCTCGCCATACCCGTCACCACGCCGACCGGCGTTTCCACCGAAGCGGTCACGCAATCATCCGGGTTGAGGGGGTGCCTGAGCACGATTCCCACGCCGTTCGGAGAAACATCCACAGTGAAGGCTTCGAGCTCGTGGATCCCCACTTTCACCTTGGTGTAGAGATCTTCGGTCTTCAGACGGACTGATTCGTTGCTCGCGGCAAATCGAACCGGCGAGACGACCGTGAGCTTGAGTGCGATGCGCTTGGCTTCGAGCACACGAGCGTTCGAGCCAGCAATGGCCGTGACAATGCCGTCCGACATGATGTCGAGTTCGCCGACTTCCTCGAGTCGTCCGTTGAACACCACGGAGATGTGGTGACCGTACCCCTCAAATCGGAACTCATCGCCGATTTTCACCGGGGCATCCGTGGACGTGGAGACCTCAACCGAGTTGCCAAAGAACCCGGTGATCCACCCGTGAAAAAATTTGGCATCGCGCAGGCGCTGGAAGCGCGCGCGCGTACCAATGAAATCCTGGGCGCTGATCTTCGACATCTTGGTCGTTTGCTCTCCTGATAACCTTATGATTGGCCCCATTGATGCTAGATTTAGGGAGAACCACCAAACTTTGGGAATCCTGGTAAATGTGCTTCCTCACCCTCTTGAGCTTCGGCTAGACTCAGAGCTGTGGCGGAAAGCAACGTGCCCAACAAGGTGAGCCAAGAAACCCAGCTTGCTCAAGACCGATTCGTGCTCGAATGGGGGCGGATGAGCTCCAGTTGGGGGATCAATCGCACGATGGCGCAGATCCACGCTCTGCTCTTGGCGACGGGGCATGCCTTGACCATGGACGAGATCATTGACCGGCTCCATATCAGCCGGGGAAATGCGAGCATGAACCTCCGCGATCTCGTGGATTGGGGCATTGTCACGCGCACCAGGGAACCGGGAGACCGAAAGGATCTCTACCACGCGGGCGATGATGTCCTCGATATGTTTGCCCGAGTGGTGAAGGAGCGGAAGCGACGCGAGATTGATCCCACCGTTCTGGCGATCCGCGACTGCTTGGATCTGGTGCCCGAATCGGATTCCACCCCCGAGGCCCAGGCATTGCGCCTCCGACTGAGCGTCTTGCTTGAAGTATTCGACCTCGCCGACCGAATTTACAAAGAGGTTTTCGAAGCTGAACACGCTTTCCGTGACGTCATGAAGCTCCGAGAGCAGGCCGAACCGCTTTTTCCGAGAATCTCACCAGAGCCGGAAGGCCACTGAGTGCGGTAAGGTTCAGCCAGGACAAGCCGGATGCCGAGAAAAAAAGACGACCTTGATGCCCTGTGGGCACCCGTCCTGCCGTTGCGGGACACCATCCACTTTCCCGGCGTCATCCAAACGCTTTTGGTCGGACGAGAAATGTCCGTCAACGCGCTGCATCTCGCCATGGGGTCGAATCGCGAGGCCTTAGTCGTCGGGCAGATCGATCCAAGTGTCGAGGAACCACGCGCGGACGACATGTATCGCGTGGGGACGCTCAGCGAAATTCTCCACGTCCTTCCCCTCCCTGACGGCACGATGAGAGTCGTCCTGAGGGGGCTCCACCGGTGCAAGGTCGAAAAGTATCGGTCCGTCAGCGGGTGCTACCACGCCGAGTACAAGCTCCTCGTCGATGTTCCTCACAAGAAAAATGCTCTGGAAGCTCACCGACGCGAAGTCATCTCGCTCTTTCATCAGGCCACCAACCTCGGGTTGCAAGTGCCGCCCGAAGTCATGGAGACGCTTGGCGGAGTGGAAGTTCCAAGTGCCCTCGCGGATCTGATCTCCCATCATCTGCCGGGGCCGACCGCGAGCAAGCAAGCGATGCTCGAACTGCTCGACCCTGAGAAGCGTCTCACGGAGCTGGCGATCACCCTCAGTCGGGAGCTTCAGGTTCTCGAACTCCAGGCTGCTCTGCGAACCAAGGTCGAGAAAGAACTGGGGCAAACCCAACGTGAATACTATCTGCGGGAGCAAATCAAGGCGATCCAGCAGGAACTCGGCGGCGACGATGTGCTCAGCGAAGAAGGCGAGGAATATCGCCGGAAACTTGAAGCCACGGGCATGAACGAGGAGAATCTCGCTCGGGCGATGCAAGAGTTGAAGCGCTTGGAGCGTGCTCCGGGGTCGTCGCCTGAAGGGATGGTGATTCGAAACTACCTGGACTGGCTGATCGCCCTGCCCTGGAGCACCCTGACCGACGACAAGATCGATGTCAGCCACGCGGCCACGATCCTCGACCGGGATCACTACGGGCTTGAGAAAGTCAAAGACCGCATCCTGGATTTTCTTGCTGTTCGACAGGTTTCGCACAGTCTCCGCGGCCCCATTCTTTGCTTTGTCGGCCCTCCTGGCGTCGGAAAGACGTCGATTGGACGGAGTATCGCCGAATCGCTCGGGCGATCGTTCCATCGAATCAGCCTTGGCGGCGTGCGCGACGAGGCCGAGATTCGTGGTCACCGGCGCACCTATATCGGATCGATGCCCGGGCGCCTCATCCAAGGTCTGAAGCAGTGCGGCAGCCGCAATCCTGTCTTCATGCTCGATGAGATCGACAAGATGACAAGCGATCTGCGCGGAGACCCCACGAGTGCGCTCCTAGAAGCCCTGGATCCGGCTCAGAACAGCAACTTCAGCGACCACTACATCGAGATGCCGGTTGACTTGAGCGCGGTCATGTTCATTGCCACTGCGAACCTGCTCGAAAACATCCCGCCCGCCCTGCGCGACCGAATGGAGATCATCCGATTCCCGAGCTATACCGAGCAGGAAAAGCTGGAGATCGCCAAGACGTACCTTTTGCCCAAGCAACTCGGAGAACACGGGCTGAAACCCACTCAACTCAAGGTCGGCAAACCGGCGTTTGAGATGATGGTGCGCGAATACACTCGAGAAGCCGGCGTGCGATCGTTGGAGCGTGAGATCGCGACCCTTTGCCGCAAGACCGCGCGACACATTGCCGAAGGTTCGTCGAAGGGTGAAAAGGTCGACGCAGGCAACCTGTCAACCTATCTGGGACGCCCGAAGTTCCGGTATGGATCCATGGGCAAGCAGGACGAAGTTGGGGTCGCCACAGGGATGGTTTACAGCGAGTACGGCGGAGACATTGTCACGATCGAAGCGTTTGTGACGGAACCATTTGGCGAACAGCCGCAAATCCGTTTGACGGGGTCGCTCGGCGATGTGATGAAGGAGTCCGCCTACGCGGCGATGAGCTACGTCCGGGCGAATCAAAAAGATCTCGCCGACCGCGAGTTCCGATTTGATGTCCACGTCCACGTGCCAGAAGGGGCCGTGCCGAAGGACGGCCCGAGCGCGGGCGTGACTCTGGTCACCGCTTTGGCAAGCGCGTTTAGCCAGCGCCCGATCCGGAGCGATCTTGCAATGACGGGAGAAGTCACACTCCGAGGCAAAGTACTGCCCGTCGGCGGGATTCGCGAGAAGGTTCTCGCAGCCCACCGCGCAGGGATCCGCACGATTATCCTTCCCCAGGAGAACGAGCACGACCTCGACGACCTGCCCGCGAATGTCCGGGAGGATCTCTCGATCACTTTCGTCAGTGAAGTCCGCGAAGTCTTAGCCCTCGCCCTCCGCTAGTTCCAGCGGGCGGCGAGGATGTCTCCGAGCTCTGTCAGGAAGGTTTCGTCCGCCTTATCAAAGGCTCCGACCTGGTGGCCGTCTATGTCGATTTGGCCCAGGATGTCTTCCCCATTCCGAATCAGCACCACAATCTCGCTCCGGGTGTGAAGGCTACAGGCTAGATAGTTCGAGAGCTGCCGAACGTCGTCGATGACCTGATTTGCATCCTCGGCGACGGCAGTGCCGCAGACCCCCACGCCCACCGGGATTTCTGTGTGATCGGTCGCCGCGCCCACATAAGCATCGAGGTGGAGGGTTTCGCCTTCCAGGCGATAGATGCCACTCCAATCATAGGTCGGCAGGGTGTCGAGGGCTTCCATTGCCTCCTGGCGCAGCTCTCGACCGGTGAGGGCCGAAGCCTGAACTTGATCGAGGATGTCGCGTAATGCAGCAGTTTTATCGAACATGGTGGAGATCATGGAACGACTGAACCGCCTCGGAGACCGTTTGGCCCGGCGGCGGGATGAGTTCGAAGGCCGGAGTGCCCTCCCAAAATCCACGATCGAGGCCGCCTGCCGTAATCTGGAGCGGCTTCTTCGGGTTCCCCATGAATTGCCCAAGCTCAAGAGGCTGCCCCTTCAAAATCCCTTCGATCACGCCGCCGAGGAACCACTCGGCGAGATCGGCTTGCGGGGGATCGACCGTCAATTCCACCTCCGGGAGATCGAATTTCTGCAGCCCCATCGTGAAGACATTCACTCCTTCCCCCACATCGCGCCGGCCGATGGGAACCATGGTTTCGATGCTCGCCGGGGCGAATTGGCCGGGATGAACATACCGGCGACTCATCGGATCCGCAATCGCGCCATCGGTAAGAACTGCCAGGCGGTCGGCGGCTTGGTGTAAGAACTCCACTGCGGGCAGAACCTCGGGCGCGAAGCTCTGGTAGGTGAACTGCACGAGCATCCAAGTGGATCGGATTCGCTGAATCAGGTCATCTCCCATGCAGGACGTCGCGACGCAGCTTTCGGGATGGAATCCCGCCTCCTCTTTGCTGAGAACAAGCACCTTCAGAACCGTCTTCTGATCGGGTGACGCAAGGGCATAGGCTCCTCGCTCCATCGGTCGGGTGAGGCGCGATTTGTCCGTTTCTCCGCTTAAAGGAACGACGAATCCCGCGACGCAGCCCTCGGTTCCTTTGGGGTTCACCCATTCTTGAGGAGCAGGTAGCTGAGCGCGCCCGGTCATCACAGAGACGTAAAACCGGCCACTGACCCCGTAGGGCATCGTTTTCGGCTTGCTGAACTTGAGCAAGTCGGTGAATCGAATCTTAGGGGACATGAGCAGCCTCCGAACTTATTCCACTCCCAACCGACGCAGATTGTTCCGAGGCACGGGCGGAATCGGGCACGGGAAAGAAGCGTGAGCGGAGAGACGGGTAGCGGTCAGCCATCCGATGCGCCCAGGCGGAGACCTCATCCCCGCTGTAATGGCTGATGAATCCCGCCACGATCACCCACTCGAACATCGGGATGTTCATCGAGTATTCAATGTAAGCGTGAAGGAAGATGCCGCTCAGAAGCACCCACTTCCGGAGGGGTTTGGAGAACACCAGTGTCGCCAAGGCCAGCTCGATGATCAAAGTTCCGTACGTTGCGCAAACGACAAACCATGGTTGCTGAATGAAGGCGGGCAATGGAAATCGGTCGAATTCGTGAAGGTGGAAGGCGTAGTAGGAGGCCGTGCCATCCCGCCAAGTGTCGCCGAACCACTTGTGCCAGACCGTGGTGAAATAGACAATTGCCAGCTGGATCTGGATCAGTCGCTGGGGCCACAGGGAAACGAGCGGGGGAATCGCCCCTTCCAGACCTTTTCTGACTCGGATGAGGCGATCCAGCGAGAGGCTCGCGCCAGCCGGAGCGATCATCAGCAGAAAGAGCCATTGCCGCAAGAGCGTATCGCCACTGTGCAGAATGTCAGGTGATCGGTGGTGGATCGTGACAACGCCCACGAACAAGGCAATCGTCGCCGCACGAGTGAACAGCCCGAGCATCGTGAGGATGGACGCCGCTCCCACGAGGACGAAGACCACGGTGGTCACGGTTGGATCGGTGACCCCAGCGAGGAGATTCAACCGTGGCGCACCTTCGGTCCAGCGCTCCGCCATCCATGTTGGAAAGAGCCCGTTTTCCGTGAAGAATGAATTGAACACGGGCAGCAAGAGCAACAGATTGACGAAACTGAGGAAGCCGATGAGGATCCGGAAAACTCCAATCGCCACTGGGGAGCCCCATCCAAACAGGGCCTCATTGGCTTCTTTCAGCCACTTCACTTCCCACTCTCCTTGAGCAACCGTTCAGGATCAATCGCCGCGGTGTAAATGCTATACGTGGTGTACTCCTTCGGCACGGGCAATCCCATCTTGGGGATGGCAATCTCATGGACGCGGAAGTTCACGGTGACGGGAGGATTGTTCGGATCTTTCAGAGCCTTCCGCGCGGCCCAGTACGCGGTGTAAGGCCATTTGTGCTGATAGGTTTCGACAAAGACCCGCTCGGTATACTTCCGATAGCGCTCCTTTACGTATTTCTCCGGAATCGGCATCAGCTTGATCCGGGGATACGGCAGGATCTCCGTCGTCCCATCGGCAAAGGTGATCACAAAGTCGTGCCAACGATCGAGGTTCAGGGGATTGGGGGCAAACATGTCCCAGTACTGCCAAGTGCCGGTGCCGCTTGCGTAGTAGTAAAACGGCAGGCTCCGGCTCCGAACAATATCGTTGTTCACAAAGAGGAGCTCTTCTTGGAGCCCCGGGAGGCCTCCGACCTTGACGCCCTCGGCTTTCCGGCCCACCGCTTCGGGGCTCGGAGCCGGGATTGACCAGCACATGATGACGAAAAGGTGGAAGAGCACAAACGCCTTCACGGCGGGATGAACCCGCTTCACCGATTCTGATGCTGACATCTCATCTCAGTATGGATGATTTTGGGATTCTTCCGGGGCTCCTCGGTACGATTCCTGGCCCTAGCCTCGATGCATTGGTTACACTCGGGCCGTGAAGTCGCAAAGGTCAGATTACGTCGTTGTCGGAACCGGACTCGCCGGATTGACCTTTGCTCTCAAAGCCGCCGAACACGGGAGCGTGACCGTTCTCACCAAGGCGACGATAACGGACAGCAACACCAATTGGGCGCAAGGAGGCATCGCCGCGGCGGTCGGGGAAAGCGATAGTTGGGAGCTCCACGAGGCCGACACCCTCACGGCGGGCGCAGGGCTCTGCGATCAAGAAGCGGTGCGGTTCCTGGTTCAGAACGCGCCCGAGGCAATCGAGTTCTTGCGCCAGCAAGGCGCGCGGTTCGATCTCACTGGCTCAAATGACCTTGACCTCGGGCGCGAAGGAGGGCACAGCCGACACAGGATCGTTCACCACGCCGACAAAACGGGCTGGGAGATTGAGCGAGCGGTCAGCCAATCGGTGCAAGCGCACCCGAATATCCAGATCTACGAGAACTGCTACGCCACCCAGCTTCTGATCCAAGACGGCCGTTGCGTTGGGGTGCAGGCGGAAGTGAATGATCTTGGCTCGCGACAGTTTTTGGGTCGCGCGACGATGATCGCCACAGGAGGCTGCGGGAAGGTCTACGCCAACACAACGAATCCCCGAGTGGCGACCGGTGATGGAATCGCCCTGGCGGCGGCGGCGGGGATCGAGATTCGGCACATGGAGTTTCAGCAGTTCCATCCGACGACCCTTTCGCACCCGCAACACAAAGGATTCTTGATCACCGAAGCCCTGAGGGGTGCCGGAGCCACCCTGAGGAATCACATGGGGCGGCGCTTCATGTTCGACTACGATGAACGGCTCGAACTTGCCCCGCGTGATATCGTTGCCCGGAGCATTGAAAGAGAGATCACGCGACTCGACACTTGGTGCGTGTATCTGGATGCCACCCATCTGGACGCCAAGGCTCTGGAGCATGAATTCCCGACGATCTGGCAAAGGCTGCGCGAACTGGGCATCGAGATTGAAAAGGAGTGGATCCCAGTCGTGCCGGCTCAGCACTATAACTGCGGCGGGATTGTCACCGATCTGCTGGGTCGCACCGAGCTGCCAGGTCTCTACGCCAGTGGCGAGGTGACCTGCACCGGCGTTCATGGCGCGAACCGCCTGGCGAGTAACTCTCTGCTGGAGGCAATCGTTTTCTCGGTGAGCGCAGCGGAAACGGTTCCCGAGGAGCCCGCGCTTCCGGAGAACCTCAGTCTCGCTCCATCCACTCCGCGATGCGCCGTGGAGAATGAGGCGATTCGAATCCGCCACGCCTTGCAAAAGGTGATGAGCCATCATGCGGGGATTTTTCGGACGGATGCCGGCCTCCGGGAAGCTCTGGAGAGAATTGGTCAGCTGGAATCAGAGTACGAGAAGGCACCAACGGGAGGTTTCTCCGCTTACTCGGCAGAGGCTCGAAATCTCCTTGTTGTCGCCCGGCTGATCATCACCGAAGCGCAAGCACGACGAGAAAACGTGGGCCTCCACTTCAATGCGGATCTGAGCTAGTTTCCGGCCACCGCAGGTGCCTGTCGCACCATGGGAGGAATGGAGGCAGCGGCGGGAAGTCGCTCCGCCCACTTTGGGAATCGCACGAGCACTTCGCACCGGCCCGGTTCTTTTGGTTCCAGCCCCAGAGCGGTCATGCCGAGCACAGAATTGGGGGTGATCTTTGCCAAATTCGTGCGCGCTTCCACCTCAATCGGGAACGCAGTGAGGATTTCCAGAGCTTGCTTCTCGCCCGCCTTGTATTCCCACGAAAGCAGATACCCCGCCGGATCCACCGCAACGTCCACCCGGACGGGGGTGAGGATCCGAATCGGACTCATTAGGCTGGCGAGAAAAGGCTGAGCGACCAGGCTCTCGGGCTTATCATCGAAAAGCGCGGTGCGGAGATCAAGCAGAATCGGTGCCTCGGGGGGAATGGCTGCTGGGAAACCGCGACGATCCCGGTAGGTAGGGAGAATCGACTCCGCCATAAGGGCCGCATGCATCATCGCGGCCACGGTCCGATCGGTACTCGAGGGTCGGAGGGCGGACGTCAAGCTGAAAAGGGCCTCGGCACGATCAATCTCCGCTGGAGAGCCTTCAAGTGCCAATCGCCAGGTGCTGACGCCGAATCTCAGGCGCAGCTGATCCCAAAGCGTGTTGGCGTCCGGCTTGAGTTTGTGATTACCCCGAGCTTGCTGGAGGAGCGCATGGGCGGCGAGAAGATCGGCCTCGGGAAGGCCGGCGGGAGTTGGCTCCGCGGAGGCACTGGGCGAGGGCTGCATGGCACGCGTGAATTCCTCGGCAACCGCCTGCGCCGAATCACGAGCGAGGTCATCCTGATGGGCCGTGAGCGAAGCCAAGGCGAGTTCGGAGACGCTGGGAAGGTCAAACGCACTGGCGGAGGTGATCATTTCCTCGCGCGGTTGACCGGCGACCAAGGCGCGGCCAAGGGGAATCCTCCGCATCGGGAACCGGATCGCCACCCGAGGCTCCGTCGAGAACATCACCGGGCCATCGTAGAGATCCACGAGGGAGGAGGTGGCGCCGGTGAGCAGCTTGAGGCTATATCCGGCGGCTTTTCCCAAAGCGACCGGAGCAGGGATCGCGGCCCCCGCGCGGTCGAAATTCCACACCGCGATGATTGCGCCTTGCTCTTCCCGAATCTCTTTGCTCAGCAGTTCCGGCGAAGGATCGGCTAGACGCTCGGCCAGTGCCTTGACCTGCTTCACGCTCTCACCGAGAGCACTGACCGTACTGGCGAGCTTTCGGGGTCCGCGGGCGGGGAGCACCCGCACCCAGCCTTTGAAACGCTCGGCTGTGCGAAGCCGCCAATCCCCGCTTGATCCTTCCAGCAGAAGCTGTACAGGCTCCGAGAAGACCATGAGCACTGGCGCTTGAGCGTCTTGGAAGCTCACCATCACCCATCGAGATTTCGCGGTGGGAATGCCCGCGTTCACTGTTCCCTCTCCCCACGTGAGGTAAGGACTCAAGTTTTGCGAGAATCTCAGGACGAAGCCGAGAGGAAAATAGAGTTCCTGCCCTGGCAGCCAGGGTGACCAGCGCAAGGCACTCGGGGTGTTGCTGAAATCCCTCCCCTGGTAGACCTGGAGGCTCGTTCGAATGATTTTGGGCTTCAGATCGCGGATGGGAGAGCTAAACCGGATCGGGTCTGTGTTGGAGTGAGCGACCCGGAATCCTGTTTCACTGAGACTGATTCCATCGCGCTCACCGTAAGCAGGTGGGGTGAGAATGGGCTCGCTGGAAGGCGCGGTCGGTTGCGCAAAAACTGCACCGGCGATGAGTGTGATCGCCAGGCTAGTCGATGCTCGTACCGAGGATTTCCAACCCAAAACGCTTCTTCCGCTGTGAATAGCTGATGCCAAGTTCTCGGTAACCCAGTCGATAGCTGAGAATCATCGACTGATCGGTAAACGAATCGACACCAAACTGATCCAAGTAATAACCGTAGGAAAGACGCCACAGATCTCCCAATCGGTAACGCATTCTAGCACTTGCATTCAGCCGATCGACATCGAGAGATTTGGTCAGGAAGGTGCTGACCGAAAAAAGTCCATTGCGGTAGCTGGCATCTGCGATGAGTTGGTGCTTGCCCAAGAACTGGCTGGTGAAGGAATCGTCGGTGAACTGGTAGCTGGTGCTGATGTACGCACCGGGAAACGGATTCATGCCGACATTCAGCGAGGCAAATTGGCTGAGCCCCGCCTTGGCGTTGTGTCCGCTGAGTTGCTGGAGCGTGTACTGCGCATTGAGAGTCGCTCCGGAACCGAGACTCACCTGATTGCTGACCAAGCGCATCGAGGCGCCATAGGCTTGCTGCGTGCGCGATTCAGTGGCACTGGAGAATCGGGTCTGGTTCGCTGTGACTCCGAGGAACATCCGCACCGGGAGTTTTCCGAACTTGATCGGATCCTTTTCCGCGATGAAGAGGATGCTATCGCTTTGGAACCTCGACCCGCTGAGATTGCGGCCATACGAGCCGTTCAGATTCGTGGAGAATCCAGGGAATTGGCGAGACAGGTTCGCCGTCGCGTACATGCTCTTGTGAGCGGGAAAATCGATTTGAGCGGCCAGGCTGGTGGTGTCATCGCTTGACCAGGTTTGGCGGATGCCGAGCCCCCAATCATCCCGGCCGATGCCTTTGACGGTGAGGCCACCATCGAAATTGGCCCCCTTGTTCCACGTCATCTCGTAGTCGAGGTAGGTGCCTTGTGATGCGCCGAGCCCGGTTCCATACGAGGCCCCATATCGCAAGCGGAAAAGGCTTGTCTCGCCAGGTTTGAGGCTGAGGTAGTAGGGATAGTTCAGCGCCAGACTGTTGTTGCTGACGTTGACCCACTGCTCGGTGATGACGGGAGAAGAATCGTGGATGTTGACCCGGAACAGAGGAAGCTGCATGAGCCTCTGGTCAGCCAGGCGTACATCTGCCTTATGAAACTGGACTTCTGACCTTGGATAGGCCACAGCCTTTTTCGCCGAGACTTTGGAGACCGACTCGGAGATGTTGGCGAACCGGAGCTGCCTGACATCCGGGCGAGACTGCGGTGGATAGATCACCTTGCCGTTTGCGACCTCCACCAATCCGAAGAACGATCGGGTTTCGCCCTCCGTCTCCGGGACTGGGATCTGAATGGTGGCTGTGCCGAAACCTTTTCGTCGGTTGAGGACGAAGTAGAGTTCGTCGAACTCCTGCTCGAACTCGCCGATTTTGAGCCGGGCCTTGCGGGCCACGACCGAATACTGCTGCACCTGAAGCTGCATATCTTCGGCGAAGATTTCAATATCGCGGTACTTCAGATGGGCGGTCTTTTGAGCCCCGGTTGCCTCGATGATGCGGTCGGTGACGCTGTACCAGAGCGTGTCTTGCCCGACGACCTCAATGAAATCTTTCACCGAGCTCAGCATGCTGCGATCCCGAACGAACTCAACGTCTGTTTCGGAGGCGGCGTTAAATCGGAGCGCGCTGGCTCGAACCTTACTGAAGCCCGCCACGTTGCCGGCGACAAGGATCGCCCGTACTGTCCCATTGCGTGTCGAGAGAACCTTCTCCCGGAAGGTGCCTAGGGTGGTGTCGAAAACCACTTGGGTGCCATCTGGAACTAGGTTGCCGCTTGAATCGCGCACCGAAGCCGTGACGGTGAGGGTGCTTCGACCATCGGCCACCGTGACCGGAGGATAGACCTCGAGGTTGATGACACCATCGCTCGCCCAGGCACCCACCACGGCAAACACGCCGCAGAGGCACCAGATGATACGGCTCAGGCTTCGGGTCATGGCGGTTATGGTTCAGGAGGCTCTCTAATAAAGACGGAGCCGGAGGGCGAACATGTCCGCACTCCGGCTCTACTTTATCCGATTTTCCGCGTTAGCGGATCACGTTTACGGGAACGATGCGTCGTGCAACTTCCCCATTCGGGGACTCGGCGATGATCTCCACGTTGTAGGTGCCAGGAGCGACGGCGCGGTTTGCGTTGTCGCGGAGGCTCCACGTTACGGAGTTGTCGCCAGCGGAGTCGGATCTACCTCGGGTCACCATGTAGATCTCCTTGCCCGTGGTGCTGAGGACACGAACCGTGACCGAGGCATCCGCGCTCAGAGCGTAATTGATGACGACCGGGCTATTGTTTCCTCGTCCGGCAGGTTGAACGACCACGTTACCGATGGTCGGCTTGCTCAGTCCGCCCGGCTCAGCCGTGATGGTGAGCGATCGAGTTCCTGGCTGATCCATGCGGAAGGTGTATCCGCTGGTCGTTCGCAGGTCTCGCTTTTCACCCGTCACGTCGTCGGTCATCTTCAGTCGGAGGCTTCGAGGCACGCTCGGGAGGTTCGGCCACGTCACCGTGACTTCGCCCGACTCTTCGGCCTTGACTTCAACCTTCCACTCTTGGCGGCCTTGTCGATCGCTGATCGACTGAGCCATGCGGGTCGGGGCACCCTTCATTTCGCCCATCACAGCCATTTCCAGCTTCTGGCCAGGAGCCATTGGCACCTTCGGCAGTTGCGAGAGTTGAGCCTTCTTGCGGTCGGTGGTCGCGCCGACGAAGTTCGCAGCGTCATAGCCACTCGTCGATCGGGCAGCGAGTTGGAGCTTCCAATCGCGGTCGGTCTGAGCGAAGCCATCGACCACGGATCGGCCTGCGTCGGGCAGCGTCTCTTGGAAGAGCGGCGGCCAGATCAGACTGACTGTTCGGGTCGAGTTCACGAACACCCAGTAAGCCTTGTGCGGTTCCAGGATTTGTCCATTCTCCGGCAGGATTTGGTAGCTACCACCACCCGGCAGGCTCGCATTCGGGACGAATTGCGAAACATTGGCGCTGATGACTTGGTTGCTGACCAATTCAAGCCAGGTTTGGTTGTCTCCTGGGATGTCCGGCGAGATACCGTTGAGCTGCTTGAGGGGCACCGCGTAGTTATACGGGTTGCCAATCATGTTCCAGCCCGGCTGGAGTTGGACGAGAACGCCACCCGCTGCAGTATCGCTCGGCGGTTGTGCAGAGTTCAGGTTCAGATTTGTTTGCGCGTTGGTCGGAACGATCCAGTAGCCAAGGCCACGTTGGATGTTCTGCACCGGGGAGTAGCCACGCAGAGCCGAGTTCCACTCGTAGGCGACGTAATCCACACCAGCCAGGAGACCGAGAATTCGATCCAGGTTGTTGTCGCCAAAGTCGTACGGGAGAGCGACCATGTTGGGACCGGCGTTCATGCTGATTACAGGACGCGAAGCGATTCGAACCGTCGAAGAGAGAGTCTTCTTCGGGCCAGGCGTCGGCTCGATATCCACGGTGAACGGCAGGTCGCCGTAGGTCGTTCCGTCGCTTCGGACACCCCAGTCGATCGGGATGATGCCGTTCGGATCAATTCGGCTGATGAACTTGGTTCGGGATTCACCCGGAGCCAAGGAGAGGCCAGCTGGCAGATTGATCGTGCACTTTACGTTGAAGAGCGGTGCTTCTCGGTCAATCGTCGCGTACTGGTTGTCGATCCAGAGTCGGAACTGCAGCGGCGGAATGACATTGCTACCCGGCGCGAAATTCAATGCCTTCGGCGAATCGAGCACGACCGTGTATGGGTCAGCATAGTTCGCTGCAGGTGCGCTGGAGCGCATGTAGTGGATAACCGTACGGGTTTCTCCTGCGGGAACCGGCGTGAGCGGGAATCGTTGAGTGATCGACGTTGCAGCCTGGAAAGATCCCAAGAACGTATCTTGATCGTCGACGGTTCCGGTTGGATCCTGCGTCAGGTTGTAAGTGAGTGCGTTGTTGAAGATCGACGCGTAGTCTCCGACACGGATATAGTCAGCTTGACTGTGATCCGGGGCCGATGCGCTCTGCTCGTTGTCAATCCGAAGGCCGTAGGCCTCGGTTTGCCCAAAGTAAACGCGGAGGTAGGACGGGAAGTCCGGATCCTGCGTGTCGCGTCGCTTCTCCGTTCGGATGGGCCGACCATCTTCAAACGTCGTAAAGCCTTGATAGCCATCTGGGGTCGTGAACTTAGAGGCTGACGGTGGCAAGGTGGGGCGCAGCCAGTTGGCGACGTTGTTCCCAAGATGATCTGCACCGCCGACTCGCATGGCCGGGACAAATGCCCAATACAAACCGATCGTCGTGTCTTCGGTTCCGGTATTGAGGATTCGCCACTCAAGCCGAGCCGCGTCCGCCAGGATTCGCATCGTCATGGTCGCGGTCGTGGATCCATCGGAATCGGTTGCCTGGATGTATCGCTTCGATGCGCCAACGAACGCGCTATTCAAGCCACCATCGCCAAAGAGCCAGGAGGTGTCGTCAACCAGAATTCGGGCGAAGGCGAAGTCCCCGACCGTATCGTCGGGCCAGCCCATTGTATAGGCCATTTCGTCGTCGAAAGTGCTCTGAACCGAACCTTCACCGCCGACCCCAAATGCAAACCGGCCAGGGAAATCGAGAGTTCTGGCACTCGGCGCAAAGCACGGTCCGTTTTGACCACCCATCGTCACCGTTCCAACGGTGCCCATGCCCGCCAGCATCAGCTCAGTTCCAAGCGGGGCAATGCCACCAGCCGGAGTCGAATATGGCGCCGTGTTGGCTGGATCCAGACAGAGCCCGACCCAGCTACCAGCTGGAGGAAACTGAGCGTGAGCCGCACCGCTCAGCGCACTCAGCGCGAGCGTGGCGAGAAGAAATCGAGAGGAATATTTCATGGTTAGGTTGCGAATCCTTTATTCCGATCCGAATCCCGTCCTCAGCGACTTGCCGAGAACGGGATTCAGATGTGGGACGTGATCAGAGGGTCGTTTAGTTCCTCCGCAGTTTCCAAGCGCCGCCAAAGATGTAGCGCTTGCCAGATGCGTCGGCCACAGGGCCGGGGTTGTCGTCGATGTTGCGCACACCAATTCGCCAGAACAGGAAGTTCGAGTTCGGGAAGAGAGTGGACGTGTTGATCGACGAGGTGCTGATTTGCTGGCCGCCTTGAGTCGAGGTATCGACCAGGTTGCCGAGGGTCACCGTTTGACCAGCTGAGAACAGAGCGTCCGGCGAGAACTGCACCACGTACTCCAGGCTCAGCGAAGGATCGATGTTTCGAACCGACGTGAAGGAGAAGACATGGCTGCCGCTGTCGGCCAGGTTGTCTGCAGGGCCTCGGTTGCCCGGCTTGTCAAGCGGAGTTGCTTGACCGATCGCCGGCACTCGGGTCGTTGCGAAGTAGCAGTAGACCGTTCCGCCGCCACCCGTACCGCCACCAGTGGTTCCGCCACCAGTCGTGCCGCCGCCGGTGGTTCCACCACCAGTCGTACCGCCACCGGTCGTGCCGCCGCCAGTGGTTCCACCACCAGTCGTGCCGCCACCCGTGGTACCACCACCCGTACCACCGCCAGAGCTGGAGGTGTTCGGAGGCAGAGGCAGGCTGTTTTGGTCAACTCGGTAGACCAACTCGACGCGATAGCGAGCAGGAACGCCCGTCGGCAGAGCCGGGATCACCGGAGCATCGCCCCCTGGAGGAGCTTCGAAGTCACAGGTGGTTCCGCCGCTGATACCATCGAAATCATCCCATTGAGTTCCGGTACCAGGAGCATTGCTCCCCAAAGTGTCGTCGATGGCAAAGCTCGAACTGCCAGCAGCCACGGCCACAGGGTTCGTGTTGACGCCTTCGCGCCAGACTTGCCAGCGGAACGGGCCTTCATTGTTGCCTCGGAAGAACGAGTCTCGAGTCCAGCTGATGCGGACACCCGGGCTCACGCTCGGCGTGTAGGCTTCGGCAAGGACGTTGCCGATCGGATCGTTGCTGCTCCCGCGACCACCCAGGAACAGGAAGCCAAGGATCACGAGCACGAGAACCAACGAGAACAGACCTTGGTTACCGGTGCTGCTTCGGCTAGCGCGCGTCTTCGGCGTGCCATCCGTGTTGAACACAGGAACGACGGTCGGGACATCCACGACCGTTTGAACGGAGTCGCCCGGCTGAACGCCCTTGGCGAACTTCGTCACGCGGACGAACGAGCTGTCCGGATCCACGCTGATGACGATGCCTTCAGCCACTTGCTCGCGACCGCGCATGATGATGACGCGGGTGTCCTTGCGGAAACCGGAGCGAGCACCACGGTTGATCAGAGCTTCGTTTTGAATCGTGTTGAGGACGTTGCCCTTCGGCAGAATCTTCGACTCCATCTCATTGACGGCATGGAAGGCACCATCGGTGAGCGCTTCGCCGAGCATGGAGGAGACGGAAGTGTCTTCGGCACGCACCGCAGATCGGCCCGTGATGACGGCACCGTTCAGGGCAATACCCGTCGAGACGCTTCGAACGTAAACCGTCAGGATGACCTGGGCTTGCTTGCCGCCCGGAGCTTCCACGACTCGCCAGTTGGCCACTTCACCGGTCACGATGTAGTTCGCGTCCAGTTGGTCGCCCAAGCGAATCAGGTCGGCTGGTCGGCTGAATGGAGCCTTCAGGCCAAGCTCGCGCACGGCTCGGTCGACTTCGTCGACAGGCACCGTTTCTCGGTTGTTGTCAAAAACTTTCGCCAAAGCGCCGCGAATCGCATCACGGGCCTCGGTTGCAAGATCAAGATCGGAACTCGGCACTCGCACACCGAAATCGGTTACCGCATATCGCTCGGTCTCCGTCACGATCTGGGCTTGGGCTGGTGCCGACAAACCAAATGTCAATAGTGCCGCCAAGGTGGCGACCAAAAGGGACAATCGTGCCCTCAGTCCGGACATCGTTGAGGTCTTCACTCTGACGCGTCCTCCTCGTACCACTTCGTGTTTCGCATGTTCACGTTCCCAAAACCGGCTCGTCCCAATGAGCAGTCCGCGCCTGGGTCTGCACAATGTTAGCGTATCGCTGTGCCTGGGCGCAACAGCCCACGCGACATCGTGCAGGAATCCTGCAGATTCTGCCCCGGTTATCGTCCGGCAGTATAGCACGGAGAACCCTGCGCAACCTGTGGAAGTTACGGCACTTTTAACGGTGTCGCCACTCTTTCAGCCACGCAGAGCCAATTCCCCGTGCTTCTTCCAAGACGGCATCGAGCCTCCGGTCGGTTCGGACGATTGCATCTGCAAACGCCGATTTCGCGGAAATTGTTAGTTGGGTGCTCAGCAATTTATCTGCCAATACCGGATCTCCGGTGCGTTGAGAGAGCCGTTCCAGCGCTATTTCGCGCGGTGCCGAGATGAGAAGGATGCGATAAAAGTCGCTTAACCAGCAGGTTTCGATGAGCAGCGGCACTTCCCACACCTCGACTTTCGAGGCTCGAATGTGCCGTACCACGCGGGGGTGGAAAATCTGATTGACCGCGACGCGGAACTCTGGGGAGCGAGTGAGCAATTGCCGAACTTCGTCTTTGCTGCCCGCGATCGCACCCAATGATTGCGCCGCGGACGCAACCTCGCCTAGCACGTCAGGATCGGCCCAGAGATCGGCGACCACTCGATCGGCATCCCCCACTTCGATTCCGTGGCGGCGCCATTCTTCCAAAATCGTGGACTTCCCGGTCGCAATTCCACCTGTGATGGCTATCCGCACGCTTTAGATTATAGGCCCGCGAGGGGGGCCGGGAAAAGGAAGAGGGCGAACCATCTCTGGTTCGCCCTCTTGATGAGGCGAGTCTGCCGGGAATTACTCAGACTTGTCCGAGGCTTCTTCCGGTCGCATGAGACCCTTCAGGAGTCCGAGGCGCTCGCCGATCGTTGCGCCACCCGTCGGAGCGCGTTGCGCCGGGGCTTGATCGAACTCTTGCGATCCGCCCGGTCGTCGACGATCTCCGCCACCAGGGCCACGTCGCTTCATGCCGCCATCTCGACCACCGTCGCGTCCGCCACCGGGGCCACCTTGTCCACGATTTGCTGCGTTGTAGGCACCAAAGTCGCGGAAGCCACCCGGCTGCGCGTTTTCGCGGAGGCTCAGCACCATGCGTCGCTCGTCCGGTCGAAGATCGATGATCATCGGCTCAATTTCTTGATTCTCTTCGAGCTCATCTTGCGGCTTCTTCAGTCGCTTGTCGCTGACTTCGCTGAGAGGCAGGAATGCTTCTGCGCCTTCCGGAAGCCGAACAAAGGCGCCCGATTGAACCATTCGACCAACCGTGACCTTGATCTTTTGACCAAGCTTGTAGTTCTCGCGGATGAGGTTCCAGGGATCCGGCAGGACTTGGCGCAGGCCGAGGCTGATGCGTCCGTTGCCCGAATCGAGACGGAGCACCATCACCTTGATCTCATCGCCTTCCTTCAGAACTTCCTTCGGGTGGTCGATGCGCACCCAGCTCATTTCGCTGATGTGCAGAAGGCCGTCAATGCCGCCCAGGTCGATGAACGCACCGTAGTCGGTAAGTCGTCGAACTACACCTTCGAGAATGTCGCCCGGTTTGGCATCTTCGAACAATTTGTCCTTGATCCCGTCGCGGCGCTCTTCTTCAGCAGCTCGGTTCGAGAGCACGACCTTTTTGCGCTCGCGGTCGACTTCGATGATCTTGACGCCGATGACTTGGCCGACGTACTTCTCAATATTGCGGAGCTTGCCGCTGCCCACGTGAGTCGCAGGAACGAAGCCTCGGACTCCGATGTCCACCACCAGGCCGCCCTTCACTCGGTCGATGACGTTGGCCTCAAAAACTTCGCCCGATTCGAACCGGTCGAGAATGCCTTGCCATTGCTGATCGAAGTCGGCGCGCTTCTTGGAGACAACCGGGTTGCCTTCGGCGCTGTGGGTGCGCAGAACGATGACCTCGAAGGTGTCTCCCGGCTTGACCACACCAATAGCGGAATCCACGTTGTCGTTGGTGAGTTCCTTCAGGGGCACCACGCCTTCGGCCTTGGTTCCAAGGTCAACGAAGACTCGGTCGTTCTCCACTTGGATGACCTTGGCTTCGATTCTCTCACCCTTGGTCAAAGAGCCAACGCCCGTCTCGCGGCCGGTCTCTTCGCTGCTCAAGCTGGCCATGGCCGCTTCAAACAGCATCTCGTCATCAGTCTTGCCGCTCGCCGCGGCAGGAGTCGTCTCGGGGGCGTCCGCCGTCGGCTCGGAAGTGACCTCAACTGCTGGGGTCTCTTCAGGACTCGGCGCGACGCCAGTCGCTTGGGCGGAAGTTTCTTCCACCGCTTCGCTGGGCGTCAATTGCTCTTCGTTCATTCACGTATCCTGCGCAGAAAAACCTGCCTCCGCAATCAATGAGTGGGGAGAGGCTTGTCCGCGAACACCTATTTTAACCGACCCAGATTCGCTTCACGGGACGTTGAGGCAGAACCGGGACGGTTGGACGCCGATTCTTTTGCCAGAATCTGAGCCGTGTACACTGCGCCCGTGATCAAAGCGGCCATTGATGTCGGCTCCAATTCGGTACTGCTCGTGGTGATGCGGCAGACCGAAAGCGGCTGGATCACCCTCCACGAGGCCTCCGCCGTCACGGGATTGGGTAAAGGCACGAAGCTATCCGGGCTCCTTGATCCGGAAGGTGCCGTCGCCACTCTGAGCGTGCTCCGGCAGTTCTTTGACGAGGCGAAATCTCACGGTGCAACCGAAATCCTCGCGGGAGGCACCATGGCCCTGCGAATCGCGAATGACGCCGGTGCTTTTCTTGACCGCGCTCAGGAGCAGGAAACCCCGGTTTTTATCGTCTCCGGCCCACAGGAAGCCGAGCTCGGATTTCTGAGCGTCTGCGAAGACCCACTTTTCGCCTCGGAGTCGAGGATTTCTATCGTCGATCCTGGCGGACATTCAACGGAACTTGTCACCGCCGATCGGACGGCATCCGGATGGGAGGTGAAATTCCGGAAGAGCTATCCGCTTGGAGCACTTGGTCTTCGTGAGACGTCGATGCCGAGCGCATCGCCCGGCTTCGCGGAGAGGCTCTTTACCGTCGATGCGATCGACACCACGATTGCTCTGGAGTATCTCCCTCGTCAGTGCGGGCGAGTCGTGGTGCTTGGTGCAACCGGCACGAACCTCGTTTCTATTCGAGACCAACTAGTCTCGTGGCAGCCGGATAAGGTGCACGGGGCCGTCCTCGACTTTGAAGAGGTCAGCCGAGCCGTCGGATGGATGTGCGATATGGATGATGCGGGGCGCGCCGCAATCGTTGGCCTGGAACCTGGCCGCGAGAAGACCATCCACATTGGCGCGCTCATCCTCGAGAGATTTCTCCACTGCCTCCATGCGCTGGAGTGCACGGTGAGCGTGCGCGGATGGAGGCATGCTCTCATCTCTCACGGACTGCCTGCCGAGGCCGCGACTCTGCAGGGGTGAAACTGCCATGAAACCCGCCGCAAGACTGATGCCCGCCTGGCTTGAGAGCCGCTGGTTTTGGGCCATCCTGCTCGTGGTGCCCTACCTTGGATTTTGGGCTTATGGACTGACCGATCTTGACGAAGGTTTCTATGGGGCTGTGACCGTGGATATGCTCCGTCGGGGCGATTGGCTGACGCCAACCATTAACGGAAATCCGTGGTTCGAGAAGCCGATTCTAAGCTATTGGCTCGCGATGCCGACTGTCGCGTTGTTTCAGAACGAGTTTGGTGCCAGGCTGCCCTCTTTTCTCTGCACGATGGCCACCTGCTGGGTGATCGCTCGGTTCGCCAAGATTCACTTCGGCGGACACACCGGCAGACTCTCCGCGCTCATCTATGCAACCGGCTTGCTGACCGTGGCGATTGGGCGGATGATGATGACCGATGCGGCCCTCGCACTGTGCCTCGTGGTTGCCTTCACCACCTTTTACGATTCGCTGGTTTCGGACGCGCGACTCCGGTTGGTCTCCGCCGCTGCGCTTGGACTCGCCGTGCTCGCGAAGGGGCCGGTTGGAATTGTCTTGTTTTTCGGACTGATTGGTCTTTTCTACTGGAGAGCCCCTCATCTTCGCCCAAAGTTCAAAGGGCAATGGCTGATCGGGATCCTGATTCTCATCGCGGTGACCTCGACTTGGTATCTCCCGGCCTATCTCGCCAACGGCGATTACTTTGTCCAGAAGTTCCTCATCGAGCAGAATATCGGGCGCTTTTCCGGGGGAGACAAGGCTCATGGGGTTCCCTGGTGGGCGCATCCCATCTACTTCCCTGCCGTGATCGGCCTCAGTGCCCTGCCCTGGCTGATTCCCGCCCTGCGCTTGGGTCTTGTCCGAGAGAAGGCTTGGCGCGATCCGTCCCCGGAGGGCACTGCGCGGCTTTACCTGTGGCTGTGGTTTCTGGTGATCCTGGGATTCTTCAGCATCAGCGGCACCAAACTCGTTCACTACATCCTGCCTGCTCTTCCCGCCCTGGCGATCCTCCTGGCCGATACCTTGCATCGACGCTGGGAGGAGCAACGCATTCTGATCCTGGGTGTCGCGGTTTCGATCTTCCTTTGTGGACTGTCTAATCTTGTATTCATGAACTACTGGCGAGAGCGGTTCGCCGCCCCGCAGATTCTCGCGGCTGATGCGAACCGGCTAGGCGAGAACTTTGCTGTCTTTTCGCTGGGCCGCAAAGGTGATGATCCAGAAATCAAGCTTCAGCTCGACGACACCAGTCACCCATCGGTGTTCTTCTATATGGATCGTCCGGCTCTGGAAACGGCTTCAATGGATGAGCTCCTCGAGCAAAAGCGCCCCCTGCTCGTACTCGTGCGCGAACGCTCGGTGGAAGATCAGTGGTTTATCGAACTCAAGCAGCGCGGTGTCGATGCGGAAGAAGTTCGAGACCTGGGTGGGTACGTTCTCTTTAGACTGAGCGATCCACTTCCTCCGCTCGACGGAGAATGAGGTGGTGAACATGCCAGTGCTTCGGTTCACCGAAGACGGTTTTTCCATCCCGCTTCACCTCTTCGCGGTGAAGCACCTCCCAACCTTTGAGCAGGGCATCAACCTCGCCCGCGGTGTGGGTGGTGATGTGCGGTGCAGCCCAGTCATCTTCCGGGCCGAGAAGCTGTCCAATAAAGAGACCGTTCGGTCTTACATGGTGATGGATCCTGTTCCAGAGTTCCGGAAAGTCCTTCGGTGAGGCGAAAAACAGGCTGAAAACCGCAGCGATGACGTCACAGCCCTGAGGCCAGGGCACAGAAAGGTAGGGGGATTGAATGATCTCGCATGACGGATTGTGGTTGACCAAAGCGAGGGTCTCGCGCACCATATCCGGATCCTCGTCGATCCCCGTGACCTGCCATCCACGGTCGAGCCACCATTTCACCCCCGTACCGACCCCAAAGCCGAGCTCGAGCACATGACCCGGTTCCGGAAGATGTGGCGCAGCGACGGCATAAAACGGGTTCGGGCCAAGCGATCGAGCCGCCTCGGCGTACTTCTCCCACGCCATCCTTAAGGTTCCACCTTCAAAGTCACGCGGAGCGAAGTCACCTTCGGACGGGTCATGCCGGGGATTTCGTAGATTTGATCAATCGATCTAAATCCGCCGAGCCGGGCCCGAAGATCCGCCCCACGGGGGCCCAGATCCGGCCCGAAGTCGGGATGGGCGATCAGCTCGGCGGTCGAAGCCCGATTGATGTCAATGACTTCAGCCGCAGAAGCACCGAGCTCCGCGCGCCACTCGACCGTGAGTCGTTCCCCATCTCTCAACTTCTTGACCCGATTCAACTCTTCCCAGTCCGCCCCGATGGCGTATCCGCCTGCCAGCGCAATAGCGTCCTCAACCCGAAGACCCTTGCTCACCTGATAGGTTCCTGGATTTTTGACCGCTCCGTCTACTTGCACCAGAATCATGTCCTGAGACGGGGGTGGGGCCACCCCGGGATCAGACACCGGATCACCCTTGGTTTGGTTTGTCTGCCACTCAACCGGAGCGGCGGGGGCTTGCGATCGTGGGAGCAGGGGAACGCCCAGGCCGAGCAACCCGAGAAGGCAAAGAGCTCCGAGGCCCGCCTTCTGGCGCGTTGACATCTGATCCCACAGCGGCACGCATTGCTCCCGCTCACCCTTTTCCAGGATAGCCGGAATCGGAACCAAGCGGCATGAAATCACCCAAAAACCCGTATCAGTGGGCTGACTTCAAGAGCTCCGCCGCCCGCCGGGCGTACTCTTTCGGCTCGAGTTTGGTGACCTCGGCATGCCGGGCTGCGGGCACTTCCCAGACTTCTGCCCCGGAGGCCTTGGCAAGCGCCTGCGCATGCTCCACGCGAAACATCCTGTCCTCGCCTCCGTGAATGATTAGGGCGGGCTTCCCTTTCCAAGCTTCGGCGGCACGCACGGGCACGACTTGGTCGGCGGTGATTCCAGACTTTCGCTCGGCCATAAGAATGATCGGTCTGAAAATCGTGGCTCCGCCAGTGATGCTCACGCTCAGAAAGTCCCGCGAACCTGCCTCCAAGCTCATAAAGCTTCCTTCGGTGATGACTGCGTTGAACAATTCCGGACGGTCTTTGCTTGCAAGCCATGCCGCCGCGCCTCCCATCGACACTCCGATGAGAGCAATTTTGCGGTCCGGGGCCTTTGCGCGAATCCACTCGGCGCACTCCACAAGCTCCCGCGACTCGGTCAGCCCAAATCCGACCTGCTTCTTTCGGCTCGCGCCTTGACCGGCCATCGCGGGGATGAGCACGTCCCCGTGGATCCGAAGTTCTTCCGCGAGGGGATTCCAATAAGCACGATTGCCGCCGTATCCGTGGGCGAGCAAGAAGACTGGTCGGTCTGATTCACCCTCGGCGAGGCTAGTCCAAGCCGGGATGTCCCCACCATCGCTGGAAATGTCAACCTCGGTCAGCCAGTCGGGACGAGGGTCTTCGGCCAATCGGACCGGAGAAACGTAGCCTTCGGCGAGCACCCAGCAGAGCCCCCCATAGAGGAGACTGAGCAGGCCAAGGACAGCGACGACCCAGACCACGCGGCGCTTACGAGATCCTTTCGGCGGCATCGACGGTGTTACTCAAGAGACTCGCGACGGTCATCGGCCCCACGCCTCCAGGAACGGGGGTGATCGCCGAAGCAACGGCCGCACATGCCTCGTAGTCGCAGTCGCCGACATCTTGGGCTCGTCCCTCGACTCGGTTGTAGCCGGCATCTATCACGACGGCACCAGGCTTGATCCAGTCGCCCTTCACCAGTTCGGGGCGACCAACCGCCGCAACGACGATGTCCGCTTGGCGACAAAGTTCGGCAAGATTTTGGGTGCGGGAGTGGGCGATGGTCACCGTGGCATGGCGCTCCAAGAGCATGAGAGCCATCGGTTTACCGAGGATGTTGCTGCGGCCGATCACCAGGGCATTTTTGCCTGAACAGTCAATTTTGTACCGATCCAGCAGCTTCGTGATCCCGAGGGGAGTCGCGCATCGAAATCCATGAAGACCCGCGGTCAGTCGGCCGAGCGACGCGCTGGTGATGCCATCCACGTCTTTCTCGGCACCCAACCGCTCTAAGACCGCATCTTCGTCCAAATGCTTGGGCAGAGGATGCTGAACTAAGACACCGTGCACGAGTGGATCCGCGTTGAGCCGATCAATCACTTCCTCAAGCTCGCTCTGACCGACCGCTTCGGTGACCATGAATGAACCGCTTTCAATGCCAACCCACCCGGCCCACTTTTGCTTCATCGCCACGTAAGCGAGGCTCGCGGGATCCTGCCCCGCGACCACGGCTTCGATCCGGGGCGTGATTCCTCTCGCCTTCAGAGCCTCGACTCGCGGTTTCAGACTTTCGCGTAGCTCGCGAGCTGATTCTTTTCCATCGAGGATCAATGCAGAGGAAGCCATCGTGCCTCCATTCTAAACGGATCGCCGAGACACCGCTTGGTCCTTTGCCAGAACCGTTTCTCGCTGGCGATCCGCGAAGTCTTGGAGCTTGGCGCGGATTTCTGGATCGCTGCTGCCCAGAATCCTCGCGGCGAGGAGTCCGGCGTTCCGACCGTTCCCGATCGCCACCGTGGCCACGGGAATCCCTGCCGGCATCTGAACAATGGAAAGGAGTGAGTCCAATCCGCTGAGAGCTTTGCTCGTGACCGGAACCCCAACAACGGGGAGAGTGGTGAGCGAGGCCACCATTCCGGGGAGGTGCGCAGCTCCTCCCGCGCCAGCAACGATCACCTGAAGGCCACGCGATTCCGCGCTCTTTGCGTATTCGACCATTCGGTCTGGAGTGCGGTGGGCGCTGACAATATGGAGCTCGTAGGCGATCCCAAACTCCTTCATCACCTCTTCGGCAGGCTCCATGAACGGGAGGTCAGTATCGGACCCCATGATGATTCCAACGCGCGGCGCATTCATGCCACCAGCTTACTCAGACAGCCCTCCAAGAGACCACCCGATCTTCAATGTGGAAAACTCGGTCAAAAAATACGGGGGCCCTGCGGCGTTCTTCTAGATCGACTCGTCTTGAACCGCATACCGAGGAATGACTCGGTGGACTTATGACTGACAGGAACGTTCCCATGAATCCCATCAACCTCTTTGAGACACAAGCCGTGATCAAGGTCATCGGCGTCGGTGGTGCGGGTTGCAACGCGATCAATCGCATGATTCTCAGCGGTTTGAAGGGCGTGGAATTCGTTGCCATGAATACGGATCGCCAAGCGCTGGAAGCCAGCCTGGCTCCGACGCGAATCGCTCTCGGCGTCAACTCGACCCGGGGCTTGGGCACCGGCGGTGATCCCGTGCGCGGTGAACAGGCGGCCAAAGAGAGCGAGCGCGAAATCATGGACATCCTGGAAGGGGCGGACATGGTGTTCGTGACCGCAGGCATGGGGGGTGGAACCGGCACTGGGGCTGCTCCGGTCGTGGCAGAGCTTGCTCGTCGGCTTGATATCCTCACCGTCGGCGTTGTCACCAAGCCGTTCATCTTTGAGGGGCCGCGTCGGAAGAAGGTCGCCCAGGGCGGTTGGGAAAGACTCACCGCGAACGTCGATACGCTCATCTTGATCGCTAACGACAAGATGATGGAAGTTGTCGACAAGGGCATCTCGATGACGAAGGCTTTCGAGGTTGCCGACGATGTCCTGCGCCAAGGTGTCCAGGGAATCAGCGACATCATCACCCAAACCGGCATGATCAACGTTGACTTCGCAGACGTGAAGTCCGTGATGAAGGATGCCGGCATCGCGATGATGGGGATGGGCCGAGGGATCGGAGACCAGCGCGCTCGTGTCGCTGCAGAGGCTGCCGCTAACTCCCCGATGCTGGAAACCAGTGTGGTCGGAGCGAAGAAGCTTCTGGTGAACATTACGGCAGGACCTGATTTCTCGATCGGAGAAGTCCGTGAGGCGATGGAGTACATCAATCAACTTGCGGATGCGGATGATGCGGAAATCTTCCTCGGTCAGGTGATCGACGAGTCGCTAGAGGGTGAAGTCATTGTCACCCTGCTGGCAGCAGGCATGTCCGGAACGACGCCACGACCGCTCGAAAAGGCGGTCTTTGCGGAGCAACCAACCGTTTCTCCGCGAACGGCGAGTGTCCCCGTGGAGGCTCCTGCAAACCCGCGACGGATCGGCGAGCCGATCAATATGGACGAGATCGCACTCGACATCCCAACGTTCCTGCGACGACAGCGAACCACTCAATAATCGACTTTTATCGGCAACGTACTGGTCCAACGAATAGCCCCGTTCGTACTGAGCGGGGCATTTTTTCGCCTGAAGATCAGCGTAAATCCAGCTTCTGCTCCGTCAGGAAGTCCTTCAAAACTTCCCGCCCCGTCATGTGGTTTCCATCCACCCGACGCGCGCTGCGCATGGACCACGTGACGTCGCCTTTCATCCCTTCTGCCTCGTAGAAAACCGACATCCGGCGGTCGTACTCCTCCGCTGAGACATCCGCATCGTAAGTTTCCCGGAACCAAACGGATTCCTGCGAAAGCCTGGGCTTGATCTTTGCTGGAGCCGATTCATCCGGCCAGCCCAGGCAGAGTCCGAAGACCCCGACGGTGCGTGGCGGCAGGCCAAGGAGTTCTCGAACGGCAGCAGGATCGTTACGAAGGGCCCCGATGTAACACGTCCCAAGGCCGAGCGATTCAGCCGCACAGACCATCCGCTCCGCAGCGAGCGCGGCGTCAATCACCGCCATCGTATAGAACTCGTTGAAATCGAGCCCCGCTGCTGATTCGCCGACCGCCTGCGATGCGCGCCAAAGCCGGTTTTGGTCGGCGAGAAAGGCAAAGAACCACGGCGCGGTTTTTACCTGCCCCTGATCCCCGGTCAGAGCGGTCAGCTGCTGCCGCCGCACAGGATCTTGCACCGAAATCACACTCCAGAGGCCCAGATTGCTACTCGTCGCCGCACTCTGCGCCGCACCGATGAGAGCCGAAACAAGGGCCTCGCTCACAGGTTCATCGCGAAATTTACGTACGGACCGGTGATTCAAAAACGCCCCCAGGTCGGGGAGATCTGCGGGCGTTGTACCGAAGCGAAGCTGCCAAGCAGATTCCGGGGTCTCGTTGAACATGACCCAAGTCTATCTGCCTAGAGGAATCTCGAGTTGGATCAGTCCTTCTTCAAGCTCATCTCGACGAGAAGGTCGTAGACGGCTCGGTCGAGCAGAACCAGTTGGATCCAGGCGCGCAGTTTGTCATCCTGAGACATCGCGGCCGGGTCGGCGTTCGGATTGAGAATCAGGGGATTCAGCGATCCCGCCGCTGCCTTCAGCTGGCCCTCGCTGAGGTTGGCCTTCATCGCCGTGAGGATGGCGTTCACATTCGATCCAACCAAAACTTGGCGACCAAGCTTGAAGACCTCGGTCAACTTGGCGAGCTTCGCATCGATCTCGTCGCTCGGCAGAATTCCTTTCTCAATCGCCGCCTTCAGTTCCTTGTCGAGGTCTACTTCAATCGCTTTCAGCTCCCTCAGCTCCCGGGCTTCAAGATCGACTTCTTGTTGACGGGCCTTTTCGACAGCCGGCAGGATGGCTTTGAGCTGCGCAGGGGTCATCAAGACTGGCAAAAG
Organism: Armatimonadota bacterium; assembly: GCA_020161505.1. Classification (GTDB taxonomy): domain Bacteria; phylum Armatimonadota; class Fimbriimonadia; order Fimbriimonadales; family Fimbriimonadaceae; genus UphvI-Ar2. The sequence continues at coordinate 244,953 of JAIUNY010000001.1, read as the reverse complement.
CTGGTCGACTAGTTGCAGACGGCGGATTTTGAGGTTAATTCGAGTTGCGTCCACGTTCTCTCTCTTTTGCATCACGGGAGCCGCTGCCATCGTGGAACCAAACATCATCAAGGCAATTGCCGCAGTGAAAAGCTTCATACACCTATTTTCCTTCATCCTCTGAGGTCGGCGGGGCGGATGCCGACTTCGAGGAATCTTCAAGATTGGACGTGGGAGCATGAATGACGGTTTCTCGTTCCATCAGGCGCGTCATCGTCCAAACAGCGCCCAGGGTTTGACCGCCGACGAAGATCGTGCCTGCGACCAAGGTCACCGCCCAAGCCCAGGGAAGCATCACTTCGCCCCGGATGCCTCCCGCGAGCACCATGCCGACCATCATCCCCAGCATAACCATGGTCGCGAGGATCAGGAGGATCACTCCCGCCCAGGGTGATTTCGGCCCAGCTTTCGCCCACCGCGGATTCCGACCGACCAGCCAGCCAACCACCAACCACACCACCAAACAAACCCCCGCCTGAGCAATCATCCGGCCCAGACTCTACCAAATCGGGCGTCTGCCGATCAAAATCGTCCTGATGATTGTCGTTTTCGGAACGGTGTGCCTCGACCGAATCCACAAGGTGCCGCGTCTCCCGCAGCCGGGTGGCTATGTCGAGATCGAATCCTCGACCCTGAGCATGGGAGGCGAGGCTCTGAATACGGCGATGAACTTGCAGACCTGGGGCTCGGAGTACGTGCTGATCGGCAACGGAATCGGCCATGATTCCGCCGCGAACGATCTCCGCCGACTGATCCAATCGCGGGGCCTTCGTCAGCCGACTCTCGCGCCTTTGGGTACGGAGTGCCCGGTGTGCGATCTCTATGTCACCCCTGATGGACAACGAACCATGTTTGGCAAAGGGTTCCTCTCCTTGGGCGATCAGTGCGATCTCGGCGTGATTCCAAGTCTCCCCGGTGCCTGGTTCACTACAGACTCCAATCCTGGAGAGACAGCCCGCCGAGCGGCTCATCAAGCTCAGGCCAACGGAATGCGCGTGTATGTGATGGACTTCGCCGATTCGGAAGAATTTTTGCCCGAGGGTGCTACGTGGCAATCCAGTACCGACTGGATCGGGGAGCTCGGGAATCCGGCGAAAAATCTCAAGTGGCTCCGCGAGTTCACCAAGAAACAGAGCGTTTTTGGCATTCTCAGCGATGGGGCTCGAGGCTTCGCGGCGGGAGGTCTGGGCCATCCGGTTCGCTGGTACGAACCCCTTCCCTCACCCGAGGTAGTCGATTCCACCGGATGCGGCGATAGCTTCCGAGCCGGAATGCTGCATGGCCTCTCGCAAGGCTGGGAGATCGCGGACTGTCTGCTTTTTGCGTCAGCGTCGGGCGCGCTCAACTGCCGGGCACCGGGGGCTATCGACGGCATCGGCACCAAGGCGGAAATCGAAGCCCTGATCGAAGCCCACCCTTCCGTGCGTGACAGCTACCGCTCCTGATACACTCCACCTCATCGCAGACAAGAACCAGTTTCGTCGTACTCGCGAAGATCACAGCCGGGAGACCGCTGAAGATTATGTCGAGATGATTCGCGCCCTCATTGAGGAGCACGGAGAGGCGCGCCGCACCGATCTTGCCGATCGGATCGGCGTGAGCAAAGTCACGGTCTCCAAGACAATTCAACGCTTGGTGCGCGAGGGTTTGGTCACCGGGGAGCCCTATCGAAGTGTCTTCTTGACCCCCGAGGGCGAGGCTCTCGCCGTCGCCGCGCAGGAACGACACAAAGTCGTCGTCGAGTTTTTGATCCGGCTTGGTGTGGATGAGCAGACCGCCAACGTGGATGCGGAAGGCATCGAGCATCATGTTAGCGAGGCCACCCTGGCGGCCATGCGCACTTTTCGCTCGCGTCAACCCTAGACTGGCGCAGCGTCCAGACCGGGAACGGGGACCATAATCGTCCCCCGGAAAAGCTCCTCAGGCTCCGAGGTGATCGTGATCGGCGCGCTCCAATGATCAATCGCCACCCGGAGCGTTCCGCCAGACGAAACGACATCGATCTCCCCGCTTCGGCCTGTTTTCCGGAACCAGACGACGGCCGCGGCCATTGCCCCCGTCCCGCAGCCTTGAGTCTCGCCGACGCCTCGCTCCCAGATCCGCATAACCAGCCGATCCTCGGCCTCCGGCTTCACCCACATGATGCTGGTGCGTTCGGGGAAGACCTCCGCGTGCTCCAGCTTTGGGCCAAGATCGAAGAACTCATCGTCGGCTGGCAGTTCGTCAACAAACGTGATGAAGTGTGTGCTGCCGGTTGTGAGAGCCGTGCCGATGACTCCAAGCACTGGCCTTTCCCACCACTCTTCCTGGCTCTGCACGGGCACGCGACCTGGCTCGAAGCTCGCAGCAGGCATGAAGGCGGTGATCCGTGCATCCCCTTCGATCTCCATCCCGATCGTCATGCCGTTTTGGAGAATCTCAAACTTTTCGCCCGTCCAACCTTGTCGGTAGGCGTACCACGCCGCGCACCTCAGACCGTTGCCGCAAAAATCTTCACTCCCATCAGGATTAAAGAAGCGCAGGTGGATATCGCTCCCTTCGCGCCAAATCACCAGGAGCCCATCGCTCCCAATCGCAAACCGGCGCGGGCAGACCTGCTGGGCAAGCCAGCTCAGATCCAAATCGCCCACTTGATCTTTCTCGACAAGCACAAAGTCGTTGCCGACGCTTTCGACCTTGGTGAACGGCACGTTGGTCATACGAGCGGCTCCAGCCAAGCCATCGCACCTTTCGCGGTGGCACGGAACCAGGTGCCATCCGGACACACCAAGGCAAACCACCACGCTGATGGGCGGTGTCCCGCCTTGGCGAGTCCGTCCGTGGCCACAACGGCCTCCCGAATCAAGTGCATGCGCATCATCTCTGCTTCAAGGGCAATCGCCTCTCTCCGACGACGAAGCCGATCCATCTGTTCCGAGCCCACGAGGGCCTTTTGATCAGTATCCAGATCACGGAATCGTCTCCGGGCCTCTTGTCGGCGAGATTCAATCTCCGCAAGCAGTTGGGTCGAAACCTCTCTGCGCGCAAGTGCTTCTTCGGTCGGCGTCTGCTCGAAGATTTCCGCCCGCCATTGTTCGCCCCGAGAGATTTCGACCCTGACCCGTTCTTGTTTCAGGGCTCGCAGTTCACCCAGCACCGACTCCTTTTCTTGCTTGAGCGCCGCCAGTTGGTTCTGGAAGCCTCCGAGCGTTGAGTTCATCTGCTGATATTCATTCGCCAAGCACTCCCACGTACCACCCAGATGAGCTTGCAGGAAAGAAACCAGATCGACGGGGCGCTTGATGGCGGGGAGAGCAGCAAGGATCTTCGACTGCTCGCTGGCAACCTCGCGCCACCGCCTGGCAAAGCTCGGCGCGCTCAGTTCTTTGGTTCCGAACGGGCGCTCAAGGGGCTCGGGAAGTTTGAGCCAAGCGCAGCACTCGTCCATGGCATCCCATGGCTCGAGCTTGACGCGCAGAATCGGGTGCCAGGTGATGCCTGGCTTGATCTCCTGGAAGCACTTCGCAAGCTTCGCGCTTCGATGGACGTATGAACTCGCCCCGGCATGGAACACAAAAACGTGCTCTCGTGCGAGCATCAGAATCAGTGACACGGCCTTGCCGACAAGAACGCATCCTGGGCCGAAGCGATCCTCGATCACCGCCGCGAGTTCTTCCACGGTCTGGAGCGGCTTTTTGAAGCTAAATCCTTGCGGCGTCGGGGTCATTACCACCCCGCCACGAGTTCCCAGACGCAGAGTTCCGCGTCCGATTCCGGGGATCACGAGATCAAACGGAATCGCTCCGGTGCCAAAGCGGTCGAGCGAGTAGATTTCGCTCCCCGATACGCAGTCGTTGTAGCAGTTCTCGGCGTCTTCGCGGGTTGCCGGATTCACAAAAAGATCCACGACCTCGAATCGGGGCAGGTGTGCGGTCGCGCGATTGAAGGCCAGAAGCCTCGTGGTGCGCGTGGTTTCGAGGTCGATTCTCTCTGCCGCCACCGCAGAGTAGAACTCAGGAAGCAGAGCCTCGTAGAGGTCGCTGAGCGTCTCGACTCCCTCGCGCTCCGACATTTCGCAAACCAGGGAGAGCAGGCGATCCTTCATCCGCTGGCTATCGGCGTGGTGCTGACCACTGATGAGGTCGAGGCTTTCATCGATCGCCCACTGGAAGGCATCGTAGAGGTAGGGGAACAGATCGGGCAGGCGCTTTTCCGCCGTTATCTTCGAATCCTTGCTCCGCGAGACCACGCCGCGCCATCCCCACGCCTCGGTGATGTCATCGAGGAAACCCGGCCGTTGCGATTCGATCCGGTGGACCTTGCCGCCCGCGTGAGCCAGGCGATCCTTGGTCACCACGGTTTCCGAGCCAAAAATGCAGCTGAATTCCCCCGCCGCGCTCCACAAACCTTTCGTAGTTGTGTCGTTGTGGGGGAGCATCGTGAACCGACCCCCACCTCGTCCACCCGGGAACTTGGCGAAGTAGTCGGTATCGTGAACCCCCGCGACAAACTTCCGGGCCGATCCGAATCGTTGGAACACCTGGGCCACCAGAGCCTTCATCGGCTCATCCCAGAACACAGTTTGCCCCAACGCCAAAAGCGGCGCGCCCGGGGCTCGATCATCGAGCTCCCGTACCAGTTCCGCGAATTTCGGACAGCTAGCATCCATGGGGCGTCTTGCGAATTCTATTCCAGCGAGCCTCCCAGACCCGCACCCGAATCTCCTTCGCTGCACGAGGTTCTACGCCAAAAAGATCGGTGAATGCGAAAAGAACCCTGGGAAAAATACGAGGAGGTGCCGAAGATTCTTTTCGGAGAGCGCTGGAAGATTGTCCGGAGCGAAACCCGCAGATGAATTCAAGCCGACACCGCAAAGCTGAAAAGGGAGTCAGCATCAGCATGGCCAGCGAGATCACGGGCGTGGAGGTGCACACCTTGCGCTACTGGGAAAAGGAATTCGAAGGATTCCTGAACCCGATCCGCACCGCTGGTGGGCAGCGACGGTATCGCGCTGAAGACATCCAAACCGTGCTTGTTCTGCGCAAGCTGCTCCGCGAAGAAATGTTTTCCATCGCAGGTGCGCGCAAATATCTCATGCGCCGCACGTTCGATCAAGCGGCTTAAGGCAAACGGCCTTCCAACGCCAAATTCAAGCGATCCTGATCCCATGGGATGATGGCCCACCCGGCCTTCGCCCGGCATTCTTGGGCAATCCGAACCTCTTCTCGGGCCTTTTCCATGTCATCGAGCATTCGGTAGCAACGAGCCACTGATTCCCGGACATAGGCCTCCAATCCGTACAAGTTCAAAGTCTGAGCCCGGACAATAGCCGCCTCGCCGAGTGACGCCCCCGCCATGGGATCGTTGTCTCCGCAATGCAGGTGAATGCGTGCAAGTTGACTGGTGAGCTCAAATCGGTACGAGGCACCCGTGTCTGCCTCCTCGAACCGGTGGAGCTCTTGATTCCCAATCTCTTGTTCGCCGACCGACGCGGCAATCCAAGCGCAGTTGACGCAGACATACGCTTGCTCGTATCTCTCCCCCCGCATCCTGGCGGTGTCGCCCGCCTGCTTCATCCTGGCGAATGCCTTCTTGTAGTCGCCCTGGCATGCTGCCACAAGGCCCAACCCATGATCCAGCCGGATCGCTGCACGCGGCCGAGAGCGGGATGGTTTGAGGGTTTGGCAGTGGTCAAGAATGGCCTGAGCAGTCGCCAGATCTCCCATCGGCAAGATCGCCCCCGCTTCATGAAAAGCAGACATCACCATCAGCTCGCTGTTACCCTGACTGGCTGCCGCGAGCCTGACGCGATGAAATTCATCGCGCGCTGCTTCTGTTTCGTTGGTGAAGAAGAGGGCGATTGCTTTAAAAAAGGAGCCCCACCCTCGCATCGGGTGGCTCGGGGACGAGCGACGCAGGAGTTCCTCGGCGATCGGCAGCGCTTCTGATCCAGGGATCGACGTCGCGAGATCGAGCGCGTGATAGATGAGTCCAAATGCATTGTCTGCCTGATGCTGAACCGTCCAATGGAGCAAATTCGTCAGCGATCGGACGGCCTCACCTTCCTCCTCGGAACCGCCCCCTCGAAGCGCCACTTGCCTCGCGGCAGACTGAGAGGATCTGAGAAGCACAAACCAGGGCTCAGTAAACCGATTCAGAAGTGGCCCCGATTCGGGAGGAATGACCCGAACTCGCTCGGGCTCCAACGAGAGGCTCGTCCGACTGGCGAGAATCACCGCCTGGCCTCCGAGCTGCTTCCGGACTGACGCCAGGGCTTGCCTGAGTGAAACCAGGCGCTGTTCCGGAGATGAGTTTGGCCACAAAATCTCCCCCAACCGGCGCCGAGACACTGGCTCCGGATCCAGCAAGGCCAAAACAGCAAGGGCAGCCCTCGCCTTTTGGGGCAGGCCAGCGACCGCAGTGCCGGAGGCTCGGCGCAGCACGACGTCTGATCCCAGTTCTAAAGTCCACGTTTCCGCCATCGCTGGAGGAGAATATCTCACTGGTTCACGAAATTTCACGTTACTTAGAGGATCGCCCGCGACTTGAGTTGTATCGTTCCTGTGACGAATCCTCGTCGGGAAAGTGTTTATGATTGTCAGAGAGATTTCTTTTCGTTTCGTTGCCGTGATCGCCGTCATGGCGAGCTCCGCGGTGTTTGCTTCTGCCGCCCTTGTTTCTCACTGGCAGTTTGAGGACAATCTGAGCGATGCCGCTGGCCCGAATTCTGGGACAGGAAGCGGGCCGCTGGGTTACGAATCAGCCGTCGTCGGACGAGGGCTCAATTTGAACGGTGGTCATGTCTCGGTGGCTAACCCCATCGCGGGCGGGCTGGAGTCAGCGAGTGGTTTCACCGTTGCGCTGTTTGTCAACTTTGAGACCGTGGTCGGCGGCGGGAGCTTGGTGAATCTTCGGACGACCGCCAACATGAGCGGCTTCACCTTGGAGGAGCGCTTTGCCGTTCCTGGTTCGATTTCGTTCTTCCTCAACACGGTCGGCGGAGCTGCCTATGATGAAATCTTCTCTTCTGGATGGCAAACCGGGCAGTTCTATCACCTCGCCGTTTCCTACGATGCAGCTTCCAAGCAGATGAAGATGTATCGCGATGGCGTCCAGGTTGCGTCGGGCCTCTCGACCAATTCAGGAATGGTCACAAACGCGGGACATCAGTTCCAGATCGGACGGAACGTGGTCAATGGAACGCTCTCGAACAGCACCCTGGACGACGTGCGCTTCTACAACTCTGCCCTTACGGACCAAGAGATCGCCGCACTTGCTGTGCCAGAGCCGATGACGATGCTCGGGCTCGCCGCTGGTGCGGCCATCTTGGCCCGCCGCAAACGCAAGGCCTGACCCCATCAGGCCCGGTGACGGTGCCTGTCTCCGCCGACCGCCGCTCCACGCCGCTCGAATTCCTGTTCGGGCGGGCAGTGGAGAGGCGCTACGCCAAGCAAGGGCTCGCGCATCCTCATGATGCCGGGCCCGGCTTCTCTATCCGAGCTCCGCTGCTCAGCCGATAGACCAGCACACTCTCCGGGGCAGATTTGCCTTTGAGGCTCACGTCACCCTGATGGATCAGGTTCCCGCTGGCTTCGCGCGGTAAGCGCCTGGAAAGCGCTTCGCTCACCACGAGCTGGCCATCATGATCGCTCGCAACCGCCTGGAGTCGTGCCGTTGTGTTCATCGCATCGCCCAGCTGGACGATCTCGCTCTTTTGGTTCCCGACCTCGGTCGAAATCACTTGACCCAGATGCAGAGCGGCCTTGAATGAGGGAGACACTCCAAAGTCTCGCTCGTAGGTCGGCGAGTGGGCAGTGAGCCGAGCGTGCGCTTGTTCGATCGCCAGGAGGCAAGAGGCGTTTTTCAGCCCCCTCTCCGGGATCCAGGTCGCGACGACCTCATCCCCAATGTAGTGGCTGACAATCCCTCCGTGGGCTTCAATCGAGGTCGCTACGTCGGCGATGAACCTCTGAAGCATCCGGGCAAATTCGAGAGGCGCCAGGCGCTCGGCATGCGACGTGGAGTCACGCAGATCGAGGAACAAAATGATCCGCTCTTCCGGAACCGGGTCGTGGTAACGCCCCGTCATCCAGTTCCACAAGATCCCTTTACCCAGCTTGCGCAGAATCTGCTGAACAAACGAGATCGTGACCGCCACGAACACCGACGCAATCAGGAACTGAATCGAAATCGGATGGGTGACCGCGCTCTTCCAGATCTCGAATCGACCAGAGAATCCCTCCTCGCTCGGAGCGATGAGCTCGAACGAGAAGAACATCACCAGCATGCCGAAGAGGCCGAAAATGACGAAAGTCAAGACGAGGCCGAGGCCCGTGAAAACGACCTTCTCCAGGAACTGCCGCTTGTGCAGGTAGGGCACCAGGAATGTGGTGAACAGGAACATTCCCGAGCCCACGGTCAGCCCGAAAATCGCCATCATCAGGGGCAGAGGGCCGCTCACCTGGAAGACAAGGGACATCCCCAGCGTGACCAGCGCCGCAATGAGGACATGCCTGAGCCAAACCATGGGGGTTAAGCGCTTGGTGCCACTGGCTCGTCGGGAGTCTCAGTCGGTTTCGCCGCTTGGAGCTTCTTCAACTTCTCCTCGAAAATCGCTAGAGGGCGTCCCTCAAGCGGATTCGCTTGCCCTGCCAGCATCAGGCTCAGAGCCTCACACTCCGCCCGGCTGAACTTGAGCCCGCCGAGCGTGTGCTCCTCAAAGGCTTCGTAAGCGATGGGCGCCACGGCTTTGGCGCACTGAGCCAGAGCCTCCGCGTATACGCGGATTTCGTACTGCGCGTGGCTATCCATGCGAAGATGCATGAAGCGGAAGAGGTTGTGAAGATCGATCTGCCAGTACCACTCGGTGTAGAGGTTCAGCGGAAGATTCCCACGGGCAATTTCTCGGGCAAGGCCCTTTTCGATCATGCCTTCGTAGTGAGCATAGAGTTGCTTCTGGTCTGCTTCCATCTCGGCGATCATCTGCCGAGCGAGATCCGCATCGAGTTCCTCGTCGCTTCGCGCCTGCTTGTTGTCGGTGCTCTGGAACCGCATCTGATCCGGTTCCGGCACATAAAACTCGTCGCGCATGATGGAGTAGCGACCACTGATCTCGTTGAGGCGAGCCGTGCGGTGCCGCACCCATTGGCGCGCGACAAAGATCGGCATTTTGGTGTGGAATGTCAGAACAACTTGTTCAAACGGACTCGTGTGCTCGTTGCGCAAAAGGTAGTGGATCAGGCCGCGATCTTGTCGGTAGCTCTTCGTGCCGGAACCGTAACTCACCCGAGCCGCTTGGACGATTCGGTCATCGCCCCCCAAGTAGTCAACCAACCGCACAAACCCCTTGTCAAGAACTTTGATCTCCTGATCTAACAGTGCCTCCGCTTCCGGCACGACAATCCGACCCATGCGTCGAGTCTGACACGCGACCGAGGCAGGATTCTGGGGTTTTGCACACTCTCGCCCCTTCGTCCCGCGACCCGGAGGCCCCCTTTTCCGGAGGACAAGTATCGAAACACTTTGTTTCCCTGCAAATCAGCACAATTCCGCCGAATATCTAGCATGATCTATCTATGAACACGGGCTTCAAAGTCGGCATGCTGGTGATGGGAGTGCTTATGCTCTTCTGCTGCGGCGGCTTTATGCTGATGCTCAGTCCGGCCACCACCGTCGTCGAGAAGCGGGAAAAGGAAGCCAAAAGCTTCGGGGACAACTACACTCGCCAAATCCTGAGGAATTGGAGCGCGGATCAGCTTGTGTCGCTCGCCACGGAGAGTTATCAGAAGGAATTCTCCAAAGATCAGTTCCAAAAGTCGCTCGATGGAAACAAGAAAGCCCTCGGTTCCTATGTTTCCGGACGAGGAACGGCGCGGCTAAAGAATACGAACAAAAAAGGGATCCTCTGCGCCTACGAGCAGAGAGCCACGTTTGCCAACGGCAAAGCACGCGTGAAAATGGATCTGGTCTATGCGGACAAAAAGTGGTCAATCGACCAGTTCGCCATCGAACCGGATTAGACCGGACTCGCCGCCCGAGTCTGGCGTACAAAGTTCTCCACGATCGTCATCCCTTGCTCCGTCATGATCGACTCGGGGTGGAACTGCACGCCCTCGATCGGCAGAGTTTTGTGGCGCATTCCCTGAACCTCATTGTCGTCAGTTGAACGTGCGGTGACGATGAAGTCCTCGGGTATCGAGGCCTCGTCCACCACAAGAGAGTGATAGCGAATCGCCCGAAACGGATTCGGCATCCCGGCGAAAAGGCCCCTTCCATCATGCTCAATCAGGCTTGACTTACCATGCATTACCTTCCGCGCGCGCCGGACTTCGCCGCCGGAAAGATCGCCGAGCGTTTGGTGACCGAGACACACGCCGAAGATTGGAACGCCGCCGAGCGCAGGATGAGCGGAAAGCGCGGCCTGACTGACCGCTCGACATACACCTGCTTCGCTCGGGGTGCAGGGACCAGGCGAAAGCATGATGCCCGCTGGCTTCATGGCCATGATTTCGTCGAGCGTAACTTCGTCGTTTCGACGAACCACGACCTCTGCCCCCGCCTGGGCGAGATACTGCACCAGGTTGTAAGTGAAGCTGTCGTAGTTGTCGATGACGAGAATCATGGAGCCCTTATTGTGACCGATGCTCGGTTCAGTCTCAGCCCGTGAACTTGCGCGGTTCCCCTGTGAAGAAATGCCTAAACTTGATCAATCACTTCAGCTTTGGTCCCAGCAGGGGTGATGTCTTAACAGTTTCCTCCGATAGTAGTGATGGAAGCACGCGGCTGAGGTGGGTGTTCGGAGGAACGGTCTCATCTGAAATCTGGGCAGAGAATCAGATGGCGCGCGCTGCGATCACAACAAGCAGTTCGTAGGCGAGACACCGCAGAGGGTCTCGCTACTTTTTTACTCGCGGAGGGGTTTTCGCGAACAAACCTTCGAATGCGGCTGCAACATGTGACTTGACACTGGCGACATCCGGAGCTTCCCCCAGTTCTCTTCGGAGCGAGGTCACCCCGTGCGTCACAATCCCGCAGGGATTGATGAGCTGGAACGCGCTCAAATCGGGGTCCATGTTCAGGGCGATTCCGTGCAGATTCACCCACTTGCGAACCTTCACCCCAATCGCGGCGATCTTGTTGTTCCCCACCCACGCTCCGGTGTTGACATCCGGTTTTCGATGAGCTTCGATCCCCAGGGAAGCGCAAGTCAGAATCATTGTCTCCTCCAGGTCACGCATCCACTTGTGCAGATCTTTGCCGTGATTCGCGACGTTGAAAATCGGATAGATCACCAACTGACCCGGGCCGTGGTAGGTCACATCGCCGCCGCGATCCGTCCGGATCACGTCGATTCCGCGCTCCTTGTATTGCTCGGGAGTGAGGAGCAGGTTCTCTTCATGGAAGTTAGCCCCCAAAGTCAGCACAGGATCATGCTCCACAAACAAGAGCACATCCTCACGGCCGGCCATCACATCTTCGTGAACTTCGAGCTGGATATCCCAAGCGTCCTGGTAACCCATTCGACCGAGATCGATGACTTTCAAACGATCGCCCCCTCCAGTGTCGGGTTCAGAACGACGAATACAGGCTGACCATCGACCGGACGAGCCATCTCGGCCAGCTCCACCTGCCCCTCAAGCCCCTTCGCGACTTCTCCACTGACGGCAATCCCGCCAACCGGCGCGACGCCCTCAATGTGAGCCGCGATGTCGATCAGTTCGTTGAATGGGGCGTCGGCAAGATTCGACTGCGTGTGCCCGGCATGGATGCCAATCCGCAGCCGGAACGCGGTATCCAACCGGTTTCTCCGTGAATTGAACCGAGCGATCTCCGACTGAATCTCTCGAGCCGCCTGAGTCGCCGCAGCGGGCAAGCCAAAGCCCACCACCGCGCCATCACCCGCCGTGGAGAGCACTTGTCCACCATGTCGCGCGCTGAGGACAGCCACTAGTTGTTGATACTCCCGGAAACTCCATTCGACGCGAAGAGGGTCTGCTTGAGCCTTCATCGCGGTGGAACGGGCGACGTCGACGACCATGACCGTCGTCGCGTTTTGGCCGATCCCCAGCCGCCATTGGAGCTGAATTCGCTCAGCCATCAGGCTCGCTGGGTCTTCCTCGTTGTTGCGGCGCTGCTTGGCGCTCGCATCCTCGATCAAGGCCGCGTATCCACTCAAAACGCCCATCAGGAGTCCGGCGAGAAGCGCAGGAAAGAGATTCACGATGCTGAGTTCACGCGAAACGTAGGGCCAGCCATATCCGCCAAACGGGATCATCAGAGGGATCAGGTGCCCAGCCCAGGTCGCGATGATCGCACTGATCGCTCGTCCTGGACGCCCCGCCAGGAACCCGACGCCCAGGTAGCACGCGGTTTTCAGCAACAGCACGCCGAGGGAGAGCATGATCTCCAGCGGAGCCGTGCGACCTGCCGCGTCTCCCATTTGGCGGATCGTACCAATGAGGACGAGCTCGACGAGGCCCATGGCGATGCCGAAGGCGAAGGCGTTGAACACGAACGTCCGACTCGCACGAATCCGGCGAATGAGACTGAGCTTGGGGGCAGTGCGTCCCTCGGCGACGAGGTAGTTCAGGCGACTCTCCACCTCAAAAAGCCGATCGAGCATTGCTTGGCGGTCGACCTGCGCGTGAGCCAAGCTCTGCTCACGGACTCGGGCGAAGCCTCCCAGCAAACTGCACGCCGCGCTGAACGAGAAATACAGCATCGTCAACAACGTAGAGGCGAGGATGATGGTCGGCAAAATCGGAGTGCCGGAGCGCTCCACATCCGAGAGGGCTCCGCTCGCGGACAGAGCAGAAAACGCGGCGACAAACCCAAAGAAGACAACCGCCGAGACGATGAGCGCGTAGCGCATCATTCCGTGGCGGTAAAAGCAGACGGCATGAAGCATCGTCGCCGCCACCATCACCGCCCCTATCAGAGCAGCGGCGGCACCTGTCCCCAGGAAACTCGCTGAAATGTTGAAGGTGCGGGAGAGGAGGATCAGACCAAAGAGAACCAGGGCCACGATTCCGGTCGATCCCAGAAGGCAAAGCAGAGGCCGGGCGGTGAGCTCATGGATCGTCGATTGAACTGTTCGCCCAAGAGAGCTGACGCCGGTACGAACCGCCGTGAAGGCGACGTCCACAAAGCTTTGTTGCTCCACAGGAGCCCGCATCGCCCCGATCACGCCTCGGACGAATTCGATCGGAAGACCAAATTTTTCAGCCAGAGCAACCGGGTCTTCGGCCAAGCAAGAAGGGTTCTCTCGCACATGCGAAGAGAACTCATCCATGCGACTGCTTGTCGCGGTGAGCGTGGGCTCCGAAGCGGCAACGACCTCTGACACGAATCTATCCACAAGAGGTTACCGGTTCACCCCCCAACAAAGTTGCGTCCCAGCACCACGAACCAAGTGGTTCATCGTGCTGGGACGCAACAAAAGCGGATGTTGTTTACTCAGACTCAGCAGGAGCTGCGTCTTTCTTCGTCGTCTTTTTCGGAGCTGCGGCCTTCTTCGCGGCGGGAGCAGCCTTCTTGGTGGTCTTACCGCCCTTCGCTTCCGCGATGGCTTCCTTAATCAGTTCCTTGACGCGCTTTTCCTTTCGGCGGCGTCGATTGCGCATTTCCTTGTTTCGAACCCTCATGGTGTCCTGGCCTCATTCATCGTGCATGCACGAGTTGCAAGAGTGCAAGGATACCAGCCCGACGAGGGTGGGAATGAAGGACCCGGCGAGTCTACAGGGATCGAGTCTTCCGATCTTGCTCGCGACGACGGTTGAAAGCAGCTTGCATCAGGTCATCGCGATCTGCGTCTCGGTAGAGCTTCATCACTTCATCCCAGGCATTGTCCAGGTGCCTTGGCATCGCCGAAAGAAACGCTTGCCCTCCATCCGTCGTGGGATCCACGTAAACGAGCATGTGCTGGTTAATCGATTCTTCCAGGAGCTTCGCGAGTTCGGTGAGGCTCTGCTTTTTTTTTCGTCCCTCAGGGACGATCTCGTAGAGAACCGCCATCATGATCGGCGCCTTCTCCTTGGGCTCCACATCAAATGTGGATCGAGCCAGAGTCATGGCCTCCTTCCCTTTGCCCTGCATCATCAGGACGCGGGCGAGCTGGAGCGAATCGTTGACCCGACGATCTTCGTTCGGGGCCACCTCGACGGCTTTCCGATAGAGCCCTTCGGCTTCTTTTAGGCGACCAGCTTGTCGCAGAATATCCGCGTACCGGAAGGCGGTTCGATCTGGCACCTCCTCCAGGATGATCTTCTCTGCATAAACCTGCACGAGCTGATCAATCGAATCCTTCTTTTGCGCCTCCGTGATCTCGCCCTTCTTGAGCCGACGATCGAGCGAGGCATAGGCGGAAGAGATGTTGCGCTGCATCACCTCGGCTTCGGGCATCCGCTGAGAAGTGATCGCATTGGGATCCGGCAGGGTGTCGAAATAACACCCTCCGAGAGCGCTCAAGAGCACCAATCCTGCGACCCAAAACTTAGGCTTCATACCGCTCATCACTAAAGAATGGATCGCGATAGACCTCAGTTCCACAGTAGGTCAACACGGCCTTCCCGAGCAGGTTCCACCCGTCAAATGGCGAGTTTTTGCCCTTGCTGAAGGTTCGATGAGCATCGAATTTCCATTCCACGTTCGGGTCTATGACTGTGATTTGGGCGACGGGTGTTCGATCTGGCTGCAAAGTCCCTGCCGCAAGACCCAAGATTTGAGCCGGCGCGGTGGAGAGTTTCTCAATCGTCTGGAGCGGCGTCAGAACACCCTTGTGCGTCAGGTGGGTGAGCACGACCCCGACTGTGGCCTCGAGTGTGGACATGCCGTTCGGGGCTTCCTCGAACGGAACATGCACTTCAAACGGAGCATACGGCGAGTGATCACTGGCAATCACGTCAATCGTGCCATCACTCAGGGCCTGTTGGAGAATATCCAAATCGACCGAGGTGCGCAGCGGAGGCGTGGTTTTGAAGTTCGGGTTGAACTCGCCAATCGATTCGTCGGTGAGCGTGAGGTGGTGCGGAGTGACCTCGCAGGTCACCGGCGCGCCCAGATACTTGAATTGCCGGATCATTTCGACCCCGCCCCAGGTCGTGACGCGCATGATGTGAATGCGGCAGCCCGTGTTCAGGGCAAGCACGCAGTTCCGCATAATCATGATCTCTTCGGCACTTCGAGGGATGCCCGGGACGCCGAGCATGGCCGAGACCATGCCTTCGTTCATCGCTCCGCCTTGGCTGAGGGACCGATCCTCGCAGTGCACCATGATCGGCAGGTCGAGCTGGAGGGCAAACTCCATGGCTCGCATCATCAGATTCGATTCTTGAATCGGGCAGCCTTCGTCGCTGACTGCGGCCACTCCGGCTTGCTTCAGCGCAGCCAAATCGGCGATCTGCTCGCCCTTTTGCCCCTTTGTCAAGGCTCCGATGGGTTGAACGAAAACGCCGCCAGAGTCCGGTGAAGCGGCTTTATCTAGGATGAAGTCGATGATTGCCGGGTTGTCAAGCGCGGGGCTTGTGTTCGGCATGCAGCAAACCGTAGTGAATCCACCCGCTGCCGCCGCTTGAGTCCCCGTGCGGATCGTCTCGCGACGTTCCTGACCAGGCTCGCGCAGGTGAGCGTGCATATCGACCAACCCCGGGGCAATCCAGAGGCCGGTGCAGTCATAGACCTCATCGGCATCCTCTTCGTCGATGTCCGCGCCCAGGTCA
This sequence comes from Armatimonadota bacterium, assembly GCA_020161505.1. GTDB lineage: Bacteria > Armatimonadota > Fimbriimonadia > Fimbriimonadales > Fimbriimonadaceae > UphvI-Ar2. Next base: position 229,219 of record JAIUNY010000001.1, on the reverse strand, counting down.
ATGATCTGGCCATCTTCCAGCATCACGCTCCCGACGATGTCCAATTCTTGGCTTGGATCGAGGATCCGACCATTGCGGAAGAGTGTTCTCATGCCTTCACCTCCGAAGCTGCTGCGGTCGGTTCAAAGATCCACTTCAGCACCGCCATCCTCACGAAGATCCCGTTCTGAACTTGATCAGAAATCGCGCTTTGCGGTCCATCGGCGGTTGCGTCATCCAGCTCAACTCCGCGATTCAGCGGGCCAGGATGCATGACAATCGCATGGGGAGCAGCCGACTTGATCGTGCTCCGATTAACCTGATACAGCCTCGAAAATTCGCTGATCGAGCTCAGCCGACCATCATCCATCCGCTCCCGCTGGAGTCGGAGACACATCACGACATCCGCGCCCAGAAGCCCTTCGCGCAAGTTGTAGTAGACATCGCCGGGGAGCTTTGAGGTGAAGCTGGGAATCAGCGAACGGGGGCCGACGAATCGGACCTCGTTTCCGAGCTTGCTGAGGAGCCAAGAGTTGCTGCGTGCCACGCGAGAATGAAGAACATCCCCGACAATCGCAATCTTCAGGCCGCTGAGCTTGCCGAGTCGCTCTTGGATCGTGAGAGCGTCACCCAGGGCTTGGGTGGGATGCTCATGCTGACCATCGCCAGCGTTGATGATCGGACCATCGAAGTATCCGGCAGCGAGCTGGGCCGCCCCGCTCGACTTGTGGCGCATCACCACGGCCTCCAGTCGCTCGTGCTTGAGGGTGAGAATCGTGTCCTTGAGCGATTCGCCCTTGGAGAGCGAGCTACCGGAGCCAGAGAAGTTCACAAATCGGTAACCGAGGTAGTTGCACGCTTGCTCGAAGCTCACGCGGGTTCTCGTCGAGTTTTCAAAGAAGAGGAGGCCAACCGTGTGGGCTCGTTTCGCATCGATCGGCTTCCCCGCCAGAACGTCGGCTTTCAGCGACGCGGCGTTTGCCACAAGGAACTCGATGTCGGTTTTTTCAAGGTGCCGAATCGCCAGCATTTGTCGGCTCATGATTGCTTCACCATCTCCTTCTCGCGCATTTCCTCGGAGCTCAGGAGCTCCACCAGGTCTTCGCCATCGAATTCGTTGAGCTTGACCAGGATGTGATCTTCCCGGCTCGTTTCCACCTTCCGGCCCACGTAGTCGGGCTGAATCGGGAGTTCGCGGTGCCCTCGATCGATGAGCACGGCAAGCTGCACCACCCTCGGTCGGCCAATTTGGATCAAGGCATCCAGAGCCGCCCGGATGGTGCGCCCCGTGAAGACCACTTCGTCGACTAAAACGACCCGCTTCCCGGTGATCTGGAACGGGATCTGAGTCTCGGACGGCTCGCTCGACTGGGATCCGTCGTCGCGATGGGCCCGGGCGTCGAGCTTGCCGCACGGAATCGTGGCCCCTTCCACCTGGGTCATCAGGAAGGCGAGACGCTTGGCGACAGGATAGCCGCGTCGCAAGACTCCAACCACGACCAAATCGTCGGAACCCTCTGGGTGATCCAGAACCTCGTGGGCCAGACGCGACAGCGTCCGTTTCATCGTTCCCGCGTCTAGGAGCACTTCGCTCATTGGTCTCATTATGGCTGGTCGCTGGGGGAGGATTCTCGCCGAGGGCCTCCTGCGACGAAGCCCTGAGTCTGGGACCAATCAGGGCCAAATGCATTTTTCTGAACATGGCGGAACGCGGCGCGTCCTCGCACGTGTAACTGGTAACAGATCAAAAACAGGAGTCAGACCATGGGTGAATTCTTCCAAGCCGCCATCAAAGCCGTCGCCGTTCTTATCACGGCGGTGATCAACTTTGCCCAAGCTCCGACCGAGCAGGCGATGGCTCCTGGCCTCGCGGAACCGGCACAGGTCGTCGCCACTCAATCGACGCCCGAGACAGTCCATGCCATGGTCGACTCAGTGAGGAAGATTGCCGATGCGACCCTTGCTTCAGACAAGCCTGCCCCGACGATCGTAGCGCAGGGAGTACCGAGTGTCCGTCCGGAGATTCGACGCAAGGTCATTTTGATCCTTCCGGAAGTTGCCCCGGCCCGGCGCATCGTCGGTGAGGACATCGTCGAAGCGGAGATCCACGGGAAAGTCATCGCGATCATCAGCGAGGAGATCCCTGCCGAAAAGCAAGAAGAGATTCTCAGTCTGCTCGAGCCGATGGGCTAAGGGTCTGAGGGTTACACCAGAGGTCGCCCGAGAACTTTCTCCGTGGTTCGGAAGTGAAGCTTGGCCACCGTCTTGAGCGCGCCTTCGCCTTGCGCTTGCACAAACCTTTTCGCGGTTTGATCGACGTTGGCCCCCGCGCCTTTCGGCAAGTCCATGCCCGCTCCCTCGCCGAGTCGTTTGAGTCGGCGAAGAAATTCGGCCCGGGCGAGAATCGACGCGGCTGCCACCGCGAGATCGGCCTCTGCCCGCACTCGGCTTTCGAGATTCACATCGAGCCCCTTGGCTTTGAGAGTTCGCTCCAGCCCGGCGGGATTGGCAAACTGATCGCTGATGACCTCACGGCAGGGTTGCTTTTCCAACACGTTTTGGATGGCCTGAGCGTGCCCCCACTCCAGCAGACGGTTGAGATTGCGAATCTTCGCGTAGAGATCGTTGTACTTTTCCGGCCCAATCGCGACGACGGCAAAGGGGCATGTCGCTCGGATCACGGCGTCTAGCTGGAGAGCCTTTGCGTCCGTGAGTTTCTTGCTATCCATCACCCCTTCCAGCTCGGCATTGTGGAAGTCGGCCACGTAGCAAGCGGCAATCACTAAGGGACCGAAATAGTCGCCCTTTCCGCTCTCATCGACACCAATTCGACCGCCATCACTCACAGGCTCCCATTATGGGCAATGGATTTCAGCATCCCGGGAAGATCACCGGTAAAATAGAGGTGGTTGCAGAGCGCATTTTGTTGGGACTCGGGGGAACCTCTGGCGCGCAAACACCATAAAGGACACCATGGCTCGTATGAATTTCAAGTCTTCCTGGATGGCGCTCGCAGGGGCGAGTGCCTTGGGCGTCACTCTGATCGCCTGTGCCCCACAAGCCGAGGCGGCGGGCACCGCACCGGTCGAATCCGCCGTCGCAGCCGCACGGACCGGAAACGCTGTTCAGGGAGAGATCAAGGTTTCAGGCCCGCCCCCGCAGGAGAACGGTAACTGGAAATCCACCATCTTGACCCAAGAGCTCCAAACTCCTTGGGGGATGACGTGGCTGCCCGACGGCCGGATCCTCATCACGGAAAAAGGCGGTGGACTGGCGATTTGGAACAACGGCACTCTCACCCGCGATGCAATTATCGGTGGGCCCGTGCCTGCGGTCGTCGGGCAAGGCGGCCTGATGGACGTGTCGATCCACCCGAGGTTCAAGGAGAACAACTGGGTCTACTTCACGCTGGCGACCGGAGATCGAAATGCGAACCACACCGCGGTCGCCCGAGGTGTCCTCCGGGGCACGCAGATCACCGATCTGAAGATCATCTTCCAAACCAAGCAAGCCAAGGGCGGAGGGCAGCACTTCGGATCGCGTATCCTGTGGCTGAAGGACGGCACGTTCCTTGTCAGCATTGGGGATGGCGGCAACCCACCGGCTTCCACCGAAGGCAAGCTGAACCGCTGGTGGGCGCAAGAACTGAACAGTCACCTCGGCAAGGTGCTCCGGCTCGACGAGAACGGAAAGGCACCGAAGGACAACCCGTTCGTGAAGACGACCGGAGCGTTCCCGGAAGTCTGGAGCCTTGGTCACCGCAACATTCAAGGCATGGCCCTGGATCCGGCAAGTGGACGCATCTTTGCCAATGAGCACGGAGCCCAAGGGGGCGACGAACTCAATCGAATTGAAGCGAGCAAGAACTACGGCTGGCCGAAAGTCAGCTACTCCCAAGAGTACGGCACGCAAACGTGGGTGAGCCCCGATCGCTCGCTTGCCGGTCTCGTCGATCCGATGGTCGTATGGACCCCCTGCCCGGCTCCCAGCGGATTGGTGTTCTACACCGGCGACAAGTTCGCCGCCTGGAAAGGTGATCTGTTCAGCGGCGGCCTTGCTGGCAACGACATCCGCCGGGTCGATCTGGATGCCAATGGTCGGGTGGTTGGCCAAACCCGTCTCCCGATGCCCGGTCGTATCCGCGATGTCCGCCAAGGGCCGGATGGGTTCCTTTACGCGATCACCGATGAGCGCTCCGGCAAGCTGATTCGAATCGAACCGGCGAACTGAACTAGGCAGTTCCTTGCTGCCGAGTTCTTAATCGCTCGGCAGCAAACGTTCAATTCCACCCTACGATGAAGGATGAAACTTCGTTCGGGGGAAGCGGCTTAGTAGGATCGTTGAGTCGCGAGACAGGCCGCATCACATAGTGCATAAGCCCAATGCCGACTCGGACGCGGGCGCGATACTCGGGCAGATTCAAGAGCTTCATCTCTCGATCACGCGAGTCAGGGGGCAAAACCAGTGGTGCCGACACAAACTCGCCCTTTATGAGGGACTGCCAATCTGATCCGAGTTCCTTCTCAAGTCGCTCTGCGTGAGCTAGTACCGTGGCTTGCCCAAGCATTACGGGGGTGCGATCTGCCGGGTCATACCAGAAGACTGGCTCAGTCTTGTTAATGCGCTCAATCACCTGCCTAAATGTCTCAAAGTCAAAACCGCCGGAGATAAAGTACTCCTCGTCTTGCAACCGCCGGTCTATCGAGAGAGTGCGCCCAAACTTCGCCCATGCGAGCAGACAGAAATCCCGTAGCGTTCTAACTTCACCTTTCCCAAAGTTCAGCTCGCCCTTCGGGATCCCTTTTCCCGCTGGTGGCCCGCTTGGAACATCGGGGTACACCTGCGGCACAGGCTCGCGATTCGGCTCTCTTGTACGGGTTGGCCCGAACCAACTGTAGAGTAGCTTGCCCGCTCCGTCCTGAACTTCGTATCCAAGCATCAGCACTGAGCCATATTGCCCCGATATTGCCTCTCTAAGCGTGGCACCATCGGCAGCTTCATACACTATTTCATGTGTCATGGAGTCCGGGAAGTCTTTCAACCGCCAAGAGCGGCGTCGCCCAACCTCGTGTTGCTGCGGTGCCAACGTGTTTACCCACGATTCAAAGGCGCTACGAAGACGATCTTGCGATGCCACTACGTAGCGTGCATCGTAATAGAAGACACGCACGCCGTTGAGTTCGGTCTGGCGCGTCAGCGAAGCCCCAGCGAGGTAAGTGAGGGCGAGTTCGCCGACAGGATAGTTCGGCACGTCAAGCTCGCGATCCTTGAGTAAGTTGTAGGGGATCACCAATCCCACCTGCTCATTTTTCGCAATCGACTGAAGCGACTTCTCGCTGGCAAATGCAGAAGTTGTAAACAGTGCAACAATCCCAATTAAGGATAGTCTGCGAGTTGAAGCTAATCGGTTCATTCCCCACCTCCGCCGCCACCGCCCGGGCCAGTCGGCTGACACTCGGGCGGTACCGGACTTCTTGCCCCTGTTGGAACAGTCTCACCATTTAAGGTCCCAGGCAAGACTACTTTTGGGCATTGATCATCATTGTAGCAAAGTGGATGCACTACGCCGAATTCCCACTTCCAATACACCTCAAGAAAGTTAAGGCACTGCCTGGCTGGTATTATTACTGTTGTTACTCGGCCCTGCCTTTCGGGGTTAACCCTTGGTGACCGGGCCGTGCAATAGCCCGGCGGGCTTGAGCCCGGAGGAACCCGGCAGGAATCGACGGTTACTATCTCTAACAGCGGCACTGCAATATTGAAAGTAGCCTCGGCATCACTGCAGTTGCAGATCGTTGGATAGTAGACTCTTTGCGAAGTCTTCAAAAACCCGTCGGTGTCCAGGCCAGGAGCCTCAATTGCTCCGTAGTTGATCCAGAGAAGCACCGCCCCCCCCCCCCACCGGATTGAGCATGAACCGGAGTGGACAGGAAGTGAACAAGCGCAAAAGTGGCACCAAGTGCCAGACCGGCGATCCCTGCGCGTTTGCCTGATTGTTCCATGACAGCCATAAGTATTATGGCCCACCTACTTGGCGGTCAAGTCACGAATTCCCGCGACTTCCGCAAGAATACTAGACACCCGCACGGCGTTCGGCGACGCGTCGCTCGCTGTGATCCAGGATCTTTTTGCGGAATCGGAGCATCTTCGGGGTCACCTCAAGCAACTCGTCGTCCCGGAGCCAGCTCAGTGCTTGCTCAAGTGAGAAATCCTTGACCGGCTTCAGCACCGACGTATCGTCCGAAGTTGCGGAGCGCATGTTGTTCGCGGCCTTTGTCTTCGTGATGTTGACCACCATGTCCTCGTCGCGAGCATTCTGGCCGACAATCATGCCGCCGTAGGTGTCGACGCCCACGCCGTGAAAGAGCACGCCGCGCTCCTGGACATCTTCGTAGGCATACCGCGTGATCTTGCCCGGGTCCTTGCAGATGAGCGAGCCGTTCGTGCGGTTTTCTACGGCACCTCGATACTGCTGATACCCTTCAAAAATACTCGCCAGGATTCCCGTCCCCCGCGTCATCGTGAGATAGGCGCTTCGGAACCCAATCAGGCCCCGAGTGGGGATGCTGCTGACCACTCTGGTTCGACCATTCCCGAGGGATTCCATGCCCTCGATCATCGCTTTCCGGCGGCTCAGCTCTTCCATGACCTCGCCCATGCCGGTTTCCTCGAACTCACAGGTGAGTTGCTCGACCGGCTCGAGCTTGGTGCCCATGTCATTCTCCTTGAAGATGACCTCTGGGCGAGCGATGGCCATTTCGTAGCCTTCTCGGCGCATGGTTTCGATGAGGACGCTGAGCTGCATTTCGCCGCGCGCCGCAACCTTGACCGTTTCCGCGCTGGCGGTGCGGTCGATCTTGAGGGTGACGCTGGTCTTTTCTTCCTTCTCCAAGCGCTCTCGGATCTTGTGGATCGTCAGGAACTTGCCGCCATCCTTTCCGGCAAGCGGAGAGCTGTTGGCAAAGAAGTTCATCGTCAGGGTGCTCGGCTCGACTTCAATCCGCGGAAGGGGCTCCACAAATTGGGCATCGCAGATCGAATCGCCAATGAGTACGTCGTCGGTGCCGGACATCATGACGATTTCGCCTGCCTCGCCGACTTCCACCTCTTTCAGCTTCAGGCCCTCGTAAATCCAGACTTTGGTGACGTTGAATCCGACTTGCTTACCGTCTTCCTTCACTTGAGTCATGCGGTCGCCGACTCGAACTCGCCCCCGCAGGAGCTTCCCGCCGAAGATCCGGCCGAGGTAGTCGCTGTAGTCGAGATTGTTGATCTGAAGTCGTGCTGGGCCATCGAGAATCGCTTTGGGAGCCGGAATCTCGTTGATGATCGCCTCGAACAGGTGTCGCATATCCTGCTCTTCGCCATCTGGCGTCAGACGGGCATATCCGCCGGCACCGCTCACGTAGAGCACGGGGAAGAACAAGTCCTCCTCTTCCGCACCCAGGTCGATGAAGAGGTCGATCGTTTTATCGTAGGCCTCCAGCGGTCTGGCCCCTTCGCGGTCGATTTTGTTGACGCAGCAGACAACCTTGAGATTGTTGTCGAAAGCCTTTTTGAGCACAAAGCGGGTTTGGGGCATCGGGCCTTCGCAGGCATCGACGATGAGCAGGACGCCATCCACCATGCTGAGTACGCGCTCGACTTCGCCGCCGAAGTCCGCGTGGCCTGGGGTGTCGACGATATTGATCTTAGTGCCCTGATAGGTGCAGCTGGCGACCTTGGAGAGAATCGTGATTCCGCGCTCTCGCTCGATGTCGTTGCTGTCCATCACCCGATCCTGCACGTGCTCGTTGGATCGGAAGAGTCCGGCTTGGCGGAAGATTGCGTCAACCAGGGTGGTTTTGCCGTGGTCAACGTGGGCAATGATGCCAAGGTTTCGGATAGGGAGAGACATGAGCGCGAACAAGGTACCTTCCCGCGCTCAAACCTTCACGGGCCTCAACGCCGAAGGGCTTGGGTCAAGGCGACACCCGACCCTGTTCGAACTCACCCCTAACGAGGCATAAAGGGATACATTTCGCGGTTCAGGCCCTCCATACGGACCTTCCACTTGCCATCGACCTTTTTCAGGTCGAGCTGGAAATTCTCTTCGTACGAGGTGATGTCCAAATTCCGCAGAACCTGCATCATCACCGCTGCCGAATCGGGGGAGCTTTGGCTGGCGGCGAGAATGCGGTACGTGAACCGATAATGCTCGGCATCCTTCACCGTCTTTTCCCAAGCCTTCAGGAGCTCGGCATCATCCATCGATGTCGACGTCGTCGTTTCGGCGAGGGTCTTGGCGTCTCCACGCACCAGGGCCGACATGAAGACCTGACCCGTGGTCTGGGGCGATGACCCGCTTGTGAGGAACAAGGCGACGACCGCCACTGCAGCAGCACCCGCTGCCAGCACCATCCAGTGAACTTTCCCGCTTCGTTTCATGCGCGCTATTAAACCTTACTCGAACTGGAGCATTCGCCGGAGAAGACTCAAGGTCTCAGGAGCATCGATTCTCCAGCGGAGCCCTGGTTTCTCTACAACGTATCTCACGGCCATCATGCTCCCGGATTGAGGAATTCGGTACACAACATCGACATAAGCCGTCCGGCCCTCCCGACGGACACGGCCCAACTGGATCTCCTGACTCTCCACGATCAGTCGGCGCACATTGCTGTCCAGCAAAGGCCCGGCCAGCTGACTGTCGTCGGTCTGCAAAGCTCGGGTCCCCGTGGTGTCTGCGTTCGCTAGAGCCTGGTGATATCGTCGCACCGTACTCTCGGGGCCTGTATCTCGGCTTACAAAGAAAACCGCCAGAACCAGCACGACCAAAACAGCCGCCGCGAGCCATGTGCCGCGGCTCACCGGGCGCGTTCCGCCGGACTCGCTGAGCCCAGTCTCTTCCCTCGATGGGGCCGATGCTTCGCCTGCCAAAACAGCCCAGTGTGGCACGAAACCCCCGATTTCACCGGATTCGCTTGAGAGAATCTTCCTGAAATGTGAACTCCAGAGTTGGCAAAGCGTCCTTTCGTGCCATAAGATAGACAAGAGGCAAAGCATGAGCAACGATATCAGCCGAAGAGAACTGTTCGTCAAAGGTGGCGTCCTCGCCGTGGGATTAATGGCACCCTCCTGGCTGAGCGCCATTGCCCGTGCCGACGTCGTGAAGATGTCGAAGGGCAAAGCGATTGCTCCCGATAACGTGCTCATCGTCTGCCAGCTTTCTGGGGGGAATGATGGTCTCAACACGATCGTCCCCTACATGGATCAAGCCTACTACGATCTTCGACCCAACCTCGCGATTTCCAAGGATGCGGTGATCCCTGCTGCCGATGGACTCGGATTCCACCCGGCGATGACAGGCTTCGCCAAGTTGTTCAAAGAGGGCAAAGTCGCAGTCATCAACAACGTGGGCTACCCGAACTCCAATCGCTCGCACTTTAAGAGCATGGACATCTGGCAATCCGCGAGCCCCGATGGAGCCCTGAAGTACGGCTGGATCGGTCGCGCATTCGATAAAAACTGCGAATCTGGCGGCAAGCTCGATGCACTCGCCGGGCTTGGTCTCTCCACCGAACGGCCCTTGGCACTCACCGCAAACGAGGTCAGCATCCCCTGTTTCGCCAGCCTTGGCGACGTTCAGCAGATGGTCGGAGACCCGGACGCCGAGAAGATGCTCCGCGAGATTCAAGGCATGGCGGCCAAGGAAGGATCGGCGGTTCGCACGATCCAAATGGCCAACAATTCGGCCCTCGATGCGATTGCCGCCCTCAAGGCCAATCTCGGCAAGTACGAACCAAAGCAGACCTATGGGGACGATCCTTTCGGTCGAGGCTTTAAGCAGATCGCTCAGATCGTCGCGACCTCGCCACAGACCCGCGTGATCTACTTCTCCGCAGGAGGATTCGACACCCACGCCCGCCAGGCCGAAGCCCACGAAAAGCTGCTTAAGGGATTCAGCGATGCGGTCGCAGCCTTCCAAGCCGAAATGGAAGCGGTCGGTCGAGCCGACAAGGTGATGACCCTGGTCTTCAGCGAATTCGGTCGACGGAGTTACGAAAACGGCTCGGCAGGCACCGACCACGGTCAGGCCGCGCCGATGTTCTTGATCGGCAAGAATGTGAAGGGTGGATTCCACGGCCCGAAGCCCGATCTGCAGGATCTGAACGACGGAGACGTGAAGTTCAAAGTTGACTTCCGCCAGGTTTACGCCACCGCGCTTGACAACTGGATGGGCAACGATTCCGCCGTCGTTCTGGGCCAACAATTCCAGACTCTGGACGTGCTGAAGTAAGCTCCGCTCCCTTGAGAAAAGCAAGGCCGCGAGGACATTTTCTTCGCGGCCTTGCTTTTCTATGAGTGGCTTGTGAACCCAACAGTCAGTTCTTGACGACGTTGAATCGCAGGTCATCAGTGGCGAATCGGCTGGCGTCCGCTTTCTCGATCCCAAGCCTCGACTGACTGAGAAAGTCCGTGAGGGTCACGCCTTCCAGAACTTTCGCGGCAAGGAGCATCTCGGCGACTTTGGTGGCCACCGACTCATCGGTGATGAGAATCGCCTTGATGTGCTCGGGTCCAGCAAGATCAAACTCATATGCCGAATCGCGATCCTCCGGGAAGCTCTTGACCTGACCCGCCGAAATCCGCGCGAACTTCAGGAGATCCGCGGTCTTGCTCACCGACCCGGTTTCGCCCATCAGTTGAAGAGCGTTGCTCATATCGCGATCAAAGACGAACAGCCAACCGGACTTCTTCGCACTCACCTCCAGCCGAACCTGCACACCTCCTTTGGGATGACCAAGAGTTCGGATCGGTGTCTCGGGCGAAAAGGGAAACTCCTTCTGGAGCTCAGGGTCGCTCACCGTCGCGCTCAGGGTCAAGGCGTCGCGGTCAACTCGATCGAGAGCCAACAGGGATCCGAAATCAGGCACATTGATTCGCTCGACCACCGACTTCTCGGCAACTAACCCTTTGGTGAAAAGCTGCCCGCCTACCCCGACAAAAACCGGATGCTGCTCATCTTGGCTCCAGCGCATCACCGATTTGTTGACTTCCACCGTCGTTTGAGCCCAGTCAATCCCCATCACTTTGCTCAGAAAGTAGGTGAAAACGCTATGCTTTCCTTCTGGGAAATCGGTGGCCCACGAGACCTCGTCGGCTCGCGAGGAAACGTACTGATTCACCATCCCGAAGCCGACGATGGCATCGAGATTCGTTTCCGGAGTCTGAGTAGCGACCGGGTTTCGACGCACCACGCGGGCTCCCCGTTCGCCAATGAAGTTGTCATCCGCCAACTTGAGTTCGGCCCCTGGGCGGATGAAGACCTTTCGCTCCATGCTCGCGGTGATCGGGCGACTGCTCTTGCTCGCCACCCCTTCGCTGTGGCACGCATCTATGATGAGGGTGAAATTGACCTGCTTCTTTCGGGCTTCCTCAATGCGCGCCGCAAGCTCCTCACTGGTGATATCGCCCTCGAAATTGCCTTTACTGCTCGCGGTGAGCAGGGTGCTCTTGCCATCTTGGGCCTGCGATCCGTGTCCGGAATGGTAGTAAACCACCCTTTCCCCCGGCATCGCCTTGCGGATCGCTCGATCGACCGCAGCGAGGATGTTCTCTTTGCTCGCGTCCATCGACTTCATCGCCACAAAGCTGCTGAACCCACGCCGGCTCAGGATTCCGCGCATGAGATCGACATCGTTTTCGCATGCCGAAAGCTTGGCTCCGGGAAGAAATGGATAGGTATCGATTCCCACAAGAACCGCGCTGTCGGCCAGCGAGGCGGCAGCGAATCCGAGGGCGAGAGCGAGCAGCGAAGCACGTTTCATGAGCGAGGTCTGAGGTGTAAACGGTTGAGCGGGCGAAGCAGGTTCCTAGGGTCCTGCGAGAAGCGCCCTGAGAGTCCGGATCAGGGCGTGACCCCCAGGGTTTCGGGATACCCCGATCGGCTGGTCGCCGAGACCTCCCTGCGGCCGAAGCGTGGTGATGATTTTGCCTTGATGGCGTACTGCGAGAGGGGCCCGCTCATACGTGCGAGTGTCAAGCCGAGTCAAGATCGGTTCCCAACCAGGGAAGGCCGAATCCAACCAAGCGGAGCTCATCGCGGTATCGCTGGCAACCAATCGCCAAAGAGGCCAGGCGTGCTCCCAGCCGCATTGACGCCAGATGGGGTGATCCAAAACCAGACAGCTTTCGCGAAAGAACGGTCTCGCCAGAGACTCTGCTGGCGGGATCAAAAAGTCTGGTATTGCACTTCCCCCTCTTTCCACCACATGGATGGCTTGGCGCTGCACGACACGGCCCCATCTCAACTCAAGATCGTGGACGCCGGGAGTCAGATGGACAACAAATCTCCCAACTTCGGTCGGCTGCATGGAGGGAGCACTCTTTGCATCGCAGACACCCCGGAAGCCACCAATCTCCCACGCAAGAGATCCCTCCTCCCCATGAACCGAATGTACGGCGACTTGAAAGAGACATTCGCCTGCGAAGCGCACTCTCGTCGGCTCCCAGCCCACTCGATTGCCTCCATCTATCCACGGCGGAGTGCGACGCGGGAATAGAATGAGCCGAGTGTCAGAAGTCCACCTTTTGGTGACTTCTGGGGGGAAGATAGGTTCTCCGGTGTCGTCCACCATCCCCGTACTCGAGATCGGGGTGTGGCGGTGGCCGGTCACGACCCATCCGGCGCACCCCGGAACCATTCGAGCAAGATCAAAAGCCTCCTCGCGCATCCAAGTGCTTTGGCTGATGCTGGTGGCGATCAGTTCTTCCCAGCGGCTGACCAACCAATCCCCGAGAGAACCGCTGCGGCATTGCTCCACGATAGCTGGAAAGTCATACTGCCATCGCACTCCCTGAGCGTTCAGGGCTGGGTCATCGCTTGCCCAGTAAGGTGTTTCTTCCACCCATTGATGAAGAGGCCTGACCAGGTCATGGTCGTTGAACTCACCGAAAAAGATCGGCTTCCGCTCGCGCGGCCCTGCAGACAACGAATCCATCACCTGCGGATAAAACATCGGATCGCAGTAGGGATGGAAGTCCTCGAACGTGCCGAATTCAGCGGGATGCCCGCCATACATCTCCGCTCCTCCAGAATTATCCTTCACCAGAGGATGCCTCGTCAGAGCCTGAATTTCCGCGACCAAATCGCGACGCCACTCCGGCGGAATGCCCTCGCTCAGCTCACAGCCTGCCGTCCAAGCAAGGATGTTGCTGTGCCGACGGTATTGACGAACGATACGGAGCGACTCCTGCTTCATTCTCTCCAGCGCAGCAGCATCGCTGCTCGGAAGCCAAATTGGCAGTTCAATCCAGGCCATCATGCCACGGCGATTCATCTCCTCAAGATAACCATGTGGTGGGAGCCACAGGCAAAACTTGATCAGATTGAAGCCCATCCGCTGGATCGTGTCGATCTCCTTGATGAACGTATCCTCATCCGGATGAGGACTCGTGGTCTCGGGATACCACCCCCACGTGAGAACACCTCGCCCAAAGAAGGGCTGACCATCCACAAAAACCCGATCTTCCTCAACTCTCATGCGACTCGGCGGTGCTTCTGCGTCCAAGATGGGCTCGCTCGCCGACCACTCAACTTCGCGAAAAATCCCGCCAAACGTGTGATAGACATAGGGCAAGAATCCACTCGCAACATCCTTGACCGGGTAGCTCGGCCCTCCGTTCTTCACAACCTCCACCGAAAGGTTGATCTTGGAGCCAGCCCACGCCCGCAGATCCAGCGAAAAGGCATCCCAAATCCCTTCATGCCGGAGCACTTCCTCATCATTGATTCGGACAACCGCAAGATAGCTCACGCCATGAAAGACCAGCCAGCCGCCGCCGGGAGGCACATCGACTTCGCATGAGTACAGGGCCGGCCCTTCCCAGCTCATGGGCATCGAACCGTGCCACACGTGGGGCACCTCTACGGCTCGCGGGCCATCGCCGAAATCCATGGACCAATCCAGCGTCATCGCAGGTTCATTCTGACTCACCAACCGGGGTAGATTGTGGCTGATGAGGCGCGGCAATCCCAAGCGAATTCCTCTTCCGGTGGTTTTCTCCGCCTTCGCTGCCGCATTGTGCCTCTCCTCCTGCACACCGGGTGCCCAGCCGAACACGACTGTTCTGCGCATCGCCGCCTGGGGAGGTGCAGGCGATGACAGCGATGCCGCCCGCATCGAACGCGAAGTCTATGCCGAATTTGAACGCCAAAACCCCGGCGTCGAGATTCAGTTGGAGAACATCCCGGGCTCGCAAGACTATGTTCGCAAAGTGCTGCTCAGCTTCATCGCCGGGGCGGAGCCCGACGTCATCAGGCTCGACGCAAGTAGCGCGGCGGTCTTCATCAACAACGGAGCTCTCAAAGATCTGACCCCGTACGTCGAAGGCGAAGATGGGATCAACCTGGATGACTACTTTGAGAACGTCGTGAACATCGCCCGCCGCGATGAAGAACTCTACGCGATCCCCGTCGACTTCACGCCGCTTGTTGTGTACTACAACAAGCGACTCTTCGATGAAGCGGGCGTCCCCTATCCGTCGGACAACTGGACTTGGGACGAGTTCCTCGCCAAAGCCAAGAGACTCACGAGAGGCGAGCAGTACGGGTTCACCTTCACCAATTGGATGCCCGGCTGGCTTCCCTGGGTTTGGAACAACGAAGGCGACGTCCTCGGCCCGGATGGGAAAGCCACCGGAACCGCCGACTCGCAAGCCACGATCGATGCCGTCTCGTGGCTCCGCGACCTCATCGCGGTTCACAAAGTCGCCCCCTCGCTCAGTCAGATGGCCGCAGAAGGGGCCGCCCCGTTCGCCAACGCCACCGCCGCCATGGAAACCAGTGGTCACTGGAACCTTGTCGGGCTGGCCAGTGCCCCGAAGGTTAAGCTTGATGAGATCGGCATCGCCCCGCTCCCCGTCTCCCGGCCCGGACGGAAACCCGTCACCGTGATCTACGAAAGCGGCTGGTCCATCGGGCGTAACTGCAAGAACCCGGATCTCGCCTGGAGGTTCATCAAGTACTACACCAGCCAAGAAGTCCAGCGCAAAATCCAGCAGACCGGGATCGGGGTCTGTGCGCGCAAAGACATCGCCACGGAACGCGCGATCGACGCCCGAGAGCAAGAGTTCCTCCGCATCATCCCGTCTGGTCGCGAACCCTGGGGTGCCAAGGTAGAAGGCTACGACTACGTGGAGAGCGAAGGCCAAAAGATGATGGACGGCATTCTCAAGAGTGGCCGTGACCCCGCTCGATCTCTTCGTGACTTCGCCCGCGCGGTAGATCGGCAGCTGGGGGATCGATGAAGCGAAGTCTCGTTGGGTGGCTCTTCGTCGCCCCAGCCCTGCTCCACCTCGTCGTCTTCGCCCTTGGGCCGATTCTCTATGCCGCGACTCTCTCGCTCTACGACTGGAATCTCCTCAAGGGGGATTCCCGCTTCGTAGGCTTTCAGAACTTCACCCGCATCTGGGAGGACGGACAGTTTGCCAAGGCCCTCCTCAACAGTGCTCTCTACACCATCACCAGTGTGCCGCTCGGTATCGCGTTGGCCCTGGCGGTGGCTTTGCTGGTGGCGCAGAAGATTCGAGGCATCACGATCTTCCGCACCATCTACTATCTGCCCGCAGTGTGCAGCCAAGTCGCCATCGCGATGATCTGGATCTACATCTTTCTACCGAAGAAAGGAATGATCAACGGGGTGCTCGGATGGTTCGGGCTCCCCAATGAGACCGACTTCCTCAGCACACCCGGTTGGGCGATGGCTGCGCTCGTGTTCATGAGTATCTGGGTCGCGCTTGGGCCACGAATGGTGCTCTTCGTCTCGGGAATCCTCAATATCCCCGAGTCGCTCTACGAAGCCGCCGAGCTCGATGGGGCAACCAAGAATCAGCAATTCTGGAAAGTCACCCTGCCGCTGCTCACTCCGACGACCTTCTTCGTCGGAGTCACCTCCATGATCTCGGCAATGCAGGTCTTCACCCCGGTCTATATGATGACCAAGGGCGGCCCCGAAGGAACCACCGATGTGGTCGGCTATCACATCTACAGCGCGGCCTGGGAGAGATTCCAGATCGGCGAGGCCAGTGCGATGTCGCTTGTGCTGTTCGTGATCATCCTGGCACTCAGCTTTGGCCCCTTCCGAGCGATGAACAAACAAGTGGAGGGAGCCGCCTGATGATCCGCCGCACGTTGACATGGGCGGCACTGATCAGCCTCGCGATCTTCCTCCTCGCGCCGTTTGTGTGGATGGTGCTCGTCTCGCTGCATCCCGCCAAGGCACCGATCCCCGACTACGCAGATCTCATTCCGAAGGATCCGCAGTGGAAGAATTACGCCCTCGTTCTCTTCACCCCAGAGGTTCCCGTCACCAGATTCCTTGTGAACTCGCTCGTTGTTACCCTCTGCGTGGTGCTGGGGCAACTTCTGGTCACCTCAATGGCTGCGTACGGCCTCGCCCGAGTGCGATTCCGGGGCGCATCGACCGTCTTTGGCACTTTCCTCGCCTCGATGATGTTCGCCGGGGTTGTCACCCAGATTCCCGTCTATCTGCTCATGCGCGAGCTTCGGTGGCTCGACACGTTTGCCGCACTCATCATTCCCGGGCTATCCAGCGCGTTCAATGTGTTTCTCCTCCGTCAGTTCATGCTTGGGATTCCGTTTGAGCTCGACGAAGCCTCCCAAATGGACGGCGCAACTCACTGGCAGATCTATTGGCGTGTCGTGTTGCCCCTCTGCAAACCGGCTCTCGCCACCGCCGCCGCCTTCACGTTCTTCGCGGTTTGGACTGATTTCTTCTGGCCCCTTCTCGCCACGAATTCGATGAGGATGCGCACCCTGGAAGTAGGCCTCTCGATCTTCAAAAACAGCTACGGAACCACCAACTGGCCGCTGCAGATGGCCGCCGCCGTTGTCACTCTCCTGCCGATGATCCTCGTCTTCATCCTCGCTCAAAAGTGGTTCGTTCGGGGCATTCAGATGAGCGGAATCAAGTAATTCTCCCGGGCCCGAGCGGGGGGCGTGATATCCTCTGCGTCGCATGAAAGCCGGAACGCGAGCCCTCATCCTCCTCGCTGGGCTGATTGTGTCTGGACTCACGCTCGGCGCAGGCTGGCTCCCGATGGAGAACCCTCTCCATACCGCGATGACGATGCCTCCCCCGCTCGTTTGGTCGATTCCGCTCGTGTTTCTCGCCTTGCTCGCCCTGATTCCGCCCCGTGAGAAAGGAAAGAAAACCCCGCCCGGCGCGAAGTGGATCGCGCTGCTTTTGATGGTTGTCGCCGGTTTGCATCTGGGGCTCGCCATGCCAGGGCGCGAACAGCCAGGCAAGGGGATCAAGGTGCTGACGATCAACGTCCACTACGATTCCGGCGCTTTGCCGAAGCTCAGCCAGCTCATCCGCGACGAGAAGATCGACATCGTGCTCGTTCAAGAAAACAAAGGCGCGCCCCTGGACGCCTTACGCCGGGATTTCGCGGATTGGTCAATGGTGGAGGAGGAGAGCCACGCGATTCTCTCGCGATTTCCGCTTCGGGATTCTGGGGCGACGGGGCTGGTGAATCGCCCGTGGCGCAGGATTCTGTGGGCCACGGCTCAGACCCCCAAGGGGCCGCTCCGTGTGGTGACAACCCACCTCTCCGCACCCCAACTCTCGCGAGGAATCGGGCAGTTTCGACGCGCGGGGGCCGCAAAGCAAGAGGAGTTGGAGCAGATTCTGAGCGTGATTGAGAGTGATCCGACTCCTACCGTTTTCGGCGGTGACCTCAACAATCCCCCGGCGCACGGATTCACTCGGGTGCTCAGCGGGAAACTCGAAAATGCCTTTTCCGCCACTGGCACCGGGCTTGGTTGGACGTACCCCGCCACGCTCCCGGCAATCCGCATTGACCACCTCTACACCACCCACGGCGCGCGTCCGTTACGCGCGTTTGTCGGGAGCAACGTCGGCTCCGATCACCTGCCGGTGATTGCCGAAGTCATCTTTCCTTGATTGCTTCGCGGTACATCGGGAAAAGTCGAGGCAGGAACTGGGATCCTTTTGCGCTCAGCCACTTTAGAGATAGACTTTTTTCGTGAGAGCTTCCGCCCGCGTCTACGGAATCCTAGCCAAGGAGGCGAACACGGTTGTTCTCCTCCGCCGAGGGCCGAGTCGGCATACTTTGATGCTGACCTGGGATCTGAAAACAGACAGGATCACCCCAGGGCAGTGGCTCACCGGGCGTGTCCATGAGATGAATTGCGATGTCAGCCCGGACGGGAAGTATCTGGTAGCCCTTTGCTCAAACTATTCAGAAGCCCACAGGAAGCGGCACCCCGATCAAGAAATCCTTGGACATGGACGGTCATCTGTCGTCCGCCCTACTTCACCGCACTCACGCTCTGGACGGGGCCCCTGATTCACGAATTGGCCGGCGGCGTGTGGACTTCCAATCATCATCTCCGGATTGCGGCGAGCTCCGAGCTCTCCGCCCCCGAAAAGCCAATTCCAGGCTGGCTCACCGTGGTGCCCTGGATCGGCTGGTGGGTCGCAGAAGTGCCCTTGTACGAGCAAATCATGGCCAACAAGGGGTGGCGGGTGATCTCGAAGCAGATGGAAAGGCCCCTCGCGATGACGTGGAAATCTCAAACCAAGTGGCGCGGAAAACGTGGCCGCACACCGATCATCCGTTGCGATGGGGTCATTCTTCGGGTCTGGAAAAGAGGGACGATCTGCCGGGTGAATGAAGGGCGCAGCCTTCGCTGGGAACTCTGGAATCGCAAGGGCCGGGTTGTGCGCACCTGGATCTCCGAGAACCCGGCGAGCTTCTGGATGGAAGTGGATAAGGCTGGTCGCGTTGTATTCGCCGAAAATGGATGTCTCTACCGCTGGACCTCCTTCCCCGGCGGCGAGCCCACCCTTGTCGCCGACCTCAACCATCACACTTTCACCGAAGTCCCCCCACCCGCTTCCGCAACGCGCTGGTGAAACCCTCGCCATGCGCATAAATCAACAAGGGCGTGTCCTCCGTGGTTGTACAATGTCCAAATGGGGTACTTCGCCGGTACAGGAGCAGGAAAAGGGTGGATCTCGAGGAGCTATTTCGTGGAGCCCGGATTGCTGGCGCAAGCGCTCCGTGATCACGGGGCGTGGATCCATCCGACTGACAAGATGCCAACCGAGCTCGTCGGAACAGACGGGATCGACTCGTTCTGCCACAGGTACGACGAGGTGATCCAGCAGGCTTTTGCTGGCACCCTCGGCCACTTCTATCTCCATTCCCACATCTTCCCGCCGAGCTTTGATGTCCATCTTGAACCGTCGAAATTGCCTGGCTTCACGACTCGCCGCCTCCGCGAGCCGGCGATTTCTCTCCGCGATGAGTCGCTTGCGGTGGATAAGCGAAGCGGGCGATTGCAAACAAATTCGTCCCCGGGCATCTTTATTGGGTTGAGGATCGCGATCCCAAAGGTTTGGTTCGACTATTCGGAGGGACGCTCCGGCGAGGAATGCGATGGCGCGGAGCTCATCTGTCGCCCGCTGTTCGACTCGCTCACAAGCTCGCTTCAAAGCCAGACCAAACCGCTCAAGGTTGAGACACCTCTTGGAACCAGAACAACTCGGATTCGTGTCTGTCCCGCGATGAAACGCCGCCTCCCCGAACATCCTGGCTTCGCTCAACTCGGGCTAGTCATCCGCTAGTCTACTTTCTGCCCGGGGGCATCTTGTGTCGCGCTTCCGATCCAGAAGGCGACGAGACTATCCGAGTCCGGACGCTCCAGACTCAGAACGTGAAGTTCCCGGCGGCCAAAGTCGAGCTCGCCCACCGCGATTGGTGGATTCTCCCAGAACACTTGCGGGCAAGCTTGAACATCGTATGAAGCCCACAAACTGAGGATGCTTCTATGCCAAAGGCGCTCAACCCGGCAGTGGCCGAGGAGCTCCTCCGCCTCAGAGTGCGTGATCTCCGCAAGCGCGAATCCGGCGTCACGGTCGACAAATCGATCGAACAGAAATGCCCGACCGCTGGCAAAAACCACTCCTGCGGCTGGGCCATCGTAGTACTCCAAAACCCAGAGACATTGCACCGGAATCCTCTCGCCCACTTCCATGAAGCACAAAGTACCCCTGCGGCACGAGACAAAGCACACGGTGCACTCAATCGCTCCTTGTCGTTTTTCTCAACAGAACGTTACAGAGGAGTAGCTATGTAGCTCGCCTCTGCGTCTGAATAGCTAAGGCGGAAACCCATGACACCCTTGCTCCTCGGATTTACTCTGCTCACAACCCCCCAAGCAGAAAAGGCTCCGCCGACGGGTCTCACGGTCTGGTTGAGACCCGAAGATCTTGAAGCCGAGGCTCAGTTCGGAGCTGATGAACACACGCTCTGGATTTTCACAACTACGACGGCCACAAAATGGGATTTGCGCCGTGGCTCTCCCGTCACGAAACTCGAGACCCCCTTTGGATTCTATGGCAACCCCAGGTTCAGCCCCCGATACGACTCTTTGGAAGTGCGCGTTTTGGAAACGAACTTTGCTGCACTCTGGAATTTGAGCAATGGCGAGATCACGGCACTGCCTCCCGTAAGCAGTTGGAGAAATCTCGCCGTCTTTAGCCCCGATGGAAGCACTCTGGCGATGGGGGAGGGGAACGTCGCCAAACTGTACGAGTTGCAAACCGGGAAGCTCGTTCAAACATTCACTGGGCATCAAAGGGAGGTGACCCACCTCGCTTTCTCCACAGATGGAAAGTATTTGATCACATCATCATTCGATGGCACAGGCAGGCTCTGGGAGATCGCGACGGGCGCAGAGCAACGAGTCTTTGGTCAAGTCAACGCGGAATATTCCAGTTTCGGCGCCATTATCAGCATAGATGGGAAATCGGTTTTCGGTCAGTCAAGCCGGGCCATTACCGCCTGGGATATTGAGACCGGAGCCCGTAAGTTTCGAACCACGTGCGAGGCGCTCTCCCTCCAACTCAGCCCCGATGGAGACCGAATCGCCACGACTCACGACGACCTCTCCATCCGACTCTGGGATTCAGAAACCGGAGCGGAGATCGCGCACCTCGTCGTGCCACGCCCGCCAGATCAGGCCCACAACTACGATGACTCCCTCCGATTTGAGTTCAGCCGCGATGGACAGCGAATTGTCGCAGCAAGCAGGTTCGGCACAATCCACGTGTGGGAAACGGAAACAGGCAAAGTTCTCGCCACGAGTCAAACTGACCAGCGTTACCAGGGCGCAGGATTCAGCCCGTCTGGCGATCTGATTGTCGCCGAAACCAACCTGGGCACGATTGAACTGTGGGATGCAAAGAACCTCAACCATCTCTGCTCCCTGGTGTCAGATGCCGACAAATGGATCGTCGCAACTCCTGACGGACGATTTGATTCCAGCCACGGTGGAAATGCCCAGATCACCTGGCAAATTGGACAAGACTTTAGTTTTTCCGCCGTTTCCGTGCGAGAAGAATACTATGAGCCAGGCTTACTGGCAAAAGTGCTTGGCTACAATAAAGAACCGCTCAAGCCCGTCACGCCGATTAAAGAAGCGAAAATCCTTAAGGCTCCCGACTTCTGGGAAAAGGAGTATCAGGGAAGTCGGAGGCTGTTCGAGTTCGAAGACCGTGGCGGCGGCATAGGCCCAACCGAGCTCCGCATCAGCGGAACGCTCGCCCGCACGATTCCCGCACCCAAACCAAGCGAGATCAAGGACGGGAAGTACGAGATTTGGATCGATCTCAACGACCCGGAGTTCCTGCGCCGGAATCGGAAATCGGGTTCAGACGAGTGGCGTCGGCTGGATTCTGACTTGGAGGTATTCACCTCCGCGGCAGAATCCTCTGATTCGAAAGCGGTTTCGATCCGAAACTTCTTTACAAATTCAACCGACACTCCTGATGATCCACAGATCGTGGAGGCTCCCCCGAAGGCTTTCATCATCGCCATCGCAGCAGGGACCTCACCCGATGCGACGAAGGCCACCGTCGATCTGGCGAATACACTTCGGGCCGTATCCAGCGAGCAGATAGGGCCAGAGGCCGTGCACCTCACCGTGCTCTCAGGTGACTCCAAGTACACGGCTACCAAACCAAATATCGAACGCGTCATCCAAGAAATCGCCCGGAAAGCCACGCCCGCTGACCTGGTGGTGGTGCTCATGTCTGGCCGAGGCATCCTTGCAGGCGGAGAAAACCCAGAGTATCACTTCTTGCCTTCCGGCCTCAAAAGCGGAGCCGACCGACCGACCCGTGCGCCAAGAGACTCCATCAGCGCGCCGGAACTCAGCTCTTGGCTCAGCGCGATACCTGCCTGGCGGAAGGTTCTTGTCCTCGATACCATCGCCACCGATGAGTTCACCTCCGTCACCCGAGCAGGTACCGAAATGAGGCGAAGTCTGAATAGGTTGCAAGACCAGGCTGGTCTCCTTCTTTTTGCGAACTGCGCGGATCAACCACGGCCCAACACGTCTTTCGACACAGAGGGACTAGTGATGACGACACTCAACAAACTCATCCAAACCGACCCTTCGGTTTGGCAGTTAGGTGAATTCGAGAACAATACCCTTCGCCTGGACACCCAGGTTCTTTTCCGGAGTGCGTACGATGCTATTGCGGAAAAGGCTGAGAGATCCACAGCCCTCCATCTTCCCGAATGGCGGCATCCAGGAACCATCCCTTTCTTTCGCTTTGGTCAGCTCCCAGCCGCGCTGCGGTCTCAGATTCTCGCCGCGTCACCAATACCGATCCTCAACGCCCCAACGTTTGTGGCGTGGCCGGAGAATGAGCGTTACTATCTGTTCGATAACGGCTTCTATCCGATGTCGGAGCTATCAGCCGCGAATCAGGTCCACCGATTTGCCCACTGGCCCGATCAACGTGATCCGGGGGCATACTCATTCCGGTTGCGCGTCCAGCAGCAAAGCCTCGGGGCCGTCTACCAGTGCACGATTCAGCTTTCCAGGTTTGAAGCCGATTTGACGGAGAAGTTGATCGGTGAGCCCTACATGATCGAGGTTGGCGAAAAAGGAATGGTGGACCAAGCGGTTGCCCACACTGTCCTCTATCTGATTCGGAAGCACGAGTGCCAACTTGCTCGTTCAGGGCTTACTTCCCTTCCCACGCGCCATCCCACAGCCAGCCGACGATCGTATCGCAGGTGACGGAGTGGTATTCCTCGTCCTGCCCGGTGAGCCAGTTGAGGGCTTGGAGTTTTTCTCGGGCGATGCTCCGGATCAGAGCGAATTCCTCCGGAGATTGATCCGCTAGACTCCGTCCATCGGAGCAGAGAAAATCGCCATCGGGAGCGAGAGGCACATGACCGAGTTGAGCCGATCGGCCGAGCAACTTGTGGGCGTAGGCTTTCTCGTTGCCCAAAAGAGTCTGCCCCGTGCGCATCCGCCAGGAGCAGGTTTCCAGCACCATCGCCTCGCGTTCCATCTCTTCATGCGAGCGTAAGGTGAGGAAGGGCTGCCAAGAATCCGGCGTGGGAAATGTCTGGAAGTCTCGCACGACGACCTCTGTCCAGTGGAACCGCTGATCCCAGGCGGGAAGATCCTCGCGAAGATAAAGCGCCCACTCCAACATGCCGCCCGACTGCTGCGCCCATGAGGCATCTCGAACCGCACGCTCCGGCCACTCGCCGATCGGCAAGGCATGGAGATCAATCTCCTGGTCGGTGGCCTCTGGGGACAACCTGGTCACCCAGGCGCAAAGTTGCAGCGGCGTCGGTAATTCCTCGGAAATCCCGAGCTCCCACCCCGACCGCAACCACGCCGCGCACTGAACCATCAAACGCGCCTTCACCCGGTCCACGCTCGGTGGGACGAGATCGAAATCGTCATCCTCTTCCGCCGGAGGAGGGGGCGTTTTCGATTTCTTCCGGAACAGATCTCTCCACTTCATCCCTGCAAGAGTACTTCTCACGACGTAAACAAAGGCCAACCTGTTGTAGAGTTCGAAGGGATGGAGAGTCTGATTCGCGATTCCTACTTGATCCGATGGGGGACACCACCCCCGGGGCTCTGCCAAAAGCGCGAGTTTTGTGGGCTTCCTCGGTCTAAGAATTCAATTTGCCCGAACTGCCAAGTTCTGATGATGCGTCACGCAGGCCTGGATCTCACCGATCCCGTTTTCGGGGGAGAACTCAAGCCACTCGATTGGCTCGACTTGTTGTTCTGCT
Source organism: Armatimonadota bacterium (assembly GCA_020161505.1). Lineage (GTDB taxonomy): Bacteria > Armatimonadota > Fimbriimonadia > Fimbriimonadales > Fimbriimonadaceae > UphvI-Ar2. Next base: position 205,096 of record JAIUNY010000001.1, on the reverse strand, counting down.
GGAAGTGCAACGTGGCACACGGTTCGTTTTTCTATCACGCACAAATGGGAGGAGAGGTCACGATCCTCGACTACAAAAAGGGATCTGAAGACGGCGACTCGCCATCGGAAGACTTCCCTTACGACGACTACCCGGGGTGGTTCCTGCAGACCCCTCTGTGGCTTGAGGATCTTCCCAAAGAGATCCAAGAGCTTCGCGTAAAGCATTTCTCTTACGACTGGGATGACCGATCTGAGCGAGCGAGATCCGTGAGCCTCAAAGCGATCGACTCTGACGCCTCGCAGATCGGAGGCGTGCCTTTCCTTTGGAACTTTCCAGATAAGCGAATGGTCTGCCCAATTTGCCACGCCGACATGAAGTTTTTTGCCGTCTTCTCGAACGAGAGTACCGATCCGCGTGGATTCGCGTGCGATGGCGTTCATGTTGTCTATGAGATCTTTGCAGGGTGCCGGGTCATCGGTGTTTGGCAGGAAATTGATTGAGTCATTCCGCCGGGCTGCTTTGCCCCCCAGCCAAAACAACGAGAACGATCTGGCACCAGCTCTCTGGTGGCCGTTCAGAAGCCCCGAGCTTGATGCACCTTGCCGATGGCTACACGATGGCGTCGTGCCGTAGCGGGAAGACCTGGCTCGCCCCCGCACGCCGAGTCCCAGTTCTTCCCGAGGCGGTGGTATACTTTCCCTTCCCCTTGGTGGGGGCTTAGCTCAGTTGGGAGAGCGCCTGCTTTGCAAGCAGGATGTCAGGGGTTCGAGTCCCCTAGCCTCCACCATCGGATCCCTTTCAGCCCACGAACTCGCGGAGTTTGACGCGTGCATTTTCGTACACCCTTTCGGAGTGGAGCCCGTATACTGCTCTCATGCTTCGGTGGACTGCGGCGGTCTCGACTCTCATGCTCGCGGTGGCGAGCCTCGCGGCTCCTCAAAGGACGACCCTTTTCGTCCCCCTCGATGACCAGCCTTCCTGGCGGGATATGGCATATCTCGCTGCGATCCCTGCTTCGGAGCGAGCGAATAAGGGCGGGGGATCGCTTGTGGCACTGGACGCCAAATCAGGCTACGGCCCGGAGTTCGCGGACTACATCGCCCGCTATCAACCAGATGCGGTCTGGCTCCTCGACGACCCGAAAACCTCTATCCTCCCCGCCGAAAAGCGCCCACCCGCCAACCTGAAGATTCAGCGCATCCAGGCAGACTCCGCAGAAGCAGCCGCCGTCAAGCTCAGCAATCAATTCTGGTCCACGAGCAAGATCGCGGTCGTGTGCCGAGCCGATCTCTACGATATCGCGATTTTCGCGGCCTCCCTTGCCGGGCTCTTCGATGCGCCCCTGCTCTTCACCACCGGCGATGCTCTGAGCTCCGCCACGGAGCGGGAAATCAAACGGCTGGGGGTCACCGAACTTGTCTCACTGGGCTTCTTGGCTCCCGAGTTCAACGGCAAAATCACCCCCCTCAGCAGCCCGTTCGAGGCCATGAAGTGGGTGCGCAGCCGTGGATTGAAGGTGAGCTATCTCGCGGCCGCCAACCCGCTCGATCGCGCCAACACCACCACGCGCAAGCTCTCGCTGATTGGCGCGCAACTGGCGACCGGTCGCAAGGGGCTGGTGGCTCCGCTTCGGGCCAAGGTCGAGTGGAAACGACCCTTCGAATCAAGAGTGCTCAAGGGCGCTCTCCCCAAAGGGACTCCTGCTTCTGAGGCGAAGCCCAAAGAAGGAACAATCGAAATCGGCGGTTCGAAGCTTCGATTCATCCTCACGGGCGGTAAAGACGAGAGCAACTTGCGACTCTCGATCGACCGCATGGGTAAGGGAACCTTCTCGCCGCCCCTGGCTTCGGGCGACACCGTCGAAATCGATGATCGGCGATGGGCTGTCTCGCTGGGGACGCGGACAAAGTTCGGGAAAACCGATGTCCACCTCACCTGGCCGACCGCCGACGACCTTCGCACGAGGCTCGGCCAGTACTACGCCGCGCTCGGATCCGCACCGGAGCATCTCTGCCTCGTCGGCTTCCCCGATGCCCTGCCCCACGCGATCATCGGAAGCGGAGGAATCGTGGAAGAGCAGGTCTCGGATCTCCCCTACGCCCAGCTTAAAGACAACGAGTTCGCGCAAATCGGCGTCGGACGGGTGATCGCGGAGAGCGTGAGCTACGGCTCGCTGTATGCCGCGCGCGCTCTCACCTATCCCGATCTGATGCAGAAGTCAACCTCTTCGCTGGCGGGTCAGGCAGAGTGGGAGAATACGTTTGGGCCGCTTTTTGAGAACGTCGGATTCGCGAAGACCTATCATCTGGAGGCGAGCGCCGTCCCTTGGATCGTGCCTCCCACCGACCCGAGCGGAGGCCGGCGTGCCCCCAGCTTCACCCAGGATTCGGCCCTCGCCCGCGCCGCGGTGATTGCCCACAGCGAGCACTCCTCGTGGCAAGGACTCGGCACCATGTTCAACTGGGATGCCCAGGTTCTCTTGGCCCCGAGCGTCGTTGAATCAGGAGGATGTGGGACGGCATGCCTGGATCGCGAAGTCGACAACCGCTCGGTGGTCGCCCGGATGCTCCGACTCGGTGCGGTCTCGTTTGCCGGAGGATCGCGCGAGCACTCCGCCGAAGCCCAGCCGCTCCGCATGGAGTTCTGGAACGGGGTTCTCGCTGGCATGACCCTGGGGCAAGCCCATCGAAAAGCCCTCAATGCAGGCCTACTCATCATCCGCGAACGGGGTGAAGGGCCAGGTGGAGCTTATCGCTACAACACGAACATCCGACTTCAATTTGGCGATCCGGCCCTGATCCTTCAGATCCCCGGCAAGCCAAAGACCAAACCCGCTCGCACGGATCATCAGGGGAATCGGGTCACCGTTTTCGCCCCCGAAAAGTGGACAGTTGTGAAGGCGGTCGTACCTCCGGACTGGAAACAGTGGGAAGGCAAAGATCTCTTCGCCGTGCGTGGCCCTGGGGCGTTCTCCATGTCGAGCTGGAGCGGAATCGGACGAGATGAAGAAATCCCGTTGGTGATGGCGGAGTTCACAACGAAGCAGAAAGTCACCGCGATCTCGGCGATTCAGAGCCCGGCGAGCCCTCTCGGATGGAGCGGAAAGTGGCAGTCTTCCCAGAACCCGAATGGAACCTTCACGACCCGATTCTCGGTGCGGATGATTGACTTCGATGCGAACACGGGCAAAATCCGCGCGAATCTCCCGAAGCTCGAATTCGATTTAGAATTCGATTGAGAGTAACGCGGCCCCGGAGACAGGAGACAAACCCGGGGCCGCCGTGAAAGCAGTTACTTGATGTGAATGCCTCCATCGATCCGCAGAATCTGACCCGTGATGAAGCTTGAGGCATCGCTGCCGAGGAACACAACGCCCGATGCGATCTCTTCCGGCTCTCCGACGCGGCCCATCACGTTGAGGCCCCCCAGGTTCGCCTCGGCATTCTCGCGGCTTCCCATCATCTCGCCCATTCCCTCGGTCCAGATCGGGCCGGGAGAGATCGCGTTGACCCGAATTCCTTGAGGGGCAAGTTCCACCGCTGCCGCTGCGACAAGCGAGTTCACCGCGCCCTTCGTCATCGTGTAGGCCGAGGCTCCTGGCATGCCGATATCCGCGACGGTGCTGCTGTTGAGGATCACCGAGCTCCCTGGCTTCAACCGACGAGCCGATTCTTGAACGCCGTAGTAGAGGCCCTTCACGTTCACATCAAGCTGGAGAGCGAGATCTTCGGCGGTTTGCTCGGCGAGCGGGGCGAAATGGTAAATGCCTGAGTTCAGGAAGACAATATCCAGATCCCCGACCGTTTCGATGGCCTGAGAGAACAGAGCCGCGACTTGATCCGGCTGAGTGACATCCGCGGCGATGAAAGTGGCTTTTCCGCCTGTTTCGGTGATCTCGTCGACCACGGCCTGCCCTTCGGCGGCCCGGCGTCCAGAAACAATGACGGTGGCCCCTTCAGCGGCCAGAGCCAGGGCGGAAGCTTTGCCGATCCCGGCGGTAGATCCAGTGACGAGGGCGATTTTGTTTGTGAGTTGTGGCACTCATATCGATACGCCTCGATATATCGACATATTTCGATATTATCGAAATTCTTCGATTTTTTCTTGAATTTGGGAGAAGATCGTTGGATTGAGGGTCAAGCGGACCCGCCGCCCGTCCTGTTCGCCGAGCAGGATCCCGGCCTCTCGGAGTTCCGTGACATGGTGGCTGAAGGTCGATTGGGAGATGGAGAGTTCGTCGAGCACCGTGGTGCAAGCGATGCCACAATCGCCCTGCTTGGCTTTCACCTGGCGCACAATCTCCAACCGATTCGGCTCTGAAAGAGCCTTCATCGCCTGGGCAAACTCCGTATCGGTCATCGACATTCTGTTTATCCTTACGCGTAGCAGCCAAGTTTCGGCGCAACGACTCAGGCCGAGCCTCCCCATGGCACGCTGATTCCAAGTTCGGATTAGGACCGTGTCAAGTTTCGATAGCTAACTGCGAATCACATCAACATGCTGCGAAAAAACTCGAGATCAAGAATCCAGATTGGAGGCGTCGAGCAATTCCTGCTCGACCATCAGTCAATTCTTGCTCGAATCGCGCGTGCCTATTCTCGGAATCCCGATGAACGGAGCGACCTCCTGCAGGAAATTCGATACCAGATCATAAAGTCCTTTCCTTCCTACCAACCTGACCGGAATAGTTCGACCTGGCTTTACCGGGTAGCGCTGAACTGTGCTATATCCTTCCGAAGAAAGGCGGACCGATGGTCGGCCCCGGAAATGGACTGGGAATCGATTCCTGCGCCGAGTGCGACCCAGGAGCCAGATCCCCGGGCAGAACATCTGCAAAGGCTGATCGAGCTACTCGATCCATTGCACCGAGCACTCCTCGTTTTGTATCTCGATGACCTCAGCCACGCTGAGATCGCAGAAGTGCTCGGGATCTCTGTGGCCAACGTGGCCACTCGGCTCTCCCGAATCCGCCAGCAACTGCGTTCACTCCATGACAAAGAACAAAAAGCATGAACTCCTTCCCCAATGAACTCGAAACCCTGCGCGAAGCGTGGTCTCATCTCGATCAACGCGTGTCCGAATTTGAATCGACACAGCGTCGAGCACACCATAGCTATGCGCTCAACATACAGTCAATTGCCGAAATCATCATCGCCGGAATAACCCTTTGGTTAGCCGGTGGATTGCTTGGCAGTCATTTCAACCTAGTTCTATCTAAGCCATGGGGTGCGGTACCAGCGCTCGCGCACTATGCACTGAGCATTGCCACGATCAGCCTTGCTATCAGAAGGCTGGTGCTGACCAGCGAACTCAAGTGGGACTCCCCTGTCTCCGAAGCGGCACTTCGCGTGGCAAAACTTGAAAGATTGACGATTCGGACAACTGGAGTGGCCTTCGTCGCTGGGTTGATCCTGTGGATCGTGTTTCCGGTCTTCATTGCGCAAGTTTTGTTCGGATACGAAATGGCGTTCATTGTTCCCGCCACGTATTGGATTCTCAATATGTTCTTTGGCCTCGTGGTGGCGGTCGGCGCATTCCTCCTCCTGCGAAAGCAGCCCGCAGGCTCGAAGTTACGGCGCGGCCTTGAGGGGTTCATGCTCGGCACGGCCCTCGCGCGAGCTCGGGATGAACTCCAACGAGCGAACGAGTTTAAGGTCGTGCCGCGGTGATGCCATCGATCGCAGTGGCCTATCTCATCGCCGCAGCGGGTTCTGCTGGCAGCGTCGAAGGCCCCCGGCTACTGCCCGAAGGGAGGGTCCGATTTGAACTTTCCGCCCCGATGGCGCAAGGAGTCAGCCTGCGTCTTGACTCGCTCGGAATTGTCCCCATGATCAGGGACGAAGCTGGCTCCTGGCAATTGGAAGTTGGGCCACTCATGCCAGACATCTACACTTACACATTCATTGTCGATCGAAAAGTAGTCGGAGACGAACGGAATCCGCTTCGCAAGCCAGCTCACGATGGCGGATACGAAAGTATTCTTGTTGTTCCCTCGACGACCGATGTCCCTTGGCAGTCGCCAACACGAGGCCTCGGAGATCTCTACGTCACTCGATTCCACTCAAGCCTTTATCAAGAAACCAGGGAAGCACTGGTGTATCTGCCGCGGACGGTTTCAAAGTCTCACCGGGCAAAACTGCCCATGCTGATCCTGCTTCACGGGGTACGCGAGGATCAATACGCCTGGAGCACGGCAGGTCGCGCCCCTCAGATCCTGCAAAACCTCATGGACGAAGGAAAAGCTCAACCGATGGTTATCGTCATGCCGCTGGGCTACGGCTTTTCAGACTCCCACCGCCGCGTCGGCGAACTGTTCTCCATGTCCCCGCGCAGGCAGAAGGAAACGATGGACTCTCTGGCGGAACATATCCTCGAAGAACTCGTCCCGCACGTCGAATCCCACTTCCCGGTAAGCCAAACGCGAGCAATCGCCGGGCTTTCTATGGGTGGAGCGCAGGCGCTTTACTTGGGAATGAAGCATCCTCGTCAGTTCTCCCATGTGGGCTCGTTTGGCGGAGCCTTCATGATGTACGGAGCGGACTCTTCGCTCTGGTTTGGCGACAATTCCGAAAGGGAGGTGCCCGAGATCATGATTCGCTGCGGAGAATCAGACTTCGTCATGACGGCGAACAATGTGGTACGGAAGTGGCTGGATGAACGGGGAATCGCCCATGTAAGTTCGAACACCCCCGGTGGCCACGAGTGGAGGGTCTGGAACCGTGATCTTGCCAATTTTCTTCCAACCTTGTTCCGCACCGAGAGACGGAGCGCTTCGCTAAAGCAACGGGGAGCTACCCCTGCCCTAAGGCTTTCCCGGACGGATTGAAGAATCGACTTGGGAGCAGATGAAATCGCGCACTTGGGCGTGCTGCGGGGTGAGTGTGGAGCGGAGAGTGATTTTGCCGCCTTTCCCGGCAGGCCCCTTCCTCACCTGTATCGTGGGTGGAGACCTCATAAACGTGCTCCCACTTGATCGTGCGGATGAATCCGGGAGAAATCTTGCGCGAGATCGAGTTTTGCGTGATCTCGATCTCCGCGAAGCCCTGAATCAGGATCCAGATGAGCCCGAACAGCAGAGCGGTTCCAATCGCGATAAGAACGGGATGGATTCCAGTGAAGATAAGGAGTCCGATGGTCATGAGGGCCAATGGCATAAACCAGATACTCATCCGACCCTGCGGGGTCAATATCGGACGCCATCGAAGCGGCAGCCGAAGCTCAGGCTCCTTGAGATGCTTCAGCAGGATGCCTTGCAGGTTTTCGCCTCGGACAAAAAGGGTGGTGAGGATCGCAGTGCGTCGCTGACCATGGCGAATGGTGATGATCCGATCTGCCGTGCCGCCCCGGCTCAGCTCGGTGACCCTATCCCACGGAATCTCCGTGACTCCTAGAAGAGCGAGGAGGGAGATCGAACTCGGCGTGACCTTGATCGCAATCGGCAAGCGAGCCATGCTCAGCAGAACTGCGCCTCCAATCAGCAGAAAGACCACCATGAGCCACCCACGCCCCGAGAGCATCTCACCGCTACGCACCTGATCCACGATGATCCAGCCAGGGAGCACCATGAAACTCGCCGTCCCCAAAAACAAGATCAGCAGGAACCAGATTTGGGGACGGAAGACCTCTGTTCTCTCCATTCAGTGAGAGGATACCGGACGCCTGCCCGATCCGCTACTAAAACGGCGCGTCTTCTCGGGGAAGCGCGGACGGAGCAACCTTCGCAAAGATCAAACTCCGGGTCTCATAGTATGCCGGAGAACCCGGTAGGAGAACGATGGGCCATCCCCGTGACCAAAGTACGAGATGCCTTGGGTGAAGCCAGAATGAATACAGCGAGCCGCGCCCACCGAATACCACCTTCCTCACATTGCGCCACAGCATGGTTCGGTGACCGAGAATCGTCGGCACCGTGATCCCGTCCTCGTCGACCCGGTGGCGACGAGCATTGATCGCCAGGTAGTTCATCGTAAACGCGACGGCACCCACGCAAGTAGCGTAACTGAAAGGAGTTCGACCGTCCTCGTTAAAAAGCAGGGCGCAAAAAGGAATGCCGCTCACCGCGAGCAAGAGCGGTGCCATCAACTTTGCCTGTAAAGTGTCGCGGATCGGGACCCAGGTGACCGGAAACTCGACCTTCACAGGCTGGGCAAATTCCGACAAGTAGTTCAGCAACTCCCTGCCGTTTTCGATGCCAGTGATGTCTAAGTTGAACACGCGGGTCGCCGTCCGAATCACGTAGCCACGAGCAGAAGGCTCGGAGAGGGTAATTTCGACGACCTCTTCCCACAGGATTCTCCTCGTCTTGAGCTTGCTTCGGAGTTCAATCGCTTCCTCGGTGACGACAATTTCGCGGGTGATGGCGAGCAAGTACCAGCCATAGAGGATCGTTCCCCCGCCGAGAGTCAGGAGTCCCAGAGAGAGAGTCACTGGCTGACGAAGTTCTGGCTCAAGGACGACCCAGACGAGGAAGAGTCCAAAGAAGCCACCGACTCCGAGAAACGTGATCCAGCAGAGTGCGCGATAAAACTTGCTGAGCTTGAAGCTCGTCTGCTGCACCATCTGATGACTCATACTACCGGTTCCTCCCTAGGCTCCTAGTTGGATCAGGCTCCGCCATAGATTCACGCTTGCCGACTCCTCAAATCGACCGCGAAGTTCGGGAGTGGTGTAGATCGAGGATCGGGCGAGGAAGCCTTTCAGGATGGCCGCGCGCCCGACACGAAAGTCCTCGTCGGCCACCCAGGCATATTCCTTGCGAACCTGAGTTTCGTATTCGTCGAACTGGCGAGTCGGTGCGCCCAAGATCGCCAGGTCGAAATCGACGAGCAAAGCCTGATCGCGATCTGTTGGAGCCGAAGAGTGCCGCGTCGCCAAGATGAGTTCCCTCACCCGGGTGATTGCGTCACCGCCGACTCCCGCGCGAGCAAGTTCGCTCTCCGTCCAGGCGGCACTCTTCTCCTCATTGTCATGAGCCCGCACGTCGTAGACCGCGTCGTGGAACCACAGGGCGATTTCAATTTCGGCGGGTAAGTGTGCTCGGGCTCGAAACTCTTGAAACAAGGTAAGGCACTCCGCCAGATGCTGATCAGAGTGATAGCTTCGGCTCGGTTCCCGGTAGGCGGCAAGGAGCGCGTCTCGGATCGCGAAGCCAGATCCTGCGGCCCGGATTCCGCTCCATCCCCTGGCCCACGACTCATTCAAGATGCTCTCTGTTTCGCTCACTCACGCCCTCCGTTCCTTCACTCGCATTCGCTCCTTCACTCACTTAGTCAGTCGCCTCCGGAACCAACTCGAACGATGCTCCAGAGGTGTGAGTCGAAGCATACCAATCAGCGGGCGTTGCCGCCGACGCTACCGCCAACCGACGAGATCGAAAATTGTCTGGTGATTCTGCTCGTGCTGGTACTCGATGATCACCGTTCCCGGAGGTCCCTCGGAGCGCTGATCCCACAGAGGTCGGCGGAGTTCCAGATTCCCGTTCGGAAGCCTCTTCAGGAAACCAGCCTGGTCTTCCGGTTTCGTGGCCACCAGCTCAATTCCATCCGGTCGCGCCATCATCTTCCCTCGCAAAACCCGGTCGTACGAGACGTAGTCAACCGAGTACTCCACGGCATGAACCCTCCCTTTCCCGATCTGCATGACCAACCCGATGGGAAACCGATTCCTTTCAACCCCTGCGGCGGTGTGGACTTCTGTGGCCACGGCTCCCCACTGCCCACCATCTCGTTCGAGCTCACGAGGAAGCCCCGCCGCGATCTGCCAGCCCAACCAGATCCCGCCGAGCCAGCAGACGATTCGAACCATCTCGCGCCGGGTGAGGCGGTTGGGGTTCAGCCAGTCCGGGCCGGTCTTGCGAACCGGCGCAACCGCATCCGGCCAGACAATCTGCTTGATCCTCCACCCCGACTGTTTCCGCATCCTCCTCACAAGGACGGGGAGAACCGGACGCCACGTTCAGCATCAGCGCCCTAGTGGAGTGAAGGAGCGATCAGCGAGTGAACGAAGCGGCCGCCCTCACTGCCACACCCGAACCCAATCCACCACAAACTGGGTCGGCCATTTCACATCTTTGGGATCGCCGCCGGTCGCCCCGAGGGCGAGATTCAGGATCAGGTGATGCGGCTCATGGAAGGGGTTTGCTCCGTCCGGCGACTGATTGATCGTCTTGGTCAAATCCTGCTCGTTCAGCAAGCGGTTGTCCACGTAGAGCCTGATCCACTTTTGATCCCAATCCATCCGGTAGACGTGGAAGTCATCCGCCCACGCTTCCGCTGATTCGTATCCCGACTCCTTGGCCAGCTTCTCGATCTGAGTCTTGCTCGTGTTCCAAATGCCGACACCGGGCTTACTCGAACCCCAGGCCAGATTCGCCAGATACTGCCCCTGATAGAACTCCATGATGTCGATTTCCCCGTTCGCGGGCCAGGCGCGTGCGGGGCCGGTCATCCAGAACGCAGGCCAAAGCCCCTTGGTGACCTTGAACTTCCCTCGGCATTCAAACCGCCCGTACGTCCAGGTGTGAAGCGTCGCGGTCTTGATCGATCCACTGGTGTACGGCGCGGTCTTCCGGCTCTTTTTCCAATCGTCTGCGGGAGCAGCAGGATCAAACGCGGGGTTCGGAACCTCTTCCTTTCGCCCCTCAATCACCAGGAACCCATCTTTCACCCAGACGTTCTCTTTGCGATAAAGTTGCGGCTCCTTGTTCCGCACGAACCCCAGTTCGTAGATCCATTTGCCTGGATCCGGCGGACCATCCACATTGAACTCATCCGACCACACCAGAGTCATCTCGGTGCCTAGGCAGGCAGACAAAAGCACGGAAACCATGCCTCATTGTCGCAGAAAAGTCGGTCCCACAGGCTGCCCGGACTCTATCTTCTTAAGGAATCGAGTTGCTTAAGATTGCCATCACGACAAAGTGGCAGATCGCTCCGCCCAGCACAAACACGTGCCAGAGCTCGTGGAAGCCGAATTTCCCGGGCCAGAGGGTGGGTTTCTTGCTTGCGTAGACCACGGCGCCAACCGTGTAGCTCACACCGCCCGCCACCATCCAGGCGATCCCCGAGATCGGCATCCCCATCCGAAGCTGCGGGATCAGAGCCACGATCATCCAGCCCATGACGAGGTACAAGGTGAGACGCAAAGGGGTCGGAGTCTTCTCTCGTGTTGCCGCGACGACGACGCCAATCAGGGCGAGCCCCCACTGAATCGCCAAAACGATCTGCTGGGTCGGGTTTGGCAGAGCCAGCAAGGCGATGGGAGTGTAGGATCCGGCGATCATCACATAAATCGCGCAGTGATCCATTCTCTGGAGCCACTGGTAGTCCAGCTTCAGCCAGTGATAGAGCGAGCTGCTGGTGAACATGAACACCGCACCGAGTCCGAAGATGGCAAAAGCCATCGCGGCCATCGGGTTCGAGATCGCCGAAATCACGAGGACAATCGAGCCCAATCCGAGAAGAATCGCGCCCGCCAAATGGGAGAGCGCGTTGAATGGCTCTCGTATCCTCACGCTCGTTGCCATACCCCTAGTCTACACTCCCGCTTCGCCCCAGTCGTTGCGAGCGATGCCTCTCCGGGTCTGCCAAAATAGCGGTGCATGTCGCCCCGGCTCCATCACGCGATTCAGGCCGCCCTTTCTGCCGGGCGAAGCACTCTGGCCCACTATCAAACCGGCGTTGGGCTTGAGCTCAAAGGCGATCTCTCCCCAGTGACCATCGCCGACAAAAACGCCGAAGAAAGTATCCGCCAGTATCTGGGCGGACACTTCCCCGGCGAGACAATCCTCGGCGAGGAGCAGGGCCTCACCGGAGCCAGCGACGACCGCTGGGTGGTCGATCCGATCGACGGCACCAAGTCGTTTGTGACTGGGGTTCCGCTCTATGCAACTCTGCTCGCCTACGAGCAAGCCGGGCAGCCTATTCTCGGCGTGTGCTACTTCCCCGCACTCAACGAGCTGTTCTATGCAGAGCAGGGCGGTGGTGCATTCTGGAACGGACGCCCCATCCAAGCAACCACCGAGACCGACCTGCGTAAGCTCATCATCGCCCACGCTGGACTCAACGGACTGCTGAAGTACAACCGACTCCGTGGCCTGGAACACCTTTCCAGCCTGACCATGGGCACGCGCACCTGGTGCGATGCCTACGGGCACATGCTGGTGGCAAGCGGCCGCGCCGCCGCCATGATCGACCCAGTCGTCAGCCGCTGGGATGTCTCTGCCCTTCTCCCCATTCTCAGCGAGGCAGGGGCGGTGGCGAGCACCTTTGCGGGCCGGAGTCCTTTGGAGCCAGCTCACGCCAACGGCTCTCTGGAACTCATTTCGGCGGCTCCTCTGCACCATCGGACGATGCTTGAGGCCTTTGGGGAGGATCCGTCTTGAGCCGCGCTCTCGGTGTCGATCTCGGCAAAGCCCGGATTGGCCTTGCCGCGATGGATCTTTCGAGCGGACTCCCGCGGCCTCTGCCAACCCTCCAGGCGATCGGAACCCTGAGTAAAGATGCAGCGTTGGTGGGAACGGCGGCCAAGAAAGAAGAGGCCACCCTGATCGTCCTCGGGCTTCCCTTGCTTGAGGGCGAGGAGACTCCGCAGTCCAAAGTTGTCCGCCGATTCGGCGCGATCCTGGAAGATCAAGGCTTTGTCGTGCGGTACGCTGACGAGTCTCTGAGCACCCATGAAGCGGAAGATCACCTCTTCGATTCCGGGCTCAGTGCCGCCACGCGTAAGAAAATGAGAGACAGCGAAGCCGCCTGCGTCATCCTCCAACGATTCCATCAGCAGAACCAGTCATGAGCAAAGTGGCGAAACTCCTCCTCGGCCTCTTCATCGGTGTGGCCCTTGCCCTTGCGGGCATCACTTGGCTGAACCGCGAAACTTCGCCGACCGCACCCGGCAAAGAGTTTTACATCCGCTGGGAGGGGCAGTCCTTCAATGGTGCGGCAAAGCAGCTCGAAGAAAAAGGGGTGCTGCGAAATGCTCGTGCGTTCGGCCTGATGGCCCGAATCGACAACAAGAACGCCGCGCCAGCGGATGGCACCTACCTCTTCCGTCCCGGCATGACCAGTGAAGAAATCCACAAGTCGATGCGCACTCCGATCAAACAGATGGTGCGTATTCCTGAAGGATGGTGGATCAGCCGCGTTGCCGCGCGCCTCGAAGAAAAGAACGTCTGCACAGCTGAGGAGTACATCGAGCTGGCAAGTCAGCCAGAGAAGTTCAAGGACGTCGTTTCGTTCAAGCTTCCCGAGAAGTCGCTTGAGGGCTATCTCTACCCCGACACCTACGAGCTCCCGCCCGAGCTCGGGGCCGAAGGGGTGATCCGGCGCCAACTCCAGGCCTTTGAGAAAAAGGTCGCCAGCAAGATCGGGGAGAGTGATCTCCACAAGGCGGTCATCATCGGATCTATGGTGGAGCTTGAAGCAGCTCTGGAGCCCGAGCGAGCCCGGGTCGCTGGCGTGATTCAGAACCGAATCGACCGTGGCATGAGGCTCGAAATCGATGCCACCGTCCTCTATGCCCTCGGCGAATGGAAGGAACTCGGCCCCGGAGTGGTACGCAGCGTCGAGTCGCCCTACAATACGTATCTCAACGCCGGGCTCCCTCCTGGCCCGATTGGATCCCCCGGGGCAAGTTCAATCCTGGCCGCCATTCAGCCAGAGAAGCATCCGTACCTGTTCTACGTGGCTCGCCCCGATCGATCCCACATCTTTAGCCGAACCTACAGCGATCACCTCGCGAACATCCGTAAGGCTCGGGCGGAGTGGCGCGAAGCTCGCCAGGAGGGTGCTTGAGGCACTTTAAGGCTGGGAGCTTTGACAAGGAGCGCGTCCCGACGGCGCTCCGGCGATTTAGCCCGAACGAGTCTCTCCACTCGCTTGAAGAAGTGGATCTCCATGCCCTGAAAGCCGCTGGCAAGCGGCTGATATTGCTGGATGTTGACAACACGCTCCTTCCTTGGAAGAGTCAGGAAATCCCCGCATCCACGACGGCCTGGCTCCAGGCGGCGCGCGACCTGGGATTCGAGCTCTGCATCCTCAGCAATACGCGCAACCCCGAGCGGCTGGAGAAACTTTGTGAGTCCATGAAGGTTGATTTCATCCGGGATAAGTTCAAGCCGAACCCCAAGATGTACCACCTTGCCATGGAGAAGTATAAGATGTCTCCCGCCGACTGCGTGATGATCGGCGATCAACTTTTCACGGATATCTGGGGCGCGAACCGGGCGGGAATCGATGCGATCTGGGTGCGGCCTCTCGGCAAAAAGGAATTCATCGGCACGAAGCTGGTTAGTCGCAACGGCGAGCGTGTTGTCGGGCGGTTGCTTTACCGCTACTTCCAAGCTGAAGGCGCCGATGCCGAAGATCGTCCTGGGTTCTTCCGGCACGAGGTGGTGCAGCAGCTTCTGAAGTTTGCCTTGGTCGGCGGAACGGTCACCGTCATCGACCGAGGGATCCATGCACTTTTCATGTTTGGACTGTCGTTCAACGGGAAGCCGCTCAAGGAAACCGTTGGAACGTGGGTCATCAACAGTTTCAACCTGGGCTGGCCGCTCGATGCGAAGCATCTCAGCGATGCCGCCTACGCCCCGTTGATGTTTCCCGGCACGATGATCGCCATCCTCGTGAGTTACCTCCTGAATCGAACCTTCACGTTCCAGGTCACCGATCGAAAAATTACCGGCAAACAAGTTGCGCAGTTCTATATCGTTGCCCTCATCGGGATGCTGATTTCCGTGTTTGTCGGCACGGTCGCGAATCGCCTTGCCGACCGCAATCCTGTTCTGGACTGGGTTGCCGGCAGTGCGGTGGGCATCGTCGCCGGGTTCATCTGGAACTTCAACGCCCAGAGACTCTGGACGTTTAAGCAGAAATGAACAACTGGTTTGAATGGCGGGATGCTCCCCCGGGGGACTTCGCCGTCCTCGGCGATCCGATCCACCATTCACGGTCCCCGCGGATCCACGCTGCGGCCTATGCAGCCTATGGATTGCCTTTGACGTACCACGCGATCCGGGTTCCCACTGGTGAGCTTGAGGCTGCCCTCGCGCATCTTGAGTCCCTTCGGTATCGGGGCGTGAACGTGACGCTCCCGCTCAAGGAAGAAGCCTTTGCCTGGGCCGAAACCGAGCCTCGCGATGCGGTCTACGGGGCTCTCAACACGCTCGATATCCGCACGAGATTCGGCACGAACACCGACGTCCCCGCTTTTCTCTCCACCCTGCGAGGATTCGAGATCGAGCCCGGCGCGCTGATTCACGTGCTCGGGGCGGGTGGATCGGCGAAGGCGCTGGTTGTGGGTTTGGCCCAATCTGGGTTCCGGTTGCGTCTCTGGAATCGAACGCAAAGCAAAGCGGATGATCTCGCGCAGCGCACAGCTGAACTCATTCCGGGAGCACGAATCGAGGTCGTGGCAGAGGTTTCGCCGACCTACTGCGCCGCTCTCATCAACACGACGAGCGCAAGCCTGAGTGCGGAAAGCCTGCCGATCCCCTGGCCATCAGCTGCCCAAAATCTGCTTGCGTACGACATCGCCTACACCGATGGCCTGACCCGATTTCAGCAGGACGCGGCCTCCCACGGCCTGCGCCACGCGGACGGACGAGCGATGCTCGTGGAGCAAGCGGCCCTAGCCTTCACCTGGTGGACGGGCAAAGAAGCCCCTCGAACGGATATGCTTGCGGCGGTCTATGAGCATCCTCACCCCCACACCTGAGGCGATTCAGACCGCCGCGCGCACGATTCGGCAAGGCGGTGTGGTGGTGATCCCCACCGAAACGGTCTACGGCATCGCCTGCGACGCCCTGAACAAAGACGCAGTGATGCGCGTTTTTGAAGTCAAAGGCCGCCCCTCTGACAATCCACTCATCGTCCACATCAGCGATTGGGACATGCTGGAAATGGTCGCCCAAGACATCCCGCCCCTCGCCAAGAAGTTCGCGGAGAAGTATTGGCCAGGGCCGCTGACTCTGGTTCTGCCGAAGCGTCCCGAAGTGCCGATGGAGACCACCGGAGGGCTCAATTCAGTTGCCGTCCGGATGCCCCGTCACCGGGTCGCCCTGGATGTGATCCGGCAAGCGGAACGGCCGATCGCCGCCCCGAGCGCAAACGTTTTTATGGCGCTCAGCCCCACCCGAGCCCAAGACATCGACCCAGAAATCCTGGTCGAAGTCGATGTCATTCTCGATGGTGGCCCTTGTGAAGTCGGCTTGGAAAGCACGGTGTTGGATCTCACCGACGATACGCCCCGCATCCTGCGCCCCGGCGCGATCACCCGTGCGGACATCCAGGCAATCACGGGCCGCCCGCTTGGCCTGAACCCTCCGCCGGATGTGCGCAAGTCTCCCGGGATGTACCGTCGGCACTATGCTCCCAATGCGCGAGTGGTTTTGGTCGATGCGCTCACCGAAGGGCAAATCGGCTTGAGCTTTGAGGAGCCTGCGAACCCTCAGCAGATCAAGATGCCGGATGATCCCATTGCGTACGGAGCCGTGCTCTACACGGCGCTTCGGAGGCTCGATAAGCCGGAAACGGACACAATCTTCGTCCAGGAGCCGCCGGACGAGCCTCAATGGGAAGCGGTCTTAGACCGTCTCCGAAAAGCGAGCGCCAGTCTCCGCTGATTCCTCGACCTTCCCGCGCACGAACAGCAACGATCGGTTGACCCGATCCATGACATTGCGAATGACCTTGTTCATCGCCTGGTCTTCGCTGTGATCCGCCGCGATGCCAATCACGATGTGCGCGGCGTCGATTTCCTCCGCAGTCTCGGCGACGAGCGTCGGGAGATCGCGCGTGCGTTCCAGGCGGAGTTCGTAGGCAAAACTCTCATGCCGCAAGAGCTCTTTCGCTTCATGGATGAACTTCTCCGCCCGGGCTTCCTCTTCCGGCATCGGAGCCTGCAAGGGGAGTTCGCGGGGAACCATGATCGGGAGCACAATCACCAGCTTGGCGAATCGGTCGCTGATCAGCTCCGTCGTGACCTCCAGCACATGGGGATCGTAATGATTCGGACACTGAACCGCGAGGATCTGTCGATTGAATGACTTCTTCCGATCCAGCCGCTTGGCGGATTCGGGATCGGAAACCACGAGGTCGAGAGATCGACGGGCTTCCTCGACCGTCGCGGTGATCGCGAGTTGAGACCGGACTTCCGGAACTTCTCTCAGCACATCAATCACATGATCCGGAACGCGGGCAAAAATCACCCGGGCAGAATCGTGCTGGTGGACAAAGTCCAGGGCTTGTTGGAACGTCTTGGCCCCCGATTCATTGATCTCGCTGATGCCGTGGCAGTCGATGATGACGCCAGTCGGGTGACGGTGCAAGGTGAGAGCAATCGCCGTGCGGATCGCCTCCCAGAAATTCGCCCGGAGAGGTCCGGTGAGCACAATCACATCTTCGAGCGATTCAACAATCATGGGGTTCTCAGCTTTCGATAAAGTACCTGACGTTCGTGACCACAACGTTTCTACGTGAGCCCAAGGCGAGTTTGAGCTGGATCGCCGCGTTGTTGTGCAAAAGACCTTGCCACCAGTGTTTCGGTACTGCTTGTGGGACGATCACCGTCACCATCAAGTTCTTGTCCACCCTCTGCATCTCGTCGATGTAATCGGTCAAAGGGCTCACCAGAGATCGATAGGGCGACTCCAGGATCACCAACGGCATGTCCGCGCCGAAGTGACCCCAGTCGTCTTTCACCTTCGCCGTCTGCTCGTGACTGAGGCTCACATGCAGGGCCCGGCAGTCGTCCGCCGTGACCTGTGCGTATTTGATCGCTTGGAGAATGCCCCGGTGAAGACGCGGAACGAGGAGCAGGGTCGCCGACCGCATTTCCGGAAGCGCGTCGGCTCGGCTCAGACTCAGGCTCTTTG
This sequence comes from Armatimonadota bacterium, assembly GCA_020161505.1. Classification (GTDB taxonomy): domain Bacteria; phylum Armatimonadota; class Fimbriimonadia; order Fimbriimonadales; family Fimbriimonadaceae; genus UphvI-Ar2. The sequence continues at coordinate 187,245 of JAIUNY010000001.1, read as the reverse complement.
CCAAAGAGTTGTAGTGCCCCTTCACAATGCGGAAGATCAGCATCAGCAACGCAAAGGCGATGACGACAATCCACACGCGCTCTTCCCACTTGGTGACGACAATGATGCAGGCCACCACGAACGTTGTGATCGCGCCGACGATGCTGATCGCCATCTGGATCGCGAGCTTGCGGCGGCGCTTCTGGTAGGCCACCTCGTCCAATGTCTCGCCGACCGCAAGTTCACGGTCGTGCCGATACACCGTCATTTTCCGCTTTTTGAGGAAGTGAACCGCCATCCCGGCCTGACTGAGAGTGAAGGCCACAAAGACTCCCAAGGCGTACAGAGGGATCAACTTGTGGGGATCTGCGTTGAACTTGACGATCAGCAAAATCGAGACGATGGCCAGAACGATGATCCCGTTTTGGTAAACCAGGCGGTCGCCGAGAGAACTGAGCTGCCTCGGCAGGTATCCATCGCGACCGATGAAGCTCGCTAGGCGCGGGAAATCGGCGAAAGCCGTGTTCGCGGCAAGAAACAGAATCGCGGCGGTGGCAATGAGGATCGCGGCATAAAACCAGCCCCGCCCAAACTCCTGCTCCGCGATTTGAGCGAGCACGGTTTGGTAAGTCGGATCGCTCATGTGCTTCGGCACAATGCCCGCATGCCACGCGGCCCACGAGATGCCGATGAACATCGTGCCGAGCATCACCACCATCATGATCAGCGCCCGGGAAGCGTTTTTGGCCTCCGGAGATTTGAAGGCCTTCACGCCGTTGGCAATCGCTTCGGTTCCGGTGAGAGCGGTACAAGAAGCGGTGAATCCGCGAAGAATGAGGAAGGCACCCATCGAGTGCAATCCGTCGCCTGCTGGCAGGACTGGAGCAGTATGGGGCTCCTGCAATCCCGTGAAGATCGCCCGCCCGACAAGAACGGCCACGAGAATGACAAATCCGAAGGTGGGAATCGCAAAGACGAGCCCCGATTCCTTGGCTCCGCGCAGGTTCATCACGCACAGAAACCCGACCGCTGCGCACGCGATGGGAACCGCATACGGCTGGACGCCGTGGTTGATGGAGATCACGGCCTGAACTCCGGCACTGATCGAGACCGCCACGGTGAGAACGTAGTCAACCAACAGCGCGGCTCCCGCAAACTGTCCGGCAAGCGGGCCGAGATTGTCGGTGGAGACGATGTAGGTGCCTCCGTTGTCGGGGTACGCGTGGATCGTTTGGTAGTAGCTGAACGCCACAATCACCAACAGAAGCGAGAGCACCAGGGCAATCGGAGTCAGCGTGTTGTAGGCCGCCAGACTCCCCGCCAGAACAAGAACCAGGAGCACTTCCTCTGTGGCATAGGCGACCGAGGACAGCGCGTCACTGGCGAAAACCGCCAGGCCAAAGGGGACATTCAAGCGCTCGTTGTGAGCGTGTTTCGTGTGGATCGGACGTCCGATCAGAAGGCGCTTGACATTGCCAATAAAACTCATGAGGCGCGGGTCTGGACGGATTCCCGCCTAGCTCGCTCGGTGAGCGTACACCCTATATGAGATTTCTTATGTGTAAGTTTTGGTCAAGATAAACCCATCGCCTGGCTTCTCCCAGTTTGAACTCAGATCGTGGATTGATTGAACAAAGTCTCGTCGCGACTTCCGGCCCGAAGTCCTCTGCGAGGTTTCGGAAGACATCGAGGAGCGTCGCGGCACTGCCGGCAAGAGCTCCATTCGCCGCGAGCCGGACATCGCCCTGCCCCACCACGACTTCGTGATCCCACATTTTGCAAGTGGTTCCCGGCGGCATTCCTTTGGCCTGGGTGCAGTCGCTGATGCCGATCACCTTGTCTTGAGGCTTGGCCCGCAGGAGCACCTCGGCGGCGGGCTTGCTCACATGGAGCCGGTCGTAGATCAACTCCGCCGTGATCTCATCGTGGTTCAGAACCGCACCAAGCGTGCCCGCTTCTCGATGGTGAAGCCCCCGCATGGCGTTGTAGGTGTGGGTGGCATGGCTGAGCCCTCGCCCAACCGCCGAGGATATCTCGCCGTAAGTGGCGTTCGTATGGCCCGCGCTGACGACCACGCCACGCGCCCTGAGATCGGATATGGTCGGGAGGATGCCAGGGTTCTCAGGCGCGAGGGTGATCAGACGGAGCCGCGGGTCACTGAGAACTGTATTCCAGGCACCGTCCGGCGCATCTAAGATGAACTGCGGTGGCTGGGCACCAGGAAAGATGTGGCTGATGAACGGCCCTTCCAAGTGAAAGCCAGGAATCATCGGGTGATTCTCCGGAAGCCGTTCGAGCGCCGATTCGACATCCCTGAGACTGGCGGTGACGGTGGTTGGGAAAAAGGCCGCGTAGCCTTCCTCCGCCATCTTCTCCGCCCAGCGCTCGATATCGCGGGTAGGGGCGGACATGAAGTCGATCCCGAAGGCCCCGTGGATATGGACGTCTACAAATCCGGGGATCAGATACCCGTCGGCTTTCTCCACCGTGCGCACAACCTCGACAGAGTTCGGTTGGACGTCGAACTCATAGGCGGCCCAACCCTCCGGCCCAAATCCCTCGGCGTGGATGCGCGTGCTCATGGTTTCAAAGCGTATCCGCTTCCCGCACGGATCACAAGGCCTTCCATTTCGAGAACGGTGAGTTCCGCCATCACGTCCACAATCATCAGGTCCGTGAGCTCACAGATCGCCTCCATCCTCAGAGGTTCTGCGCCGAGCACGGAAAGAATTTGCTTCTGGAACGTAGTGAGCGCGCTCTCTGGGGGCGTGATGTCGCTGGGGTCGATGCCGAGCTCTTCCAGCACATGGTCCGGATGGTCGACCAGTGTCGCACCTTCGCGAATCAGTCGGTGAGATCCGGCAAATCCGAACTTGGTGATTGGGCCGGGCACCACAAACACGGGACGATTGAGATCAGCCGCCGCCGTCGCCGTGGTGAGTGCCCCCGACTTTTCCGGAGCCTCGATCACGATGATGGCTTCCGCCAGCGAGGCGATGATCTGGTTTCGCTTCACAAAGTTTTCCGGGAGTGAGGGCATGCCGCATGCAAACTGACTTACCAGGCAGCCTTTCCGACGAAGCGTATCGAAGAGTCCGGCATTGGCCGATGGGTAAACCTGATCCACCCCCGTCCCCAGCACGGCAACCGTTGGAGATCCCCCCTCGATGGCGCCTGTATGAGCACTCCCATCAATCCCCAGAGCCCCACCGCTGACAACGCAAACTCCCGCACGGGAGAGTGATTCGGCAAACTTTTGTGCCGCCGCTTTTCCGTAGGGGCTGGCTCGGCGGGTGCCGACAATGGCGACCTTCCGGCGGCTGAGCCAATCTGGAAAACCCCAGGCAAAGAGCGCATAGGGCGGAGAAGGAACATCGTCCAGGGTCTCCGGAAACTGATCGCGCTCCAGCACCCAGACCCCCATATCGACCAAACGCTGCAGCTGCTTCTGATCCATTTTTTCGATCCGCTTGCGCGCATCGCTGGTGAGCTTTGGCCAGGAAAGCAAAGCCGTGGTCAGGTCAGGAAAAGCCCCGAGGTTCTCGAAGAACTCTCGGGACTTTTCTCGACCCAAATCAGCGGCAAGAAAGGCTTGCCAGAATCGGGGCGGATGGGGCATCGGATTCTTTAGCCAATCGCGCCCGAACCGGCTCCGCCACCCGTGCCACCGGCACCACCGGTGTTCGTGCGCGGTGGGCTGCCCATCGGAGGAAGGCTGTTGTCGATGGAAAGGTTGAACTCTGCCGTCTTGCTGTTGCCCAGCCAGTCGGTTGCCGTCACCTTCACCAAAGCGCGACCATTGTTGATCGCCGGATTGGCTCCACCCGTGATGATCAGCACGCTGACAAATCCGTCGTTGCTGAGCTTGTGGATGTACTCCTTGCCGTTGATCGTGACCTTCACCGACTCCGTGCGGATACCGATCCCGAGGTCTTCGAGCTTGAATACCATTTCCGCTGGGGCTCGACCTGCGGTCTCTTCACCGGGACGCGGCCAGACCATCGAGATGTCCGGGGGCGTCAGGTCGATGCCAAGATCCTTGTCGAAGGCGAGCAGGCTGCCTTCTCGGGTCAGCACGTACAGGGAGTTACCCACTGCAACGGGCTGGCCGCTGGCCAGCGAGAACGTTGGCTGATTTGTCGGAGTAGTGCCCTGACCGCCACCGGCGCCTTGTCCGCCCGGTGCGCCGAATCCACCCGGAGCTCCGAAACCACCAGGAGCGCCGCTACCGCCGGGCCCACCTGCCGCTCCACCGAGACCCGGAGGGCCACCGGCCGGTGCCGAGGAGCCGCCGCTGTTGGAGGCTCGGGTGATTGGAGGAATGACGTACGACCAGATAATGGACGCGGCTTGGACGTCAACCATGTTGATCGCGCCGTTCGCCGTCGCCACGCAAACGTACTTGCCGACAAAGGTCGGAGGGGCAATCGGGAATCCAACCTGAAGCGGCTTACCGAAAATCGCTCGTCCGGATGAATTGTAGGCGACCAGTCCGCCGTTCTGAGTGACGGCAGCAATCGTATCGGAGGAGGCTGCCGGGCGAATATCCAGTTGGGAACCGGCATTATTCTGCCAGATCAGACTGCCGGAATTCGCGCGCAGGGCAATGACGAAATTGAAGGAGTTGACATAGACTCGGTCAGCCGCAACGGTGAACCCACCGCGCGGGCTGAGCTGGCTGAATTTTTGGCTCCAGCGATTCCGTTGAGTCGTGGTGTCGACCGCCGTGAGTGTGCCCCGGGGTGTCGAGTAAATAACCGTGTTCTCGTAAGCCTCGATGTGCGGATGGATGGCTTCCGCGACCGTGAGCGGGGTTTGCCACGCTGGCTTGCCATCGCTGAGGAACAGAGCGTGAAGCTTTTGGTTCGACGTCACATAGACGACATAGTCTCCGGCAACGACCGCGTTTGAGGTGATCGGATCATCGCTCAGGTGCTGCCACAAAAGCTGACCATTTGAGGCGTCCACCGAATAGACCGACTTATCGTCGCCGGCCGCAATCACCATATTGCCACTGCGAACGGCACCGGTGCGGAAAGAACCAGAAATCGATTCTCCCGCAGGATAACGCCAGTTCAGGTTGCCCGTCACCCGATCAAGATTGTAGATTCGCCCGCCTACGGCAATCGTGATGGAGTCATCGTTGACCTGCGGCTGACCAGCAGGTGCGGCGGCCGTTTGTTCAGTCCATCGCCAAGCCAAGGGGATCGGGCCAGTAATCTCCGCACTCGCAGGCGCGATCGCCGCCAGCAATCCAGAGAACGCGGCCACTCGGGAAATCATACGCGTCATATGTCGTCCTTCATTCGCTCACACGGTCGGAGCGCATCCGCAGTATAGCGGTCGCGCCGGGGCTTTGTCTATTCATCGCCGTCGATTCCAACTTCCCCCAGTAAACGGACGTGCAATCCGGCCTTAAGGTCACGCGAAATCCTCCGCCCCGGACCCATCCCCGCCAAAACGGTTGGTATAATAACGTCTCGCGGGCCTATAGCTCAGTTGGTTAGAGCGCACCCCTGATAAGGGTGAGGTCACTGGTTCGAATCCAGTTAGGCCCACCATTCCCCCTCCGCACCCGGTTTCTTTCTGATTTGCTCCTGCTGATCGCACGAAAGACGACGGATCCTCCCCTTAGTTGAGCCCGACCCAACAGGCGTGCCGTGTGCTCTCCCCTTCACGAATCCATCGCGAATCGTCTACTTGACCGGGAGAAGTTCGTACGTGATCTTCCCAATCGCCGAGCTCGAGACGCACCTGATCTGGAGAAGCTTTCGGGTTTTGGCATCTAGCCAGCGCTCCACCGTGTGATCTCCAGAAGTATCCTTGATGCTACTGGTCACCTTCAGGCGCTCCTTCTCCTCTTCAACCTTGGTGACGAACAGAGGGTTCATGCCGAAAAGAGGCGCGCGCTCTTCGGCCTGGCTCGGCAAGAACAGACTCCCCATCAGTTGCTCGCCAAAGACGTTGGCCCCCTGACCGCTCCCCGTCGGCTTGAGGTCGGGTGTCACTTCCCAGACGGCCAAGGTCTGGTTCCCCGGTCCTTTTTCGCCGTTCATCTCCATTTCCTCCTTGTGATTGATCGACATGATCCACTTGGAGTCCGGCTTTTGATCGAACTTGATCGTCAACAGGCCGCTGTAGGAGTAGGGCTGGATATCGGCTTTGGCCTTGACTCGGAAGCTCCACGTCTCGCCGTCAGTCAGTGCGTAGGTCGGCAACGTCGATGTTGAAGCGAGAGTGGAAGCGAGAATGAGAGAGGCAAAGAGAGCCATGAAGCAGATTCTGACTTGGGACACTGTCCCAATTTAGTGCCTTTGTGAAACTGATACCTGTCCCAACTATGGGATGGGTTTCTTCTTGAATGGGACAACCCCTCCTTTTGCCAGCGAGGCGTCTTCTGGTGGATTTTGGGCCAGTAGGTCGGTAGACTCGTTGTATGTTGAGCTCCCTTCTTGCCGCAAGTTTTGCCATCGCCCAGAAGCCAGAGAGTGAGGTCACTCAGTACAAGGTCGGTAAGGGCCACGAGCTCAAGGCCACCACTCCGGTGTATCGGGGCTCCCCTGTCAAGGAACTGGCCACGGTTGACACCAAGCTCACCGCGCTTACCCGACTCGCCCAATTCCGAAAAGACTTCGCTGATCTTGATCTGCCGGAAATGCGCACGGGAATGGTCGATTGGTTTGTGACCCGAAGCATCGAGCGCGACGATCTCATCTCGCTCATCGGCACGGCTTACTATGATTTCGGCGGAGCTCACCCCAACCGTGACCATGTGGGGCTGAACTATGGTCTTGTGAATGGAAAGGCCAAGCGACTCGTGTTTGCTGATTTGCTCAAAGACCCGAAGCGGGCCAAGGAGATCGCGGATCAAGCCGTGATGCCGAAGCTGATCGTCCTTCGGGCGATGTGGGTCACCGAAGGGTCGATCAATGAACTGGAGCCGAAACAGGTTGACAACTTCGTCATCACACCTGCCGGGATTACCTGGCTCTTTGCCCCCTACGAGATGGGGAGCTACGCCGAGGGTGATTACTTCGTGAAAGTTCCCTGGTCCGAGCTTGAGGCAGATCTCAAGTCCAGCGGCCCGCTTCGGGGGCTGCGCGGAAAGTAAGTCGGCTCGGGCATTCGCTTGGTGGCTCGTGGAGGAAGAACCCATCCAAGCGCGTCGCATGTTTGTCCCGAGAAACAAAAACGAGAGCGCGAAATTCGCGCTCTCGTTGAATCGATGAGGATTGCGAGGCTGGGATTACCAGCGATCGCCGCCGCCGCCACCGCGACCGCCGCGATCACGGCCACCGCGACCGCCACCACCGCCGCCGCTTCGACCGCCGCCGTAGCCACCGCCGCCGCCACCGCCGCCACCGCCGCCGTAACCACCGCCGCCACCGCCGTAGCCGCCGCCACCGCTGCGACCACCGCCGCCGCCGTAGCTTCCGCCACCGCCGCCGCCACCGCCGTAGCTCGGGCGCTCAGGACGAGGACGAGCCTCGTTCACGACAACCTTGCGACCGTCGATTTCCTTACCGTTCATCGCCTCGATTGCGGCGTCCATGTGCTCTTCTTCAACATCAATGAATCCGAAGCCGCGACCTTCGACCACTCGGGCCTTAGAAGCGCCAAAAGCGCTGAATGCGTCCAACAAACCCTGCTCACTCGTCGAGTAAGACAGATTTCCCACGTAGAGAGATTTCGTAGCCAATTTCTTAATTGCTCCAAGGCGGCATGCCGCCAGTCGTGCGCGTTTTCGGATATCTTTCTTCGTGAGCTGGGGTTCGGGCGCTGTCTTTCGGAGCGGAATCTCGGCTAATTCAGGAGAGCGGAAAACTTGCGTACTCATTATACACTCTTTTCAACAGATCCCGTTTCCGGGTGGCAGAACCGTTCCGTACAAGAATCCTGGCTTAGGCGTGGATAAACACTCCGAGTTTGCGCGCGGTGCGGTATTCCAGGGTATCTGGGCCGACCGTCTTCAACTTGCTCACGGCTTCGTCCAGAGGCACCAGCAGGATATCGTTGTCTCGCAAACTCACCATGGTTCGAGCTTGGTTTTCCAAAATTGCATCGATCGCAGCCACTCCGTAAGCTCGAGCCAAGTTGCGATCTCGAGCATTCGGGGTGCCTCCCCGCTGCATGTGCCCCAAGATCGTGGCGCGCATTTCAAATTCGCCGGGAGCCATGGCTTCGATCATCCGCACAAGCTGGTTCGAGACGCCCCCGTAATGCGTCTCGCCACCGGCGATCACCCCGTCAGAGACCCGACCGCCTTCAACAATGGCCCCTTCTGCCACCATCACGATGGCGGACGTTGTCGGCTGGTGCTTGCGCTCCCGCAAAAATTCAACCAGATCTTCGATGTGGAACGGGAACTCCGGCACGAGAATCGCCGACGCTCCCCCGGCCAAGCCCGCTTTGAGGGCAATCCAGCCCGTGTTTCGGCCCATCACTTCCACGAACAGCACGCGGTCGTGGCTCGTTGCCGTGGTGTGAACCCGATCCATCGCATCGACCGCGACGCTCAGCGCGGTGCTGAAACCAAAGGTTTGATCCGTCGCGGCAAGATCGTTGTCAATCGTCTTCGGAACGCCTACGACGTTCACGCCGATTTCCGAAAGCTGGAGGGCCCCGCTCAGGCTTCCATCCCCTCCGATGACAATGAGCCAATCAATGCCCAGGCTTTCCAGATTTGACTTGGCTTCCTGAAGAACTTCGTCGGGGATCCGTGCCACTTCGCCTTCCCCTTTTTTGGCGCCGAACCGACCATGGTTGGTGGAATGTAGGATTGTGCCGCCGAGATGGCTGATTCCGCGGACGGTGTCCGGAGTCAGCTCCAACGTATCGGTGGGAGAGAGCACCCCTTCGTACCCCCTTCTGAACCCAATGAACTCGTAGCCGAGAGTCGTGCCGTACTTGACGGCTGCGGCGATGACTGCATTGAGTCCGGCGCAGTCACCGCCGGCGGTAAGAATTCCGACGCGAATTGGTCTCTCTGTTCGTTCCACTGGTTGCCCCTACCCATCAAACTACCCCCGCCACCTCCCGGGCCTTGGGTCAAAGAAAATACTTCTTTTTGTCAAGAATTAAGGCTTAACCCATATCCTTCTCTCCGATGGATACAATGAAAGGATAGACACCGTTCCGATTCTCCTCGATACCGATCCAGGCAACGATATTGACGATGCGGTTGCCATCGCATACCTCTTGCGGCAGCCACGCGCGGAGTTGCTCGGTATCACCACGGTGACCGGTGATGTGAACAAACGCGCGGCTATCGCGGAAGTTCTCTGCCGGATTGCCGGGCGCGAAGATATTCCCATCGTGGCCGGACGATCGGACGCCCTCGCCCATGGCCCCGGACAACCCTGGACAGCCCAGTACGAGGCCATCTCCCACCTTCCTCATCGACTCGATCGTCAGCCCAATTCTGCCGTCGAGTTTATGCGTGACACCATTCGCTCCCGTCCCGGCGAAATCACTCTCCTGACCATTGGCCCCTTCGGCAACATTGCCCTGCTCTTTGCTCTCGATCCGGAGATCCCTTTCCTCCTCAAGAACATTGTCTCCATGGCGGGTGCCTTTTTCGGTCACGAGAATCACGAGTGGAATTGTAAATGCGACCCCGCGGCATGTGGGATTGTTGCCGCGAGCAAGCGCCCCACGCACACCTGGTTCGGGCTCGATGTCACTCTGCAGTGCGCTCTGCCTGCTGATGAAATTCGCCAGCAGTTCACCGGCGATCTTCTGGAGTGCGTTGCGAGCATGGCGGAGCACTGGTTCAGCCACACGCCGCATCTGGTTTTCCATGATCCTCTGGCGGCGGCCGCGATTTTCGAGCCGCATCTCTGCGATTACGCTCAAGGTCGCGTGATTTCGACGCCAGAAGATGCCCACACCTACTTCGAAAGCGGGCCGGGGAACGACCGAGTCGCCGCGACGATCAAGTCGCGCGAGTTCTTTGACCACTTCTTCCGAGTGATGCACGGGTAAGCACGAACCAGGGCAGAGTCGAAGTGAAGCGAGAGCAGGCCACAATAGGCCATGCCGCACCTGCAACTTGAACTCCCGACGGGCCTCCTGACCCGCGAACAGATCTCTCAGGCTCTGGAAGCACTCACTCGGGTTTTCTCGGCACAGGAAACCATTGACCCGGCCGCGATCAAGGCGTACGCCCGACCCTCAGAAGTTTGGCTGACCGGCGAAGGTGGGAAGCCCGCCTTTATTCACCTGACGGTTTGCGTTTTGGCGGGCCGTCCCGACGACCTTTTGGGCCAAATTTCGGACCGCCTTTTCCATACGATGAAGGAGGTCTTCCGCCCGATGGTCGAGGACGATAAGGTCGGTCTGACCCTGGAAATTCGCGAGATGGGCCGCGATCATTATCGAAAGGGCGGTCTCCTCTAGGGCGGTCGCCACCGCGATCTTGCCACGGGCGATCTCCGCCGGGACGTGGGCCTCGGTCTTGCCAAGGGCGATCACCACCACGATCGGGGCGAGGGCCTCGGTCTTGCCAGGGGCGATCTCCACCGCGATCCGGGCGAGGGCCTCGGTCTTGCCAGGGGCGATCTCCACCGCGATCTGGACGTGGGCCTCTGTCTTGCCAGGGGCGATCGCCACCGCGATCTGGGCGAGGGCGTCGGTCTTGCCAGGGGCGATCGCCACCGCGTTCTGGGCGAGGGCCTCGGTCTTGCCAGGGGCGATCTCCACCGCGATCTGGGCGTGTGCCTCGGTCTTGCCAGGGGCGATCTCCACCACGATCCGGACGAGGGCCGCGATCTTGCCACGGGCGATCACCGCCGCGATCCGGGCGCGGGCCACGATCCTGCCATGGACGATCTCCACCAGGACGTGGGCCACGATCTTGCCACGGACGATCTCCACCAGGACGTGGGCCGCGGTCTTGCCACGGACGATCTCCACCAGGTCGAGGGCCTCGGTCTTGCCAAGGACGATCTCCACCGGGACGAGGGCCGCGATCTTGCCACGGGCGATCTCCGCCTCGGTCGGGACGGGGTCCACGGTCGTAGCCTGGTCGACCACCTCGATCTCCTCGGTTATCCCGGTCGCCATAGCCACCCGGTCGGCGGGGACGATTCTCAAAATCGGGTCGCTCGTCCGGCAGATACTCAAAAAGACCGAAGTCAGCGTTTCGCAGCTTCACAGCGCCGGTCACGTAGGCATCTCCCAGATCCATCGCGAATTCCCAAATCGCATCCAGACGATCTTCGAAAATCGTGGTGTGGAGAGCCTCCACGGTGACGGGGGTTCCCTCAACAAAGATCTGCTCGAACTCCTTGAGGAAGTTCACCAACTGACCCGGCTTCATTTTGGGAACCGAGATCTCAGCGGCAAACATGCGGTGAGCGACACCGGGCTTGTTCAAACGCATCTCTTGGTTCGGGAACGCTTTCTGCACAACATTGCAGAAGGCCTCGAACCACTCCGCCCGCTCATCCTTCCCCAAAGGAGTGGATTTGAGAATGAGTCGCCGCCTAAAGGTATCGAAATCCTCTGGGCCAGAATTGCGGCGGGGGGAGTCCATAGCCCTCGAATTATGAAGGTTTTCCCCACTCGCCCTTGGGGATTCCGGCGAGCCGACCCCAGGACCTTACACCGCTAGATCAGAACCCGAGCCTGCCGCCGGAGGGCCGCCTCGACCAATCCCGCAAAAAGCGGAGCCGGGCGATTCGGACGACTCTTGAACTCTGGGTGGGCCTGAGTGGCAATGAAGAACGGGTGCGTGGGCAGCTCCACCATCTCGACCAGACGATAGTCGGGCGAGACCCCGCTCACCATCAATCCGTGCTGGATCAGGAGTTCGCGGTAGTCGTTGTTCACCTCGTATCGGTGGCGATGCCGCTCGTTGATTGGCGAGCCTTCATAGAGCTTATGAGCGAGTGAGTTCGCGGTCAGATGGCAAGGATAAGAACCCAGCCGCATCGTGCCGCCCTTGTGAGTGATCCCGGTTTGATCTGGGATGAAGTGGACGACCGGATAGGGTGTTTTGGACTTATCGGTATCGAATTCCTCGCTGCTTGCGCCTTCGAGTCCGCAGACGTTCCGGGCGTATTCAATGACCGCCATCTGCAAGCCGAGACAAATGCCCAGGAACGGAATTCCTTGCTCGCGGACGTACTTGAGCGCACGAATTTTGCCTTCGATCCCCCGGGTGCCGAAGCCAGGAGCGACGACCAATCCATCCAGCCCATCGAGCATTTCGGCGACCTTTTCGTCGCTCAGGCCGGTTTCGCCCTCGAAGACATCGCTCTCAATCCACTCGATCTTCACCCGCGCATCGTTGGAGATCCCGGCATGAACCAGCGATTCGCCAATGCTCTTGTAAGCGTCGCCGTTGCTCGTGTATTTGCCCACCACCCCGATGCGGCAGGTGTGCTTGGGTTCCTTCAAGATCTTGACGATCTCTTCCCATTCGGTGAGGTCGAGGCCATCGTTTTTCAGTCCGAGTCGCTCGCAGACGAGGTTCCCAAGTCCGAGCTTTTCGTACATAAGGGGCACCTCATAAATCGTCTCCGCAGTCAGACTCTCCACCACGGCTTCGATCGGTACGTCGCAGAAGAGACTGATCTTTTCCTTCACATCGTCCGGCATCGGCTCTTCGCAGCGGCAGACCAAAACGTCCGGCGAGATGCCGATTTGGCGCATGTTGATGACGCTGTGCTGGGTCGGCTTGGTCTTGATTTCGCCCCATGGCCCGACGGTCGGAACCAGGGTGACGTGAACGAAAAGCGTGTTTTCTTTGCCGAATTCCTTGCGAATCTGGCGGATGGCTTCAAGAAACGGCAGAGACTCAATATCGCCGACTGTGCCGCCGATTTCAGCCAACACAATGTCGGCTTCTTCCTTTTGACCGGCATCGATCAGGAGTCGCTTGATCTCGTTGGTGACGTGCGGAATGACCTGCACCGTGCCGCCGAGATAGTCGCCGCGTCGCTCGGCTTCGATGACATTCCGGTAGACCTTGCCCGTGGTGACGCTGCTTGCGTTGGAGCAGTTGACATCGAGAAACCGCTCGTAGTGGCCGAGGTCGAGATCGGTTTCTGTGCCGTCATCGGTGACGAAAACTTCACCGTGCTGGTACGGGTTCATCGTGCCCGCATCGACGTTGATGTAAGGATCAAGCTTGACGGGAGCGACCGTGTAGCCTCGGTTCCGAAGCAGGCGGCCCAGGCTGGCGCTCGTAATGCCTTTGCCAATGGAACTCACCACGCCACCCGTAACAAAAATGTATTTCGTCATGCCGTCACCAAAAGAGGAAGTTGACGCGCATCGGGTCGCTCGCGACGAAACACCGGGCGGGTCTCAATGATTATACAAGGCTTAACACTCCGTCCTAGGGGTTCGCGCGCAGGGGGGCTGAATAGACTTATCAGTCTTCTATGTGCTCTCGGGGGAATCTGGGAGAATCGCGGCGAAGATCGAGCCCTTGCCTGGCTCTGATCGTGCGTCCAAGCGGCCTCCGTGAGCTTCGAGAACCAATTGGCAGCTCGAAAGGCCAAACCCGCTTCCTTCAATTCCGAGGGTCTCTTCCACCACCCTGCCGCCCCGATTGAGCACCCGGGCCAGCTGGACATCGGTCATTCCCAGCCCTTCGTCGTGGATCGAGACAGCGTATTCGCCCGGCCCGCGCTGGAGACGGATTGTCACGGTTTTGCCGTGACCAGGCGAGTACTTCACTGCGTTCGAGATCAGATTCTCGAAAACCCTCATCAACTTCCGTCGATCTCCGTGGTACGGAGCTGGCGCATCTGTGCCCATCAGCACCAACTGGTGACTTTTAGACCGTTCGGTATGTCTCTCCGCCATGACGACCTTTTGGAGGGTCGTCGCAAGATCCATCTCGGCTCGCTGAGGCACATAGACCCCGGTCAGAGGCTCGATGATTTCTTTAATGTCATCCAACAAACGGTCGCAGCTCTCCACCACGCCTTGAAGGAGTTCATCTCTCATCTCGGCATCATCGCAGACTCCTGGAATCAGCAGTGTCTCTGCGTACCCTTTGATCACGGTGAGGGGAGTTTTGAGATCGTGAACGATGTTGCGGCGAATCGAATGGTTCACCTCCTCTTGTTTGCGCACCGATTGAAGAAGCGAGGGATAAAACGCCATCCGGCTCGTGGTTTCAACGGTTCGGGCGTACGTTTGCAGACTGCCTTCGGGCCAGGCGTGAGTCTCGGGGAATCCGAGGATCATCCAGGCAAATTGACCGCTCGGTCTTTTCCAACCAGCCGCCCAAAAGCATCGACACGGCGATCCCGTGAGGGCACCGAGGCGGATGGCCACGACATCATCGGTCACTCGGAACGGCTCCCGCGATTGTCGAAGCACGCCTTTGAGAGCCGAATCGTTCTCCAACCAGCCTGTGACATCGCGACCGAGCTGCAGGATCAAGCTATCAATGTCGGTTCCGGCAGGCACCATGTGGTGAGCCACACCGCCCCAAGAAGGAGCGTAGGGGCTTTCCATCGGCAGCAGCATCCACCGGGCCCCCTCGTCAAAGTCCACGAGCAAGGCGGCGACGCTGAATTCACCGAACAGGAACCTTAAATGTCGGAAGCCGGCCACCAAGATTTCGCGGGCGTCCTGGCACTCGCCGAGATCGTGGATCAGCTCCAGCAGCCGCTCGGCGACCGCCGTGGTCATGTGGTGGGTGTGGCGCATCTCCTCTGATTCAAGCTCCGTAGTGAGTCAAGTCTTGTTAACTTAGACGCAACCTTACTCGGGAAGTCTCAGGAGCGCGCCGTGACTCAGCTCACATTTGGCAAGAATTGATCCAATGCTTCGCACACCCGCTCAATTTCCTCCGGGGTATTCGTGTGCACCGCGCTGATGCGCAAGACGCCATCTTCGGGATCCAGCCCGAGCGCTTCGCAGAGTCTCCAGGCGTACATGTTTCCGTGACGCACCCACAGCCCACGAGCCTGGAGCTCGCGCGCAAGCACTTGAGACGGCATGCGATCGTGAGTCAAGCTGAACGTCGGTTGGCGGTTTTTCCCCGATTGGTTCGGCCCGAGCAATCGCAGGTCTGGTCGAGTGGATACATACTGGATCAATCGGTCTTCAAGAGGATCTTCGAGGATCTTCATGCTCCGGCCAGACTCAACGATGGTGCTTCTCCCCCGATATTCGTCGTGACCAGCCAGCAGAGCAAAGTAGTTCCGCAGAGCGAGCATCCCCGCGAGCATCTCGTAAGGGAGGCAGCCGAGTTCAAACCGCTTCGTTCCTGCCGGGAGAAACTTGAGCCCGGGCGCGGAGAGCCGTTCGAGCAGGCCAGTGCTTAAAAACATCGCAGCGAAATGGGGGCCGTAGACCTTGTACTGACTGTAAAAAGCCGCATCCACCTTCCAGTCATCCACTGCTGGAGGGGTGTGGCTTGCACTCGCCACGCAGTCCACCACACTGATGGCTCCGACCTGGTGAGCCATCTCTGTGATCGCGCGTACGTCCAGAATGTCTCCGACCAGATTGCTCGTCTCGGAGAAGCACACAATCTTGGTGCGAGGCGTGAGAAGCGCGGCCAAATCATCCAGCGATGACTGCCCGGAGATCGGATCAACGCGCCACCACTTAATTTTGACTCCCTGGTCTTGAAGTCATTTCCACGGCGAGAGGTGGCTTTCATGGTTCGCCACGCTCAGGATGATCTCATCGCCGGAACTGAGGGTGTGCCCGAGCGCCCACGCAAACAGAAACACCAGATTCGTTGAAGATGGCCCAAACGCGACCTTCCCGCTGGCTTCCCCGCCAAAGAATTCCAGGCAGAATTGGCGCGCATCCTCGACCACCTGAGTCGCCCGATCACTCGGCGGATAGCCCGCGCCGGTCTGCACGTAATCTTCGCGCAAGAATCGCGCGATCTCCTGGATGACCACCCCAGGAACCTGACTCCCGCCGGCATTTTCCAAAAATGCCTCAGGTCGGGCCATGGAGGGGAATTGAGACCGAGCAGTCTGCCGCAGAAGTTCAAGCTCTTGGATCATGGAGAAACCGGATCATACACCGATTCTCCATGATCCATCACTGTGATCACCGAGCGCTTTTTGTGAGCAAGACAGCCACGTCTTCGCCCGGCATCACAAAGGGCGCAGAGAGGCGGCCAGATTTGACCATCCAACTCTGATTCGACCAAGCCTTCGTATCGAAGTTCAAAATCTCTGCCGCATAGGTGCCGTCTGGCATCCCTGGGAGAGAAATAGTGGCCGAATCGCCCTTTGCGACGCTGGATTCGCCCCGCAGCCGAAGGGCCGCGAAATCACCATCTCGAAAAGCCATGCCGAAAACCGTTGGGGACAGGCCTGGAATCGCGATCCTGGCGACCCTGAACCAGTCGGCTCCCGAGCTGGTGATCACAATCTCGTGCTTGCCTGCGGGTAGCTGGACGGTCACATCGCCCGGATTTTCCTGCTTGCCAGGCCAGGTTTTCTCGGCAAGCGTCACGTCCTTTCCGTTTCGAATTGCGCTGATCCGCACCGCTGCGCCCCCGCCGGAGATTTCAGCGACATCAAGCAGGAGGCTGCCTGGACTGGCCAGGGTAAAGCTCAGCCGAAGCGGCTCGGCGAAGAGCGCACCATTGCCGCCCTTGGGATTGTTGAAGTAAGCCGAAAGTTGGCCCAGATGCTCACCAGTCGCTTCCTCAGGCAGAGAGAAGCGAAACTTGGTGGTTTTGCCCCAGCCCACGCCCGGCCGAATCTCCAAATCGGTTCGGCCCGTCGTCGCCACAGAAACGGGCTGAGCAATTCCCTTCCCGCGCACGGCAAACCGGCCTTTTGCAATGGCTTCGCTTGCCGCCTTCATTTCGGGCCAGATCTTGGCTTCCTCCATGCGATCCCAATACCAGTAGCTTGCGACACCCGAGTGTCCGCGCAGCAAACTTGCCCAGATTCCGTCGCGGACGATCTTCGCCTCGGCCTCCTTCACGTACTCGTTCCCACCAAACTCGCCGAAGAACTGCGGCTTCTTCGCGTCCTTTGTCATCCCACTGACCATGCCGAGCACACTCGGAGGATATCCGTGCGGTGAAATGAAGTCCATCTTCGCCCACAATTCGGGGTGATCCATGTGAGAGCTGGTCGAGACCATTCGATCATACGGATCGATGGATCTCAAATAGTCCGCCATCTCGCCGTGCCAATCGGAAATGAGCTTCCAGTTCCCTTTCCGCGCCGGTTCGACCCATTCGACTTCGTTGAACAGCTCCCAGCAAAAAATGCTCGAAGAGTGGCCCCACCGAGCCACCGCGTAGCGCAGCCAGTTCTTGGTCAAGCGCTTGGCGGTCGCGTTGGTGAAGAACTCGGTCGGGGTCTTGAGAAATCCGCCGTTTTTCGCATTCCACGGATGCATATCCCAGTTCGGATTCACATCCGTGCTGAACAATCCGTGGTGGAAGAGAACAAATTGGAACCGAATCCCGTGCTTCTCCGCCCCAGCGACCACACGATCCCATTTCCCAAGAGCTTCAGGAAGCATCCAACCCAGTTTCGGGCCGGTGCCATCAGGCTTCATGTAGGGATTTTTCCTGTCCCAGTGGTTGGCCCAGACCCGACCCCAGTTTCCTCCGTTCGCGGAAAGCTTGGCGAAGTAGGCGGTCAGATCGGGAACCGCCTCGTTCTCCCAGGAGGTGTTCGTCCCGAACGGGAGAAACGGCTCGCCGTTGCTCAAGACAAACCGGGTCGGAGCTTGAGGATCAACCTTCACCATGCCTCCGAGCGGGAGATCGGTGCCGAAGACGGAAGCCGGCGATGAGCTACCGACCGATTTGCCATTCAGCATCAGCTGCCCTGAGACTTTTGTCCCGGCGACGGCAAGTGTACGCGCTGTCCACCCCTTGCCATCGAAGAAGGCGATCCGCCGTTCCTCCTTTGAGCCGACCCGGAAGACAACAACCGCATCGTTCTCGGAAGGCTCGTAGGGATTTCCCGCTACCTGCGCGGGAACCTGGATTTGAACTACAACCTTCGCTTCAACAGCATCGCCCTGTCCCAGGGCCAACATCATCACAGAGCTCAACATCATCGTCGCCTCGCACTCAACCGAGTACCTTTTGCACACTCATTGTACACGTTCTGAAACATTACTTAAAATTCCTGTTTACATCTTGGCAAACATCTTGTATACTTTGAAACGACATGGCACGGTCAACGCAGACCCCAGCCCGAAAGTACGGGTACCAAGATGTCGCGGAACTCCTACGAGAGGATGTCCGCGAGGCGGTCTTCTCTGCGGGCAGCCTCCTTCCTACCGAGAAGGAGCTGCAAGAGCGATTCCATGTCAGCCGAACCACCGTTCGCCGAGCTCTTCAAGCTCTGATCGATTCCGGATGGGCCGAAGCGAGCCCGAACCGAGGCGTGATTGCCAAGCGCGGTAAGCTGGCCACCAAGACCACCAACGTCGCCTACATCGACCACACCGACACGGTCAACCAAGTTCTCTTTCTTCAAACGAACAGGCATCTCCAAGACCTGGGGCTTCACCTCGTCCACGTGGATTCACGAACTCACGGGGTCGAGGGAGCCCTCCGCTTTGCCAAAGAGGAAGGCTTCGCCGCCGCCATCGTCTGGCCGAAAAAGGGTTACCTCAACCTCGATGAAGTTGGAGACACCTTCAAGCAGATGCCCGTGATCTGCGTCCAACACGAATTCCCCAACATCACCCAAGCCGACCTGGTGACGGAAGATCACCTGATGGGCGGCTGGCTGGCGGCGAGTCACCTCTCCCGACTCGGACGTAAGCAAATAGCCATCACGGGAATGATGGACATGCTCCGAACGAACCATCTCCGGTTCAGCGGATATCTCCTCGGGCAATTCCACGAGAGCGTGCAACCCGACGCCAAGAATTTCTCGTTCTGCTATACATCGAACCAAGCCGAGCCCTACATGGGGCACTTGGAGCGACGACTTCGCGACAACGATCGCCCAGACGCCCTCTTCGTGATGGACGACTTCTTGATGCCCTACGTCGTGCAAACGATTGAGGACGCAGGGCTGCGCGTGCCGGAAGATATCGCGATCGTGGCTTTCGGCAACGATGTTCCGTTCACGTTTGGCAAGCGCCGACTCACGACCATCGACATGGACTGGTCGCAGGTTGCCGGTGAAGTGGCCGAACGAGTTCGACTCCGCCTAGAAGGCGATGACCGACCTCCGGTCACCATCCGCCTGGGCGTGAATCTGGTCATCCGCGGTTCCTGCGGAGCCCCCGAAGAAGAGTGGTGCGTCCGGCCTTTCTCGAGCCACGCCAACAGCCTCGCCTTCGCCCGACCAAACAAGCAAGCCGCCGAATTTGGCGAAAGATTTGAATCCTTCTTTTCGAATACCTCAACCGTTACCAACGGGGGTACACGCTATGAGTAAAAATCGTGCATTCACTCTCATCGAACTCTTGGTCGTGATCGCAATTATTGCGATCCTGGCCGCGATCCTCTTCCCGGTCTTTGCCCAAGCCAAGACCGCCGCCAAGCGAACTCAATCGCTGTCCAACATCAAGCAGCTCGGCACCGCGAGCCTGATCTATGCCACGGACTATGACGACCTGTTCGTCAGCAGCTACGCAAGTCCGAGCAACAGCTTTGGCTGGCAACAGTCCTGGATCATGCTCACTCTGCCTTACATGAAGAGCTACGGCATCGTCAAGGATCCCACCGATCCGTTCAAGACGACCAGCAGCTACGACTCCGGACCGAAGTACAGCTACGCAGCAAACGGCGTCATTGCAGGTCAATGCAGCCCGAGCTGGGGCGGCTGGAGGTTCCGAGGCGTCATCAACCTCAACGGTCCGTCGGACAGCGGTTCGACCAACTGGTACGAGAACGGCACCCGATCTCAAACCGGCATCGGCCTGGTTGCTGATACCATCCTCTTCGTGACGCGCTCCCGCAACCCGAAGGGATCGACTAAGGATCCTGATCAAAACCTGATGGAAGGCGCATTCAGCCCGTGGGGTTCGATCATCAACCAAGCGAGCGGCATGGACATTGGACCGGACGGCGGCACCTTGCCCGGTCAAGGCCCCGGTGCTCCGTGGAGCGCCCCTGCCCAGCAATATCCTGGCGTCATCGACACCTTCTATGCTGGCGGTTCGCCGGTCGTCTACGCCGACAGCCACGCCAAGAGCGTGAAGCCGTTCAGCACGGTGGATCTTGCGAAGGGCATTAGCTACGGAAACACGGGATGCGCAGAAGCGGGCTACCTGAAGCAATGGGACGCCCTCCGCACGGAATAACACGAATGAAGAAGCTCGCTGGACTTCTCCTCGCCATAGCCACTCTGGGAGTTCTGCTCCCAGGGTGTGCCCCGACCTCAGCTGAACCAGAAGGCTACAAGAAGGAAGACTTCGCCAAAACCGATCCGCCTCCAGGATGGGGACCTGGCGGAACGGCTGGCCCAGCCGGAGCCGGGCCGGCAGCACCTCCACCAGGAGGCACCACTGGCCCAGCCAACCAAAGCACCGAAGGCAACTGAAACACGATCTCCCTGGAGTTGAAGGCGCTCCAGACTGATCTTCATGATGCGAAGATGCGGAAACAAGGCGCGGTTCGAAAGAGCCGCGCCGTTTCTTTTTGCGTTCGATTCAACGGTGAAGGGGATGCCCCAGGAACTCTCGGGTGCCCCGAACCCTTCAGGGTCGGGAACAACGGATTCTCGTGTCCTTTCCCCCTCTCGCGAAGGGAAATTCTTGTCTGGGAAACGGGCGGTTACAGGCGATGCCCGACCCTAAAGGGCTCGGGGCACCCAGGATTTCGTCAGGTCCAGATGTCTTTTTCTGCGCGACCCGGGGCTCGACCGGGTGAGGTGAGGCACAGTTCCTCCCCCGAAACCATCGACTCACCCTGTTACTTGATGGCTCCGGCGAGCATCGCCTGCTGGATCTTCTCTTTCAACAACCAGTAGATGATGAGCACCGGGAGCATCACGATCACCGCTCCGGCATAGAGCGCTCCCCACTCTCCGGCGTACTGCTGCTGACTGATCAGATCGGCGAGACCAACCGGCAGCGTTTTTTCTCGGAGCAGAATCACCTTGGCCAGGTTGTACTCGTTCCAGAGTCCGATCCCATTGAACAACGCCACCACGATCAGTCCCGGCTTGGCCAGCGGAAGCATCACCTGCAAAAATGCCCGGCCATCTCCGCATCCATCAATCTGCGCCGCCTCGGCAAGCTCCTCAGGAAGCGAGGAGAAGAAGCCGTGCATCACGAAGATCGTGAAGGCGAGCGAGTACGCCACGTAAGCGGTCACCAGCCCAAAGAGCGAATCATCCCAACCCGCTTTCGACATCAACATCACAAGGGGCACCGCTGCAAGCAGATTCGGGAAGAGCATCCCGGCCGAGAACAGGCCGAGCAAAAACGAGTTTCCGCGAAACTTAAATCGCGCCAGCGCATAGGCAGCGGCGGAGCCGATCGGCATCAGGAAAAGCATCGTCAGGGCAGTGGCCAGCACGCTCCGGATCATGGCGGAGCCTAAATCTTCGGCAACGATCGCCTTTTCAAAGTTATTGAACTGCGGCGGCACCGGTAACAACCAGGGCGACTCAAGAATCGCCTGATTGCTTTTGAGTGAGCTCATCATCACCCAAGCCACCGGCAGAACCACCAAGGCGGCGAAAATCCACGCGAAGAGACGGCCCAGATACTTCATGCCTTTCTCCGGCTCTCCGTCGGGTCACGGCGCATGGCGAGCCAAAGCATCACGCTCGCGGCGAGCAGGATCCCGATGTTGATCACCGCCACCGCCGAGGCATGACCGTAGCGCCCTTCCATCGTCATCAGGCGGAAAAGGTAGTTCAGAATCGTCTGGGTGCGCTCGCTCGGCGCACCATCCGTCATCACGTGAACCAGCGCGAAAACGCTCATCGTCGCGATCGTCACGTGAACAAATGCAACCCTCCGCACCGACCAAAGCAGGGGATAGGTAATGAGCACGAAGCGTTTCCATCCGGTGCATCCTTCCAGATCACTCGCCTCGTTCACCTCCACCGGGATCGACTGCAAGGCCGCCGAGAAAAGCATCGCGTAGAAGCCCACGGACACCCAGATGAAGGCAAAAGCGAACGCAGGGAACGCGGTATTCAGATCGCCGAGCCATCCCGACTGCGGCCCGGTCAGCCCCATCCCTCTCAAGAGACCCGTCGAAGGGTTGTAGACGCTTCGCCAGAGCAGAGCCACCGCGACCACGCTCAATACATTTGGGAACAGGATCACCGCGCGGAGCATCTTGGCCTGCCGCGATGGCCCCGCCATCCCGTGAGCCAGAGCGAGAGCCAAGGCCAAAATGATCGGCCCCACCACCAACATGAGAGTCAGGCTGTTGCGAATCGCCCACCAGAATGGCTCTTCGCTCCAGAGATCCTGAAAGTTCTGAAATCCGACAAACGTGCGCTTGGTCGAAACGCCCGAAAACCGGAAGGTCGCGAGTTGGAAGACCTGAAAGAAAGGCCCCGCCACCAACCCCAGATAGAGGATGAGGGCGGGGGCTAGGCAGGCAACCAAGAAGGCCGTCCGCCCGCGACGCAGGCCAGATTTCGCCAAGGATTCAGCTCACTTTTCGCTTCGGGATGTCCGGATTGTTCCGAATCTTCTCTGCTTCTGCCTCGATCTTCTCGCCGAACGCTTCGGGGGTGAGCTGGCCGTTCAGCAGCTCGGTGATCGCGCCCTCGACCGCCTTGTAGAGCGTCGGGTACCACTCTCGCCACAGGGGAGCGTAGGTGGCGTTTGAGTTCTTGAAAGCATCCGCCGCACCTTGGAGATAGCCCGGAAGCTCCACATCGTTCGCGCCCTTGATCGCCATGAGGGTGCCCTTTTCGGTCACGAACTGCTTCGCTTTTTCGACCGTGGTCATGGACTTGAAGTAGTCAATCGCCGCTTCCTTGTTCTTGGCTTCGGCAGGAACCATCCAGGGCTCGATCTTGATCATGACGGCGGTAGGATCACCCGCTCCATCGCCAATCACTGGCGGCAGGAAGAACGACATCTTGCGACCTTCCGGCATGGATTCCTTCATCTCGGAGTTCAGCCACGTGCCGCAGGGGATCATGGCCGCCCGTCGGTTCACAAACTCGGCTTGAGACTCGGTATGGCTCATCGCCGTCGCGCCCTGCTGGAAATAGCCCATGTCGCTGAGCTCCTTGATCATGGTCGCAGCCTTGATGACCGCAGGATTCTTCCAAGCTCCCGGTTCGAGGTTCTGGCAGGCATTGAACGCTTCCAGTCCGCCGGAGCTGATCATCCACGGCGTCAGCATGCCGGAGATCATGTAGTCGGGATATTGCCCCTGGTAGGTGATTGGAGCAATTCCTGCGGCCTTGATCTTTTGACAAAGATTCAGCATTTCGGCATAGGTTTTTGGCGGCGCCCAGCCTTTTTCGGCAAAGAGATCGGGGTCGTACCACCAGCCAATCACGCTGAAGAAGTAGGGCAACACGTACTGCTTGCCCTCGTACTGCCCAAGCTTGAGCAAGGCCGGTTCAAAGGTGTCGCCCCAAGTGCCTTCGCCGGAAGCAGGCTTCGACTTCATCGTCTCGGTGAGATCCATGATGGCCCCGTCGTCCACGGCTTTCCAGTGGTCGAATCGCCAACCCGGATACATCAAATCCGGTGGGTCGCCCTTCTGCATGCGGGGCTGCACTTGTTGGTCGATTCGAGGATCGCCGATGACCTCCACTTCCTTTCCTGTAGCCTTATTGAACTCTTCTGCCGCTGCTTCGTAAAAGTCGCTTCCGTAACCG
The DNA here is from genome assembly GCA_020161505.1 of Armatimonadota bacterium. GTDB lineage: Bacteria > Armatimonadota > Fimbriimonadia > Fimbriimonadales > Fimbriimonadaceae > UphvI-Ar2. Next base: position 163,531 of record JAIUNY010000001.1, on the reverse strand, counting down.
CCCTTGAAGACAAGCACCTCGACTTTCTTGTTGTCTGCCTCTGCGCCGCCGCCACCGTTGCACGCCACCATAGCGAACGCCGCTCCCAGAGCCGCCGTCATCGCCAGTCCTTTCAAGCCCCAATGCTTCCAACCCATTTCTTCTCATCCGCCCAACTCAAATTCGGGCGTCTCCGATCTCTCCATCCTACCGAGTTCCAGGTGCCGCGTGACACCTTCTGAGCCACGAATTTTCGCGAAATGTGAGAACGTTCTCACGACGGCAGGAATGTAAACTACCCGCAGATTCTATGCTTGCCTCCCTTCTTGCCGCCTCCGCAATCAACACTGCGAACGGTGCCCCTGCGATTGTCCCTCTGCCTCAGCATATGCAAGTTCTGGGGTCTCCGATCACTCTGGCTCCCAACTCGACCCTCTCCGCCGACCCCGAGCTCGCGGACTATGCTCGGCTCTGGCGCGAATGGGCCAGGCCTGCGACCGGATTCTCCTTCCCGCCCGCCGCTGACGGATCCGAGGCGACGATCCAACTGCGGCTCTCGGAAGATCCTACGCTCGGAGAGGAAGGCTACGCGCTCAACGTCACCACCGCAGGTGTCGAACTCTGGGCTCAGAAACCATCCGGAATCTTCTACGGGCTTCAGACGCTCCGCCAGCTTTTGCCGACGAAAATCTATCGATCCACCCGCCAAGAAGCCGAGTGGACCCTCCCCCAAGTTCAAATCCACGACTACCCGCGCTTCCCATGGCGCGGACTGATGATGGATGTCGCCCGGCATTTCCAACCGGTTGAGGATGTGAAGAAATTCATCGACCTGCTGGCCTTGCACAAAATGAACACCTTCCACTGGCACCTCACCGATGACCAGGGCTGGCGCGTCGAGATCAAGAAGTACCCGCGCCTCACTGAAATCGGAGCATGGCGGCGCGAGACCGTGATCGGGCGGAACTCCGGCAAGTACGACGGAATCCCCCACGGAGGCTACTATACGCAGGAAGACTTGAAGGAAATCGTCGCGTACGCTCAGGAGCGGCACATCACCATCGTTCCAGAGATCGACATGCCCGGCCACATGGTTGCGGCGATCTCTGCCTACCCCGAACTCGGCGATGGCAAGCCGGCTGAGGTCATGATGATGTGGGGCGTGAGCCCCCGGGTGCTGAACACCAAACCAGAGACGGTTCAGTTCTGCAAGGATGTCCTCGATGAAGTCATGGCGATCTTCCCGAGCAAGTTCATCCACATCGGCGGAGACGAGTGCCCGAAGGATCAATGGAAAAACGATCCCGCCGAGCAGCAGCGAATGAAGGAACGCGGCCTCAAGGATGAGCACGAGCTTCAAAGCTGGTTCATCCGCCAAATGGATGCCCACCTCCAGTCCAAAGGCCGACGCCTGATTGGATGGGATGAAATCCTTGAGGGCGGGCTCGCCGAAGGGGCCGCCGTGATGAGTTGGCGTGGAACCTCGGGCGGTGTCGAGGCCGCCAAGCTCGGGAAGGACGTCGTCATGAGTCCAACCAGCCACCTGTATCTGGACTACTATCAATCGCGCGATGCCAATGAGCCTCTGGCGATTGGAGGACATGTTCCCCTCCAGCAGGTCTACTCATTCAATCCCATCGTGCCAGGTCTCCCCCTGGAAGCCGAAAAGCACATCCTTGGACTTCAAGGAAACCTGTGGGCGGAATACATCAAGGACTTCAAGCACATGGAGTACATGGCTTATCCACGCGGCGCCGCGGTCGCAGAAATCGGATGGTCAGCCCAAGCAAGCCGCTCGTACGACGACTTTCTCGTTCGATTGAGCACTCACCTTGAGAGGCTCACTGCTTGGGATGTCAACTTCCGGACTCCTACTCCCACCGATGTCCCGGTCACGACCTGGAACGCCGACCAAATGAGCACGAACTGGGTCGAGCGAGCTTGGGATCTGAGCAAAGGCCTCACCCAGAATGGCAACTACCGGATCAAGTTCGCTTACACCCACGGGAGTCACCGGCTGGATATCCAATGGGCGGAACTCTGGGTCAACGATGTCCGCGTCGGGCGCGACGAGCATCTCGGCACCACCGGGGGTCGGGATGAAAACAACGACTATCGTTTCGATGGCGTCATCGTGCCAGCAGGGGCCAAAGTGATCCTGAAGGCGAGCGTCCGCAGCGATGGCGGCACCGATTCCTTCGGGCACATCTATGTCAATAAACTCTGATCTCTCCTCGGGGGATGTCGCCGATGCGCCGTATCCCGATCTTACGCCCAACGAATTGGAGGCCATCGCCCGAAAGCACGGCCTCCCGCTTGGCCCTTGGGAAGCTCTGCCGATTCGCGGAATCGTCAACCGGGTTTACGCGTGCGAAGACGCGATCCTCCGGATCCCCCGCAACGAACCCGACGCCATCCGCGACACAATGACCGAGTCGATGGCGGTGCCTCTGGCGATGGCCTCCGGCATCCGAACCCCGGATCTCCTTGCCTTCGACAACGACCGTGATCTCGTGCCGGTGCCCTTTGGAGCCTACGCGCGGGTTCATGGCGACGTGATTCTCGAAGCTCTGCCTGGCGAAGCGGAGAGGATGACCGCTTGCCAGAAGCTGGGGGAAGATCTTGGGCGGCTTCATTCTGTGGTTCCGCGCGTGCCCGATCCGGAGGGGATTCTCGACTTCCCCGAGCCCGATGATCCGGCTCGACACCTGGCCGACCTCCAGCGAGGCGGCTATCTGGCTGCCGAGGAAGCCGTCTGGCTCGGGCGGTGGATTGATCACCTTCGCCCGGCGTTCGAAGTCACTCTGCCCGAGGTCTTTTGCCATTGGGATGTGCACGAGCTCAACGTGCTCGTCGATCGAGCGGGCGATCCCTGGCTGATCGACTGGGGCGATGCGGGCTACGGGGATCCCGCCGAAGAGTTTGGAGTATTTCCCCTTGCCGGGATTCCCGCCATGCTAGAGGGCTACTTGCGGGAGCGCGAGGTTGATGAGGGGTTTGCGGGGCGGCTGCTGTGGGCGCAACTCAGCCATGGGCTACGCCGCGCATCGCGCCCAGCGTCCAGCACGGGATATGCCCCCGGGCCGTTTACGCGATTCATCCGCCTCTGGCAGTTCTGTGTTGACGCCCCCGAGATGTTCCAGCCGTGGCTGCCTCGGCGGTAGGTGCCCTGGCTGTCCGCCCGCAGGCGGCCTCGGGTGCCCCGATCCCTTCAGGGTCGGGAACCACCTGCTTCCAACCGGTGCCGATCCGAGAATCTCCCATATGGGGACTCATTTGAGAACTGGCTACTCCCGACCCTAAACGGATCGGGGCACTAACACAAGGGCGTGATCTCCGAGGAAAGTGAGCCCCCGGGTCGAATTGAGGCGGCGGCCCGGGCGGGAGAGACCCGTTGCCCGGTTCTGCTTCACCCCCGACTCTCTCGGGGCTCGGGGGTGAGGCATTGGGCGGGGCGCCGGCTCAATTCGACGCTGCGTACTCGTCCCAAAGACGCTCGAACTCGCCGACCAAACCCTCGATGACGGCGAATCCACCTTCCCAGAACGCGCGCGAGTGCAGATCCACGCCGAGAATCGCCATCAGCTCATCCGGGTTCTTGGAGCCACCGAGCTCCAGAACATGCACATAACGATCCGCGAAGTCCGGGCCCTCTTGCTTGGCTTTCTCAAAGAGCGCCATCGTCAGCAACTCGCCGAATGAATAGGCATACACGTAGAACGGCGCGAAGAAGAAGTGCCCCACATACATCCACCAGCGGCGGTGCTGTTCGCCGAGTTTCACCGCATCCTCGAACATCGATTGAAGCTCAGCCTGCCAGTAGTCGCCAAATTCTTGACTGCTCAATTCACCCTGCTCTCGGCGGTGGGTATGGCACTTTTGCTCGAAGCGGAACATCGCGCTTTGGCGATGAACGCTCGCGAAAATCCCTTCGATCTTGTCGGCATAGAGGGCAATCTTGTCCTTAAGGCTTGCATTGCCGACCACGCGCTCGAACACAAGAATCTCGCCAAAAATCGAGGCCAGCTCGGCCAGAGGCAAGGTGCCGTGGAAGTTGAACAAACTCTGCTTCCGGCTCAATGACCCGTGCACGCAATGTCCGAGTTCGTGAGCGAGCGTTCCGACATCCTTGAGATTCCCCAGATAGGTCATCAGCATGACCGGGTGAGTATCGGGAGTGTTGTAGTTGCAGAAGGCACCGCCCGTCTTCCCTTTGCGAGCTTCGGCATCAATCCAGTTCTTGGTGTAGAACTCCTCCGCGACCTCCCGCATCTTGGGATGGAAGGCACCGAAGCTGGTGAGCACCATCTCCTTGGCCTCACCCCAACCGATCTTCTCTTCGGCTTCGAAAAGCGGCGCGTAGCGATCGACATGAGTCAGCTCTTCCAGGCCGAGAATCTTCTTCTTGACCCGGTAGTAGCGCGCCACCAGATCGCTCCGCTCCTTACACAGCTGCATGACGAGATCCACCGTTTCTTTGTCGAGCTCGTTCGCCAGGTGCCGACTGCGCTCCGGATATTCCATCTTGCGCAGGCGATCTTCCAGCTTCTTGTCGGCGAGAATCGTGTTATAGGCAAAGGTGACAACCCGCTCAATCTGCGCGAGGCCGTTGCTCAGAGCATCGCCCGCCGCCTGACGCACCCGGCGGTCCGGATCGCGCAGCCGATCAAGCACCTCTTCTTGGCTCAGTTCCAGAGTTTCGTCGGTCAGTGGATCGATGTAGCGAAAATCGTGATTGGCCGTGACCTCATCATGCAAGCGCACCCACGCGCGAACGCCGGTGTTGCTGGTTTCTTCCAGGAGCACCTCTTCGGTCTCGCTGAGCATGTAGGGAGTGTAAGCCCGCACCACCGCGAAGTGGTGGCGATAGACCGTCAGTGCCGGATCCTCCAGCATCGTGTCCAGCTTCGACTGCTCGATCTTCTGAAGTTCCAAGTCAAAGAACATCACCTTGACCCGGACTTCGCTCGCTTTTTCCGACTGCTCGGCAAGAAACGCCCCGTGAGACGGATTGCTGGTATCGGCGGCAAAGAGCAGGTTTGCATAGGTAGGCGGCTTGGCTGCCTCATTCGAGAGATCTTCCAGCTCTCGCAGCGCGACAACGAGATCACCCACACTCAGATCGGCGACCTTGCCCCGGTACTTCGCGGCAAAGGCCTCGGCGCGTGCATTGCATGAAGCCCACGTCCCGGCGATCTTCTCGTCCTCCATCGAGGAAAAGAGGGCGGAGAGATCCCACGTGATCCCTTGCGCGATGTCTTGCGCGGTTGTCGTCATGCTCCCCTTTTACCGACTTTTCGCAATGCCATGTGGGGATTGCTGAAAAATCACCGTTCTGAGGCGTGGGCCGTTGCTTGGTGCTGCATCTCTGCCTGGTAGGGCTCATAATGTGCGGTCACAAGCGCTCCACCCAAAACTTGACTCAAATGTGACTCCACTTCCTCGGCCAAGTCATGCGCCTGAACAAAGCTGAGATCGTCATCCAGTAGCACGTGCAGACTCACGATCCGCAAATTCCCGACTCGACGGGTGCGGAGTTTGTGGAAGTCTCGCACTTCAGGATGTTCGATCAAGGCTTGTTTGACAAGGTCGACCTCTTCGCTCGGGAGAGATCCATCCAGGAGCTCGTGACCGAGCTTAAGAAGCTGACGGATCGCGAACACCGCGCCCAGCAGAGTAAAGATGATGGCGACTAGAGGGTCAAGAGCATTCCACCCCGTGAGAGCCACGGCAACCAGCCCAACAAACACGCCGCATGAGGCAAAGATATCGCTCCTCAGATGCTCAATTTCGCCCCGAAGCGCCGGTGAGGCATGCTCGCGATCGACTTTACGAAGGCGGGCGATGACCGCCAAATTCATCGCGACGGCAACAATCATCGCGACCAAACCGCTCGAAACCTCGATTTCGCTCGGCTGAGCGAGTCGGAGCGAGGCTTGCCAGGCAATAACGCCTGCCGTGGCGATCACCACCAGCATCTGCATCGCGCCGGAAAGCAGCTCTGCCTTGCCATGCCCCCACGGGTGATCGTCATCCGCCGGGCGAGCGGCGTAACGCACAGTCACCAGAGTGAGCCCGCTCAGAACAATGTCGACCAGCGATTGGAGCGCCTCCGCCAGAACGCTGACACTTCGGCTCTGCCAGGCCGCGAAGAGCTTGACCACGACAACAATCACGGTACTCGTGGCCGCCAGAGTCGCCGCCTGGCTCACGGCTGTTTCGCGCGCAGACGCCATGCCTCATTGATACCCCGCAGATTCGCGAGGAACCGGGCTATGAATATTTTTTCTACACCCTTGTGTCTTTTTAGTAGATTTTCGTCTATACTTTTATCGTTGCCATGATCCGTGCGCTTACCGTTGAGAATATTGCGATCATAGACCGAGCCGACCTGACTCTTGGAGAAGGATTCACCGCCCTCACCGGGGAAACCGGTGCCGGGAAGTCACTGCTCATCGACGCCATCACCTTGGCTCTCGGAGGGAGAGCGGAATCCGAGCTTGTTCGCGAAGGAGCCGCGAAAGGCACCGTCACCCTTGTCGTTGATGTGCGAGAGAATTCTGCGGCTCAGTCAAAATGTGAGGAGCTCGGAATTGAGATCGAGGATCACGAGCTGGTGGTGCACCGAGAAGTCAGCGTCGAAGGACGTTCGGTTGTCCGAGTCAACGGGAAACCTGTGAACGTGGGCACGCTTCGGGCGATTGGGGCGCACCTGATCGACCTGCACGGTCAGCACGACCACCAGAGCCTTCTGAACCCTGAGAGACAGATCGAATTCTTCGATGCCTGGATCGGGGAGAATGCGACGCTTCTTCGGCAAGCCGTCGCGGAGCAATATGCGGTGGTTCAGGATTTGACTCGCCAGCTCTCGTCAATCCGCCGGGGACAGCGTGAGCGAGCCCAGAGGGTGGACATGCTTCAGTTTCAAATCGAGGAGATCAACGGGGTTGGACCGCAACCCGGCGAATCTCACGAGCTCGAGAACCTGCTCAGCCGACTTCAGAATGCGGAGCGGCTGGGACAGGGGGTTCAGGTCAGCCTGGGATGGCTCGCCGACGATGAGGGCTCCGTCAGTGAGCAACTTGGGCTCGTTGCCCGAGAGCTCTCGGGACTCCGTGCCCTGGACGAGGGCCTGAATGAGGCCACCGAGCCGATCATCGCCGCCCATATCGCTCTGGAAGAGGCGATCCGTGGCCTTCGCCTCTACGCGGGTCAGCTTGAGCCGGATCCGGAAGCCCTGGAGTCAACCGCCTCAAGAATCGACGCCCTTAGCCGTTTGAAGCGAAAGTACGGCGATACCGAAGAGATGATTCTCGAGTACCTCACGCGGGCGGAAGCCGAGCTTGCCGCCCTGACCGATCAGAGCTTGGACGAAGACACACTGGTGGCGCGGATTGACGCTGAATCCAAAGTGCTGCAGCGTCGTGCAGCAGAGCTCACCAAACTCCGCAAAGCTTCCGCTCTGATCTTCCAGGCTGAAGTGGAGGGGCACATCCGCGATCTCGCCATGGATAAGGCAGTCTTTCGGGTCTCGATCCATCCCGTCGAAGTTTCGGAGTGCGGCGGTGACGCGGTCACCTTCGACTTCTCCGCCAATCCTGGCGAACCAGCCCGGGCATTGAACAAGGTCGCGAGTGGAGGCGAGCTGAGTCGAGTGATGCTGGCGATCAAAGTTGCGTCGGCAGGTCGGGCGGGGGTTCCGAGCTTAGTCTTCGATGAGGTCGATACCGGGCTGAGCGGACGTGCCGCTGCGGCGGTCGCGCGCAAGCTCGAACAGCTTGCCGATCACACCCAGGTTCTCGTCATCAGCCACTTGCCGCAGATCGCCGGTCGGGCGCAAACCCACTTTCTGATCGAGAAGTCCGAACAGAAGGGTCGGGTGCGCACCAGCATTCATGAACTCCAGGCATCAGACCGTATCGAAGAAATCGCCCGGATGCTCGCCGGCGATGAAGTCGGTGAGTCGGCCCTCGCCAACGCGACCGAGCTTCTCGGAGATCGAATTGCTGGTAGACAAGTGACCCCTATGCTCCGAGTAGCCCGGTAAGATAGCACTGGCATGCGCCTCGACACCCTAGCGCGGAGACTGGCCGAGCACCCAGAACTCCGTGAGGTATTCGCAGGCCTCCGAGGATCGACGACATGCGCGTCGATTGCCCCGGAGGCCCGTCCGTGCTTTCTCGCGACCGCTTTTCTGCGCGAACCTCGCCAGATTCTGCTGGTGGCCAACGGCTACGACCGAGCCCTTGCCTGGCAAGCGAAGCTCGGAATCTATGGTGTTCCCAAGGACAAGATCCGAATTCTTCCGAGCGGCCTCAGCGCGATTTTCGAAGATGCCGCCCCGGAAACCGTCGCCCTCAGCGACCGACTCGGATCACTGCGCGTGCTCGCCAGTGGCGATCCCTGTATTGTCATCGCGACCCCTCAGGCGGCTCTGGAGCGCACCCTCCCGGCGATGGATCTGCTGGAGCACTTCATCCGGATTGAGCAAGACGAAACTCTTGATGTCATGGAAGCCAGCGACAAGCTGGTGCGTCTTGGCTACGAACCCGCCGAACCCGTTCGTGTTCCCGGGCAGTTCAGTCGGCGCGGCGGGATTCTCGATGTTTTCCCGATGGGAGCCGAGCGCCCGATTCGGATCGAGTTCTTCGGCGACACCGTGGAATCGCTCCGCGTGTTCGACCCGATGTCTCAACGCTCCATCCGCGCGGTGAGTGAGCTCGAACTCACCCTGAGCCGCGAAACCCTGCTCCCTTCTCCGGAAGTCGATGTTCGCGACATGCTGGAGCGAACGATTGCCCTCGAAGCCTCACGGCTCGAAACCGAGGCAGGAAATCGGCTGGAGGAGAGCATCACCCTCGATGTTGTCGCCCTCGAACAGCGCGTCTACTTCGACCGACTCGACCTCTACCGCCCCCTCATCCAGCCGGACGGCCCAAGTGCGCTGGACTATCTCGGCGAAGACGGACTTCTCGTGCTCGAGGAGCCGCTCGAGCTCGAAGCGAACGTCAATCGGTTGGAAGAAGAGCTGGCCGATTCCCTCGCTCACCGGCACCAGCGCGGGGAAATCTTGCAGTCCACCCCCTACGATTTCGTTTGGACACCCCAGCACTTCGCCGACGCGCCGCATCTCCTTAGCTTCACCAGCATGAACGCGACCCCCGATTGGCTCCCGAGCGATCAGGTGTTCGAGCTGGGTGCGAACAACTTGGAGATGTATCGCGGGCAGCCCCAGCTCCTCACCCAAAGTCTCGCGAACTGGCTCAAGGAAGACCTCTGCGTCGCCTTCGCCAGCGACCAACCGATGCGCACCAAGACCGTGCTCTCACAGGTCGAAATCTTCCCGACTCCCACCGATCAGGGGCACCCTCTGGAGGAAAGCGAGGAGCCGCTTCCGCCCGGACTGTTCGTGCTCGAAGGCAACCCGGCGGGAGGATTCATCTGCCCCGCGCTCAAACTCGCGGTGGTCACGGATCAGGAGCTTTTCGGCGTCGGGCGGCTCAAGCTTCCGCAACGCAAATTCAGCGAAGGAGTTCCCATCGCGACGGTTCTCGACCTGAAGCCGGGCGACTTTGTCGTGCACATCAACTTCGGCATCGGCATCTACAAGGGTCTTGTCAATCGCACGACCGATGGAATCGAGAAGGAGTATCTGCACATTGAATACAAGGCTCCCGATCGCCTCTTTGTGCCGGCGGATCAGCTCGACCGGATTCAGAAGTACGTCACTCCTGGCGACGAGAGCCCCAAAATCAACCGGCTCACCGGCACCGAGTGGAAGAAAGCTGTCACCAAAGCCCGCGAGGAGGCTCGCGAATTCGCCCGCGATCTGATCCAGCTCTACGCCAAGCGCAAACGCGTCGAACGACCCGCGTTCGGGCCAGATACCGACTACCAGCAAGAGATGGAGGGCACCTTCCCCTGGGCGGAAACCCCCAGTCAGCTCCAGGCCATCGAGGATGTGAAGATGGATCTCCGCATGAGCTACCCGATGGATCGGCTTGTGTGCGGAGACGTCGGATTCGGCAAAACCGAAGTCGCGGTGCGCGCCGCCTTCAAGGTCGCGGATGCCGGAAAACAGGTTGCAGTGCTCTGCCCGACGACCATCTTGAGCGAGCAACACTTCCGGAACTTCGAAGAAAGGCTCTCTCCGTTTGATATTGAAGTCGTTCTCCTCAACCGATTTGTCACCGGAAAAGAGCGCAAGAACAATCTCGATCGACTCGCCGATGGGCGCGCCAAGGTCGTCATTGGCACCCATGCTTTGCTCAGCGATGAGCTGAAGTTCAACGATCTTGGCCTACTGGTGATAGATGAAGAACAGAAGTTCGGCGTCAAGCACAAGGAGGCGTTGAAGGAGCTCCGGGTGAACGTGGACGTGCTCAGCATGTCGGCTACACCGATCCCACGAACCCTGAGCATGGCGCTGATGAGCATCCGCGAGATGTCTCTGATCAACGATCCCCCGCCGGGCCGACTCCCGATCCGCACCTTCGTGCGCCCGATGTCGATGGAAGTGATTCGCGAGGCGTGTCTCCGCGAACTTGCGCGGGGAGGCCAGGTGTACTTTGTCTCGAACCGGATTCAGGGGATCTATCACACTGCGGAGAAGCTCCGCAAAGCTCTCCCTCAAGCCAAGATTGCAATCGGGCACGGTCAGATGGGCGAGCGAGAGCTTGAACCCGTTATGGTCGGGTTCATCAAGGGCGAAATCGATATCCTGGTGAGCACAACGATTGTCGAAAGTGGTCTCGATATCCCCAACGCGAACACCATGATCGTGGAGAACGCGGATAAGTTCGGTCTCGCCCAGCTTTACCAGTTGCGCGGCCGGGTGGGGCGAAGCGATCGGCAAGCCTATTCGTACCTCCTCTACACGCCCGACAAGACTCTCAATGAGCATGCGACGGAGCGTCTGAAGGCACTCGCCGAGTTCAATCAGCTGGGTTCGGGATACTCGCTCGCCTTCCGGGATCTGCAGATCCGAGGCGCAGGCGACCTGCTCGGGGCCAAGCAAAGCGGTCAGATGACGAGTGTCGGGTACGAGCTGTACTCTCAGCTCATTGAGAGCGAGGTGCAGTTCCTCAAGACCTTCGCCGATGGCAAACGCCCGACGGGCTACGACGATCCGCTTGTCGGACTTGAGCCCCTGCCGACCTTCGATCTTCCGGTGAAGGCGTTGATTCCCGAGTCATACATCGAAGACCAAGGCCAGCGGCTCTATTTTTACAAGCAGCTGATGGCCGCTCGTGATCTGGGAGCCTTGCGCGAAGTCGCGGCGGATCTCGAGGACCGCTATGGACTGATGCCGGACGAGGTGCGCAATGCGGTTGATGTTATGGGGGTGCGCATGCAGGCTCGTGATGTACATATCGTGAGCGTTGATGGCAAGGGCGGCCGACTCGCGGTGACCTTCCACGAGAACTTCACCCTGCACCCGCGCATCCCGAGTCTGCTGGTGCGGGAGAAGCGGGACGCTTACTTTGCCCAGGACAAGCTCATTTGGCCGTTTGTCGGTTCACCCGTCGATGCCGCTCGGGATATGGTGAAGGCTCTGGTGTTCACGCATGATCTGCTCGAAGAGCAACGCGCCTCGCTCGGTATGGGCGGCTGACGCAGATATATGCCAGATATGGTATAAATCTGATGGAAGATAAGTTGAGACGGCTTGACTGGATAGCTTCCTCTCGAAAAGACATGCGGGAGCTTCCAGAAGACGTTCAAGATTCGCTCGGCTTTCAGCTGTACCTTGCCCAGCTTGGTCAGATGCCACCGAGGGCAAAGCCGATGCGAGGATTCCACGGGGCAGGCGTTCTTGAGATCATCGACAATTCTGACGGCGACACCTTTCGAGCGATCTACACCGTGCGGTTTGAGGAGTCGATCTACGTCCTTCACTGCTTCCAAAAGAAGTCAAAGCGAGGGATCTCGACACCCCGCCAAGAGATTGATTTGATCCGATCCAGGCTCGCTCTGGCGGAACAGGCACATACGGAATGGAAGAAAGCACAGAAATGATTGTCGAGCGAGGGTCGGGGAACGTATTTGCCGACTTGGGTCTCGCCAATCCAGAGGAGAGGCTGCTCAAAGCCAACCTCGTCATCGCGATTTCTCAAGCAATGAAGGCGAAGCGGGTCTCGCAGAAGAAACTCGCGACCATGGTCGGACTCGACCAACCCAAGGTTTCGGCCCTGCTCCGGGGCCAAACCAGGGGCTACTCAGCCGATCGCCTGATCGGGATCCTCAACGCGCTCGGTCAAGACGTGAAGATCACCATCGAGCCGATCCCCGTGCGAGAATCCCGCGCCGGGTACACGGTGGTCGAGCGAATCGACCCTCAGTCGTCGAGCCCGAGCAACGACTGACTTCCCTCCGGGGCGTCCGTCCTGATCAAAGCCTTTGGGTGAAGCTCAATGGGCTCGATCACCGCAATATCCTTGTTCGTTGTGATCCCAGAATCCTTGAACTGCCGCGCCGCGGGCAACACCCGACTCTCAAGCGAGGAGCCGAAGCTATTGTAGGCTTTGCCGGCTTGCTCCAACGCCTTCCCGAGCTTCGCGTAGTGATCCACCAGGATCGTCAGGCGCTCGTACAACACCCGACCGTTTTCCCGTACTTTGTGGGCTTCCTTCGCGAACTTTTCTTGCTGCCAGCCGTACGCCACGGCCCGAAGGAGGGCCAGGAGTGTGGTGGGAGTCGCAATCACCACGTTGTTGGAAAGCGCTTCCTCCATCAAGCCGGGACGGACTTCCATGGCCACCCGGAAAGCCGATTCGCTCGGCACAAACATCACTGTGAAGTCCGGAGCGGAGTCGCCACGGACATAGTCGCGGCGGTTGAGCACCTTGCTGTGCTCCAGCAGCTTCTTTGCGTGATCCGCAAAAAGAACTTGCTGCGATGCCTCGTCGGTGGATTCCAAGCCGTCCAGATAGCTCTTCATCGGAGCCTTCGAGTCAATCACGAGCGTTCGATCTCCCGGAAGCTTGACCACCATGTCTGGTCGCTGGCGGGATCCATCCTCGGCCGACTGCGTCGCCTGAGTCTCAAAATCCACCCGATCCTGGAGGCCCGCCATTTCGACGACCCTTTCCAGCACCATTTCGCCCCATTGACCCGCCGAACCAGGGTCTTGAAGAGCTTTCACGAGCCGACTCGTTTCCTTCTGCAAACCCACTTGCTGCATCGTCAGCTGCTCAATCTGATCTTTGATCGAGCTGTACGCACCCGTGCGCTTTTCCTCGAGCTCCTTGTTGGCGTTGTCGAGTCGCTCCAGCTGCTCCCTCATCGGACGCATGAGTTCTTCGATGGCCTTTTGCTTTGTCGTCAGATCGCCCTCGGCGTTTTCGCGATACTTCTCCAAAACCTCCTGAGCCCGCTTCATGAAGTCCTCAGAAGTCGCCTTGAGGGTCTGGTTGGAAAGATTCTCGAACGCCTCCTTGAGTCGCTTGTCTGACTCCTCCAGAAGCTTCTCAAGCCGCTCGCGCTCGTTTAGGAAGGCAAGCTCCTTCTCTTCCAGCGATGAGTTCAACGTGCCGAAGTCAACGTCGCGCTCATGAAATTTTTCCGTCATCGCGCGAAGCTCGTTGCCGAGGTCGTTGACTTTGATTTCCAGCACCGCGAGCTGCGATGCCCTCGATGCCGCCTCAGTTTCGGCGACGCCCCGATCGACCTTGGCCTGGCTGAGTTCTTCGTTCGACTTTTTGAGTTCCGACTGTGCCGCCACGAGCTCGGTGCGAACCTGAGACTCGCGCCCGCGCATCAAGAACCAAACGGCAAATGCCCCCACCACCACGCTGACCAGCGCGATGACCACCGCCAAAACTGCATCCATATGTCTAGTATATCTTGCGGTCCCGCCACTCTGCCCCGGCAAATCCACCAAAGCCGGACGAGGTTTTCCACGATTCGCAGGACCACCGGCGCTGAGGCGGTAATCTCCCCAGCGCGATGAAGCTTCACGAGTACCAGTCCAAAGATCTTTTGGCCAAATATGGCGTGGTTGTCCCGGGCGGACGAGTCACCAGTGACCCTGCCGAAGCCAAGAAGATCGCCGAAGAACTCGGCGGAAAGTGCGTGGTCAAGGCACAGGTGCTCATGGGTGGACGCGGCAAAGCCGGCGGCGTCAAGCTGTTCGACAACGCCGAAGATGCAGGCAACTTCACCAAGGAACTCATCGGAAAGCGACTCGTGAGCATCCAAAACCCGGCAGGCATGATCGTCGAGAAGGTTCTCGTCGGTGAACTCGTCGATATCGCCGAGGAGTACTACCTTTCCGTCCTCCTCGACCGCGCCGAGCAAAAGGTCGTCGTGATGATCAGCAAGGAAGGCGGCATGGAGATCGAAGAGGTCGCCGAGCACAATCCGGAAGCCATCGTGCGGCTCCATGTCGATCCGGCCTGGGGACTCGACGATTACCAAGTCCGCGAAGCCGTGCAAGCCGCAAAGATCCCCGCTCCGGCTCAGCGACAAATGGTCGCGATGATCAAGGGTCTGGTCAAGGTTTACATCGAAAACGACGCGGATCTCATCGAAATCAACCCGGTCGCTTGGACTCCGGACGGCAAGCTCGTCGCCGCCGACGCCAAGGTCAGCATCGACGAAAACGCGATGTATCGCCACCCCGAATACACTGAAACCAAGGACGACGGGGCCGAAGATGAAATCGAAGCCGAAGCCGCGAAGCTCGGCATTGCCTACGTTCGCCTGGGCGGAGAAATCGGGATCATGGGCAACGGTGCGGGCCTCGTGATGTGTTCACTCGATGAAGTGAACCGCGCAGGCGGCAAACCGGCCAACTTCCTTGATGTGGGCGGCGGAGCCAATGCGGAGCGCGTCAAGACCTGCGTCGAGCTGGTCATGATGGATCCCAACGTCAAGGGTCTTCTCATCAACATCTTCGGTGGCATCACCCGATGCGACGAAGTCGCCAAGGGCATTCTCTCCGCCTTTGACCAAATGAACATCACGATCCCCGTGGTTGCTCGAATCGAGGGAACGGCCGCCGAGGAAGGTCTGGCGATTCTGGCGACTTCTGACAAGGTCGTGGGAGCGAGCACGATGCAGGAAGCGGCAGACAAGATCGTCGCTCTGGCTCACGCTTAAGACTCATTCTGAGCGAAACATGCCCCTCATGGCGCCCTGCCGTGAGGGGTTTTTCCGTTTTCGGCAGGGTGGCTTGGCCCCCTCCCAACCCTCCACCAGGATCGGGGAGGACTTTGCCCCGCGATACTAGGAAGCAACACGGTGAACCAGACCCGAGGCATGACGGGGTTCCGCAGGTACAACTCCCTCACTCCATGAGCCTTCCCGTCGAAGAACTCACCCCGCGTCAGATCGTTGCCGAACTGGACAAGTACATCGTTGGCCAAGACGCCGCGAAGCGTGCCGTGGCCGTCGCCTTGCGCAACCGATACCGACGCCAGCAGCTCCCCGCCGAGCAACGCGCCGACATCATGCCGAAGAACATCCTCATGATCGGCCCCACCGGCGTCGGCAAAACCGAAATCGCCCGCCGTCTTGCCCAACTCGCCCGCGCCCCGTTTGTCAAGGTGGAAGCCACCAAGTTCACGGAAGTCGGCTACGTCGGCCGCGATGTCGAATCCATGGTTCGTGACCTCGTGAGCGATGCTGTTCGACTGGTGGAAGCCGAGCGCGTGGCGGCCGTCCAGGAACCCTCCCGCGAAGCCGCGCTCGATCGACTCGTCGAAATGCTCGACGACCACCCGGCTCCGGCTCGATTCACCCACTTCTTCGCCAGCGAAGAATCCCCGGCGGAGCCCGAGGAACTCGGCGAGACCGATGAAGAGCGAACCGCTCGACTCGCCAAGCTTCGACAAGAGATTGCCGAGGGTCTCCACGATGCGAAGCTCGTGGAAGTTGAGGTCGAAGAGCCGCAAGGAAGCCAGTTCCTGCAGGTCTTCACCCCGGGCGGGATGGAAGAGATGGGCCTGGACATGAACCATCTTCTCGGAGGAAACCGAACCCGCACCGGCTACCAGAAGATGCCGGTCGCGCAGGCCAAGATGGTGCTCCAGGAGATGGAAGCCCAGCGGCGCATCGACAAGGCCAGCATCAACAAGGAAGCTCTGGAACGCGCCGAGCAGACCGGAATCATCTTCATTGACGAGATCGACAAGGTCGCCATGAAGAGCCACGGTTCCGGCCCGGATGTCAGCCGCGAAGGCGTGCAGCGCGACCTCCTGCCGATTGTCGAAGGGAGCGTGGTGGCGAGCAAGTTCGGCCAAGTCCGCACCGATCACATTTTGTTCATCACGGCTGGTGCCTTCCACGAAAGCAAGCCAAGCGATCTGATCCCCGAACTTCAAGGCCGACTCCCGATCCGCGTGGAGCTGGAAGCGCTCGAAGAAAAAGACTTCGTCCGCATCCTCAGCGAGCCCCGCAATGCCCTCACGAAGCAGTACGAACTTCTGCTCGGCGTGGAGGGGATCAAGCTCTCGTTCACCAAAGAAGCGCTTGAGCAGATTGCCCACTTCGCCACCGAACTCAACAGCAAGGCGGGCAACATCGGCGCGCGACGGCTCCACACGATGATTGAGCGACTGCTCGAAGACTATCTCTTCGATGCCCCCGAGGTCGCGCCAGAGACCCTGGTGATCGACGGCGACTTCGTGAAGGAAGAGCTCAGCCAGCTCATCCGGGACGCTCACAAGAACCAGACCCTCGTCTGATTGACCGCCTCGAAAAAACAAGAGCCCCAGGTTCAGTTTTATCTGAACCCGGGGCTCTTCTCGTCCCAGGGATCGCTTATCGAGTTCGAACCACCAAGCGATCCACATCCACGCGCAAGGTGGAGCTGGAGGCTGATTTGTCGAAGATCACCGAATACCGGAACTCTTGCCCTGGAGCCAAGTAAGGCGTCACCGAGGGGAGAGTCAGGACATTGGTGCTGTAGCTGGTTCCAATCACCCCAGAACCCACCTGAGTGAAGGTTCGGGTGTTCGAGTTATAGAACAACACCCGGAAGGTGGTGTTCGCCACGCTCGACTTCGCTCGGAGAACGAGACGCGAGGTGCTCGTTGATCCGCTGGGAGCGCGGGCCAGCATGACCGCTTCGGTAAATCCGGTGCGAGGATCCTGCATCGACCAACTCCACACCGAGGTGTCTTCGTTGTCGATATTGGCGAATGACCCGGTTTCGTTGATCGAGTTGCGAGCGCCGCCCCGGGTGGTTTGCAGCAGTTGCATGCCGAGAACGTTCACCGTCCCGACTACCGAGTTCCCGCTCAGGCTCGCCGTGATGTCGACGCTCGTGTTTGATGTCCCCTCCGTGGTGGTAACGGGGAAGGTGGCACTCGTTGCCCCCTCGGCAACAAAGACCGAAGCAGGAACGCCGAGACGGGCCGGGTTGGCGCTCGTCAGAGCGACCGTTACACCACCTGCCGGGGCGGCTCGTTGTAGAACCACGGTTGCCGTTCCACCGTCGCCGGAGATAATCGGTTCAGCGGAGACCGATTGCAGGTTCACCGGAACCAGCTTCATCCTCCAAATCCCCCGACCAAACGTGGCAGCGGTCAGATAGCCGGTCGTCTGATTCGCGATCAGCTGGTTGACTTGCACGTTCGGGAGCCCTCGAGCCTGAGTGATGTCAGTCCAAGTCGAGCCGGCATTTTCGGTGACGAAAACTCCCACGTCATTGCCCGCGTACCAAGTGGTCGCCGGACGCCAAGGATCACGAACCACCGTGTTCACGATGACGCTCGGAAGGCCCGTGCTTCCGCTCCCGCTCACATTGGTGAAAGTCGGAGAGGTCGCCGTCGTGTCCGAACATCGGTAAAGGTTGCCGCCGCTTCCTCCCAGACCAATGAGGATTTCATTCTTGTTGAGAGGATTGGCGGAGATGGATGTGATCGCTCGGTTCGGAAGCCCGCCCGAGAGACCTTGTCGGTCGATTCGCGTCCAGGTTGAACCAAAGTTGCGGCTCATCCACAGCTGTCCATCGCCCGACCCTGTGTAGATCAGATTGCTATCACCCGGCGCGACCTCAACCCAGTTCACCCGTGAGTTTGTGGAGAGAGCCTGAGCCCCGACACGTGCCGTCCAGGTGTCGGTGTCTTCGTCATATCGCCACAGATAGTTGGTGTTCACGTACACATATCGACCGTTGTTGGGATCGAGCCAGAGCTTGCCGATGAACGGAACGGAGTCGCTCCCAAAGCTCGGTTTGAATCCGGATTGGCCCCCGTAGGCGTTTGTCGTCTTGCTGAGTCCGTGGTACTGCGAACTGTTGTATTGGAAGTTCACATTGAACGGGTTGATCGCGCATCCGGCTCCGTCCCCTGCGCCAGGGTTTTGCCAGAGCGCGAGGTTTCCGAAGGAGTGTGGCGTGGAGTTATCTTGGGTTCCGCCCTTCACGTAATCCGGATTCGTCGGGTGGACGGCGAGCGTATAGAACTGGGTGACCCCTAGATTCTTGTTCAGCCGTGACCAGGTCAGAGCGTCGGTACTGGGGGCATAGGTGCCCAGGAACACTCCGCCATCGCTCCCCGCAAGGAATCGATCAGGATTCTGGGGATCAATGGCGAATCCGTGATGGTCCACGTGAACGATCGCGCTGTTGGAGTAGCCGGAGGCATAGTTGGTACCGCCTGCATTCCGCCAAGTGGTTCCTCCATTGACGCTGACGTTGATATCAATCAGGCCGACCCAGAGCACATCCTGCGGAGATCCCCCCGTCGGTGTCGTGGAGCTCGCGGTGATGTGATAGTCGTACCATCCCTGGCTCCAGTTGTAGTTGTTCGTGCCGCCAGTTGGGAAGTTGTTGGTCGTATCCGCCCACGTCGCACCGAAGTCGGTGGACTTGAGAATCCGGCGTTGAGTCGTGCTGAGAACATAGACCGTGCCCGGAGTGATCGTCGATGCGGCCACTGCGAGCGGGTTTTGACTCCCTGTGAGCAGGGTGCTCGGCGGGGTGACGTTGGTCCAGGTCGCGCCTCGGTCGTCGGAACGTCGCACGGCAAAGGAACTGCCCCCCGCAACCGCCCACATGGTGTTGGGCTGTCCACTCGGAGCCACTCCGACGCTGAGATCGCTGTAAGCGATGGAGCTATCCAGCAAAGTCCAGGTTTGGCCCGCATCGTTCGATCGCCACAGACCGTTGCCTCCCGTGCGACCGCCAACCGCCACGACGATATTCGGGTTGGTCGGGTCAAACTTGATGCGAGAAATCGCCGCGTTGCCCATGTTGACGCCCGTCCGCGTCCACGTGGTGCCGCCATCGGTGGTACGCATCACACCGATTCCCGCTACGTCATAGCCGAAGTAATCGCCGGTTCCGGCGAGAATGATGTTCGGATTGGTCGGGTGGATCTCCACCGAGCTGACCCCCAGGAGAGGCCAGTTGTCGGTGAGCACCTCCCAGTTCACTCCGGCATCGGTGGTTCGCCAGACTCCCCCTTGCGCGCCTCCTGCGTAGAAGGTGTTCGGCTGAGTCGGGTGAACCGCCAGAGCATTGATCCGGCCATTGACCGGACTGAGTCCGAAGTAGATCCGGTAGGGAGCGCGAAGATCGCGCGGCCCCATGAACTCCCAATTGCCACTGAAGTCTTCCTGAGCTCTTGGTGCAGGTGCCTCGCCCGGGAATCGCATGCCGGGCAAGCCTCGCGGACGCTCATTGCCGTTCGGCTGAGGCTGTTGAAGTCGACGCTGGGCCACCTCGATGTATCCGCTGAAGTCGATTTCCTGGTTCGGGTAAGCGCGAAGCCGCTTGTGCTCCAGATAGGTTTCCAGGAAGTCGAGTCCAGGGACTTCTTCCATCCCTTCTTCGCCTTCCTCGATCAAATCCTCTTCTTCATCGCGGAAGGGGTGATACGCCCAGTAGGCGGTTTTGTATTCGTCGATGACCTGTTCCAGCTTGCTAAGACCGCTGGTCTTGATGAGCTCTTGCGGCAAATGCGGGATGATCGCCTCGACTTCCCTCACCGAAGACCTGCGCTTCCAGGCATCCATTGTGGAGCCCAAGGCTGAGGGGTCTTTGATCCGGAAAATCCAGGCACCGCCCTCGCGGCGATGCACCCAGCCGAATCCTTGAGCGAGGTGACTTGCGAGATCGGCCTGATTGGTCTCCCCGCGAAATTCCACCTTGATCTCGTTGAAAACGTAATCGTGGGACTTCGCCAGGGCAATGGACGAGGTGAGTGTGAACAGGAGGCCTACCCCGATCGACAGCGACCGAGACGCCAACGCATGCTTCTTCATCAGAGTTGTTCCAAAAAACAAATCGCCCGCTCACCCAGTGGGCAATCCAAGATTCCCCCATTATGAATCGACGTAATCACTCTTTCGACAAGTTTCCGTCCTACACCTTACAAAACCCGCATCCATTACGGGGCTCTGTGCTACGTTTGAGAGCGCGATTGGTTGCATTTCTGCGCGCAAGCTTGGGGAAACATGCCGTGTTGCCCTCGTAGGATGAGGTACACCAGCAGGGTTAGATTGCGGGGTTCTGCGTCCCGCGATTGATTGCAGGAACATCATGGCAAGCGTCGTCCAGGAACAGACCGTGAAGATCACGATCAATGGCATCGAAATCGATGTCCCCAAAAATGAGTTGATCGTCGAGTCGGTCAAACGCCTGGGCCTCGAAGTTCCGATCTTCTGCTACCACCCGCGCATGAAGCCGGTCGGCATGTGCCGCATGTGCCTCGTTGAAGTCGGGTTCAAGCAGCCGGACGGAAGCGTCCGCATGATGCCGAAGCCGCAAGCGGCATGCACCCTCCCGGCAAGCGACGGAATGGTGATCACCACCGACTCCGAGCAGATTCACAAGGATCGAAAAGGTGTGCTTGAGTTCCTGCTCATCAACCACCCGCTCGACTGCCCGATCTGCGACCGAGGCGGCGAATGCCCGCTCCAAAACAACACTCTCGCCTACGGCCCGAGCACCAGCCGATTCGTCGAGATCAAGCGGCACCTCCCCAAGGCGTATCCCCTGAGCAAATATGTGACGCTCGACCTGGAGCGCTGTATTCAGTGCGGCCGGTGCGTCCGGTTCACCGAAGAAATTTCCGGAGATTCCCAGCTAGCTTTCCGATTCCGAGGGGCCGCCATGCAGCCCTCGACCTACCAGCTCACTGATTTCGAGAGCAAGTTCAGCGGAAACGTCATTGAAATCTGCCCGGTCGGCGCCCTCACCTCAAGCCGGTACCGATTCCGCGCCCGACCGTGGGACTTGGAAACCAAGCCGGGCATCTGCACGGTCACGCCGTGCGGAACCAATGTCTGGTTCGACTATCGGGCAGGCAAGTTCGTGCGGATCAACGGTCGCACAAACGAGGAAGTCAACGAGGAGTGGACCGCGGATCGCTGCAAGTTTGGTCACGATTTCTACAATGCCGAAGATCGACTGACCGCGCCGAACAAGCGCAACGGCGATGGCTTTGTCAGAGTCGGCTGGGGTGATGCTCTTGGCGAAGTGGTCAAGACTTTTGAAGCCGCCGGAACCAAGGGAGCGATCCTCCTCGGCGCGAACCTTTCGAACGAAGCTTACTTTGCCACCCAAAAACTCTTCCGCAACGTCTTCAATTCGCCCAACATCGACGCTCGGATGACGGAAAATGCCGTTTCTTCGGCTGATTCGGTAGAAGCCAAACTGGGTGTAGCGGCGGTTTCGACTCCGATCTCCGCCCTGGAATCGCAAGATGCGGTGCTCATCTTTGGCACCTCGCTCGCGGATGAACAGCCGATGAGCTTCCTGCGTGTCCGGAAGGGCTGGTACCAAAACGGCATGAAAGTCGTGGTGGCCCACCATTCCCCGACCGATGCCGACAGCTTCGCCCATGTGGTGCTGAACTATGAACCAGGCACCGAGGCCAAGCTCGCCGCCGGTCTCGCTGGGGCACTCGGAGTAAGCGGTGCGAAATCGTCGCTTTCGGACACCGCAAGGGCCACGGGCGTGAGCGAATCTGCACTTGCCCAGGCGGTGGAAGTCCTCAAGTCGGGATCCCGCACGATCCTCACGACGCACGCTCTTGATGAATCGGCATCGGGTCGAACGGCTACCCATGTGCTGGCCGGTCTCGCGGCAAGCGCAGGAATCGGCTTTAACCACATGGCCCTGCATGCCAATAGCCAGGGTGCCATCGAAATGGGAGCTCTCCCGGATTCCGGCGTGAACACGGCGAGCGTTGCCAGCGGCAAGAACACGAAGCAAATCCTTGAAGCATGCGTGAGTGGTGAAATCACTGCTCTTTGGCTCGTCGGTTGCGATGTGCTGAACGAGTATCCGGATCGCGCACTCGTGGAGAAGGCGCTTGAGAATGTCGAAACCTTGGTCGTGGCTGACTTCCGCGCCACCGAAACCGCAAGCTACGCCAGCCTGATCTTGCCGATGGCGCTTCCCGCCGAACAAGATGGCACCTACACAAGCAGCGAGCGCCGTGTGCAGCGGATGAAGCAAATCCTCCCCGCTCCAGGCGAAGCGAAGCCGGTCTGGAGAATCATGACGGAGGCTTATCTGCGAGCCAAGCCAGGCGTACCGAGTTTCAACCCGGCAGAGATCATGAACGAAATCGCGGCTGAGCACGGCGGGTTTGCCGGAGCGAAGTACGACGTTCTGCCCGAGTCCGGGCATCTTCTGCCGACACGCCCAGGGCTCGCCCTGAAGTCCGATGTCCTGACGGGAGTTTTGGGAAGCCTGTGAAGTTCACAGAGGTAAAGTGAGGTCGCCTTGGTCGCTGAATTCTTCTTCCGATTGCATGCTGAGCAGCCCATCCTGTTGGGTCTGATCCGCTGTCTGTTCGTGCTGGTCGCGATCCTCTCGCTGGTTCCGCCGCTCATTTGGTGGGAACGGCGCCTGCTGAGCTGGATGCAAGACCGTATCGGCCCGAACCGATCGGGAACCATCACCTTCCCGGATAACTTCCCGGTGAAAGGTCTCGCGAGCAAGAAGATTCGCACTTTTGGCCTCATTCAGCCGCTTCTGGACGGCGTGAAGCTCTTCCTCAAGGAAGACATCACCCCCAACGCGGTTGACCGCAAGATTTACTTCATCGCGCCGGCTCTGGCTCTCTTCCCCGCATTTGCCCTCGGCGCAACTCTTCCCTGGGGTCCGAACTACGGCCTCTACGGAATCCTGACCCCGATCGCCGATGTCGAGATCGGAATCCTGTACGTTCTGGCAATCTCCTCGCTTGGTGCCTACGGCATTGTTCTCGCGGGATACGCGAGCAACAACAAGTACTCGCTCATGGGTGGTCTGCGCGCCTCGGCACAGCTGATCAGCTACGAACTCGCGATGGCGATGTCGGTGGCCTGTATCATCATGGCGGTTGGCTCCATGAAGCTGACCCAAGTGGTGGCAATTCAAGAAGACGCACTCTGGGGTGCCGTACCCTTCCTGCAGAACTGGTTCATCTTCACTCCGTTCGGATTCATCGCCGCGATCATCTTCCTGATCGCCTTGATTGCCGAAACGAACCGAGCCCCGTTTGACCTTCCGGAAGCGGAGAACGAGCTCATCGCGGGCTATCACACCGAATATTCCTCGATGAAGTTCGCCGTGTTCTTCATGGGTGAATATGCGGCGATGTTTATCTTCAGCGGTGTGTTCGCCACCCTGTTCCTGGGCGGATACAACATTCTCCCCGTCAACTGGGGATGGATGGCGGAGAACCTTGGTTGGGGTCAAGGACTTTGGCGCGCGCTCGAAGGGGCCAACTATTGGCTCGCTCCGATCGTCTTCCTGGGCAAATGCTTCGCGGGCATCACCTTCTTTGTGTGGCTCCGAGCGACCCTCCCACGACTTCGCTACGACCAGCTTATGAACCTCGGCTGGAAGAGCCTTCTGCCGCTGAGCGTGGCCAACTTCATTGTCGTCGGACTCTGGGTCATCATGACCAAGATGTACGGCGTGATGGGAGGCTGGATCGCCGTGCTCGCTGCCTTCGGCATCCTCACCGTTCTCTATCTGAACCTGGTGAAGATCGCCCGAACTTCCCCACCGATGGAAAAGCGTACCGTTACTTTGGTCAATCCGACCTCGGAACGCCGATCCGTCACGATGGTCGACGCGAAACCGCAGGAGACCCCGCAAGCTTGAGGAGAGTGAGGTCGGTGCATGGGAACACCGACCTTCTCTCCGTTTGAACTAGAGAGAACCATGAATATCGTCAGACTCTTTGAGGAGGAACGACCTTGACCCTCAACCAGATTGCTTTTCTGGTGATGGGGGCAGCGGCTTTGTTTGGGGCCGTGGGAGTCGTGTTCTTCCGTAGTCCGGTCCGAGCCGCTCTCTCGCTCGTGATCAACTTTTTCGTCCTCGGCCTGATCTACTTTATGCTCGGCTCCCAAATGCTGGGCATCAGCCAGATCATGGTGTACGCGGGCGCGATCATGGTTTTGTTCCTCTTCGTGGTGATGATGCTGCGCGATGACGGGAAAACCGACAAGCCTCAGACCCAAGAAGGCAAGTTCCTCGTCGGGCTCGTCGCCTCTCTCGCGATTGCCGCCCTGACCTATGTCGCCGTGATCTCTCCCACCATGAACTACACCGGTGAGAAGTTCAACCGCATCTACGGCACACCCCAATCCATCGGCACCGTGCTGTTCACGCAATATGTTTGGCCCTTTGAGGTGATTTCGATTCTCCTCCTTGTCGGAATCGTCGGCTCGATCATGCTGGCGAAGAGGAAGTTCTAATGCTCTCTCACCTGATCCCGCTCGCCAGCGTCTTCGACGATGTGCCGCTCGGATGGTTCCTCACCCTGAGCCTGCTGATGTTCACTCTCGGTGGACTCGGCGTGATGATTCGCCGAAATCCGGTTGTGGTCTTTATGTGCATCGAGCTCATGCTCAATGCGGTCAATCTCTCTTTCCTCTCGTTTGCTGCCTACCCCAGTCCGGTCGTCGGTGATCCGAACCAAGCCGCGATGTCGGGCCAGATGATGGTCATCTTTGTGATGGCGATCGCCGCCGCCGAAGTCGCGGTCGGACTTGGCATCATCATGGCGATCTTCCGGCAGAAGAACGAAGTGGACGTCGACGAAATGAGCACCCTGCGAGGCTAACCAGAACATGCAAGACGACATCTTTAAGCTGATTTGGTGGGTGCTCGCCCTCCCGCTGTTCGGATTCTTGTTCCAGGCCCTCATGGGCAAACTGGTCATTGATAACCTGGGGCCGAAAATTGGCCGCACCATGATGGGGGCCTTCGCGGTCCTTCCGATTCTCGGATCGTTCGCGATTGCCGCAAACATCACTGCGGCTCTGCGGGCTCTCCCGGAAGATGGACGAAGCCGAATCCTCACTCTGTTCGAGTGGATTACCGTCGGCAACCTCTCGATTCCCTTTGAAGTCCGCGTCGATGCCCTCTCGATGACGATGGTGCTTATCATCACCGGCATTGGCACCCTGATCCACCTCTATGCGACCGGCTACATGTCGGAAGAGAAGGATTACACCCGATTCTTCACCTACTTGAACCTGTTCGTCTGCGCGATGCTCCTGCTCGTGCTCGGCAACAACCTGGCCCTGCTTTTTGTCGGCTGGGAAGGCGTGGGCGTCTGCTCCTATCTGCTTATTGGCTTCTGGTACAAGGATCTCAACAACAGCTTCGCCGCGAACAAAGCGTTCATCGTCAACCGGATCGGTGACTGGGGTCTCAGCCTCGGCATCTTCTTCTTGATGTTCATGGCGGCAACGACTCTGGGCGTTACTGGTCAGGGCAGCGATCCGCGCTGGCTCAGCTACGATGTCCTCCTGCCGAACATCGGCGTGATGCTGGAGAACTACGGTCACTGGCCACTCGCCGCTGCGGCAATTCTCCTCTTCATCGGGGCGATGGGTAAGTCGGCGCAGTTCCCGCTCTATCTGTGGCTTCCGGACGCGATGGCTGGCCCGACTCCGGTGTCGGCACTGATCCACGCCGCCACGATGGTCACCTCGGGCGTCTTCCTGCTCAACCGCATGTCTCCTCTGTTTGAGGCGGTTCCGGTGGCGGGCGCGGTGGTGGTCATTGTTGGATGTATCACGGCTCTCCTCGGCGCGCTCATCGCCTTCGGCCAGACGGACATCAAGAAGGTTCTTGCCTTCTCGACAGTTTCTCAGCTCGGCTACATGTTCATCGCCTGCGGAGTCGGAGCGTACTGGGTCGGGCTCTTCCATGTGGCGACCCACGCCTTCTTCAAGGCCCTGCTCTTCCTTGGCTCCGGCGCGGTGATTCACGCGATGGCTCACAACCAGGACATGAGGAACTACGGCAAGCTGAGCAAATACATCCCGATCACCTTTGGCACAATGACCATCGGATGGCTCGCGATCGCTGGCTTCCCGTTTCTCAGTGGTGCATTCTCGAAGGAAGAAATCCTCCTCGAAACCTTTGCCTCCAAGCTCAACTGGTACGGCCTTCCGATTGGTTTGATCGGCTTTGGCGTCGCGATGCTCGTCGCGGTGCTCACCGCCGCCTACATGACGCGGATGACCTTCATGACCTTCTTCAGCGGGGAAGAGCGATGGAAGCTGATCCCTGCTCATGCGGGTCACGGGCACGATGACCACCACGATCACGATCATCATCACGGCGATCATGGTCATCACGACCACGGGCCGGACGTGCACAACTTCTTCTACACCGATGCGGAAATGGCGGAGATTGCCAAGCGCACTCCCCACGAGCATCACCACGACCTGGACGAGAATCACAAGCCGCACGAAGTTCCGGCAACTATGTGGATTCCTCTCGTCGTGCTTGCTGCTCTGAGCCTTGTCGGGGGCGGATGGCTCTTCTTTGGGGTGCAACTTCCTGAGTGGCTCGCCTCGGCGGGCGTTGTGGTTCACCACCACGAAGAGATCAAGAGCATTCCCTACTGGATCCAAAAGGTCCTTGCCAAGCCGATCTTCTGGGCCGCCACGGCAGCCTTCTTGCTCGGCGTTGCTTGGGGATACGCCCGCTACTTCAAGGGCCTTCCCGAGAAGGACGGAGTCGACGAAACCAAGTGGACAGGATTCCAAAAAGCGGCGAGCAAGCAGTTCGGTATCGATGGCACCCTCACCTGGGGCTCCATCAATCTCGGCAAGATTCTGGGCGACATCTCGATGGCCTTTGACAAGTACGTCATCGACGGCATCGTGAACGGACTCGGAGGACTTTCCAAGGGCTTTGGCAACCTCTTTAGGAGCATGCAAACGGGTTACGTGAGAGGCTATGCCGTTCTCATGCAAATCGGTATCGTCGCCTTGCTCGGCTACTTCATCTACATCACCATGATCGGAGGCGCAAACTAATGACGGGTGGCATTGGAACCATCACTTCCACCATCCTGATCCCCTTCATTGGGGCTCTGCTGGTGCTCATGGTGCCGGAAGAATTCAAGAAGGCGATCAAATGGATGACCCTCGTGGTCACGGGGGGAGCCTTCTTGGCCTCGCTCGCCGTGCTCAATGTGTTTAATCAGAACACATTCCACTTCCAAATGGTTGAAGCCGCGCCTTGGATTCCTCAATGGGGCATTCAATACAAGGTCGGTCTCGATGGCGTCAGCATCTGGCTGTTTGTCCTCACGACGCTCCTGACTTTCCTGAGCGCGATCTTTAGTTTCTATATCGACAAGCGCCCGAAGGTCTACTTCTCGATGCTTCTGTTCCTGGAAGCCGCGATGCTCGGGGTCTTTGTCGCGATGGACATGATCCTGTTCTACACCTTCTTTGAAGCAACGCTCATCCCGATGGCGGTGATGATCTTTGTGTGGGGGGGCAGCAACCGGAACTACGCCGCGATCAAGTTCTTCATCTACACCTTTGCCGCTTCGATCTTCCTGCTTCTGGGAATGATCGCGATGGCGAAGCACCATGAGGCTCTGACGGGCGTGATGACGTTCGACATCACGGCGATCCAAGCCTTGGTGGCCAGCGGCAAGTTCTGGGAAGGCACGGGATCGATGCAAGCGATTCTGTTCTGGGCGTTTACCTTGGCTTTGATTGTCAAGTGCCCGATGTTCCCGTTCCACACGTGGCTCCCCGATGCTCACACCGAAGCTCCGACCGCAGGTTCGATGATCTTGGCGGGCGTGCTCCTCAAGATGGGCACCTACGGCATGCTCCGATTCTCCCTCCCGCTCTTCCCTGAAGCGGCGATGCAGGCGACGCCGATCATCATGTGGCTCGCTGTCGTCGGGATTTTGTATGGGGCCATCGTGGCGACAGTTCAGCCGGATGTGAAGCGACTTGTTGCTTACAGCTCGGTGGCGCACATGGGATTTGTCGTCTTCGGCATCTTCAGCCTCAACCAGATGGGCATGATGGGCGGCGCCTATCAGCAGCTCAACCACGGTATCAGCACGGGCGCGCTCTTCCTTCTGATTGGTCTGCTTTACGAGCGCACCCACACCCGAGAGTTCGCCAAGATGGGCGGCCTCAAGGCGCAGATGCCGATCTACTCCGCTCTGTTCCTGCTCGTCATGCTCAGCAGCGTCGGTCTGCCGGGCATGAATGGCTTTGTCGGCGAGTTCCTCGCTCTGGCGGGTGGTTTCTACTCGGCGGCGGCTGGATCGTTTGGGCTCAACATTGTCATGCCGTTCCTGGCAGGCATTGGTGTCATCCTTGCGGCGGTCTACCTGCTGTGGATGTTCCAAAAGGTGTTCTACGGCCCGATCACCAATCCCGATCTGCTTCGCCTCAAGGATCTGAAGCCTTGGGAAATCGGGCTCGTCGGAGTCTTCATTCTCTTCATCTTCTGGGGCGGTCTGTATCCCAACACCTTCCTCAAGCCGATGGAGAAATCGATTGCCGCCGCGCGGATGATGACGATCAACGAACCCGGTCTTCGGCCGACTTGGACAGAAGCCCGACACGAGATTGACGACGACGGGCACCTGGTGGAAATCACCACCCGCAAGTCTGATGGCACGATTGACGAGACAGCGGGAATCCGCCGGATCTCGGACAACCGACTCTACACCGCGATCATCCCTCCCAAGGAGAGCCGATGACCGGTCGGGAACGGTGTGTCGCCGCCTCGCGGGGCGGAGAGCTTGATCGGGCTCCGGTGATCCTGTTGACCGGGACGAGCGCGTCTGCGGATGCAGTGGTCGTCGAACTTTCCGACGTCGAACGGGCTCTGGCTGAATCGCCCGATCAAGCCGTGCTCGTGCGAGTGGATGGTCTGCATGCACGAGTCGAGTCCTCGACCGTTCCCCTCTTTGACCTCATCGCCAACGATCCCGAGGCCGCGGATGCCAAGCTTGAGGAAATCGCGCTTGAAACCAGCCTGGCTTGCGCGAACGCACTCGGTTCGGGGGCCGATGGCGTGCTCTACCGACTGACCGGGGCCCATCCTGCCGCAACTTCGCCCATGCAGTACGGGAGCTTCTTCCTGGAACGAGATCGCTCCATTCTGGAAGTAATCACCGATGCTCGGTTGAACGTTGTGCTTGTCGAAGCCGACACGGAGCCGTACCTCGACTTCCTCACCGATCTTCCCTGCCATGTCCTTGCCTGGACGGCCACGGAAGACGTGAATCTTTCCGATCTGCGCGCGATGAAAGGCGGCGCGCTCGGCACTCCCCGGCCTGGGGGCGATGTCTTGATCGCCCAAACGCCTGAATCGATTTCTTCCCTGCTCGCGGGGGCCTTGTCATCATGAACTACGTGATTCCAACGATTGATTGGTCTGTCCTGATGCCCACGCTCATCGTGGCGGTGACGGGCATTGTGGCGCTGCTCATTGAGATGGCGCGGCCAAAGCAGAACAACAACCTCATCATTGGGGTCTCTCTCGCGGGGCTACTGCTCGGCTTCTGGAGCCTGGTCGGGCAGCTCGGACAACCCGTGACTTCGACCATGTCAGGGCTGGTTTATCGCGATCAGTTCGCGGTGCTCACCCAGATGATGATCGTCGGGGTCACCTTCCTCTGCTTCCTCTTCAGCGAAGCGTATCTGCGCCAAAAGCGCATCGCCTTTGGCGAGTTCTATCCCCTCGCGATGTGGTCGGCCAGCGGCGCGATGATCATGGTGGGCACCGAGAGCCTGCTCATGCTCTTCATCGGTCTTGAAGTGCTCTCGATCTCCCTCTACTGCCTCGCGGGAATGGCGCGCGGAGAGCAGAGATCGGAAGAATCTGCGCTCAAGTATTTCCTTCTCGGATCGTTTGCCTCCGCTTTCCTGCTCTATGGCATTGCCTGGGCATACGGAGCATCTGGTTCGATCTCTCTTGATGCCTTCCGAATCATTCAGGATCTGCCCGATACGGCATACCCCACCATGGGGCTCTTCGCCCTCGGCCTGATGCTGATCGGACTCGGGTTCAAGACCTCGCTCGTGCCATTTCACCAGTGGACGCCCGACGTCTACCAAGGCGCGCCGACCAACGTGACCGCCTTCATGGGCGCGGTCAGTAAGATCGCGGCGTTTGGTGCGCTCTACCGAATCCTCGATGCTGCGGCACCTTACCAGGCCGCTTATATGCCCGTTCTCACGGTGATTGCTATCCTCACCATGACGGTCGGCAACCTGGCCGCTCTGGTGCAGAAGGATGTCAAGCGAGCTCTCGGTTATTCCGGTGTCGCCCACGCGGGATACATCCTGGTTGGGCTGCTGGCTCACCTCAAAATGCCGGACAAAATCAGCCTCACGGCGGTGATCTTCTACCTCATCTCCTACTCCGTGATGACCGTCGGTGCGTTTGCGATCGTCGGCCTCACCGCGAAGGCGGGCAAAGAAGGCACGCGGACTCAGGATCTAAACGGGCTCTGGAAGACTCAGCCGCTCGCGGCGGTCGCCTTGTTCGTGTGTCTCATCTCCCTCATCGGCGTTCCGCCTACCGCCGGATTCTGGGGCAAGGCGTTCATTTTCGGAGACGCTCTCACAGCAGGTCTCACCACCCTCGCGATCGCACTCGCGATCAACTCGGTGATCAGCACGTTCTACTACTGGCAAATCGCGAAGGCGGCCTTCGTGGACGAGAACATCGCAGTTCAAAACGACTTCGCTCCCATGAGCGGAGGACTCAAGGCTACGGCGGTCTTTTCGATGGTCGGTGTGCTGGTGGCGGCGTTTGTCGCAAGCCCGCTGCTCACGCTCGGGCAAACCGCTGGTATGGATCGGGTCGAGACCGGTACGAAGATGCAGGTGCTTGATCCCCGAGTGGATCAAATCCCCGACGATATGCCGCGTCCCTCAGGATTTGCAGCACCGGGCGGGGGGCCGCCTCCGCCCGCGCAAGAAGGCGAGTGAGCCACATGCGTGTCGGCGTCAGCATGTATTCCTACGTCTCCGCCGTTCAGGCGGGGCGTTTGGATCTAGTCAGTTTCATTCACGAGGCCAAGAAAATCGGTGCCGAAGGGGTCGAACTGCTTGACTTCTTTTACAAGAATCCAGAAGAGGAACGGCCTCTCGCCCAAGCGGCCCTCGCCGAGACGGGGCTTGTCTGCGGCGTGTTCAGCGTCGCCAATAACTTCGCCAAAGATGACCCGGCCGAGCGGAAGATCGCCCTCGAGCGCATCCTCTTCGGGATCCGGGAAGCCGTCGCTTACGGCGCGGGAACCGTCCGCGTTTTCGCGGGAAATCTGCCTCCTGATGCCTCGTTCGGGTTCGACGAAGCGAGGGCCTGGATCGTTGAGGGGCTCGCCGAGGCCTCCGATTTCGCGCGGGAACAGGGAGTCAGGCTCGGGCTTGAGAATCATGGCAAGCTCGCGGGGCGCGGAGAGCAAGTACGGGGCATCATCGAAGAGGTTCGCGAGGCGTGCGGTCACGATACGCTCGGTGCCAATCCGGACACCGGCAACTTCCTCCTCGTCGGTCAACCAGGGCATCAGGGAGTCGCAGAAGTTGCCGACCTTGCCACGATGGTTCACTTCAAAGACTTCGCTCCGGCTCCGGCAGGGTACGAGGGGCACGTCTACGACGGCCTCGATGGTGCCCAGTTCCGAGGAACCGTCATCGGAGAAGGCACGGTTGATCTTGAGCAGTGCGTCTCCACCCTTCGAGCCGCTGGATACACCGGCTGGCTGAATCTGGAGTACGAAGGAGACACTGATCCCTTTGAAGGTGTCCCCCAGAGCCTTGTCAACACCTATCGCTTTGTGCGCGGAGCCTGAGCAGCCTTGATTTCCTCAATCACTTCCGCGAGCATCGCTTGTTGCTCGCTCTGAGGAATGACATTGAACGGCGGAATGTGCAGAAATCCGAGTTTCTTCTCCGGAAAGGCCCGAACACCGTAGTAGAAGAGGGCATTGCAGAGATAGTCGCCTGCATCCACCGTCCACTCGTGGCGTTCCGAATTGTTCCAGTCCAAGTCGCTCCACAAGGTTCCGCTGACCTGCCATGGCCCCGCGGGATCGAGAGGTCCGGGGCCGGAGACAAATCCTTCCACATCCGGCACCATCCCAGCCCGATTCCGAGCGACAGTCTCCCGGTGATGCTGAGTCGCACCGCCATGAACGCCGATCATCAGCCAGGCGTCAAATGTCTCTGGGTCGAGCTGGGCAATAAACTCCTGAGCTGCTTGATAGGAGACAGGCAGGATCTCGAATCGCTCTCCCGAGTTCTCCGCCAAGACAGAGGCAGGATTCACCTCATGAGGGCCAAAGGGGCCGAAGCCTGTGATCAGCAGCCGCGTCATTTTGAGAACTCACGTGGGTCGAGCCCGAGGCGCTTGGCCAAGGAACTCGTCAGGATCGATTCCGGATCTAATTCTGCCTTGAGATCAAAATACCTCGCCAGATTCTCCGAGCCAATCGTCGCCTGGAAGTCGGCGGGGCGGAGCGTTGAATCCTTCGCCAGATAAAACTTGCCCCCCGCTGCCACCACGAGGTCGTTCATGGCGTGGGCCAGCTGCCACAGCTTTTCGCGATTCTTGCGAGTCACCTTGAAATCCAGGGCGAGAGAATATCCATCCACGCCATGCGAGAACAAAAACGGGTCTGGCTTGTGGCGTTTCATCACACCCAGGAAGCTTTCGAGCTTGGCTTCTTGTTGGAGGCGCACTTGCTCGGCAAACACGCGTGGCGCGTGTTCCTTGGGCACGAACGACTGGTACTGAATGAAACCGCCCGGCAGATAAGCGTTGCGCCAGTTGGGAACGTAGTCGAGCAAAAAGCTGAATCCCACCAAGCCTTGCGGGTGCTGCTTGCCGTTTCCGAGCAATCGCGATGCGTGATGTTTGGCCGCATTGAGAGCCCGCATGCCGAACCGATTGTTGAGGGGTTTTAGGAATCTCCAGACCACCGACTTCGGAAAGAAGCCCAGGATGGTGTCCGGAAGATCTTGGTTCTCTGGCCGCAGGGTGGAGGGGAACTCTTCGTTCTCTTGGGTGTACCACGCGGCGTGAAAAACCCCTCGCCCGGCGTGCTTGCCCCGCCCGAAGCAGTCGATCCAGGTCACCATGTAGTCAGCATCGTGCTCCAGATCCTCAAAGATCTTGAACTGCCCTGCCCAATCGGGAACGCTCAGGGGAAGAACCCGCAGATCGCCGCTCTTGATCCGCTTCATCTTGAGGCGTACCCGGGTGATGACTCCGAGGAGCCCGGCACTGCTGATGACGGCATGGAAAAGGGGATTCTCGGGCTTGAGCGTCCGGACGTCGCCGTTTGGGAGCACGACATCAAGCTCGGTCACATGCTCGCCAATCGGCCCCGCGACATAGGCGTTCTTTCCGTGGATGTTCATCCCCAGGGCCCCCGCCAAGGTGGGAGCCATTGTCCCACTCACAATGGGCGGCCAGAATCCGTCCTCGAGGGTGGATCGCCAGAGCTGCTCGATCGTGACACCCGCTTGGCAATCAACTTCGGCGGACTGCTTGTTGATGCTGTAAATCTGATTCATCCGGCTGATGTCGAGCATCAGGCATTCCCGGGCAATGTTCGCGTCGCCGTAGCTCCGACCGGATCCTCGGAGCACGACCTGGCGACCTGTTTCTCGGGCCATCTGCAGAATGTCCTTGACCTCCTGCACATTGGTCGGCCGATAAAGATAGACATCGCCTCCTTCGGTCATGCCGAACCCGGTGGCGCGAACCATTCGCGAGGGAGAAGTGGCGCGGATCATGGCTGCACTACACCTTGAGCTTTCGGAAGATAAAGGATGGGAAGTTTCGGATGATGAAAAAGGCCACGGCGTGAACCGGCGACAGGAAGTGCTCTCCTGTTTTGCCGCTCAGGGCAATGATCTTGCGAGCCGCCACTTCCACCGGCATTTTTTTCATCTTGAGATGAGCCGTCATCTCCGTTTCTGTCGGGCCTGGTTTGATGGTGACAACAGCAACACCGTGGCGGGCA
Source organism: Armatimonadota bacterium (assembly GCA_020161505.1). GTDB lineage: Bacteria > Armatimonadota > Fimbriimonadia > Fimbriimonadales > Fimbriimonadaceae > UphvI-Ar2. Next base: position 129,329 of record JAIUNY010000001.1, on the reverse strand, counting down.
ATTCGGTTCCGGATCGCCTCCATGTAGGTGTGCAGAAAGGCCTTGCTTGCGTTGTAGACCGGTTGCTGAGATCGTCCACGTTCGCCCGCCACACTTCCGATCGCCACCAGGCGTCCGTGACGCGTGTTGTCCATCCGCTCCGCGGCTTCGTTGATCCAAGCGACGGCTCCCGAGATGTTCACGTCCACCATCGGCTTGTCCTTCGTGAAGCTGTATTCGTGCCATCCGACTTCGGGCATGACTCCGCTCGCGTAGAGGAAAAGATCGAGGCCGCCAAGATCGTGGGTGATTTGCTGGAACAACCCAGGAATCTCCTCGAAATGGGTGACATCGTGGCTATAGCAAAGAATCTTGCCCGGAAAGGCGGCGGCGAGTTGCTCCAGTCGATCGAGCCGCCGAGCGACAACCGCAACCTTCGTGCCCGCCTCAGCCAACTGCCGCGCAACCTCGTACCCCATGCCTGAGGACGCCCCAACGATGATTGCTTCTTTGATCATGCCTGAATTGCCTTTACTCTCAAATGAGCGAACGGGATGCCGTTCTTCCTGGTGAAAAGCCCCAGGCGTATGCCTCCATTCTTGCAGGTTCTATGCCAGGAACCTGGGTAATATCCCCTTAAAGCGGGATCATTTGTTGCAAAGTCATGAGTTCACCGAAGTCGTCTGATCCCATGGGCAGTCGCTTGCTTTCGCAAGTGCGCTTCTGGGTGATCGGACTTGGACTCTTCTTCTGTCTCCTGGGTGTTCTGGATGGACAAGATGGGGACATCGCCTTCTATCGACCGATGTTTGAAGGCATTTTTGAGGGGATCAAAGCCCCTTTTGCCTCGCGAGTCCTCTATCCCCTCCTGATTTCCCTTTTTCCGCTGGATGTGCCTCTCGACGCACTTACCTGGATCGCCACCCTGCTCATGTCGGTGGGCTTTCTCTGGATTCTGAACGAGATTTTTGACGAGCTCTCCTTTACTCCCATCCTGAAATGGGTCGGCTTGGCTGGAGGGTATCTCCCCTTCACCTTCACCGAGCCGATGATGCCGGATCTCATTGGGATGCTCCTCTTTGCGCTCGTGATTCTTCTTTGGCTGCGCGAAAAGACCGGATGGGCGGTCGCCGCGATGTTCCCCCTGGCGATGGCGCGGGAGAGCTATCTGCTGTTCGCGCTGATTCTCGCGGCTCTTGCCTGGCGATCCAAGTTTCGCTGGTGGGGCCTGGCCTCACTCGCGGTTTTTGTCGTGGGGATGATCGCAGCGGCGGCGATCACGGATTCTGTTGGGAACCGGCAAGGGCTCTCCAGCGGGCTCTACATGATCCTGAAAGTACCGCTAAACTTTGCCCGGAACTACCTCGGATTCAGCATCTGGACAGAATCGCTCACGGATGTCATCAATCAGAAGCCCGCGACGGTCTACCCGCTCCCGAGTTTTCTCCAATTGGGGAATAACCAGAATATCGGGATCGTGGAGTGGCACGCTTCCATCATGGTGTGGACGTTCGCCTCGGTTCTTGGATTGCATGGGCTGGCGATTCCCTTGTTGCTCCGGGCCAAAAAGTCGATGCGGCAGACCCTTCGCGACTCATCGTGGATCCTCCGACCTCTTGCGGCGGCCAGCGTGGTGACGATTCTCCTGGGGCCGTGCCTGGGGGCTTCGGTGTCTCGACTCGTCGGCTACGGTTGGCCGATGGCCAGCATCATCGTGCCCTTGATGTTGATGAGGCTCCCGGCCGAGCAACGTGACCGGTTGGCCGTGCTTCACCTCGCGGTGTTGTCGCTGGCGGCCACCATGATGTTTGGCTACCAAGAGTGGGTGGCCATCACGAGACTCTTCTTTGGCCCGCTCACCATTCTGTTTGTCCTGCTCTACGTGATGCCACGGATCAAGAAGGAACTCGACGGGGCGCTTCTGGCTAGTCCAGCGAAATAAGAGGAACCGATACCTTGCTCATCGCCAGGGCAGCCGCGAGGAGGAAACCGATCACGCTGAACAGCACGTGGCGATCTCCAAAAAGCGTATCGGCCGGCTCTCCGCCCTCATCCTTGGTGTAGACAGCGAGCAGATAGCGGCACACGCCGTACACCACGAACGGGAAGGTCAGGATCAGTCCCGGGTAAGTGCGAGCAGTTTCTGACTCCAGCGTGTAAAGGCCGTAGCACATGATCGCGAGACCGCTGAAGATCGCGACGAACATGTCGAGCGATAACTGGCTGTACGCGCTCAGGCTTTGCCGGGAGAGCGAGCGGTCTTTACCCTGCAGAATGTACTCGTTCCGGCGCTTGGCGAATCCAAGCATGAGGGCCAGCGAAGCCGTACACAGGAACAACCATCCCGACATCCCCACCCCGATCGCGGCGGCTCCCAGTGCCGCGCGGAGGACAAATCCAAACGCAATGGTGAAGACATCAGCCACGGCATAGGACTTGATCTTCCAGTTGTACAGAACCTGGGTTACGGCGTAAACGCCAAGGATGGTGAGCGCGCCTTCTCCCAAGGAGAAGCCCAATCCGAGGCCGCAAATTCCCATCGTCACGCCGACAAGCCAAGCAGTCGTGGTCGAGACGAGACCCGCCGCAATCGGGCGATTCTGTTTAACGGGATGGGCGCGATCCCGTTCGACATCGGCAAGATCGTTGAAAACGTAGGTGGCGGAGCTCACCAAACACATCGCCGCAAAGGCGATGAGCGCGAGCGTGAGATGATCCGTCCGGCTGAGGCTGCCCGTGAAGAGGAAGGCAGCAAAGACGAGCAGGTTTTTCGCCCACTGCTTGGGTCGAATGAGTTTGAAAATGCCCTGCATCATGCCTGTTCGCCGCAATATTCGTTGATTCTTCACACAAAGTGCGCCAACGAATCCAACTCCGGCAAGTTTAGACCATCTGCCCCGTGGGAAGAGAGGGTCGATTCGCACCGATTCGGGCCTCAGGCGCGGTAGTCTGAAATCGATATGGCAGATCGTTCGGCATTGGTCGTTTGGGGCGGATGGGATGGACACGAACCAGAGCAAGTGGCTGATCTCTTCCGCGAGATTTTGGAAGCGGAGGGCTTCACCGTGACGGTACGGGATACCCTCGATGCCTTCCTTGATACTGATCTCACGCAGCTCAGCTTGATCGTTCCGGTCTGGACAATGGGCGAGATTTCGCATGACCAATGTCAGGCAGTGGTGAAGGCGGTTGCCGATCATGGCGTCGGGATGGCGGGATGCCACGGCGGAATGTGCGATAGCTTCCGGTCGAACACAGATTGGCAGTACATGACCGGCGGTCAGTGGGTGGCTCACCCGGGCAACGACGGCGTAGCCTACACCGTGAATATTGTTCCGGGCACCGATCACCCGATCACACGGGGCTTGAGCGATTTTGAAGTCGTGAGCGAGCAGTATTTCCTGCACACTGATCCCGGCAACACGGTGTTGGCGACGACTCAATTTCCGCACCCCGGCGTCGAGGGGCCTCATACGGCGAACCCCTGCGCCATGCCGCAGGTTTGGACAAAGATGTTTGGTGCCGGACGTGTTTCTTACTCGGCTCTCGGGCATCACCGGGATGTGATCGAGACCGGAACCGCCCGCGAACTTCTCCGCCGCGGCTGCCTGTGGGCGGCCAAGGGCGTCAGACTGGATTGACGGCTCAGATTTCTGCGTCCGACTCGAGTCCGCTGAGGCTTCCCTGATCTCGCTTTTTTGGCATCGCGACGCCCAGGTGCTGATAGGCCAGTTTCGTCGCCACCCTGCCCCTAGGAGTTCGGGCGAGGAGACCGCATTGGAGGAGATACGGCTCGCAGACATCCTCGATGGTTCCGGAGTCCTCGCCCGTGGAGGCAGCAATCGTCTCCAATCCGACCGGACCACCCGAGTACTTCTTGATGATTGTCAGCAGGACCGCGCGATCCAGCCGGTCGAGGCCCAGATCGTCGATTTCGAGCGCATCAAGGGCTTTCTGCGCGGCAGATTTCGTGATCACGCTCAGACCGTCGACTTGGGCAAAATCGCGAACGCGCCGTAGGATGCGGTTGGCGATTCTTGGGGTGCCTCGGCTTCGACGGGCAATCTCCGCCCCGCCGTCCTCATCCGCCGAGATTCCGAGAATCGTCGCCGAACGACGAATGATCTGGAAAAGCGCCATTTCGTCGTAGAACCCAAAGTTCATCACGATGCCAAAGCGATCCCGGAGCGGACCTGTGAGCTGACCCTGACGGGTGGTTGCCCCGACCACGGTGAACTGTGGAACATCCAGCCGGATCGACCGCGCCGCCGGACCCTTGCCGATCATGATGTCGACTTTTCGATCTTCCATCGCTGGGTAGAGAATCTCCTCGACCTGGCGCGAGAGACGATGGATTTCGTCGATGAAGAGCACGGCACCAGGATCGAGGTTCGTGAGAATACCGACGAGATCCCCAGGTCGCTCGATCGCCGGGCCACTCGTGACGTGGATGAGGGCATCCATTTCCTGGGCGATGATGTGCGCCAGTGTCGTCTTGCCCAAACCAGGAGGCCCGTAGAGCAGCACGTGGTCAAGCGACTCTTCGCGTTGCCGGGCCGCCGTCAAGAAAATCCGCAGATTCTGCTTCAGGCCTTCCTGACCAATGAACTCTCCCAGCCTTCTCGGACGAAGGGAGAGTTCGTCCTCCAGGCCGTTTGCGCTTGGATCGAGGTCGGGGTGGCGGCTCATCGGGCCAACCTCTTGAGGGCGGCCTTGATCTGGTCCTCCACTCCATCGGCTTCGGAGCGGGCATGGTGGGCGGCCTCCTCAGCCTCGCTGCGTCGATAGCCGAGCGCGAGCAGAGCCTCCATGAGTTCATCGTCCAGCGCCGAAGGCCGAGGGCGCGAGGCGATCACGGCTCTGTTCACGGCGCCTTCGAGGCGCAGTTCCAGAACCTTGTCTTTCAACTCCACCACGATGCGCTCCGCGAGTCGCGGCCCCACACCAGGTGCTCGAGCGAGACCTTTCAAGTCTTGAGCAGCAATCGCCTCGACGACACCGCCCTCTCCCAGAGACCCGATGAGATTGAGCGAAGTCTTACTCCCGCACCCCTTCACATCGCGCAACAGATCGAACAAACGACGTTGGTCGCCATTGGCAAAACCGTAGAGATTGTGCTCGTCTTCGCGGATCACTTGGCGCGTCCACAGCTCGATCTCGGCATCCATCACGCCGAACTCGACAACCACAGACTCCGGAACGCTGACCTCGTAGCCCACTCCGCCGCACAGCACGACCAAACGCCCTGCGCTCACCTCTATCACCTGTCCGCGAAGTCGGGATATCATGCTCAAGCAGAGGTTACCTTATGTCTACGCATTGACGCCCCCGCCGCGAGTCCCGACCCCAGCGAATTGACGGGCAGACTGCGTATAGTAAAGAGTAGGACACACACCGTCATGGACACGAAGAAATCTGCCGCAACCCTTGCCGAAGTACTCGCGAATTCCTATGCGCTGATGCTCAAAACTCAGGCGGTGCACTGGAACATCGTCGGAAATCAGTTCTACGGCATCCACAATCTCACCGAGATGCAGTACACCGACCTCTTCGCGGCGGTCGATGAAATTGCCGAGCGCATCCGCACTCTGGATGAGGTGCCGCCAGCGACCCTGCAGGAGTTCTCCAAGCTCAACAAGATTGCTGAAGGAAGCGGATCGGGCGATGCGCGCGAGATGCTGAGCGGTCTGATTGACGCCAACAAGCAAATGGGGGCCATCCTGCGCGAGGCCATCGACGTGATGGACGATCTCGATGACTACGGCAGCGAAGACCTGCTCGTCGGTCGCCTGCGCGTCCACGAAAAGGCAACCTGGATGCTGAACAGCGTTCTCAAGGAATTCATCGCCACGGCTCCCATTGTCAAGCCTCTGGAGAAGCCTGAAGAAAAGGAAGAAGCTCCGAAGAAGGTCGAAGCGAAGAAGGAAGAGGTGAAAAAGGAGGAGAAGGCGGCCCCGAAAAAGGAAGCTTCTTCCGCTGAAAAGCCCGCTCCCAAAGTGGAAGCCAAGCCGGTTGAAAAGGCTCCCGAAAAGCCCTCAGAGAAGCCAGCGGCAAAGAAGGAAGAGCCTGCCCCGGCGGAACGAGGGAAGCGACGACTCTTCGGAATCGACGCAAAAGGCTAAACCGTTTCCACCAACTGGTTACTTGACGACATGCCGCAGAAACCACTGCGGCATGTCGCTTTGTCCATAGGCAGAATCCCAGCTATTGTGGCCAACTTGGGGATATTCCGTGAGCTCAGCCGCCCCACCAGCCTTCTTGACTTCCTCCACCACGTAGCGGCTTGCCGTCACAGGAATCACGGGATCATCGTCGCCATGGAACGCCCACATCGGGAGATCTTTGAGTCGCTCGCCTAAGCCGCTCTCAATCCATGATCCATACGCGCCGCTCCATCCGCAGACCGGGGCAATGGCGGCAAACTTCCAGCGCAGTTCTGTGGCGAGGACGATTGTTCCGTTGCCGCCCTGGCTGAGTCCGGTCAGATAGCGGCGGGTCTCGTCATGGGGAAACTGGGATTCCACCGCTTCCAGAATGGCGTTGAGCTCGGTTCGATACTCGGGCCAGAGTTTGTCCGCGCTTGGCTTTTGCGGCATCACGGCGATGAAGGGCCAGCGCGCGGAGTTCATCCGGATGGCGTGACCCAGGCCAATCGCGCTCTGCTTGATCCCATCGGTTCCAGACTCTCCTCTTCCATGAAGAAAGAGGATGATAGGCGGTGGCGAAGCAATCTCGAAACGAGGGACATAGACCTGATAGTCCATGCCCTCCACCTTTCGGTCAATGAAGCCGGTGAGTGACTCTTGCATCCTACTTACTTCCCTCACTCGTCGCCGCGTTTGCCTCTCTCACCACAAGGTTGAAATCGAGTGCAACCTCATACGCCCGTGGCCAGGGAAGATCAATCTTTACGTTTTCCAGCCCAACAACATGAAACTCTCGTTCGCCAATCCGGAAGGGTCGCGCGACCATCTGCTCACGGAAAATGGCCTGAAGACGGTCGCCCATATCTTTCTTCACATAGGCCTCAACCCGGGCAAGATTCGCGGAGTCATAGATCTCCTCTCGATTCCCGCTTTGCATCTGCTCAATCATGCGATAGGCCTCCGGTCGAACGTAGCGATTGTAGAAATAGTCATTCACCAAACGGTGCAACACAAACGATCGAGCCGCGACTTCACGACGGTAGGCGTCGCTCCCCGTTTTTACCGCAAGCAAATAGGCATTGGCTGCGGGGATCGTGGTTCCCATGGTGTTCCCGGCAGTGTTCCACCCAGCATAGCTCAGCATCTGCGGGGCCTTTTTGCTTTGCGTGATCGCCTCAAAAAGCTTGGGATCAGCCGTTCCCGACCACCCGAGATTCACATCGGCAACGGCAACTGCGCGACCGTCCCCAAGATCATCTGCGAGTTTCCTCACAAACTGGTTGAATTCCGTCTGATCGGGCTCGGGGGTGTTCAGGAAGAGCGTGTAGTCGGCGGTCTTAGGATCTTTGACGATTGTCGCGCCACTCGTCTCGATCTGATCCTTCAGACTCTCCCTGATCGGCTCAGTCTCGTAGGCCGCAATCTTGTCCAGCCCCCGAGAATCGGCCGACACAATCGCAACTTTGGGTGACCACCCCACCTGATCGCTGATCACCTTCGTCACCAGACAATTCGAAATCTGGTCAATTCCCATGCAGAATCGAACCTTCGGGCCAACTTTGAGGCGTTCCACCTCTTGGTGAATTTCTGCGATTTCCCGAATGTGTGGCCCCACCGGAGCGGCGTCATCTTGACCAAACACTAGGTGAGAAAATGCGCCGTGGTACGCCATCTTCACAAGTTCGCGCTGAACAAGCACGTTCCGCTGACGCGCACGGTCGTACCGCTCCATCTCTTCCTGAGGAATCCGCTCGGCGTAGGTTGCGGCCTTGCGCTTGGCATCGGGATCTCCATAAAGCCGGGCGCGCTCGCGCCAGATCGACCAATAGTACAGATCGTTCCGCCAGGCCCTGTTCTCTGCCACGGCAGTCGGAGCAATCCGCATCAGGCTTGAGAAGGCATAGAAGGGAGTTTTGTGGCTGGTCTTGCGGATGCGCCACAGCTCGCGCAATCGATTGGAAGCCAGATTCAGGCTGGATCGGTCAACACGACTGGCGATGAGGCCGCCGTAGGCGATCATGTCGGTACTCACAATCACCGCGTCGTAGTCCGAGAGATTCTTTGTTCGGAGCCAGCGGAGCAAACTCTCGGGCGATCCCGGCTGTTTGAACTTGCCCAAAAACGACTTCGGAGGTGTCTCCACCGTGCTGCCCGCGATCTCCCCAATCATTCCGGCGAATTGGGCAACGGCAGGGCGATCGTCCACCGGGATCAGCAAAATGCGCCTCGGCTTGGGCGGAGCAGACTCTGCGGCCGGGCTGGTTTCCGACGAGTCAAGCGGCGCGGCGGCCACGGAGAGCACAATGCCTCCCGCCAGCAACCCCGTCATCATCATCCGAACCATGGGGAGTAGTGTGACACCTCTCTCGGGTGATGTGATCAGCACCGCCTATCCCAACTTCACACCCAGGTGGAGGCCCGGCGGAAGATTTTATAGGTCACGGGTCGGCGGAGATGGGCGAAGACAAAGTTCGGAAAGCCCGCCATGAAGTCAAGCTCGTAGTCATCGGGGGCAGAGATCAGCACAAGCGGCGTGGCACTGGCCACCGGATGATCCATCTTGGCTTCGGCAAATCTCTCGTAGCCGGCAATCTTGTGCGGTTTCTCGAGCGTGGCGAGGAGATCCACAAAAAGGAGGTCGGCATCTTCGCAGGCTTCCAGCGCGGGTGCCCAGTCCGAAAAAATCAAAAGCTCGTCCTCTGGCTGAAAGGCTCCTTCGGTCGCCTTGGTGATCTCAGCATCTTTGGTGATGAGGATGAACTTCATTGTCCTCTCCATCTTAGGCGAGCGGCGGGCTCGAACGCAAGGGCTGAGGCCTCCCTTCGACACCACGTCCCGGCGCTTATGCCCGCCTCACAACGCCTTGCATCACCCTCAACCGGCTGCTGTAACGACCACTCTTCTATCGCACCCTCAAGAATTTTTCGGCCCTTTTGAACCTAATTTCGCCCTGTGGAAAAGAATTGCATCATTCTTGCTTGACTTTTACATCACTCTGTTGTAATATCATTTCCGATACAGAGTGAACTTTCAGTAATGAAAGGGCCTTACGGAGAATTGTATGCACGAAACGGTCATCTTCACGGAACGACGAGATCAAGAGACGTTTGAACGCATGCGCCTCCAAACCGAGCGCAGAGCCTACGCCATGGCCTTGCAACTCACCCGGAACTCCACCGACGCGCAGGATCTCTTGCAAGAGACTTACGTGAAGGCATGGCGAGGATTCGGCAGCTACATGCCAGGACGCCCGTTCCTGAACTGGCTCCTCCGCATCATGCAGCGCGCCTACTTGGACGATCGACGCCGGGACAACCCGATCCGCAAGGCTGACTCTCTCAACTCCATGGTTTCGCCGAGCGATGGCGAAGTCCAAGAGATTCCGATCATTGATCCCAACTCCACCGCCGACGAAGAACTTCTTGCCGAAGAATTCAGCGCCGAGCTCCGAGCCGCTCTCGATGAGCTCCCCGATGTCTATCGCCATGCGATTTATCTCTGTGATGTCAAGGAACTGAGCTACGCCGACATCGCCGAGATTCAAAACACCACCGTGGGAACCGTGCGAAGCCGCATCCACCGAGGCCGCAAACTCCTCCGCGATGTCGTCATCCGCAAGGGCATCATGCATGCCCCACGGTCGATGGACTAAGCAGATTTACGAAAACACAACACTCGCGAGCAAGCGAGATAAGCAGCAAGATGCATGTGATAGCCGTCTCCCCGGTACGGGAGGCGGTTTTTTTTCGACCGCTTCGGAACCTGAGGAATCCCGGCAACTTTACCGAAGATGTTGATAGCCATGAAAATCGGTACGCAACCTGCCGTCACCCCGAACGTCGCAACGCCCCAAACCGATGCGATGCGACAGCAGTACCAAGCCCGAGTGCTCAAGAAAGCTCTGGACTCACAACAGCAAGCCGCCGAGAAGCTCCTGAACCTGTTGGACCCAAAGGGCAAGGTCGTCGATATCCGGGCTTAGCCTTGCCAGGTATCCTGGGGAGTCTGTGAGTAAGAAAGCCCCGTCGCGTCCGGTCATGTGGAAGAACACCTTCTTCCTCTTCGGCTTCGCGCTTGTGATTATCGCACTCTGGGGCATTGTGCGAGGCGAAGCGGTCATCCGCGATCCGGGCCAAGTTTCCGAACCAGGTCTCGTTCTCTACTACATCATCGGCGCGGTCATCATGCTCGCCAATGGATGGATGACTCACAAGCAGGCAATCCAGCAGTACGAGGAGTACATGGATCTCAACGCCCCGGCGGCGTCGAAACAAGATTTAGAAACAAGCAGCGAGGCGTCCTCCTAAACCGGAGCGCTCGCTCATCAGGTGAACCACAACATGGTCAAGTGCAACTGCGGAAAAACGATCGAAAACGTCCCCTCCTGGCTCAATGCGGTGGAGGTGAAGTTCGTCTGCAACAACTGCCCGAACCGAGACCTCAAGAGCATTGCCGAACTCAAGCTCGAAGATCCCAAGCCGGCCAACGCCTCGATTGATGATGATGTCGAGATCGATCTCGACGAAGAAGACGAAGAAGAAGCCGGCGAGTAATCATCTCTCGTCTCTGAACTGAGAAAGCCGTCTGGTGATGAACCAGACGGCCTTCTCTTTTTGTTCCGGCGCGTGAATTAGGCGACCGCGCGCACGCCTGGACGACGAATGCGCTCAACCATGATCATCTGGGGGGTTGCGTCGCTGCCAACTTCACGCAGACAGGCTTGCCGAAGATCCACTTCGCTCGCCAGCGAATCATCGCCGATGCACACGCGGGCGAGAATTGTGCCCTTGCGCTCCCACACCTCGGCTTCCACCACCGCATGAAGCGACATCAAAAAGTCGCGCGTGGTGGCCAGAGGATCAGAATTGCCTTCTACTAACCTGAGGTGCACAAATCAGTTTTCGGAGCCTTCTCGTTTCTCTAGAGCCCGTAAAAATACCTGGTATTGATCGGCACTATCCAAGTCCGCCCCGATCTCGGCCGAATGAGTCACGACCGCCCTCACGGGGATGGTCAGCATCTTCCCAACCCGTTTCTCCAGATACGCCACGCTCAGGGTCATCGGCACCAGCTTGCTCAGGAGCACTCGAAACAAGGTGTCCAACCCGACAATCCCAGCAAGAGCCACCGGACTCTTCCGCGCGGCGTAGGCTCGCTGAAGGATTGCCGTTGCCTCCTGCACTGCCGGAGCATCGATCATCGCGATATTCCCCCCTGTGAAGTGGCCTTCGCGGAGTTTGAGCGTCGTGCGCTTCATTCCCGGCAGTTGAGCCTCGCACTCGGCTGCAGGGACAATGGGGTAGCTCAGAGCAATATCAGGATCACACCGAGACACAAAGTCGCTGACCGCCGACTCGGTCAGAAGCGGCAAGTCCACCGTCACCAGCAAGTACCTGCGGCCTCGGACCAAGGCGTTCGCGGCAGCAAAACTCTCCACAAAAGACTCCCCACCCGGAGCTTGTCGTGGGGCACATCCCTCTCGGCCCCCGATCACCAGCGGCTCGCCAAACTTGGAGAGAACCCGGCGCGTGCGGGCGAGGCATGTTTCCCCATTCAAGAGCGGAATATCAGCGCGAAAATCGCGCCCGGTGAGAGCTTTCATCTCCTCCGAGCAGCGGCCACCGGCAAGGATCACCACGTCGTCCAGAGCGATTCCTCCCGAGTCAAGGTTCGCGCAAGCCAGAGGTCGCCCAGATTTTCATTCTGCAAAGCACCAAGCGCCTGGGCCGCCTCTCCCTCTGAAGAAAACCACCCAAACACCGCCGACCCCGATCCGCTCAACAAAGCGCCTTCTGCGCCATGAACCTGGAGCCGCTCCGCAATCTCACCACACATGCACGGGGCCACGCGCTCAAAGTCATTGAAAAGCCCCGTCCACGGATCAGGCGGATAGTCGCGCCATTCTCGATCCATCGCATCCAGAGCGCGGTAAGCGGCAGGAGTCGAAACTCCCTCATCCGGGCGGATCACGACGAACCAGCGGGGCTCGCCATCGGGCAATGCCGTGATTCGTTCTCCATAGCCTTCGCCTCTCGCGCAGCCTCCGGTGAGGAAAAACGGGACATCAGCCCCGACGGCAGCGGCAACCGAGTGGGCGACGAAATCAGGGATCCAACCCGGATTGATCGCCTGGAGGCACCTCAGCAGTCCCGCCGCGTTCGAACTGCCGCCCCCCATCCCGCTTTCCGCCGGGATCGACTTGGTGAGAGTCATGCGCAGTCTCGGCACAGGAATCAGCTCGCGCAAAAGCCGAAGCGCCTTCGTGAGGGTGTTGTTTTCTGGCATCCCTGGCCAGTTGCAGATGAGTTCATCCTGACCCGTCGGAGAGTCTTCAATCACCAACCGATCCGCCAGACTGATCGCCTGAAAGACCGTCCGAAGGGGGTGCATTCCGCTCACATCAGGCGGCCCAACGGCAAGGAAGAGATTCACCTTCGCCGGACAGATCGTTTCGATCTTCACGCATCCTCCGATTGATTGAGCTTGTTTTGTACGTGATCCGGTACGGGAGGAGGAGTCTGACTGAGGGCGGCACGCATCTCAACCTCAGCCGCATCGCGCGCCCGGGATTCCGCGCTCGGATTGACTGGCTCCCCGGCAAGGGTGGTCAGGGTTGGGAAGGGCATGCCTTCGATCTCATCGAGGGCTTTGTCGATAGCCGCGAACTGCATCTTCGCCTCAGCAATCACGTTCAGAAACTCCCTTGTCTCCAAATCCGGAGCGCGGCCGGTGAGTCGGTAATTCAGCATCCGAATTCGCAGAGTGTCGAGAGTCGTGGAGAACACGACGGCTTGCGCTTCCGCCCGCTCGACCCCCGCCAGCGCTGCCTTAAGATGAGTCGTGTATTCGGCGATGTTTCGATCCGCTACCCGATAGAGCTCTTGAGCTTGAGGATCGTTGATCGTGCGGTGACTCGCCGAGGTCATGGGCCCGAACGCCTTTTCGCTATTGCGAACCTCCACCTGAACCATATCGGCCCGGCGTAGCGCCCGGTAGATCTCCGGCATCATGCGCCGAACCGTGGTGGGAAGTTCGCTTAAGTCGGCAATGTTTGACTTCTTGAGCTTGGCGAGCGCCCCTTTCAGGCTCTTCTCGCGAACCTGAGCTTCGCGCCACAGCACCCCGAATCGCCGATCTTGAAACCGACGCGGAATTGAGCGTAAGTAAGCCGAAATCACGAGCCCCAGTACTACGGAGGCCCCGACCACCAGCATCGACCCGCTGGGCGTGGCGAAGGGGTTCATCGCAATCATCCCGAGACACCCTCCCGCTAGGAGAGTCACAAAAACGGAACCCGGCGACACAAGCTCCTTGAAGAAAACTTGTATGTCTCGCTTGCGGATCTCATCCATGAGTCGGGATCTCCCGGAGGGCGGCTTTAGAGAATAGGCGGGCGACGGTAGTCACGACCGAACGCTTGTTCGAACGCGTAGGAAATCTGCAGCAGCCGCTCATCGCTCATTACGGGACCCGTCAGCAACATTCCCACCGGTAAGTCCTCCGAGAGCCCGCACGGAATGCTGATGCTCGGAAACCCGCCCATGTTCGCGGGAATCGTGCAGAAGTCCAGCAACTTCAACGCCATCTGATCCTTAATCCCTCCCAGCGGGAAGGCCACGCTCGGCGAAGCGGGTGAGACCAGTACATCAAACTCTTGATAAGCCTTCTCAAATTCGCTCGCCATCAGGCCGCGCACCTGCTGGGCTCGGTGATAGTAGGCATCGTAGTATCCCGCACTGAGAGCATACGTGCCCACCATGATCCGAAGCTTCACTTCCGGCCCGAAGAGCTCGCCTCGAGTCTTCATGAAGCTTTCGATGTGTCCGTCCGATTCCAGCCTCGGCCCAAACCGCACGCCGTCAAATCGAGCCAAGTTGCTACTCGCCTCGGCAGGAGCGATGAGGTAGTACGTTGTCACCCCGTAGTTGATCGAGGGCAGATCAACTTCCTTAAACTCCACGCCTTCTCGCTTCAGGTTGTCGATCGCGAGCTCGAGAACTTCTCGAACACCCGAATCAATCGTGTCGGTGAAGAGCTGGGTCGGGAGACCAACCTTCAGACCCTTCAAGCTCCCATCTTTCAACCCCTTGGTGCTGATCTTCGCGTCGACCAGGGATGTGGAATCCATCGCATCGTAGCCCGAGATCATCTCGGAAGTCATTGCAACATCTTCCACCGATCTTCCAAACGGGCCAATCTGATCCAGGCTTGATCCAAAGGCAATCAATCCGTAGCGGGAAACTCGACCGTAAGTCGGCTTGAACCCCACCAATCCACACAAAGAGGCGGGGAATCGAATTGAACCACCGGTATCGGAGCCGAGCGAGACCGCCGCGAGCTCTGCCGAGACGGCCACTGCCGATCCGCCCGAACTTCCCCCAGGAACCCGGTCGGTATCCCACGGATTGCGAACGGGCTTGAACGCGGAGTTCTCGTTCGTGGTTCCCATCGCGAACTCGTCAAGATTGGTCTTCCCAATCGTCACCGCGCCGACCGCGTTCATTTGCTCCACGACCGTCGCATCGAACGGAGGAACATAGTTCTCCAGAATCTTGCTCGCGCAAGTCGTGCGCATCCCATTGGTCGAGATGTTGTCTTTGACGGCCACTGGGATCCCGGTCATCGAGGTCGCAGTTCCGGCATCCAAGAGCTCCTGGGCGGCATCCGCTTGAGCCAGGGCTCGATCTGCGTCCACGGTCAGAAAGGCGCCGTACTCGCCATCGTGCGCCTCGATTCGGTCAAGAAAAGCCTGAGTGACTTCCCTCGCTGAAACTTCCTTGCTGTGGAGCTTGGCTGCCAGTTCGGCGGCGGTATGGGTGGTGAGCACGGCTGGGTTATTCCTCGATGATCGTCGGGACGATGAAGAGACCAGCTTTTGTCTCCGCTGAATTCTTGAGTGCCGCTTCGCGCGTCAGTCCAACCCGGGCGATATCATCCGCCAGCACATTCTTGAGCGCCACCGCATGAGGCTTTGCCGGGAGTCCTTCCACGTTCAGACCTTGGATATCCTCGAAGTGCCCGAGGAGCGCATTCAGTTGACCCTGAAAGGTCATCATCTCCGCTTCGCTCAACTCCAACCGCGCCAACTTCGCAACGTGGCGCACTTCATCCAAGGAAATCGACATAGAATTGAATCATACCAAGTCCAGGCCGACCGGATTGGTGCCGGAAGCCAGCGTCCGAGCCTCGCTTTGCCCATAATAGAACCATGCCGACGCGGGGCCTCAAGCAATCCTACGGGGCGACCGCCTTTGTCGCCGTGTTCTGGGTCGGCATCCTCGCTCTCACAACACTCGCCAAGCCCTTCGTGCCCGAGGATCGAAACGATGCCCTCGATGCCGAACCAGGTGACTTCATGCGGCCGGCCCGAGAGCAAAGGGTCAACTGGCGGATCTTTGACAATGCCGCCATCAACGATGCTCGCCGTCTGAATCGCCCGATTTTCATCTTCTCCGGAGCGAGCTGGAGCTTGGTCGGTCAGAGGGTGGACAGCCTGATGAAGACGTCCGAGGTCGCCGAATTCCTAAACCGCGAATTCGTGTGTATCCGGGTGGATCAAGAGGTCAATCGCGCCTGGCGATCCGGCATGGTTCCTCTTCTGAGAGCCGCGCGTCGCGACGACCCCACGTTTGGTGCCTACATCGTCACCCCCCAAGCCGAATTGCTCGATGCCCCCGACGAGCAGATCCTGATGTCGGTGAACGACCGTCGATTCCTCGGTTACCTAAGGCGCGTGCTCAATCGTCATGCCGCAAAAGAGAGTTTGCCCGCTACCCAGATGGCGCGCGACGAGCAATTTGAACTCTGCGGGGGAACCGAATCTGGAACGGCGGATCTGGACGTCTATATCGATCAAGTTCAGCAGAGCCTTGACCTGAAAGGGGGAGGATTGGCCGCCCCCGGCCTACGTCGAGTTCCCACCGTCGCATGGGAACTCCTTCTGGATGAGGGGCTGAGCCAGAACGTGCGAGAGAGCCTCGATCCGTTGCTCCTTTCACCCGCTCTCGACTGGATGAATGGCGGATTCAACGAGTTCTTTGTTCCCGGAGATCCGGCCAAGGTGCATTTCATCCGGACGAGCACCGCCAACTCAAGCTTGCTCCGCACATTGAGTCGTCTTGCCGCGACCACGAACGACCCCTGGCTCTATGCAATGGCGGAGCGGCAGTTTGAATCAGTAGACCGCTCCTTCGCTCTCCCCGAGAGCCCGATGGTCTACCGCGACGAGATGGACGATCTGCAGCGATCTCCCCGGCAGTCATTCCGACCGAACGCCCTCTCTGCCATCGTTTCCGGTGCTGAACTCACCCTGGCCCAAAAGCTGTGGAACCTCGATCCGTGGCGCAACCCCCAGATGTCGCCTTTCATCGCAAAGCCTGACGACTATTTGTCTCAACGAGAAAAGGCCGATGAGGTCCTCGAAAAGCTTGCCGCAGGTCGGGACCCCTCGCCCGCTGCCGCGAGCGAGGCCAACAGTTACGGACACACCGCCGAGGCAATTGCCGCGCTCCACGCCAGCGCTCGGCTGCTGGGAAATGTCGAGTTGAAAACCCGCGCCACCGAGCGGTTCAATGCTCTCCGGTTGGTCATGCGCACGGGGCCGAACGATGTCTACGCTGGTCTCTTTGCTCAAACCGCGCGTCCAGGAGATCTCCACGCCTATGTCTCTTACGCCGAGGCCGCTTGGGAAGCCTTTCTCAGCACGGGCGATCAGACCCTGGCCACCGATGGCCTCGAGGTGCTCAAACGCGGGCTTTTCTTGTTCAGCGATGAAAACGGCAATCTCCGTGCCGAGACCCTTGATGAGTTCCCTCTGGCGTGGCAAAACGCCTTGCTTCCCGAAGTTCTGGATTCCCCGAATGCCTCGCTGGTTTCGCGCGTGGCGATTGTGGCTCGCCTCTACGGTCTCTGGCCCGGATCGGGGGATCAACAAGCCGTGTTGCGCGGGCGATCTGACCAGATCATGCGCCGATCTGCCGCCATTTTCGAGAATCTGAACTACCGTGCTGCCGGAATGGCCCGCGCGGCCCGGCTTGCCGACCGACCGAATCCGATCGGCGTGATCGGAAGCGCGGACTGGCCTTTGCTGGAGAAGCAATTCCCGGGCGTTCCGATGATCCGTCTGGAACGCCCCACCGCCTCAGAACCAGCGGGCTACTACATCTTGGAAGCAGGAAACTGGATCGGCCCGGTGCCTTACTCCACGCTCGAAGCGAGGATTCAGGCCCGGTGATCCATTCCCGTGCCCGGGTCCGGGACACCGCCCGCCGCGATCAGGCATAATTCATTTCTGCGCGGAGAGGTCGCATAGTGGTCTAGTGCGCCGCACTCGAAATGCGGTGTGGGGCAACTCACCGTGGGTTCGAATCCCACCCTCTCCGCCATCTGTTTTACGTCAGGCGGCTTGGAGTGCTGGTCGTGAAACGGGGCTCCCTGCAAAGTCCCTCCCCCCACCGAACTCCCGGACTGATCTTGCGTCCCGACGGACATGATCTCGAGCCTTCTCTCCCTCAGCCTCGGTCTCGCGTCGCTTTCCATCGAGACCTCAAAGAACCTTGAGCTCCCGCGCGAAGGAGGCCGAACCATCTCGTACTCGGTGACCGCCCCGACGACCGGTGGCCCCTACCCCGTCATCATTTTCAGCCACGGAATGTACGGCTCCGAGGAAGGCAACACCCCACTCGCCGAGGCATGGGCCAAAGATGGCTTTGTCGTCATCCGTCCGACTCACGCCGACTCCATGCGGTATGCCGACGAAGCAACGCGACAGAACTTCCGAAGGGGCCAAACCAACAACGCCAGCAACTGGCGCGAGCGTCCGGGCGAGATCTCTTACCTCATCGACAGTCTGAAGACCATCGAGAAACAACTTCCCAAGGTCGCGGGCAAGTTGGACCGCCAGGTGATCGGCGTCGGAGGCCACAGCTACGGAGCCTGGACTACCCAGATGGTTGCGGGGATGGAATTGGGCCGGGGAGGGATGAAACTCGCTCTGGGGGACTCCCGTCCAAAAGCCTTCATCAGCCTCGCCCCACACGGCCTGACCGAAGGCGTCACCCCAGAATCTCTCGCCAAAATGCGCGGCCCGATGCTGATGATCAGCGGCGATAACGACCATTCGCCGGGGAAACCGGAATCTGAAACTGCCGCATTCCGTACCGCCGCCTACAAGCACTCGCCCTCTGACGGCGGCCGCTACCTCCTGTGGATCAAAGACGCTTTCCACAACTTCGGGGGAGCGACAGGATCCGGCGGAGCTTCCGATCAAGCCATGCGCGCGCTCGGACACGGGGGGCCGGAGAGCCCCGAGATCGCCTCCGCGGTACGAGAAACAACCCTCCACTTCTGGAGAGCCACCCTGAAAAAAGACCCTGCCGCCCAGCGCTGGCTGGACGGCAAGGAGATCGAAAAGGACGGAATCAGCACCCTCTCTCACAAGTGAGGGGGTGCAAGCCGGATGCTACGGAAGCATGTTCTTCGCCATCTGACCAACCACGGGAAGCTCGTAGACCTGGCCATCTTTCGCCTTGATTCCGGCGATGATGTGGAAGGCCAGCAGGCCAACCCAGACCACGCCGAGCAGCAGCCAACTGATGAAGCATGTGAAAGGCCCGGCAATAGCGAGCACAGTCGCGACGACCAAGAACCCGACTTGGGCGATCAGCGACTGCAGCGCGTGGAACTTGACGAACTTCGATTGGCTGGTGAAGAAGAGCACCAGAGGCAAAAGCCATCCGATCACCCCGGCGCTGATCACCATCGCGCCCGCCGTCACCCAGTGCTGAATCGCCGCTAAATCTCGATCCTGTCTCAGTGGATCCATATTAAACACTCCTTACGATCCGCCCTCCAAAGGGTTGAGCAGACCTAATCCAACCAGGATCATGGCAGAATGAGGCATGGGCAGTGTGCTCCGCGACCTCACCCGAACATCCCGCAAAGCCTGCGATCTCTCCGATTTCGCCACCAAGCCCCCCAAAGACACGGAGCGCGAGGCGATCGAGGCCGAGACCGAGAAACTCTCCAAGCGGGTGGAAGAACTCTTTGACCTGCTCTTCTTCGCTGGATCGAAGAGTTTTCTCCTGGTGCTTCAAGGCATGGATACCAGCGGAAAAGATGGGTCGATCCGCAGTCTGCTCCGCGCCACTCACGCTCAGACCTGCCGAGTTGCCAGCTTCAAGGTTCCGACTGCCGAGGAGCTTTCTCACGACTTCCTCTGGCGCTGCCATAAGCAGACCCCCGGCAAAGGCGAAATCGTGATCTTCAACCGGTCGCACTATGAGGATGTCGGCGTGGTGCGCGTCCACAGCCTCGTCCCCGAGAAAGTCTGGCGGGCCCGATACGACCACATCAACGCCTTTGAATCCCTGCTCGCCGAGAACAGCACGATCATCCGCAAGGTCTTCCTGCACATCTCGAAGGAGGAGCAAGAAGAGCGGCTTCTGGAGCGCGAGGCTGATCCCAAAGCCGCCTGGAAGCTCTCGGTCGGCGACTGGAAAGAGCGCGAGCACTGGGATGCCTATCAAGAAGCGTACGGCGACGCCATTGCTGAATGCAGCGCAGACCACGCCCCCTGGCTCCTCCTCCCCGCCGACAAAAAGTGGTACCGCAACTGGCTGCTCCACCAAATCGTGATAGAAGCATTGGAGCCGTTTGAGGAGGAGTGGAAAGCAAAGTTGGAATCCATCGGCGCGGAAGCCAGGGCAGAACTCGCCGCCTTTCGCGCGGGATCGTAGGGGGGGCGGAAAGTGGGAGAAGAGTGTCTCGAAGGCCGACGGGAGCTTCCCGCTCACGAGGAAATCTCCTGGCCGGTGTTCATCTCAGAGCCGGTCGACAAATTCTTCTTCTCCGAACTGCGGCTCGGCGCGGCAGTGGCGGCCATCCCACTGATCGGTGTACTCGCCTTTCGCTACCCTCATCTTCCGACCATTATTTGGAGTCTGTTAGGGATCACTTTGGTGATCTGCTTTCCGTCTCTGAGGTTCCTCCGCCGAGCCCGCGCCCAGATCGTGATCGCGTCGCACGCCCTTCGTTTCTTCGATGGTCGCAAGTGGATGGAGTATCCGTGGCCGCAGATCACGAAGCTGCAGTTCAACCGGGAGAACCGCTGGTTTGAGGTCGTCGGCACGGACTCCTTCGGAGTTCGCGCCCTGCTCGTGGTGCGCTATCACGGTGACAACATCCTCGGCCTGCGCCACATCGCCTCCGGCTTGATCCCCGTTCCCGTGCCGGTCGAAGTCTCTGAGATGCCCAAGATCATATGAGCCAGCGCGAACTCTCCCAGCAAGCGAAGGAGATCCTCGCGGCACCCGAGATCTTCCGGGCGGAGTATGAGGTCAGTACTCGCGCCGAGCATCTCCTCGCCGTCGCCGGACTTACTTTCGTCTCGATGGTCATCGCTGGCGGGCTTCGAATCGAACGATGGCCCTTTCCCGGAGCCTGGATCGGGTTCCTCTTCTTCTACCCTTTGATTCCCTACTTCCTCTGGTTTCGCCCGGGGTTGCGGATGAAGCGGCAGCACGCACTTCTCCTCACCGAAAAAGGAATCTACTTGCGAAGTGGATGGTTCAACTATGCGGTGCCCTGGGAGCAAGTCAGAGCAGTGGGCATCAGCCAGTCCGGTAGATTTGGGGTCGCGGAGATCCCGTTGACAGCCTCGACCGAAATACAGATGAAGCCTCTTGGCAGCGTCCCATATCATCCCATTCTTAAAGAGTTCCTCGTCGAGCTTGCAGACGGAAAAGGAACCCTCCCGGGTAAACCGAAAGTGCTCTTCGAAGATCACCCCAGAGTTCTCCCAGGGGGCGACCGAGCGCCATGAGTGACCTCGATCCCCATCGCTCCAGAGAGATCCAGGAAATCCTCGCCGCTCCAGAGATTTTCAGAAAAGAATATGTCCGGGATGTACGCGGCAACTTCGTGGCCCTCCTCATTGCTGTCACTGTGGGCTATCTGATCGCGGTAGCGATCCTGCGCGTCGAACAATGGCCCTTTGCGTGGGCCTGGATCATCGTTCTGTTCCTGTACCCCCTCCTCCCTTACTACCTGTACTACCAAACCAGCATCAAGATGAAGCGGAAGGGCGAACTCATCCTCACCGAAGTGGGCTTAGTATGGAGTGAGGATGAAGACCGAGTCTCGATGCGCTGGGAGGGCATCAGTCGCGTCCATATCACGTCTGCCGGAGCTGCCCTCCTGTACGAGAATCCCCCGCGAACCTACGAGGGATCAGACATGGCTTCTGCTGCTCTTCCATTCCATCCACTTCTGAAAGAAATTCTCGTAGAACTCGCGGACGACAAGCTTGTCCTGCCCGGAAACATCAAGGTCACCCACGACGACCACCCTCGCTTGTTGCCAAGCCCCCAAGAACCAAATGAGTAAACCGACGCATCCTCTCGTCCCGCCGGAGTTCACCCCCGAGCAACGGGTGATCTTGGAGACCCCTGTGCTCGCCTCCGCCACTTACGTCGGCAAGGGCAGCGATCTCCAGAAAATGGTGATGGCGCTGGTGACCTTTTGCTTCATCGGCCTTGGTTCCATGTTCTTCACCGCCAAAGATGCCGTCGGAGATACCCCGTGGCTTGCCGTTTTGTTCCTCTACCCGCTTGCGATCGCAATCGCCTGGAAACTCCTGCCGAACCGGTCATGGAGATCGTGCGGACTCACTTTGACTGAAGCGGGAGTTGTCTACCACGAACAAGATTTCATCCATGCCTACCACTGGCACGAAATCTCGGAGCTCAAAATCTGGCATGACGGCTCGATGTATTTCATCCCTCAACCTCTCCTCGGCATCGCCGCGCTCCGCCAAAAACCCCTCTTCTCAATCAGCTATGATCCCGCGCTCAACCAGATCCTGATCGACCTGGTGGAAGGCAAAGTCAAGCTCCCCGACGGGACCACACTCAACCCCACCGAGGATAACCTGCGGCTCCTCGCTGGTTCCTGACCGTCAGAACGGAGCCGCGAGCTTGAGGAAATCGAGAAATTGGGTTCGGGTGAAGGTCTCTGGTGCCGGTGGGCGCAACGTGTTGAGCTTACGCACGGCATCATCCTGAGCATTGTCCGCGACCCGTCGCGCCAGGCTCTCCAGCCGACTCCTCTGGTCGCTGTTGAACGTGCCCGATTCGCTGAGATCCACCTCGATCGTCTCATACGGCGTCGGGATTTCCATCAGAACTCGGACGCTGTACCGAGCCTTGCCCCCGGTCTCAATCTTGTCCACGCTGACTCTCACTTCCATAGTTGCGCGAGAGCGGCGGTCATAGATGAACGGCTTCTCCAGTCGGCTCATCGCCCGGTACGCCTCATCTTCGGCGCGCCTCGCATTGCTGGCGACGCTCTCGGGAACCAAGCCGTCTCCGCGATATTCGGTGCGGCTTTCGAGTTCGTACACTCGGAGCATTCGATCCCAGCCTTTGCCCGGATCGGGGACCTCTCGGATATCCGTCGGTTCCTTGCGCCAGTTGCGAATCGCCCCCGGGATGTACTCCGGCTTCGCTAGGATCACGCCATCGACATACACCTCATCGCCGGCTCCCGAGCTCACCTTCGCCATGATCCCGCCGTTTGGCCACACCATGACGCCCCAATCTTCGTACCGCTCGGGGTGGAAATAGAGCACGCCTTCCTCGGCAAACTCCAGATCGCTGAGCAGAACCGCCGGCTTGGGCTCCCAGTAGAACCCGATCGCCTTCGCTTTGCCTCCGCGCCCAGCGAGCAGGACATCGATTGGCCCGCCGCTGACCGTATTGAGCCTCACCGCTTCGGGGCGAATCGCGCCCTTTCCGGCCTGGAACTTCTTCTTGATATCCGCATCCGCATCGAGATCCACGCGAATCCCGCCCCAACTCTTGCCATCCCAGCTATCAAGAGCCGGTCGGTCAAACGTCGGCGGAGGTGCCAGCAAAGCAGCCGTCAAAAGTGTGGCGATCATGATCTGATTGTATCCGCAGGAATCAGCTTTCTGCGAGCGATCACCGAGAGACAACGTGGCCGCTTATGCTCTGTTCGCTTTGGCTTTAGTTCTGGCGGCGACCCAGTCTTCGAAGGCAAAGCCGAGAGATGTCTGCACAGCCCGCACTAAGTGCGGCGTCTTGGGGCCACCAGACCACATGGTGATTCCGGAGCTGAGCAAAAGCGAGCCGACCGTCTCCAAGCCTGATTCAACCTTTGTCGAATCAGATCGCAAGCGTTTTACTGAGATATCGAGTTCTCCATTGGCCACATCGATGAGCATAACATCCACCGAGGCATAGCCCTTGGTTTTTGGACCGAGAGCAACCCACTTTGATTCGGCATGGTACTGGCACCGGATGATGCACATGTATTCCAGTTTCTCGGCAGCGGCGACTTGAAGAAGATTGAAGGCCGACGGAATTTCCGGAAAGATTTCGTCGGCTTTGTATCTTAGCTTGGGAAACTTATCGTGGGGATAGAAGCTACTCCAGCTTTTCTCAAAATCCAGCTTCACGACCTGGAGCTTCCCAGCCACAAGCAGTTTAGTGGCCGCTTCATGAGCGGCCTCTGATGCCCCGTCTGTTGGTGCTTGTTCAAACAAGTAGATCGCGGATCTAGGTAGGTCGGTTGGATTCTGAAGGCTTGTCGAGATGATTGCCCCAGTTAGAAGGGTCGCAACGATCATTGTTGTTTGGGTCGCTTAAGAATCATGACCTGGTAGCGAACCCCCTTGAGATAGGGCATCTCGACCAGTTCCCAGCCTTCTTCCCCCAGTGTGAGGAGTTCCTGCTCTAACTCCGCGCGACGGCCTTCGTGAAGGTCTGGACCTTCCTGCTTTGGAATAATGACTTTGTAATCCCATTTTGAGCGCTCAGTCGGTTCAATTTTGATTCCATCTTGAGCGCGGGCAGGCGCCGTGGCGAAAATTGCGAGGCCTACGACCAGGACAGCCGAGCAAGCTGCGAGTACGTAATTGCTTTTCATTTGACTCCCGGGGTGTAACTCAACCCTTGCCTGTAGTCTGCCCGAGAATCGTTGACGAACGCAATACCAAAGCCACGGTTCAATCAAACTGAGAAGTCGACCGGTACTGAACAGCTTCGGCAAGATGCGCCTTCTGCACACCCTCTGAGCCCGCCAGGTCGGCGATTGTACGCGCCACCTTCAGCAAGCGATCAAACACCCGTGCCGAGAGATTGAGCCTGGAGGCCACGGTTTTCATGAACGCCAGGCACTCCTCGTCCATCGCGACGAGTTCCTTGACCTCGCGCGGCGACATCTTTGCGTTGGATTTCGCCGAGCCAAACCGGGCCGCCTGTCGTTCCCGCGCACTCAAAACCCTTGCGCGAATCTTCTCGCTGGGCTCACCCGTGGGGGCCGAAGTGAGTTCCTCCGGCTTCAATCGGGGAACCTGCACGTGCAGATCAATCCGATCCATCAGAGGTCCGCTGATCTTGCTTCCGTACTTGAGGCACACCGCCGCGCCCACGCACTGCGCCTCGTCGTACCCCTTGTATCCGCAAGGACAAGGGTTCATCGCGCCGATCAGCATGCAGTCTGCGGGGAAAGTGAGCGTGTTTTGCACCCGCGCCACGGTGACGACGCCATCCTCCAGCGGCTGCCGGAGAGCCTCCAGCACCTCGCGATTGAACTCTGGCATCTCATCGAGGAACAGCACCCCGTGATGCGCCAACGACACTTCCCCGGGCTTGGGCGATTTGCCGCCTCCGACAATCGCGGCGTAGCTCGTTGCATGGTGCGGCGATCGGAACGGACGCCGCCAGATCAGGCCAGAATTGCCTCCCTTTTCGCCCCCCGCACTGTAAACCTGGGTCACGGCGATGCTCTCTTCGAGGCTCAACGGAGGGAGAATCGTCGGCAGGCGACGCGCCAACATTGTTTTCCCGCTTCCCGGAGGGCCGGTCATCAGCGCGTTGTGTCCACCAGCTGCCGCGATCTCGAGCGCGCGGATCGCTTGGCTTTGACCCTTCACATCCGCATAGTCGATATCAAACGCGAGATCATCTGGCTTGGGGTCAATCGCAGGGTTCTCGGGCTGATAGAACAGCGAGCCATTCATGAGCTCGACCACCTGGATCAGATTGTCCATCCCGTAGACCTCGAGATCGGGGGTGACGGCGGCTTCCTGGGCGTTGGCTTTGGGCACCACCATGCGGCGGATTCCTTTACTCCGGGCCATGAGGGCGACATTCACCGCGCCGTCGATCGCGCGGAGGGTGCCGTCGAGGCCAAGTTCTCCCATGAAAAGCGTGTGTTCCAGGCTCGAAAGCGGCACCTGGCCCGACGAGGCGAGCACCGCCATCGCGATCGGAAGATCGAGCGCGGGGCCTTCTTTGCGGACATCGCCAGGGGCGAGATTGCAGACAATCAGCCCGTTGGGAAAGGTGAGATCGCTGTTTTTGAACGCGGTACGTACCCGCTCTTGGCTCTCTTGAACTGCCTTATCAGGCAGGCCCACCAGGATGAACTTCGCCATCCCTCCGCGAAGATCCACCTCCGCCACCACCGGCAGGGCATCAATCCCCATGAGCGTGGCAGTGTGAGCCTGGGCAACCATAAATCTCTCTCCCCCGAGAATACCGCGCTTCGCTCAGGCGAAGGGCTAGTCCAGCGTCAGAGGCTGCTCGTAGGGTTTGCGGTAGCCCGCTTTTCGAGCTTGTTCTTCCATGCCGTAAGGAGAATCGAGTTCGGCGTTGCGACGGAGCAAATCAGAGCGTTGTTGCTCGACTTGCTTGGTCTCCGCGAGCGTGGTGTTGCGCAAACGCTTTTGCTCGGAGAGCTCTTGCCACGGCTGGCGAGATAGCGAAATCCCCACCGCGAAACCGGCGAGAATCACCACGAGCGTCCATCCTTGCTTACTCATCTGTTCGAGTCCTGATCCTCTATCCTTGAGGAACCGCTTTATTCTACACGATTCGCCCCGGCAATTCAACGAGGGCAAAAACAAGTTCGGGGCCCCAAGAGAGGCCCCGAACGATGCAATCCCGCTTACCGGCCGCCGAGACCGCTGAGTTGGACACCCTCGATGAAGTACTTCTGCGCAAAGAAGAACAGAAGCAGAACCGGAATGGTCGTCATCGTCGCAAAGGCCATCATCAGGGCCTGATCTCCGCCACGGTCACTCGCAAACAGGTTCAACGCATAGGCGAGCGGCATCTTGCTTGGCGTGCTGACGTAGATCAGCGGACCCATGAAGTTGTTCCAGGCACCCATGAACGTCCAGATGGAAATCACCGCGAGCGCGGGCTTGACCATCGGAAGCATCACCTGCCAGAACGTGCGGAAGTAACCGCATCCGTCGATCCGCGCCGCCTCTTCGAGCTCCATCGGAACGGTGCTGAAGAACTGCTTGAGCAGGAATACATTGAAAGCCCCGCCAAAGAACGTTGGCACCCACAGCGGAAGCAATGTGTCGATCCAGCCGAGGCCTCGGAAGATGAGGAACTGGGGCATCATCGTCACCGCACCCGGAAGCATCATCGTGGCCAGCATCACGCTGAACAGAGCATCCCGCCCCGGGAACCGGAGGCGTGAGAATCCATACGCGACCAAGCTACAGGAAAGCACCGTGCCAACCACCGAGGTGACAACGAGCCACAGGGTGTTGATGAGATACCGCAGGCCGTTGTTGGTTTCGGCAGGCATCCATTCGATGGCATCCGTGTAGTTTTCCCACCTCAGACCAGGCTCGCGCACCGGCTCCAGATTCTCGGGAGACTCCGTGAATCGCTGCCCTTTCATGTCCGCCGGAGTCAGGATTTCGATTTCGCGACTGCCATCCGGAAGATCTTTCGCGGTGAAGCCCGTGACGTCTCGCGTTTGATACTTCCCGCTCCAGACTTGCTGCATCCGAGGCGACTCTTTGAGTTCACCCTCATTGGCCTCGAATCGCCGGCCCCGGAGATTGTAGGGACGCTCCACCTCCATGAGAACCTTGCCGCCCGCCAGCTTCTCTTCGATGATTGCTTTCACGGGTTGGCCACTGTAGGTGGCATCGAATTGCAGCCGCTCGGGATCGTTGTAGGGATGGGTCAGCTGAACCTGCGGCACCCACACGATTCCATCGGTGTTCGCCAGGTCACGCTCTTCTTTGAAGCTCGTGATGAGCATCCAGGCGAATGGAATCCCAAACACGATGGCTCCCGCGAGCAACACGAGCTGGTTGATCACCGTTTTCGCTACGCCGCGAGATCGCGTCGCTTTTTCGGCCCGAACCATCACGGCCAGAGCCACCAAAGCCAGCACCATGAAGGCGACTAAGCCCTGCCACGGAACCGGAACCGCGCCCCGGATCACGCTGATCTGACCCTGCATGGTGTTTAGCCACCAGAAGCCGAGACCGGAGATCACGGCAAAGACGAGCATCCCTTTGAACCGGTTCTGGCCTTCCTCTGGGGTGAGTGCCGTGCGCCACTGGATCAAGCGACTGATCGCCATGAACGCGCCGATGATGAGAATCCAACCAGCGAGCGGGGTGTACAGCCACACCACCGGGATCGCCAGCCCTTCCGGCGCGGGGCGACCGAGATCCTTCCTGATTACGGTTCCCAGAAGCAAGAGCACCGCTCCAACGCCGCCCGAGAGAGTCATCGCTTTGATCGCTTTCGATTTGTCGAAACCGTAGTTGTCAAAGGCGAGCTTGAAGCCGAACAGAGCCGCTCGCATCAAGAAAATCCATCCCACCCACGTAAAGGCGGTTAGGATGAAATAGACCAATCCAGCGTCGATCACTTGTTCACCTCGTAGTGCACCCAGCGCGGGGCGATCTTAAATTGGAAGAAGGTCACCAGCACCACAATCAGGAAGATCACCCATGCCAGAGCCGAGGCGTATCCCATGCGGAAGTAGGCGAATCCGTTGTTGAAGAGCATGTAAACCGGGGTCGCCAGACTGTCGTTTGGCCCCATGTTCTCGCCCCGCGTGATGATGTAGATGCCGTCAAAGGTCTGCAAAACCCCGATTACCGCCATGATCGCGTTGAAGAAAATCAGCGGACTCAACTGCGGCAGGGTCACGCTCAGGAACTGTCGCCAGCCCGAAGCACCGTCGATCTCGGCTGCTTCGTAGAGAGTTCTCGGAACCCCCTTGAGACCAGCCAGCCACAGAATCATGCCGCCACCCGCCCCCCAGAGGCCCATCACGATCAGCGACGGTTTCGCCCACGACTCGACGGTCAGCCATCCCGGAGGAGCGACCGCGAACCACTCGAACAACGTGTTGTTCCAGAAGTTGTTGAGCAAGCCTCGGGCGTTGTCTGGGTTCAAGATCCAAACCCACAGGAACGTCGCCGCCACGGCTGGAGCAATCGAAGGCAGGTAGTACGCCGTACGATAGAACCGGATGCCTTTAACCCCCGTGTTCAGCATCATGGCAATCGCCAGACCGGTCATCAGGCCGAGCGGGATGCCGACAATCGCGAGGTAACCGACGTTGGTGAAGGCCTTGAGAACCATCTCACGGTCGTTCACATAGACGTCGGTGAAGTTCTTGAATCCAACAAAGTGGGCCGGATTCAAGACGTCGTACTGCATGAACGAGAAGATCAGCGACGCCAGCATGGGGCCGAGCGTGAAGACGAGGAACCCGATGATCCACGGTGCGATGAAGAGGTATCCCGCCTTGGTTTCGGTCACGCTCACTCGACCGTCGCCCTTTTTGATCATCCAGCCAACCCAGCCGATCAGGCCAAGCACCACCGTGACGAACGCGATTCCGAGCGGAACCCGGATGTCGATTTCGGGATAGTTCTTCTTGTTGTTGAACTCATCCAGGATGATCTGAACTTTCTCTTGGCCCGACTTAAGTGCTTCCTCGGGGGTTTGCGCACCACGGCACGCTTGCTCAATCGCTCGGACGTGTTCGTCCCAGAGTTTCTGACCCACAAACGTAGCGGGGCGAAGCCGGGCGTAGGGCATCATCGCGACGTGTTGACGCAGGGCCTGGTCGTAGACGTTGTCGCCGCTCGCGTACTCCTTGATCAGCCACTCGTTCGCCTCGACCATCGCTTCGATGCGAGGGATGTAGCGCCTGCCCCGAGAGACATCGAGCTCGGCCTGCGCTTGAACGTTGACCTTTCGGCCCTCAAGGCTCGTGATCCACTTGATGAACTTCCAAGCGAGTTCTTGGTTCGGGGCCCCGCGCGGCATCGACCACGCGAATCCGCCCGACCAGGTGATGTAGGGATCCTTCTCGTTCTGGAATCGCCCGGTTCTGGCGAGACGGGCCGCCGGCACCGGAGCTGGAGCCGTGAGAAACTTCGCTTTCGGAGAATAGCGAGAGTAGTTTGCGATCATCCAGTCGCCGTTGATCGCCATCGCGACCTGGCCAATCGCAAACGGGTCGTTTTCCCCGCCTCGGAACCCGCTCTGGAACTTGAGCGCGTTTTCATAGCCGCCCAGAATCTCATAGCCTTCCTTCATGAACTGGAGGGCTTCTTCAGATTCCTTGCTGTAGAGCGTGCAGGTTCGGCCATCCGGGCTCATGAAGCTCGCATTGTTCTGAAACGCGAACATGTAGAGCCAGCTGTTGCCATAGTTCGGGATGAACCCTGCGGTCTTGAGCGTGCCGTCTGCGTTGAATTCGGTGAGAGCCTTGCTGTAGGCCAGTGTCTCTTCCCAGGTACGCGGGGGCCTCGCCGGGTCGAGTCCAGCTTTTCGGAGCTTGTCCGCGTTCTTGGCGAAGACGTCGGTGTTGTAGTACAGCACCCGGTTATCCGCACCGATCGGGATGCCGTAGACCTCACCATCGTAAACCGTTTCGTCCCACGCGGCCGGATAGTATTGCTCGCGGGTCGGGGTTCGCGGATCGCGGGCGGCTTTGTCGCGCTCGATGAACTGGTTCATCGGCACGAAAGCGCCTCGACTCGCCCAGTCGGAGATCGTGAATCGGTCTTGGCGGATGAGATCGGGAGGGGCTCCGCCCACAATCGCCGTCATCAGCTTTTGGGGGTTCATGGCCCCGGCACCCATGCCGATCAAGCGAACACGAACACCCGGGTTTTCGCGCTCAAACTGGCGCACGAGTACATCGGTGCCCTTTTCGTCAGGAGTAATCGCCATACCCCAAACGGTGAGGGTCGTGACTTTTTCTGCGAAACCGCTCGACGCGAGCAGGAGGGTTATAACGGCGAGGACGAGACGTCGAACCAACATCGGTGAACAACTCACAAAAGACCGCCGGCCCCGTTGCCAGCACCCCTCATGTTACTTCATCCGAGTTATGAGTACGTATTCAGAGAGTTACGAAACTCTTTTTCTTGCGAAATCATGGAATACGGGAACTGGAGAGCCCGGCAATGTGATAAATTGCCTAGTGGTGGCTTGCCACCGATTCCTGGCCTAATGGCCCCGAGCGGTTCGCCGAGCGGTGTCAACGGGGGACCCGGTTCTGGGGTGAATCGCTCACATGAGCGAAGGGTAGTTATTGTCCCTAACCCGTCAGCTAACCTCGTCGGCCAAAAAACAATGACCTGGCCAAAGGGCTAGATGGGGAATCTGCTCGCAGCATTCTTTACTCAACCCAGCGGCGCCAAGGGACAAAGTTGTCCTCACGGCAGCCAGGATTCGTCATCCTTCCGGGGACGCATGACTCCGGAGCGACCTAACCCGACAGGCGGGGTTTTAGTCTTCCTCCGCCTGCGCGACGCAACTCTATTGTGTCCCGTGGCGGTTCTGACGATGTCGTCGGAGCCGCCACACCGTTTTTTGAACTCCGGTTTTCGTCAACGAAGCCTGCGCGTCGCGATATACTCACATCCCATGCACGAGGCATCCCCAGTCCAGACAAGGAGGTTTCCGCAAGCCCACCGGCGACGCGGGGGCTCTGCTTGGGTGGGACTCCTCACTTTCATCTTCGGCGTCGCGATGATCGTGATCGCCTTCAAACTGGCCTACGATCTCTTCCAGGTTCCGCCCGAGGTTCGCCTGAAAATCGAACCCGACGAGCCGATTCAGCTTTCTCAAGCCGCCAGCACATTCATGGAAGTGCTCGTGCGTATCCTGATGCTGGTCGTGATGGCGGGGTTCGGATCGATGGTTGCGAATCGCGGCGTCAAACTCTATGCCTCCAAAAATGCTGGTCAGAAAGCCGCGCCCGCTGCCGCCTCGGAGTCCGAACCCAAATCCGCTGATTCCTCGGAATCCCCCCGGTCCTAACCCAACCAGGCGCGATCCCGGCCCGGCTCGGGTATTCTTCTTTTCCCTCGCTCGCTAGGATGTCCCAGGCTTACGCCACTAGCTCTTGAGGTTCAACAAATCAAAGTCGGGATGTGGCTCAGCTTGGTAGAGCGCGTCGTTCGGGACGACGAGGTCGCAGGTTCGAATCCTGTCATCCCGACCAATCTTCAACTTTCCTTCTTCGGTCGACGCTTCGGCCCGTCCATGACCCGAATGCACGTGCGAGGTTCCACGGGCAGGCCAGAGTGGGGCGCTTGCGCGATGGACTGCTGGATCAAACCCTGAAGATACGGGTCATCCAACTCCTCCGGTTTTGTGAGTTTGACGTGCCGCACTCTGGCACCTTTTCCGATCAGGCGCCCTTCCGGATCCTCCAGCGATGCCCCGAACGAGAACCCGATGTTCACGTACTTCGTGTAGACGGGAAGATGAAGAAAGTGGTCAGCATTCTTCTCGGTGAAGCCGTAAGCCACCCCAACCGCATTGGTGGCATCCCACACGGTTTCGATGCAATCCGGCAGCAGCGCAATCAGCTTTTCCCGAAGAGCCCGGGCAAGCACTTGAGTGCTCGCCGGATAGGGCTGCAAAAACTCGACGTATTCTGGCGGTTCGGGCAGATTCATGATCGGAAGTACTTGCACACGCTGAACGTATTCCCTTCGCAATCCTTCACACGGGCAATGTCGCAGACGTTGGGGATGGTGACCTTGGGCAGCGGGACCACGCCTCCATTTTCCACGATCAGGTCGCAAACCCGCTCAACATCATCCACCGAGATCGAACATTCGAAGTTACCGATGAGGGTAGGGAACGGCTCCTCCTGCCGCTGCTGGATGGCAGCATGCAGGTTCCCGACCTGGCCCATGAAGAATCCTGGAGGGCCCCATGCCTGGAAATCCCATCCGAATACGTTTCGATAAAAGGCCAGAGCGCGGTCAGGATCATCCGCATTGATGGCGAAGTGGGAGAGTCGGTTGTGGGTCGCGGGCTCACTCATGGGAGGATTATAAGCTTGACCCTGCCTGACATGATTGACTAAACTGGGCAATAAATGTCGCAATCACGACAAGAGGCTCGTCCCACAGTCCTCGTGCGGTTCTGGTCGCTCGATCATCATCGAGCCGAAGCCGTCCTCTGGACGACAAGCCCCTGGGACAAGGTCGTTTATTCGCTTGAGGGAACCCTTCACGTGGAAACGGAAAACGAGCTCCACGTCCTGCCCTCGAATCGCGCGCTTTTCGTGCCGGCCCACGTCTGCCACCCCGCCCGAACACTGGGCAAAGCTTGCGTACGAACAATTTTCTTTGCACCGCAGATCAGCGTCCGCAGGACGTCCGGCGTCTTCGAAGTTCGTCCCCTCTTCCGGGAGCTCATCGCAGAGGCTTGTCGTATTGGACCACTAGAGGCAAACTCGCCGCATCATCACGCGCTCGCAACCATGCTGCAAGCCGAAGTTGAGTCGGCGCACTCCGTGCCAACGAGTATTTCAATGCCCCGATCCCCGTGGTTACATCAATGGGCTCAGGGATTTCTGAACGATCCTCTTGCTACGCCGGATCCCGGATTTTCCCGTCGAACGCTGGAGCGAAAGATTCTCGCAGAGACAGGATTGAGCCTCGGTCGGTGGATGCAGCAAGCTCGCGCCCTCATCGGACTGCAGGCTCTCTCCAGCGGGTGCTCGGTGGCAGAGGCTGCTCATGTCGCTGGATTCGAGACGACCAGTGGCTTTGTCCAGGCATTTCGACGCCAATGTGGCACGACACCAGGAAAACTCCTCCGCCAGCGCGGGTAGTCCCGCTCAAGTCCGTCGCCGGTTACAATAAAGGGGTCGCGCATCGAGATGCCGCTTGTTTCTTACTTCCCCGAACCGGTGACCGTGCCGGACTGCGTGGCGGATCAGCCTTACCGCCAGAGGCTGGAGTTCGTGAGGAGGGTTCTCCTCTTGCACTCCTTCTCTGTGTTCGCGGTCCTGGCGGGTGCGAAGTTCGCGCAAAGAGCGGGGCTCATTCCGCCGTATCCCGAACTGAGCTTGGGCTTACTTGCCCTGCTGGTCATCGTTGCGACTCTCACGCGGAAGTACCTTCGCGACAAGCTCTCGCAGGCAGTGGATGCTTTTTTGCTCCTCGTGATGGCCCTGCTGTCTGGCTCGATCCTCACGTTGGTTCCGGAGAATCACCTCGGCCTCTTCCTCGCTGGACCGGCATGGATTCTCGCCTATCTCGTGCTGTGCGGCAAGGATTTCAGCTTCGTTGGCATGCCCACCATCGGAATCCTTGGCAGCGGCGCCCTCGGGATAGCCGGGGTTGTCTCCGGAACACTGTCCCGCAATGAAGCGGTGTCGGCTTGGATGATTCTCGCCGCCTATTGGGCTTATGTCAGCTACGACCTCTCCATGATCATGAAGCGGCGTCGGAGCGATGAGCTCCTGAGATCCGTGACCGATTTCTGGCGCGATCTCACCAACTTTGTGACCTACCCCATCAAGGTGATCCTGCACTGGAGGCGGTACCGTTTCCCCTAACCCTTTCTCATGGTTCGAATCACTGCCTACATCCGCCCCCACAAAGCCGAAGAGGTGAAATCGGCTCTCGCCATGTTGCCCATCAGTGGCATGTCGGTGAACGATGCGCGGGGTTGCGGCAGTCATCCGGAGCAAGCCACGTCCTTCCTCGGACAAGAAGTGCTCATCAGCCTTCCCGTCCGCACGAGGATTGATGTGGTCGTTCACGATGACTTGTCGGACGAGATTGTCGACACCATCGAGAGGGTCGCGCGCACGGGGCAACCGGGCGACGGCAAGATTTTTGTCGAGAAAGTGATCGAAGCCGTAAGAATTCGCACAGAAGAGCGCGGCGAAGACGCAATCTAAAGAAGCCTGAACCCCATTCAGGCGTCATAATGCCAAGCAGAGGCACAAGCAGAGACCTATGATGAAGCGATGGATGTCCGCGGTGGCCGTACTTGCCCTGAGCAGTGCAGCCTTCCCGGCTATGAAAATGACGACAAACGTCAAGGAGGGACAGGTTCTCTCCGGCGACTTTGTTTTTGAAGTTCGGGTGCAATCCGAGGCGTTGGTCAGTTCGGTTGAGTTCTACATGGGGGACGACCTCCGGAACACAGACGAGTCCACCCCCTACCAGTTTAAGATCGACACGCTGGAGGAAACCGAAGGCGCGATCAAGGTCACCTTCGCCGCCTACAACTCAGAGGGTGAATCAGTCAGGGAATCCTTCAATCTCAGAGTTGACAACGGCCTGGGCAAAGGCATCGACTTTCACGTCGAACGAGCCGACACGCTGCTCGCGGAGGGCAAGTTCCGCGAAGCCATCCAAGCCTGCCGAATCGCCCTGAAAATCGACAAGGCCAACAACAAGGCTCGCATGGCGATGGCTCGCGCGAACTACGCGGCGGGCAACTTCGATATTGCCCAGAAGTTTGTGGAGGACGTCCTCGCTGCCGATCCGAATAACCTCGAAGCCAAGGCTCTGTTTGGTGCCGTGAACCTCCGACGAGCCTTCATTTCGGGCGGAGCCGACTCGATCTCGGTGATCAAGGGCGCGCTCAGCCTGGCCGCCAAGACTCAGCAAGAGGTGATGGAGAAGCGAGCGGATGCGATCGGTGAACCCACTGACGCCAACATGCTCAACTTCTTGGATGCCAGCCTGCGGGCGCACCGGTACAGCCGGGTTACCAGCCTCATCCGACCGATCCAAGAGTCGAAGCTGAAAGACACGGCGATCATGAATCGCTTCCTCTATGCCCTCGTCCGCTCCGGGCGATTCGCCGAAGCGGGCAAGCTTATCCAGACCCTTGACCGATACGGTGCACCGGATGGCTACACCTTCGCCCTCAAGAGCGTTATCCTGCAAATGCTGGGAGACCAGCAGAACTCTGTTCAGTCCGAAAAAGACACCTTGCTTGAGGCCCCCACCGGATCCGTGACGAAGTCGATGCAGATGTATCTGGCTCTCGCTCGCGGCAACTTCAGCAACCTGGGAGGCTACTCGGCAGACCTTCTCCGACAAGATCCCGCAGGATCGTTGAGCAACTACTATGGTGCCGTCGAAGCCTTTATCAATCGCGACTTCGACTCTGCCTTGAATCGGTATCAAACGAGTCTGCTCGCCGACCCCGCCAACTACGACATGCTCATCGAGCGTGGGAATCAAATCATCGAAGGGGCGCTCTCGCAGCGGCTCCAAGGTGAGCCCCGCAACGAGCGTCTGGGCCTGGCCCAAGCCTACTTCGAGGCTGCCCTCGGAGCCCGCCCTGAGTCGTTCGAGGCTCTCACAGGCATGACGATCATCTTTACGATGATGGAAAAGACCGAAGAGGCGACGAGCTACGGAGCCGCCGCGGTCGCAGCATCGCAGGAATACGGTGCGGCGTACTACGCGTACGCAAGTGCCATGCGACTCCGCCAGTTCAAGACTCCTGGTGATGCCACTCTGCGCACCAAGGTGCAAGAAATCCTCGCCGGTGCCGAGAAATCGGATCGTCGACTCCGAGGCGTGGCTCCGCCATCGCCGGAAGTTGCTTGGAGCTTCTTCTACCGAGCCGGTCGAATTCCGGCCCTGCCTCTTCCGCCACGCGGGTAATCCCGCGCCATCTAGCCCTCGCCAAGAACGCTCAAGGCGAGGGCTTTTTTGTGCCCCCGGGACCTGATTTCACGGGCGGGGGTATCATGTCGAAAGTCGGGGCGTGGCTCAGCTTGGTAGAGCGCTTCTCTGGGGGGGAAGAGGTCGCGAGTTCGAATCTCGCCGCTCCGACCATATCGAAATCCAGGAAGGGGTAGCAATGGAAGCTGAGTTTTGGAATTCCAGGCTCTCTCCCGATCTCACACCCGAAGAGGCCCGCGAAAAACTCGCCGCACTCTTCAAGGCCGGGGAGCTTGAGGCACAGAATCCTGCCCTTCATCGCGGTTTGCTCCGGGTGACAGTTGATGGATCCCGTTTGGAGCATTGTCTGTTCAAGCCAGCATCTCGTTCGCGTTCACGGCACGGGAAGAATTTTGTCCCCGCAGACTTCTTGCCGGACAGGGCCGAGATGATTGATCTTGTGGCATCTTGCCTCCTCTCACCTGAGCTGATCTTGGAGCGTCCGAGCGATCCGCAGTCTCTGCTTTACTCGATTGCCTCTCCACAGGGAGATCGCCTCATCGTTGTGATCTCCATGCCAAGGCGTGGCTCAGCGAGCCTGAAGACATTCTTTCCAATCAAGGCGGGCGACCCTGGAGCGCAGAAGGACTGGCGAAAGAAGCTGCTCACCTATAAAAAGCGCTTCGAGAAAAATGAGATTGAGTCCACTGGGTGGGCGGCGTTACCTCCCACCCGGGAACTCGTTCCGTCACAGATCGCTGCGGGACGCCAACTCCCACTACACGTGCTTTCGCATTCAACCTGCCCGCAACCCAAGAATGGGGACGGCGACGCGGAAGATGGGGTCAGCTTGAGGCCTCACCCGTCTTTATTATACATCGGCAGTCATCGTAAGCCAAAGGAGGCTTAGAGCAACGATTTCGCGAAGCCTGCGTCCTCACCCAACCATGCGGCGACCGTCGCGCCGATGTGATCCATGCCGACCACATCTCCGAACGAACCAGCCTGCACACCTTTGCCCACGAGAGCCACCGGGACATACTCGCGTGTGTGGTCGGTGCTGGCATCGGTCGGATCGTTTCCATGGTCTGCGGTGAGAATCAGCAAATCTTCTTCCCTCAGATCGCGGAGTAACCCGGCGAGAACGGCATCGAAACCTTCGAGGCACTTCGCAAAACCGACCGGGTCACTGCGGTGACCATACAGCATGTCGAAGTCCTCGAAATTCGCAAAGATGAACTTGGCATCGCTTGCCAAGGCCTCCTGCAGCATCAAGGCATGCTCGGCGTTGTTCTGCGTGCGACGAACCGGGCGGAAGCCACGTCCACCGAAGAGCTCCGGAACCACCCCAATACCGAAAACGTCCCCGAGCTGATCCACCAGATTCTCTGCGGCCACGAGCGGGTAGTCCTTGCGGCGCTCGGTTCGAGAAAACGCGCCGGGCTGGCCGACAAAGGGGCGAGCGATCACGCGCTGGACGTTGTGAGGGGCCACGCAGAGCTCGCGCGCCACTTCACACATTCGGTAGAGCTCGGAGATCGGAATGACTTCCTCGTGGGCCGCGATCTGGAAGACACTGTCCGCGCTGGTGTAGACGATCGGCTTGCCCGTCGCCATGTGCTCCTCTCCCAACTCCGAAATAATCGCGGTTCCGCTCGCTGGCTTATTGCCGATCACCTCGCGTCCAATCTTCTCGCGGAACGGAGTCAGCAAGTCCTCCGGAAATCCATCTGGATAGGTTGGAAAGGGCTGCAAGCTCCGAATCCCCATCATCTCCCAGTGACCCGTCACCGAATCCTTGCCCATGCTGACTTCTTGCAGCCTCCCAAACCGGCCGTCCGAGGCGTCCATTGGGATCCCGGCGGCTTGCAAAAAGCCAGTTCGTGCCAAGTTGGGAGCAACGAAGCCGCCCACATGATCCCAAACGTTTTTCAGGGTCGAGACCTCTGGGCCATCGCCAAACAGAGCCACATCGGGGGCGGCCCCGGCTCCACACCCATCGAGCACCAGAAGGATCACACGTCGCATGATGACGACGATGCTACCCACCGGTGCTCCTGGTGAGGGGTCTATTCGGTGTAAGGCTGCTCCAGGGCCACAGCCTCCGGAGCCAGGCTGAGTTCAGTATCGGCGTTTGCTTCAGGCGGCGCTGGTGCCGATGGCACGGAGAGGTCTCGATGCGAAATCGGCATCAACGTTTGTCGATCCAAAACATAAACCTGCCCATTTTGGAAAACCACGATGTGACGCTCGTCCATCGTCATAGATGTCCCCTCCATCGAAGGGCGGCCCGTCATCTTTCCATCTAGCGGAGCGCGCACGGGTGACAACTGGCGTCCTCGCTGAGGAATGCCGGCTTCGGCGACCAGCTTCTCGCCCGAGAGATCCTTCGGGTCATCCAGTGCCAGCCGAACAACGATGATCCCTCCCAATCCAGCCACCAAAAGGGCCAAAGCCGATGCGATTTTGCGATTCTTTTCCATCTCGGTCCTGTCTTCTCGCTTTGTGCGAGTGCAATTCGCCGGGGGCATGAAGCGGCGATAGACAGGGTTACGGAGACCCCTTCCGGGAGGGTGCCATGATTCTGAGTTCCCCGAAAAACCGGGGTCCCAACACTCCTGGAAATCAGGGGTTTGACCTACAGGGGACGGTCGTTTACGACCTCTTGGAAGGAAATTCCATGGGCCTCACAGTACCGACGGAACAGATTCCGCGCGGCGGGATAGCACGAGTAGGGCGACATGAAGTGCGCGAATTCAAACGTGATGATCTTCTCGGCCGTCCGGGTGGCCGCATCCATCTTCAACTCGAGATAGCGCCAATCGGCTGGTGGGAACTTGATCGGCATGTCCCGATCAAACGTCTCCACGTTCGACCAAATCGTGATGTCGTGCTTCTCCCCAAGTGCCTTGACACCATCCAAAAACGCCGGAAGCTCGCGATACTGAATCTGTCCGTCTTGAAACGCGCAGATGTCCACGACGTCGCTCGTCTCATCGAAAATCCGATCCCAGTGATCCAGCGATTCTTCCAGCGTAAAGACATCGCCCCCCGCAAACTGCTTGCTCCCTTGAGGGAAAGGCGAAATGAGAACCGGGAGATCCTTGGCCTGCTTGCAGTGCCCTCCGATGTGACGAAACAATTCGATGATATGGGAATCGTTCTTGCTCGTCTCATGGCAGAGATACCAGCCTTTGAATGCAGGTGAATCCCCGTACCGCTCCACCACTTCATCAATGAAGGCCTTGTTGAGATCCACCTCCTTCCACCAGGTGCGCCGGTACCAGTGTGACCCGGAATCAAAGGTTCCCCAGTAGAGATCCAGCCCGTTTTCTTCGGCAAGATCGAGGAACATCCGACCGAGATCGTGTTTCACGGGGAGAAGCCCGGGAACCGACTTCGCGGGGAAAATGCACTTGTCCTGGTAACCCGCCCGGATGATGACGACGGTGTCCATGCCGATCGCCTTGTAGAGTTCAAACTCTCGGCGCCACTCCGCCTCTCCCCAGTTCTGAGAAGGGATGTCGTGGGTGATTTCGTCGAGAAATGTTCCGGTAAGGCGAAGCACGGTCTGAGTGTAGCTAATCGGACGGACGTCCTGCCGTTGTCCTATTCTCTCCACCGATCAAGAGCGAATGAAGGTGTCGAATTCCTTGGAGAACTGCGCGAAAACCCGCACCCACTCAGCAACCGCCTGACGGGTTGTCCCAGGCTTCACAAGCAGATCGCTTGAGAGCATGGCGTCGCCTTCCTCATCCACGTAGGCTTTCACAAATCGCTTCGTGGCGTTCCAGTCGTTGACCTTCCGGACATCAGCACCGCGCGGGAGCCGTGTTCCCACACTCAGTCCGAGGCTCGTCGCCGGACCATCGGCGCCATCACGGTATTGATAGAGAGCCAACACCACCGATTTCTCCTCGAACACAAAGAACGCGGTCAGGCCCTCGGAGTCCTTTTCCTCTTGGATCGTCACATTCTTCTCGCCAAACTTCACGCCCGCCAAGATATCCCGCAGGTCCGCATCAGAGAGAGCCGTGACGGCGGGCACCGATGCCGTCGGCGGAGCATCTTGCACCGCAGGAACTTGTACAAAGGCGAGAGGGGCCAGGAGAAGGCAGGCGAGCGAAACTTGAAGGACTTTCATAGGGCTCTCTTTCGACTCTGAGACGCCGAGTTGACCTCAGACGATTCAAAATCGGACAATCAGGACGAAGTGTCCTAGTATATGTACTAGACGCTCATTCTTGCGCTCAGGATCACAACAATCACACCCGAAACTGTTCTGTAGGAGAGACCGGACACTTCGCAATGACTGCGCCGACGGATGAGGAAATGCTGGATCAATTAGTTGACACTCTGCTAGGAAAGAGGGTCCGGCTGACCGTCATTGAGCAAGGCACCCAGATCACAGGTGTGGCGAGACGATTCGACAACGGCTTCTTCTTACTCGAATCGGAAACCATCGACCAGTATGCGCCGAGTGGTCGCGTGGTGGCGGAAGCCTATACAGTGGAGAGCCACATCCTCGGAAGCGGCGAAGTCAGCCCGATCAGCCACGATCTGTGGGCTCTCAAGCTCGGGAATCCGCTCGCGATCAGCCCCGCGCCACTCAGGCTCACTGTTCTCAAGACACGCATCAAAGGGGAAATTCGGCTCGCGCAACGGGCTCCATCCGTGATCTCCATCTCTGCGGCAGGCTCCAACGGACTTGCCTACGAAACGTCGGAGCCGATCCCGGCATCGCAACCTTTGGAGCTCTTTCTCCTCGAAGAAGGGCGAGAAATCAAGCTCGGCGGCAGCGTGATCTCGCAGAAAGAGCGAGGAAAGCACATTTTCGGCACGTTTAAGTTCGGAGAACTCGAACGGCTACCGAGTATTTACTGGGGCAAGATCCTAAAAACAGGATAATCCCCTTCTCCACGGGCCTCTGCTTCGTCTGGAGACTAGACGAGGCACCATGAAGCGGCGAACCAAGATCGTATGCACCCTAGGCCCGGCGGTGGATTCCGCCGCCATGATCCAATCTTTGATCAAAGAGGGGATGAATCTTGCCCGCCTGAACTGTAGCCACGGCGACTGGGAGAGCAAAAAGCAGCAGATGGAGTGGATCCGCGCCGCCAGCCCGGAAATGGGGCCGGTCGGCATCATGGCGGATCTTCAAGGCCCGAAGACACGCATGGGGATCCTGAAGGAGTCACCACTCGTGATTCCCACGGGATCGACTCTCACGATTGGTCTGGGCGATGTCACCTTGCCGGTCGATACTCCCGCGCTCGTGGAATCGATGCGCAAAGGCGACCGGATTCTCCTGGGTGATGGGCAAGTTGAGCTCAAACTTGTGGCGGGCGAAGGCTCGATGTACGAGGCGAAGTGCATCGCCGGAGGAACTGTGAAGTCGCGTCAAGGGGTGACCATCGTCGGGCGGTCGTTTGATATCCCGGCGCTCACAACCAAGGACCTCGGCGACATCCACCAAGCAGTCATGGCCGGGTGCGACTACATCGCCCTGAGCTACGTGAGGAGTGGCGCCGACATGCGCGACCTCCGACAGATTGTCGACAAAATCGATCCTTCTGTGAAGCTTGTCGCCAAAATTGAAACCAAAGAAGCGCTCAAGGATCTGGATGACATCATCAAACTGAGCGACGTTTTAATGGTTGCCCGTGGCGACTTGGGTCTCCAGATGGAGATCGAAGACGTCCCGGCCGCGCAAAAGAAGATTATCCGGAAGTGCCAGGCCGCAGGCAAACCGGTTATCACCGCAACCCAAATGCTGGAGAGCATGATCACCACTTCTCGGCCCACCCGGGCAGAGGCGAGCGACGTCGCCAACGCGATCCTCGACGGAACCGACGCGGTCATGCTCAGTGGCGAAACGGCGGCGGGCCAGTATCCGCTGGAATCGGTACGAATCATGGCGAAGATTGCCGAGCGAACCGAGGAGATGCTGATCCGCGACGAATACGACGAATTCCGTCGGGACAGCACCACCGATGTTGTCGCCCATGCCGCCGTGAAGATTGCAGAAGGGGTCAAAGCGAAGGCTATTCTCACCACGAGCACCAGCGGCATGACTCCGCGTATGGTGAGCAAGTATCGACCAGGCACCCCGATCCTTTGCACATGCTGGAGCGATAAGGTCCAGCGTCAGTTGAGCGTGGTGTGGGGGGTTCAAGCCGTCGTGATCGACACGCCGCTGAACACGGACGATGCGATCCGGGCAACGATCAATGCGTTTCTTCGCCGGAAGTGCTACAAGGTGGGGGACAAGGTGGTTGTCACAGCCGGCGTTCCCGTCGGCAAACCTGGAAACACCAACCTCATCGAAGTGCTGACCGTCTAGGGGTTCTCCCTTGCCAATTGGGGGCACCGATATTGGTGTCCTCGCCCTATCGGCGGTGCAAGAGGATCGCTTCAGCGGTTTCATTCACGATCTTTGCCGCCCGGAAGGCATCAGATTCGCTCACGCCGAACCCAAATGTGAACCGGAGCCCCTCGCGCGCTTCGGTCTCGGAGAATCCCGCCGCCATCATCACATGGCTCGGCTCCAGGCTTCCGCTGCTGCACGCGGCTCCGCTGCTCGCGCTGACCCCGGCCTTGTCGAGCCGGATGAGAAAGATCTCCGCATCCACGCCCGGCAGACGAACATGATGGTGTCCGCTCAATCGAGGTGCCGAACGCACCGTGGGTTGGAAAGCTGCACTCAGGGTTGAAGCGAAGGCATCGCGGGCAATCCTCTTCTGTTCGGTCGTTGACCCGTTTTCTCGGTGGCATCTCAACGCGGCTGCTGCGCCAACGAGCCCAGCGACGTTTTCTGTCCCCGCCCGCATCTCGCGCTCTTGTCCGCCTCCGAGGGCGATGGGGGCGACCTTCGTGCCAGCCCGAACGTAGGCCGCTCCAACTCCTTTGGGGCCGTTGAACTTGTGGGCGCTCACTGTCACCAGGTCAGCGTACGGTTCATCGACCGTCCATGCCCCAGGAAAGGTCTGCACGGAATCCCGATGAATCAAAACGCCTCGGTCTCGGGCCCATGCGCTCACTTCCGCAACTGGCTGGACCGTTCCGAATTCGTTGTTCGCCTGCATCACGCTCACCATGAGCAGATCATCGTGCGCTTGGTCTTGCAGCCAGTTGAGGTCGATCAACGCTTCATGATTCACGGGTATCAGGTCAACCCGGTAGCCCAGTCGCTCCAGAAGGGGCTTCGTGTGGAGCACGCAGTGGTGCTCTGATGCCCCGAGCAAGATGCGATTCCGGGCAGGATTTTCGTTCCC
This sequence comes from Armatimonadota bacterium, assembly GCA_020161505.1. Lineage (GTDB taxonomy): Bacteria > Armatimonadota > Fimbriimonadia > Fimbriimonadales > Fimbriimonadaceae > UphvI-Ar2. Next base: position 86,175 of record JAIUNY010000001.1, on the reverse strand, counting down.
CAAAGCCGCCCCGATGAGGGCGAGATTCGCCGCCTCGGTACCGCTGCTTGTGAAGACAATCTCACCGAACAGACACCCAAGAGCCTCGCTGAAGGCCTCTCTGGTTTCGTCGACCGCGTGCTTGGCCGCCCGTCCTTCGGCGTGCAAACTGCTCGGATTCCCGAACTCGTGCCCCGACCACGCGGCCATCGCCTCCGCTGCTTGCGGGAGCAGAGGCGTGGTTGCGGCGTGGTCGAGGTAGATCCGCTTCATCCGTTGATCGCGTAGTTCAGGAATACCAGGCTTCCGTTGTGGAACGCATGCATGGCAATCGCGGGGATCAAGGATCCCGTTTGGCGAGTGATGACCGCCGCCGTCGCGCCGATCAGCGCCAAACCGGGCCAGAGAATCGGGCCTTGCGGGTGAATGACCGCGAAGCCGATACTCGTGCCAACGATTGCTGTCGTGGGGTTCTTCAGTACCTTCGTGAGACCAGGGAACATCATGCCCCGGAACATGATCTCCTCGGTGATCGGGGCGTAGACCGCCGCCATCAGGAAGAGCGTGAACCACTTCATCGGCGTGGCATTCTGCGTGAAGTCCTCGATCGCGCCATGGCTCGGTGTGGGCAGATTCTGCAGAAGTTGGAACGAAATCAAGGTAATCACGAGGACAAGCGGAAGGTTCGCCATGTACGCCAGGAACCCGATGCCGATCTTCTGTCCCACCTTGGTGCGGTCCCCGAGAATCGATGCGAACGACTCTTTGAATCCGGCAATGGGGGTGAATACCGCCAGGGCGACGCCGAGTAATCCGAGGGACATCGTGAGCATGCCTGCCTCAACAACTCCCCACCCCAGGGCGGCAACCGCGATTCCCGCGACAATCTGGGCGGCAAAGAATGAGGCGAAATAGAGGCACATCCTGACACCACGGACATCGGCTCCCTGGATCGTCTCATGGCTCGCATACCCAACGGGAGAGAACTGCCTCCTCGCAGTCCAGTACCAGAACAGAACCGCGCAACCTCCAATGAGCACGGTCACTCCTCCGAAGATCGCAAGGGTCATGTTGATCAGGGCTCCCGGATCGCTGAGTGAAGCGAGGCTTGTTTTCTCACCCCGAATCTCTTTGACCAGGTGCTCTTCGTAAGCATCCAGAGTCGATCCCTTGGTGACCAAATCGCCGGGGTCTCTCCCTTGGACAAGAAGACCGGCTTGCGAAAACTCAGCCTCTTGATCGGCGAGGTAAAGGAGCACGGATTGGGACGGCTCCTGACCGACATGGTGCTGCATCAACACGAGAGCACGGGCTGCTTGCGGTCGCTTGGTTGCCGAAGGCTTCAGATCCTCGATCAGCTTCTCGATACTCGCGGTTTGGTTACCGGCCCTGCTGCTCGCCGAAGGGGACATCTCGGCCAATTGCGCCATCGTGCCTTCGATCTTGAGCGTACGCTCAAAGCTCGAAATCTCGACAGAACCCGCTGACTCGTCGGAGCCCGGTACAAAGTAGGCCGTCAACTGGAGGGCCGTGAAGGCGACGATAATAATCGCGAGTAACGCCCAGGCTCCGGCGAAAGGACGCCGGACAGGCTCGGGAATCCCAGCGGGCTCGGCAATCGGTGGGGGGGCAACGGGAGGGACTTCCATGAATGACCTTGAATCCAAACCTACGGCGATTTCCGGGCCAAGGATCGTCCGGGGCCGAAGAAAGCCTTCCTTTGACCTACTTTCGTTTGCTTCGGCGTCGAATGGGTTGTATCATACCTTTCAGTAGACACAATACTACTTATCTGCCATGGTGCCTTTGGATCAGTCTCGACCCCTGAGGTGGTTGTTCCTTGATTTCAACTCTTACTTCGCTTCGGCGGAGCAGGTGCAGCATCCCGAGCTCAGAGGCAAGCCCATCGCGGTGGCTCCCACACCTGGCCCCAGCGCGACGATCATCGCGGCAAGCTATCCCGCCAAAGCGTTCGGGGTTCGTACCGGCACGAAGGTCGGGGATGCGATGCGGATGTGCCCCGATATCCAGATCGTTCCGGCGACCCCCTCGCTGTACGTGCATCTTCACCAACAAGTGCTCAAGGCGGTGGATCAGGTTCTGCCGGTGGACAAGGTTTGCAGCATCGACGAGATGCGCTTCCGGCTGCTCGGCGAAGAAATGGCAAGGGATCACGCGCTCGATCTGGGGCGGAGGGTCAAGGAGGCGATCGCCGATGAAGTCTCTCCCGTGCTGACCTCCAGCGTCGGGATCGCCCCGAACGCCTGGCTCGCCAAACTCGCAACAGAGTTTGAGAAACCGAACGGGCTTGTCGTGCTCGAAGCCAGTGAACTCCCCGATCGCCTTCGCGGGATGAGGCTGACCGAATTCACTGGGATCAACCGGAAGATGGAAGCTCGACTGATGGCCAGTGGCGTTTTTCGGAGCGATGATCTGATCGACCGAAATCCGCAAGAACTCGCACGAGCCTTTGGCTCGGTGATCGGCGAGAGATGGTGGTACCTCCTGCGCGGATACGATCTCGACTTTACAAATGAAACCGGCAAGAGTCTCGGGCACTCTCACGTTTTGCCGCCGCAGCATCGCACCGACCGGGGCTGCCGAGATATCCTTCAACGGCTCACCCACAAAGCCACGGCGCGACTCCGCGCTGAAGGCCTCTGGACCACGCGGGTGAGCGTCTCCGTTTCTGGCAAAGAAAAGAGCTGGCACGCGGAGTTCCACATCCCCGCGACGCAAGATACGCTTGCGATCTGGGATCGCGTCTTGGAAGTCTGGGAAAAACGAGATTTTCGTATGCCCCTCAAAGTGGGCATCACCTTCACGGGGCTCCAGAAGGTCGAGGCCATCACCCCCTCTTTGTTCGAGGAGCCCGAGCAAGATCGGAGCAAGCTCATGCCGGCGGTGGACGCCATGAACCAGAAGTTCGGCAAGAACACCGTCTACATTGCGGGGCTCCACAAAGCCAAGGATGCCGCGAGTGAGAAGATCGCGTTCCAGAAAACGTGGCTCTTCAGCGAAGGGAAAGGCGATCACGAGTGGGTGAACACTCGGAATGCCGATATCTTTCCAAAGCCCGAATCGGATGACTGATCATTCTGAGTCTTCGCGAGGCGAATACTCGAAGTGATTGAACCAGTAGATGCTGAGTCCGGCAAAGAAGACCGTGATCCCGATGAGCACGATCCATGCCGCCTGTGGGGCAATGGCAATACTCGAGAGGCCGCCGGAAAGGACGTCGGTTAGCCCTGCTTCGCCCTGCTGCTGAGGTGCCGGATGCTTGCCCAAGGCGCGCAAATAAGGGTAAATCGACATGTAAGTCAGGTCGCCCGGCATATTCGGCACGAAGGTTTCCCAGCCGAAAGCGAAGAGCAAGCAGTAGATCATCGCCTTGTTGAGGAGCAGACTTAGAAAGACGAAAAATGCTCCGTACGCAAAGGCTCCGATCACGATGAGCACGAAATCCCACCAAAACGCTCCGGTCTGAAACGCCCTCGGCCCGAGCACGGCAAGACCGGAAACGAGCCAGGCCGCGCTGGTGGTCACGATGACGGCAACAATGCTCGCCAAAGTCCGAGACACCAGAACCTGCGTCCGGGAGAGACGACGGGTGAGCCAGTAAACGATGGTTTTTTGCTCGACTTCCGCGCTGATCACCTGTACGGTGAAGATGGCGGAGCTCAAGGCAAGAACCCGCAACACGATGACCTGAGAGACCTGACCATACGTCTCTGGCCCCGCACCGGGCTGGAATCGTGACCAGACAAACGCGGCAATCCCAACCCCAAGAGCCACAAGCCCCCAGGTGAGAAAGCGTCCGAGGCGCAGGAAGTCTTGCAGCGTGTTTTGGAAGGCAAACTGGATCATCGCTTAGGCCTCCACCAGATACTCGTACACCGATTCCAGGTTGTTGTCGGGGCTTTGGATCATCGTGACGACAATTCCTCGCTGAGCAAGTTCGGCGAGCCCGTCATAGAAGAGGTCTGCCTGCTTCGTTCTCACTTCGAGTTCATTGGCCAAAGGATCAATCTCCGCGCTGACAACAAAGGGCCACTTCACGCACTCACTTGCGAGTTCGCGGAGGCGCTCGCATCGGAGCCGGATTCGGTGGGGGTGACGGTCGATGAGTTCGCGAATCGAGCTGACATCTCCCGCCGCCAGCAGTCTGCCTCGGTGGAGGAGCAGGATGGAGCGAGTCATCTGCTCGACCTCAAATAAGATATGGCTGCTGACGATGATCGACTTGCCCTGGTTGGCGAGTCCGGCGAGGACATCCATGAACTCCCGACGACCGACGGGATCCAGGCCATTGAGCGGTTCATCGAGGAGCAAAATCTCCGGGTCATGGATCATCGCTTGGGCGAGCTTGATGCGCTGGCGCATCCCTTTGCTGTAGCCCTTGAGCGGCTTCGCAGCGCGCTCCGCCATGCCGACAGTGACCAGGGCCTCCTCGACTTTGCGTTTCGCCTCGCTCGCCCCCAATCCCATGAGCCGAGCCATGCGAATCACGAAATCCCGCCCGCTCAGATGCTCAGGAAAAGAGTCGATATCCGGACAGAGCCCCAACTTGGCGAAAACATTCGGGTTTGCAAACGGATCTTCACCAAAAACGAGAACATCGCCGGTCGTCGGGCGAATCTGACCTGTGACCAGGCGCATGAGAGTGGACTTCCCCGCCCCGTTTTGCCCGAGCAATGCGGTGACACCGGGGCCGATTTCGCAGGAAACATCGTTCAAGCCGATCACTTCGCCGTACCAGCGTGATGCGTTGCGGAGTTCGATCACCCGACCACCTCCACGGCGCGAACCTTTCGCCATGCCGCCCACAGGAGACCGGTCACGGGGAGAATCACCACGACGGCAAGCAGCCAAAGTTCCGGTCGGGGAACCAAGAAACTCTCACCTCTATCTCGAAATGAGAAACTGCCGTCGGTCTGCAAGACCGTCTTGTAGATGCCCTCGATGCCGCCGTACAGCGAGAGGTAATGCAGTCGATCCACCCAGGGCATCACCGATTCCGGGAGCTTCTGGTTCGCCGCGATGGTCTGGGCGATTCCGGCGAAGATTCCGGTGAGCACATAGGCTCCGGCGTAGGCGGCACCGGCAAGTCGGCCTTGATCAAACAGGGAGCTGATGCCAAGGATCACCGAACTTTGGAAGGCTGACGCCAGCCCTATCGCGCCGATCACCTTGGGATAGAGCCACGGGTCGTCGGTGAGGAAGCCGAATTCCCGGTAGTTCATCGCTCCGTAGAAGTAGAAAATCGTCGCGGGGATCGCCAGGGCCATCGCGATCGGCACGAACATCCCCATCCACTTTCCAATCAGATAGTCGCGCTTGCTGCAGGGCTTGCTGAGATAAACCAAGAGTGCTTTCGAGCGATTGTCGTTTGCAATCGCCCCGGCGCCAACCAGCAGAGCAATCGACATCAGCAGGAAATGCCCGAGTTGGAAGCCTTGCAGGAACTGATCGCGCCAGATGATTCGATTGAAAAATTGCTCCTTCAGCTGCTCGCCACCCATGTTCCCGGCGAAGCTGTCGATGAAGTAACTGACAGCGATGAAAATCAGATAGTGCGCTCCGCTGAGCACCATGAGGATCCAGTAGGCGCGCTTCTTGAGGGCCATCCGCAACGCTTGGCGGAAGATCACTTGCCAGCGCGATTTATCCGGAGCGAGCCCGCCCTGATAGCCTCGATATGTAAGATCGGAAATCGGACTGCTCATTGAATCACCTCAAGGAAAGCTTCTTCCAGCGACCGCTGGGCGAGGGTGAGCCCTCGAACTTGGACGCCGGCGGATCGAGCGGCTTGATAGATCTGGGCGGCACTTTCTTCTTGAGTTCCCCGCCCCTGCAGCCGGACGACATGTCCGCGCGCCTCGATGTAGGTGAGACCTTGAGCCTCGGCGGCGTGGATGAACACCGGGGAGAACTCACGGAGCTCGACATCAATCGGAGCCCCATCCAGCAACCTCAGATTGGTCACTGATTGCTGGGCCCGGAGCCGGCCTTGGTGCAGAACGACGACTTCGTCGCAGGTGCGCTCGATGTCGGGCAAGAGGTGGCTGCAGACCAGCACGTTCACACCTTTTCCGTGGCTGATATCACGCACGAGAGTCAGCATTTCTTGGCGGCCTTTCGGGTCGAGGCCGTTCGTCGGTTCGTCGAGAAGGAGGAGCTTCGGGCCGTGAACCAGGGCTTGGGCTAGCTTGATGCGCTGCCTCATCCCGGTGGAGTAGGTGTCCACGTTGCGGTACCGCGCCTCACCGAGACCGGTGTATTCCAACACCTCATGGGCTCGGCGCAGGGCCTGGTTTCGGGGCAGTCCGGCAAGTTCACCAGCGTAGGCGACAAACGAAACTGCGCTCATCCCAGGGATGTGGCAGTCCTGCTCCGGCATGTATCCCAGCCCCTGACGGATCTCACGCCCCTGGCGGGCGATGTCAAACCCGAGCACGTGACCGCCTCCGCTTGCTGGTTTGATGAATCCCAGGAGCGTCTTGAGGAAGGTGGTCTTCCCTGCGCCATTCGGGCCGAGCAGGCCAACACATCCCTCTGGAAGTTCCAGGGAGAAGTCCGAGAGAGCAGTGAAGCTCCCGTAGCGGACAGTCAAGCCTTGGATGGACGCAATCGGCACGGTGGTAGGAACTTTACCGGTTGCCTCCTGTCACGGATTCACGGCCCAGTCTTTCGGCGGACTAAGGACACGCGCGGCCCGGACTCGGCTTCCCGAGACTCGGTAACCTCGCGGCAACATGGAAACGACTCTCGTTCTGATCAAGCCCGGCGGAGTGAGCCGCAACCTCATCGGCGAAATCTGCCGACGCATCGAGCTCCGCGGACTCGAACTCGCCGCCCTCAAGCTCATCAATGCTGACCGCGCCGTGGTTGAAGAGCACTATGCCGAGCACAAGGAGCGACCGTTCTTTGGCAGCGTGTGCGATTACCTGGTTTCTGGCCCCGTGGTGGCCCTGGTTGTCAAGGGTGAGAACTCGGTGAAGGCGATCCGCGCGATGATGGGTGCGACCAACCCGATCGAAGCGACTCCTGGCACCGTTCGAGGCGACATGGCTCTGAGCATCGAGGACAACCTCGTTCACTCTTCCAGCGATGTCGAAGCGGCTGCGCGAGAAATTGGTCTTTGGTTCCCCGAAGGCCTGGCTCGCTAAGGCCTCCTCTTCAAACATCGAATCGGGGCGACTTCTGCTGAAGTCGCCCCGATTCTCTTTGTCGCCCCTAGAACCGTCGATTCGAGAGCCCGAGGGTTTGGTTCCGCGGGTTGGTTGGGCTGATGCCTCCGCCGTTCGAGCCGCCGTTTGAACCTCCGCCGCCAAAGGGCCAACCCCAGCCCGATCCACCGGATCGACCGCCTCCGGAACGTCCGCCGCTTGGTCGGGTCCCTCCGCCGGTGGTTCCTCCGGTTCCGCCAGCATTGCCTCCGCCGAGTCCGCCTCCTGGGGAAGGCGGACCGCCAGCACCCGGCGGTGTTCCCGGAGGATTGCCCCCATCAGGGTCGCGGCGGCGCTTTTTCTGGTCATCGGGGCTCAGGCTGTCGATGTCGCGAATCGCATTGCCGAGACCTTCCACCATCGAACGACCATGCTTCCCGAGGAACTTGCCGCGCGCACTTGGGTCAGCGTCTCGAATCGCATCCAAACCCTCTTTGTAATGGTCATAGTTCACGATGTCGGGTTCAGTAGATTCATCCTGCTTGACCTTGTCTTGGAACTCCTTGAGGCCCTCGGCAGCTTCTTGAGCGAGCTGTTTTCGGGCAGCTGCGGCTCGACGCTTGTTGCCTGCTTCAATCAAGGCCTTCGCGGCAGATTGCTCTCGCAGCATCTTGGGCGTGATCGGATTGACGAGTCCTGGCGTGAGCGAGCACACGAGGTTCGCCCAAGGATTTGTCAGAGCCTCGGTGTCGATCTTCTGCGGTTTGAGCTTCTTCGTCAACCCCTCGGGATCGAAGAGGGCCATCACGCCGTTTTCATCGAGCACGACCCGCTCCCATTCGCCGGAATCGTTCTTGCCCCAGCCAACCGTCTGCTTCACTCGGAACGCGACGAATTGAGGGTCATCCCCGGTCACAGGAGCGACGGTGTCGTCGTACTCCGTCACCACGGCGAACTCTTCACCATCGCGAATCGCGGTGATCCGGCCGAACTCGTCGCGCCAGATGCCAATGTCGCGCGGAATCCAAATTTGGGCTTGGGTGCGACTGTAGCTGCTGGAGTCGTAGCGGATGAACCCGTTCCTCCACGGTGCCCACATGCCGCGCTCGTAGAACGAGATGTTCCCCTCTTCTGAAGGAGGCAGTACGGCGAGGCGTTCGAGATCGCCAAAGGCAGCGTCGGCCTTCGAGACCAACTGGCGCATCTTGTTGTCCGCCTCGTAGATCGGCCGAAGAGCTTCGTCGACCTTATTCATCATCGGGCCGATGACGTTCTCCTCCAGGAACTGAGCTCCGCCTTTCTCGAGCAGGAGAATATCCTGCGGCGAGAGACAGCGAGCCAGAATCGCCTGCTGAGTCCCGTTGAGGTTGCTCGGTTTGGCATTTGCCAGCAGCGCCCAGATCAGCGTCTGCATTTCCTCTTGGGGAATGTCGCTGTGCCTGCCGAATCCGTCCAGCAACTTGTTGATCGTGCCGGAGAGTGGCCCTTCTAAGCGTCCGGGGAGTTGGGCCGAACCTCGGTTTGGACCGGGAGTGTAGCCACGCAAGCAAAAAGTAGCGAACTCGGCCTCGTACGTTCCCGGGCCGAACTCGCCGGGGATCATCGGGAGCGGGGCAAAGGCTTCCGGCTCAAAGCCCACGAGTCGCAAAGTGGGCGGATCGGCCAGATTCAGGGTGTATTTGAGCGGGAGGCCCTTCTTGAACAAGGAATCCAGCCCGGGGATGGACGGGGGCTTGATCCCTCCTCCTCCAGGCAGATTGATCTGAGCCGAGGCTCCCGAAACGACGCAGCATAGAACGAAAACTCCCACCGCGCGGATCGCGCGATGGGAGCGTAAGCAATGGCTCACCATCAAGACAAGTCTACACGTAGATTTGCCTGGCGACCAGAGTTCTTATGAATTATTCATCTTCAGCCGGGAAGAGACCATCGACGCTCAGGTAGCGCTCGCCGGTGTCGTAATTCCAGGTAAGAACTCGGGCGTTCGCGTCGAGACTCGGCAAGGTTTTCGCCACGGCCGCCAGCGAGGCTCCGCTCGAGGCACCGAGCCAGATCCCTTCTTCACGCGCCGCTCGGCGGGCCATTTCGAAGGCTTCTTCTTCGCTCACTTGCACCACCCCATCCAGAATCTCCCGATCGAGGACGCCTGGGACGAAGCCTGCTCCGATTCCTTGGAGCTTGTGAGGGCTGGGCTCTCCGCCGCTCAGCACCGGGGACTTCTCCGGCTCAACCGCGAAGACCTTGAGATCGGGCCAGTGCTGCTTCAGAACTTGACTCGCTCCGGTGATGTGACCTCCGGTTCCAACGCCGGTGATCATGGCATCGAGGCCTTCCGGGAAATCTCGGAGAATCTCCTGCGCACTGGTTTTGCGATGGATCTCGACGTTAGCGGGATTCTCGAATTGCTGGGGCATCCAGGCGCCCGGTGTCTCGGCGAGAAGTTCTTCGGCGCGAGCGATGGCGCCTTTCATCCCTTTTTCGCGTGGGGTCAGCACGAATTCGGCCCCGTAAGCGAGCATGGCGCGGCGGCGTTCTTTGGACATCGACTCCGGCATTGTCAGGATGAGACGATATCCCTTGACTGCGGCGACCATCGCGAGACCGATCCCCGTGTTGCCGCTGGTCGGTTCGATGATCGTTCCCCCTGGCTGGAGCTTGCCGCTGGCTTCGGCATCTTCGATCATCGCCAGAGCGATGCGATCTTTGATGCTTCCGCCGGGATTGGCGCGCTCCAGTTTGATGAAGACCTCGTGGCTCGGAAAGAGCCGCGCAAGACGCACATGCGGAGTGTTGCCGATGGTTTCGAGAATGGATTGAGCTTTCATTTAGTTGTCCTCTCCGGAAGGGGTCGCGGTGGCCAAATCGGCCCTCGGGTTAGTCTGAATCTTGATTTCGGGATGGTGCGAGACAAGTGAGTCCGGCGCAACCGACTCAGTGAGCCAGACATTGCCGCCGATGATCGTCCGGGCTCCGACTCGGGTTTTTCCCCCGAGAATCGTCGCGCCTGCGTAGATGATCACATCATCCTCGATCGTGGGGTGCCGCTTGATTCCGGCAAGTTCCTTCTTGACGGCAAGCGCTCCCAGCGTCACGCCCTGGTACAGATGAACGCGGCGACCGATTTCCGTCGTCTCGCCGATCACAATGCCGGTGCCGTGGTCGATGACAAACGGAGAGGCAATTTGGGCACCTGGGTGGATGTCGATACCGGTTCGAAAATGGGCGTACTCCGTCATGAGCCGCGGGATGAGCGGAACATTCAATCGGTGCAGTGCGTGAGCCATGCGGTAGACCGCGACTGCGCTGAATCCCGGGTAAGTGAGCTTGACCTCGTCGATGCTCACGGCGGCGGGATCTGCTTCCCAGGTCGCTTCTGCATCGGATTCCAGCTGGTCGAGAATCTCTGGGAGGGCAAAGCAAAACTGTCCCGCGACGACCCGGGCCTGGTCTTCGGGAAGGCCAGCGGTTGTCAAGAGGCGATACAGCGAATCCATCGCCGAGCCGACTTCCCAGTCGAGTCCGTGGCCGGCATATTCACCTTCACTGAGGTGCGGAACCAGGAGCCCGAGCATCCGGAGCGTCCACTTGTTGACCCCCGACCGCAGGTGACACGGCACCCGACAATCGGCGTGACTCGATTCGAGTCGTTGCAACAAGGGATCGCGCGGGGTTCGTTCCACCATCCCTCGTTCTACGCCCCTCAACTCGCTCGCGAGGCTCTGGCCCAGAGGAGTTGGGACCCGGCCAGGCGTACCGATTCGGCGCCTTGTACGTCCGAAGCCTTGAGGGAACCAAAACTTTATGCTGAGCTTTCTTGGACTCGCCGCTTCGACGGCCCTTCTCAACCCGGCACCGATGCCGACGATTCAAAAATCCGCGCAGGTCTCGGAGGAGATCAGCAAAGACCTTCTGGTCAAGCCGGAAATCAACGACGCCTCGCTCTTCAAGAACGGATTCGCTCTGATCACTCGCTCGGCGATTGTGCCGAGTTCCGGCACGCTTTTCGTCGCCGATCCTCCTTCCGCAAGCTTGGGAACGCTGTTCATTTACGGCAGTGACGGGGCGCAAATCAGCTCGGTCATCATGACCAAGGCTCGATATCGACCGGGCAAGACCACCCAAAACGCGAACTCTCTGAGCGAAGTCTTGAGCTGGAATGTTGGAAAAACGGTCACGCTTTCGCTCCGGGTCGGATCGAAAGAGCAAACCGTGACAGGCAAGCTTGTGAGCCATTCCGATCGCATGATTGGGCTCCAGATGGAGGGGCAGCCTGGTGCGGAGTTCTTCACTGCAGATTCGGTGCTGAGCGTGAAGATCGGCGCAGACGGTGTTTGGTCCCGGGAGAATGATCCCGTCGTTGAGGCACCAGCCTTCCGAATCACCGCCAAGCCAGGCAGCACGATCTACCTCTCCGCCCTGCAGCGAGGCTCCTTCTGGAATCCAAGCTATGTGGTGAATCTCATCGACGACAAGAAGCTCACCCTCACGGCTCGAGCCACGATCTTGAACGACCTTGGGGATTTCAACAAGATTCCTCTTAAGTTGGTCACGGGTTTTCCGAATCTGCCGTTCCTCGGGACGCCTGATCCTCTGAGCTTCCAAGGGACCGCCGATGCATTCCTCGGCCTGTTGATGGGCGGAGGTATGACAGGAAGCGGCGGCGGTTTCGGGGCTCCAGGCGCTCCGATCACCAACCAAGCCGCCTACCGAAGGGAAGCCTCCGACGACATGTCCGGGTTTGAATCGTTCGTCCCCACCGAGGGCGACGGATTCGCGGCAGAAGACCTCTATTTCTATGAGCAGAAGAACGTCACGCTGAAGCGCGGCGATCGGGGTTACTTTGTGCTCTTCCAGAGCGAGAGCGAGTACAAGCGTATTCACACCCTCGATCTGCCAATGTCCACGGTTGAAGGCGGGCTCGGGAGCTCCGGCAGTGTTCCGCTGGACGTGTGGAGCGAGATCGAGTTCAAGAACGACAACAAGATGCCTCTGACCACCGGCACGGTAAGCACGATCCGTTCCGGACAAGTGGTCGGACAGGATCTGCTGAAGTACACCTCGGCCGGGGCCAAAACTCAGATCAAAATCACCAAGGCCCTTGATGTGGTCGCTGGTGTGACCGAGGAAGAAGTTGGACGTGAGGCGGGGGTGATCAAGGATCAGAACGGCTACCCGCTGTACGATCTCGTGGAGATTCAGGGCACTCTGGAGATTCAGAATCGGAAGGCCTATGCGGTGGAGATGAAGATCTCGAAGCAACTGGAGGGTGAGGTCACTCTTCCTGCCGAGGCCAAGGTGACCAAGCTGCCGAAGCTCTTGAATCAAATGAATCCGACCAGTCAGCTGTCCTGGACCCCCAAGGTCGAGAGTGGAAAGTCGATGACCATTACCTATCGCTACAAAGCGTACGTCCGCGTTCGCTAATCAGCACCTTGCAACGAGAAAAACCCGCCGGAGCGATGCTCGGCGGGTTTCTTTTTGGCTTCCTGCTCGGAAACGACAGGCTTAATTCGTCTTATCTTTGAAGCCAGGAAGTCGGCGGCCCTTGTAGAAGCCGTCCGGGCTGGCACAGTGACGAAGAGCGAACGGTTCGCCGTTCACGTTCTTGGTCGGGGTGACTTCGGGCAGACTGGTCGTCCAGGTGGTTCGTCGCTTGGCACCGCGAGCGTGAGAGTGTTTTCGTTTTGGGTTGGCCATCGTTCTGAATCCTTAAAATCTCAAGGGGCATTCGCTCAGGAGCAAATGACTTACTTTTTCTCCCGGTGCAGGGTGACTTTGCGGAGAGTCTGGTTGTACTTCATCAGCTCCAGCTTGTCCGGGGTGTTTTGCTTGTTCTTGGTGGTCACCACGTAGTGCTTGCCGTCTTCGGTGCACACCAGCCGGATGATTTCACGCTTTTCGCCTTTCTTCTTCGCCATGGGAAGCCTCCGCAAGAAGGGCACTGCCACACTCTTGCCGGACGCCTATTATGGATGGTCCCCTTCGGGTCGATCAAGGACCCTCGCTTGAGTTCGGGCCGAATGGCCACGAATCCTCTGGTCGTGACGGCGAAGTGGGACTCCGGTATCCTACGACCTGGTGCCAGCCCGGGTGGCGGAATGGTAGACGCAGCGGACTTAAAATCCGTTGACCGTACGGTCGTGTGGGTTCGAGTCCCACCCCGGGCACCATCATTTGCGACAAGGCGCTCATTGGCAACGACGTTGACTTACGATACAATGCACGAGAGAACATGAACTTTCGTGATCGCATCGTCATCGAACCAACGGTTCGGGGGGGAAAGCCCACCATCAAGGGAACTCGGATTGCGGTCGTGGACATCCTTGACTACCTGGCGGCCGGGGAGACCATCGAGGCACTGCTGGAAGAGTACAAGCACATCAAGCGAGAGGACATCTTGGCCTGCTTAGCCTTTGCGGCGGAGCAAGCAAGAGGCTCGCGGATCGCGTGAAACGCATTCTCATGGACGAAAACCTGCCCCGAGGGCTTGCGAACGCGCTGCGGCAGACTGGGCTCGTTTGCCATCACGTTGAGGACTTGGGCCTACTCGCGACTGACGACCGCCAGATCCTGCAGTGGGCGGAGGAAAACAACGCGGTTGTCATGACGAAAGACAGCGATTTCGTCAACTTGCATACCATGCTGGGAATCGGCAGAGTCCGTCTCGCCAAAATCGGAAACCTGCCGCGAGCCCAGACCATCGAGACGCTGGTCGTCTATTCCGGAGTCCTGGCTGAGTTCCTCGGATCGGGAGACACAATCCTTGTTCTCGCTCCCGCTTCCTCAGATTCATCGTAGCAACAGTCCCCTTTCTCAATGGGACAATCTGCACCTTCGTGTAAACTTTCAACCAGAGGCGTTCGTAGAGAACGCTATAGGCGGATCAACGCCTTTTTGAGCACCATGTACCAGCCCGACACTGAATCCCCCGTGAGCGATCAAGACCTCCAGGCCACCAGCACCCTGCCGGAGTTCGAAACAGACGACGAGCTCCTGGAGCATTATGCGGAGCGCGAGTACAAGTGGGGCTTTGTCAGTGACGTGGAAGCAGAAACCCTGCCTCCCGGCCTCAACGAGGACGTGATTCGGTTCATCAGTGCCAAGAAGGAAGAGCCGGAGTGGCTTCTGCAATTCCGCCTCAAGGCATACGAGCACCTCAAGACCATGGCCTACCCCAAGTGGCCGAACGTCGACTACGCTCAACCGGATCTGCAGGCGATCAGCTACTTCTCCGCACCCAAGCAGCGACCGAAGCTCAACTCGCTGGATGAGGCCGACCCGGAACTGATCCGCACCTTTGAGAAGCTAGGCATTCCGCTCCACGAGCAAAAGCTCCTCGCCAACGTCGCCGTCGATGCCGTTTTCGACAGCGTCAGTGTCGTCACCACATTCAAGGAGAAGCTTCGAGAAGCGGGAGTGATCTTCTGCTCCATCAGCGAGGCCGTGGTCGAGCACCCCGAGCTGATCCAGAAGTATCTCGGCAGCGTGGTGCCCTACACAGACAACTTTTATGCAACGTTGAACAGTGCGGTCTTCACCGATGGATCGTTTGTGTTCGTGCCCAAGGGCGTCACGTGCCCGATGGAGCTCAGCACCTATTTCCGCATCAACGCGGAGAACACCGGGCAATTTGAGCGCACGCTCATCGTGTGTGAAGAGGGCGCCAAGGTCAGCTACCTCGAAGGATGCACCGCTCCCAAGCGAGACGAAAATCAGCTGCACGCGGCGGTCGTCGAGCTTTGGGCAGATGCCGATGCCACGATCAAGTACAGCACGGTTCAGAACTGGTATCCCGGCGACAAGGACGGCAAGGGCGGAATCTTCAACTTCGTCACCAAGCGCGGACGGTGTGAGGGCAAGCGATCCAAGATCACCTGGACTCAAGTTGAGACGGGATCTGCCATCACCTGGAAATATCCGAGCGTCATCCTGAAGGGCGACGACAGCGTGGGCGAGTTCTACAGCGTCGCTCTGACTGCTGGAAAGCAACAGGCGGACACCGGCACCAAGATGATCCACATCGGGAAGAACACCCGCTCGACGATTGTCAGCAAAGGAATCAGCGCTGGGAACGGGCAGAACACCTATCGCGGACTCGTGAAGATCAATCCAGGTGCGGACGGAGCGCGAAACTACTCGGTCTGCGACTCCATGTTGATGGGCGATCGATGCGGCGCCCACACCTTCCCGTACATTGAGGTGAAGAACAACTCAGCCACGATGGAGCACGAAGCAACCACGAGTAAGATCGGCGAAGATCAGCTGTTCTATCTTGCGCAGCGGGGCATCAGTGAAGAAGACGCGGTCAATATGATCGTCAGCGGGTTTTGCAAGGATGTCTTCCGAGAGCTCCCCATGGAGTTCGCGGTCGAGGCGCAGAAGCTGCTCGCGGTGAGCCTCGAGCACTCAGTCGGCTAAACTCAATCGAAAGTCGGACAGAGGAGCAGGATTGCCGGAAGCAGTCCTGCTCTTTTCTTCGGGGAAGGGTCAAATTGAGGGGTCACTGCTGATAACGTTCTCACGTTGGTTTTCTCGGACCAAATGGAAGTCTATCGAAACAACGGTTTCCGAAGGTCCCGAGAAAGGAACACGACCAAATGAGATCGGGTCTCATCACGTGCAACCGATTGCGATCTCAGAAATCCTCAAAACATTGTGCGGGGATACGAAGCAGTAGCAGTTGAATGCGCAATTATTTACGGGTTTTGAACGAACATCATGGGGCTGAAACCTTCTGAAATCCAAAAGGACACTTGGCGATCCTTTCTTATTGCTCATGCGCGAGTGACTCGCGAGATTGACCGCCGTCTCAAAGCAGATGGACACATTCCGCTTGACATCTATGACGTCCTCGTGACGCTGGAATTTGAGCCGACGGAGAAGCTCCGCATGAGCGAGCTCGCCGATCGAATCGTGTTCAGCCGAAGCGGACTGACCAGGCTCATCGACCGATTGGAAAAGCAAGG
Source organism: Armatimonadota bacterium (assembly GCA_020161505.1). Classification (GTDB taxonomy): domain Bacteria; phylum Armatimonadota; class Fimbriimonadia; order Fimbriimonadales; family Fimbriimonadaceae; genus UphvI-Ar2. The sequence continues at coordinate 70,061 of JAIUNY010000001.1, read as the reverse complement.
CTACGTCAAGCGAGAAGCCTGCGAAGATGATCGGCGAGGAAGCTATGCCGTTCTCACTGAAAAGGGCAAAGCCGCTCGCGTAAAAGCATGGCGCACCTTTGAGCCAGCGATTCAAGAGCTGTGGGGAGACTTCATTGCCGACGACGAAGCGATGAGGCTCAAGCCGGTCTACGACGCGATGACCCTCAAGGCCATTCGTAGCGGTCGATAATCTGACTCTGCTTTCATCTGGATCCCCTCGGTTCGCCGCGCGAGCCGAGGGGATTTTCTTTGATCGAGCGCGGAGAGGCGTCAGTTTGTGACTTCGGCCTTCCGGAACTTCAAGATCTCGCTGTTGATGCAGAATCGCAGGCCTGTTTTGTCCTCCGGGCCATCATCGAATACGTGCCCCAGGTGACCATCGCACTTGGCACAGAGAACTTCCACCCGGCTCATGCCATAGCTGAGATCGGTTTTGAGCCATACGTTCTCTCGATTGACGGGCTGGAAGAAGCTTGGCCAACCTGTGCCCGATTCAAACTTTGTGTCGCTCTTGAACAGCGGAAGGTCGCAGCCGATGCAGTGGTAGGTGCCCTTCTCTTTGTTGTTCAGGTATCCGCCGCAGAAGGCGGCTTCCGTTCCCTTGCTCCGCAGAATTCGATACTGCTCTTTCGTCAGTCTCTTTTGCCACTCCGCGTCGCTCAACACGAGCTTGTCCTTTCGCTCCGGGCTCTTGTCTTCAATCGTCAGACCTCCGATGGTTCGAGCCTTGTTCCCGTCTGATGCTTGAGCCGCGAGGGTGGAACATCCCAGGAGGCCAAGCAGGGTCAGACTCCCCAGAGCCGCAACGATTGCCGTCTTCATGTACGTTCAAACGCTAGGACACGGCGGTTAGTTCGAGCCCTGGCCCCCATAATAAGGCATCAAACCTGTGCAAAGGGATATCGTCTTCTACTGCAACACTGCCTCCCGCCGAGGAGCGCGGATGTTTGAGTCCGCCAAAACCTTGCTGGAACAAGCAGGAGTTGTGCTTCAGGAAGCCCAGGCTTTCGACCAAGCCTTCCCGATGCAAAAGGCGATTGAACAAGCGGTTGCTCAGAAACGCCACACCGTGATCTTGGGGGGCGGAGACGGAACTCTGGGGACAGCCGTCGATCTGATCGCGGGAAGCGAGACCGCCCTTGCCGTGATGCCTCTCGGCACGGGGAACCAGTTCTCACGAGAAATCGGCATTGGGCATGATCTGCGGGCGGCAGTCATCGCCATCTCCGAAGGGGGAGTGGCGAGAATGGATCTTGGCCGCGCCAATGGAAATGGATTCCTCACCGTCGCAACCCTTGGCCTGAGCACCCACATCGCCCGAAACATGGTGGGAAAGAAGCAGGTGGGGCAACTCGCCTATCTGCCGGGACTCGTGCGAGGGTTTTTGGCGAGCAAGCCCTTCGAAGTAGAGATCGTGACCGATCATGTCACGGTGAAAAAGCGGGCGATTCAGATCGTAGTCTGCAATGGTCGCACCCATGCTGGGCCGTTTTGGGCTTCGCCCGATGCAACCGCAACCGATGGAATGCTGGATACCTACGCAGTCGCCAACATCAATCCAGTCCAACTCGCGAAAGCGGCCAGTTTGGCCCTCGTCGGCAAACATGTCGACTTGCCCGACGTGAGCGCCGTCAAGGCCGCGAAGCTGACGATCCGAACCGATCCCCAAATGCCCCTCACCGTCGATGGCGAGGAGATTTGGCACGATGAAATGGTGTTCACCTTAGATTCGGGCGGCATTCTTGTGCACGTTCCGCCGTACTACCGCTGTCCGGATGACCGGTGGTTGGTAGCCCCGCGAGCACTCCAGAATCCGTGATCGGCTCATTTCGGCTCGGGGTTTCCCGAGTAGCCAGCCTTGACCATAGTCGAATCCACAATCTTGCGAAAGCGCTAAGTGTTCAATCGTCTCGATGCCTTCGGCGACCGTCTTGATCCCAAGCGATTGGGCATAGGAAACCAGGGACTGAAGAAGCTTTTTCTTCCCAGGTTCTGCCCATCGCGGAAGAAGGGAGCGATCAAACTTCACAAAGTCCGGCTTGAGCGTATCAAGAAGACACAAGCTGCCATGCCCCGCCCCGAAATCGTCGAGGGCGATGCGCGCACCACGATCCCACACAGCGTGGCAAATCGAGCGCAACTGATCAACTTCAGGGAGTTCTTCCGATTCCACAAACTCAAGAACAATCTGAGAAGGCATCAGACCCACTCGTTGGGCTTGCGCCCAGAGAGTGGCCAAATCGCGCTCGGTATCTCGGATCGTACCGGGGATGACATTCACGAAGAGCAATTCGCTTTCTTCCAGAGAATCACCAGCAACTTCCACGGCTCGAACACGGGCGACATGGTCGAAGTGGCGCATTTGATCAAAGCATCGAGCGGCATGAACCAACTCGGCACCATTGACCAAACGACCTTCATGCTCGGCGCGAGCCAGAGACTCGAAGCCTGAGATTTTTCCAGTCGCAAGGCAGAAAATGGGCTGATAGTGCGGCGTCAGGTTCCGGCGGGCGAGGAGGGACGGAAACCATGAATGCTGCTGCTTGCCAAGCCACGAGACAAGACCTTCGCTTGTCCAGGGTTGGCACCGACCGTGGGCATCAACTTCAGCGACGTAGCACGCCCTCAAGTCTTCTGCACACATTCCTTCAGCGCAAAGTCTTAAGCTATTTTGCCAGCCTGATCCGCAGAAGCGAGTAACGGATGGGTTCTGATCATCCCTGACCCCAAACCCGGCCACATGATGAACAAGGTGCGGCCTATCTGACCACACGGCAAGCCCTTCCGTGGTGCGTTCTCGATATTCGTACTGATCATGCTCGCTGCGGATTTCGTATCGCAACGACAACGATTTTGACTCCCAGGAGAAAATGAATCCTCCGTATAATTAACAGGGCGACCTTACCTTAGCTATCGAGTTTTCCACAAGGGGTGATGGAAAATTGCATCGAAATTGTTGAAAAACAAGCGAACCGTATCGGGATTTGAACTCGTCAGCAGGCACGCAAAGGGTCCCGAGGATGCCGCACAAAAGAGCACTTTCGGCGGTAGAACAAGGTTGGAACGTGCCTCAATGACTGCCCTCTTAGACGCCCTCCGCGACCAATTTCCTGTGCTCGATCAAACTGTGCATGGCAAACGATTGGTGTACTTGGACAACGCGGCTACGGTCCAGCGACCCCTTCCGGTTTTGCACGCGATGGACACTTTTTATCGCGAAAGCAATGCAAACGTTCACCGGGGTGTGCATTTGCTCAGTCAACGCGCCACCGACCAATTTGAAGCTGCACGGGTCACGATTTCCCGGTTCATCAACGCCCGATTTTCGCACGAAATCATCTTTACAAAAGGATGCACCGAGGCGATCAATCTGGTGGCTCATAGCTGGGGTGGAGCCAACCTCCGACCGGGCGATGAAGTCCTGCTTTCGCATGGAGAACACCATGCCAACATCGTGCCTTGGCAGCTGATTGCCGAGCGAACGGGGGCCGTGATTCGCCCGATCCCGCTCCACGATTCGGGTGAGCTCGACTTGGAAGCTCTTCGGGCCATGTTGTCCGACAGAGTAAAGCTGGTCGGCGTTAAGCACGTTTGCAATGCACTGGGAACGATCCATCCGATCGAAGAAATCGTGAGAATGGCCAAAAGTGTTGGTGCGCTTGTTCTGGTTGACGGAGCACAGTCGCTGGCCAACGTAGACGTCGATGTTCAGGCGCTGGGCGTCGACTTCTATTCGATGAGTGGTCACAAGGCCTATGGCCCAATGGGTGTGGGAGCGCTCTATGGACGCGAGGAACTGCTCAACGCCATGCCGCCCTATCAGGGTGGCGGAGACATGATTCGCACCGTGAGCTTCGAGAAAACCACCTTCAACGATCTGCCCAACAAGTTCGAACCCGGTACACCTAACGTGGCTGGAGTCATCGGCCTGGCGGCGGCTCTGGATTGGGTTGCCGGGCTCGATTCAGCTTCAATCAAGGCGCACAAGCAGAGCTTGCTCGACCATGCGACGGAGGAGCTCAACCGGATCGAGGGCGTGAAAATCATCGGGACGGCAGCACAAAAGGCACCGGTAGTCAGCTTCGTCACCGATTTTGCTCACCCCCACGACCTCGGAACGATCTTCGACCAACACGGGGTCGCGATCCGAGCGGGTCACCACTGCTGCATGCCCCTGATGAAACGATTTGGAGTACCTGGTACAGCAAGAGCTTCATTTGCCGTGTACAATACGAATCAGGACATAATAGTGTTGATTGAGGCGCTTCGCGCTGCACGGGAAATTTTCGCTTGAATCTGAACGAACTCTATCAAGAGGTGATCCTCGACCACGGACGCAAGCCGCGCAATTTCCGCTTGCTGCCGATGGCCACCCACACCGCCGAGGGCCACAATCCTCTGTGCGGCGACCAGATTCATCTCATGCTCTCCGTTCGGAACGGCACGATTGAGGAAGCCACCTTCGACGGGTGCGGGTGCGCGATCTCGACGGCCAGCGCAAGCCTGATGACCGAAGCGATCAAGGGCCAAAAGGTTGAAGACGCGGAAGTTCTGTTCCGACAGTTCCAGGAAGCGATTGTTGCGAATGGCGACACAGAGCCCCTTGGCGTTCTCGAATGCCTGATTGGTGTGAAAGAGTATCCGACACGCGTGAAGTGTGCGACCCTCGCCTGGCATGCCCTCCGAGCCGCACTCGAAAGCGAAGAGAAGTCCGCTACGATTTCAACGGAAACCGGCGAGGTGATTCCCCATGCCTGAAAAACTCGATCCCACCACCGTCGTCGGCGACACCGAAGCTCCGCAAGAACTCAACAGTATCCAGCGCGCTCTCATTGAAGCGGATGTGATCGAGCAAATCCGAACCGTGTACGACCCGGAGCTTCCGGTGAACGTCTATGACCTTGGATTGATCTACGGACTCAATGTGACCCACACCGGCAAGGTTGAGATCGCGATGACCCTCACGTCGCCGGCATGCCCCGTCGCCGGAACCCTCCCCGGCGAAGTGGAGTCTGCGGCACGATCCGCCACGGGGGTGACCGATGTCAGTCTCGAACTCGTCTGGGATCCGCCGTACTCCATCGACCGCATGCCCGAGCACATCCGGCTTGAGCTCGGTCTGTTCTAGCACCATTTTTGACAACTAAAGATTCCTGCCCGGAAGATTGACCGCTTATGAAATTCAGCGCCCAAGAAGAATATGGATTGAGATGTCTGCTCGCTCTTGCAAAGCAAGGGCCAGGGCGTTCTCTCACCATCCCCGAGATCAGCGAGATGGAGGGAATGACCACCTCTCACGTCGCCAAGATTCTCTCGATCCTGCGCAAGGCTGGGTTTATCAAAAGCACCCGTGGTCAGCTGGGCGGCTACACCATGGCCATGCCTGCCAGCCAAATGGTGCTGCGCGACGTGCTCGAACCGCTCGGCGGAAGGATGTTCGGGGATGGATTCTGCGAGCGTCATGCGGGCATTCTCAATGCTTGCGTTCACGAAACCGACTGCATGCTTCGCCCGTTGTGGACAAGCATCCAGCAGGCCGTGGATGATGTCGTCGGTGCTTACACCGTCCAAGATTTGATGGACAACAAGGTCTGCGATCCGACGGTTCACCTCACCCTCGCCGGTAGCCGATCTCATCCCGTGGAAGCCAAGGAGGCGGTTTCTTCCAACGGATGCTGCCGTAATGGTCATGCGGAGGGAGATGCAGCGGCGGTTCCGGCGTACCGAGAGAAGAATCATCGTGAGTAACGACTTCCCCGTTTCTATCTCGCCCGAAGCAATCGCTCAGATCAAGCGACTTCTGGAGCGCAAGGGTGCTCCAGGAAGTTTTCTGCGCATTGGCGTCAAGGGCGGAGGGTGCTCCGGGCTCGAATATCTCTTCATGATCGACTCGACCCCCAAAGAGATTGATCTTGTGTGGGAGGAAGACGGGATTCCCTTGGTCTGCGATTCCAAGTCGGCGAAGTTCTTGCGCGGCTCCACCCTGGTCTACACGGGGAATCTGATGGGCGGCGGGTTTGCTTTTGAGAACCCCAATGCTGAGCGATCGTGCGGTTGCGGGACAAGCTTCACGCCGAAGTCGCGGAACGCGAGCTGAGTCTCCGTTCCTTCACTCGCCATTCGGCTCCTTCACTCACTGACTTGGGCATGTGCCTTCGCCTTCGGTGACCTCTTCTATGCCATGGAAGAGGTCGCGACCTGCTCCCTTTGGGTGGATTCTAGGTGCTCAAGTTGTGCGAAGCTCAACTTCCCCGTTGCCCGTCTCGATCCATCCGATTTCGACAAACCCATCGGGAACGCTCTCGCAAGCGATCAGCAAGCCTCCGCTCGATTGTGGGTCCAGCGCCACTTGCACCAGCCAGTACGGAGCCTCGGTCGGAATCAGGAGGCGTTCTCCCAGGGCGAGTTGGTTCTTCCCCGCGCCCCCGGTCAGACATCCGTCGGCAACCATCCTCTCGACACCCGGGAGAACCGGGAGACGAGAGAGGTCGATCACGCCGCGCACCCCGCTCTCTCGGGTGATGTTCCCCAGGTGTCCAACGAGGCCAAATCCTGTGACATCGGTGGCGCAGGTGGCTCCCACCGAGTGGGCAGCCTCCATCGCCAATTTGTTGAGAGTGGTCATGCCTGAGATCGCTGCGCCGAGTTCAGCTTCTGAGCATTTGTCGAACTTGGCGGCGGTCGTCACGATTCCCGTGCCGAGCGGCTTCGAGAGAGCCAGCTTCTGCCCTGGTTTTGCCGTCGCATTGGTGAGAACCTGATCCGGCTTGACCAGGCCGGTCACGCTCATGCCGAATTTCGGCTCCTTGTCCTCAACGCTGTGCCCGCCGACAATCACCGCTCCCGCTTCGGCGGTCTTGTCAGCCATGCCGAGGAGCACGTTCGCCCAGACCTCAGGGGGAGCGGCAGTCGGGTCGAAGCACGCGATGTTCATCACCGTGAGAGGGTGCCCGCCCATTGCATAGACATCGCTCAGAGCATTCGCCGCCGCGATCTGCCCGTACGCATAGGGGTCATCGACAATCGGGGTGAAGAAGTCCATGGTCTGCACCAACACCGACCCGTCGGGCAGGCGAAAAACCCCCGCGTCGTCACCGCTGGAAAAGCCGACGAGGAGGTCTGGGTGCGATTGCACGGGCAAACGGCGGAGAACCTCCGCCAACTGGGTGGGCCCCAGCTTGCTCGCTCAACCAGCGCAGGCTACAAGATGCGTCAGTCGCATGGAGGATTCAGGATACCGGGATTGGGGTCAATCTTCCAGCCACTTAAGAGGATCGCCTTGCCACTCGGGATAGAAGGTGTTTTTCCAGTACCCCCGGTCGACTCGGATGGCGCGGTTCCCTTTCTTGCGAATGCTCAGGTCGAAACTCAATGAGACATAGGGTCCGGAGCAGAAGCGACCGATTTTGGGTGCGTCGCCCTCCTGCCATCGACAGTCCGCCGGGAGGATGGCCATCACCCCTTGCTCCAAAACCTGCTTCGTCACCAGGGCCTGGCTCTCCTTCGTCGCAGTGGGACGCCCCGTGATCGTCACCAGATCGATCACACTCTCGACCCGTTGGCGAGGCGGAGGATAAGTATTCGCATTCCGTCGATGTTGCCACTCGCGGAACTTGTTCCCCCAGCCATGCGGCGAATCATCGTGGAAGAAACGAAGGTGGAAATCTTCCCTGTCGAACGCCGAATCGGGCACTTTCGCCAGATCAATCACGGGAACACCGTCATTGGACTCTGAGTAAATCGACAGGGCTTGCCCCAGATTCTTCAGGTAGACGAAACCCTTCTGTGCCCGAGCAGATCCACGCGGGCGCGTGTGCATCAGGATTGAATCGAGGGCCAGCCCCACCAAAATCACACAGATGATCGCCACCGCGACCTCGCGCCAACCCCACGACCATCTGTTGGGTTTGGGCAAATTAGGGTTTGTCGATTGGGGCTCCATCGCGTAACCACTGCTCCCGGTTGCCTTCAAAGTAAGGGTGACGAAGATTGACGATCACTCCCCGATCAACAATCTTGCCATGCGCGACGGCACGCTTCACCGATAAGTCCGGAGCCAGACGGACAAAGCCTCCCATACAGAACGTCGCGAAACGATCTCCTACTTGGTAGTTCCAGCGGCAGTCATCTGGGAGAATGGCCACTGGTTCACCCCACTTGATGGCGTTCCGGAGTTGCGCATTCGGTCTGGTGTGACCAAGGAATCTGCTGGTGGGCACGCCGACAATCGATTCGAGATCGATCATGCTTTCCTCTCGTGGACGGACATCCGGGTACCGTTGCGCTCCTGATTCATTGATCTTCATCCCCTCGCGCAAGACATTTCCCTAACCAATCTTCGTTTTGTCGAGCGGATATCGCAAATCCACCCCCTCCGATGTGAAGTGCGCGGTTGGAATCCCCGCGAAGTTGGTGACGATGGCGATCTCATGCTGCTCTGAGTAGAGCGACAGGGCCTTTCCAAATCGGCGCATATAGTCGAGCCCCTGAACTTTCCGTCCCGCGGAAGCACTCGCTTGCTGGCTCTGCACCCACAGACCCGTGAACACGAGCACCAAGATCGAGAGCAACGCCACCCACTTGAGATCAAAACTTGCCTGACTCCGCCTCATCACCCAAGGATACGCTGAGTTCTGCCTTGGGGGTTACGGTGAGTTGGCCGATAAGCCGGATTCTGTCGTTGAGTGACGATTTAGCTAACGCGACCTACCCGGAGGGTCAGCGGGCCGCTTCACCCCCTCCCTATTCGGTCTTGCTTCGGATGGGGTTTGCCGAGCCGGCCGAGTCTCCTCGACCGCTGGTGGGCTCTTACCCCACCGTTTCACCCTTACCGCAGCCGAAGCTGAGGCGGTTTGCTTTCTGTGGCACTTTCCGTCGGGTCGCCCCGCCCTGACTTGCGTCAGGCATCCTGCCCTGTGAAGTCCGGACTTTCCTCCAGTGGATGAATCCACCGGCCGTCACCTGGCCAACTCACCCGGCAGGATACCAGCCCCTCGACCGCTCCTCCCTCCCGAAGTAGAATAAGGCCCGCGCCATGATGACCTTCCAGGAGCTGATCCGACGACTTGACACCTATTGGGCCGCCCAAGGGTGCGCCATCCTGGAAAGTTACGATGTCGAAGTCGGTGCCGGAACCATGCACCCCGCGACGACCTTGCGGAGCCTCGGTCCCGATCCCTGGAACGTCGCCTACGTTCAGGCTAGCCGCCGCCCCGCTGATGGCCGCTACACCCGCAATCCGCAGCGGAGTCAGCGCTACTTCCAGTACCAAGTGATCATGAAGCCGAGCCCGGCGAACATCGTGGATCTTTACATGGGATCCCTCGATGCCCTGGGATTCGACACCAGCAAGAACGACATCCGCCTCGTCGAAGACGACTGGGAGAGCCAAGCAGCGGGCGCGAGCGGAGTCGGCTGGGAAGTCTGGCTGAACGGCACGGAGATCACCCAGTTCACCTTTTTCCAGCAAATGGGAGGCATTGAGTGCGACCCGGTTTGCGCTGAAATCACCTACGGCCCCGAGCGGCTCTGTTTGATGCTCAATGGTCAGAACTCTTTTTGGGATGGCCTGATGTGGAGCGAGACGATGACCTATCGACAGGCGGAGTTCGATGCGGAGATGCAGAACAACATCTACAACTTCGAGGTCGCGGACACCGATCTGCTCTATAAGCTCTTCGATCTCTACGAAGCGGAGTCCAAGCGCGTGATCGAAACTCCTGTCTTCTTCGATCCCTCGACCCAGGTGCTCACGAGCACCGAACCAGCGGAACGACTCCCCGAAGGAACCAAGCCGCCGTTCCAGGAAGCCTTGGTGTATCCCGCCCTCGATCTGGCGCTCAAGTGCAGCCATATCTTCAACGTTCTAGATGCCCGTGGAGTCGTGAGCGTCACCGAGCGTGCCACTTTCATCAACCGGATCCGAGCCCGCGTGCGGGCATGCTGTCTCACCTACGTCAGCCAGTGGAAATAGGCGAATCGGCGCAACTGTATCTGCGCAGAACGAAACTCTATCGAAACTTTTATCGTTATTCCAGGAACAAATCCCAGGATCCTTCTGTATAATCCCTTATCTTGGGCGGCTACGCCCAAGGAGGGTAACCCTTGACTCAGCGCACTCTCAGAGCTTTCACACTTATCGAACTCTTGGTTGTTATCGCGATCATCGCGATTCTGGCCGCCATCCTCTTCCCGGTCTTTGCTCAGGCAAAGGAAGCCGCGAAGAAGACTCAAGCCATCAGCAACACGAAGCAAGTCGGCACCGCCGTCCAGATCTATCTGGCCGACAACGACGACACCTTCCCCCTGATGCACTCCATCGACCCGGTGACTGGCACCTACCTGCACAGCTTCTGGTCTTCGCCCAGCTACCGACTCCACTCGGTTCCGGCGGGCTGGGGTGTCAACGCAGCTTTCCGTGAAGCGGATAGCGTGGCTTTCCACAACTCTATGCAACCCTACATGAAGAACTATGAGCTCTTCACCCTTGGTTCGCAGCGCGTGAACGAGAGCTGGTTCAACTACGCATCGGCTCCTGCAGGACTCCCGGTCACATCGATTTCGCCGAACGGGCTCCTCAATGCCTACAATGCCACCGCCGTCGCATCGGTCTCTCAGCTCCCGCTCGTGATGTGGGGCAACGGGAAGGAAGCCTATCGAGGATTTGGCTACACCCCGATGTACATGCGGTGCAACGTCGTCGGAAGCGCAGCGTCTCCGGCTCCGGTTTGCCGGTTCAATCCGGGCGGTCACCCGCAAGGCGGCGCTACGGCAACCCGGTACGACACGTACGAATTCACCTTCGATTGCGCGAATGACACCACCTGGGTCTTCGGCGAAGGCACGATCTATGGCATGGCCGACTCCAGCGCGAAGTTCTACAAGCAGCCGCGAGAAGGCACGAACACGTCCAACAACAAGTCGATGCCGGGCTACACCTACACTCGCACGCCGCAAAGCGGAGCTTGTACGATTGCCGGTGGTGCGGTCAACGCTCCTGCTCGATGCGTTTCGGCGGCTGGTGGTGCTCACTACATGAGCTTCTTCCGTCCCGACTCGACCTTCAACTACCAACTCGGAACCACCGGCAACAACGCCCTGTGCTTCCCCTAAACACAATGATGCGATCGATCAAACTCCTTCTCGCCGTTGTCGCCTTGGCTAGCCTGGGCGGAGTCCTTTCCGGATGCGCCGATCCGCCACCACCGCCGAACAAGCAAGGTGCGGAATACAGCCCGAACAAGGAATACACGAAAGAAGATGCCGAAAACGCCATCCTGCAAAAGCGGGGCGGCGGTGGCGGCGAAGAGTCTGCCGAGGGCAAGACCGAAGACAAGTAAGAAGAATCCAGATGGATTCTGAATGGCCCTTCCGATTCAATCGGAAGGGCCATTTTTCATTGCCGAGCCCGAGCCCGGAAAGAACGTACGAAACTCACCCCTTCCAGCACGCTCTCGCGCGGGAGGACGGCGAGGACATGGTACAGCGATCCCTCTGCCAGAACCAAGAGATGAACAATCAGCGGGCCATCTGGAACCTGAACCATGAAGCGCCGCGCGGGATAGCCGTCGATCAACAGCTCCTGCTCCGCTTCGACACGCAGTCGCTGCATCGTCTGCGTGCCATCGCGCGCCGCGCTCAGGATCTCCGACGAAGACCGGTTCTGTAGAACTTCACGCGGCAGAGCCGTGGTCGTCACTTGATAGAGGGCCGTATCCTTCACGCAACTAAAGACCGAGGAGGTTAACTGCGTCCCGCCCCAAGGAGTCTGCTTTTTCTCTTGCCTCGCGACACTCGGGAACTCGATGGTGAATCGATCCACCGTCGTTGCGATTGTCGACTCCTGCGCGAAAGTCGCCCCGGCCAGGACAAACAATCCGCCACAAAGTCCGAGTTTGGCGAGCTGACTTGGGCGAAAGGGGGTCATGGGGTTCCTCAGTCGTTCTCCTCCGGGGTGCCAAGGCTCCCCGGAGGAGAACGATCCACTAGTTCAGACGATAGATCTCGCGATACTTTTCGCGGATGGCCGTGATGTAGGGGGTCGCATCAAGTCCCGTGCCACACACCTGCCGGATCAGATCTTGAGGGAGATGACGGTTCCCTTGCGAGTACACCTTCGCGACCAACCAGTCCAGAATTGGCTGGAAGTTCCCCGCCGACATCATTTCGTGGAGATCGCCGAGATCTTGAGCCATCGCATTCCACACCTGATAGCTCAGGATGTTCCCCATGCTGTATGTGGGGAAGTAACCGAGCAAGCCTCCGCTCCAGTGGACATCTTGAAGGCATCCGCGTGCATCGTCCGGAGGAGTGATTCCCAGATACTCTTCGTACTTCTGATTCCAGACGGCGGGAACATCCTTCACCGGGATCGAGCCATCGAGCATGCCGGTTTCCATCTCGAATCGAACCATGATGTGCAGGTTGTAGGTAACTTCATCCGCTTCGACGCGGATCAGCGAAGGTTCGGATTTATTGACTGCTCGGTAAAAAGTCTCAAGATCCTTGTTCGCCAGACCAGGGAAGGTCTTCTGCAAGTCGGCATAGAAGAACTGCCAGAAGGCCTTGCTTCGGCCAATGAGGTTCTCCCAGGTTCGAGACTGACTCTCGTGCCAGCCCAGGCTGACGCCGCCTGCCAACGGCGTGCGATCCCAGCCCTGCGGGGAGTTTTGTTCGTACATTCCGTGACCTGCTTCGTGCAAGGTTCCGAAGATCGCGCTCGGGAGATAGTCCTTGAAGCGAGTGGTGAGCCGGACATCGTTCACGCTGAAATTGGTGCAGAACGGGTGCGGCGCGGTGTCGAGTCGCCCGCGGGTGAGGTCAAACCCGATCGCTTCGAGCAGTCTCATGCTGAATGCGCGTTGATCCGCCTCCTGGAAGGAACCGGTGAGGAAGCTGTCGTCGGGCTGATCCGGACTGGCTTTGATCTCGGCAACCAGATCCACCAGAGGCTGACGAATGGTATCGAACATGTCTTCCCAATACTTCTTGGTCGCGCCTTCCTCGAACTGATCGGTCACAGGATCATACGGGTGATCGGTGTAGCCAAGGCAATCGGCGACCTGTCGCGTGAGGTCAACGGTTTTCTCAAGAATCGGTTGGAACTTCGAATAGTCGCTCTCCGCGCGGGCTTCCACCCAGACTTCGTGGCCGATCGCGCCATGCCGAGAGAGTTCGGTGACCAGTTCGACCGGGAGCTTCGTGCGCTGATCCATGTCGCGTTTGACCACGCGGACGAGCGCACCTTCTTCGCTCGCCGGATCCACTTCTGATCCAGCCTTTTCCAAAATGGCCTGCGTCTCGTCGCTCACAAAGATTTCGTGAGCCATCTTGCTGAGCACGGCTCCCTGCTCGGCTCGAGCTTCTGCGGCGCCACGAGGCATGTAGCACTGCTGATCCCAATCCATCAGAGCACTAGCGGCGTTCAGAGCGTTGACTTCGTAAAGTCGCTCCTTGAGTTGATCAATCGGTGATGACATCTTGGCTTGAGCTTACCGAGTGTGCGGCTTGTCAGGCTCATGTATGGGACTCGATCCGCGACTAGAATGAGGCGTGACGGAAATCATTTGGGACGACTTTGCGAAGGTAGAACTCAGGGTCGGAACGATCGTACGAGCCGAGCCGTTTCCGGAAGCTAGAAAACCCGCCTTCAAACTCTGGGTGGATTTCGGAGACCTGGGAGTGAAAACCTCCTCCGCGCAAATCACGGTGCACTACACGCCGGAGAGTCTGGTGGGCAAGCAGGTCGTTGCTGTCGTCAACTTTCCGGCCAAGCAGATCGGCCCTGTTCGAAGCGAGTGCCTGGTCACGGGGTTCCCTGATGAAAATGGCGATGTCGTTCTCGCCCAGCCGGAGCGCCTGGTTCCCAACGGGGCCAAGCTGTTCTGATTCTTCAGGCCGCCGTCCAGAGGACTCTCGTCTGGGACCTGACCCGCTGGCCCAGAGAAAAATGAACCTAAGCAGGTATAGTCTTGTGCTCGGAAACGACTTTCCGAGCCTCCATTTTTATCAAGGACCTTAGGCGATGAAACGCACGTTCCAGCCCAACAACCGAAAGCGCAGCAAGACGCACGGCTTCCGCATCCGCATGCGCACGACCGACGGACGAAACGTCCTGAAGCGACGCCGAGACCGAGGTCGACACCGATTGGCCGCCTAAAAGGCCCCGGGAAGCAACGATTCGATGAAATCTTCGCCAACGGAAAACGTGAGTCAGGCAAGTATCTCCGCCTCCACGTCCTCCCTGGCGAAGGATTGGTCGGCATTGGAACCGCCAAGGCTCTTGGCACTCGCCCCAAGCGGAATCGGCAGAAGCGTCGAGTTCGTGAACTCTTCCGGCTCCTCCCGGACTGCACAAGCGGGAAGGATTGGGTCGTGATCGCCAAAACTTCCGTCGCCGAAGCATCGCACCAAGAGTTGCAGGACGAAGTGAACACCCTGATCCAGAAGCTGGAAAAGCGATGGGACGAAAGCTCGGCGTCTTCCTAATCCGACTCTATCAGCGAACAACAAAGTGGGTTCCGCCAACATGCCGCTTCACGCCCTCCTGCAGCCAATACACGCTGGAAGCGGTCGAGAAGTACGGCCTTCTCAAAGGGAGCTGGATGGGACTCAAGCGCATCGGAAGGTGCCATCCCTTCAACCCCGGAGGGCATGACCCCGTACCTTAGATCAAGCCTCGGGTAGCCAAGGCAAACACAGTTTCAACATGAAAAATCAGCCATCCGGACAGCCGCCGCGCAGCAACTTTATGACGATGCTGCTCATCGTGGCCACGGTGTATCTGGGCGTCATGCTCATCATGGGCCCGAATCAGGGCAAGCAGGACACGCGCAAAGCCAGCGACGTGCTCGCCGAGATGACCAAGCTCAGCGGTGATCTCAAGGATGTCTCCGCCCAACGGCTGCTCCCGGTCTACCTCCGGAAGGTTTCAGAAGAAGGCAAAGCCGCCAATCGACCTCAGGCCGAGATTATCGCGGATGAGCTGCGCGGCACCCTGCTGGTGGCAGACACGATGCACAAGAGCGGCCTCTACTACCACGAGGCGTTCAAAAAGGGCAAAGTGGGCGAAGACTGGGGATACCGCAAGCTCGATAAGGCCTACCAGCTCCTGAAACCCAAATTTGAAAGCTACCACCTTGATCCGAAGTGGAAATCGACAAGCGTCGCTGTGGTGCCCCACGGAGAGCTGATCGCGACGGAACGCGTGGCCAAAACGGTTTACGATGAACTGGTTCGGGATCTGAGTCCGCTGGCCAAGGCCGAGCCGGTGTTCCTGGTGATCCCTGGATATCAACTCATTGATGTTCTGGTGCAAGCAACTGGCGCCGTGCCAGGCTTTAGCTACTGGTTTGCCGCCTTGTTGCTTGCGGTCGTTGTCCGGGCCGTTGTATGGCCCCTGACCCAAAAGCAGATCTTCTTTGGGCGAGAAATGCAGGTGCTGCAGCCTCGAGTCAAGGAGATTCAAGAGAAGTACAAAGACAAAAAGACTGGACAAGTCAGCGACCCCGCCGCGTTCCAAGCGGAGACCATGGGGCTCTACAAAGAGTACGGCATCAACCCGATGGCGGGCTGCTTCCCGGCGCTCATCCAGATGCCGCTCTTCTTGGCGGTCTTCCAGTCGATGCACCACTACAAGTTCGAGTTCACCAAGGGCACCTTCCTTTGGGTGAACCCTGGGGCGACCACTTTCCTCGGTATCCCCATTGGACCGAACCTCGGCGAGCGAGACTACATCCTCATCGCCATCTACACAGTTTCGATGGTCATCTCGACCCTCCTGATGCCGATCAGCGATCCCTCGAACGCGAAACAGCAGCGCATCATGGGCGTGAGCATTGCTCTCTTTGCTTCCGTCTTCATGTTCTTCTACACGCTGCCGTCCGCGTTTGTCCTCTACTGGATCTTCACGAACGTGCTCTCGACGGCGCAGAGTCTGTACAACTACCGACTCCCGCCCCCAGAGCTCAAGAAAGTGCAGACCACAAAGGGCGGCCTCGTGATCGATACGGAAGGATCGACCGGTTCGTCGAATGGTCACGTGAGCCCAGATTTCTTTGGTAAAACAGGGACACCTAAGGCAAACAAGGCCAAGAAGAAAAAGAAACGCTAAGGGGTCAACGTGGCCTCACTAGGAAAGTTTATGGATACGATCGAACTCGTTGCGACCAGTCTGGACGAAGCCCGCGAGAAAGCCGCGAGCCAACTCGGTGTGGACGCCTCTGCCGTTGAACTCGAAGTGCTCGACGAAACCAAAGGTCTCTTTGGTAAGCCGGGCAAGCTGACCGTTCGCGCCTCCGCCAAATCGGCCGCTCCGGCCAAGGAAAAGCCCGCTAAGAAATCGACCGAACCCGCCGCCGAAAAGCCAGCCAGGAAGCCGCGCGGAAAGGAAAAGGCTGAAGTCGAAGCAGAAGCTGCTCCGGCGGAAGAAGCCCCGGCAGAAAAGCCAGCGAAGCGCGAGCGAACGGAGCGACCAGCCAAGTCCGAAAGCGAAGGCGAAGAGCGCGAGCAGGTTGATGCCACGCAAGAGCAAGCGGATCAGCTGATTTCGATCCTGAACGGCCTCATGGAGACGGCGGAGCTTCGAGCGACTGCGCATATCACCAAGCTCAACGGTCGGTACATCCACATTGATATCGAAGGCAAGGATGTCAGCTTCCTCATCGGCAAGCGTGGCGAGGTGCTGAACGCCCTCCAGTACCTCCTCAACGTCATCACGGCGCGCCAGATCACGAATGGCGTCCGAGTCGTTCTGGAAGGCGACAGCTATCGAGAGCGACGCGCTCAAACCCTGACCGATATGGCCCTGAAGCTCGCGCAAGAGGTTCGGGCACGAGGCGAAGAAGCCGTTCTCGATGCGCTCCCTGCATTTGAGCGCCGGGTCATCCACCAAGCCATCGTCGACCTTGAAGGTGTGACGACCTACAGCGAAGGCGAAGAGCCGAATCGCCGTGTGGTTATTGCACCGAGCGCCTGAATCCCATCCGGATTCCAAACTTTACCGAGCGACTGATTCTTATGGATCAGTCGTTCTTTTTTACTTGAGCCCATCCTCCAGGCCACAGATCAGCGAAAATGAACCATGCGTGCTGAGGTCATCTCGATTGGAACGGAGCTCTTACTCGGACAGATCACCGACACCAATGCGGCGGAGCTGGGGCAGCATCTCGCGAAGCTCGGAATTGACCATACGCATCGACAGACCGTCGGCGACAATCTCGCCCGGATGGAGGAAGCTCTTCGGCTTGCTCTCGGGCGGGCGGACATTGTCTTCACGATCGGAGGGCTTGGCCCCACTGCCGACGACCTCACCCGCGACGCCATCGCGGACGCTCTGGATGATGAACTCGTCACCGACGAAGCCGTGGTGGAGCACTTGAGGTCGGTCTACGGAAAACGAGGCGTCGCCATGGTGGAAAGCCAATTCCGCCAAGCTTTACGGCCCACCTGCGCCGAACCATTGCCGAACCCGAATGGCACCGCCCCCGGGCTCTACGCGTCTCGGAGCGGAAAGGTCGTGATCGCCCTGCCAGGACCGCGAAATGAGTTCGTTCCGATGGTCGAGGGCCCCGTGACGCAGAAACTACTCGCCCTGGGGGACGGCACGCAGCTGGTCTCTCGCACCCTGCGAGTAGTCGGAATCGGAGAAGCCGCGCTCGCTGAGCAGCTGGCAGACCTGCTAAATGGCGAAGAAGTGACCGTGGCGCCCTATGCCAAGATCGGCGAGGTTCACTTGCGGGTGACCACGCGCGCACGATCCGATGAAGAGGCTGATTCGCGGTTGAATCCCGTGGTGGAGATCATTCGGTCTCGAATCGGCCCCGCCCTCTATGCGGAAGGTGAAGAGTCGCTTGAGCAGTGGATCGTCGCCGAGCTCGTCAAGCGTGGCGAAACCCTCGCATTGGCGGAGTCTTGCACCGGAGGACTGCTCTCCGGACGGATCACGGGTGTGGATGGAGCCTCGAATGCTCTGCTTGGAGGCATCGTTTGCTATTCTGCAGAGAGCAAGGTGCGCGATGCGGGGGTCGATCCCATCGTGATTGACCAGCATGGCACGGTCAGTCGCGAGACCGCCGAAGCACTTGCCCTCGGGGTGCGTTCCCGCTTTGGATCGAGCTTTGGAATCGGGGTCACGGGAGTCGCGGGCGTAGTGCCAGTTGAAGAAGCGGGTGGAATCAAGAAGAGCGGGACCGTCTACATTGCCGTAGCCGGAGAATCGGGGGTTCGCTGCGATTTATTCAGGCTCGTCGGCAATCGATCGACCATTCAGAATCGTTCGGTCTCTTATGCCCTCATTCGGCTGCGCGCCTCAATTCTTGGCCTTGATTCCTAGCCGCGCTGCTCCGGCCTCTCGGCATCCGTAGAGGCATTGTGGCCGACCTCATTCTGCGGTTGGGTGATCAGCTCTTTTCGGATCTGAGTGATCTTCCCGCCGGTGTTCCCATCCTCATACGCGAAGATCGGGAACTCTGCACCCGCACTAAACACCACAAGCAGAAGATCGCGTTCTTTCTCAGCGCGATGAGGCACCACGCGGCATGGCTCACCGAGCAAGGCCGGGAGGTTATTTATCAGGAGCTCGAACCAGGCGTTGGCGGATCCTTCGCTCAAGCTGTCGCGAAGGAATGTGAGCGCCGTGGCGTGTCCCGACTCTGGCTTCATCAGCCGCACGATGCCTTCCTTCTTCCCGCTCTTCAGGCCGCGCTCAGGGGGGTTGAGGTCGATATGCTTCCCACTCAAGGTTTCTTGACTAGTCAGTCTGATTGGGATCAGTACCGGCACGGGCGCAAACGACTTTTGATGGGCGATTTCTACGTGGAGCAGCGTCGGAGGCTCGGCCTACTGGTGAACAATCTTGGAGAGCCCGACGGTGGGCGATGGAGCTTCGATACGGAAAACCGAAAGTCTCTCCCCAAGGGTGTCATCGTTCCCTGGGTGCCTCGATATTCTCCTGATTCGGTCACCCAGGAAGTGCTCGCCCTGGTCGCTCAACACTTCGCCGATCACCCCGGGAACTTGGAACTATTTGACTGGCCAGTCACCTATCCCGATGCGCGGGAGGCTTTGACTCACTTCCTCCACCACCGACTCGAATTGTTCGGGCCGTACGAAGACGCGGTGAGCAAAGATCACCGCCTCCTCTGGCACAGCCTTCTCAGCCCACTTCTCAACTGTGGGCTGATGACCCCCCGGCAGGTCGTCGCGGAACTGATGTCCGTCGAAGCTCCGATTGAATCCAAGGAGGGCTTTCTGCGGCAAGTGATCGGTTGGCGGGAATTCATTTACTTCATCGATCTTGAATATAGATCGACCGGTCTTGCGGGTCAGAACTCACTCGGAAACCAGCGACGGCTGACCTCAGCCTGGTACGAAGGCACAACTGGCCTTCCGCCACTCGACACCGTGATCCGAAGGGCGAGCGACCACGCCTGGTGCCACCATATTGAACGCCTGATGATCGCGGGATCCGCCATGCTCATGGCCGATGTTCACCCTGAAGAGAGCTACAACTGGTTCATGGAGATGTTCATCGACTCCGCTGACTGGGTGATGCGCCCAAACGTTTTCGGCATGAGCCAGTTTGCGGACGGTGGATTCTTCGCGACCAAGCCGTATGTCAGCGGCTCGGCTTACCTCCGAAAAATGACCGACTTCCCGCCCGGCCCCTGGTGCGACATCTGGGATGGTCTCTACTGGCGCTTCATTGATCGGCATCAAGACCGATGGATCAAAAACCATCGGATGTCGATGATGGTTCGTCAACTCAATAAAATGCCGTCCGAAAGGCGTCAACGACTTTTCAAGACCGCCGAAAATTGGATCGAATCGGTCACAACAGCTTAACGGTCCGGATTTAGGATCAATCGTTCAATAAAGAACTCCATCATTCGTGATTGGTTGAGCCCGCTGTGGCCCTGATCCACTCCGGCCTGAAGCTCAAACGACTTCCCCGCTCGCTGAAGAGCCCGAGCAAGTTGAAGGGTGTTGCTCGGGTGGGTGTTGTCATCAGAGGTGCCGTAGTAGAGCATCAGCCATCCCTTTAGCTGATTGGCGTAGTTCATCGTGCTGCCCGCTTCGTAAGCTTCCCGATTCTCGGGAAGGAGGCCCATGTAGCGCTCCGTGTAGGTGGTGTCGTAGTTCCGCCAGTCGCTGACCATTGAGGAAGCGCTCGCGGCGTGGAAGAGGTCTGGATAGCGCAACAGTGCCATCGCACTCGCGTATCCGCCGTAGGAGGTGCCGTGGATGCCAAACTTCGACTTCTCAGCGTACGGGAGAGCGCCAACCGCCCGGGCGATCGCGGCGATGTCGTCGATCTCAATGATGCCAAGCTTCTCGTAGATTGCTTGTCGGAAAGCGCGCCCACGTCCCGTCCCGCCACGAGGATAGACATCAATCACAAGGAACCCGGCCGATGCGAGTACGTCGCTCAAGCTGTAAGTTTCAGCCGGAGAACCCCACAGGTGGGGCAGCGGCCCTCCGTAGACATCGAAGAGGACCGGGTACTTCTTGGACGCCTCAAATCCGAGCGGGTAGCTTACGCGGAAATAAAGATCGACCGATCCATCCGTCGATTTCGTCTTCATCCACTTCGCGGCGGGCATCGTCGAGCGATGAGTTTCCTGCTCTAGAACCGCCAGCAGCTTCCCGTTCCCATCGAGAGCTCGAAGCATCGGTGGATGGTCGCCGTGTTGAGCAACATCCATCAACTTGCTGCCATCAGGACTCAAGTTCACGGTGTGATGTGTTTCTGGATCGGTCAGTCTTTTGGCATCTGTCCCGTCATCCCTCACCCTCCAGACTTGCTGTCGATACGGCTCCCCCTCGCCGCCCGCGAGAACCCAGATCAGACCCTGCTGAGCATCACGGCGTAACACACGGAGCACATCCTGCCTCAAGCGTGTGACGGCTGATCGCTTGCCCGCCCGGGTATCGAGCCAATCGAGATTGTAGAACCCGCTGGCCTCCGTCATGATCAGCATCCGATCCCGCATCGGGGGAGGGCCAGCCTCCGTGCGGTTCGACTGCTCTGAGAAGTCGGCCAGTGGCCCGTATTCCACCCAGCCGGTCTCGGCCTTCTCAGAATCAATTACTCGAACGGCGCCGGATGCGGGATCTGCCGCGCAGAGCTCGCGATGATTTTGCTTGCGGTTCATGCGGTGGAACATCAGTTCCGAGCTGTCCGCACGCCACGTGATCCCGTAAACGTAGTGCCCAATCCCCTCGTTGAATGCTCCAGGACGGACTTGAATCTTAGTGGTTTTCTTGGTTGCGACGTTATAGACCATTAAGTCAACTTCCGGATTCGGGAATCCAGGCTTGGGATACGCCTCGGTCTCGAGATCCGTGTAGGTTTCCGACTGGCTGGTTGCCAGGTGATAAATCGGAACCTCGCGTTCGTCGAACCGATAAAACCACAGTTTGCTCCCGTCGGGAGAGAACCCCATCGCGTCTCTTTGCTCCAGCTCCTCACCGTACACCCAGCTGGCTGATCCATATTTGACTTTTCGGTCTACTCCGCCGTCCGTCGTGATCGGCGTCCGCTTCTCTCCTTCGATGAGCAACACGTTTCCGCCGCTTGTCTCTGCCGCAACCTTCCCCCCTGGGGCTACGACCCGGGCGAACTGACGACCCCGCGCCGGGCTCTGAGGCACGGGGAGAGGATCCAGCGCCACGCTGGGCCAATTGACCGACACAACCTCCATTGTGCGAAAGTCAAAGACCTTGCGCGATCCCTTGGCGTCCGTGTACTCGAACTGATCGTCATTCAGCCAGCGGCCCGAGAATGTGGCGGGACGCCCCTTGCGAGCCTCGGACTGAGCGTTTCGGTAGTTTTCAAAGCCAGGCATTGACGCCCAGCGATCTTGTCCCCAGCATGCGGCAACCCCACTGCTGAGGAGGACTGCCGCCAGAAGCCGCGAGAATCGGTCAAACATGGGGCGCATTTTACGCGCTATTCGGATGGTTTCGGGCTTGTGCGAGTCTCAATTTTCTGCCAGAGCAGAGTCAAAAGCGGAGCCATGGCCAGGCTCGGGAGGAACACTTCGCTGGCAAAGTCATGAATTCCCGTCAAACCGCAACCAATCGCCATCATGATCAGTCCGCCCGTTGCGGTGGTTTCGGCAAGCAATTCCGGCTTCTCTCGTAAACCCCGGAGGGGCGATGCGAGCGCCGTCAGGGCACCTTGAAACACAAGAACGACCACCGCAGAGAACAGCACACCGATTCCCAAAGTTGCAGCGAGAAAAACCGAGGCCACTCCATCGAGAAGCGATTTAAGACCGAGCAGTTCTATTTTGCGCTCGAGACCGTCTTCCAAGCATCCGAGCAGGGTCATCGGGCCGATGCAGAACAGAACAGAGGCGGTCACGAGTCCGGCATTGAAGTCGCTGCCAGCACCTAGCGCACTCCGCGCAAACTCGGCGAGATGATCTAAACCGGGAGAAATCCCGAGCAGCTCACCCAGCAAGCCACCGAAAACCATCGCCATGACAATGATCAGCGGATTTTTTGACTTCAGAAACATCGAAATACCGATGCCCAGCGTCGCCAATCCAATGCCGGTGATCGCGGTTTTCTCCCAATTCGCAGGAATAGCCCCGCCCGCCGCGAGCCCGATGAGCGAACCCACGACGACGGTGAGGGTGTTCAAAAGAGTTCCGCGAGCGGGGAGTCGATCAAGCATCTCCTCCTCCGCCCGCGAATTGATTCTTCATGGCAAGATCTAGTTCAGCAGACTACGAAGAACGTACTGAAGCACACCGCCATGGCGGTAGTACTCGGCTTCGGTAGGCGTGTCGATCCGACACCTAACGTCGAAAGTTTTGACGTCGCCCGCCTCAGTCGTGGCGCGAACCTGGAGAACCTTGCCGCTTGAGAATCCGCTCGCAATTCCATCCTTCAAGCCGATCAGGCTGAACTCTTCTTGACCAGTCAGTCCCAAAGAAGCAGAATTCTCGCCGTCCTTGAACTGCAGAGGCACAATTCCCATCCCGATCAGATTGGAGCGGTGAATGCGTTCGAAACTCTCCGCAATGACCGCCTTGACGCCCAGAAGCCTGGTTCCCTTTGCCGCCCAGTCGCGGCTGGATCCTGTTCCGTACTCCTTGCCCGCAATCACCACGAGTCCGATGCCCGCATTCTGATAGGCCATCGACGCCTCGAAGATCGAAGTGACTTCGCCGTTCAAGAAATTGGTTGTGAACCCACCCTCCGTGCCAGGCGCCAGCTGATTGCGCAGCCGAATGTTGGCAAAGGTGCCGCGCACCATGACCTCGTCGTGACCACGACGTGCGCCGTAGCTGTTGAAGAGGTGAGGTCGCACGCCGCGATGAATCAGATATTCACCCGCCGGAGAAGTGGCCTTGATTGATCCTGCCGGAGAGATGTGGTCGGTGGTGACCGAGTCGCCGAGCATCGCAAGGCATTTTAGACCGTTCAGGTCAGAAACCTCCGTCGGAGCTTCCTTCGGCATTCCTGCGAAGAACGGGGCTTGCTTAACATAGGTGGAATCCTTGTCCCACTCGTACCGTTGGCCGCCCGTGACTTCGATGGACTGCCACTTCTCGTCCCCATCGAACACGCCCGCGTAGCTCTTGCTAAACATTTCTCGGGTGATGTTCTTTTCGACCGCATCCGCAATTTCTTGCTGAGTCGGCCAGATGTCCTTGAGATAGACCGGTTGGCCGTCTTTGCCCGTGCCAAGGGCTTCGGTCGTGAGATCAATTTCGATGGATCCGGCGAAGCTGTAGGCCACGACGAGCGGGGGCGACATCAGATAGTTCGCCTTCACGTCCTGGTTCACGCGGCCTTCGAAGTTGCGGTTTCCGCTGAGTACGCTGACCACGGCCAGGTCTTGCTCACGCACCACGGCGGCGACCTCATCGGGGAGCGGGCCGCTGTTGCCAATACAAGTGGTGCAGCCATATCCAACCACGTTGAACCCGACCGCATTCAGGTCATCAAGTAGTCCCGCCGATTCCAGGTACCGCGTGACCACGCGCGAGCCAGGAGCGAGAGAGGTTTTCACCCAAGGCTTGGGAGCCAAGCCAAGCGCGTGGGCTTTGCGGGCGACCAGGCCCGCCGCCACCATCACGCTGGGGTTGCTCGTGTTGGTGCAGCTCGTGATGGCGGCGATCACCACCGCGCCATCTTGGAGAGCGGTTCCCGCCGGCTCCGGCGACTTGCCGTTTTTCGGGAAAACGGCGAGGAAGCTGTCCTTCGCTTTGCCAAGAAGAGCTCGATCCTGAGGTCGCTTCGGGCCAGCAACGCTGGGCTCAACGCTCGCGAGGTCGAGTTCCAGCGTGGCGGAGTAAGTCGCTTCCGGCGTCTCCGGAGTGTGGAACAGGCCTTGCGCCTTGTAATATTCGCGAACCAAATCGATCCGCTCTTGCGGGCGGCCGCTGACCGTCAAGTACCGCAGAGTCTCCTCGTCAACCGGGAAGAGGCCGCAGGTTGCGCCATATTCCGGGGCCATGTTCGCGATGGTCGCCCGATCAGCGAGGGGCATGTTGCTGATTCCAGGCCCGAAAAATTCAACGAATTTGCCGACCACGCCATGCTTGCGGAGCATTTCCGTGACGGTCAAAACCAGGTCGGTCGCGGTCGCGCCCTCGCGGAGCTTGCCCGTGAGCTTGAAGCCCACAACTTGCGGGATCAGCATCGAAACGGGTTGACCCAGCATCGCGGCTTCTGCCTCAATTCCGCCCACGCCCCATCCGAGAACGCCCAGTCCATTAATCATGGTGGTGTGGCTGTCGGTGCCCACCAGCGTGTCGAGGTAGGCCGCGCCATTCTCCTTCATCACCACTCGAGCAAGGTACTCCAGGTTCACCTGGTGGCAAATGCCCGTGTTCGGCGGAACCACCTTAAAGTTTTTCAGCGCGCTCTGACCCCATTTGAGAAACTCGTAACGCTCGTTGTTCCGCTCAAATTCCAGATCCAAGTTGATCTGCAGCGAGGCATCGGAGCCGTAGCTATCAATTTGGACTGAGTGGTCGATAACCAGCTCAACCGGCTGAAGCGGATTGATCTTTTCCGGATCTCCGCCGAGTTCGGCCATCGCATCGCGCATCGAGGCGAGGTCGACCACGCACGGCACGCCCGTAAAGTCTTGCAGGAGAACTCGGGCCGGAGTGAAGCTGATCTCCTTGGAGGGTTCGGCCTTGGCGTCCCAATTCAGCATCCCTTCGATATCCGCTTTGCGCACGTTCACGCCATCTTCCAAGCGGAGCAGGTTCTCCAGCAGAATCTTGTGCGCGTAGGGGAGTCGGGCGAGGTCGTAACCCTGCTCAGAGAGCTTGGTCAGGCTGAAGAAAGTCAGCTCTTGCCCGGCGAACGTCGTTGTGGTTTTGGTGCCAAAGCTGTTCATGATCCGTTCTCGTGGTGTGAGGTTACCTGCCTCGGTCAAGCCGCCCGGGAATCCTCGCAAATCGCCGTAGCGCGGCACGGAGCCGAAGCGTCAGACTCCATAGTAGCTAGGGGTTTCTATGTCGCTCACATTATTGGTTGCTGCGTCTCTGCTCACGACTCGCCAAGAGTCACCGTCCCCATGGGATATCCCGATCACGATGGAGCATCGGCACATCGCCTTGCCCGCGCTTGTGGAGGAAATCGGGAAGATTGTCGACACCAAACTCATTCTCACGAGTAGCCTTCAAACTGAGATCGTCTACCTTCATGCCCCTAATCAAACACCCCGCGCGATCCTCGATCAGATCGCTTACGCCACAGACGCCAACTGGGAGCGGGTCGTTGAAGGGGTGAGGCTCACCCGCGTCGCCCTGCCGAATCGATGGGATGAACCCGCCAGCCTCGCGAGACGGAAAGCGCTGATCGAAGAAGCTCTCGCCAAGCTCCCCGCCTATCTGGCCAACGATAAACTCCCCAAACCCAATGAAGAGGGGATGATTTACGAAGATCTTCCCGGCGGCGGACGAATGGGGCAAAGCCTCGATGGTTACATCTGGACGCGCGCCAATAATGCAGCCGCCCGACTCATTGGATCCGAGACCATTGCCCGGATTCCACCCGGAGAAAAGTGGACGTTCGCGCCCCAGCCAACCCGGCACCAGTTCAAACTTCCGGGGAGCGTCGAGCGGATCACCCGCGATCTTACCGCTGCCCTGCCCCGCGCTCAAAACTCTGATCTCGATTCCGTGAAAGAGGCTACGACTGCCTATGTGACGGTTGAGAGCAGCAATGATGCAATCCAAGTGTGGCTCAGGCCCATCACCGATGGGCGATCGAGCACAAGTTTCTCCTCATCCCAAGGAATCCAGCTCAACGATGGCACCACGGGCTGGCCCAATAACACTCCACCAGCGGGGTTCGAGACAGAATTTTCCTTCTCGCCCGAGAGCCTCGAAATCATCAAGACCATCAGGCTTCAACGACCTCTGGAACCCAAGTGGATTGAGGCGTTGGGCCAACCAGAGGGCGATTGGCTCACAAAACCGCAGGTCGAAATCTATCGGGCCGCGCAGGCCCAATTCCAAAAACCTGTCGTTGCCCTGCTTGGCGATCCGGCGGTGGAAACATGGAGGAGTAGCCCTGATTGGTTCCCCAAAACGCTTGCCAAAGCCTGGCAAATCACGCTTCCCCACAAGCTCCGCCTCCGAGAACGGAACGGATGGATGGTCGCGGTTCCCGGCGATTCATTCCCCCTGCGAACGGTTCCCCTCCCGCGCGGGCCGCTCAAGACCCTGCTCTCGATTCGACCAAAGGAGGGAGAAGCGCGAATGAAAATCCCGTTCTCCACCTACGCCGATGCCATCCTGCAGGTGCCCTACAGTTTGCAGCAGCGCTTCGTGAACACCCACGCCTCGTTCCTCGGCGAAACCAAGTTTGCATCCACTGATCTGCGGGCCGTGCGGCTCTATGGAGCGCTCAGTGCCCCCCAACGCACGGAGATCAGTCTGAACGGAGAGATCCTAGTGGGATTCGGGAGTACTAATCCGGAACTTCGCCGAATTCTGGAGCGGACGTTCTACTATTCTGATCTTGGCATTCAGGACATGCCAGAGGATCCCGAGGAAATCCAACCTCCGATCCGCAGTCGCTCTAGTCGCGGCGGACAACCAGGCGAGCCGGGATTTGCGTTCCCCGATGGAATTCCGTCAACAACCAAAATTCGAATAAAACTCGGGGAGTACACCAACTATGTCTTGGCGTCGCAGGGTGGGGGTCAATCCTGGTTCGGCAACTCTGCCGAGCAGTTTCTGAGGTCGATTGCCGCTTATCGCTACGCCTTAGAGATAGGGGTGACCACCCCCGATCCGCTCCGTGGGCAAACCATGGTCTCCCGACCGAGCAACATGATGCACGTGCTGTTCGAGCTGCCGGAAAAGGGGCTTGCCCAAGCCGCATTCGTGGTTCCTGGACTGGTCGGCGAGGACTTCCAGGGCACCAGCAATAACCTGCCCGAAGCCCACGAGAAGATCGTGCAGAGCTACATGAAGAAATTCCGAGACAAAACGCTCGACTACGTTCGATACCTGGGAGGGTTTTAGGGGGACCAGAGTGATACTCTCTGCACTGGCCGCAACGATCGCGCTCGCCACGCCGAGCGATCCTCTTCTGAAGATTGACGCCTACCACGGCTCGTTCGGCGAGCTCGTTGAGCAAATCCACCAGTCGCACGGGGTGAGGCTACGCATCCCGGCTCGCTGGAAAGATGAAATCGTCTTTGTCCACCTTCCCGAGAAAAGCCTCTCCGAGTTCTTGCACGCGTTCACGGAGGTCACGGGAGCCAGGTGGACGGAAGATGAGCGCGGTTTCACTCTTCTCAGCTCCGAAACCCTCGCTTCGTGGCGATACCCGGAGAGAAATCCCCTGTTGATTGGCAGAATTCAAGAGAAGATCGACCGGAATCTTGAGCAGCTTGAACTCGAGTCGAATCTTCCCAAGCCGGATCCGACGGCGCTGCAAATGAGGTCGCCGTGGAAACTCGCTCGTGAAATTGGAGCTGAAAAACTGGCGACAATCAGGCCTGGCGAGACGGCCCTCTTCGTGATCGACGGGAACGGACAGGCTCGGCGACTCTTCAACCTCCGAGAGTTCAACGGCGAAGGAAGGCTCATCGCGGCGACAGATGGATCGTTTGCTGAAGCTCGGATAGAAGATGGCGAGCTCATCGTGGAGAGAGAATTCGAACCTGGAAGGATCGACGTCTATGAGCGAGGGGGGGAAATCTCTCGCGACGAATTCCGAACCACGCAGGCTGAAAGATGGTTCCAATTCACCTACCGGGCGAATGCAATCCTTGACCGCTTTGACCAAACGGTCGCTGGCTCCGAGAACGCCGATCTCCTCCTCACACTGCATTCTGCTGAGGTTCTGCGGAGCCTGCTTCATTCGGGGAGGTCGGCTTTTGCGTGGCTCACGCCTTACCGACCAACCTACGAAACTGGCTTCAGAGACCGGCCGAGCAACTTGGAAGCGGCTTGGCATCTCGCCAACTGGACACGGTTGTATTGGCAGGTCAAGGATGACTGGGTTCTCTGTCGGCCTGAATACTCTTCGGATCAGTGGCAGCAACTCGCCTCACCGCGCGCGATCCGAAAGCTCTTCAAGCCCGGGAAGGAGCTGCCGCTCCAAACCTACTTCGAAGCACTCTCGGATCTACCTGCGCCCGTAATGGAGCGAACTGCATTCGTCCTCCATTCAGCGCTGCTCGAGTCCATCTGGGATCCGGCCCTGGATATCCGACCAGCACAACTCTTTGCCACGCTCTCATCACGCGAGCGAGTCAGGCTGCTTCGAGATCGTACGATCACGATTTCTCTCGATCAGCGCGAGGCGCAGCGTGGA
Source organism: Armatimonadota bacterium (assembly GCA_020161505.1). Classification (GTDB taxonomy): domain Bacteria; phylum Armatimonadota; class Fimbriimonadia; order Fimbriimonadales; family Fimbriimonadaceae; genus UphvI-Ar2. Next base: position 41,234 of record JAIUNY010000001.1, on the reverse strand, counting down.
CTGGTCGAGCATTGGCTCAACCATACACGACTGAGACGCTACACGTTTCCCCTTGCCCAAACCAAAGAGCATCACCCAGTCGATGTTGGATGGTGGGCTCCCGACTTCACGCAGAAGTCTTTTCCGAACGGCATCCCGCGAGGCGCGACGCTCTCCATCACGTGGAGGCCCAAAACCTTCACCTACCTTCAACCCATGAACACGATCAGGGGGATCTTGTTCATGCATCCCTCGCTTCAGGAGTTTGCGAAGGGCATCGCCGCCCATAGAATGGATCGATCCGCCCCCGACCCTCTCTTCGAGGGCATCCTCAGCTACCGGAATTTTGTCGCGTTTGAGATGTGTTTGATTGTCAACGGCGAGAGATTCGTTGCACTCGACTCGATCATTCCCGCGACCCTGGGTGCCGACTATCAGGCCACCATCGACTCGATTCCACCGAGTCTCGAAAAGATGATCCAGGATGAAATGAAAAGGGCCGCCAAGAAATAGGCGGCCCAGCTGAATCCTTATCCGCGTCCGTTGCCGAGCGGAGGGAAGAGTTCCCCACGATTTCCGCCACTCTGAGTGAGCGGGCCGGTGGTTTGCCGGAGACTCCGGTTCTGGGGGAGAGGCGGGAAGAGTTCCATCGAGGCTTGCTGCGATCCTCCGCCCTTGCCAAACGTGATCGTGCTGGTGCCAGAGCGCACGGTCTCTCCCGGCTGGCCCTGGACGACGTTTCCGCCACCCTGCCCAAATCCACTGCTCCGTCCACCGCAGCAGTGGGGACAACCGCACGAGCAACCGCCGCCTCCGCCGCCTTGGATCACTTGGGTAATCCCGACAGTCCGACGATACTCATACTCAACCTTCTGCTTCTCGACCGCAACCACCACATAAGGGTTGGTCAGCATCTGGGCAAGCATCACGCCTTGCGGCGGGCGCGTATCGACGAAGTCCACCGTGACCTTCATCGCGCGCTCCTGGCGGATCATCGAGACATACACTCCGAAACCTGCGGTCGGCTTGCTCCCGGTGTGGATCACTACCAGGTCGTGGGTGTTGAAGTCGGCTAAACGGGGAACGGGGGTCTGTCCTGGTCGCGTATCGCCCGCCATTTTGCTGAAGTACGCCGCCCAGGCCTCGTAGCTTTGCAACGCAACCGCTTCCGCGTTTCCAATTCGGCTGTTCACGCCTTGGGCCACCGTGGTGTACCGAATCACCGGATAAGGCGACTGGAAGCCGTTTGTGTTGAGTCCGCCCGAGCCGAGTTGAGCCATCGCCCCAACGCTTAAAAGCGCGCATACGCCCACAAAAAGGGATTTCATCATGATCCTCACTACCCTTGTTGGACGTGCAGAAAAGTCCAAGGTTTCTGAGGGAACACGGAAAAAAGTGGTGCCGGGAGTGGGACTCGAACCCACACGAGTTTTAGCCCAACGGTGTTTGAGACCGCCGCGTCTACCATTCCGCCATCCCGGCAGGAGGAATGATAGGATACCAGGCGATTAGCCCTCGGCACCGAGACGTTCGACAGAGGCTTCACCCAGGAGTTTCAGGATCACTTCTTTCTTGCCAATGTGGGTGCCGTCGGTGACGGCTGTGGCAGCTCCGCTCGCCAGGCCTTGCTTCAGACTCGTGGCGTAGCTCTGCGCAGACTGAAGCCCGGCAAGGAACCCACCTAAAAGAGAATCGCCAGAGCCAATGGTGGACTGAGCTTCGACGACCGGCGACCTTCCGACGAAGAGCTCGCTTTCCGCCAGCATGACTGCGCCCTCTTTACCGAGAGAAATGATAGTGATCGGGTTCGGGGATCCTGCCGCTCTCTGCTTTTCGTTGAGCTCCTCACAAGCTGATCGCAGAGCATCCTCCCCCTCCAGCGGATGACCCAGGAGCCGCTCGGCTTCCTTGCGATTCGGCTTGATCAGATCAGGCCCTGACTCCATTCCGAGGAGCATCGGCTCTCCATCAGCGTCGAGAAGAAACTTGGCCTTGTTCGCCCGGGCAATCTGACCAAGCGACCGAAAGGCATCCGTCGGAACTCCCGGTGGAAGCGATCCTCCGCAGGCGACCCAATCCGCACCGATGCAGAGATCGGCATGGAGGGCCAGGAAGGCCAGCCACTCCTCTGGCTGGATCATTGGCCCCTTGGCATTGAACGTGGTCGGAGGGCCATCACCCGATTCGACGTTCATGTTCGTTCGGGTTTCGCCTGCGGTTTCGATGAACTGATGGGGGACGTTTTCGCGATCCAAAACGTGCCGCACAAACGCTCCCGGCCCGCCACCGAGCAGTCCGGTGGCGAGACTTTTCGCGCCCAGCTCCACGGCAATCCGGCTGAGATTGATCCCTTTGCCACCCGCGTCGGTCTGCATCACTTTCACGCGGTTCGTGTCGTGAGGTTTCAGCCCATCGACAAACACAATGTGGTCAACCGCTGGGTTCAGCGTAACGCTGAGGATCATTGGGCCATGACCTCGACGAGCAGAAGCTTATCGGGGTCGATGTTCCGCTCAGTGGAGAGAACGTAGCTGAGCGGATGATGAACCAGCTTGCCGCCATCAACCCCGACCATTTCGCCGCGAAATCCGCTGATAAGCCGGTTCGCGGCAATAGCACCGAGTCGCAGAGCGAGCACTCGGTCGAACGATGTGGGCGAGCCGCCCCTTTGCATGTGCCCCAAGACAGATTCGCGCGCTTCAAAGCCCGTGTTCTTTTGGACGAAATCCTTCACGTCTCTTGCCCGTGCCGCGCCCTCAGCAACGACGATCACCGAACTCCGCTTGCCTCGGCTACGCGCCTTCCGCAGATTGTCGCAAATCTCGAGGAGCGAGAACGGAATTTCAGGAATCAAAACCGCTTCGGCGCCTCCGCTAAGAGCCACCTCGAGGGCGATGAATCCATTCGCGCGGCCCATCACTTCCACCACGAAAACGCGTTCATGGGAGTATGCGGTGTCGCGAATTTTGTCGATGGCTTCGAGTGCGGTATTGACGGCGGTGTCGAACCCGATTGAAAAGTCCGTCCCTGCGATGTCGTTATCGATGGAACCAGGAACTCCCATCACGGGATAGTCGAACTCTTCGTGCAAGGCCCTTGCACCTGTCAAGGAGCCATCTCCGCCGATGACAACCAAACCGTCAACTTCGTTCTCACGTAAGACCTGAACCGCTTGTTCGCGCCCAGCTTTCTCCCGGAATTCCGGGCTTCGGGCGGTTCGGAGCATCGTGCCGCCCTGACTGATGATGCCTCCTACCGAAGGGGATTGCAGATCCACAATCTCCTCGGAGATGATTCCGCGGTAACCGTGCAGGAATCCGACGACTTGAACTTCTCTCGCCAGCGCCGCTCGCACCACGCCGCGCACCGCCGCGTTCATCCCCGGGGCATCGCCGCCGCTCGTGATCACTCCAATCTTCTTCACGCTTCTTCCTCAAAAGAAACGGGGTCTGGAATCCAGACCCCGTTCGTCGTGTAGATGAGAGGCAGCAGTGCGACGGTGAACCACGCACCCTCATCGGGTCGTTGCGACAGTTTAGTGTACGGAGTGGCTTGTCGCGTAGTCCGCGCTGCGCCGTACCCAACCTGCAAACGAATCGAAGTTGTCGAGAATGGTTCCCGGCAGCCTCACGTAATCCTTCATCGGTTCGCCGTTCGGGTTGGCGCGGAAGAGCTCGGCGCCTTCCATGCCCAGAGCCTCGCGGCAGTCGTCAGGGGAGAGCTTGAGCCCGATGTCTTCGCCAATCAGAAGGGCGAACATCTTTTCCCCGGAGTAGATGGCCATGCCGTCGAACATGCGGCGTGCCCGCACATCCATGCCTTCGGCGGCCTTCATCATCTGCTCGTAGCGAATTGGCCGGTACACCATAATAATCAGTCCTCAACGATCGCAGGCTCAAAGCAAGCTCGCAATCAAAACCAGGGCAGAACCCTCTGTGCATTCTACCTGCCCAGGTCCCAGAAGGGGTGCGAGGTTTTTTGATGATTTCCCCCTTTCCCCCAGGGCATGTTAAGGAACCACGACGCCCCGCGGCTTCGTAGAAGCCCCAGATGAGACGCCTGACCGCCCTGTTTATTGTTGCATTGGCCTGTTTTGGCCACGCGCAGGAGAGCGTATCAGGTGGACGGAGGCTCGCAGCTCATCCGTTCGTCCAACCCCCGGTGATTGATGGCGAGCTCTCGGATGAAGCCTGGAAAGATGCCCCCGAAGCACACACCTTTATCGACAAAGTGACGAACCAGCCGGTGAAGGAACAAACACGCACGAAAGTCGGTGTCACGGATGAAGGAATCTATCTCGCCTTTATATGCCTCGATTCAAAGCCGGAGACGATTCTTGCAACCTCGACGCGAGAGGATCAGCAGTTCGGAGTCGAAGACCATGTCGCCGTCCTTCTCGATCCGATGAATCGTCGGAGCAACAACACCACGAGCATCTTCAACGTGAACGCAGCCGGAGTCAAGTCCGCGCGAATCGCGGGAGGCCGGGCCGGGAAACGCGAGTGGCGCGGGGAATGGCTCGCCGCCGCCAAACGAACCGACCAGGGCTGGCAGGCCGAGATCTTCATTCCGTGGAGCATGATGCAGACCCCGGGCGAGGGTAAGCACACCGTCCTCTTCAACCTTGCCCGCGTACAAGCGCGCGATCAAATTGTGAGCTTTTGGTCGCCCCTTGGCGTGCAAGAACTCGAGGAGAACCAGGGGTACCTCGACGGCACACCCCTCCCCAAGAACACCGTGAAGCCTCAGTTGCAGATGCTGGGCTACGTGTCTCCGGACTACGACGAGGATCGAGCGAAGGAGTTCGAAGTCCGCGCTGGACTTGATCTCCGGATCAAGCCCACCGACACGATGACCGCCGTCGCAAGTTTCAACCCGGATTTTCAGAACATCGAAAGCGCGGTCGCGGGAATTGGGTTCACGCGCAGCGAGCGGTTCATCGGTGAGACCCGACCCTTCTTTACCGAGGGTGCCGGATATTTCCGGATGAGCAACGGCTTCTCGATTGGAAACCTGTTTTACACCCAGCGCATCCGAGACTTTGATCAAGGGGTCAAGTACTTCGGAGACCTTGACAAAAAGAACCAAATTGGCTTCCTCTCCACGATCGAAGATGGTAACCAGGGTGATGCGGTTGCGGTGTTTCGGCACAACTTCAAGCCGCGCAGCTTCTCCATTGGCTATGCCACGCACCGATCTCACCCCGGCACGCGAAGCACCCTGATGGGGGTGAGCGGACAGCACTACGGATCGAACTTTGGTCTGGAATACGACTTTGCGAACAGCGAAACCAATGGGAGTCCTGGCACCGCCGCCTCGTTCGGCGTGGGCTACTCCGTGCCCAACTTTTTCGCCATCGCCAAAGGGATCGCCATCCAACCAACCTTTACCGTGCCGCTCGGGCTGATCGGGTTCAACAATCGGCGCGGAGGCTATCTCTACCTGGAGTACGGCCGAGAACTCCGAAGCGGGCCCATCCGACGAATTCTTGCCGACTTCTACAGCGAGAACTTTGAGAAGTTCGACCGATCTCACTTCCAAAAGAGTACGAGCGGAGGAGGCACCATCGTCTTCCGCAACGACATGAGTGTGCGCCTCGGAACGTTTGCCGATCGATTTGAATCCGAGGAATCGGGGGGTGTCGGAGTTTGGCTTGGTTTCAACGAGTCGCACCCTTACAACCAGGTCTATGTGGGTACCCAGCAGGATCACCGTGACGGAGACCCCAGCACGTACTACTCGCTCAGCGGGAGCTACCGCCTGGCCAAGGGGCTTGATCTCGCGGCGAGCTTTGCCTCGCAAAGATTCCGTGGCCTGACCGAGCAAACCCGTGTTACCCTCGGCTATGAGATTGATGCCGAGCAAAGCGTCGCCGCGCGTTGGGTCAGCACAGCTGGGAAGGACAACTGGTACGTCAGCTACCGCAAGTCGGGCGGCCGGGGGTTGGAGTACTTCCTGATCGTCGGCGATCCGAGCGCGCAGTCGCAGCGAAACCGGGTGGCTCTCAAACTCGTCTGGGCGAAGTAGGGCACGGGCCACGTAAGACAAACAAGGGCCGGTGGATTTCTATCCACCGGCCCTTTCGATTGCGCTCAGGAAAAGCTCTTACGCCTTGTTCTTCTTGCGTCGCTTCAGGAATGCCGCCAGGGCCAGCACCGTCATCGTCGCCGGTTCCGGAACCGGGGTGAAGGGGGTCAGATATTGGAAGCTGCGACCCGTTGCATTCACGATGTCCACCGTCGCGCCGGTCGTCGGGTCAATGGTCAGCAGTCGAGTTCCGCCCGTCGAGAGCATCAGCCCGTTTCCAAGGCGAGTCAGGCCGCGCAGAGCCAGTCCGACATCGTAGTAGTTCGTCTGAACGCCAGCAGCGTTGTAGCCATACAGGCCAGCGGGGAGAGAGAACCCGGCGGCCCAGACGTTGCTTCCGACCGTCGTCATCTGCTGCCCGAAGTCGATGCCCGTGGTGCCGTCAGAGGCGTGGAAGGCACCCAGCAAGGTACCAGTGAGGCTATACCGCTCGATGTCGAAGTTCGTGATGTTTGTCGCCAGGACTTCGTTGCCGACCACCATCAGGTCGAAGAGGCTGCCCACGGTCGAGAACGAGCCGAGGTTGTTGCCAGAAAGGTCAAACCGCACGACTGAGTCTCCCGGAGCGCCGTTGGCGGTGCCAGCATTGGTGACCCAATACTCGTTGCCGACGACGGTTGCACCCTTGATATTGTCGAGTCCGGTGTTGATTCGACCAAGATAGTTGCCCGAATGGTCAAATCGAGTGACCTGATCAGCAACCTGATCGGTCACCCAGAGTTCGTTGCCGACAACGTCGATATCCTTCGGTGTTGTCCAGTTATAGGTGTTCGCATCGTTCGCATCAACAATGAAAAAGTCGTCAACGACCGCACCAGTTTGGGCATCGAGCTTGACGATTCGATCCACCCCAGAATCGACAGCCAAGATGTATTGGGCAAAAGCTGCAGGCGCAACCGCGACGGCAAGCAGCGCAAAAAGCGTTCTCTTCATATGAAACATCTCCGAAAAAGCACGGGCTCACATTGCCCGAACAACGACTATCTTAACCGAAACCGCGCCACGTGCGGGGTGATTCGATACAGACCTGTTAAGAATACGGTGCCGAAAATCCGTCTTCAGAGCCCCAATTTAGGCCATAGAGCATCGATCTTCTGCTTCACGTCATCCGCCATCGTGATGAGCTTCGGGTAGTCGCGGTTGAACCCGTTCTCGCCTGGCCACTTGTGGGTGCAGTCGAAACCGATCTTGCCTCCGAACCCTTCGGCCATGCTCGCATGATCCAGCTGATCCACCGGACCCCGCGAATGGAGCACGTCGCGACCAGGGTCGCAGTTCGCGCCGATTCGGAACAGAACCTCGCCGAAATCCTGCACATCGCAATCCTCATCGAACACATAGACGAACTTGGTGAAAGCCAGCCCGCCCAGTCCCCAAATCGCGTTCATCACCTTGTAAGCGTGCCCCGGATACTTCTTCTTGATCTTCACGAACGCCACATTGTGGAACGTCGCCTCGACGGGGAGATTCATGTCCACAATCTCTGGCACGGTGAGCTGGATCATGGGGAGGAAAATCCGCTCGACCGCTTTGCCCATCCAACCATCTTCCATCGGCGGCTGGCCCACGATGGTCGCGGGGTAGACCGCCTTATCTCGCATCGTGACGCACGTCACGTGAAGTACCGGGAAGTCGCCGGCGAGCGAGTAGTAACCGGTGTGATCTCCGAACGGGCCTTCAAGACGGCGCTCGCTGGGGTCGATGTAGCCTTCGATCACGATCTCACAATCTGCCGGGACCGTGACGTCAACCGTCTTGCACTTCACGGTTTCGACGCGCTGACGGCGCAGGAATCCACAGAACAAAAGCTCGTCAATCCCCGGAGGCAGAGGGCTAATCGCACCAAAGCTGTACACCGGATCTCCGCCCAGGCACACCGCTACTTCGATGTTCTTGCGCTGCGCACCAGCGTCTTCCATGTGACGCATGCCGGTTTTGTGCATCTGCCAGTGCATCCCACAGGTTCTCTTGTCATGCAGCTGCACCCGGTACATGCCCACATTGCGCTTGCCCGTGTTCGGGTCGTGAGTGAAGACGAGAGGCAAGGTCACAAACGGGCCGCCATCCTCGGGCCAGCAAGTGAGAATCGGGAGCTTGGTGAGGTCGATCTCATCGCCCTTCATCACGATCTCCTGGCAGAGTGCTTGACCCTTCACGCTCTTGGGCGGAGCTTCCTTGAGTTCCAGAAGCTTCGGAAGCTGGGCGAGGGCTTCCTTCGGGCCTTTCGGGATTTCTGGCTTGAGCAGCCCGGCGATTCGCTCGGCGTGTTCTTCAAAGTCATCGCAACTCAGAGCCATCGACATCCGCTTCCTGCTCCCCATCGTGTTGATCGCGACGGGATAGGCAAAGGCATGGCTTCCCTGCGGACGAGCCATCGGGTCGATGCTCGCATGGTTCATCACCGCGCTCATCGGATTCGGGGTTCCGAGCCTTGGCAAGGGGCCAACCGGATTCTTGAAGAGCAAGGCCGGACCGCCTGCTTTCATCACCCGATCCGCCACCTCCGTGATCTCCAAGTACGGGCTGATTGGCTCGGTGATTGTCTTGAGCTCGCCCTTCGACTGCAGGACATCAAGGAAGTGCTGGAAATCGCGGTAGGCCATGGGTTTGACTGATTCTACGCAGGATTCCCGGCGATCCTCGGTGACGGTCTGGGCCGCTGAGGGCGGTCAAGTCTGTAGGATTCCCAACAGCCTTTGCCGGAGCAGGTACTCTCGCGGGCATGTTGTTGCAGGGCAAGAAGGGCGTGGTGCTCAACGTCACGAACAAAAACAGCATTGGTTGGGGGATTGTTGAAGCCCTCCATGCTCACGGAGCCGAGGTCGCCGTCGGTGCACTCAACGACGAAATGCTGGGCAAAGTCGAAAAGCTCCTCGAAGGTCGGGATCGACTCAGCACCGTGGTCGTCGACTTCACCAAGGAAGGCGATCTGGAGCGCGTGGCGGAAGAACTCAAGGCACGCTTCGGACAGATCGATTTCTTCGTCCACAGTGCCGCATTCGCCCCGCGCGAGGATTTGCAAGGTCGATTCATCGACACGAGCCGAAACGGCTACCTCACCGCCGTGGATATCAGTGCTTACAGCTTGGTGTCGTGCTGCAAGGCGTTCGAAGATATTTTCTCGGATGATGCCAGCGTCGTCACCCTCAGCTTCCTGGGTTCGGTTCGTGCCGCGCTGCACTACAACGTGATGGGAGTCGCGAAGGCGGCCCTGGAAAGCTCCGTGCGCTATCTGGCGGCCGATCTCGGAGTGCGCGGTATCCGCGTCAACACCCTCAGCCCGGGACCGATCAACACGATTTCCGCCCGGGGGGTCTCTGGCCTCCACGAGAAGATCAAGCATGTCGAGGAAGTCTCCCCGCTGAAGCGTCCCTTTGGTCAAGACGAATGCGGGACTTCAGCGGTTTATCTGTGCAGCGATCTGAGCAAAGGCGTCACCGGTCAAGTGATCTTCATCGATTCCGGCTACAACATCGCTGCGCTCTAGAGTCATTTCCCTGATGGAAACTCCCGTCCTTACGGTTCCGAACTGGTCGCTCGGACGGGAGAGGTCTGTCCTTCACCAGGGCCTCGATCTGCTGGAATCGGCGGATGTCACGGTTCATTTCGCCGAGGCCGACCTTGACCACAATCGAACCGTCACGGCATTCTCGGGCGATGCCTCAGAGGTTCTGGTGACCCTTTTTGAGCTGGCCCGGGTCTGGCTCCCCGCGATCAATTTGCATCGACATGTCGGGGTGCATCCTCGCATCGGTGGGCTCGATGTGTGTCCCTGGATTCCCCTTGCCCCGGTTTCGCCGCACTTTGGTGAGTGGATTATCGAATCCGCCCAGGCTTTTGCGGAGGAGTTTGAGATTCCCGTTTTCCTCTACGAGCACTCAGCCAGCGCGGGATCGAAGGCATCCTTGCCGGAGCTCCGCAAGGGAGGATTCGGAGCACTGGTGGGGCAAGAGATCACTCCTGATTTCGGGCCAAACCAGGCTCATCCGTACCTCGGAGCTACCGTTTGGGGATGGCGCGATTTCTTGGTCGCCCTCAATGTGAATTTCCCTTCGGAAAACCTCGAAGCCGCTGAGCGGATCGCCGCCGAGATTCGGTCGCGCCGCCGGGCAGGAGAGCCAGGGTTCGAGGGCGTTCGATCGCTCGGGCTCTCGCTGGCCGATCAGGGCCTCGTACAGGTGAGTCTAAACCTCACCCAGCCCTTCGCGAGCAAGATTAATCCCGTGGTTGCTTTCATTCTTGAATCGGCAGGGGCGCGAGGTTTGGAGGGTGGCTACACCGAGCTCATTGGCGTGATTCCCGAATCTCTCGCCCGTGAGTCCTCCCTGGTCTATCCCCGTGCAGCTCAGATCGTGAAAATGGAGGGATATGAGCCAGCGATTTGACCTCGGATTCCTCGGCGGAGGGCAGCTCGCCCGGATGTCGATCATGGCCGCGCAGAGGATGGGGCTCAAGTGTCTCAGCCTTGATCCGGGTGACGCCACTCCTGCCAGCGAAATCGCTCCGGCGCTCATCGGGTCACTCAGCGACCCGGCGGCGGTGGCATCGCTGCTTTCCCAGTGCGACTTCGCCACCCTTGAGAACGAGTTCATACCCGCCGAAGTGATTCGTGAAGCATGTGGTTTAGCCGGATTTGCCGAGGTTCGGCTCACCCCGGGAATCGACACCCTGGCCACGATCCAAGACAAGCTTCTCCAGCGCGAGGCCTACCATTCCTACGGAGCCCCAAGTCCACGAGCCGTCGCGATTGATCCGGCCCATCCCGACGGCGCTCTGCGAGAAATTGGACTTCCCTGCGTGCTCAAATCGCGATTTGGGGGATACGACGGCAAGGGCACGCGCTACGCTAGAACGACCGAGGAGTTTGAATCGCACCGCGCTCTCTGGAGCCAGGGCGGCTGGATGGCTGAGAGCTTCGTCCCGTTTGTCCGCGAGCTTGCGGTGATGGTTTATCGATCCGAGAAGGGCACCGGATTCTTCCCCACCATGGAGACGATCCAGGTCAATCACGTCTGCGATCTCGTGTTTCCGAGTGGCGTTGATGCCAGCGCGGTGGCCCTCAGCGCTGTCGAGGCAGTAGGCGGACGCGGGCTGTTTGGGGTCGAGCTGTTTGAACTCACCGACGGGTCATTTCAGATCAATGAGATCGCCCCGCGCCCTCATAACACGGGGCATTACACCCTGGATTGGGGCGGCGTTAGCCAGTTTGAGCAGCATGTTCGGCTCGCTCTCCACCTGCCCACGATCGAGCCAGAAGGTGGCGAGTGCACAATGGCCAACATCCTGGGCGTCGAGGAAGCGGGGAATTTTCTGACCGGGCTCTCAGCCGCCGTGCACGAGGTTCCGGAAGCCAGAGTCCATTGGTACGGCAAGGCGGAGTCTCGCCCGGGCCGCAAGATGGGGCACCTCAATGTTGCAGGATCGGACAGCCGGGCCAAAGCCATCGCTGCGCGAGAAGCTTTCCTCGCCGGCTGGGCTCTGCAAGACTAGCGGCGGTAGTTCATCCGATCTCGCGCCATGATCCGATCCGTCTCGCCAATCGCCCAGAAGATCGCCGCGCTCAAGGCGAGATCAACCAAGGCTATGAGAACGATCAGAACCCCGAGTGGTCCGAAAGCGAGGATCGTGACCGTGCTCAACAATGTGTTCCGTAGCCCGACAATGATCCCAATCAGGCTGATCCACGTGCCAACTTTTCTCGCCCACTCCCAGCGTTGAAGGAGACCCACCGCGACGACGATCCGGAAAAGGAAGATCATCGCACCGAGCACGCTGAAGACGTCAATCGGAATTCCCCGGCCCGCCATGCCGGGGCGAATGACCAACACGTCCAAGATTCCCCAAAGCGCGGTCACCATCCAGAAGATCGCCATGCCGTTGTAGACACGCCAGACGACTTCGTCGCTGAACCCACTCCCCGCTTGGTGGTCAACATCATCCTGGAACATGCTTGCTTTCGGCACCGCCTTTCGCAGGTTTGCGGGGATCGGCTGGTTGCAGAATTGGCACACGGCAAAGTGGCCAGGAATTCGCTGAAGACAGTTCGGGCACTCGATCAGATCCATCTAGGTCTCTCCTTGTTCAGAGATTCGAGGGTACCTAACCGCCCTCCGCGCCCGCTACTCCTCTCTTCCGGGGTTCACGCTCACCACGGGGCAGCAACGTCCACTCTATGCCTTGGGCGAGAATCACAATCGAGCCAGGATGTGCATGGTAGAGCAGCTCATACCGGATTGCTCCATGTTCGGTTCGGTCGAAGAGGTGGCAATTGGCGTCTTCCCGCTGAAGCAGCCAGTCACGAAGCGCCTGATCTACGTCGGGCGAAATCTCCACCCCGAGGTATCGAAGTTCGAGGTCGAAGTATCCCCGCTGGAGATCTCCAACGCAAAGTTGCAATTCAAGCACGCCCTCGTGCAGGTTAAGAGAGGTTGGAAAGCCATCGTCGACCGAGAAACGAGCGAGTTCGAGCAGGCTGGGGCCGAAAAAGCCTGCGAGGGAATCAAGGTGGTCGGCGTATTCCTGCCACAACTCTTGCCACAGCGGCAGGTCGTCAATGTCGGGGTCAGCGCTGACCAAGGCCGCAATCCGCTCAGACTTCTCCCGATAACCCACCACGCCAAGAGTCTACCGGGGCCACGGCGGGCTGGAACGAGGCGATCTCCAGTATCCTCTCACCCTGATGGCGAAACGTGGCAAGGTGTGGCTGAAACCTGGGAGAGAAAAGAAGATCCGGAACGCCTATCCTTGGGTTCAAAAGGGGGAGATTCGACAAGTTGCCGATGTCGAAGATGGAGGTTTGGTCACGCTCCTCAGCGTCGACAATGACCCGCTTGGCATCGCCACCTACAACAGCCAGGCCCGTTTCCCCGTCCGCGTTCTCACCCGAGAGAAAGAAGAGATTGATGCTGAATTCTTCCGCCGACGCTTCACCGAAGCCTGGTCGCGACGAGAGGGTTTGCGTGCCGCCGGACACACCGGCATTCGCGCGCTCTACTCGGAGGCAGACTTCGTTCCCGGGCTGATTCTCGATATCTTTGATGGTCACGGCGTGGTGCAGGTGCGGAGCTTGGGGATGGAGAAGCTCCGCGAGCACTGGATCGCGCCGATGGTCGACGTCTTTGGCTTGACCTCGCTTCTTGAAAAGAGCGACATGGCGGGCCGAGCGGAGGAAGGGCTGGATTCCCGCGTGGAGGCTCTGCACGGAAATCCTCCCGATTCCGCGCAAATCGTGGAGAACGGGCTGCACTTCATCGCGCCGATCCGCGAGGGACTGAAAACGGGGCATTACTGCGACCAGCGGCTTGCCCGAGCTCGACTCCGCGACAAAGTGAAAAGGGGAGACCGTTTGCTCGATTGCTTCAGCTACACCGGAGGTTTCGCCCTCCATGCGGCGGCGGCGGGGGCTCAGGTTTTGGCGGTCGATATTCTGCCTCTCGCACTCGAAACTGCAACCCAGAACGCTCGGCTGAACACTCTCACCATGGACACCCTGGAGGCAAACGCCTTCGAGTACCTCGAAGCTCTGCCCGAGGACTCCGAGCCGTTCGACTGGATCATCCTCGACCCGCCCGCAATCTCGAAGACAAAAGAGACACGCGACTCCCTGAAATGGGCGGTCTGGAAGCTGGTCTACCATGCTCTGCCTCACCTCAAGCCAGGGGGATCGCTCCTCGTCTGCACCTGCTCGTACCAGATGGGGGTCACGGAAACCCTGGAGACATGCCGCCTCGCAGCGGGGGATCGCGGGTGCGTGCTGCTGCTCGACGACATCACTCTCCAGGATGTCGATCATCCCGCTCCGATCAGCTTCCCAGAGGCTCTGTACCTCAAAGGGCTCTGGCTTCGAAAAGTCTAACGAGGACAAGAAAAAACTCCCTCAGTTCACCAGAACTAAGGGAGTTTTGAATGCCGTTCGGAGGCAGAAATTACTCAGCAACTGCTTCTTCCGCCGGAGCGTCTTCTTCATCCACGAAGTCGACCATGCCGCGAAGTTGCTTCGTTGCCGCGAGAACGGTGTTCGGGGAGTTCAGGAAGGTTACGCCTTCGTACGCGCGCAGATCGCTGACAACAATCTTGTCGTTTTGCTTCATCTTGCTCACGTCCACGAGAACGCTCTCCGGGAGATCCTTCACCTTGGCTTGGATCGAAACTTCGTTCATCGGCACCATGAGGGTCGCGGCGCGCTTGGTCACTGCCTTCGGCGTTCCTTCCACCACGACGGGGATGTTGACCTTCACCACATCTTCATCGGTGATTTCCATCACCGTGAGGTGGATGACTTCGCGGGACACCGGGTCGCGCTGGACATCCTTCATGATGACCTTGGTCGGAGCGTCGGCATCAATCTTCATATCGAAGATTGCAATCCCGGTCAGAGTGGACAGCACTTCGCGAACCGACGTGCGCTCGGCGACGATGGTCTTGGTGCCCTCCTTCTTGCTGATCAGGGCCATGGGCAATGAGCCCTCTCGGCGAAGACGCCGAGCGACAGCGGAAGAGGACTTTTCTCGTGATTCGACTTGCAACGTGGCCATTGGTCAACACTCCAGGAGCCTGGCAACCTTAAAACACCGGCGGCACCGGACTCAGAAGGATACCTTCGTAGCCTCAAGCCGTCGGGACCTGAGAAGCTTCGTTGGGCCAGAAGGTCATCACGTCAGGGACGAGGAAAAAAAATTGGCGCCCCGCGTGCGTGCGAAGCGCCCATACCCTCTTTCAGCTTCTGTGTTTCCCTGGATGCTGAAGGCGAAGCTTGATGTGTGGTGGACGTCGTTGCGCCCGGTGCTTCGCTCCAGTAGATGTATCGGGAGAATCGCGGCCCCTCTTTAGTGGACGATGCTTGATCGTCCGCTTTGTATCTTTGGTAGATTGGCGAAATGGTCTCGACGGATGAAGTGATTGCTCGGGCCGTTTCACTCGGGTGCGAACTCGGCACCCACTACAGTGAGCCAGCCCTGTTCTTCAACGAACGTCACATCCTCTCTCCCGACCGTGTGCCCGGGGCATTCTCCATTCGTTTGGACTGGGAAGACCATGACACATGGCTCAGTGACCAGCCAGAAGTCGTCTACAAGGTTCCCCATTTCGAGACGTGGCCGTATGTGCTCGTCCGGCAGGATGCTGTTTCCATCGAGCAACTCGAGCTGCTGCTCTCGCAGGCGATTCGGGTGGCCAAGAAACCCACCAAGCGCCGGATGCTCTAATCGGCCCGCCGCCCGGGGCGGGAGAGACCCGTTGCTTGTTCGGCTCCGACGGATGGCGCTCTCGGGGCTCGGGGGATTGGCCTTGGGCCGGGCGGCGGGCGATCGCGGACTTCTAGCCAGCAGGGACGCCGATCATACTCTCGATGCTCGGAAACGGGTTCTCGAACTCCTTCCAAGCTCTCGGATCGAGGGCGAATTCTTCATCGGTGAGCAAGGCCTGATCGAGCATGGACGTCAGTTTTTCGTGATCCAAGCCGATCCCGATGATGACGATCTCCTGTCGGCGATCTCCAAATGCCCCCTCAAATTGAGCTCGAATCGCCTCTTGAGACTCCGCATCTGGCGGCCAGTGCTCCTCCGGCGCGGATGCCCACCAAGTTCCTGCCACCTCATATCGACACGACCCTCCCGCGAGCGACCAGCCGAAGCAAAATCGATTCCACGGAGCGATCCAGAGGAACCCCTTACTGCGGATCACGCCGGGCCACTGGTTGTGAAGTGTGGCGTGAATCCTCGCCGGGTGGAACGGCTTCCGCGCGCGGTAAACAAAGCTGCTGATGCCGTACTCCTCCGTTTCCGGGACGTGGACGTTGTTCAGCTCGCGCAGCCATCCCGCCGATTGCTGAGACGTTTCGATGTCAAACCGTCCGCTATTCAAAACCTTGTCGAGCGGAACCTTTCCGTGCTCGACCCTTACGATTTCGGCACCCTGGTTCAACTTTCGGATGAGCGCTTCCAGACCAATCAGCTCGGCGTCCGAAGCGAGATCGCACTTGTTGAGCAGAATGACGTCGGCAAATTCGATCTGGTCGATCAGCAGGTCGGCGACGGTGCGATCATCCTCCTCGCCGAGCGACTCTCCTCGATCGCGAATGTAGTCGGCTTGACCGGTTTCGCGCAGAAAGTTGAACGCATCCACCACCGTGACCATCGTGTCTAGTCGCGCGACCTTGCCGAGGCTCGCGCCAGTTTCGTCCTCGAACGTGAAGGTCATGGCGACCGGGAGAGGCTCGCTGATCCCGGTGGACTCAATCAGCAGGTAGTCAAACCGATCTTCCCGGGCAAGGCGCGAAACCTCTTGGAGCAGATCATCCCGAAGAGTGCAGCAGATGCAACCATTCGTCAGTTCAACCAGTTTCTCCTCGGTTCGACTCAGGTTCGAGCCGCCCTGAGCGATCAACTCCTTGTCGATGTTAACCTCGCTCATGTCGTTGACAATCACCGCCACGCGCCGCCCCTCACGGTTGTTGAGAATGTGATTCAACACCGTGGTTTTCCCCGCACCCAAGAATCCGGAGAGGACAGTGACGGGAAGACGCGGATCGGATGACATATTGCAATTCTATTGCAATATCTTTTATTCGGTCTGGGTTAGTCCCCGTCGGGATGGGCCAGGCAGTAGCTCATCAGGGCGTCCCACTCCCGTTGCTGAGCCGCCACGCCTCGTACATCGCCCTCCTCCGCCATCCGCACAATGTCTTCTGGATTGAGTTCTCCGCTTTGAGTGAGCGGGTGATTTCGCGCCTGGCGGAACCAGTACCGGGCATTCATGAAGTCCCCTTCTCGCCGGTGCATGATTCCATGCAGATAGCTCCCACTCGCGCTCGTCAATACTTGGCTGATGGTGTGGCTTGCCTCAAGATCATCCGCATAGAGCCAGAATCCTGCGGCCAAGTGAGGATTCTTCGCCACTTTGAGGTTGCAGACCGCCAGCGCCACCTTCTCGGAAATCGACCGCACCGGTCGGCGAACCACCAGGTCGTGCATCACCGAGTTCAGCGGGAATTCATCGAAGAGGTCCGGCGCCAACTTGAAGACTTCATCCGAGACGACCATGCCTGGAGAATATCCGATCTTGCCTGGGCATCGGGTGCGTCCGGTCTGGCCTTGGCTCACGATCGCGGGTTTCGGCCTGTCGCTCAGCGAGTGAAGGAAGCGGGGGCTCTGTCTCCAGAGCCCCCGCTGAGTGAACGAACGACCGTGCCCGACTAGCTCAAACCGAGCTTCTCGAACAACCGCGCTTCCAGATTCTTCTTCAAATCATCGTTTGAGATGAGTTCAAGAACTTCCGCCGCGAAGGCATAAACCAGAATCGCTTCGGCTTCTGCCTTCGGGATACCACGCGAGCGCATGTAGAAAAGGAAGGTCGGTTCGATCTGACCAACCGTGGCTCCGTGGGTGCACTTCACGTCGTCCGCAAAGATTTCCAGCTGAGGCTTGCTGTTGATCGTCGCATTCGGCGAGAGGAGCAGAGCCTGGTTGGTCTGCTTCGCATCGGTCTTCTGTGCATCTTGGTGGACGAAAATCTTGCCATTGAAGACCACGCTCGCCTTATCATCGATAATCTGCTTATAAATCTCGAAGCTGTTACAGTCCGGCATCGCGTGATCGAGCTTCGTGTGGTTGTCCAGAATCTGCTCGCCTCGAGCCACCACCACACCATCCAAACGAGTGGTGATGTGGCGACCGTCGAGCATGATGTTCTGATCCAACCTTCCGATGGCGGCACCGAACGCCACGTTGTAGCTTCGATATTCGCTCTCACCGGTCTGGCGAGTCTCCCAAAGCGCAATGTGGAAGTTCTCCGTGGACTCATCCTGCAGGCGCACATGCTCAATGTTTGCGTGCTTGTGCGTCACCACTTCGGTCACCGGAATCGTGAGATTCGCGGCTTCTTCCGCACTGACGTACTGCTCAAGAATTTGCGCAACAGAGCCTTCTTCCGCCACCACCAGGATGCGCGGGGCAATCACTTGGCCTGCACCACTGGTGATGTGAAGAATCTCAATCACGGGCTCGACCATCGCGCCTTTCTTGAGGTGGAGGTAGAGGCCATCCTCGAAAAGGGCCGTGTTCAGAGCTGCAAAAGTGTGCTCCTCCACGCTCGCCACCTGACCCAGGAACTCACTGATCGTGGGTTCGCTGCCGATCGCATCGAACAGGCTCATCGCGGTCAGACCAGGGGTCGCCGGGATGTCGCTCAGATTGCGATCGAGCCGTCCGTTGACAAGCACGATTTTGATCTTTGAGTCGGTGTAGGCGCGGAACTCTCGCTCGAACAGAGCCGGGCCGCCCTCGGCGGGTTGCCAGTTCGTGTTCGCCACTGTTCGGAGCGGGGTGTATTTCCACTCTTCGTGCTTTGGCGTGGGGATTCCGAGATCCTTGTGGATCGCCAAAGCCCTCGTGCGGAGCGCAGTCAGCCACTCCGGTCCTTGGCTCAGCCGAGATTCAGCCACGGCAATTGCCGCGCTGAGCAGGGCTTCGTAAGTCAAAACGGCACTCATGGACTTAGTTGGCGCTCGTCGCCAGCTCCTCTTCCAACCAGCCATAGCCCTTGTCTTCCAGTTCCAAAGCGAGGCTCTTATCGCCGCTCTTCACGATCTTGCCATCCTTCAGGATGTGCACGAAGTCGGGCACGATGTAGTTGAGCAACCGTTGATAGTGGGTCACCACAACGAACGCGCGCTCTGGAGATCGCAAGGCGTTTACGCCGTCGGCCACCGTCTTAAGGGCGTCGATGTCGAGCCCGGAGTCAGTTTCGTCCATCACGCAGAGGCTCGGCTCCAGAACCGCCATTTGGAAGATTTCGTTGCGCTTCTTCTCGCCGCCGCTGAAGCCTTCGTTCACGCTTCGTTGCAGCAAATCGTCCTTGAGGCCCAAGAGCTTGACCTTTTCTCGGATGAACTTCATGAAGTTCAGAGCATCGATTTCTGCTTCGCCATTGGCCACGCGCTTGGCGTTGACGGCGGCGCGGAGGAAGTAGGTGTTGCTGACACCAGGAATCTCCACGGGATACTGGAACGCAAGGAAGACGCCCTTGTGAGCACGCTCTTCCGGCTCCATCTCGGCGAGGTCTTCGCCCAGGTAGGTGATGGTTCCGTCGGTGATCTCATAGCTGTCTCGGCCCGCGATGATGTTGGCGAGAGTGCTCTTGCCCGAACCGTTCGGGCCCATGATCGCGTGGACTTCGCCCGGGCGGATCGTGAGGTCAATTCCCTTCAGAATTTCTTTGCCCTCTTCGGAAACGGAGGCGTGCAGGTTCCTAATCTCAAGCATGATGTCGCCCTATTCTACGGGTTACACAGCCCGGTCTCGGCAGTCGGGTGGGACAATCTGCACAACTTTGTGAAGAATGGCCTATTCTGCGGATGAGAATTTCTCACGGAGCCATTCATACACTGCGATCTGATCGGCCCTGGTCGCTCTACGAATCTGAGCGAGCAAGGTGACCCGATCAGGCCTCATGAGAGTGATATTCGCAGCACCTTCGTTGCAGACAGAACAGAGAGCCCTCAGGTTCGAAGCGTCATCACTTCCGCCTTTTGATCGGTCGATGACATGGCCGAGGTGGAGGCGAACCTTCCGACTTGCGTCACTCGGATGCGGATCTCCAGCCGCTGCGCCACACATCTGGCAAGTGAATCCGTTCCGGTCCAAGACGAAGGCACGTGTTTCCTTGGAGATGCTGCTCTCAAAAACGGGTCGAGGCTTAGGGTTCAGCAACAAGTATTCGCCAGGTTTCAGGTCGGCCCGATCCTTATCCGTCAGAATCTCGAATCCCTCCAGTTGACGGAGTTCACGCACTCGACGTGCCCATTCGGAAATCTTCGCAACCTCGCGAAGCTCCTCGCTCGACAGAACGCGCCCGATATTGGCTAAAAAATGACGCCTGAGCTTGGCCTTGGATCCTTCGCTATCCTTTTTCATGCGATCGCAGCCCTGATCGCCGTTGCGATCTCCCTCGCTAAGGGTGGTGGACAAGCATTTCCAACCTGTCGATACTGACTCGTTTTTCTCCCGAAAAACTCCCAGTGGTCAGGAAAGCCCTGGAGCCTGGCAACCATTGGAACAGTTAGCCTTGGCGTACCTGAGAACCCAGGCCCAGGTGGTTCATTGGCGATGCCGCGTCCATCGACTCCCAGCTCGAGCCACTTTGCGCGTGCTCTCGTAGGGCCTAAATCTGGCCCGCCATGTTTCTTTGAGCCACCGACGATAGTCGGTGCAACCTCGCATGCAAGCTGCGCCCACGCGCTTGCACCCTCCCATCCTCTTGATGCCATCAAATCACCAATTGACTCCCCGACCGAAATCTGACGGACGAGGATAGGCTCTGGCCAATGGAATCGGTGCGCGTCCTGCTCTCGGATAGCTACGATCATCACCCGCTTTCTTGTTTGGGGTACTTCAAACTCGCGAGCGTCATACAGTCTTACCGAGACCGAGTATCCCATTGTCACGAGTTCACGAAAGAGCTTCCCTCGATACGAATCGAATCGGGAATCCAAAAATCCTCGAACATTCTCGATCATCACCGCCCTCGGGCGACTGGCTTGAATGATCCTCAAAGCTGCCGGAAAAAGGTCGCGTTCATCATCTGGGCCAAGCTGCTGCCCCGCAACCGAAAACGGCGGGCAGGGGAGCCCAGCGGCGATCATGTCTACTCCCTTAAAGCTAACCACTGGCACTTCGCGCATATCCCCGCATGTAACGAGTGCGTCGCCAAAATTTCGCGAGAGTGTGGCTGCTGCATCTTTGTCAAGCTCGATCAGGCCGGCATGCCTAAACCCTGCTTCAGACAATCCGATGGCCTGTCCGCCGGCACCCGCGCAAAACTCCGCAACAAACATTTTCGCTCCAGTTACAGACTAAAGTCTACCCAAATTGGTTCCCAGTATTACTCCCAGCCAACAACCTCCGGTAACCTTCCTCCATGACCAGAGGGCTGTTGGGAATTGAGCCGGAGAAGTTCGGGCTCACGCCGGAACTGTCGCGTGACCTGACCACCCTGGACGAACTTCTCGGGCGAGTGGTCTCGCAACACGAAGGCGAGGCTCTCGTCTCCACCTGCCGAAACCTCTTCGCTCTCGCACAATCTCAACCCACGCAAGACCCGATTCAGGCTCTGCCGGAACTGGCGAACCCGTCGGTCGCGAGGAATGTCGCTCGCGCTTTCACGATTCTCTTCCAGCTTATCAACCTGGCGGAGCAAAAAGAGATCATCCGGCTCAACCGCGCACGCCCCAACCGGCCCGAGTCCATCAGAGTGACCATGACGCGCCTGAAGCAAGAAGGCTGGACGGCCGACCAAACGCGAGGGGCGATTGAGCGGCTGAGCGTGATTCCCACCCTCACGGCCCACCCCACCGAAGCCCGACGCCGACCCGTTCTGGACAAAATCGAGAGCATCGGCCGTGGCCTTGTGGCGGCGAACCAAACTTCCTTTGACATTGACCTTACTCGACCTCTTGATTCCCACCACATGGTCGAAGATGACCTCGTTCGAGATCTCAGTGTGCTCTGGCAGACGGCAGAACTCGAGCCCACAGCGATGACCGTCGCCGATGAAGTCGACCACGCCCTCTACTTTTTCGAGCGAACCATCTTCCGAGTCGTCTCATGGATTCATCGAGATATCGAAAAGGCCTGGGAATCCACTTACCCAGGCGAACCAAGCCCAGACCTCCACCAAGTGGTTCAGTACCGCTCTTGGGTAGGAGGCGACCGGGATGGTAACCCGAACGTTTCCGCGTCTCTCACCGAGGAAACACTCGCCAAACACGCAGCCGTGTTCCAAAAAAATGCCGCTGAACTCTTGCGTCGGCTGAGCGAACAAATGACCCAAGACGGAGCCGCTTTGCCCAAGGATCACCAACTGTGGCAGCTCATCGAAGAGTGGAGAGAGTCCGAGGTTCTGCCCGAAGCCCGGCCTGGAGAAACGTCAATGCCCCTGGCGCTCGGCTTTGCCGCCGTGAGATTGGAGTACCTCCAGGGCTCCATCAGCGTGACGGATCTGCACGAGCGACTGAATCTCCTCGCCGAGGCGATGAGTGCCATCGGGGCCGAGCGGAGTCTCCATACTGGGCTTTTCCCACGACTCCTGCGCCAGCTCCGGGCGTTCCAGAATGGGTCAGTCGCCCTCGATATCCGACAACACAGCGACGAGCATCTTCAACCAATCGGTGAGCTTATGGCTGCATCAGGCAGCATCGATCGACCAAGCGCCTATATTGATGCACCAGAGAATCAGAAGTGTGAGCTGCTCTGGTCTGAACTCGCCAACAAGCGACCAATGGTCGAGTATCTGTGGCGCGGAACGGAGGAGTGCGAGAAGGTTCGTGATGTCTACCGAGTTATCCGACGTGCTCACCGCCTCTACGGCCCAGAGATCATTCCTTGCAGTATCGTCTCCATGACCCACGGAGTCAGCGATCTGCTGGAGGTCGCCATTCTCGCAAAAGACGCGGGCCTTTTGCGCCACGAGCAGGATCAGCTCATCTCCAGCCTCGACTTTGTCCCATTGCTTGAGACCATCGAAGACCTCGATCGCGGCGAAGAACTCCTTGACCAGCTCTTCTCTCATCCCCTCTACCGACAGATTCTCACCAGTCGGTTGAACACCCAAGAGGTCATGCTGGGCTACAGCGACAGCAGTAAAGATGGAGGTTACTTCGCGGCGAACTGGGCTCTCCACAAGGCACAGATCCGATTGACCGAAGTGGCGAATCGGCACGGCGTACACCTGCGTTTTTTCCACGGACGAGGAGGCACCGTCGGGCGCGGAGGGGGTCGGGCCAATCGAGCCATTGCAAGTCAGCCCCGAGGCAGCTTCCGAGGAGATCTGCGGTTCACCGAGCAGGGCGAAGTCATCTCCTTCCGCTACACCCTGCGTCCCATCGCCCACCGCCATCTGGAGCAGATCATCTCCGCTGCCCTCGCGGCCTCCCGCCCAAGCGAAACGGCGCATCCTCAGCGCGAACTTTTCCTTCAAACGGTGGAAGTGATTGCCCAAGAGAGTGAGCGCACGTATCGGGCTTTCGTCCACGAGAACCCGGGGTTCCTCGACTTCTACAAGAGTGCCACGCCCATCGAGTTCATCAGCCAGCTCCACATCGCAAGCCGCCCGGTAATGAGGCCGGGACGAGCTCTCAATAGCCTCGACGCCCTGCGCGCGATCCCTTGGAACTTCGCCTGGGTTCAATCGAGGTACGTGGTTCCCGGATGGTTTGGTTTCGGCTCGGGCCTCCAGACATTCCTCGATTCGAATCCCGATGGAATCCAGCTTCTCCGCCAGATGGTGAATGACTGGCCCTTCTTCGCCACTGTCATCGAGAACGCGGAACTTGAACTCACACGAACAAACCTGGAAACCGCCACCCTCTACAAGGATCTAGTTCAAAACCCCACGATCAGACAGGAGTTTCATAGCACGATTGAAGCCGAATATCAGCGAACCCGCGAGCTGCTTCTCCTCATCCTCGAAAAGCAAGACTTGATGAGCGGTGCCACCACGGTCAGGCGAACGGTGGAGTTCCGGAATCCTCTCACCCTTTGCCTCAACATGCTTCAGGTCAGCCTCATTCGGCAGCACCGACAGGGAGAAGTTGATTCGAGGCAGGCCATTCTCCAGACCATCGCAGGGCTTGCTGCTGCGATGCAAAGCACGGGATAGGGAAACTCCGGCGCGGGCCCTGACCGTATCCTCATGGCATGAAGTTAAGCCTTTCGCCGCTGACTCTCGCGCTTGTCCTTGCGCCCGTGGCCTTCAGTGCCGGTCGGAACTCCGGGCAAGATCGTCCGCCGACGGAGGTCGCGGTTGATAACGCGCGCCTCGCCGAAATCTACAAGCAAGATCAAGCAGATCGACAAGGGCCGATTGAGAATTTGGATTGGGAGAAAGTTTCGGCCCGCGATCAGCAACGCCAAGATGAACTGAAGGCCATGCTTGCGCGCGGAGAAGTTGTCACCGGACAGGACTACTTTCACGCCGCGATGGTTTTCCAACACTCGATGGACAAGCAAGGCTACAAGCTCGCCCACGAACTGGCCTGGATCGGCGCCAGCATGGGCAATCGATCCGCCAAATGGTTAAGCGCGGCAAGCTGGGATCGGCTGCTCGTCTCCCTGGGAGAGAATCAACGATTCGGCACGCAGTACCGGCAAAAGGATCCTGCCAACCACAAGCCCGGCGACAAAATGGTGTTCGAACTTACCCCGGTCGATGACGACGGAGCTACCGATGGGATGCGCAAAGCTCTCGACTGTCCGACCCTCGAAGAAGCCAAGCGCCGGGCCGCTGATTTCTGATCTCCAGGGCTCAGCGCAGCAGTAAGTGCTCCAGTCCCACGGTCAACCCGGTCAGTCCACGCACTTCTCGAATCGCAAGAAGCACGCCCGGCATAAAGCTCTCACGATCCAATGAATCGTGCCGGAGCGTCAGGCGCTCACCGGCTCCGCCGAAAATCACCTCCTGTGAGGCGACAAATCCGGGCAGCCGCACGGAGTGCACCGGAACATTCTTCACCTTGCCGCCCCGCGCGCCCGCGACCTTCTCCACCGCTTGGCGAGGCAGTTCCGGTTCGCTTGTCCGTGCCGCGGCGATCAATTCAGCCGTGTGGCTTGCCGTTCCGCTTGGAGAATCGAGCTTCCCGGCATGGTGAAGTTCGATCACCTCGGCAGCCGGGAAATACTTCGCCGACATCTCGGCGAACCGTGTGAGCAAGACCGCACCGATCGCAAAGTTAGGCGCGATCAGTGCCGGGGTATGGAAGTCTTCCGTGCCCATCTGAATCGCACGCACATCTTCGCGTCCGAGACCGCTGGTGCCGATGATCGGGGCCACTTTGCGCTTCATGGCACTCAGGGCATGATCCGCCGCGCCGCTCAGGTGGGTGAAATCAACGAGCACATCCGCCTCGACTTCGTCCAGCAGTGCCCCGAGTTTGTTGGTGATGGGCACATCCGTCACGCCAGCCCCGAGTAAGGCCCCCGTCGAGGCATAGTCACTCGATCGGTCATACGCACCAACGAGTTCCATGTCGCCCGCCGAACTGACAGCCCGAACCACCGACTGACCCATGCGCCCCACCGCGCCACTGATCACTACACGAATTGCACTCATTTACTTCACCTCGCGGGTCATCGATCCGCCCGCCGACTCAATCTTCCAAGGATCCCCCGAATCGTCCAAGTAGGCGCGTGATTCCCCGAAAGTCACCAAATGCGCCTCAATCGGCTTGCCTCCAATTGTGATTGTCCGCTTGCCGCGATAGGTTGTCGTGGTTTCCACCCACTTCAGCTGGTTCAGGTCGAATCGCCAGTAGGTGCTGGCCCCTCCGGCGCTCACCTTATCCCGAATCAGCCAGAACTCCGGCGTGGCCTCGATCTTCTTTCCTTCCGGATAGGGCACTGATTCGTTGGCGATCTTCCCCGCGTTGTCGATCTTGACCTTCGCTCCTTCCTTGTCAAAGGTCACCACCACCGACTGGCGTGTGTTGTTCGCTTGCAGGTTCGTCACTTGCAAGTGCCGCACCGGACGACCGCGTTTGTCGTAAGTTGATTCTTGCAGCACACTCACCGATTCGCCGCTCTCATTCTTGAGAATCAGGCCAAGGCGCACATACTTCGAGTCATCTGGGAGGAGCTTGTTGACCATTGTCGCCTTCCCCTTCATGCTCTGGGTAACGACGTCAAGCACCGCTTCGCCGGCAAGGGCCAACCCTGCCCAACCAAGAAAGAAACCACACGCGATGAGTCGCTTCACTTTGCTCGCTCCTCCACCAGTTGGTTGGCTGCGCGAACACCCGTGTCGTAAGCCTGATGAAGTCGCGCCCCGATCAGGCCATCCCCTGCAATCAGGAGCCTCGACCCCGGGCGATTCACCGCTTCGTAGCCCAAAGTGTTTGAAACATGGCTGAACTTCCAGCGCATCACTTGGGCCACGGCAGGCTCGGCAAAGTCTTTCCCCATGATCCGGGCGATATCCGGCTTGGTCTCGGCGAGAAGTTCCTCATCCGACTTTTCCATGCTGTAGCGACTGTATCGAGCCCCCATCTGAGCCACCACCGCCGTATGCCCCTCCGGTGCGCGGAAGCAACCAGGAACCTTCAAAGTCTCGATGCTCAACCAAGTGAGAGGCTCTGACTGGTCGGGATCGAGAAGCGCGTGATACTTCGCCTCGAACGGATGAGCAAATCCAAGCAGAAAGCTGATGCACTGGCGGTAGTGAGCCCCTTCAAACGTGCGAGCATGCTTGGTTCCCGCCAGCATCACCTCGATCTGAGGAAGAGGAGGTGTGAGGATCACTGCATCAAAGAATTCGCCAGCCAGACCAAATCCACCATCCGGTGGGGTTTCGAGGCGTTCAATTCGAGTTTCCAGCCGAACATCGAGACCATCCGCCAACAATTTACCGAGAGTGTTCATCCCGTGACGGTAGCAATATCGCTCGATCTTGCCATGCTCGGGATCAACCGGTGTCACCCGACCCTGACTATGAACGTAAATCGGCCGATCAATCGCAATCAAGTCGGTGGTGTCCAGCTCCTCTTGCATCACCCGACCGAGTTCGCCGCCGTGGGGAGACACAATTGTCGCGCCATGATCCACCACGTAGTCGCCCATTCGGCGCGTTGCCGCACGCCCACCGAGTCCGCGGGATTTTTCAAAAACAACCGTGGGAATGCCATGCGAACGAAGCGTTCTGGCTGCTGCCAGACCCGCCACGCCCGCCCCGACAATCCCGACTCTCACTGGGTTACAGGCTCCTTCACGCGTTGAATCACGGCAATGGCCGCATCCTGCCCGCTCTTGATCGCGCCATCAATTCCCACGAAGGTCACATATTCGCCCGCTAACATCAATCCCTCGCAAGGGTTCATCGGCGGACGATTCTCCATAAATCCAACCGGCTGGGCGAGCTGGGCGTGCTCGATCCGATCGACTTTCAGAGGTATCCAGCCCGACACGTCGCTTTTAGGGAACCACGCCTCCAATTCGTATCGCACCGACTTGGCAAAAGTGACATCATCAGTTCGAGGAATCCCAAGCTTGGTCGCCGAGATGAGGTGCCGCCCCGCCGGAGCAAGCGCCTTGGAACTCGCGGTCACACAGGCCACATGATTGATTTCACCTCGGCCCAGGCCGTTGACGAGCAGGATCGGCTCCATCACCGGTTTTGACCCCGCCGAAAAGTGAACCGTGGTGCAGCTTCGCATCTCTACCGAAATCGGCACGCCGGAGAGCTCGCGGGCGACGCTGGCCTCAGTCGCAAGAACCACTTGAGCGGCATCAATCTTTTCGCCGCTCGCCAGGACGACACCACTCACGATCTCATCCTTCTTCACGAGCCCTGTCACCCTGGTATGAAGGCGAACAATTTCCGCAGGGAGTTCCGCTGCGATCTGCTTGGTGATCTCGCCCATGCCAAGCGCGGGAACCGTCGTGTCCCCCTGATTCATCATCTTCCAATAGTAGGCGAACGGTCGGCACGATCCCTCCAGCGATCGATCGAGGAAAACCCCACCAAAGAAGGGCTCGATGAACCGGTCAATCGCTTCCTTGCTCACGTTGCGCGATCCCAAAAAGTCACGGATCGACATGTCTTCCATCTCCCAAATCTCGTTCACCGACATCTTCGCGAGATCAAGAGTGAGTTGGTTGAATCTCAGCAAGTCGGGAATCGGAACCCATTTACTAAACACGGTTTGGAGAATGTTCTCCTTGTGAACCTCGCGCTGCTGCTTGCCATCCCACACCAAACAGCCAGGCTCAAATTTCTTCAGGCTCAGCTTGTCGTAGTTCAATTCCAATCGCGCGTTGGGATAGGCGCTAAAGAACACCTGGAAGCCGCGATCCAGTCGGAAGCCGTCAACCTCATCTGTCTGAATTCGCCCCCCGAGCTCTCCGGAGGCCTCGATCAACAGAACCGGAATCCCCGCCTGGTGCAATCGACGAGCACAGACAAGGCCGGACACCCCGGCGCCAACAATCACGACAGGCTTTTGCATGCGTCCCTAGTTTTACCTGGACAGCTTGCCCGAAGACGGGAGAGGTTCAACCACGCATGCAACCTACCAAGGGCGATCCTGGTAAAAATGTCGATACTTATGCATCAATCCCTTAGAATCGCAGTCTCGCTGCTCGTCGTCGCCCCTGCCGCACTTGCCTCCGCCGATTGGGTCATCGGATCAGGCCCCAACGCAGGCATGGGTCGAGCAGGCCTGGCTCTCCCCGGTGACACGATCAACCAAGGTCGCGTGAACCCTGCCATCTATGGCCTCGCGCCCAGTGGCTTCCGATTCCAGTTTCCTCGATTCTCCTTCCGACTCGATGGCGTCGGTATTGGCGATCTGGAGGACGTGTTTGGCGACTCGAACAACTCCGGCCTCGATGCCTCAAAGCTCTCCGACATTGCCCGCCAATTCGGCGATGAAGATATCGAGTTTGGTGCCGGGGTCGGCCTTGGCCTGTTCTTCAGCGGATTGGCCATCGATTTCAGCGGGGATGCCATCGTCTCCGGGCTTCCCAATGCCACGCTCCAGAACTGGGTTGATGCCGGAGCAGCCGGAGCAGTTCCTGTTGGATCTCGGCTCGACGCCTACGGGCTGGGTAAGGGCGAAGTCGGATTCGGATACGGAAAGCGATTCAACACCCCGGGAAGCGCCGATATCTCCGTCGGTGTCCGAGCCAAGATCGTGCGGAGCTATTACAGCCACCGATTCGCGGATACCAACACGATCCAAAACAACCTCGACGGCGTCCTCGCCCCAGAAATGGGTGGCAACGACGTGCTGGATGAATCAGGTTTCGGCCTTGACCTCGGATTCATCGCCAGCTCCAGCAAGACGCAGGGCCTGTTCTTCGGGGCCACGGTCGAGAACCTGCTTGAACCCAAGACGAGCTTCCAGGGTACTTTGCCCAATGGAATCCCTGGCACCGATACGGTTCGCCCTTATCAGCGAACCGTGAACCTCGGTGTGGGCTACCTCTCGCCCAAGAACTTCCATGTCGCCGCGGATTTGGTGGATGTGTTCAACGGTGCGGGCGGCAAGGAATTCCGGGCCGGAGCCCAATGGAGCGTCACCAAAGGACTGGCTCTGCGCGGTGGCTATGAGTCGCGCGCTGGCTTCACCTTCGGCGTCGGGCTGGGTGGATTCAATCTCGCTCTTGGCGGAAATTCGGCTGGCCAACTCGGCTACGCCCTTCGATTCTAGGAAAAATTGACCCCTGCAGCAAAATAATTGGAAATCCTGGCACCAACCAGGAACCGCATTTGTTGCAGGGGATTAGGCTCAATCCTCAGGGCGATGAAGTGGAGAAACCGCTGAAACACCCGAAGAATGGAGGGGACTGCATCCAAAGTGCGGTCTTGGTCGTCTGGTGACGTTTAGGGACGTCGCTCGCGATGGCCCCTGCGGAATAGACACAGGAGACTACTGAAAAGACTATGAAGACCAACAAGTTCTTCCTTCTGGCGGCTCTGGCTGCCCTGATGGGTTCGTTCGCCCTCGTTGGCTGCCAAGAAGCAGCTACGGCGACTGAAGAAGGCGCAGCTGCAACCACCGACGCAGTGAAGGGTGCTGCTGATGATGCAGGCGCTGCTGTCGGCGACGCTGCTGAAAAGACGGGCGAAGCTGTGGGCGACGCTGCTGCGAAGACTGGCGAAGCCGTCGGCGATGCGGCTGCCAAGACCGGCGAAGCTGTGGGCGACGCTGCGGCAAAGACCGGCGAAGCCGTTACTGGTGCTACCACCGGCGACAAGGCTGCTGGCGATTCCCACGAAGGCCACGACCACAAGGAAGGCGAAGGCCACTAATTTTCAACCGCTCTGAGCACGCTCAGGGCCCAACCACCGCTCTGATCCGCTTGGGTCAGGGCGATTTTTTGTTTGATTGACCCACTTTTCGCGAGTTTTTGACCTTCATCCCTTGCTCCAGCTTGTCGGGAACGCCTAAAATTAGCCTTGGCTAACTTTTGTAGCCTTGGATAACTTTGCGTCAACTCCGCCTCCTCGCTCTGGTTTTGATTGGGCTCCTGCTCTGCGGGTGCCTGCCAAGCCCGTTTAAGAGCGAAGAGAAGCTTCGGATCGTGGCCACCACCGGAATGATCGCCGATCTTGCTCGGAGCCTCGGAGGAGAACAGGTCGAAGTCATCTCCCTGATGGGGCCGGGAGTCGATCCCCACCTTTACCGACCCACCGCCCGCGACATCGCCCGCCTCAACGATGCCGACTTGATCCTCTTCAACGGACTCCATCTCGAAGGCCGCATGGCATCCATCTTCGAAAATCTTCCCGAGAAGAGCTTCGCTGTCGGAGCCGCCGTGCCCTCCGACCAACTCCTCATCGCGGAAGAAGATGAATTCGATCCCCACATCTGGCACAGCCCCGATGTTTGGGCGAAAACCATCCAACCACTCGCCGACCGACTCGCCCGAGAACGCCCCGACTCCAAGGATCTGTTCCACACGCGAGCGAATCAGATCGAGGGCGAGTTTCTGAGCCTCACCGCCGAGCTTCGCAGCGAAATCGACAAAATCCCGCCCGATCACCGCATTCTCGTCACCGCCCACGATGCTTTTGCCTACTTCGGACGCACGTTTGGTCTCGAAGTCCACGCCATCCAAGGCATCAACACCACCGCCGAAGCCGGAGCCAAAGCCATGACCGATCTTGCCGATCTGATTGCCGAGCGAAAAATCAAAGCGATCTTTGTAGAAACAAGCGTCAGTCCCGCGACGATCGAGGCTCTGCAACGCGCCGTCCGCGCGCGCGGCCATGAGGTCGTTGTCGGAGGCGAACTCTACAGCGATGCTCTCGGGGCCGCCGGAACCCCCGAAGGCACCGTCGCAGGCATGATCCGCCACAACGTCCGCACTCTCACCGAGGCCCTGAAATGACCGCCGTCAGCATCCGCGATCTCACCGTCACCTACTCCGAAAAGCCCGTCCTTTGGGACATCGACCTCGATTGGTCAATGGGCTCGCTCACGGCCGTGGTCGGGCCCAACGGAGCGGGAAAGAGCACGTTGGTGAAAGCTGCCTTGGGCTTAATCCCGGTCGCGGCCGGCACAGCACTGTTCCTCGGCCAACCGCTGGATCAGGCTCGTGGGAAGGTCGCATACGTTCCTCAACGCAGTGCCGTCGATTGGGATTTTCCCACCGATGTCCTCGATGTCACGCTCATGGGAACCTACGGGTCACTCGGCTGGTTCCGCCGACCCGGGGCTGGGGAGAGGTCTCGAGCCATGGCGGCATTGGAGCAAGTGGGGATGGCGGATCTCGCTCATCGCCAAATCAACGAACTCAGCGGGGGGCAGCAACAGCGCACCTTCCTGGCCCGCGCGCTGGTTCAGGGCGCGGACGTCACGATCCTCGACGAACCCTTCACCGGGGTGGATGCCGTGACCGAGCAGAAAATGATCGAGGTGTTTCGATCGCTCCGCGATGCGGGCAAGGCCGTGATCGCCGTCCACCACGACCTCGATTCGGTGCCGACGATTTTTGACGAGGTCACGCTCCTCAACACCCGCTTGATCGCCCATGGCTCGGTTGCAGAGGTGTTTGTCGAGGAGCATCTTCGCGCCACCTACGGCGGCACCCTCGCCCACATCGCCCGTCGGGAGAAGGATTTGTGACCCGCCGCGATTGCGCCTCTCCCCTCATGAGTCGGGAGGCAAAAGCATCTGGGTGCCCCGATCCCTTCAGGGTCGGGATCTCCCAACTCCCAATCGACGCCCTCCCCAAAATCTCCGACTTGGGGGAGGGTGCCCCAACGGGGCGGGAGGGGGAAACCGTACTCGGCTGGGCGTTAGACCAGTCGAGCCTGAACACCGCCCGCTTTGGACGGGCCTGCGGCCCCCGAATCCTCTGCGAGGATTCGGAATGCCCCCACCCGGCCTTCGGCCACCCTCCCCCAACGGGAGTTGGTGGAGGGCGAGATTTGAGGGTTGGTTCATCCAACTCCCACCTCGGTCAGCCCGAAGTGCTTCCCCAGAGTAGGTGCCCCGATCCCTTCAGGGTCGGGAACCACCTAGTCCCAATCGACGCCCTCTCCGAGCTTGCCTCGGGGAGGGTGGCCGAAGGCCGGGAGGGGCCGCACACTACACAACCCGAGTCCAAAGCATCACCCATCCCGACCCCTCGCTCAAGGCGAACCCCAAAAGGCCACGACAAACCCTCAATCGACGCCCTCTCCGAGCTTGCCTCGGGGAGGGTGGCCAAAGGCCGGGAGGGGCCGCAAACCACCCAACTTAGATCCAGAGCAAACCCCTTCCCGACCCTACAGACATCCGGTGCCGAGTCTCAAGCCAAGAGGGAGGTCGCATGGTAACCCTCCTCACCGACTACACCACCCGAACGATTCTCCTTGGAACCCTCATTCTGGGGATCTCCTGCGGCGTCCTCGGGGTCTTCGCGGTGCTTCGCCGACAGAGCCTCGTAGGCGACCTCCTCGCCCACGCGACGCTTCCCGGGGTTGCCCTCGCTTTCCTCCTCACCGAAT
The DNA here is from genome assembly GCA_020161505.1 of Armatimonadota bacterium. GTDB lineage: Bacteria > Armatimonadota > Fimbriimonadia > Fimbriimonadales > Fimbriimonadaceae > UphvI-Ar2. The sequence continues at coordinate 8,687 of JAIUNY010000001.1, read as the reverse complement.
CCCGAAACCCGGCCCTCCTCATGCTCGGTGCTGCCGTCACCGGCATCGCCGCTGTCTCTCTCGCGACCTGGCTGAGCAAGCGCACACCAACCGATCTGAACACTTGCTTTGCCGTCACTCTCACAAGCTTTTTCGGCCTCGGAGCGGTTCTGCTCAGCATTGTCCAAAAGAGCCCTACCGCCAATCAAGCGGGACTCGACAAGTACCTTTTTGGGCAAGTCGCCGGGCTCACACAAGAGCAAGTCATCCTCATGACGATCCTCGGATCGGTGGCACTAGTCGGCACCATCGCGCTCACCCCCAGCCTGAAAGTCCTCACCTTTGACCCCACCCTTGCTCGGATTTCCGGCCTCAAGCCAGAGAGGGTGGAACTCATCCAAACCGGCCTCATGATCCTGGTGATCGCTCTGAGCATCTCGAGCGTCGGCGTGATTCTCGTCTCCGCCCTGATCGTCGCCCCGGCCGTGATCGCCCGGCAATGGACGCAAAGACTCTCCGTCATGATCACCCTCTCCGCTCTCGTCGGGGGAGCCGGAGCCTTCGCGGGGAGCATCCTCTCCATCCAGCGAGATAACACACCCACCGGACCAATGATCGTTGTGATCCTTGCCCTCGGCGCTGTGACCTCGGTGCTCTTCGGCACGGCTCTGGGAGTGGTTCCCAGGAGATTGCGAGCCAAAAAATCCCAGTCCGGAGGCGCGAGTTGAGCCCACTGACCCTGGTCTTCCTGATCGCGGCTCTCGCCGGGCTCACGTGTGCACTCGCGGGAGTTTTCCTGGTTCTGCGGCGCATTGCCATGCTCGCCGATGCGATCAGCCACAGCGTTCTGCCCGGGCTAGTTGCCGGATTCCTGCTCGCCGGAGGCCCCTCTCTCGGCCCGGCGTTTGTCGGAGCCGTACTCGCCGGGCTCCTTACTGTTCTCGCCGTCGAGACCCTCTCCCGATCCCGGGGCATCAAGCAGGACGCCGCCATCGGCCTCGTCTTCCCGACCATGTTCGCCCTGGGCGTGCTCTGGATTTCCGCCAGCTACGGAAACATCCACCTCGACACCGACGCCGTCCTGTTTGGAGATCTCACTCTCGCCCCGTTTGATGCGTGGCGGATCGGGAATCTCAATCTTGGCCCGCAATCAATCTGGCTGCTCGGAGTTGCCTTCGGCCTCACCGCCCTCTTCCTCAGGATCCTCGGCAAAGAACTCCGCCTTGCCACGTTTGATCCCTCGCTCGCCAAGCTTTCCGGGTTCAACCCCGATCTTCTCCATTTCAGCCTCATGGCGATTGTGAGCATCACGAGTGTCGCCGCCTTCACCGCCATCGGAGCGGTGCTCGCGGTGGCGCTTCTCGTCGCACCCGCGGCCATTGCCCGGCTCTACACCGACTCCTATCCACAGATGCTCAAGCTCTCCGCTGCAGTGGGGGTCGGATCAAGCGTGCTGGGCACCGCGCTCGCGGTGCTCTTCGATGTCAGCATCAGTGGGCTCATCGCGACGGTACTGGGGATCGCCTTCGTCAGCGCAAGTCTCACCGCACCCAGACGAGGAGTCCTCTGGCAAGCCCAAGCCCAACGGACCACCAAGCTGAACCACGCGATCGAAGCCCTGGTGATCCACCTCTCCCTTCATGCGAACACGAGCCGAGAGGCCGAAGAATCACTGCTCAGCCACCTCATCCGCGAACTCGGATGGACTCCCCAATGGACGCGTGATGTCGTCGAGGAAGCCTCGCGACGCGGTCTCCTCAAGGAAAACGACCAGCGAGTCACCCTTACGTCAGCCGGACAACAGCTCGGTCGCTCGTAAACTGCCCCCTCAAACAAAACGCTGGCCCGCTTGATTTCTCAAGCGGGCCAGTTCCCTCGGAAGAGGAAGGAGATGCACTTACCGGAGAGCCCGGTCGTCCTTCTTGCCCTTCGGCGCGCGGTCGCGCTGATAGTCGCCCAGCGGATCCGGCACACGAGTTGCTGCGGCTCCAGGGCTCGCGGCATTGCTGCGATTCGTCGCATCCACGAGATTCGCGGTCAGGAAGAACACGATCTCGGTGCGGACACGTTGGTTATCCGTGCGGCTGAAGAGCTGGCCGATGATCGGCAGATCCTTCAGAAGCGGGATGCCATTGAACCGCTTGCGGTCTTGGTCCAGGATCAAGCCACCGATCGCCATCGTCTCGCCGCTTTGCATGTTCACGAACATGTTCGTCAGACGGTCGCTGGTTTGCGGGAGCTGTCCACCACCCGGCACCGGCGTGAAGCCAGTGAGGATGCTGAAGTTCTGATCCAAGCTCAGCGCGATTTGGCCATTGCCACCCACGCGGGCCTTGATGTTGAACGTCACGCCGACCTGAACCTCGTCGGTTTCAACCGTCGTACCGTTCTGAGTCGACTGGATCGTCTTGATGTAGCGGACGGTGTCGCCGACGAACAGGTTCGTCTCGCGGCCGTCGCTGACCAGGGCGTTGGGGCGAGCAATCAAGTTGCGGCCCGAGTTGAGCTTGTCCAGCGTCGCCAGGAAGTTGACACTGTTGTTCGGATCGAACTCATAGCCACCGCTGATCGTGCCAGACGTTGCCGGTTGATCACCCAGGCCTTGGTTCACACGGATCGGCGAGAGACGACCACCCGTGATCGCATTCCAGTCGATGCCGATGCGAAGAGCTTCTTCCTTCGTCAGTTCCATCACTCGCAGTTCCAGAGCAATCTGCTTCGGAGCCACGTCGATGAGAGCGATGTAGCGCTTAGCCTCTTCGATCTGAGTTTTGGTGCCACGGAGCACGATTCGCATCGGCTCGCGACCGGTGATCGTTCGCTCCTCAGAGGTGCTTTGACCGCTTTGCTCTTGGCCGCCGTCGCCAGCAGCTCCTTCGCCGCCGCCACCTTCACCAGTGGCTCCCGTGTTGCTTTCGCTGCTGGAGGTCTTGCCCGTGATTCCCGGGGTGACCGCGTCCGGCATCAGGCTGAATTGAACACCCTTGAATCGGGTCTTGAGATCCAGCTCGACGAGGCTCGGCTCGACGTACATCAGCTCGACGACTTCGAACACCTTTTCCAGGCCAGCAAGGTCAGCTTCGTAGCTCTTGCCAATCACGGCGCAGAGTTCCTTGTCCAGAGCCTTGGCGAAGCTCTCGAGTCGGCGCACTTCATCCTTGGGGCCAATCATGAGCAGAGTCATGGTTTGGACATCGCCCTTGGCGGCACCTTCGAGAATGCTCTCGTTGATCGTGAATTCCGAAGCACGCGGGTGCTCAATAATCAGTCGGTCGAGCATCGTGCGGATGCGTCCCGTTTCACCGCTTTGAACCGGAATCACCACCGTCGCCAGATCATCGACACGGTTGAGCGCGCCGGATTGGCTGATTTGGCGATCCAGATCGCGGATGTAGGTTTCCACCTCGTTGAGTCGCGTGGCATCGCCCACGATCATCAGGTAGTAGGTGCGTCCCGAAGGCTGAGCCGGGGCCGGAGTCGGAGCTGCTTGAGGAGCCGCGCCGCCATCGGCCGATTGACCCGTCGCGTTCGGAGTCACATTCACGCCCGGCAGGCTGCCTGCGGTCGGGATGATGATCTCGTAGTAGCCGTTTCGTCCAGCCGGAGCCATCGCCTTGAGCGCGGCTTCGCGGATCTTCTCGGCTTGACCGCTGATCAGATTGACCACGCGGGTGTCGTACTTGTTGCCCGTGCGCTCCATCACCGATCGCATGGCTTCGCTGAAGTTCGCCGCCGGGGTCACGATATACGTGTTGCCGACGCGAGCATAGCGGAGGCCAGAGATCGCCGTGATGTAGCTCAGAGCATCGTCGAGGCTCACTCGGTTCAGCGACACGGTCAACTTCACCGGCTTATCCGCCGGGCTGACTTCCGGAGAAGCCACGATGTTGACGTTCGACTGAATCGAGAGCGCCTTGAGAATCTGAATGATGTCGGTTCCGACAAAGTCGAGGCTGACCATTTGAGCCATGCCCGCGGCGGTAGGAGCCGGTGACGGAGCGGCTTCTTGCGTCGCCGTGACCGTGTTTGAGGCAACCTTGGTCGTCGCCGTCGGCACCGGGCTCAGAACGCTGTCGCTCTTCACCTTTTGGACTTCGCGCACCGTAGTCGTCGAGGACGCCATCGGAGCATCGCCCCAGATCGAGGAGTCGAATCGACCTTCCGAAGCGGCAGTGGATCGCGAGCGACCCTTCATCTCCTCCATCTTCACCCGAGCATCCGCCGAACCGGGCTCGCCCGGAATCGGAAGCGCGTCGTTGGTGTACGCGAGGGCAGGAGCGCCATCGGTCTTCAACGGAAGAGGCTGGGCCGTCGGCTTCACCACAGGCTTCGCCGCAGGGGCAGGAGCCTTTGTGGCCACGGGAGTCGCCACGCCAAACGTGATGATCCAGTCGTTGCCCCGCTTGCCCAGTTCGGGAGTGATATCTTGCGTGAGACGCAGAGCCACTCGAACCTTGGGCGGTCGCGCCGAATACCAACCGTATTGCACCGTCGAAACGCCCGATCGATTCACCTGAACCGATCCGCGGTCCGTGCGCAAATTGGCATCGAACTCAAGGATATATGAGGATTTGCTCACCACGCGGATGACCTTGGGCGCTGCCAAGTTGTCCCCCCGCACGATGACCTCTTGTCGGCCGTCGGTAAGCGACTTGTGCGTCACCGATCGGATAGCGGAATCCGCTTGAGCGAAGGCGGCGGTGCCGACCATCCCCAGGAACAGACCCCATTTGAGTGTGTTAGTCATTGCGTGCTTCCTCTTCCAGAACAAGGACTTTCTCCTTGCCGTTTGTCTTGACCGTGACGCGGCCTTTTTCAATGCCCGTCACCGTAGTTTCACCATCCACCGATCCGCCGAGGCCGACCAGCTTTTGATTTCCGTCAGAATCTTCGAAGACCGCGAGCGGCCTTGCCCCAATCACCACGCCCTTGATGCGGTAACGCGGAACTTGAGGAGTCAGAGCAGGCGCAGAATCGCCCCCGCCAATCGGGCCGCCGGCCAGGCTGCCCGGCATCGCCGGGGGAGCCATCGGGGCATAGCCATCCGGATTCCCTGCGGGACGAGCGGGCTCGTTCCGAGGTTTCGGGGGCTCAACCGGAGCCGGGGTTGGCGGAGGAGCATTGTCCACCACCGCACCAGCCGGGGGAGCGAACGGATCGCGCTGAGGCAGCTCGACCATCGCCAGCAAATTGTTCGGATCCTTCTTCGGCTCCATCTTCGGCTCGCCCGTTTCCGGGTCGATCACCGGCTCGCCCGTCACGGGGTCGAGCACTGGAACCATTTCTGGCGCCGTGCCGTCTTCCGAAAGGCCTTCGCCCGTGCCATCACCTGCGGCATTCGGATCTTCCGCCGCCACCGTTTCTTCAACCGGTGCCGGAGCCGGAGAGCCGCCCATCATCGTAAAGGCACCGATCCCAAGCACGACGAGCACAAGCACGCCGAGAACCGCCAGTTTCTTCTTGTCTTGATTCACAAAGAACCTCCCGTGGGGTTACCGTTCAGCGATGCCGTCTGGGCTTTGGGTTTCGCCGAGGCACTCTCCGTTGTCGACGGGGCCGGAGCCGCCGTGTCGCCCGGAGTGGATGTGCCGTCCGGAGACGTCATTCCACCCTCAGCATTGGGATCCTGAGGCAACTCACCGATATCCAGCTTCTCTTTGAAGATGAAAGCGGTCAACCGGATCGTCGTATCAAGCTCCCGACCTTTCGACTGCATATCTTGCCGAGGTTGGAGTGCCACTGTTTCAATGGTCAGAATCTTCGGGAAGACCCGCAGGGCCGCGACCACATCCATCACAGAGCGGTAAGTGCCCTGACCCGTGATGTCGATCTGCAGCTTTTGGTAGCTGGAGTCCGTGTCATCCTCTTCCGTTCCCGGTTGAGCAAACACCGGACGAACACCCGTGATCTGCAAGTAGTTCTCCTGACCAACCGTTTCCAGTTCCTTCAAGAGCGTCGGCACGTAGGCCGTATTCGGAAGGCTCTTTTCGAGGTGAGTCAGGCGAAGTCGATAGTCCTCCAGCTCGGTTTGAGAGGTCTGGAGATCGTTCTGAACCTGTTCAGCATCCGGGAGCTCTGCCGTGAGCTGATCGACCTTGGCCTGAGCAGCCGACCGATTGCCGTACTGCCAGTAAGCCAAGCCGCCGCCCACCAAAATGACCGCCAGGGCCATCAGCAGAACCGACTTCATGGAATCGTTGTTCTTCATGGGGTTTGAACCTCCTGGGCGACCTCTTCTTCTTCCTTGGTTCCCACAAGGTCCGCCGAGATTTCAAACTCAAACTGGCGTCCTTTGTCGGAGAACTTGGGCTGGGTGAACTTGAGCGTCGCATTCTCGAGATCAGCGGCTTGCTCCAACCGAAGTTGAAACTCACCGACCGCCTCCTGCGTCAGGCTCACACCGTTAAAGGTCAAGACCATTGGGGTCGTTGCGTCTTGCTTGAACGCTTTCACGCTGCTCAACCACGTTTGTTGCGGGGTGTTCAGAGTGAGGTGAGTCAGCACCCGCTCCCAGCGTTCCGATTCCTTCGTCGCCTTTTCCAGCGTCTCCAGACGCGGCTTCAGCTTCTCGATCTCATCGGTGTTCGCCTGGAGCTCGGCCAAAACTGGCTCAAGCTCGGCTTTCTTCTGCTCCAATGCCGAAGCCTGAAGGTTCAGGCGGGTGGCATCGAAGAGGAAGAAGGTGGTCGCAAGCAGACTCAACGCGCCGACGCCCATCGTCGACATCATCGCGACTTGCAGCTTGCGCTGCACTGCTCGCGCTTCGAGCCGTTGCTCCTTGATTAAGTTAATCGTAGGCATCGTCTTCTCCTTTATCCCGCCTTGGCAAACGCGCGCATCGCGAGGCCGCTGGCCACCGCGAGGTCAATGCCGTTGCCGACTTCTTCTGTGCCGAGGTAGGTGAACTTCGGGTTATCCAAAACGCCGATGCAGAACACCTGAATCCCCAGCTTGTGGCTGAGGTAGTCGCCCAGACCGGCGAGCTTCGCACCGCCACCCGAGACCACCAGGTGAGTCACCGGGTTTTGCTGACCACTCTCGGTCTGCTGTGCCTGGAAGTAGTTCAGCGAGCGTCGAATCTCACGAATCAAATCATCGACGTGCGGTTGAAGCACGCGCAGAGGCTGGTTATCCAGCACTTGATCCGTGGTCAAGGGTGCCAGGTTCAGCTGCGCCTTGCCCGTTTCCGCTTGCTCGTCGGTCAGCTTGAAGTACGCCTTCAGAGCATCTGTCCAGGTTTGTCCTGCCTGAGGAATCGTTCGCGTCATCGCAAATGTTCCCTTGCTCACTACACTGACCGTGGTCGTCGTCGATCCGATATCCACCATCGCCATCGTCATCTGATGGAGAATCGAGGTCTCGTCCGACTCGACCAAGCTGCGATACATCGCGAACGCTTCCACGTCCACCACATCGACTTCCAATCCCGCACGCTCCAACGCCTGAACGCGACTCAGCACGATTTCGCGCGGAGCCGCCACGATGAGCACGTCCATCTGGTTGTCCGGGGCCTCGCCCATGATCTCGAACTCGATGAAGCTATCTTCAATCGAACTCGGCACATAGCGACCCGCCTCGTACTTGATCGACTTGCGGAGCATCAGCTCGTTCATCTGAGGAACGCGAACCGTTCGTACAATGACCGAGCCGCCCGAAACACCGACAATCGCCGCTCCCGCAGAGATCTTCAGGTCTTTCAGGCCTTGCTTAATGGCAATCCCGACAACATCCGGCTCGGCAACAACGCCGTCCTTGATGCTGTCGGTGGGGGTCGGAACGCTTCCGGCACGTGTGATCTTCCATCCCGAGTTGCCGACCTTGTCGATCTGCACCAGGGTGATCGTCTTGTGCCCGATATCCACTCCGACAAAGCTCGGTTTCTTAAACGGGTTAAGCTGCATCCTCTACCTCCTCTTGGGCGTATCGCTGAAGCGACAGCCATTCGTCCAGGTTTGCCTTTGGGAAGCGCCACCGACCATCAATCACGATGCCCGGAATCTCGCCTTCCTCGGCGTACTTCATCAACGTCTCTTTGCTCACGCGCAGATAAGCCGCGGCTTCGCGAGCGGTCATCACCGTGTGCTGACCGGCCATGATCGCCTTGAAGAGACCCGACATCTGCTCGGCCGAAAGGAAGAGTTCCAGTCGGACGACATTGCCGCCGGTCACGTAGGGGCTCGCTGGCTCCGGGGCCGGACTTGTGCTCGGTTGGGGCGTGAGCTGCGGAGGCGCGGGCGGTTCGGGAGCGACGTACTGCGGGGCAGGTTGAGGAGCCGCTTTCGGCTGAGCCGGAGTGGTTCCCAAAGCGGCGGCTGCCGCCGGGTCAGACTGCACGCGTCGCAGGGCGTCGGCCAAATTCATGCCGCTGCTCCCCCGAACTCCTCGGCGATCTCATGGATCAGGAATCCGTCTACCGACTTCTCACCCCGGGCCATCGCCATCAGCATCGCGTTGTCCGCCAACTGAATCACGACCCGCGGAGCACCGCCGGAAAGCTTGTGAACGTGGTGGATCGCTTCCGGAGTGAAGGGACTGTGTTCACCCGTATAGCCCGCCACGCGGAGTCGGTGCAAAATCAGTTCGCCCGTCTCCAAAATGTCCAGAGGTTTGATCTGGTGACGCACCGCAAGGCGCTGCTCCAGAGCCGGAACCTTCTTAATCTTCGGAATCAATTCGGTCTGCCCGAGAAGGATGAGGCTGATCAGAAA
>JAIUNY010000019.1 GCA_020161505.1 Armatimonadota bacterium | reverse complement strand
ACCGTGGGCTGTCGGAGGGATCATCGCGGGCGATGGCGGCAATGGTCTTCAACGAGACTAGTGGTCTCCGTTTGGATGACTGGGAGCAATTCCGACGCACCGGTTTGATCCACATTTTGAGCGCCAGTGGGTTTCACGTGGCCGTGGTGACCGGGCTGATGCTTGTTTTGCTCTCCCTGCTGCCGGTGCCACGCATTGTCCAGTTGATCGTGCTGGGACTGGTGTTGATCACCTATGCGGCCGCAGCAGGGTTTCGGCCCCCGATTGTGAGAGCGGTGATGATGTCTGGCCTGACCCTCGGTGCGCACTTTTGGCGTCGGGAAGGTGATGGTCTTTCGGGGCTTGCCGCCGCAGTGGTGGGATCCTTGCTTCTGGATCCGCCGAGCGTGAATGATCTGGGATTTCACCTCTCGGTGGTATCGGTGGCGGTGTTGGTCACCTACGTATCGGTGAGTTTCGGGTCACGTCCGAAACTTGGCGAGCTTGTTGGCTATGCCTTTCGGGCCAGCTTCGCTTCGACCCTCTCCACCTTGCCCTTGATCTGGTTCGTGTTCGGAGAGATGACTCTTTGGGGTGTGTTAGCAAGCGTACTGCTGCTGCCAGTGGTGTCGATCTTGGTCTGGCTTGGGGTCATTTCCTGGTTGATCGGGATCGTGGTCCCACCTCTTGGTGATCTGCTTTGGCGCGGTCCGACCGAATGGTTGTGCATGGCTTTCCTGGGGATTGTGGAATGGGGTTCCGGACTCCCTGGCTCGTCAATAGTGCTCCCGGTTCTGCCGAGCGGCGCGATGGTGTTGTTCTTGCTCGCTGGGGTGCTGATGTGGAGGTCACGTGAACGGTTGGCGAAGTGATGGGGCTTTCCTGGTAGGGTTGGGTTGCCTGGTGGCCGGGTTTGGATGGGTCTTCGCAACCCAACCAGTCGGGTCCGACCGGATGGTGGCCCTGCAAGTCGGGCAAGGTGATTGCACCGTTTTGCAAGTCGAAGGTCGGACGGTGATGATTGATGCCGGCCCGGCGGGAGCTAATTTTGACTCTGGAAGGCGGGTTGTATGGCCGATGCTTCGTCGGCTGGGCGTCCGCAAGATTGATCTCTTGATCCTGACCCATCCGGATCTAGACCACGTCGGAGGTCTGTCCAGCCTCGCCGAATTGATCCCTATTGACCAAGTGGTGATGAGTGAAGCTTTTCGGTACCACCCTATGGTCACAAGCTTTCCAAGTTTGGATTTGCGGTTTATTCGGAGCGGGGAATCGGTGCAGATCGGGACTGCTGAGTTAGACTTTCGGAGCTACCTGTTCGGACCAGATGACAACGAGCGTTCGTTGATCACGAGAGTGAAATGGCGGGGAAGCACCGCCGTTTTTACGGGGGATGCTGGATTCCGCGAGGAGCAGGCGATCCTGCGCGAATGGTCGGGGGCTGATTGGTTCAAGGCCGGTCACCACGGGAGCGATGAATCGACATCGACTGGCCTTCTTCAAGCGTGGAAGCCCAACTACTTGCTCGTGAGTTGCGGACGCCGTAACCGATTTGGGCACCCTTCTCCCCGTGTCGTGGCGGAGGGCGAAGCGGTCGGCGCACGAGTGATGCGCACTGATTTGATGGGACACTTAGAGTTCATTCCCACACAAAACGGGTGGCAGTTCACAAGAATTCTGAGGAACCCATGAACTACCACCGTTTGGTGGACCTTAGCCCGCGAAGAGAGCCATTCGCTCTCTGAGCTTGGCGATTTTGTCTTCGAGGGCTTGGGCGGCGGCCCGCTCGCGCTCAACGACTTCTGGCTTTGCCCGCTCGACAAAAGCGGGGCTTTGGAGGCGCTGGTTGAGCTTGCCCAGCTCTTCACTGGCCTTTGCGATTTCGCGATCGAGGCGTGTGAGCTCCTTTTCCGTGTCGACCACGCCCTCCAGAGGGAGGTGGAAGTCGATGCCCGCAACCGTTGTGCTCACGAACTTCTGCCCGTCCGGCTTGCCCGGCACCAGCTCTTGAACCCATGCCTGGCTTGCGACGACCTTCTCGCCTCCGTGGAGTGCGCCCTCGAAGTAAACCTTCGGAATTGACTTCATGGCGGCGAGGCCGAACTCCGCCCGGAGAGCGCGGAGCCCTCGCGTGGCCTCCAGCCAATTCTCGATTTTCGCATCAATGGCCGGGTCCCACCATGCGGTGAGGTCACTGGGCCAGGTTTCGGCCATGAGGAACGGCTGCTTTCCAGGGATCGGGAGCATCTCGTAGACCTCCTCGCTCACAAACGGCAGAGCCGGGTGGAGCATGCGGAGGAAGTCGTGCAGGCACTTCACGAGTACACGCTGCGGGATCGCCCGAGTTTCCGGGTTCTGGAGACGCGACTTGCTGACTTCGATGTACCAGTCGCAGAGCTCGCTCCAGAAGAACCGATAGAGGGCTCCGAGGGCATCTTGCATTTCGTAGCTCTCGTAGGCTTGGCTCACTGTTTTCTCGCACTCCGCCAAGCGGTGGAGAATCCAACGGTCGAAGTCCTCCAACTGGTCGAGAGACCCCGGCATGTATCCGTCAAGATTCATCGCCACGAATCGGGAGGCGTTCCAGACCTTGTTGCAGAAGTTTCGGGCGTCCGTGGTGCGCTCTTCGCTGTAACGCAAGTCTTGATTTGTACCAGTCTGTGCAAGAAGAGTATAACGGAGAACGTCTGCACCCTTCGTTGAGATCACGTCCATCGGGTCGATGCCCGTGCCCAGCGACTTGCTCATCCGCTTTCCATCCTTGGTCAGCACCGTGGCGTAGATGTACACGTGCTTGAAAGGAATCTCATCCACCAGGTCAAGACCCATCATGATCATGCGGGCCACCCAGAGATAGATGATGTCCCGCGCAGTGACGAGCACGTTTGTGGGATAGAACGTCTTGAGATCTTCGGTGGATTCGGGCCAGCCAAGCGTGGCGAACGGCCAAAGTCCGCTGGAGAACCAAGTGTCGAGGACGTCATCCTCTTGGCGCACGATCTTTGCTTCGCCCGCCTTTGATTGAGCTTCTTCCCAGCTGGTGGCGGCAAAGGGAGTGCCATCCTCGGTGTAGTAAATGGGAATCCGGTGACCCCACCACAGCTGGCGGCTGATGCACCAATCGCGGATGTTGTTCATCCAGTCCAGATAGACATCCTTGAAGCGTGGCGGGAAGAACTCGATCTCGCCTGATTCGACCACTTGGATGGCGCGGACCGCGAGCGTTCGCTGATTCACGAACCACTGCTCACTGGCCAGGGGCTCCACGATTTCGCCGCTGCGTTGGCTGATGAGAATAGGAATCGTGTGATCCTCGATCTTCACGAGGAATCCCTGCTCTTCCAAGTCGGCGACGACTCGTTTGCGAGCTTCTGAGCGGTCGAGTCCCGCGTAGATTCCGCCGAGCTCGGTGACCTTGCCTGTCTCATCGAGCATGCGCAGCAAGGGGAGGTTGTGCCGAGTGCCGACTTCAAAGTCGTTCGGATCGTGGGCCGGGGTGATCTTGACCGCGCCGGTACCGAACTCAGGATCGGGATATTCATCGGAGATGAGGGGGACCAACCGATCGGTTAAGGGCAGCTGGAGCTCTTTTCCGACGAGGCCTTCGTAGCGCTTGTCACTGGGGTGCACGGCGACGGCAACATCGGCAAGCATCGTTTCCGGACGGGTGGTGGCGATGATGACCTCGCCGCCCCCATCGGCGAACGGGTACCGGATATGGTAGAGCTTGCCCTGGATATCCTTGCGCTCGGTTTCAATATCGCTGACGCTGGTTTTGAGGATTGGATCCCAGTTGACGACGCGCATGCCTCGATAAATGAGGCCGCGCTCGAACCAATCAATGAACACCTTGTGAACGGCCGCGGTATAGCCCTCATCGAGCGTAAAGCGGAGACGTGACCAGTCGAAGGCACAGCCCAATGCCCGGAACTGCTCGAGAATCGTGTTGCCGCTCTCGTGTCGCCACTCCCAGACTTTCTCAATAAAGGCATCGCGCCCAATGGCGACGGGGTCAATTCCTTGCTTCTTGAGGTTCTTGCCGACCAGGCTTTGGGTGGCGATTCCTGCATGATCTTGGCCCGGGAGGATGAGAACCCGGTGACCCCTCATGCGGTGATAGCGCCCCAAAAGATCTTGGATGGAGTAGCACAAGGCGTGCCCCATGTGCAGCGACCCTGTGATGTTCGGCGGTGGAATCGTGATGGTGTAGAGGGGGGCCTCGGGGTCATCATGGGGGGCGAAGAGGCCCGCCGATTCCCAACGGGGATACCATTTTTGCTCAGCGGACAGGGCATCGTAGCCTGTCGCTGTCGCGGTTTCTTGTTCGCTCATGTCACTTACCTGTCGTGTAAGAGTGAGGTAAGTGTACCGAAATGTTTCACGTGAAACAGGGCTGGATTACTGGGGTTGGGCAGGAGTGGAGAAGACCTTCTCGATGGTCTCTTCCAGGCCAGGCTCGTCGATGGCCAGATCGGAGATCGGGATTTGGGCAAACAACTTTGCCGTGATATCGGCGACATCCGCCGAGGCCACCTCGATCTCGGTGACGCCATCGACCTGGGAGATCACGTTGCCATAGGGCGTGAAGTCGAAGTCCTGGGCGGTGGACGTGATGCGAAGACGTCGCTGACCCGACATTTCTGCGGAAAGAGCCGTGAGTGTTCCGTCGTAAACCAATGTGCCGTGGTTGATGACGATGACGCGCTCGCAAAGCTCCTCGACATCTTGCATGTAGTGACTCGTGAGAACGATGGTTGCGCCGGTCTCTCGGTTGTACTCTTTGAGAAAGCTGCGGATGTTTCGTTGACTCGTCAGGTCCAACCCGATGGTGGGTTCATCGAGAAAAACTACGCTTGGACGATGCAGAAGTGCCGCCACCAGCTCGCATTTCATGCGCTCTCCCAGAGAGAGCTTGCGCACTTGCGTGGTGAGCTTCTCTTCTAACTGAAGAGGTCCCACCAGAAGGTCGAGCCGTTGCTTGTAGTCGGACTCGGGGATGCCGTAAATCTCTTTCAGCAAAGTGAAACTCTCTTGAGCGGGGAGATCCCACCAGAGCTGTTGCCGATTTCCCATCACGAGGGCAATTTGTTGGAGCATCTCAGGCTTACGGTCAAAGGGGACATGACCATGAACCAAGGCGGTCCCACCGGATGGATAAAGAATTCCGGTGAGGATCTTGATGGTTGTGGTCTTGCCCGCCCCATTGGGGCCGAGGAAACCAACAAATTCGCCCTGCTGGATGCTGAAGCTTACACCCTTTACAGCTTCAACGACCTTATACGTGGGGTTGAACAGAGCCTTCAGGGTTCCAGAGAAGCCCGCTTGCTTCTCAGCTAGGCGAAATTCCTTCCGGAGTCCGTCCACATGAATCACAGGCCCCCCAAATTGTTTCACGTGAAACACCCCCGGGCGAGCATCCAGAGCACGAGGCTGGCGGGGACGGATGAGAGAAGAAACGAGTCGATGCGATCGAGGATGCCGCCGTGCCCAGGGATCACATCGCCGCTATCTTTCATGCCAACGGTGCGCTTTAGCAGGCTCTGGAGCAAGTCTCCGGCCTGACCGAGGATTCCTGCCACGGCGCCAACTGCCACCGATGCCGTCCACGGCAAATCGTCGCCAAAACCTTGCGACACCACACTCCCGACAATCCATGCGGTGAGGATGCAGGTCAGGAAGTTGGCAATTGCTCCTTCCCACGTCTTCTTGGGAGAGATTTTGGGAGCCAGCGGGTGTTTCCCGAATCTCTTGCCTGCGAAATAGGCCGCAGAATCGCCCATCCAGAGAGGAATCGTGACAAGCAGGAGGAGATTCGGAGAAAACAGGCGCGTGTTGTCGACGCTGACGTTGTGCAACCAGAGAGCGCACGCAATCGGCCCAGCGAGCCAAGCCGCGATGAGCATATCCGGCCAAGCGGCGGTTTTGCGTCTGACTCGAGCCCAGAGAGCGAGCGAGCCAACCCCGACCGCAATCAGAGCCGCATAGGGCGCCTTCATCCAGTGTTGAAGAGCCCAAACTCCTCCCACGGTTGCCATGAGCCCCGTGAGAAGCGGCCATACCTGAGTGTGGCCCAGCATCTTGCGCAGTTCAGTGGCGCCCAGGAAAGCGATGAGGGAAGCCAGAATGTACAACGGCCATTCGACCGTGAGGCACATGACGAGAAACGCGATGCCCCCAACGAGGAAGGCTGCGCGAATTCTTTGTGCAAGATTGGCCCTTTGGGCATGAACAAACCCGGAATCGGCGGTGCCGGCTCCGGGTTCGTTCATGGACATAACAGAATGGGTTCCGCGTTTACGGGTTGACAACAACCTTGATGGTTGTCGTGTAGGGCTGCTTCAAGCCGAAGATGTCAACCGCAGTCAAGGTCACGGTGTAGGTGCCCTCGCGTCGGAACTTTCGGGTGACGCTTGCGCCCTCGGCATCTACTTGGATTCCGTCAGCGCTGTTGAAGTCCCACGTGTACTTGACCGGAGTGGATCCCGCAGATCCGGAGGCGGTGAAGGTGACTTCATCGCCAAAGGCCAAGTTCAGTTCGCGGACATCGGGCTCGGCGAAGACGGGAGTGTTATCCGCCAGAACCCGGAGCTGACCCAGATAGAAGGTCGCCACAGAGTCGCCGGACAGTGAAATCGAGGTGATTTGCTTGTTCGTGGCCGCCAGACCATTGATCGCCTGAAGAGGAACGCCCACCGAGAACCATCCGCGCGAATCGCGCACCACAGAGGTGAGGTCGATATAGGCCTCAGCATTCTTTCCGTCGCTCGTGGTCACGACCACCCGGAGTTTGCGAAGGCCAATGTCGCCCGTTGCTCCGCCGCCGCCTCCCGTCGGAGATCCACCCAGATCGGCACCGGCACCAGCTGCGCCACCACCGCCGGCACGACCACCACCACCGGTTCGACCATCTCCGCTTCCCGGAGGGCCACCGGCGGCACCGAATCCACCCGGGGCTCCCGTCGGGCCACCCGACGACCCAGAGAAGCCTGGTACGTTCAAGGTCAGCAGGAGTAACTTGGCCTTATCGGTAAAGGCTGAGCTGACGTCAATCGGCTTGGTGTAGCGGATCACTCCGCCTTGGAAATAGTTGCGACTCGAGATCCGAATCGATCCTGGGCCTTCAAACGCCATTTCATCGGTTTCGGCAATGGTGCCGCTGCCCCATCCACGCACCTGAATCCCTTGATCGGGCAGAGTGCGCGTCGGTTCGTAAAGGTTTTGTCCGTAAGCAGTTGCGGCCACGCCCATCAGCGCGAGTCCGCTCGCCATTGCCATCCAGCTCTTCATCGTGTTACTGTCCTGTTCTGCGCCTTGTCGGTTAGATTCGTTGAATGCTCACCGCGCGACCCGTTGTGGATAAGACGTCGATAACTACCCCACAGATTACACCAGGAGACTCCGCAACCTCAAATCTTGTGGGCAAGGTTGTGCGAAACCGCCTCAAAATCACATCTTTATCCATCCCGAGAACGCTTGGCCAGGGTCCGCACATGCCGACATCCGTGATATACGCGGTCCCTCCGGGCAGAATTCGCTCGTCAGCGGTCTGCACATGGGTGTGGGTTCCCACCACCGCACTCACCTTGCCTTCGACATGAAACCCCATCGCGATTTTCTCGCTGGTGGCCTCGCCGTGGAAGTCGAGGAAGATATGAGGCGTCTCAATCTGGCTCAGAATCTGGTCGATCCCCGCGAAGGGGTCATCGTAGCTATCCATGTAAACCCGCCCGCACAGATTGATCACCGCGAGCTTGATCCGGTCGACGGTGACATGGCACCAGCCTCGGCCCGGAGTCCCTGCGGGCATGTTTGCCGGTCGAACAATTGGGCGGCCCTCGTCGAGATAGTCGTAGATTTCGCGCTTGTTGAAGGCGTGATTGCCGAGCGTGATGGCATCGACGCCCGCCTCGAAGAGGCTATCCGCGATGCTCGGTGTGATTCCCACACCTGCCGCGCTGTTTTCCCCATTCACAATCACAAACGTGGGATCGTGTTTGTTGATCAAGGTGGGGAGGCTGGAAAGAACGACCTCACGGCCCGGTTTTCCCACAATATCACCGAGGAATAGGATGCGGTATTTGCTCACTCGGGCTGCCTCACGACGCGGGTCTTCACTGCGTGAGGATACTCGCAGCTTCTCCGAATGCCTTCGACCAGTCGGGAGGCGGACTCATCGGAGAGCTCAGGATCCGCCGGGAAGAGCCAGACTTCTCGGCCTCGACGCATCAGCCATGCATGCTTTACTTCCGGTGTCGATTGAAGTTCGTGGGTGAACGCCTGGTAGGGACTCAATCCTTCGCGGCGGGCACCGGGACGATGCCTGATCGCATCAATCGCGGCGCAGAGGGCTGCCGCAACTAGGGAGCTCGGCTGTTCGTTCCGTACTTCGTTGAGGACGATCTCCTGCTCTTCGTCCGCCTCGAATCCCGGAGGAAGGAAAGCGAGGAAAGCCAAGGAGCATGCAGGCGGGGAAGGATAGTTCAGGTCGCCCAAGAGGTTTCCAACAAGCCGGGCCGCTTCGATCGCCGCGATGAGGGCCGGTTGCCCAGCCTCCGTGAGATCATACAGGCGACCAATCGCTTCGAACTGAGCGTCTGAGAGCATCGAACCACCGCCGAGCAAAACAGCTTCTCGTCCGAGCGCGCGCATGGACTCGGGGCGTCTCAAGATCTCCTCGGATTCGGCCGCCCATTCGCGGATACGATCAGGATGGATTCGGTCCTCAAGGATGAGATTGGTCAGGGCCAGCTCCCCGAGGAGGCGTCTCTCGGGAGAATAGGACACAACCTGAGCCTCGCCGGGCAGAGAATCGACAAGAAGATCGCATCCGGTTGATTCTTCCAACGCGGCAACGTTCCGGCCTTCACGCCCGATGAGCTTCGATTTCAGGCGGTCTTCGGGGAGGGCGACGGTGCGCGTGGTGGGGGTGTTGCGCGATTGCTCTTTCCATCGCAGCAGCGCTTTCGCCCACGCTTGCGCTTGTTCCGCGTCGCTCATTTCAGTCTCTCCACTCAGGATAGGCTTGGTCGAGGGCACCTTCGATGATCTCCTCGTCGAATCCGCGCCCGGCGAGCCACCGAGCGATTTTGCCCACCGCCTGAGATCGCGCTGGATCACGCTGCTCAATCGCCGCCATGGCCCGGCTCAGTTCGGCCTCGTCGGTGAGAGTCTCCAATTGATCCGAGATCGCGTCTCCCTCGATCCCCCGTTGCTCCAAACGCTGGATCAGGCGGCCTTTGCCGTACTTTTGGCGATCGATGGTGCGCTCCTTTTCCATCGCAGCGACCCCCTGATCGTCCAGGTAGCCATACGACCGGAGCTTCTCGATCACTTCTTGCACCTCGCCATCTTCGTGGCCGCGATCCCGGAGCGCCCGCTCGATCTCGGCGATCGAGCGGGCGGACTTCTCCAGCATCTTCAGCGCATGCGCGAGGGCCACGCGACGGCTCCTACTCCAGAGTCACGAGAGCTTCGGCCGCGCCCGGCTTGACCGAGGAGGGTAGACCCAGCTGGCTACGCAGAATTTGGTCGATCTCTTCCAGGATCTGCGGATTTTCTTCCAAGAAGTTCTTGGCATTGTCGCGGCCTTGACCGAGACGAGTTTCGCCATAGTTGTAGTAAGTTCCGGATCGGTTGACGATGCTTCGCTCAACCGCCAAATCGAGCACATCCCCAGACCGGCTGATTCCCTTGCCGAAAATAATGTCGAACTCCGCTTGGCGGAAGGGAGAAGCCACCTTGTTCTTCACGACCTTGACCTTGGTGCGGGCACCAACGGCTTCGGTTCCATTTTTCAGATACTCGCCGCGGCGAACTTCCAGTCGGCACGATGCCCAGAACTTCAGGGCTCGTCCACCCGGTGTGGTTTCAGGATTGCCAAACATCACGCCGATCTTCTCTCGAATTTGGTTGATGAAGATCACTGCGGTGTTGGCGCGGTTCACGTTGCCGCCCAGCTTCCGCATGGCTTGCGACATCATGCGGGCCTGGATGCCCACGTGAGTGTCGCCCATGTCTCCCTCAATTTCTGCCTTCGGAACCAGGGCTGCCACCGAGTCCAGAACCACGACGTCCATGGCTCCCGATTTGATCATGCTGTCCATGATCTCCAGGGCTTCTTCGCCGGTTGTGGGTTGCGAGACGTAGAGCCGATCCACATCGACCCCCAGGGTGCGGGCGTACTCGATGTCGAGCGCGTGCTCTGCATCGACAAAGAGAGCCAAGCCGCCGCGCTTTTGGGCTTCCGCAATGATTTGCAGGGTCAGTGTCGTCTTACCGCTGGATTCCGAACCGTAGATCTCGGTGATTCGGCTGCGGGGCACACCGCCGATTCCAAGAGCAAGATCCAGGCTCAGCGACCCAGTGGAAATGGCGGCCACAGGCTCCGATTGCGCGGAGTCCATGCGCATCACGGATCCTTTTCCAAAGGACTTCTCAATCTCTTGCAGGGCGAGCTGGAGAGCTCGCTCGCGGTCTTGGGCTTGCTTGTTTTCGGGGGGCACTGCTTTGTTCTCCTGATTTACCAAAGTGGTGAACATCAGTATACATAAAGGATTCACGAAGATTGCAAGATGGGTCGAAATTCCCGAGATAAATACCGGGTCGCGGAACGTTGCCCCCGGTTTCCGGTTCTCGACCTGGATGAATTACCAGACTTAGTCCCATTCCGGGCGTCTGGATTTCAGAAAATCCCCACGGAACCTGAATCTTTTGGTATGTTGAGCAAGTGAGCCGCGTTGGCTCGCATGCACTCTTTTTTAGGAAAGGTTCACAATGAGGAAGTTTATTGCTCTGGGCGCACTCGTGTGCGCTGTTTCACCTGCGTTCGCGATTGTCACAATCGCCACTCACGATGACCCGTCGGGCGTTGGAAGCAACCCTGTTTTCACCGTCACGAGCGCCTTGGTTTCTGGCTCTTGGACGCAACCGGGCTTGACCCTGTCGATTCCCGCCAACGGCTTGGTTTTCAATGATGTGAACATGGTCGCCAACATCGTCCGCACTGGCGCGAACAGCCTCGGTGCAGGATCGGTGACTTACTACACCACCGACATCAACAATCCGATCTTCAAGATCACGCTGGATAGCGGATTCATCGCCGAGCCGTTCCTCGTCAGCGGCAGCTACCTAGTGGCGAGCAACGTTCAATTCTCCGGTTCGGGCCTCGCGGGACTGACTCCGATCAGCCAAACCCAGTTCAGCTTCAGCTTTGCCAACCCGGTGCAAGGTGCGAACTCGATCAGCTACACCGCTTCGATGACCAGCTCGGGCAACCCGGTTCCGGAACCGGCAACGATGACCCTGCTCGGCCTCGGTGTCGCGGCAATGGCTGCCCGCAAGCGACGCAGCTAAGCCTGTTCCCCCAAAGGGACTCTTCAATCGCCCAACTTCAACGTGAGGTTGGGCGATTTTTGATTTCTGTAGGACCTTTCAGTCGGGCTTATCCCGCAAATCCCTCGCTTTTGAATCTGAAGCCTAGGACATTTACCGGGTTTCCGTTTGAATATTCTTACAAAGACCGAAATAACCCCACAGATTCGGCGGCCTTTGGTAAAGTGGTGATGTTCGCGCCGAATGCGGCCCGTTCAAGTTGATTTTAGGAAAGGTTAATATGAGGAAGCTCTTTGCTCTCAGCGCTGCTGCGCTTTTCGTCACCCCGGCTTTTGCGGTCGTTACCATTGCGACTCACCAAGATCCGTCCGGCAATGGTGCCAATCCCGTCTTCTCGGTCACGGGCAGTGCCATCACCGGAGGCTGGACTCAGCCCGGTCTGACCCTTCAAATTCCTGCGAACAGCCTCACGTTCAACAACGTGAACATGGTCGCGAACATCGCCCGCACGGGTGCGAACAGCCTCGGCGCTGGCACGGTGACTTACTACACCAGCGACATCAACAACCCGATCTTCCAGATCACTCTGGCAAATGGTTACATCGCTGAACCGTTCGGCCTTGGTGGGAGCTATCTCGTCGCAAGCGGCGTTGTGTTCTCCGGCTCCGGTCTCGCAGGCCTCACTCCGATCACCAGCACGCAATTCAGCTTTAGCTTTGCGAACCCTGTGATCGGCGCCAACGGCAACACCTACACCGCCTCCATGACCAGCTCCGGCGACGTGGTTCCCGAACCGGCAACCATGACCCTGCTCGGTCTCGGCGTGGCCGCCATCGCTGCTCGCAAGCGCAAGAGCTAAGTTCTCCCGCGCATCTGCGTCGAGCGCAAAGCAAGCCGTTGCTTCTCTACTCGAAGAGAGGCAACGGCTTCTCGTTTGAATCCTGCCAGGATTGCCGGGTTTTCTCCGAAGGTGCAATCAACCGCGCACAAATTGCCGGGAGTTCGCTATAGTAGAGATGTCGAGGCGAGTGGCCTTGCAAAACAATTGAGAGGATGAATAGTGGATTCCGCTTTTCCTGCGGTGCCTGTTCGTCTCTCTTTTCCACCACTCGATCGATGCGCGAGGGTCCCGACCCTTCACGCCAAGACAACTTACTCTCTGACGCGAACAACAGGCGCTCTCTCGGAAACGGGGGGGCGTCCTTAATTTCGGGTCGCTTGATTTGAAGCTGAGGAGAGCTCCGTGTCGTATACTGGGGAGTCCATGCGACGCTGGCTCCTCTGCCTCTGGATCGTGCTTGGGCTTGCCACGCTTGCCCAAGCCGAAGAGCCCGTCACCATTCGCATGATGGCAGCCACGCTTGGGTTGCCTTCTCCCAACGCGACGGATCCGAGATCGCTCGCGCGGCGGGCGGTTTTCGAGGAATTCCATCGCCAAAACCCAGGAATGCGGGTGGTCAATGCCGGCGGCCTCGAGCTCCCGGGTGAGAAAGCGGAGAGCAACTTCTTGATGTCGATGGCGGGCGATACCGCGCCTGATGTCTTCTACGTCAACTTTCGCCAGTACTACAACTACATCGACCAAGGATTCTGCCGCCCGCTGGATGACCTGATCGCCCAGGATCCGAGCCTGATGGAGCGGGTCAACCCGACGATCCTCGACATTATTAAGAGCTACAACGGCAAGATTTACGCACTTCCGTTCTTCCAAGTCGCGCAGGGGCTCTACTATCGCAAGGATCACTTCCGCGAAGCCGGGCTCGACCCGAACAAGCCTCCGACCACTTGGGAAGAGTTTTACCAATATGCCAAGCGCATCACCGAGAGCACCCCTGGGCGCTCCGGATTTGCCTTCAGCGCGAACCCTCAGGGTCAGGCTTACCACTGGATCAACCTGATGTGGCAAGCAGGCGGCGAAGTCGTCCAAGAAGACGGCAAGAGTGGAATATGGCGATCCAGCATCGCGACGCCCGAGGGCGTGAAGGCGCTCGACTTCTACCGAAGACTCACCAAGGACACCTGGATCGGCGCAGATGGCAAAAAACACGGCCCTGCTGCCTCGGTCATCGCCACCTATTCGCCTGACATCGCGGCAGGGAAGGTGAGCATGTGGTTCAGCTATTCCCAGGATGTGGTGCTGAACATCAGCGACATTCCGCCTTCGCTCATCGGGATCGCGCCGATGCCTGCCGGGCCAGCGGGAAGCTACAACGAAATCAATGCGGGCATGTGGGCGATCAACGCCAACGTGAAGGATCCCAAGAAGCTGGAGGCCTGCTGGAAGTTCATCGAGTTCTTCGTCAGCCAGAAAGCAGCCCGCGTCAG
Source organism: Armatimonadota bacterium (assembly GCA_020161505.1). Lineage (GTDB taxonomy): Bacteria > Armatimonadota > Fimbriimonadia > Fimbriimonadales > Fimbriimonadaceae > UphvI-Ar2. The sequence goes on along the minus strand of JAIUNY010000019.1, from coordinate 45,372 downwards.
CACGGATAAGTTTGTCGACTTCGGCATGGCCAACTTGGTGAACCCCGGCCTGCTCAAAGAGTTTGGCTACGAGGATCTTGCCGCAAAAGTGGATCCGGGTTATGTGGAGGCCAACGAGAAGCTATTCAGTCGAGGCAAGCCGGAGCCTTACGGTCGCAACTGCAGCCAGGTCTACACCGTGCTCGATTCCGCCATGGATCGCGCGCGGCTCTACGACACCGATTCCATGACCATCCTGAAGGAGGTTCAGGCGGAAATGGATCAGGTGCTCTTGGGCTATACACCGCCCGAAGTTCGGGCGCGTCAGCGGGCCTGGGCGTTGGGGATTCTGTTGGTCGCCGGAGTGGTGGGTTCGGTGCTTGTCTACCGCGGGCTCAAAAAGACGAGCCAGGCTTTTGATGACATTCCTGATCGACTTCCCAAAGGAGCGGGGCGATGGAAGGTGGTGCGGTTCATCGGCCTTTGCTTGGCCCCCGCCGTGCTGAGTTTGGTAGTGTGGGCGTACTATCCGCTGCTGCGGGGCCTGGTGATTGCCTTCCAGGATTATCGCGTGATTCAGGGTGCACGATGGGTGGGACTGGATAACTTTATCGACGTCTTTACCCAGCCAATCTTCTACAAATCGCTTCTCAACTCGTTCCTCTACGTCGCTCTCACGATCTTGATCGGGTTCTTTTTGCCGATCATCCTGGCGATTGCTCTGAACGAAATCCCCCGGGCGAAGCTGTTCTTCCGAACGGTGTTCTATCTCCCTGCGATGACGAGTCCAATCGTGATTGCGTTCTTGTGGAGGCAGATTTATGATAAAGCTCCGACCGGAATCTTGAACTCATTGATCGATGCTCCGCTGGCTTTTTGGGCAAACCTGACAGGCCAGGCCCACGTGCCCTTCGCGGCAGATTGGCTCGGAAATGAGCGGCTTGCCTTGTTTGCGGTTGTGATCCCTGGCATTTGGGCGGGAGCGGGGCCGGGGTCAATTCTCTACCTCGCTGCGCTCAAAAACATCCCTGAAGAACGCTATGAAGCGGCCGACTTGGACGGGGCGAACTGGGTGCAGAAGATCGTGCGGATCACGCTGCCCGGGCTCAAGCCGCTCATGCTCATCAACTTGCTTGGGGTGTTCATCGCTGGATTCAAGGCGATGGAGAACATCTTTATTCTCACCGGCGGCGGCCCCCTGCGGGCAACGCGTGTGATCGGACTCGAGATCTGGGAGAATGCCTTTATGTATCTCAAGTTCGGCTACGCCACCGCTGCCGCCTGGGTCATGGGCGCGATTCTCATCGGATTCACGATGGTGCAAATCCGACAACTGACCAGAATGAAGTTTACGGCCGCGGCAGGGAAGTAGGCGGCATTAGCTCGCAGAGCGTTTTTTGACGGGGGCTTCTTGAGTCTTCTCGGCGGTCTTGGTCGAGGGTTGAGGCAAGGTTTTCTCACCGGAGAGCTGCCGAATGTACTCATGAACCGCCTCGCTCACAAAACTGTTGAGACTGACTCCTTGCTCGGCGGCAGCTTTGTCTGCTCTATGGTGAAGGGTCTTTGAGAGCCGAAGCGTGAGCCGACCGCTGTACTCCGTCCACTCCTGCTCGGTTTTGGGTTCTGGGAATCGGCTTAGATCCTCAGTCGCCATTACGTCGAGCATGACGTCCTCAAGCTCCGCAACGGCCTCAGCAGGGGAATCGCCGTATCCTTTGATTCCCTCGCCCAACTCTTCATAGAACGCCTTGAATCCTCCGCCATCCTCCTCCGACACGGGGCGTATCCTGACGATGTAACGGGCCATCAACTCAGTCAGACTTCTCATTCTCTTCAATCCACCTCATCGCCTTCACGACATCTCGCAGAGCATCCGGGGAGACTTCTCCCTGCTTTCCTCAGAAGTGAGCACTGAATGTCAGAACTCTCAGCCCACGCTCAGCGTGCTCGGCAAGTAAGGGATGACGCGCCTTCCAATGCCTGGTTCCTTGCTCGGCTTCAAAACCGAGCCGCTGTAGCTCTGCGATGACCTCCGGCAGACGATAACCTGCGCAGTGACCACGCTTCCACTTCTCAATCAGAGGCTCTTTCCCCATTATAACGCCCTGACACCATATATGGTGTCATATTTCTCTCCCCTTAGCTCAATTTCGACTCAGCCTCGAACGAGACCGAGGATTTCTTCTGTCTTTGCTTCCATCAGAGCCCGGTCGCCTCGCGACTCGACGTTCAGGCGAATCACCGGCTCGGTGTTCGACCCTCGCAGATTAAACCGCCAATCCGCGAACTCGACACTCAAACCATCGGTCCGATCAATCTCGCCATCGGCATACTTTGCTTCCACGGCGGCGAGAACCGCCTTCACATCCGCCACCGTCGAGTTGATCTCGCCGGAGCAGGGGAACTTCTCGATCATCGCACCCACGAGTTCACCGAGAGACTTGCCCGACTTCGCCATCAACTTCAGCACCAGCAGCATCGGAATCATGCCGCTGTCGCAATACCAGTGGTCGCGGAAGTAGTGGTGAGCGCTCATTTCGCCGCCATAAACCGCATTCTCGGCGCGCATTTTCTCTTTGATAAAGGCATGGCCGCTCTTGCACATCACCGCCTTGCCTCCGGACTCTTCCACAATTTCCAGCGTGTTCCAGGTCAGCCGGGGATCATAGATGATCGTCGCGCCGGGATCATCAACGAGGATCGCCTGGGCGAGAAGGCCGACGATGTAGTAGCCCTCGATGAACGTGCCGTTCTCGTCCAGCAGGAAGCAGCGATCGTAGTCGCCGTCCCATGCGATCCCGAGATCGTAGCGATTGGCCTTCATCTCATCTTCCACCGGCTTTCGGCTTTCGGGCAGAATCGGGTTCGGGACACCGTTCGGGAAGTGCCCATCGGGCTCGAACATCATCTTGGTGACTTCAAGCGGAAGATGAGGCATCAACGCCTCCATCGCCAGGCCAGCCGCGCCATTGCCGGGGCTGGCGAGAACCTTGAAATTCTTGAGCTCGCTGGGAGAGCAGATCTTGAGGAGATGCTGCACGAAGTCTTCGTAACAATCCTTCTTGCTCATCGATCCGCCGCCGGGGCCTGCGACGATTTCGCCCTGAAGAACGGCGTGAGCTTTGGCCTCGATGTCATACAGGCCGCTGTCGCCACTGATCGGGCGGCTTTCTTGCCGCACCATCTTCATGCCGTTGTATTCCGGCGGGTTGTGGCTGGCCGTGATCATCACGCCGCCGTCATAGCCATGGAAAGCGGTCGCGAAATAGACCATCTCGGTGCCTATCAGGCCGAGGTCGACAACGTCGCAGCCCTCTTCGTTTAGACCTCGGGTGAGAGCCTCTGCCAGCTCGGGGCCGGTCAAGCGGATGTCGTAGCCGATGCACACCGACTTTGCCTTGGTCTCCATCCCATAGGCGCGGCCGATGGCATAGGCGATCTCCGGATTGAGCTCGGACGGAACCTTTCCGCGAACATCGTAGGCTTTGAAACAAGGCAGATACTGACCCATAGCGAGCCCGCAGGTTACCCGGATCGAGTGATGGTGCAACCAACGCTAAATGTCGAGCTGCGGGTCTACACGCGCGGGCAGGAATGCAAGTACCTTTGATCTCTGAGCGTAGACTCTCCCGTCGTGGGTGTTTGCAAGGAATCCTTCCTTGAGCATGTCGGCCAAGTCATTGGAGAGCGTCTGGTTACTGAGCCGTCCGTAGTCTGCACCAAATCGAAGAAGTCCAATACGACCCAGCTGCTTGGGTGAGATGGCCCGGCTCTCGTCAATGATCCCGTGATCGGCTAAATCAATGAGCAAGTGACGCTTTCGGTTCGACACCTTGCCATCCTCTTCTGGGTAGGCGTCGTGAAGCACCGCCCGCCAGGTGAGATCGTAGTGTTGCTCCCAAACCTCTTCGAGTTGAGCCCGAATTTCATCAACAAATCCTGCGACTGCATAGTGAACGAACGACGCAGGTTGGCCGATCTTGGAGGCCTTTGCGAGCTCACGGTAGTACTGAGTGCGCGTCTTGTTGTAAAAGTTGCTCAGGAGGTGAGCGGCTGGCTGGGGCACTCCGCTCGCCACAAGAATCTTCCACTCGACCAGCCTGGCGGTTCGTCCGTTCCCATCTCCAAATGGGTGAATCCAGGCTATGTACAGATGGGCGAGGATGGCCCGAATCAGGGCGAAGGAATACTGATGGCCTCCTGAAGGAGTGTCCATCTCGTTGATCCAGTGGCAAAGGCGATCCGTGAGGAATTCGACATCCTCCGCCGGAGCTCCGAGGTAGTCAGAGACTCCAACTGCAGCGAGGCGGAAGTGACCTGGCTCGACGTGATCCTCGTGATCGAGGTTTCGGAGCACCATCTCGTTGAATTTACAAACTTCCTCAGTCGTCAACCTCGTCTGAGGAGTCGCGAGAGCTTCGCGCATTGCCTGATTGAGGGCATCGCGAACGTTTGAGACTTCTTGTCCAAGATACTCCCTCGACGGTGGCACAGGCTTGAGCCCGGACAGATGGTCTTGGATTTCCGTTTCCGACAGCGTGTTACCTTCGATCGCTGTCGTGGCTTGAATCCCTTTTACGAGCGTAATTTGGAGCAGTTTTTGGGCAAGATCTGGGCGCAGAGCAGCACGAGACAAGTGTTCGATCTTTGAAGATGCCTCTCCAAGTAAAAGCCATGTTTGGGCCGCATATTTTTCAGAATGAGTCAGAAAATCTATCCATGGATGGCTTGAGAGATGTTTGCGTGGCATAGTGGTGGGGTTGTCACGAGGCAGAAACGGACTGATTTGGAAAGTGATTCCAAGCTAGTTTCTAGCCCATTTTCTATAAATGAATTATGGCCTGTTTTGGGGGCAAAGTAAGGGCTACTTGAGTAGCTCGCGCAAATCATCCGACCCGGACTCGCCCGGCATCAACTGCGTCTCGACTCCCGTCAGAACCAGCCACGTGGGGCAACCTGCGGCGAGGCCACAGGCGATGTCCGTATCTCTCCGATCACCGACCATCAACGCCTCAGAAACCTCTATCCCTGTGCCCGACAAGGCCAGAGAAATCATGGCAGGCTCCGGTTTGCCCATCACCAGAGGCGCAACGCCCGTGCAGGTTTCCAAAGAGGCCACCAGCGCCCCGGCTCCCGGCTGAAATCGACCTCCTTCCAGAGGATAGGTCGCATCCCGGTTCGTCGCGATGAACCTCGCCCCGCCCCTCACCAAATCCAAGCCCGCCGACATCATCGCGTAGGTAAAGCTTCGGCAGATTCCCACGACCAGCGCCTCCGCAGAACCACATTCTTCCGCAGGAACCGCCTCGACGCCCGCATCGTTAAGAGTCTGGAAGAGCCCGATTTCGCCAATCCCCGCCACCTGGCTCACCCCATCCGACAGACACCACGCTGCCGCGACATGGGTACTGGAAATCACCCACTCCGGCTCGCAAGGAATCCCCATCGCATGAAGTTTGTGGGTCACCTGATCCGGTCGCGCAGCGGAATTGTTGGTCAGGTACCGCACCACGAAGCCCTCCCGGCACAATTCTCCCAGAACGTCGGCGGCGTACGGGCACGGCTCGGATCCACGGTAGACCGTGCCATCGAGGTCAAAGAGATAAGCGCGGGGTCGGCTCACGATTCTCGAGCAATCACGAACTGGGCCACCAGGTTCATCACCGAAGCAGCGGCGGAATCGGGCAAGGCGCACAGGCTTCGCTCGGCCTGGCGAATATGCTCGACCGCAAGGGCCTGAGCTTCGCCGAGGCTGCCTCGATCCTGCATCCAACCGACAATCTGAGCCAGGTCAGCTTCCGTCGATCCATTGCCAAATTTATGCTGCGTAAAGGCACGCTCATCTGCACTCAAGAGCGGGAGCAGAAGCAACAAGGGAAGAGTAGCCTGACCCTCGCGGAAGTCGGTGGCAAGAGGCTTTCCGGTCTTCGCGGAATCACCTTGGAAGTCGAGCACGTCGTCCACGATCTGGAAGGCCATTCCCAGGTGATGACCAAACGCCGCCAGGGCCTCCGTCACTTCCTTGTCCGCGCCCGAAGCCATGGCTCCGACTCGGCAGCAGCATTCGATAAAGCTCGCCGTCTTCATGCGAAGAACATGCATGTGGTCATCGGTGGTGAGATCAAATTGACCCCGGAGCTCCAGTTCGCGTACCTCACCCTCCGCAAGCTCGACCACTGCTGAACTCACGGATCGAATAATCGCCAAATCGCCATCAGCGGCCAGCAAGGCCATCGCTTTTGCAAGCAAAACGTCTCCCCCCAGAATGCTCGCGGTCGTGCCATACCGACTGAATGCCGTCGGCGCGCCGCGCCGCGTCGCCGCATCGTCGATCACGTCGTCGTGGATCAACGTCGCCATGTGGATCATCTCCATGCACGCACCAAGTCGAATCAGGCGCTCGCGCTCAACCTGCAAACCAGTTGCCAGGGCGGAGAGGTAAACCAAAGCGGGACGAAGCCGCTTGCCGCCGGCATGAAGAGTCAACTCGCCGACATCGCTGACCAAAGCCACTTGCGAAGCAACTTGAGTGCGAAGCTCAGACTCCACCTCCAGAACCGCACTGCCTAACTCCAGCATCAGATCGCGCGGGATTTGCTCCTGCAATCGGTCGAAAAAGGTGGTAGTGCTCATTGACGCTCAGCCCAGTGCAAACAAATATTTCCGAAACAAAAATCTTTCATGCGGACGTTTGTGAATCCCGCTTCTTCCATGCGTTTGGCAATCTCTTCCCGACTTGCGAAGGTCAGAATGCTCTTGGGGAGGTAGGTGTAAGCGCTCGACTTACCAATCAGCTTGCCGAGCATGGGAAGCCCCGACTGCGTCACCTTCTCGATGATCGGCCCCAGCGGTCCACGCGGACGGGCCATGTCGAGGATCGCAATGCGACCACCCGGCTTCAGCACACGCGCCATTTCCTTCAGGGCCAGCGGCATATCCGGCACATTGCGGAGCCCCCAACCGATGGTCACGGCATCAAACTGTGCGCTCGCGAACGGAAGCGCGCAGGCATCCGCGACACTGAGCCGCGCTGCTCCATTCAACTTCGGGCCAGCCTGGCGCAGCATCGGCTCGCAGAAGTCAATCCCCGTCACTCGACCCGACTCCCCCACGGCCTTCTGGGCAGGAATCAGGAAATCACCCGTGCCACAGCAGACGTCCAGCACGCTCTCGCCTGGCTTGAGATCAAGTCGCTTGATTGCTGCCGCTCGCCATGCATTGTGCTGATTGAAAGACATCAACCCATTCACGCGATCATAGGTGCCAGCGATCTCGGCAAACATGGATCGCACGGCTACGCGCTTGTCTTCACCCTGAACGGTCCAGGGCGTGGGTTGGCTGGAATCGGGCATCGGCCTCTTTTTGATTGTACGGCGAATTCCAGCGAATTTTCAATGATTTGTGAAAACTGGGCCGAACCGAGGCCGAAACCAGGTGATTCCACCCCTACTTCGTTGAATACTCCGGCAACCCCTGATCCGGGTAGTCGCGCCAGAGGCCGCTCTTGTAGTTCGTCACGCGGCGATAGACCTCGGCATGGAGAGCTTCGACATCAGGGTGACGCGAGGCGGCGGTGAAGAACCCCTCATCTAGCTGCGTCAAGGACTTGAATTCTATCGTGATGTGAAACTCTCCGAGCTCCGAAGGCCCGAATCCGAACTTCCGACGAGAGACCCGGAACCCCTCGCACTCGCCTCGGTTCTTGAGAAAGCCCAGCCAACGGTGGATGGCCTCCACCAGCTCGTCCGCCGTGGCCCCCGGGGCAACATCCACCCAGATCTCGTAGAGGTTCATGACTCATTCTGCCATCCTGAGAGCGGGTTTCGTGCGCCCCCAAACGCACTCAGGGCTCACGGATTCCCGTGAGCCCCAAGCTGATTCTCTTCCCACAAGCCTAATGGAAGCGTGCTGCTGATCCCATTCCGGGCACCACCAAGGCTCCCAGTGACACTGGCCGCAGGGTGCGCCGGGTTCGAGAATGCTGGTCTTCCAGCCAAAGTTCGACCGCGTCGAGAGAGCTCGCTACCTGGGCCTGAAAAGCGGGATTCTTGCTCTGATCCATGGCCCGACGGAAGTCTTCCGCCGCTCGGAGGAGTTCCCCCATGCTCAGATGAGCCATGCCGCGAGTGTAACGGTATCCGGGCTCATGAGGATTCAACTGGAGCAAGCGCGTCGTCGTTGTAATAACATCAGAAAAGGCACCGCCGAGCCACTGCGCTTGCGCCAGTGTCTCCAGGGCACCCAAATGGTCAGGATCAGTTCTCAGAACCTCCTGACAGGAATCCATCGCGTTTCGCCAATCGAATGATTGCAGCATAAGCCGAACCGTCCCTTCTTCAAAGACAGCACGCTTAGCCTGCTGAGACTGTTGCCTATCCGAAGAAGAAAAAGAAAAGGGCGGCCTCACTGTCGAACCCCACACCTTGGATCTCGGTGCGACCGCCTTGAGATCATCCTAGCGTATGACGTGCCACTCGCGTACCTGCTAATCGTGCTGAATCTTGTTTTCATGCCGCGTTCGCCTCCGAAACCTGGTTGTTTTGCGGGGAGAAAGGTGCGACCTTTGCCCGCAACGTGAGGGGGAGCTTTTGACGTCCATCTGGGGTCATCAGGTTGAGTCCGTTCAGGACGCCCACCGTATCGTTCGCCCATCGTCGCGCCTGCTCGGTGTCCTGAATCGGGATGAATGCCACATAGTCGCCGACATCCCGTCGACACAACCCACCCATCCCAGGAAGTCTGATACGGAGCCGGTGGGTGATCCGCTTGAGAGCGGCCTCGATGGCTGGCTTGCCGAACTCATCACTCAACTCGGCCCGTCGAGGAACTTCAAAGTACACAAAGTGACCAGAGCCACCGCTCCGAACGGCCGCTGCGAACTCTTGAGGGGTCATCACACCGTGGGCCGATTCCTTGGTGGTGTCCAGGCGGTTGAGAGCTTGGGCAAGCTCGCTCGCGATCACCCGGATGGTTTCGTGCTTGGCGCGATCAATCCCGCCGACGCTGTGAGTTGATGCGGTGAGGAATCCAATCGGGCCATCAGCACCCAAGAGCGGGAACATCACAAAGCTTCCGACCCGGGCGAGAAGAGATTCCTTTCGATCAATCCGACCATCTTCCAGAGCATCCAGGGCCACCACCTCGGGCGATCCCGTCAGAAGCCAGCCCCGGAGACCTGGCCCTTGAGCAAAGCTCATCTTCTCAAACACGCGATGCGTCGCCCCCGAAGAGCTCACCAGGGTGGCCTCGGCATCATCAAGGAGCCAGACGGCAAGGTGATCCAGAGTCACCGCTTCACTGAGCTCACGCACGACGCGGGCAATCAAGTTCTGCCGACTCTCTGCTCCCAGAGAGACGCTGGCGACGCCGTACATCAGCTCGGTTTCACGAAGCCGTCGACGCTCATCGTCGCGATCAAGGGCTTGTTTCACCAAGCCTCCCATCGCCTCGTTGAGCTCGTGGACGGTCGTGAAGGCTTCCTCGACCGCCGGGCGGCTCGGATCGAACAAGGCGACGAGTCCAACCGGGCGACCTTTGTGCTTCAGCAAAACCGTGGCCAGATGCACCAGGCGATCGGAATCGCGTAGGCTTCGCATCTGCTTGTCCATTTCGTGACGAATCTGCGCATCGCCGAGCCCGCTGGGGAACTCAAATGCTCGATCGCGCAGGTTCTCTGGCACGCGTCCGGTTCCGCTGGCGACGACGAGTCGGCGTTCCGCCGGATCAAGAGAGTAGAGAATCAACCCTTCGACCGAGGATTCCTCCGAAAGCTTGGTCGCCATGGCGGAGAGCGGAGAATGGCTCGCTGCATGGGCCGCATTCCAGAGCTTCATCGAGAGCCGATCTCGGCGCGAGAGCCTTTCAAGCTCCTGCACGTGATCTCGCAAAGATTGGTAGCTCTCCTTGATTCGCCCGGTCGCAGGATCCAGCACCGGGACTTCCTTTGTGACTTCGTACGGAATCTGAGTCTCCTTGACAATCACCTTGGCTTGGTTGGTCAGAAGGCCAATCACGAGGATGCCTGCCGTGTGGAGGAGCACCGGAATGGTGAAGCCATCTCCGCCAAAGAAGTTACTGGCGACCATGACCGTCGCGGCAACCAGAGGGGACATGGAGGCGGCATCGGCGGCAAATCGTCCCGTTGCCCACAGCATCGGAGCCAGCACGATGAATCCGTATCGGTCCAGAGATCCTTGCGCGGCGAGTATCGTCGCGAGGTACATCGCGTCAATCACCGCGATCAGTCCCGACGCGCCCGCGTTGCGCTTCTCTTTGAACTCCAGTCCATAGACGGCAAATGCTAACGCGAGGAAGCCAATCGACACCTGCCACCCAATCGGGCCAGTGAAGTCCGGCCAAATCGCCGCTGCCAGCCCAACGCTCAGGGCGATCAATCCACGCAGAATGAGTTCAACCATGATCCTCTACTTGAGGTTTTCGGGCGAAAAAACCTCAACTGGAGGGTGAGGGTCTGGTGAATTTGTCGGGGGGCGGCGTACGTCTCGTCGGCTCTCGCCCGGGCGGCACCCTGCCCCACGTTGGGGGAGGAATCGTCACTGGGGGTTTCTTGGCTTTGACTGAGCTTTGCCCTCAGAGCCGATTCTTGGACTCGCCCTCTCAGAGCTTGCCTCGGGAGGGTGGCCAAATGCCGGGAGGGGCTGGCAGATCACCGACTCCCGCGCGGGCGGCCCCCTCCCTGCCCTCCCCCACTTTGGGGGAGGAATCCGTGACTGAAAGTTGGTCTTCTCCGCCCGAGCTTGGCCCCCGGAACAGACCTCTGGACTCGAGGCCGGGACGACGGGGCTTGATTGCCGCTCGCCCTGCAGAGCATGGATCTCAAGGGTGATTCAGGAACTTCTCGGCCACTCCGATCAGCCGCTCGTAGTCCTCGACGGTGTCGATATCCGCGATGCTCCGGGCGTCTGCGCTGGGCACGATCAACGCCTGACCGGAGAACGCTTTGCTCAGCCGAGACTCTGCTTCTCCCAAACTCACCCGGTGGAAGAAGTACCGCACCAGAGGCACCAGGCCAAACCGGAGGAGCATTTTGAACTGGCTTTTCCGGCTTTCGCTGATGCTTCGGAAGAGATCCGCGCCATGCTGAAAACCGTCCAGACTCGTCGCGAAGTAGGCTCCACTCATCAGATCCGCGTCCCGCAGACGAATACTTGGATTCGACCAGCCAGGGAACACCTCCTCGTATCGCGCGCGCGTGCAGAGGCCAGCCGCGTACCACTTTGGCTCGTCGAGATTCCGCCGCATTTCGATCTCACTGACGAACTCGCGGAGCCCGGCTGGATCCAAGAAAGGGGAATCGGCCGGGAGAAAGAGAATCTTGCTCGGACTCCCCAAGGCGGTCAGGCCAGCCTGAGCATTCTCGATCTGACCACTCGATTCCGGCACCCAGTGGTCGTCGCCGATCACTTCGTGGACATCCTCGCCACTCACCACCGCGATCTGAGTGAATCCGGCTCCACGAACTGCATCGAGCGTCCACTCGATACTCGTGCGCCCGAGAATCTGGGCCAGAGCCTTGCGGGGCGTACCGAGCCGCGTGGCAAGAGGATCTGGCACCAGACCGCCCGCCGGAATCACGACCCCCCAGTCCTTCAGGCTCACATCCATAGCCTCACCATCAGCACCCCGGTCATCACCAGCCCGTACGCCACCACGACCTTGCGAAGTGTTTCGGACTTTACCTTTTGGGCAATCCGCGCCGAGACGTAGCCGCCGATCAAGGCTCCCGTCATCAGCGCCAAAGCCGGAACCAACGAGACCAACCGCTGAGAGATCAAGAGCACCGACGCCCCGAAATTGATCACCACGGCAAGCCAGTTCTTGATCGCGTTCATCCGGTGCATGTCGTCGTGGATGTACAGCGACATGATCGCCAGCATCATGATCCCCATGCCAGCGCCAAAGTAGCCTCCGTAAAGAGCCACCAGGAACTGGAGCGTCGCCACCCAAAACGGGGAGAGCGCAAATCCGGTCTCCGCCACCTTCTTCTTGATCTGAGGCTGGAAGGCGAGCAGCAGGGTCGCGACCAGGATCAAGAAGGGCACCAGCACCTTAAAAATGCTCTCGGGAGTCACGACGAGAAGAACCGACCCCAGGAGCGAGCCGACAATCGTCGGGGGAAGCAGGAGCTTCAGCTCAGATCTGGCATCTTTGAGATGCTCACGGAATCCAAATGCTCCGGCAAGCGATCCTGGCCAAAGCGCGACCGCGTTGGTCGCGTTCGCGATCTTCTCCGGCAAACCCAGGGCCAACAAGGTAGGAAAGGAAACAAGGGTTCCGCCTCCAGCAATCGAGTTCACCGCTGCCGCGATCATCCCGGCGAGGAACATCGCCCCAATGCCGAGAGGGGTGTCGATCACGATTCTGAACCAGGAGTCAGCAGAGCATAGAACTGCTGGAGGTGGTAAAGGTCGTGGCCGGGAATGAAGGCCAAGAGGTCAAACCCGCTCATCGGCCCAGCTTCTGGGTGGTGCACCACTTGAGCCAGCCGATCTTCCGCTGTGGTTTGGGCCAACGCCGCCGTGCGAGCACGTTCTTGCTGGAACCGCACCACGCACTCCATGAAATCCTGCCCGGCGTAGTTCTGGTCAATCGCCCGCTGCCCTTCATCGTGGGCTTGGATCGTTGAACCCGGGGAGTTGATCGCCAACTCCACCCGCGCACGCAGAATCGGCTCCCAGTCTGCCAGGTGAGCGATGATCTCGCGAGGGGTGAAGCGATCCTTTCCGAGATCCTGATCATAGAGCGATTCGGGGAGGTCTCGTGCCATCTGGGCAAGGAGTTCGCCCCCATTGAGCAGGCCAGGCACGAGGTATCGATGCTTCATTGCTGGATGTCTTACCCTCAATTCCCCGGGTGGAGGTTGGGAGTCTCTCCGCCCCGATTCCGCGAGGCCCAAGGAGCAAGCATCGCCGCGAACAAACAAACGCCTCCCGCGAGAAGATAGGGAGCCGCATGCTTCCAGTCAAAGAGGATCCCGCCGAGGAGGGGCCCAAGGGCAAATCCAACGCTCCGGGCTGACTGCAGAACCCCGAAAAGCTCCCCCTGACGATCATCCGGCACCTGCTGACTGCACAAAGCGTTCACCGTCGGATTGGCGACGCTGACCCCAAACGCATAGAGCCCGCTGCAGAGGAACAGAACCGCCAAACCTGGCGCAAAGGGAGTCATCGCAAGCCCCAAGCCCTGGAAGAGATAGCCAACCACCAAAATCATCCGTGGCTTGAACCGCTTAGTGATGACGGTCAGAAATACCGCCTGCACAAGGAGGATCAAGGCGCTCTCGAAACTGAACAGCATCCCAAACTCGAATGATCCGTAACCCCACTCCGCCTTGAGAAGCCGTCCGAACGTGCCCTCAAGGGCTGAGAGGGAGAACCAAGCAATCGCGGCGAGCACAACCAAAGGGACGAGGTGCGGGAAGGATTTCAGCAACGCTCCGAATCCAAAGGCACGGCGAGTCGAAATCTCTTCCACCGCTGGAAACTGACCCTTGATGGCGACAATCAGAACCCCTAAAGCAGAGAGCCCACAGGCAATCCAGCCGAGTTGTGACGATCCGATCGCCGTTGCGATCCAGCCCCCGAGCCCCGGCCCGAGAATCATCCCAAAGTTCTGGGCGGCACTAAGCCGAGCCAAGGCAGGAGTGCGATCTTCATGCGTTTCGCCATCCACCACACTCGCTTGGGCCACCGCGATGTTGGCCGCCCCGAATCCCGCCAGAATCCGGCTGAGCAACAACCACCCCGGAGCATCCGCCATCGCATACAAAGCCATGCTGATTGCGCTGAGACTGGTGCAGAACAGAAACACATTCTTGCGACCGAGTCGATCGCTGCGCGCTCCCCACCACGGGCTGATGAAGAACTGGATGACAAACGTGCTCGCGAGAATCGCGCCGATCATCCATCCCGGCGCCCCCAGGCCTTCGGCCCGAAGCTGAATGTCCGGGATGATCATCGCAAAGCCCATCATGTCGAGGGCAACGGCAATGATCAGCGGCCAGGCGGAAACGCGCACAGTCTCAGTCTAGCCCGGAGAACCGGAGGGCAGATTCAGCGGGATTGCATTACCAGGCGGGTTCTTCGGTGCCCACCGGCTTGAAGAAGTAGCACCCGCTCGTCATCTCTTCCGGGGCCATGTTCAAATCCAACTGAGCAGCCGGCATGTCGCTGACCGCCGCGAGTTTCGCGTTCAGATCTTCCAGCATCGACTTGCTGTATCCAGGCCACACATGCTCCAGGGTGCCGTCAGCCGAAATCAGGAAGATGTACACCGACTGCTTCGCCTGGTAGCGCTTAAACACTTCGATCTCGGTGTTGGAGAGCATGGGATACGGTACGGAGAAGTCGGTTTTATACTTCTTGCCGGCTTGTGAATCAGCGTCGATGATCCCCAGAAAGGCCACCCGCTCCTGAAAATGCTCGGCGATCTTATTGAAGAAGGGCTGAGACTCCACGCTACAGGGGCAGCCATCCTTGGTCATCACCAGAACTCCAGGCCTCGATCCGCGGATTCCGGCAAGGGTTTGCTCTTTCCCTTCGGAATCAAGGAGCTTGAATTCCGGAGCTAGTTCTCCTTTTTGGGCTTTGGCCGTGCTGACCATGGCCTCAGTCACAGGGTGGCGCGGAACGTCCTTCATGTTGTAGGAGTTGCTCTTGACGTCCGAAAACCCGGAGCTTTGGGTTTGCATCCACACCGCGCCGCCGACGAGCACGGCAACGATTCCGCCAATGACTGCACCTTTCGGAAGGGCCATGCCCTCTATTGTGCGCAAGGCGCGGGCTGGCTCAACCTCGTTCGGGGATAATGACTCTGTGAAGCCGATCTCGATTCTCTATTGCCAGGCCTGAAACTATATGCCTCATGCCGCCAGGTTGGCGGCAGCGTTTCAATCCGAATTCGGCCTCGAGACTGAATACATCCCCGGGAGCGGTGGGATTCTGGAGATTCGGTATCAGGGCGAGATTGTCTGGACGAACAACGATCGTCGCGGCGTGAAGCCAAGCAACGAAGAAGCAATCGCAGCGATGCGACCCTTCGTTTCTGGATAGCGGCAACCGGTATCCTCCCACCCATGCCAGCGCGATGGATCGGAGCCCACATGCCCACAAGCGGAGGCCTACACAAGGCAGTTCGGGAGGGGAGCAAGATTGGGTGCACCGCGATCCAAGTCTTCACGAATTCTCCCCAGCAGTGGGCAGCCAAGGCGATCACTTGCGATGCCGTCAGTGCCCTCGCCTTAGCGCTGGAAGAAACAGGCATCGAGCGTCGGCATCTTGTGAGCCACGATAGCTATCTCATCAATCTCTGCGCCCCGGATCTTGAGAAGCGCGAGCAAAGCCGCCAAGGCATGATTCGAGAGATTCTGCGTTGCAATGAACTCGGCATTCCTTGGGTGGTCAGTCACGTAGGCGCACACATGTCACAAGGTGAGGAGGCTGGCATGAAGGCGGCTGCGGAGAGCCTGCTCCAGGTGCTCGCCGAGACTCCCGATTTCGTCACCGTACTTATGGAGACCACGGCGGGCCAAGGGAGCTCGCTCAACTACCGATTTGACCAGATGGCGACGATGTTCGAGCTTCTGGGGAATCACCCAAGGGTGGGTGTCTGTCTCGACACTTGCCATATCTTCGCCGCGGGGTACGACATCCGAACCCCGGAGGCTTATTCCGCCACGTTTGCCGAATGGGATCGCCTGGTGGGCCGCGAGAAGATCAAGGTGCTCCACGTCAACGACAGCAAGAAGGCACTGGGCACGCGAGTCGATCGCCACAACCACCTGGGCGAGGGGGAGATCGGGGAGACCGCCTTCCGGTGCCTGGTGCACGATCCACTCTTCGAGGAAACTCCCATGGTCGTCGAAACCCCCGATGCTGTGCCGATGCACCAGGCGAACGTGACCAAGCTCTGGCATTGGGCGTCCGAGGCCTCGCCGCTCTAACCTCCGCGCCTAAGGACCTGTTCTGTCAAGGTGGATAGGCCACAAGTCCCAGTAATTCCACCGGGGCGGACTTTGCTTGCGAATGCCTTGGACATAATTGCAGATGGTAACGAGTACGTCTCGATGCCAGGACGATGCAGGAAGCATCGCTAAGCCAGTGTGCAGAGCGGGGCTTGGCGCCTACAGGGAACTTAAGGAAAGTTGTGGGTCCAACCAAGAACCAAACTGCGAGCCGGTTCAGCGTGATTCCAGTGGAGTCCTTCTCTCTGGAGAACACAACAACAATGAACAACACACTGAAGCTCGCACTGAGCGCAGTTCTTGGCGTTGCGCTGGTTGCACCGGCGTTCGCACAAGACAATTTCCCGGATGTTCCGGAAAATCACTGGGCCTACGGCGCCCTCGCTAACCTCAAGGACAAGATCGTCTTCGGTTATCCCGATGGATTCTATCGCGGCAGCCGAATGATGACCCGCTACGAGTTCGCGGTTGCTATCGACAAGCTGTGGAAGGCCATGATGGCTCAGTTTGACGACGTCAACGCGAAGATCGAAGCCCTCGAAAAGCGACCGACCGGCGGCGGCAGCGACAACAGCGACCTCGCCAAGCAACTCAGCGACCTGAAGAGCCAAGTCAATGGCATGAAGGGCTGGGAAGGCAAGATCAATGAGCTCGACAAGCTCGTCAAGGAATTCCGCCCGCAGCTCACCGAGCTCGGCGTGAAGGTTGACGACATGATGAAGGATATGGCCGACGTGAAGGAGCGACTCGCTGCTCTCGAAGGCAAGAGCAACGCCATCAACATCGGTGGTTTCGTTGACCTTCTCGTGCTTGCTGGTCACAGCAGCGACGACCTCCGCGGCCTCATGCCGGACGGATCGGTTGTCGGCGTCGGCGAAGGCAGCTACAGCGATGCTGTGGTCGGCCTCGATCGCGACCTGAACATCTACCACTCCGCCTTCATCACCCTCAACGGTGGCAAGGGCGACGTGACCTGGGACGCCATCCTCAAGGTTGGCAACACCCTCGGTCTCGGCGACATCAGCTCCTACAGCCCGGGAACCTTCAGCAGCGACAACGACACCGACATTGCGTTCGGCAAGTTCGCTGTGACCTTCAACAGCCAACTGGCTGGTCAAGGCGTCAAGGCTCAAATCGGTCGAGTTGGACACCAAGTGAGCCCGTACATCCTCAAGCGAACCTCGTTCACCAAGGAGTACTACAGCAATGCTTGGCGCGACAGCGGTGACTGGTACTTCGACGGCGGCATCCTGGACTTCATGTTCGGTAACGTCAGCCTGAAGGTCTTCGGTGGCCAAAACAGCAACCTGAACACCACCAACGGTGCGGACATCAACCCGTCC
The DNA here is from genome assembly GCA_020161505.1 of Armatimonadota bacterium. GTDB lineage: Bacteria > Armatimonadota > Fimbriimonadia > Fimbriimonadales > Fimbriimonadaceae > UphvI-Ar2. The sequence goes on along the minus strand of JAIUNY010000019.1, from coordinate 28,068 downwards.
AGCATCTACCAAGGCGTGCTCGGCCCGGTCGATCGCACCCTCGGCGTGCAAGTTCAGTTCCCGTTCGGCGAAACCGGTGCAGTGAACCTGGCTTACCTCTGGCAAGACAGCGACACCCGCGCTAACCTCGGTGGCTTTGGCGTCGTCAACCGACGAAACGTCTATGGCGCTGATGTCAACCTGACCTTCAGCAACATCAACTTCTACGGCTCGTTCGCTCAAAGCGTCCTGACCGAGAACACCACCACCCGACTGGATGACGACAACACCGCTTACGATGTCCGCCTGGGCTACAACTCCGGCGCCTTCGGATTCGGTGCTGGTTACCGACGCGTCGAAGCTAACTTCGATGCCGATGGTGACTGGGGCCGCACCGGTACCTGGTACAACCCGCGCAACGTCGAAGGCTTCAACGCCATGGTCAGCTTCAAGCCGTCCGACAGCCTCAAGCTGTACGGTAAGGGCGAACTGCTCCAAGGCGTCGAGAACGGCGCTGGTGGCTTCCTGGGCGAAGACGACGAGGCTCTGAGCCTGACCGTCGGACTCGACTACAAGCTCAGCAACTTCCTCGACCTCGGCCTGAAGTACGAAGATGTGAAGTTCGACTACAACGCCGGTACGGATCCGTATCAGCGATGGTTGACCCTCATGCTCGGCTACAGCGTCAGCGAGAATGCTAAGCTGTCCTTCACCTACACCTACAGCGACGTCGACTTCAAGGGTCGAACGCTGCAAGGTCGACCGGCTGCCAACCCGAACTTCGATGGCAACCGATTCAAGGGCGGCCTCCTGGCTACCCAACTGACCGTCAAGTTCTAATCAGAAGCTCGCTTCTGGTGAACGCTTAACGTTCAACCACCGATCCCTCGTGCTCCGGCACGGGGGATCGGCTTTTATCAAGGTCGGATTCTGGTGGGTCTCCGCATCGTCTGGATCACGGAGCGCGTACTTGAGACCAAGAAGTGATGAGCGACACCGCGCCCCTCAAAAAGAGTCAGTCCATGCTGCTCATTGCGGCGGGCATCTCTTTGGCGCTTTGGATGATCCCGGCTCTGCGACCGCTGCTCATTCCCCTCGTCTACTTCAACACGCACCTGCACGAGCTCTTCCACGCCCTCACGGGGATCCTCACCGGTGGATCGGTGGGATACATCCATGTGTATGCCGATGGAAGCGGAGTCGCGCAGATTCGAGGGGGCAACCTTGTTCTGGTCGCCAGTGCGGGCTATCTGGGCACCGCCGTGGCCGGCGGACTGATGATCGCCCACTCCCGAGTCGCAGATCGAGCCAAGAAGGTGCTCTGGATTGTGGCGGGCGCGATGACGGGATCGCTCTTGTTGTTTGTTCGCGGCGACCTGGTGGGGGTGATCTCTGGTCTTCTTTGGTCCATTGCTCTTCTGTTTGTGGTTCCCCGGCTCAAAGCAGATCATTTGATCTTCGCGGGCAAGTTCCTCGGCCTTCAGCTCTGCGTGACCTCGCTGCACGCCTTCTTTGCCCTGATGGCGATCACGACCTCCAGCCCAGCGACGACCGACGCCATGATCCTGCAGCAAGCAACAGGGATCCCTGCTGTACTATGGGCAAGTCTGTGGGCGATTCTTGCTGTCTTCAGCGTATTTGGCAGCCTGAAACTGGCCTGGAACGGCACCCTCGCCGTTCGATCCTAGTTCGTGCGAGGGTCGCGCAGAAACTTGACGTGTCCATCGAGGAAGAGTCGATTTCTGCCTCCGAAATGAACAGCTTTGCCTCGTAAACTCGCCGGAATCGTAGGGTTGGTCGCGGGGAAGTAGGGATCGACAGCCAGCTCGGTATCCGCTTGTCCGGTGGGGATTCCGATAAACGGATTCGCCGCAGTTTGGAGATCACCCACTGCCTGATCCGGAGTCTTGCCCCAGAAATTGTCTAAGGCTACAGGATCAGTAACTTGGTCAAATCGCCACATCCAGATGGTGGTGCCGTTTTGTGCAACTCTGGGCTCGGTCTTCCACAGAGCTTCGGTGCTGGGGCAGGTGAGGATCGATTTGGCCTGGTAGGGGGCGATCAGTTCGACCAGCCATCCTGCGCGGGGATCACTGGGGGGCCAGCCTGTCCACGGACGGAACCCTCCTTCGCTCGTCAGCTTGAGATCCCGTCGATCCGGCATCCGATCATCATGGTCGCTGAGATACAGCATCCAGACCGTGCCCAGTTGCCGCAGATTCGAGGTACAGGTGGTCTTGAGCGCCGCCGCTTTGGCCCGGGAGAAAACGGGGAAGAGAATCGCGGCAAGGATCGCGATGATCGCAATCACGACAAGGAGTTCAATCAGAGTAAAGGCCCGGCGAGACAACTTACTTTCAGTCTATCTCTGCCGGGCCTTGGGAGTTCCCGAGTATGGGCTTACTTCAGGGCTTCTGCGACGGAATCCACCACGCGCTTCTGCACATCCGAAGCAATCGAGGGCCAAATCGGCAGGCTCAGGGCTTGGCTGGTGCACAGATCACTGACCGGGAGTTCGGTCGGGGGCAGATTCTTGTAAACCGGAAGCTTGTCAAGCGGCACGGGGTAGTACACAAAGCTGCCGATGTTGCGCTCGTTCAGGAAGGCTTGCACGGCGTCGCGCTTGCCGCCCTCGATGCGGATTGTGTACTGGTGATACACGTGCTTGGTGTAATCCGCCTCGCTCGGCGTGATGACCCCTGGAACCGCTGAGAAGTACTCGTTGTACCGCGCGGCGGCCGCGCGTCGGCCCTCGTTCCAGCGGTCGATATGAGGAAGTTTGGCGCGCAAAATCGCCGCTTGCAGCGTGTCCAGTCGAGAGTTGGCCCCAACGGTCTCGTTGTGATACTTCTTTCGCGCACCGTGGACGCGGAGCATGCGGACCGTGTCGGCCAGCTCATCGTTGTTGGTGACGAACAATCCGCCGTCGCCGAACGCGCCGAGGTTTTTGCTGGGGAAGAAGCTGTAGGCTCCTGCGTCTCCGATCGTGCCAACCTTGGTGCCCTTGTATTCCGAACCCCACGCCTGGGCGACATCTTCCAGCACAAGCAGGTTGTGCTTCTTCGCCAGTGCCATCAGGGGATCCATATCCACGGCGTGGCCGTAGAGGTGAACCGGAACAATCGCCTTGGTGCGCGGCGTGATCTTGGCTTCGACCTGGTCGACGTCGAGGTTAAACGTGTTCGGGTCGATGTCCACGAAAATCGGGGTCGCGCGCATGTGGCTGATGCATTCACCCGTCGCGAAGAAGGTGAACGGAGTGGTGATGACCTCATCGCCGGGTCGGATCCCCATGGCGTGAATGCCCAGCACCAAGGCATCGGTACCGCTGTTGACGCCGACCGCATGCTTGACGCCCAAATACGCGGCGCACTGTTCCTCAAAGGCCTTCACGTCGGGGCCCATGATGAAGGCGGTGCTGTCGATGACACGGGTCACCGCCGCCATGATGTCGTCGCGAATCTCGTCGATTTCTGGCTTCAGGTCAAGCAGGGGAATCTTTTCCAGGGTCATAAGGGAACTCCGTCTGCCCGTAAGTATTCCAGATGGTGAGTTTGCCGGGGTGGGCGTTCTGCCGCGCCCGGCCCAAGGCCAATCCCCCGAAGCCCGCGAGAGAGCCCTCCGCAGGAGCGCAAAAGGGCAGCGCGGCCTTCTCCCGCCCCGGTCGCGGCAGAAAGAAAGAGGGCACCTTCCTGCGGATCGGAAGGTGCCCTGCGCTTGACCAATCATCCACCGAGCGGCGGATCTTGCTTGCTGGAGTTCTCCTGCTCTTTGGCGAGATCAATCGCCTTCACGCCGCTGCTGAGCCACGGCTCGGGCTTGGCGCGCTTCAAATGAACGTCATAGAAGTGCGAGATGCGGCGAGAGTAGTCTTTTTGATTCGCGCGGCGGGCCACGTTGTGGTTCTCACCCGGATACACCAACAGAATCGCTTCCTTACCCATTCGGCGAAGGGTGTTGTAGAGGAACTGCGACTGCGTCCAATCCACCGCGCCATCGCCGTCGGCGGCTTGGATCAGCATCGGCTTGGTGATCTGCTTGGCGTGGAACAGCGGCGAGTTGCGGATGAAGGCATCGACATCATCGAACCACGCCTTCGGCATGCGACCCTGTGAACTCTCGAAGATCACCTGGTTGGCCTGACCCCAGTTCCAGTAGAAGCTATTCGACATCGTGATGTATTCGGTGAGAGGGGCTCCCGCCGAATAGGCGGCGAACATCTTGCTCTGCGTGGCGACGAAGGCGGCCTGGTAGCCACCCCAACTGTGGCCACTGAGGCCGACCCGATCCCGGTCAATCGTGCGGTCCGCTTTGAATGCCGCTTTCAGAGCCGCTTCCAGGCAGTCCACGGCGCTCATCCCGGGGTCGCCAGACTGATAGGCGATATCCGGCAACAGAACGAAGTAGCCGTTCTGGACATAGTGCTGAACATCATACGCCTGACCCACTCCGGCGGGCAGATAGTTGTGCAGACCATCGCTCATGCGCTCATAAATGATCGTGATCATCGGGTAGCTGCGATTGGGGTTGTGATTCGCCGGTTTGTAGAGGATTCCCTGCAAAGGGGTACCTTTTTTATCGGTGTAGCTGATGAGAGAAGCACTGCCCCACGCGTAGTCCTTCTGCTGAGGATTCGTCGTCATCACGGGCTTCGCCGCGGCGAAATCGGTGTTGGAGAGCAGCAGCATCGGCGATTGGGTGAAGCTCTCCATGCGCATCAGAATGCGATCCGTGTCTTTGCTTTTGCCGACAAACAAGACCTCGTGGTTCGCGTCGAAGGTAAGAGGTTCAAACTCGCCACCCGGCTTGATTCGACCAATGCCCGATCCCTTGCCGACCGTATCGAAAATCGAGACGTACACGGGATCGCTTGCTTGGAGATCATCCTCCGGATTCAGGCCGATCGCGAGTGGGCGAAGCCGGAGCTTTTCCTCTCGAACCTCGGTGAGACGGGTGGTTTCGCCGGTTTTGGCATCCCAGCGATAGATGTCGAAGTCCGTGCAGAGCAACAGGCCCGCGTCGTCGGCTTGCCAGACCGCGCTCCAGGCCATGCCCTTTTCTGGATTGGTGCGGTCGTCGTTGAATTCGACGAAGCTATCCTTCAAGCCCTTCGTGATGTTTCTGGATTGCTTGGCGGCGAAGTCGTAAACCCACCAATCGCCGCCCTTGGCGTAGGCGAGATACTTGCCCTTGCGTGAGGGGCTGAGGGTCGCGAGTCCGAGACCACCCACGTTGTTGATCATCTTGGATTCGACCTTGGTGCGGGTGCCCGACCAGACATCCACGGCGATCAGGTCGGCGAACTCGTGACCGTTGGGTTTCACCGCGCTGGCGTGGGTTTTCTCATCCACAATGTAAGCCGAATTGAAGTCTCCGACGAGGCTGGCACCTTCCTCGGCGGTTCCGACTCGGGTTGCCGAAAGATCGCTTGCCTTGACCACCCAAAGATCGCCCTTTTGCTGCTCAAAGGGAACCATCGACTTCTGCAGCGGCTGAACAATCACATCCTTGGTGTGCCAAATCTCGACGTTGGTGGTCGCGTTGGGGTCAGCAGGAGGCTTCGGGGCGTTCCAGGGCTGGCTGAGGAATCCGAGAGCCGTACCAGCTTCATTAATCGTGATGCCGCCGGAAACGCGGTGCCCTTCCGTCCATCCCGCGAGAGTTTTGGGGTCCAGAGTTCGCACCGTCGGCTCCTCATCGCCCATGCCCGTGATGAGGGTGACCGTGTGGTGATTGCCCTCCTTGCCTTCTTGCTTGCTGGTTTCCAGAGCGGCCAGTGTGTTGCCTTTCTTGTCCCAATCCCACTCTGCGATATCGGCGAGGCCAAATCGGAGGCTGGTCAGAGTCATGTTGGAGAGCGTCAGGCGTTGGAGCGAGGTTTCGCCGCCCGCCGTCTTGGTGACCATCACGACATATCGACCTTCTGGATCGATCGTGAAGCGAGCGACATCGCTGATCGGGGTGGTGCGCCCATCACTGAGACGGATCACGAGGAGCGTGCCGGGAGCCTGAGGGGCTTTGTCATCGACCTGAAGAGCGACGAGGTGCGATCCTGACTTGTTGAACTGAGCTGATCGGACACCGGTGAGAATTCGCTCGGATCCATCCACCAGGTTTCGAAGGCCCACGCGAGGGGTGATCGGTCGCTTTTGCTTGGCGGCAAGATCGCGTTCCTTGGGCGTGGAGTTCAGGGTGTAGGCGGCAAAGGCACTTGTCGCCGAGAACGTGGCGCGAGCGGCGTTCGCCGTCTCCCACTTCTCCGGACTATCGCTGTTGCGGATCGTCATCACGTTGGTGCCGTCCAACCGACTGACCACCGCGCTGATCCAGCGTCCGTCAGGTGAAATGCCCGAGGAACCCAACATCTGCCAGCTTTCGTACTCGCTGACATCGAGTGTCTTGAGTCGAGCCGGGGCAGCAGGCTGGGCCACGGGAGCCGCATCCTGAGCAAGGAGGGCCGAGGTGGAGAGCGTGGCGGAGATTGGGCCAGCAACCGCCGAGGCGAAGAGCAGCGATAACGACGCGGCGAGAAGGCAAACGCGCATACCCGCTATTCTACGCGGCTGGCAAAGATTCTGGTTTCGCAGTTTTCTGAGCGCGAGTCACGTAGACCAAGGTTCCCGTCTCGCAACAGACCGGGCTCGACTGGCGTCTTGAGGAAAGGAACAAGTTAAGCCAGCAAAGTGTCGCAACCGAAGATTGTTTCGGGAAGCCGACAAGGAACGAAATCGACGATGAACCACGAGTGCGAACGCAAGCTAGGAAGGCCCCGATGCCCACTCGTTCACCACAAGATCCTGGAGGCGGGCTTGGAAGAGCTCCGCGAAGTGGGTTGGGAGAATCTCACGGTCGATGCCATTGCCCAGCGAGCCGGAGTCGGCAAAGCCACCATCTATCGCCGATGGTGTAGCAAGGCCCAGCTTCTCCTAGAAGCCTTGCTGGATCTGGAGGATGAGAGCCTTCAGCTTCGGGACACCGGAGACCTTCGCCGCGACCTGCGCACGCAAATGCACGCGCTGGTCGATTTTTTTGTCGGAGATCATCAAGTCACCGTTCGCGCGATCCTTGCCGCGGTTCAAACGGATGAAGAAGTCGCGGCGGTCTTCCGCGAGCGGTGGCTTCTCAAACGCAAATTTGTGATCGAGCGAGCCATGGCCTTGGCGGTTGATCGCGGTCAGATGAATCCGGTGGTCGATGCCGACCTCATGCTCGACCTCCTCTATGCCCCGATCTATTTCCGGCTCGTCATGGGGCACGAAGAGCTGAACCATTCTTTAGTAGATCGTCTATTGGATTCGGTGCTTCCCGTGTTCGGAATTCAGGTTCAAACCCAGGCAAACCGTTAGGCTTTTCGTCTTAGCCGAAAGATTCTCTTTCGTCGGGAACTTTTCAACAGGCTCAAACATTGCTACAATCCGAAGCAATGAAGAAGTTCATCATTCCTGCCGCCGTGGTGGTTGCTCTGACGGGAGCGGCTGTGGCCTTCTCCGCGTTCAGCGCGCCGGCTCCGGTGAAGAACCAAGAGATCAGCACGATGAGCACCCCCGCAGCGACCGCTCCGAAGAGCGACTGCGGTGGATGTGCCGACAAGGGAGCTGTCCAAGCCTCTTCGATTCAAAAGTCCGACTGCGGATCCTGCCCCGATAAGGCGATGGCCGCCGTTGAAAAGAGCGACTGCTCCAGCTGCCCGGGCGACAAGCCGAAGAGCGAAGACACCCAAACCAACGCTGTGGTCAGCAATGGCGCTTCCTATGCTAAGGACGGAGCCTGCTCCGGCGGAAGCTGTGGCGACAAGGAAGCCAAGGCAGAAGCCAGCGTGAACGGCAAGTCGGCATGCTGCAAGTCCACCGCCGCCAAGCCGATGGCCAAGGGCGACAAGGGTTGCTGCAACGCGAAGGGCGAAGCGGCCAAGTTCAAGGTCTGGGCCGATGGCAAGTACAGCTTCTTCGGTTGCGAAGGCTCGGCCAACAAGGGTCGCCTTGACCTCGTGGCCAAGGGTGCGATGAACGTGGGCAAACCCCAACCGGTCGTCGGCACCGTCCTGATGAGCTAATCGCTCTCGGAAAGTACTGCTTAAAACGCCCTGCACGATCGTGCAGGGCAATTTTGTTGATGATCCCTCTTCTGGGCAGACAATCCGGGGGTTCAGAACCACGCAACGAGCCCGACTCCCAGGTATACCGACAAGCATGAAAGGCCGTCGAATCATCGACCGCATGCGCAGCGGATTCCTCCTCGCGCTGGCTCTGACTGCCTCCCTGGTGCATGCCGAATCGTTCACCTTCACGATCCTGCACACCAACGATTTGCACGCCCGAGTCGATCCTGTGACGGTACGCGGTAAGAGCATTGGCGGCTACGCCCGGCAGGCGACCGCGATTCTCCAGGCCCGAGAATCGAGCACAAACCCGATCCTGCTCAATGCGGGAGATGTGTTCCAAGGCACCCTCTACTTCAACGTCTACGAGGGCCTGGCGGATCTCTCGTTTTTGAACCTGATCGGCTACCAAGTGATGGCGGTGGGGAACCACGAATTTGATCGCGGGCCCGAGCCGCTGGCGAACTTCGCTCGGCTCGCTCGCTTCCCGCTCCTCGCCGCGAATCTCGATCTGAGCCAGGAGCCGAAGCTGCAAAATGTGATCAAGCCGAGCATGGTCATTGAGGTCGGAGGCGAAAAAATTGGCGTCGTCGGCACCACTCCGCCGAATCTCCTGACCGTGACGGCGGCGGGCGACACGATCGCCATGAAGGATTATCTGCCGAGCGTCCAAGCTGCGGTCGATGGCCTGCGGGATCAGGGGATCAACAAGATCATTCTGCTCAGCCACGCAGGGTTCGAACACGACACGAGCACGGTGGGGCAGTTGCGTGGCGTGGACATCATCGTTGGGGGGCACAGCCACACGCTTCTCGGTCAGGTGGATATCCCCGGGTTTGAAGGGTCGCGCGGCGAGTACCCCACGCTTGGCAAAGATGCGACCGGCGAGACCGTGCTCATTGTGCAAGCCTGGGAATGGGGCAAGGTGCTCGGAAAGCTTGAAGTGACCTTCGATGAAACGGGCAAACTTGAAAAGTGGAACGGTGGCCCGATTCTTATTGACGATAAGTTTGAGCCGAATCCTTACGTTTTAACGATGATGGAGGCGTTTGCCAAGCCCATTGCGGAACTGCGGAATCGCAAAATCTCCGAGCTTGCCAACGACCTGACTCAGAGGTTCGATGAGAAGCTAGGCGAACCCCTGATGGGCAACGTGATCGCAGATGCGGTGCTCGATGCCACCAAGCACGTCGGGGCTGAGTTTGCGTTCTGGAATGCCGGGGGCGTTCGCTCACCGCTCAATGCTGGGCAGATCACTTATGGGAATCTGATTGAGGTGTGCCCCTTCGGCAACACTCTGACGGTGAATGAACTGACCGGCGAAGAGATCCTGAAGTCACTGGAACACGGGGTGAGTTCGGGGGGCGGCATGCTTCTCCCGAGCAAAGGCTTCAGCTATACGTTCAATCCTTCGGGGGCGGCAGGATCGAGGCTGATCTCGGCGACTTTCAACGGAGAGGCTATCGATCCGAAGCGAGTCTACAAGGTGACCCTCAGCAACTTCGTCGCCGGTGGCGGAGATGCCCACGAAGTGCTGAAGAACGCCAAAGGCACCCGTACCGACACAGGATTCATTGACGTCGATGCCCTGATTGCCTACTTCCAGAAGAACAACCCGGTGAAGATGACAACCGAGGGGCGAATCGTCGCGAAAAGCCAATGAGCGCGCTCTTTTCTCCTCTCACCATCCGGGGCCTAACGCTGCGGAATCGCATCGTTCTGTCTCCTATGTGCATGTATTCGTGCGAAAACCGTGACGGAATGGCCTCGTCCTTCCACGCCGCCCACCTCGGAGCGCGAGCTCTTGGGGGTTGCGGGATTGTGATGTCGGAAGCCACGGCGGTGCTCCCCAATGGGCGGATCAGCCTCGAAGATCTTGGGATTTGGGATGATGCGCACGTGGGTGTGCTTCGTCCGGTGACCGAGGCGATTCGGCTCGGCGGCGCGGCAAGCGCCATTCAGCTCGCTCACGCCGGTCGCAAGGCGGGCACCTACCGCCCTTGGTCGAAAGTGAGAGGGTTCGTTCCGGATTCCGAAGGGGGCATCACGGATCGCTGGGGCCCGAGCGCGATCCCTTTTCGTGAGGGGGTTCCAACGCCGCTGGAGATGTCAGTGGAAGACATTCGTGTGGTTGTGGAGGCTTTCGCTCAGGCGGCCCGGCGATCTGACGAAGCCGGTTTCGATATCGTGGAGCTTCACTCGGCGCATGGCTACTTGCTCCACCAATTCTTGAGCCCGATCAGCAACCAACGCACCGATTCCTATGGCGGAGACTGGGCCGGTCGCACGAGGATTCACCACGAAGTCGTGGAGGCGGTTCGCGATGTTTGGCCCGCACACAAACCGCTTTTTGTGCGCATCAGTGCCACGGATTGGATCGACGGGGCTTGGTCGCTGGAGGACTCGGTGGCGCTCGCGAAGTCGCTCATGCCGCTGGGGGTCGATGTGTTTGACTGCAGCAGTGGCGGATCCACGATGGATGCTCCGATTCCCTCCGGGCCAGGGTATCAGGTTCACCTTGCCCGAGGCGTCCGCGAGGGTTCCGGGATGCTGAGCGGTGCGGTAGGCCAGATCACGGAGCCAGCTCAAGCGGAGGAGATCGTGGCGTCGGGAAGTGCCGATTTCGTGTTCATCGGCCGCGAGATGCTGCGCGATCCCCACTGGGCGCTCAAGGCCGCGCTGGCTCTCGAAGTGGAAGCCCCTTGGCCGAATCAGTACGCCTGGTCGGTCGGGTGAGAGGGACCTGACTCGTGGTCTGGTTTCCGAAATTGCAGTTCCTTCAAACAAAGTGGTGATTGGGCTCGACTGAGCTCACGTCCAATCGAGTCCGGTCCCCCCTTGGGGCATCCTCCCCCAAATCGGGAGTTTTTGTGGAGGACGCCGATTGGCAGTTGCTGGGGTTGCAAGACCGCGTTCCACCAGGCGGCGGCCTCGATTCAGCAGAGCCTGCCCGGAGGCCTACTTCAGGCGAACAACTTCACTCGGGCCGCGCTTTTCGTAGACATGGCCTTGAGAGTCGGTGAAGGTATCGGACTGGCTGAAGTCCATCACATCGCCGTAAGCGCTCATCCAGCCGATCTGCCGCGCCGGAACACCTGCGACCATCGCGTAGGCAGGGACATCCTTGGTGACCACCGCCCCAGCGGCGACAAACGCACACTCGCCGAGCGTGGTGCCGCAAACGATTGTCGCGTTCGCGCCAATGCTTGCGCCCCGCTTGACCAGGGTCGTGGCATAGTGCTCGCTCGTGGCACGGGGAAACTCGCTGCGCGGAGTCTTGACGTTTGTGAAGACCATCGACGGGCCGCAGAACACGAAATCTTCCAGAACCACGCCTTCATAAAGAGAGACATTGTTCTGAATCTTACACTTATCACCCACGGTGACGTTGTTGCTCACCAGCACGTTTTGGCCGATGATGACCCCCTTGCCGATCACGGCTTTTGGGAAGACGTGGCTGAAGTGCCAGATTTTGGAGCCCTCGCCAATCGTGGCACCTTCGTCGATGTAGGCGGATTCGTGGGCAAAGAAGTTGCTCATGAGAGAAGTTTGCTGGCGTCCTCCAGAACGCGGACAACGGTGATGGCAGATCGGCCGGAACTCCGAGAGGCTTCGCCGGTGGCGGCGCATCGCAGGAACTCCTCCATCTCCAGAGTGAGGGGAGCGGCCGCGCCTTCGAAGGCGAGTTCTTCGCCCTCGTCTTGATTGGCGAGATTGGCGTCGATCCACTTCTTGTGGCGAGTCACGGTCTGGGCGATCTCATCGTAGAAGAGCATCCCTTTGGAGCCAATGACGAGAGTCGACCGCTCACGAGTGGGCCAGAGCCAACTGTTGTGAATGTGGGCTTTCACCCCGCCAGGGAAGGTCATGTGGACGTGGGTGTCGTCCTCGATGCCCGGATTGAGGAAGGCATCGCCGGTGGCCAGAACTTGCGTGGGCTCGGCTCCAATCAGATTCAAAACGACGGCGACATCATGGACGCCGAGACTCCAGAGAACGTTTTCGACATTCCGCGCGCGTCCAAGGCTGGCCCGACGAACATGAATAGATCGAAGCTCGCCGAGCGAGCCGTTCTCGATCTGCTCCTTGAGAAAAGCGGCGGCCGGTTGGAACAACAGCAGGTGCCCAACCATGAGCGTGACGCCAGCTTTCTCGGCTTCGTCAGCGAGGTGTTCTGCTTCCTGGGCGCTGAGAGCCACAGGCTTCTCGACAAAGGTCGGTAGGCCCGCGCGCAGGGTTTGGAGGGCGACTTCGTAGTGGGCGGGAGCGGGAGTGGCAATCGCCACGGCCTCAGCCGTTCCCGCCGGAACCTCATCCCACGATCCATACACCGGAACCTCGAAGGTCTCGGTGAGAGTGGCGCGGCGGGCTTCGTCGGCATCGACAATCGCAGCGAGCGCCCCGAGCGACTTGAGAGTCTTGCAGATGTTCTGCCCCCAGGCTCCAGCCCCGATCACGACAACTTTCAAAGCAAAACCACCTTTTTGTTTTCGTCCGTCACGCTCTTGGTCGCGTTGCGCGTGTCGAACACGGCGGGTGCGAGATCAACAATGTGTTGGTAATCGACGCTCGTGTGGTCGGTGGTGATGATGACCAAATCGCTCGACTTCACCGCCTCATCCGTGAGATCCACACCCTTGTACCAAGTGCCGTGAATCTCAATTTCCGGGGCGAAGATGTCGTGGTAAGTCACTTCGACCCCCGCATGTTGAAGCATTTCGAAGATCTCCAGCGAGGGCGATTCGCGCCAGTCGGCGATATCGCGCTTGTAGGCCATGCCGAGGATGAGAATCTTGCTCCCGTGGAGGGCCTTGCCGCTTTCGTTGAGAATCCGCTGAGCTTTCTCGACGACGAATCGAGGCATCGAGCGATTAACTTCGCCCGCCAAAGCGATGAACCGGGTGGCGAAGTTGTATTCGCGGGCCTTCCACTCAAGGTAGTGGGGATCAAGCGGGATGCAGTGCCCTCCCACGCCCGGGCCAGGGAAGAAGGGCATGATGCCGAACGGCTTGGTGTGCGCCGCGCTCAAGACCTCCCAGACGTTCAGGCCCATCTTGTCGCACAGCAGGGCGATCTCGTTGACCAGGGCGATGTTCACCGCGCGGAAGGTGTTCTCGAACACCTTCACGAGCTCGGCCGCATCGGCGCTGCTCACGGTCACCACATGATCGATCGTGCGTTGGTAGAAAGCTTCAGCGACCTGGAGCGAATCCGGCCCAACGCCGCCGACGACCTTGTTCGTATTCTTGGTGGTGTATCGCTGGTTGCCCGGATCCACGCGTTCCGGAGAGTGGGCGAGGAAAAATTCGTTCTCAGCCTGCAGGCCACTTTGCTCGAGAATCGGTTGCATCACCTCCCGGGTTGTGCCGGGGTAAGTGGTGGACTCTAGCGAAACGAGCTGCCCGGGGCGCAGATATTTGGCAACTTCTCGGCTCACGGCCTCAACATATTGAAGGTCGGGAGTCAGGTTTTTGGTCAGAGGAGTTGGCACAGCGACGACGATGACATCGCACTCGGGGATGCGGCTGAAGTCGGTAGTGGCATGGATGAGGCCTTGATCCACGAGAGGCTTGAGCTCTTCGCTCGCAACATCGAGAATGTAGCTCTCACCCCGATTGACCTCCGCAACTCGCGGTTCGCTCCGGTCGAATCCCAGAACCTTGAATCCGACCTTGGCCTTCTCGACCGCGAAGGGAAGCCCGACGTAGCCTAGTCCAAAGACTCCGACCACGGCGGTGGTGTTGGCAATTTTGGTCAGAAGGGCGTCGGCATGACTGTTCATCGGAGGGGATTCCACCTGGCTCATAACACTCCACGGGGCCTCGCAAACCCCGATCTCTCCCGGGTGAGAGGATACCAGTGAACCTACGAGGTTCCCAGGCGGAGTCGAGCCGGCACGCCAACGTACGTCCCTGGTTCGGTCAGATGGTTGACCACTGCGGCTCCCGCTCCCACAATGATTCCTGCGGCGATGCTCACACCTGGCTTGCCACACGATCCCACACCCAGAAGCACGCGCTTCCCGACCGTGACGTTTCCGGAGAGATGAACCCCCGGGGCGAGGTGGGCAAAATCGCCGACCACTCCATCGTGGTCGATACTGCAGGCGGTATTGAGAATCGCATGGCGCCCAATCCTCGTGTCGGGTTGGACAATCGCGCCAGCGAAGATCACCGTGCCTTCGCCGATGGGGAGGTCTGTTTCGACGCACGCAGCGGGATGGATCAGGGTGGCCCAGGGGAGATCGAGAGAATCTGCCAGCTTGGCCCGCGTCGCGTTGTCGCCAATGGCCAGGATGAACTCTGCGTCTGGATAGCTCGAAGCAAGGGAGAAATCGCCGGGAATCGGGACGCCGAGGATCGATTCGCCGTGCCTTGCCGGGTTGCCATCGAGGCAAGCGAGAACGTCGCGCCCCATCGCCCGGGCGGTTGCGATGACGACCTTGGCGTGGCCCCCGCTTCCCAGCACGACAATCGGGCGGCTCAAGGTTGCTGGCTCCCCATGAATTCGGGCATCGTCACATGGCCCTCGGCGGAGACACCGCTGCGTTTGAACACCGTGAGCACGGTCATCCAGAGGATTTTGAGATCCAGCGCAAAACTCCAGTTTTCGACGTACCACACGTCCATTTCAAAGCGATCTTCCCACGCGACGGCATTCCGGCCGTTCACCTGCGCCCAGCCCGTGACCCCGGGCCGAGTTTCGTGGCGGCGCATTTGCCGTGGGGAGTATCGATCGAGGTACTGCACCAAAAGAGGGCGCGGGCCGACGAGGCTCATGTCCCCTTTGACGACATTCCAAAGTTCAGGCAGCTCATCCAAGCTGAGTTTGCGCAAGAGGTTGCCGAACTTGGTCATGCGCTGGTCGTCTGGGAGGGGGGTTCCGTCAGAGGAAGTGGCGTTGCGCATGGTGCGGAACTTCACCATTTCAAAGATTTTGCCATCAAGCCCCGGGCGCTTTTGACGGAAAAACACCGGAGCGCCGAGATTGAGCCTCACCAAGAGGGCAAGGATCAGGATCAGCCAGGAAAAGGAAATCAACACCACTGTGCTCACGATCACATCGAACAACCGCTTGACGAGGCTTAATCGGGGGGAGCGGGTCATCAGAGCAAGTCTAACCTAAAGATTTCATCAAAACGCCCGCCCAGAGTGAACCTTGAGGATTTATATCCGACTATGGAAAAAGAGACTGGAGACCTTGCTCGTACAATCATGGTGTCGCCGCGTATGATGTTGACTACGATCGTTGCCTCGCTGGCCGCTGCCTTTGGCCTGGCGCAGACGGTTTATGTGGATGCCGGAGAGCATCCTTCATTGGACGCCGCCGTGAAAGCCTGCGGAATCGCCGAGCAGTGCATCGTGACCCTCCCTGCGGGAATCTACCGATTGAAGGAAACGATCAATCTCTACAGCGGGCTGCGGATTGTCGGCGAGCCAGGCGCGATCATTGATGCGGAAGAGACATCGACAAAGGTCGCATTTTCCGGCACCGGGGCCGCAACCCCTCAGACGACAGTGAGCGAGATGATGCCGGACGCTCCCTACCTTTTGAAGGTGGAGGATGCCACGGAATTGCAGATCGGCGACATGTTGGAGTTTGGAACCGGCCTCGATTCCCACCCCAACGAGCTTGTCGCCATTGAGCCGGGAGGAGTGCTCCGCCTGCGACACCCTGTGCCCTATTTCGTTGGCCAGGGATCGACCGTCGCGGTGGTGACTCCGCTCCACGCCGTCGAGATTAGCGGCTTGACGATTCGCAACACGAGCAATCCGTTTTGGTTCTCTTTTGCCCGGGATCTGACGCTCTCGAACCTCAGAATCGAGAACTCTGAGCTTTACGCTGTGTTCTATCGCACTCTGCGCGGGCGGATTCGCGATTGTGTGTCGGTGAATGCGATGGGTGGAGGTTTCTTTGCCTCCAGCAGCACCGACGTGATGATCTCCAACTCTCGGGTGGAGAATCATCGGCTCGCCGGCTTTTTTGTTCGAGGATGCAGCCAGGTTCATGTGGTTGGGAATCGTGCGGTGGGAGACCACGTCTACGCCTTGCCGGATCAAAGCGGCGATGCCTACACCTTTGTGAATAGCCAGTGGCTGACCGTGGCCGACAATGCGGGCGTTGATGCGAGCTGCTATGGCATGTGGCTGGACGGCGTCCGCGATGCCAGCGTGGTGAGGAACACCATCACCAATAGCTTTACCCTCGGGTTCTACATGACGAACAGTCACACGTCCGCCCTTCAGCACAACACGGCACAGAACATCGCCAACGCCCACGGATTCGCCATCAGTGGTGGAGGTTCCCATGTGTTCACCAACAACACGGCGAGCAACGTGGTCTACGGGTTCCTGGTGCTCGATGCGAACGATGTGATCATCGGTCGGAACCTGGCGCAGAATGTGACGGAAGCGGAATACATACACAACGCCCCGGGCTTGATTCGTCGGTAGAGGAATCTGGAGCGGGCGACCAGAATCGAACTGGCGACATTCAGCTTGGGAAGCTGACGTTCTACCGCTGAACTACGCCCGCTTGTTGTTCGACCCTAGTGTACATCAGGTGCCTGGTGGGATGTGCGCGCTTTCGTGTCAGCAGAACCGCGTTGCCCTGACAATCCGACGGTGGGGGATTGAACGGGCACCCGGATGTCTCAGACTACAAAGCGGGCTTAGGGAGCGCAGCGGGGGTAGGCTCGAGCTCACAAGGCAGATTTCGAAAACCTCGATTTCGCCTGAGAGAGGCAAAATGTCCGTCTACGGAAAAGGACTGCTATTGATCATCGGTGCTGCGGTTTTTGTGCCGAAGCCAGTTCCTTCAAACGAGGAGCCGCAGGTTTTTTACTATCCGTTAATTCGGAGTGTCTCGCCCGTTTCTCGCAATCAGGTTCTGGCGGCACACAATATTTCGAGCTTGCTTAAGGCTGGCAAGGTGGATGAGTGGAAGCGTGAGGCAGTTGAAGTCGGGCTACCCATCGAAAAGTATCGACACGACTTCAGGATGATCGTCCGGCGGAATGGGAAAGATGAGATGCTCGTCCATTTCCCCAACATTGCTGTAATTGATGGAACAGCCTACACCATCCCGGCGGAGCAATACTATTCAATGCTGAGAGACGTTTGGGGTGCGATGCCTGAAGACTTGCGCATCAGCGCCTTGCCCGAGTTGCAGTTTGGACAAGCTGCGCTCGATTTCGGAGAAAGGAGCAAGGAGAGGTGATCGACGACACATCAAATCGGATTGAGATGCCACGGGACTCGCGCCTGGTTGATGTCTTCCGCATGCTGACCACAGTTGCCAATGTGAACTCAGCCGATTTCTTTGATGGCGTGTGGGAAGTGGAAGTTTTCTGTGAGGGCTTCATCGAGGATCAGGCGATCCCGGACTATGTGGAGGAAAAAGTTCTTGGAGGAAATGCTCCCTTGCTTCCTCAGCGACTCATCGGCGATCCGTGTCGGCGATTCACAACCGATGGCCATACTTTGATGCGCTACTCGCTGTATCTGGGATATGAATCGGACTTCGTGGCTAAGTTCGTTCGAACAGCAGACCAAGCAACGCCTTTTTGCGAAGTTCACTTCACCGAACACGAGGATCTTTATGTGGTCTGCCACGATGACGAGCTCTACTGGATCTTCGAGGAAGTGCGAGACTTCCTGAAAATGTATCGGTATTGAGCAAGTTTCAATTCGAAAACAGTGATGATCAACGCCGCTCTGCTGATTGCCCTGCACACCAGGCCCGATTTGCATGCGTGGCCAGAGCCACTCTCCTTCCTTGGCCTCTGGTTCACCTTCCTTTGCCCACCCTTGATGGCGGTCTGCGTGATGGTGATGATGAGGCAACGGCGAGCCGCGCAGGTCGGGGAGGATCGGGCGTGATTGGTGGTCTCCTGATGGCTTTGCTGTGGG
This sequence comes from Armatimonadota bacterium, assembly GCA_020161505.1. Taxonomy (GTDB): domain Bacteria; phylum Armatimonadota; class Fimbriimonadia; order Fimbriimonadales; family Fimbriimonadaceae; genus UphvI-Ar2. The sequence continues at coordinate 10,080 of JAIUNY010000019.1, read as the reverse complement.
TGGCGTTCTGCTCGCCGACCATCACCTCATTGGGTTGGGAGATCAGCAAGATGTTGACCTTCGGCCTCTATCGTGACGAAGTCATTCGGGAACGCGAAAACTGGTATCGCGTCCTGTTTCCGTTTATGTGGAAACACGGAGCACCCCTCGGTGCAGGCGGGTGGATTGGGTTTGGGGTCGTCCAGGAGTTCGGCCTGAGAGAAGCCGAACACGCGATGATCCTTTATCCAGGTGGGGCTGCCCTTGCGTGCTGGATGCTCGCGGAGGCCTGGCGGATGATCCAAGTCAAACCCACCGAGCCTCCCGAGGTTCTTTAGTGAGGGAGCGCGATCACCGACTCTTTCGCCGACGGAGCATCGCGACCGCGGGAGCAAGCAAGAGCATCGTGGCGGGTTCCGGCACGGCCTCGATCGAGTAGTTCCAGGAGGCGGTCTTCGAGGCATTTCCGCTGGCCTTTGCCGTCGAGAACGTGACAAATCGATACAGCCCGGTGTTCAGATTCAGGGTCTCATCCCAGGTTGAGTTGGGGAACTTGACGAGGAAGGTCTGCCACGAGGATCCGTTCCAGAAGTAGCCATACATCTGACTGGTGACCAGGTTTGCTGGAAGCTCTGAAGCCAGCGTCCCTTTGAAAGTCAGGGCTTGGGCACTGCTCAGGGCAATGTCCACCGTGAAGGCGTTGCCGGGGTTCAGCGAATCGACTTCGGCGGTGCAACCCACGCTCGAGATCCCCACGTTAATGCTGCCGCTGGATTCCAATTTCGTGGCAGATGCGAGCGACCCGGAAATGCTGTAGCTCTGCGTCACATTCCAAGTGGCGGTTCCGGTCCAGTTGTTGTTGGTCGGCGGATAAAAGCCGCTCACCGTCTGGCTCCCCACAAGGGCCGTGGAGTCGCTGAGCAGAAGATCGTTTTCATTGTTGGTGAAGTTCTGCTCGGTAAAATCGGCCGCGTATCCAATGAAGTAACGCGCCTGGGTTTCTGAGAGGCGACTGGTGACCGCGAATTGTGCGTGGGCTGCGCCGGCAATCATCGCCAGAGACAGCAAAAAGAGAGATCGGGATGTGATTTTCATGTCCACTCCAGTTGGTGTCCGGCCCGGGGGCAAATCCCGGAAATCCGTGACAGTCTCTACTGTATCAAAAAAACTTGAGGTTGTCAAGCGAAAGACTTTTTTCCTATCATCGTATTAAGATTGGCCCGCAAATGTACGGGATTCTGGGGCTTTACCCCGGAAATTCGTACAGGTCACCAGGGAAATCAATAACATCAAACCGCAGGCTGAGCCTGCCCTAGGTGCCCTGGAAGAATTTATGTGGTTAGAGTGCCGGGCTTCCCTTTCGGAAGAGGAACAAAGATGAACATCCGACTCACGCTCTTGGCCGCCTCGGCCGTCCTTGCCGCGACTTCTGCTTCGGCGCAAGTCGTTTACGATAACCTGTCCGCCCCATCTGCTCTCAGCGCCGCGACCAGTAGCACCGACCTGAACACCATTTATGGCGACAGCATGACCCTGACCCAGGGTGGCATTCTCAATGGCCTTGGTTTCACTGTCTTCAATTCGTCCACGGGCAACACCCTGCCGGTCCTGACGGCCGTCATCCGCCTCTCGTTCTACAACAACACGACCCCTTACACCACCGGCGACCTTCAGTCGGTCTTGCCTCTTCTGGGCTCGATTGACTTCAACGTCAACTTCGGAACGGGGCTCAACGCAGGGTTCTTCACGACGGTGAGCGGGACAGGTCTGGCCACGGCGAATATCAACCTGACGCAGAATCTGTTCATCACTCAGCAAGTGATCTCCTCCACCGGCGGATCCACTCGACTGGGCGTGGTCAGCTTCACGCAAGACGTCGTCGGCACCGGTTCGGCTGCGAGCTGGTATCGACAGTCGACCTCGCCTGCCGGTGAAGGCCTCTTCGCATTTGCCCCGCCGTCATCGAACAACCTCGGCTACCGAGTCGAAGTCGTCCCCGAACCGGCGACGATGACGCTTCTCGCCCTCGGTGCATTGGCTGCTCGCCGACGTCGCAAGAACAGCTGATCGCTGATTCTGGAGAAGACTGTTCTCAAAGAAAACCGGCCTCGCTTCGTACGAGGCCGGTTTTTTGTTCACCCTGACAATGGCTCAGAACATCGGCGGAGGCGAGCCCGCGGGTGATTGGCGCAGCTCCGAGACACGGGCCGCGATGTCCGCCTTCTTCACCCCGAGGAACCCTGTGCGCAACCCGTACTGCTTCATGCGATTCCCTGCCAATTGCTGCATGACGACGTACCCAATCACACCACAGCAAAGTGCCGAATTCAAGCCCATCAAGATGGAGGCAATGATGGCTCCCGAGGGTTGCCAGTCCAAACCAAAACCGATCTTTTTGTTCTGGGGGAAAGTCGCAAAGGCCACGCCGACCCCCATCAGAGCGAACAATCCCAGAATGATCACGCCCGCCCCGAGATCACCCTCGGTGCTGCGAGCAAACAGGTTGATCCCCAGTGCCACCACAATATTGCCCACAAACACCAGGTTCAGCCCGTGGTACCCGGATCCCAGCGCCTCGAGCTTTTCCGCCGAGCCACCGGGCGGAACGTTTACCTGATCGCGCGGATACGGCGATTGTCCTTGAAACGGAGGCATCGATCCCATGGTGTGCGCATCGTACCTCGGGGTGTGGGAAACTCTTCCATTCCTTCAGGAATAGCTATGTTCAGGATCCAGACAACTGCCTTGAAACCTACGAATTTTGGCGAAAGCGCGCTTTGTCGGCTGCTAACCGCCTTAACTCGCTGGCAGCAATTTCAAAGAAGGCTGCCGCCGCAGCCATTTCGTCGTCGCCGTTGAATCTTATTGAAACGTTTTCGCAAGTGTCGTACCCAAACTCTTTCCCGCCTCGCGAAATCCCGCCAACGTCGATGAAGCCTCCCCCGCTCCGAAAGGTGATACTAAGGAACCCCCCGTGGCCCGCATCTCCACCTTTCGGACCACTTGTATGAAGTTCAAATACCGGTATCGTCGGCCCAACCCACTCCACAGTGCACCCAAATACGGAACCATGGACATATTCAATTCGCGAAATTGGCATGATAGGAGAGTACCGTGCAGTGGGGCACAGGTCGATCACCTGGCGAAGTCGTTTTCCTCACTCTCATTTCCTCTATGGCATGTCCGACGAGTACGACTACTGGACGAATCCGCTGGCCGTCACCCAAGCACTCATGCCAGTTGCATCGCAATTGCTTGTTCGATTGAGGATGAGTCGTCCCCCGGGAAGCCGGCGCAATCTTCACTGTTCACCCCAGCACCGCAAAGCTGAGAGGGGGAAGGGTGAACTGGTTGCCCTGGATTTCGATCGGCGAGGGGACGAGAGCGGTGGGGTTTTCCCAGGTGTTCTCCTGCTTGGCATTTTGCCCGCCGAAGAGTGCCCCAGTGCTCCCGAATGCGCAGGAAGCGGGGTTGAGGTGCACCACCATTTCTTCGTCCATGGATCGGTTGACAAAGCAGCCCCGTAGCTGGTCTCCCACGCGAAACACCGAGCAATCGAGGTAGGGAGTGTTCAGTCGATCACCGGCATCGTACGCCACGACATCCACCCAGGAATCCACTCGACTCGCGTCCTGAGCGGCCGCGCTGATGAGCTGGAAGGGATAGTAAATCGTCTGTTTGAGAAGCCCTTCTGGGCGGGTCAGCATGGGCGCGATGATGTTGACCAGTTGCGCCTGGCAGGCGATCTCAACAAAGTCACACTGCCGGATAAAGGCGTTCAGAATCGTCGCCACAACCAGCGCATCTTCCAGGTTGTAGACCTCCTCGATCAGGGCAGGAGCCTCCGTCCAGGCTCCATCCATGTGCATGGCCTTGTACCAAACATTCCATTCGTCAAAGCTGAGCTTGATCGGCTTTTTGCCTCGCCGCTGCGTGCGCACGATGCGCTCCAGAGCGCGATAGTCCTCGATCATTTTTTCGATGAACAACCCTTCGGCAAGGAACCAAGGCGTATTGTCGTCGCGGTTGTGACTATAGAGGTGGCACGCGATGAGATCGACATCATCGCCGCAGATCTCCAAAATCTCTCGATCCCAGGCGAGATAGGTGTCCATGAAGCACCCGCTCGATCCGCTGAGAATCGTTTTGATGCTGGGATCCATACCCTTCATCAGGCGAGAAGCCGCGCGGGCTTTGAGGGCGTACTCCTTCGCCGGAACCTGACCGGCTTGCCAGGGGCCGTCCATCTCGTTGCCGAGGCACCAATACTTCACGCCGTAAGGCTCGGGCCGCGCGCGTTGATCGGCCCAGAAGGTGCCTGGCTCAAGGTTTGTGAACTCCACCAATTCGGCGGCTTCCTTGGGTGTTCCAGTGCCCAGATTCACCGCGAGCATCGGCTCGGTCTGGACTTTCTCGCACCAGTCGCAGAAGTCATCCGGCCCGAACTGGTTGGTCTCGATGGATCGCCAGGCGAAGTCTCTGGTGCGCGGGCGCTCGTGCTTCGGGCCCACGGCGTCTTTCCAATCCGCGAAGCTCACGTAGTTGCCGCCGGGATAGCGGATCACCGAGACCCCCATCTCTTGGGTGGCCTGCATCACATCCTGGCGATACCCCTCGGGGGTTGCGGTCGGGTGGCCCGGCTCGTAGACTCCGGTGTAAACCGCCCGCCCCATGTGCTCCAAAAAGCTGCCAAAAATCGTGCGGGGAATCGGGTGGACGCCTCGGTTGGGCTGGACAAGGACAGTCGCGTGGATCACGGGATTCAGCTTACGCGAAAACCGATGCCATCGATCAAGGTGGAAGGGGGAGAACTGGAGCGGGCGATGAGAATCGAACTCACGTGGCCAGCTTGGAAGGCTGGAGCTTTACCATTAAGCTACGCCCGCTCAACAGAAAACTCATTTTACCTCGGGTGGGCGAGGTGCCACTCAAGGACCCGGAAGTTCGGCGGACCAGCAAGAAGAACCCCCGCTGAACCGGCAAATCTCAGGACTACGAAACCCCCCAAGCCCAACCGACGTTATAATGGATGAACAACTGGGGGCGACAGGCTTCGACAGGGCTGGATCGCTTCAGAGTTGCGAGCCGTGGCGCCGTTGGCCACGTAAAAAGCGGCAAAAAAGTAAACGCGGAAAACAATTTCGCCTACGCTGCCTAATTGAGCAGCGCGTCAGCCAAGAGGGTGTTCTCCTCGCTTGAAACTGGCGTCGCAAATGAGAACTCGCCTCATCGGCTTCTGTTCGGAGCTGACTGGTTAAACCAACCGAACTGAGCGACGGGGTAGCGATGCCTTCTCGAGATCCCCGCGCCGAGAAAAGTACAGAAGGAGACGCTCGTGGATACTTTGGGGACGACAGCTTTGGAACCGAGTTCAATTCTCGGCGCCTCCACCAAGTTTTCTCGCTGAGCCAGGCTCAGCTTCACCAATCAACGCCACCGAACCAGATCTCCCTCGGCTCGGTGGCGTTTTCTGCTTGACCTTCTATCGTCGTGGGAAAGCAGCCTCGGCGACCTCGCCGACCGTTGGCATTCCCGCCGTGAGCCGTGGTCGAACCTCCTGATTCAGCGACTCCATCAGCAGCTTGGCAACTTGCTTAACGGCGGAATCCGTCGCTTTGCGCATCGCCGACGAGGCACTGAAGTCTGCAGCACTGTGGGCCTTTCCATCGACGCGCTCGGAATTCACCTCGGCAAGCACGGCACCCTTCGCGGTGAGGATTTTCGCGTAGATCGTCACGCGCGCGGTGTAGCCACCGGCACTGTTGGTTTCCACCACGGATTCTGTATTGATGTCCAGGAGGAACGCCGCGCCAAATCGCTGGTAGGCAACCTTCCCCGCTTGAGTGCCCGATTGCGTGTACGAAGTCTTGAAGTCTCCAGCCAAGTCTTCACTCACCACGGGGTACTTGCCGTTGAGGAGCTCTTGCCGGATCTTGGATTGAGCCAGCTTTGCCACGGTTTCGGCTTGTTCACCCGTTCCTCGCCCGACGACGATCACTGAGGGAGGCAAAGGAGTGACCGCAGTGACCTGAGTGTTATCCGTTTCGGCAGGAATCGCGTCGGCACCACCTGCGGGAGGGGTCAGGGTCGGAGGTTGGTTGCCTTGCCCTTGCGGGATCAGGAAGACGGGGGTCTGCGGGCGGGTATCGGGAATCGCTCCCGACTTAGCCCACGCGGCCATCTTTGCCTTCACGTATTCATAGAGTCCGCCCATCGAGATCGGATTCCCCGCCTCGCCCGCGATGCCGCGAGCCAGGTAATACGTGAAGAGCCCGTGACGCAGCTGCGGGAGTTCCAGCGACGTTTGGTCCGGCAGCGACGAAGCCATCACCACGGTTCCAGAGAATGGCGTGAGCATCGTGTTTGCATTACTCAAGGCCATCGACCGCGTCCCGCCGGAATAGCAGGCATCGAGGCTGAGAACCACGAGCCTCGCTTTCGTCCCATCGCGCATGAGGCGTCGGAACTCACTGATATCGAGGAAGGAGTTGAGGTCTCCGGCCTTGAAATCCTGCGGGAACAGCATTGTGCGGCCATTGGAAGGGTGCGGAGCCCCGTGGCCCGAGAAGTGGAACCAGACGACATCGTTTTCGTCTGCCGCCTTGAGAGCCTGGGCAACCCCAGCTTGGATGTTCGCGAGAGTCGGGGCCTTGCCAGATCCACTCAGCAAGAGCACGTTGGTCTTTGCCGACTCTCCAAACACATCGGAGATCAGCTGGGCGTCGTTGGTGGTGTAGCGCAGAGTGTCCCCCGGGAGAATCACCCCGGCCGAGACGATGTGAAAATCAACATCGCCTTGCGCTATGACCGAAGCGGCCACCATTGTTGTCATCAATGTTAAAGTTTTCTTCATAAAATACTCCTTTTCCTGCCTTACAAGCAGAAGTCAATATCGAATGGCTTGCCGAAGAGCTTGTCGAATGTCGTCAGCTGCGGCCCGGTGAAGACGGCGCGACATCGCTCGTGATACTTCCGGTAGATGGGTCGTTCCTTTTCTGCCAGGATCTTGTCTTGGCCTGGCTGAAGCGGATCGGGTTCACCAGTGGCTCTCAGATGCATGAGATCTGCTTTAAAGGGATTCACCATCCTTCGCAGCTCTTCCGCTTGAGTTTCCGTCAGCTTAAGCGATTCAAAGAGGCGATTCTTATAGAAAGCCTCTGGCCCCAGGGTGTAGAACACCAGCCATGCATCCACCTGACTCCAGCGCGCATGGATCTTGGGAAAGACCTTTTCGCGGTAAGCCAAAACGAGAGGATTGATCTGCGTACCGTGGTAGTCAATCCGTGACTGCACCCACTTGGCCAGAGCTTCTTCGGACTCGAACTTTTTGTCCTTCGCTTCCTCGAAAATGCGTTTCTCCATATCGGAAGCCGACTGCAGAATCACCTTTTCATACAAGAGCAAGCCGTCCCGATCGAGGCCCAATTCCTGCGCAATCACGGGCTTGATGAGCACCATCTTGTAGATGCGGTCAATCTTGCCAATGAAGGCTTTTTGAATCGCGGAGATCTCGGAGTGCTGCGGCTGCGCTTGAGCAGCTAGGCAGCAGGCACCCACCAGAATCGCCGCGAAGATGCCCTTAGCCACCGGCCCGCGCGACCCTGATCGCAAGGAATTTCTCGCCTTTCAAGCTTTTGCCTCGCGGACTCGTGACCTTCACGAGGCTGGTGTCAGCTTGGACATCAATGATTTCGCCCTCTCCCACCGGGTCGTCCTTGGCGACAAATCCGGGCAGATCCTTATCCGGCACATAGCGGAAAACCATGTACTTGTCGCCCTTCTGAGCCCGCTGCTTGCGACCATGTCCAATCACAAACTCGCCCGGTTTGCCCTTCCGCTCCTTGGCTTCCACTTCCGGGGAGAACATCGGGATAAATGACTTAGCGATCATCTCCGCCGCCCGGATGGATGCTTCTGAGAAGAACGCGATGGAAACCTGATTGGCGTTCCCGAATCGACGCTCGCCCGCTGAGTTGACGACATCCAGAATGTCACTTGTTTCGATATCAATCAACTTGGCCGACACGCGCACAATCGCTGCATTGTTGTCGCCCAGGGGCCGGTAACCTTGATCGGTTACGGTATAAGACTTCGTCTCAAAACCAATCACGCTCCCGACGATCAAATAGTCTGCCTTCAGGAATTTTCCGAGTGCGAGAGATCCACCAGTGTTGTCCACCAGCTCTTCTGCGGAAAGCTTGATTTCTGCGAGAGCCTTGTCCATATCGCGGCGGGCGGGGAGGCGCATTTCCGGATACTTATCTTTCAATTGCTCGGTCAAGTGATCAGCCACGGAAGCGCCAAAAGCGGCGACCACCGAGCTCTCGGCAAATCCTGCATTCTGGAGTTCCTTGGGGAATCCGAAAGGTGCAATGGCAACGACCGGCTTGGGATAGTCGATCTCATCAAAAGTGGGGAGTCTTAAAGCAGAAGCCGAAGCGGCAGCAACAACAAATGAGCTAAACAGAGCCGCTTTTGTTCCGATTTGGAACATCAGGGCTCGGGGGCGGCGATCAATCATAAGTTCTCTCAAACGCGCCTCATTTCCACGATGAGAAAGGGCTGCAAGGAACTTACGCCTTGATCAAAAAGGTGTTACTCGTGGGCTGGGCCTGGATTTCGGGAGGCCCACGGAAATCCGTTAACTATTCTTCGCCGATCAGTCTTCGGTAGGTCGCGATGACCTTCTTTACGTAATTCTGGGTTTCGCGATACGGCGGCACTCCGCCATGTCGTCGAACCGCGCCAGGGCCAGCGTTATAGGCCGCCAAAGCAAGGATCAAGCCCTCGAAATCGTCCCCGGTCTGCTTGGAGTATTTATCAATGTTTCCGCGCAGAAGTTTAACGGTTCCGTAGATATTCTGCTCGGTGTCGTAGCTGTTGCTCACCCCGAGTCCTCGCGCGGTGCCTGGCATCAGCTGCCCTAATCCTTGGGCGCCCGCATGACTGCGCGCCGAGGGATCGAATCCGCTTTCCGTCAGCACCAGAGCCATGATGAGCCGAGGATCGACCCCGTAGTGAACTGAATACAGTAACACTGTTTGCGCGATATGATCGGCTTGAGACTGGGATAGTCTCTTGTTTTGCTTGCGGATAAAAGCACTGTATTCCGGCAGAACTGCGAGGGTCTCCGCGCTCAGTTGAGGCGTGCCTTTCTGCACGGCGCCTTGCAGGGGAGGAATGTCTCCCGCCATCCGGGCCGGGCCGCCTCGGGAAGTAGTGCTGTTGTTGCTGCGCGTATTGCGGGCGTTGCGTTGAGCCTCGGCTTTTGCCTTGGCTTCGGCCTCTTTGCGGGCCTTTTCCTCCAAGGTTTTGCGTTGCTTGTTCTCGTGCTCGGTCACCGGGTAATCAGCGATGGCGGTGATGAGGCTCGCTTCAATGGGGGAAGAATCGGTCTTGCGGTCGGCTTTGATGATCAGTCGGGCAAGGGTGTTTGTGTTTTTCAACCATGAGGGGGCATCGATCGCCGTGACATAAAGTTCGCGCTTCGTATCCGGATTCTCGAGCACCAGGAGCTGGCGTCCATCGACTTCGAGGAATCCTCGGATGAGACCGCGCACTTCCACCACGCGCTGCCCGACAAAGCTCTCCAGTGCAGCGGGGGACGCGGCTTGGGTAATCCCGAATTGCTTGCGCGATTGGAGATACTGGGTGAAGGTCTGGGCAGAGCTGAACGATGCTCCGGCCACGGCCAACCCCATCAAGAGCCCGGTTCGAAGAGTCATCGTCTGCGTCCTCGGAAAAAGCTGGCGGACAGGGTGGGATTCGAACCCACGAGGGGGCTATCGCCCCCTACCCACTTAGCAGGCGGGCGCTTTCGGCCACTCAGCCACCTGTCCGTGCCGCACATAATACCATGATCGGGACGCTATCACCACCCCCGTAGGTTCATCAAGGGACCTTGACAGGGAGTTACTTAGAGCCAGACGCACTGCACAGCGGATCAATTCAAAAGAGCACCCCACCGCTTCCGGGTGTGCTGTGACATGACATCCTTGACACTCCGAGACAGGACATTGTTGACACATGCCTTTCTCGGGTTGGTCGGTTATGGATTCGCGTCTTTTACTTGTTCATCGCGTTCTGGTCGAAGGCAGTAGT
>JAIUNY010000018.1 GCA_020161505.1 Armatimonadota bacterium | reverse complement strand
GACGAACTCAGCTCAGGCGGTGGTGGGTCAGCGGCTCACCGATGCCTTCGGGAACCAAATCTCGAGTTCTGGCGTTTGGAAAGGCAGATTCGCCTACGGCGGCCCATATGGCTACCAGGAGGATCCCGATACCGGGCTTCACTTGCTCGGGCACCGTTACTATGATTCCAGCACCGGTCGCTTCCTCACCCGTGATCCGATAAAGGATGGTAGGAACTGGTACGTGTATTGTGAGAGCAATCCTGTATCTGCAATAGATCCAACTGGACTGGTGAAAATCATCGCTTACTACTATTCTGTCGGCTTGTGGGGCATAGAACCAGGCTACCACTGGTTCCTCATCATCATTGACAATCGAGTTGGATCTCCAACATATGGAAAGGTCTGGTACGTAAGTGGATATCCGAGGGATGATTGGACGACTGGCCCGCTGGTTGCGGAAGTGGAGTCGAATCGTGACAAGGCCTACGACGGTCGACAGCGGGAGATGGCAGGTAACACTCTTGACACTAACGGGATTATCTTAGTCAACGACCAGAGTGAAGTGGGACCCTGGGTGGAAAAGGCGAAGGATCGCGCTGCCTGGCTCAACTGGCTTGACATATCTTACGACGTTAAGTCGAACAACTCAAATACTGTGTTCTATGAGATGCTCAGTGCACTTGGCCTTCTTGGGGCGTTCAACAAGGCGCTTGGGAAGCGGAAGAAAGCGGGGCACTGGTCACCATGGTCTCCAGGCATTGGTCATGTGAATTGGGGCGGCGGTGCTGCCGTACCCATGGATCCGTCGAAATACAGGGGGGACAAGTGAGGCAGACCGGCCTTGGAAGAAAGATTCTACTGGTTTGCTCCATCGCCCTGCTTCTCGCCCTCGTCGCTTGGCTGATTGGGCCGAGGTACTCCTCTCTTCAAGCCTTGGAGTACATTCGGCATACTCAAGAGGAGTTGGCTGGCGGTGAGAGCGTTCAAGCCACTGCGTTCCTGAAGCGTGCGCAGAAGCTAGGTATCACCACTGATGAGATAAATGACGTGATATGGCTGTACTTCAAGGACTGCTCCGAGTCACCACTTGCGCCGAAGGGCGTCCTTTGCGAAGCGCGGGTTGTCCAGGGAGTAGTGGAGAGCCTGCGGTGCTCTGAAAGGGGTCTGCTCTGACGCAGGAAATTGTTAGGTCAGGGCACGAGGCGGTAGATGAAATGGGTTAGTGGCGAATGCTTTGAACCCATGGAAGTCGTGCGGTCTAGGACGTTTAGGCGGGCGGGGATTGGGGTGACTTCTCCGGTTTTGAGCGATGGTTCGGCGAGCTTTACACCTTCGGGTGAGAACCGGGCGGGGGTGAAGACGGCGTACCACGGCGGCCTCAAGAGCTTCGATACCCAGACGAACTCAGCTCAGGCGGTGGTGGGTCAGCGGCTCACCGATGCCTTCGGGAACCAAATCTCGAGTTCTGGCGTTTGGAAAGGCAGATTCGCCTACGGCGGCCCGTACGGCTACCAAGAGGATCCCGATACGGGGCTGCGGCTGTTGGGGCATCGATACTACGATTCGAGTACGGGTCGATTCCTGACGAGGGATCCGATCAGCAATGGCAACAATTGGTACGTGTATTGTGCTAATAATACGGTGGGATACATAGATGCTGACGGACTCAAGGAGCGACCACTTACTGAAAAGGAGAAGGAACAGGTTCGCGATGCTATAACAAGGTTGGCGGAAGACGGATACGCCTCTGATGCAGCAGAGTTGGAGAAATTGCTAAACGAAGGAAAAATTGTATTTGATGACGAATACTATGGGTACGCGAAGACTCGCTTCGGCAAGATTTGGCTAGGTAAAATATTCTTTGAATTATTCGACGCACCGAGTGACTGGCGTTATCGTAATCAGCACCTAAGATCAGGCATAGTTATGGCAGCTTCAGTCCTGCTTCACGAGCTCGTACACATCAACTGGGGCAATGTGTTCAAGTGGACAGAGGATAAGGCCGAGCGCGCAGCATATCAGAAGCAGATTGAATATCTCGAAAGTGTGTATCCTGGAATGGGTACTAAATTAACGAGCGATCTCGTAGAAAACTTCCTTCGCGACATTGTTATACCGAATGCGCAAAGCCACGGATGGAAGCCCAAGCCAACAATAGGCGGAGGGGCTCGCAGAAAGTAGTGGGAAAGTGAGAAGAGTATGAAGATATACCAAGTTGTTACGGTTGCCACAGTTGTCTTCTTCGGAGGATGCCAGAGCGGGAGCCCGGAAATGAAAGCAAGGCCTGTGGGTGAAATCAAGCGACGTGTTATGATGGGGTATGCTGGGAACTTTGCGATGGGTAAGTTCGAAGTTGTTGATTTAGGATCCAGGAGGGGAATCTGGTTGGGCACCCTTGAGAGCGGAACATCCTTTGATTCGTTCATTCATTCGGTCATCCCTAGTGGCTATGCACTTAAAACCGATGTCAGTTATCTGGGAAAAGATATAAGAACTTTAGCAGGCTCAAGTGTAATTGCCGTCTTGCAGGGAAGCGATGGCAAGGAACAGATATTGCTTCGAAAGTCTGATTTGGAAGCGACTATTGTAGAAGGACAAGCTACACCTCCTGAGTGAATATTTCCCCAAACCTCGCATAAACCCCTGAAGTGAGTACGATCAGTTACGATCTTGAAGGAAACATCACCAGCGCGACTGATCCAGAACTCCGCACTGGCCTCCGGTCGATCGACGCCCTCGGGCGTGTGACGACCGCGACCAATGCCAAAGGCGAGTCCCACACATATGCCTATAGCGACGTGGGCTTCCTGAATAGCATCACCAATGGTCGTGGGCTTACGCGATCCTTTATCCGCACACCTCGCGGTGAGGTGTTCCGTCTGACTCATGCGGATGGAACGATGGAGTTCTGGATGTACGACAAAAACGGTCAGGTGAAGAGCTACCAAAATGGCGTTGGACAGACCATCGGGTACGAATACGATGATGCAGGCCGACATACCAAAGTTGATTACTCCGCTGGCGTCGATACGAGCTTCAACTATGATGATAACGACCGGCTGACTTCGATGGTCGATTCGACCGGGAACCTCTTCGTTCACCTACAACGCAGCGGACGAGGTGCTGCAACAGGTCACGCCACAAGGAACAATCAACTACACTTACAATCTGGCAGGGCAACCGCTGACGATGACCGAAGTGGGTGTGGGGACAACGACCAATACCTACCAGCCCTCCACCGGGCGGCTGACGCAGATTCAAGATGCCTTCGGCGATCTGCCTGGGTTTTCCTACGATTCTGCGGGTCGGATTTCGCATCGATGGCTCCAGAACGGAACGTTCGATCAGTTCAACTACGATAACCGTAACCGAGTGAAGAGCATCGTGACGAAGAACAGCAGCAATGCGACGCTTCACTCACGCACCTATACGTTCAATCTCGCAAGCGAAGTGACGCAGATTGTCGAAGGCACCGTGACCACGGACTACACTTACGACAATGCTGGTCAGCTGGAAACGGAAGTCAAGTCTACGGGATATTCGGCTGCCTACAGCTATGATGGAAATGGGAACCGACTGACCCGCACTGTGAATGGTGTAACGGAGAACTACTCCTATGATGCGGGTGACAAGCTCACGGCGATTGTTGGTGGCGCGGATCCTCGAACGTTTACCTATGATGGTGCGGGTCGCACGACGGGGATTGTTCGGAGCAGCGGCACGACGAGTTTCACCTATGACTATGAGTCTCGGGTGACGAGTATCACAAAGCCTGGCATGACGACGAATTCGATGACTTACAATGGTCTGGATACCCGTGTGGGGATGACGGATTCGACGGGGTCTCGGACGTTTAAGCGGGTGGGGATCGGGGTGACTTCGCCGGCTCTGAGCGATGGTTCGGCGAGCTTTACTCCTTCGGGTGAGAACCGGGCGGGGGTGAAGACGGCGTACCACGGCGGCCTCAAGAGCTTCGATACCCAAACAAACTCGGCGCAGAGCGCCGTGAATCCTCCGCGAATTCTGAGCCGCTTTTCCTGATATCCTATCCCCATGAAGTCACTCACTTCACTTGCATTGATTCTCACGCTGCTCCTCGTCGGGTGCGGGAACCCCGCCTCTAACAAGCAAACCGTCACCCTGGAAGATGGCACCAAGGGCTCGGTGGAGACCCAGAGCGATGGCTCGGTCAAGATCGAATCCGGCGATGCCAAGATGGAGGCCGGCGGCAACATCACCGTCACCGAAGCCGATATCCACGCCCCCTTCTATCCCGGAGCGGACTACAAGAGCGAGCGCTCGTTCAAGATGTCGAGCGACACCGAGAGCAACGCCATGGCCGTGCTGATGTCCACCGACCCGATCGACAAAATCGAGGGCTTCTACAAGGAAAAGATGAAGGGCATGAAGTTCGACAAGATCGAATTCGAAGGCCAGGTCACCATCCTCGGCGTCCAGGAAAACGAAGATGGCTCCAAGGTTGCCATCACATTGATGCAAAAGAAAGCCGGCGAACCCGTGGAAATCAACATGGCGTACGGCAACACCAGCGAGAAGAAATAACCGCTGCCCGCCCGGGCGGAATCAATCCCACTCGTAAGGATTCCGCCCGGCAAACCACAAGTAGCTCACAATCTGCCCAGTGTGATACCACTCGTGCGCGGCGAGCGATCGCACGATTTCCGCCCGCGGCACGCTCGGCAACCCCAGCCCTTCCCACCAGCCCTCGGGGATCGCCATCTCCGCTTCCAGATCCTCTTCCGAACTGCTGTTTAGGTACTCCAGCGTCGCCTCTCGAACCTCGCGCAGCACCTGGCGATACTCTGCCAAATTCGCCCGTTGCAACCGCGCTTCTGTCTCTGCATAGGGTTCGGTGGATCCCGTGCGGAGGTTCTGCAGGAACTGATCCTCCGTCGCCGCGATCTCCAAAATCTGTCCCCCCAGAGTCCTCATCCCCTCCGCAGGAGCCCACTCGAGATCAATCCCTTCCGCGTGATCCAGTGCCTCGTCCAGATCCAGTCGAACGGTCGCGAGACGTCCCGTCAAGAGTTCGCGGAGTGTGTGAGCCATGCCTGATTCTAACCGAGAAGCCATTCGGCGCAACCTTCTATACTTGAATCACATGCAACACGGAACGCCGGAATCACAGGGACTGCCGAGCCAGGCGGTGATCGACCTCATCGAGGCCTTTGCCAAGCACACTCCGAACATCCACAGTCTCCTCATTGCCCGGCGCGGCGTCACCATCGCCGAAGGCTACTACGACCCCTATTCCGCCGAGGAGCCCCACATGCTCTTCTCCCTCAGCAAGAGCTTCACCTCGGTGGCTGTGCTGTTTGCCGTGCAAGAAGGTCTCGTGAGCCTGGAGAGCCGCGTCATCGAAGTCCTCAAATCCCGCGCGCCGGAAAACCCCTCGGAGAATCTCAAAAAGCTCCGAGTCCGCGATCTCCTGGCTATGGCGACCGGACACAAAACCGAACCCGACATCTGGAGCCTGGACAAAGACTACGCCGAGGTCTTCTTCGGCCACCCGATCGAGTTCGAGCCAGGAACCCACTTTCTTTACAATACTTCCGCCACTTACATGCTCTCGCTGGTCGTCAAGCAGGTCAGCGGACTCGACCTCGTCCCCTTCCTCCAGCCCCGACTCTTCACGCCGTTGGGCATCAATGGCTCCCGATGGAGCAAGTCGAAGGAAGGCGTGACCGTTGGTGGATTCGGGCTTCGCATCACCACACGCGAGATCAACACCTTCGGGCAGTTCTTGCTCCAACGCGGCAAATGGAACGACGAGCAACTCCTCCGCGCCGACCTCATCGACCAAGCCACGAGCAAGCAAGTCAGCAATGGCGACGATCTTGTCAGCGAATGGGCGCAAGGCTACGGATTCCAGTTCTGGATGTGTCGCCACGGCGCCTATCGCGGCGACGGAGCCTACGGCCAATTCCTCGTCATCCATCCTGTGAGCCAGCTCGTGGTCTCCATCACCAGCGATTGCGGCGACATGCAAAAGGTGCTGGTGCTCCTCTGGGAGCACCTTCTCGCGGAACTCCACCCCGAACCCCTGCCCGAGGATCCCGAAGCCCACAAGGCTCTCACGAAGCAACTCGCCACCCTGGAGCTCCCCGTCCCTCTCGCTCGACCGAATACGCCCGGAAAGATCAGCTCTGAGCCTCAAACTTACATCTTTGACGGCAAGAACGCGCTCGAAATCACCCGAGTGAAGCTCTGGCGCGAGGGCAACACAATCCACTTCAGCATCGACGACACCGACGCTTCTCACCGATTCACCGCGCCGCTCGACGTCTGGTCAGAATCCCAGAGCATCGTGTTCTGGTCGCTCGATTTCGAGGATCGCCGAACCGGGCGTCATTCTCCCGCCCGAATCTTTGCCACCTGGACGGGGGAAGATCGCCTTGCCGTGCGTCTTGCCTACATTCAAACGCCTTTCGCCCCGACCCTCACTCTTTCCGGATTCGACGAGTCGCTCACACTGGAGTTCGATGGCCCTCTCTACTGGTTCGACGGAAGCAAAAAACCCCCCGCCGTCGGTCGGCGAGGGGAGTGAAGGGCCTCCGTAGGTGTGCGTACCTGAGTGTCGGAGACCCTTTGTGAGAGAGAAGTCTATTGGTCTCCCTTCAGTTTTTGGCGTGCGGTTCGAGGATCGGGAATCTTGCCGTCGGGCATCAACCGTTGCCGCTTTTCCATGATCTCTTTGCTCACTGGCACTTTCTCATGCTCATTGCAACCTCCCATGATGCATGAGGTTGCTGCAATGAACATCATAAGGAAGAGGAGGGTGTGTCGCATGCTTATTCGATATCCCAAAGGTACTTCGACTTATCCGTAACCACAACGTAATCCTCAAAGATGTTTTCCTTAATGACGAAGTCGGTGCCACCAGCAAGACGCGCGTAGTTCAGCGACTTCACGTGTCCATCGGTAAATGCGGTGATTGCTTGTCGATTACGCCGAAGGGTGACCGCGCCGGTGTAGAATCCTGCCTCCTCTCGCTCGGTGTTCATATTGATTGGTCCCCAATAGTTCCAATCGAAGCAGTTCCACATCTCAATATCGTAGTCGCAGAAGGGAGGAAATGCACTGGTCTCAAGAACAGGCCCGACGTATTGATTCTGGTTCGCAATACCCCAGACCGAGAAAGCCTGAATCGTATCGCCATTGAAGTAATCAAAGGCGAGCCTCTCCCTGATATCAGCGACCGGAGCAAAGAGCACGGTCTCGCTTGAGTTTGCCGGAGCTGTGGCGGAAACGGGATACCAGGTGTTCGCCTGATGCCGAGGCGTAGCCGATCCACTGTAGTAGGCCAGATTGATCTGGTTGTATCCGTAGTGGGTGCGCATGCTCGCGTACTCAATCGCGTTGAGGCCCTGGATACGTCCCTTTGCGGGTGCTTGAGGATCAAAGAAGATGTCTGCGTTCTTGATATAGGGTTGGAGAAGGTAGGACCATGTCTTGTACCGTTGCGGGCCGGTACCGTCGTAGATCACTCCGTCACCTGCACCAAGCCCCCACGTCGCTCCGACCATGAACATGTCGTCGTAGTCGGTCGAATAGATCAAGGTCGCCGTCGTCAGATTTTTGATGTTGCTCAGACTCTGCGTGCTCTTGGCCGCAGCTTTCGCTTGGGCAAAAACAGGGAAGAGGATGGCGGCAAGGATCGCAATGATGGCGATCACGACAAGGAGTTCGATCAACGTAAACCCATGGCGGGAAGATGCTCTCGGATTCATGTCGCTGATTGTATGGAATCAATCCCCGAATCGTCTGCCCAAAAATGCCCTAAATCAGACAGAGAGATTCGTTTGTGTGAAAATGACATTTCTACCGTGCAGATACGACCATACATAAGTTCAAAATTGTCTGAAAATGAATCTCACTGAGTACGCGCTGGCCCACGGACTCGATGTCCGACTCGTGATTTTTGGTCTCCGAATCCGCACGCTCCGAGAGCGCCGGGGGCTCTCGCTGCGCGATGCAAGCGCGGCCATCGGGATCGACAAAAACACCCTGCTGAAAATGGAGAAAGGGGAAGATGTGCGCCAGTCGGTACGCGAAAAGGTCTTCAGCTACTTCGGCATGACCCCGATCAATCCGTTGAATCGACCCCTCGCGGTGGAGTACGGGAAGAACTACGCTCTCCACACCCCCGCGACCTCGCTCTGGTACATGGTGAAGCCTAACATCGAAAGCCAAACCGCCGAGACCACCCCCGCAATCCAGGATCCCAAAGAACGCCTGCGGCTGGGTCGGAGCGGCTTGGTCTCACGGTTCTACCGATCGTTCCAGCTCCGGATGCCCGAAGGCATGCTCAGCGCCGGGCTGGTCGAGCTTTATCGCCGCACCGAAGTCAACCAGACCCCGGGGGAAGTGATGATCTACACCCTCCGCGGCTCGGTGCGCGTGATTGTCGGGGACGAGTCCTTTGTCATCACCGAGGGCAGCGCGGGCGTCTGGAACGACAGCGTCCCCAACTGCTTCGAACCCGCCACTCCGGTCGGAGTCAACGGCTTCCCAGCGGAGTTTCTCTCTATTGATGCCGTCTAGAGACAGAGTGATTGTTGAATCCCTAAGCTGGTAGATTCAACTCATGTTCTGGTCGGCGATTGTGATCCAGGCGGCAACGCTCGCGACGAATCCTCCGCGCGTGTCGATCCCTCAGAAAGAAATCCTTCATCGGCGATATCAAGATGGAGATGAATGGGAGTTCCAGACAACAGATTCGACGGGCCAAAAACTGAACGAAAAAGTAACCCTCCGGCTCATCCGAAGAACCAGTGAGTCACTCACCTTTCTGGCCTCGCAACGGATTGATTGGCCAACCCCTTCAGGACTCCTGAGACTAGAGCCAGTCGTCGAAGCTGAGTTCTTTCAGTCCGCCCAAACAGGCGATGTATACGCGATTCGGCACCGGGGGCGGGTCGAAACGGGAGACCTTATGCGGCCCTTCGGCGAATGGGAAAGCTGGACCACGCATAAAGAACCCGCGCTCATTTTCCCCGGGAGGTGGGATCGCGTGACCGAGCTCTGGGGCGGCGGATCACCCAATTTCGTCGCGTCGCCGCAGAGCCGCATCCCCACCAAGTATCTCCGGAAAGAGACCTTGGACACGACTGCAGCGCAGATCGAGGCTCTTGTCTTTGGCATGACGCCGCAAGAGGTGACTTACGAGAGCTGGTTCGTGCCTCAGCTTGGCTCCATCGTCAGCGCCCGGGCCGTCTCATCGAATCCCGCTCTCCGGTCAACCACCTATCTCCGGGCGAGCAATGTGACGCTTCAGACTCTTGATGGCGCTATCGCCGCTTCACGAGCAACTCAACTTGAGTAGCGTCCGGCATGCGCACGGAAAGCGTTCCTGACTTGGCTTGCTTCACTGTCGTCATCGTCCGCCACGACTGACCAAACTTCGCAATCAGCCGATACGAACCTGCCGGAACATGCGCGGACCACTCTCCGCCTTGTGCCTTTTCGAGCACAATCGGAGCCGGACGCCAGCCGGGGCCGAACCGAGGATGCGGGGCTTGGCCGTACTTGGGAACGTTGTAAAAGTCAGCGATTTCCTGCGAAAACACGTCCAAAACCCCCCGACTGAACCACCAACAGTGACCCATGCTCTTGGTTTCTCGGGTCAGAGCGGCGTGCTTCGCCACATCCTCACGCGGCGAATCCGGGCCATCGCCCACCAGCCGAATCCCGGCAATTAAATCCTTGTTTCGATCCCCCATGTGGCCAACTTGCTGCCGGAAATCGCGGTCGAATGCCGCATAGTTCATCCGATAAACCTGCGGAATATACTCATCCCACGTCGGATTATCCGTCCAGCGACTCCACGCCGGCCAGTCGATGAGATAGTTCTGCAGTGCCCACGGATGCGGCCCCGGCGAGACGGATATGATCAGGTCTTTGCCGCCTGCCTCTCTCATTTCGCGCACAAACCGCTTGCTGAACTCCTCCACCTTCTTCTGTCGCCACGCCACCCAGTGCGGCTCCCGCGGGTCATCCGGCACCTGCGCCCCGTTGTTCTCCTTGGCGTAGAGCTTGCGGGTGTAGTCGTCGTACCCCATGTCGATATACGGCCACACGATCCGGTCGTCGAGTTGGATGCCGTCTAAGTCATACTTCTGGATCGCTTCTTTCACAATACCGATCAGGAGATCCTGCGCATCCGGGTGCAGAGGATTCAGCCAGACGAAGCCGTTCTTCGCCACTTCGTTGCCATCTTTGTCCAGACTCAGCCAATCTTTTCGCGCCCGGAGCTTGTTCTGAGTCCCCGCACTGGCCGCCATAAATCCATATTCAAACCACGCAACATAGACTAATTGGTTCCGATGCGCCTCGATCATCGTTTCTTCGAGCAGATCACGCTGAACCACCTCGCCTGGCGAAGGATTGACACGGAAAGGTACCCCAATCGCTTTCTCCATCACCTGAGAAGGGAACTCGGTATAGCCATCTTTCCACACCTCAACATACACAGTGTTGAGGCCCATCTCCCGCAGCCGCTTCATGCTCGCGGCCGTGCGCTTGGGGGAGGAAATCGCGTTGTTTGCCGTGGTTGTCATCCACGTCCCCCGAACTTCGGGCGATGCCACAGGGGCATGGATACCAGCGGACAAAGCAGAGGCTACGAGCATCGCACCAATCATACAGACTCTGGACGTCTGGGCCTGGCCAGACGTTCCTGAGTTTATGTCAGACCCACGCGGTTACGCCGGTTGATCGTTGCGGAACTTGCGGATGATTTCGTAGGCGGCTTCGCGAGGTTGCCAGCCTTTGATCTCGACGTTCTTGTGCTCCAGCTGCTTGTACACCTCAAAGAAGTGGACAATTTCATCCAGAGTGTGCTGGTGAATCGCGGCGAGCGAATCGCGGTTGCCGAACCGAGGATCCTTGCTCGCCACGCAGAGGAGCTTCTCATCGGGGAGCCCGCCATCGACCATCTCCAGGACACCAATCGGCTTGGCTTCCACCACAATGCCCGGATAGGTGGGGTGGGCAATCAGAACCAGCACGTCGACCGGGTCTCCATCGAGGTAGGTGGTGTTGGGGATGAACCCGTAATCCCAGGGATAAAACAGCGGGGAATAGAGCACACGATCGAGCATGATCGTGTCGGTTTCGGGGTCGTACTCGTACTTGTTGGAAGAATATTTTGGGATCTCAATGATCACATTCACTTCTTCCGGCGCATTTTTGCCGACGGGTACGTCCTTCAGGGCCATGCGGCAGATGGTACCGGGCTTGAACCTGAGGGACTAGGTTCGAGCCGTCTTCCGCTTATGCTTCCACCGCCGAAAGACCGGGACGAAGAACATGATGACGCCGCTGACGCTGAGCAGGAAGAGCCCCACTCCGACAAGCGGCAACCCCCACTCGTGCCAGAACTTCGCGAAGAAGGAGAGGTCGTGGATATCTTCCGTCAGCTGGTCGTTGCGGATGCCGGTGCTGAGAACTTCGCCGGTTTTGCCATCGACCTGCACCTCGTGGTAGCCGTCTTTGCTCAGCACCTTAAAAATGTTGTCTTCCGCGTGATATTCCAGGCGATCAATGTCGCCCGGCTCTTTCAGGTCAGGAATCCCCGCTCCGAACGCAGAGGAATAGACGCTCGCAATGCTCACGATCTCATCCGGCGAAGAGAGCTCGCCCCCGGTCTGGGTTTTGGGGCGCATCCAATCGACCTTGCCCTTGATCGCCAAAAAGAACCCCGAAGCCGAAATGACCATCAGGAACAGGCAGGCAAACAACCCCACCCATTTGTGAACCGACCGGAGCTTGTGATACATCGTCAGTGACCGCAGAACGAAACGTTAAGGATCATAACTGATTCCCGGGCGGAGAGTTCACCCCGCCGCCGTCAGAATTCTCTTATGGTTTCGCCACTCACACCATCGTCTTCGCGACGCGGCACATCTTGACGAGCAGATGCCCGTAGATCCGCGCCATCTTGAAGAGGTGGTCGATCTTCATCCGCTCATCGGTTTCGTGAGCCGGGCCGTCGCCCGCCCATCCGGTTCCTATAGCGACACAGTTCGGCACGGCGCGAGCATAAGTGCCTCCGCCCATCGTTCCGGGAGCCTTCGTCTCCCCGGTTTCGGCATGGTGGACTTCGCAGATCGTCTTCACCAAGGGGTGATCGAGAGGGAAGTAGAGAGGTTTGCTGTCGCGGAAATGCTCCAGCCAGTACCGATCTGGCAGGGTCAGGAGCTTCGCTTCAACCTTCGCCTTGAGCTCATCGCCATCCCAAGTCACGGGATAGCGAACATTCAGGGTGAGCTGGAGTCGATCATCCTCGGTCGTGCGGACAATACCCAGGTTGCAGGTCAGAGCCCCGCTCGCCTCGTCGCTCCCCGCGATACCAATGCCGTTCCCGCCGATGTGAGTCACCTCGTGGAGCGAATCCAGATCATGCTCCTGCTCCAGCGGAGCTGCTTCCTTGAGGAAGCGGAAGATGCGAATCGCCGCGTTGTCGCCGCCGAACGGGTAGCTGCCATGCGCGGCCTTGCCCACCGCTTCGATGGTGAGATGATCGCCTTCCCAGCTAAAGCTCAGATTGCGATCCCATGAGTCGGCAATGAAGCCCTCCATGGTCGCGCGGTAGGCGGGGTCAATCGCGCAGACGGCTCGGCAGGAGTCAATCACGATGTTCGGTCTCTGACCGCCCTCCATGCTGAGCAAAGTGATTGCTCCGTGGGGCATCGGACGTTCGATCACGAAGTCGGCAATGCCTTTCTCACCGTGGATACACGGCCAGCCGGCATCGGGAGCCACGCCAATCGTCGGCGATTCCTCGGTTTGCATGTACCGCTCGACGCACTTGAATCCGCTCTCCTCGTTGCAGCCAAACACGCTTCGAACCCTCACGCCCGGATCACCCAAAACGGCTTGCACCGCGCGGGCGGCGTAGAAGAACGCCATGGTCGGGCCTTTGTCATCGCTTGCGCCTCGGGCGTAGATGTAGCCGCCATCGACTTCCGCGCCAAAGGGTTCGTGCTTCCAACCCGGACCAACCGGCACGACGTCGAGGTGTCCGAGGCTCATCACCATCGCCGGGCCGGAGCCGAACTCGGCAAATCCGCAGAAGCCTTCCAGATCTGTCGTGGTCATCCCCGACTCATCCGCCCACTTGAGCATCAAGTCAAGCGCATCGCGATTGGCTTGCCCAAACGGAGCATTCGGCAGGGCATCTTCCTCGAGAGAGGGGATTTGCAGCATCGCGCGGGTGTCGCGAAGCAGGTCGTCGTGGTGCTCTTCAATCCAGGCTTGGACGGCAGCGACTTCGGCGTCGTGAGACATGGTTTAAGCATAACTCAAAGCTCAGCGAAGGTGCCGGGAAAAGGAAAAGGCACGCTGGATCCGGGCGGCAGCGGGGATCCAAGGCGTGCCAAGGGGAGTATTCCGCCTTGATCTTCGCTTGACCCTGGTAACTCCACGAGAGATTCGGCATAGGTCGTGCCCCACCGCACGGCAATTCCCCCGTAAACTTACTGTGGGGAGCGAACCTTTTGGCGCGGATGGCGTCAAACACTCATCGGGCCGGTCGCCATTGTTAAGGCCATCAGATCCCGAGATTCAGGTGGTGAAAGCCGTGATTTTTGGGACTGAACAGAAAAATTCACTGGGCATCTCAAAAACCCACGTCGGTGTGGAAGAAGAAACACAGGCGGCAAATCAAGAAACGCGAGGAATGGGTTAATGGCAATGCCTGGAACATCTAGATCGAGTGAATCTCCACGAGGAGTCCGACTGACTCCGACGGAGGTCAAAGTGCTGAGTCTGATCGCTCAAGGTCATAGCAGTCAAGAGGCTGCAGACCGGATGGTGGTCTCGAAGCGAACTGTAGACTTTCATCTTGCAAACATCTATCAGAAGTTGCAAGTGAACAACCGGGTTCAAGCTCTGCGCGCGGCAACGCGTCTGGGTCTGATCCCCTTCGAGCCCTTCTTTGGGCACACGCAAGGCGAATCGTAAACTCCTCAGGGGGCGAGATTCAGCTATACGGCCTGGAGTGCGGCAGAACTCCAGGCCGTTGCTGTGTTTGAACCTTAGCGTTTCTTACGCGTTCTTTCGCTTTCGTCGCTTAAGCGCGGCAAGAGCGAGAAGGGTCATCGTGGCTGGCTCGGGAACCGCAGCGAACTGTGAGTTCACAAAGTCGCCATTGAGCGCAGCATTCCCCTGAGCACCCGCCCAGCTTCCACCTTGGATGACACCCGAGTAAACGTAGAATCCGTTGTTGCCGGGAACGTTGCCCTGGTTCTCAAAGATCCCGGTGAAGGATCCCGTGACGGTGGTCGCTTCGTCAAGCGATTCGTACATGCCGAGCGTTCCGTTCCAGTTGGCGGTCAGACCGGTGGCGGTCAGGTTGAGGTTCCACGTGTGGAACGTTCCGTCGTCCCCGCCGAGAGCATTCTGCGGCCACAGGCGAGAGAAGGCGTTGGCGTAGGTTGCATTGGCTCCCGAGGCGGAGAGGCTGAACGTGCTCCCGTCAGCGACACCTGCGTTGAGCACCGACCAGGTGCCCGACGCGGAGCTCCGCGTCGCGGAGACGTCATCGTACATTTGCACGAATCCGTTGAAGTTGTTGTTCGGGTTGCCCCAGCCGCTGTAGTAGCGGTCTCCCGAGGGATCATCCTTGGGGAGCGCGTTGGTGTTCGCCTCGGTGGTGTAGTACCAAGCGGTCAGGAAGACGGAGTAGTCTTGCCCGCCGACCCCATCGGTGAAGTACACGGAGAGATCCCGAAGATCGTTGGTCGCGGCATCAACGACCGTTGCCGGGCCGCCAATCGCGTTGGTCTGTGCTTGGGCATCCGCAAGCGAGCCGTAGCGAGTCACGGTGAGGGCATACCGAGAATTGTCGGTTGAGGCGATGAACTGGGCTTGTGCCACGGAGGCGGCACAGATCGCCAAAGCGATGATCAGTGATTTATTCATTTTTGCTCCACTCGAAAAATCACCTCCCAACGGAGGTGGACGCCTCTACTATAGCGGATTTCCGGAACAAATGCGCCGGCTGATTTCCGCTGCAACCGAAACCGGCAAAATTGTCACTTTCTCTCAGAGCCAGGTGTTTCTGATGACCATCTGAGCGAGTGCCCAGAGACAAAAGAGGCAGAAAAGCGCACACAGATGAGCCAGGGCGTGATACCAGCGGTTGCATCGCACGATGCCCACTCCGACCACGGCATAGGCGAGAGCGAGGAGCATCATGGCGTGGGTATGCGGGATCAGAGTCTCTTGGAAGAGAGAACCCCGTCCCGCTGTGATCCTTCGCGTCCAGTCCAGCCACATGGGCAAGAACATCATGATGGCGAATACCCAGATTCCGCATGCCCAAAGCAGGGTCACATCGCGGTACCCCTTCTCCGTACTCCAATAGAGGGCAACGGCAAAGAGCGTGAAGACCCCGTATCCGATCAATGGCGCGCCAGCAAACATGGGCGAAACCGCCGCCATCACCGCGAAAACCATCAGATAGAGAGCAACCGCCGCCCATCGGAATGGCGCGGTGTTGAAGGGAACCGGGGACAGGTCGTCCTCGTGATACCAAGGCGTGAGGGGTTCGGACTTTGATTTACGCAAAATCGGCTCTCCGAGAAGCTCCCTCACCATCGCCTTGATGGCGAGGAAGCCTCTGCTCGGATCAACTGCACGAGCGCAGGAACTGTTCCCGAGGTCAATAAGCCCGGGCGAAGATCACGCGGCGTGAACTCGGCTTACCTGAGTAAACGCAGACGCCCGGCTCCAGATCGCCGGGATCCAGCGCTTCGAGAGGAATGCAGCGAATCGTGCACTTCGTGGCCTCGTTGATCGCATCCTCCGTCTCCTGAGTGCCATCCCAGTGGGCGACGATAAACCCAACTCCGCCATCCTTTTCGCACAGAGCCTTGAACTCATCCCAGGTGTCCACGCGGCGAGTCTGAGCCTCGCGCATCGCCTTCGCTCGGGCAAGCAGATCGCTATGCTGCTGGGCGAGAAGACCAGGAATCTTGAGGGCCAATCCCCCGAGATCCACGGTCTCCTTTTCGCCAATGTGGCGCTGAGCCAGCACGGCCTTGCCCTCGGCCAGATCGCGCGGGCCGAGCTCGATGCGAAGATTGACCCCGCGCATCTCCCAGTGGTTGAACTTGAACCCGGGCGACTCCTTCTCGCGGTCGTCAATTTTCACGCGGATCGGACGATCCCCGTAGCTCAAGGCTTTGATCTCGTCGCCGAGCTTGTCCGCCGCCTTCAGAACCGCCTCCCGATCCTCTCCTCGGCCGATCGGCACGATGACTACCTGAATCGGTGCAAGTCGGGGCGGGCAAACCAGTCCATTGTCATCGCTGTGCACCATGATCAGCGCACCGACCAAGCGCGTGCTCACGCCCCAGGAGGTCGCGTACACGTGCTCCAGCTTGCCCTCCGCGTTGGTGAAGGTGACATCAAACGCCTTGGCAAAGTTTTGTCCAAGATGGTGGCTTGTACCTGCCTGAATCGCGCGATAATCCTGCGTCATCGCCTCGATGGTGTAAGTGTGCTCCGCGCCGGGGAACTTCTCGCCCTCGCTCTTGACGCCGTCGACCACCGGAACCGCCATGAAGTCCTCGCAGAATGTTTTGTAGACGTTCAAAATCGTGCGCGCCTCGACCTCGGCTTCGTCAAACGTCGCGTGAGCCGTGTGGCCTTCTTGCCACAGAAACTCTGCGGTTCGCAGGAAGAGTCGCGGGCGCAGTTCCCAGCGCATCACGTTTGCCCATTGGTTGATGAGCAGCGGCAGATCACGGTAGCTTTGAATCCAATTCTTGTAACTATGCCAAATAATCGTCTCGCTGGTCGGGCGGATGATCAGCTCTTCTTCCAGCTTCGCCGAGGGATCCACGACGACGCCCGTCCCGTTGGGATCGTTCATCAATCGGTGGTGCGTGACAATCGCGCACTCCTTGGCAAAGCCATCAACGTGCTCGGCTTCTTTGCTCAAAAATGACTTTGGGATCAGCAGTGGGAAGTAGGCATTCACGTGCCCCGTGGCCTTGAACATGCCGTCGAGTGCATCGCGCATGTTCTCCCAAATTGCATAGCCGTGCGGCTTTATCACCATGCACCCGCGGACAACCGAGTTGTCCGCGAGGTCGGCCTTTTTAACGAGATCGTTGTACCACTCTGCGTAGTTTTCGTCTCTGCTGGTGACGCCTAGTCCCTTCGCCATAGGCTAGGAGTTTGGCAGATGCCGGTCACCCCCACGCGGGCCTCCGGGGAACCGGAAATTTGGCGACAACCTCAGTTCTGAACCGTGACGGTGATCGGATACTTCGCGATAGCGCGACCATTCCGCTCCGCCCAGAGTTCCAGCTTATGCACGCCGTTCGCAACACTCGTGGTGTCCCAGTTGAACTCCCACGCCTGTTTCGTCTTGCCCAGATGGATCGTGCGCCCGTTGAGGATGAACCGCATCGAAGTCGCGCCGCTGTGGTCGCGAATCCAGCCAGAGAGCCTCGTCGTACCCGACATAGCCTGCTTCTGCCGAACCGGAAGCGGAGTGACCGGAACCAAGTCTTGGAAGGTCAAATTCGCGCCCGAAACGGGTTGAGCCGCCACTTGATCCACAGCAAAGCCCCGACGATCCACCGCTTGGCTCAGGAAGTAGTTCTGCCGGATGATCGAGCGGTAGAGATCCAGCACCTGGGGATTCTGAGTCACCGCGTAGTTGTTGTTCTTGCGATGCTCCAGCTCCATGTTGTTGGTGTTGAAGTAATTGATGCACTTCACCCGGGGGTAAGCCCGGGGCAAAGCCTGATACATCGCCTGGATCGCGCGCATGGCGAAATCGGTGGTCGATTTGCTCTCCAAAGCGCTCCAGTGGGCCGCGCCATATTCTCCGATCATGATCGGCTTCTTCGCCGAGTATCGGTCGTACACGTAGTCCAGTTTCTCGGTGGGATGAACCTGCTTAGCCGGCTTCTTCCAATCTTGATCGTAGTAAGTCACCGAGTAGATGTTCACGCCAACCCAATCGACATAAGCATCGCCGGGATAGTAGCTCGGGATGAGCCGGGTCGGGGTGGCATAGGGGCACCAGACCATGGCGACGTTCGGCGCGTACTCGCGCATCTTGTTCGCCACGAGTCGGAACTTCTCGATATAGAGCTTCGGATCCCCGTGGTACTTCACCCAAGGGCCGTTCATCTCGCTGGCGAACCGCAGGAAAATCGGCACGCGCGTCTCGCCCATGCCCTTGGCCATGTTCGTCAGATACTCGTCATCTTTGACCTTGTCGAGCCCGTTGTTCGGCTCGAGAGCGACATGGACAATCCGGCCTTCGTTGCCGAGTTGGGTGATCCAGTCGGTCGCCAATCGACTGCCATAACCCATGTAATAAAAGTAAGTCGCGTGCTGCTTGCCCACGATCTGCTCGAACGGCAGAGGGAGGCGGCGCACCTTGCCCGTCGAATCTCGGAAGGTCTCCTTGAGAGAGCTATCCAGATCCAAAAATGCTCCGACGTAGCACCCGACACGGGGCTCGTGCTTGGCGGCGGTGTAGTTCTTCGCGGCTTCGGCTTCGGTCGGGTGTCGATCGGCAAAGAGGGCAAAGCCGTCGCTCCGTCCTGACTGAGCCAAGACGCCTGAAGCGAGAACACCACCTACGAGAAAAACACCAAAAGCACGAAGCATCGGAGTGCCGTGTATACCTGGACCAAGCCCTGGTCAGGACCCCAGAACTGGGCGATTTGCCCGAACGGATTTCCACGCGAGAGCGAGGGTGAACATCTCGACGACATGGGCCACTGTGAGGGCGAAGGCCGCCACGACAACTCCCGGCATTCTTAGCGCGGAACCCAGCGCAAGCGCGCCCAGCAGCGAGATCAGCGACGTGCCAATCGCGAGCAATCGGGCCGAGGTCACATGTTCTTTGGTGAGCATCGCGCGGTAGTAAGACATCGCCGAGTTCAGCGCCGGCAAGGCAGCACAAACCAACAGAGCCAGAGCCGCGCGCTCCGCAACATCGGCATCCGACCGAAAGAGCCCAAGGAATGTGGCCAGGTCGAGCTTGGTGAAGTGGAACGCAAGCATCAGCACCGTCAGACTTCCGCCGACGAGCAGACAATAGCGGAACAACACCGGCTCGCTGCCCCGGCGATGAACCGAGATGAGTGCCTCCGGGAGGGCAAAAGTGATGGTTCGGAACAGCCAGATGACGGTGGAAGCCGTTTGCCAGGCCGCCATATCCAGCACGGGCGTCGAGGAACTCGTCAATCCTCGGCTGACAAAAAGCGGAGCCGTGAGCATCAGCATCGTTGCCGCAGTGAGAGGAAGGTGAAACTTAAACAACCCAGAGAGGGGCGGCTCGGCACTTTCATGGCCTTCGGGCAGGCCCCGAACCACAGGTCTTGAGACGATATGGACATAGACCGCCTCCGCAAACACCGCCGCCGACATGGCAATCCCGATCACCGCCAGAGGGTGCATTTTGGCAAAAACCAGGGGATATCCCACCCCGATCATCGCGATGATCCGCACCAGTGTCCCCCAGCTGATTGGTCTCGTGACCCCCGCCCGGATCATGATCCCTTGCAGGAACCTGCGCCATCCCACGCACGCGCTCCAGAAGGGCATCAAAGCCAGTGCATACCAAGCCGATCCAGCGACTTCGGGAGAAGCCCCTAAGATCTGTTGAGACACCAAGGGATACATCGGCGTGAACATCACCGCGCAATGGGCGAACGTAACCCACGCCATCAGGATCAGGGCGAACTTGCGCAGGGAGCGATACGACTTCTGATTCGTCCCCAGGGTGGTGCTGGTCGAGAGCAGGTCGATGACCGGGCTCTCGATGAAGATCGCCAGGCTCATCACAATCAGGAGCCCGGCCTGGCTGATCTTGGTGCCGGGCATGATCCCGACGAGCCACATCGCAATCTGGCCTTCCAGCGCCATGAACACCCAGCTAAGGGCGAGCGGCCAGTAGACCTTGGTGACATCGCGCGGAACGAGGGGGAGGGCAGCCTCCTGCTCTGATCCGACATGCGATGACATTTCGATCATCCTACCGCTGGGGGCCCGGCGCGCTCGGGACAGCGGCTCCCTCACTGATCTAAGGCATATTTTTCGCGAACGCGGCCCGCCCCTTGCCGATCAACCCCCGATCCGCGCGTAGAATGCACTCATGATGCGTGTGTGGATGTGGGCAATTCTCTGTCTGATGGTGCTCGTTGGATGCACTGGCGGAGCCCCCGAGGGCAAAGAAGTCAAGGTCGAACCCAATGTGGGTGGAGGCAAGCCGATTGAGGGCACCTTGAAGGTCGCCCTGTTGACGCCGGGCAACGTGAACGATAGCGGCTGGAGTGCCATCGCCTACCGAGGACTCAAAGCGATTGAGAAGGAATTGGGCGCCGAAGTGGCCAACAAGGTGGCCACCGATGCGAGCACCAACGATGACCTTCGCAGCTACGCCCAGGACGGCTTCCACCTGGTTCTCGGACACGGTTTTGAATACAACGCTCCCGCTGTTGCCATGGCGAAAGAGTTCCCCAACACCACATTCGTCACAAGCTCTGGCGGAGAGTTCGGCCCGAACGCAGGTGCCTTCCGCTTCTACATGGAGCAGGCGTTCTATCTCGCGGGAATGATGGCGGGGCGCCTCACCACCACCGGAAAGGTCGCCATGATTGGCGGCCCGGATGTCCCGTCAATTCGATCAACCTTCAAGGCTTTCGCCGCCGGGGCTAAGGCGGCCAAGCCCGATGTCGTGGTGATCGAAAAGTTCACCGGTAAGAACGATGATGTCGCCGCCGCGAAGCAAGCCACGCTCCAAGCCATTGCCGAAGGCGCAGACTTCCTCATCCACCAAACCAACAATGCCGCTCCGGGGTTCTTCGGGGCTTGCGAAGAGAAGAAGGTCTACTGCTTCGGTGCGAACGAGAACCAAAACGACATGAGCCCGCAGGTCATCGCGAGTGCGGTGATCAACGCGGAAGCCCCCTTTGTCTCTCTCGCCAAGGAGATCAAGGAAGGCAAGTATGTTGGTGGAATCCGGCTGGTCGGCATGGTGGAGGGCGCGGTCGAGTTCGTGAAGAATCCCAAGGCCGGAGCCGCGGTGACGGCGGAAGCCCAGGCATTTGTCGATGGCGCGGCGGATCGCATCCTCGCGGGTGAGCTTGTCGTCCCGAAGGACGAGTTCTAACCCGTCCTGCACCCGCCCGAGAGGATCCCAAGATGACGGTGCCTCCGGAGCCGATTCTGTCTGTGAAGTCCGTGACGAAGCGGTATCGCTCCGTCGCGGCTTTGCAGGATGTGTCTGCCGATTTCTATCCGGGCGAAGTCCACGCCGTTCTGGGTGAGAACGGAGCAGGGAAGTCCACTCTCATGGGGATCCTCGCCGGGTTTGTCGTGCCTGACTCCGGTACCGTCACACTGAACGGCGGCCCTGCGCCGATTGGCCGCCCCTTTCAGGCCCGCGACGATGGCATCCAGATGGTGCACCAGCACTTCATGCTCGTGCCGAACTTCACCGTCGAGGAAAATCTGGCTCTCAGCGGAATGCGCGGCTTGTGGCAGACTCTCGATACCAAAGCGCTCTCGAAAAACGCGCTCTCTCGGGCGATTGATCTGGGCTGGAAGGTCGATGCCGACGAACGCACGGGCAGTCTCCCGGTGGGTGTTCAGCAACGGCTGGAGATCCTCAAAGGTGTCGCCGACCGCGCCCTCGTCCTGATCCTCGACGAACCCACTGCGGTTCTGAGTCCGAGCGAGGTAAATGACCTCTTCCGCGTGCTGCGCGAACTCAAAGAGCAGAACATCGCGATCATCCTGATTGCCCATAAGCTCAGTGAAGTCATGGCGATCGCGGACCGGGTGACCGTTCTGCGACGAGGCAAATGGGTGGCCTCCTGCCGGATCGAGGAGACCAACGCCGAGCAACTGGAGCACTGGATGGTCGGCGAAGTTCCGCACCGAGAAGCCGCCGTCTCCACCTCCAGCGGCGAAACGCTCCTCGACGTCCAGTCGATTGATGTGCTGGGCGACCGGGGCAATCTTGCCGTGAAGCAAGCCCAATTCCAAGTCGCCTCCGGCGAAATTCTTGGGATCGGGGGCGTGGATGGAAATGGTCAGATCGAGCTTGCCGAAGCCTTGGTCGGAGTGAGGGAAGTGGCGCAAGGCGACATCCAGCGACCGGATGCGACAGGCTACATCCCCCAAGATCGTCACCAGGACGGCCTCGCTCTTGGACTCTCGATTGAGGAGAACACGCTCCTTTCCCATGTTCCTCAGGATGCCGAAAACGGCCCGATGCTGATGCGAAGCAAGGTGCGGCGATGGGCGAGCGACATCGTGGATCGCTTCCGCGTCAAGATCGGCGAGATCACCGACCCGGTGGCGAGTTTGAGCGGGGGAAACCAGCAGAAAGTCATCGTCGGGCGAGTGCTTTCGCAGAATCCGAAGCTCATCGTGGCGGTGAACCCCACGCGCGGGCTCGATATTCGCGCCGCCAACGATGTCCACGAACGCCTCCGAGACGCCGCCAAGGCTGGAGCTGCCGTAGTCTTGTTCAGCGCCGATCTCGATGAGTTGGCCCTGCTTTCCACACGTCAACTCGCGATCAGCCGGGGCGAACTCGGCACCGACTACTTCGGATCCATCGAGGCCCCCGCGTGAAGCAGGCGGTTCGCCTCGGG
The DNA here is from genome assembly GCA_020161505.1 of Armatimonadota bacterium. Lineage (GTDB taxonomy): Bacteria > Armatimonadota > Fimbriimonadia > Fimbriimonadales > Fimbriimonadaceae > UphvI-Ar2. The sequence continues at coordinate 39,571 of JAIUNY010000018.1, read as the reverse complement.
CTCCAGGGTCTGGCGATCATGGCGGGGTTGGTCGCGGTGTTGTTTCTGACCTTTGCCGCATTTGGCCAAGATCCCGTCTTTGGGGTTCGAACGATCTTCCTCGGGGCGTTCGGGGATGCGCAAGGAATCAGCCGAACCTTGGTTCGCGCGACCCCCTTGTTGCTCGCCGGACTTGGAGTCGTCGTTGCCTGGCGGGCGGGAATGTACAACATCGGCGGCGAAGGCCAGTACGTTCTCGGAGGAATCGGCGGAGCGATGATCGCCAAGCTCCTTGGCGGAGCCGCCCCCGCCGCACTCGGCCCGATGATCCTGATCTGCGGCGTCCTTTTCGGGGCGAGCGTTGCTGCGCTGGCAGCCTGGCTTCAGGTGAAACGCGGCGTCCAGGTGGTGGTCTCCACGATCCTGATGAACTTTCTCGCCCTGGAACTCATGGAGTACCTGCTCCGTGGCCCGCTGCAGGAGCGCAAAAAGCAGCTCTTTGTCACCGACACCTTGCCCAACGAGGCGATGCTGATGCGGTTCGGGGCGCAAACCGATCTCCATTTCGGGATTGTCATTGCCCTGATTTCCGCGATTGGGGTCGCGATCTATCTTTATCTCACGAAGGCCGGACTCCAACTCCGTATCGTTGGCGATAACCCCAGCGCGGCGCGGGCGAACAAGATTCCCGCCGATGCCGTGCAGATCCGCGCGATGGCGATATCAGGAGGTCTCTGTGGACTCGCTGGAGCGGTGGACTACGCCGGACTGACCGGTCGGCTCGCCGATGGATTCAGCCAGAATTGGGGCTTCATCGCGATCCCGGTGGCCCTGATGGGAGCCCTGAACCCGATTGCGACGATCTTCAGTGCCACCTATTTCGGTGCCCTCTTTGCGGGGTCGGAAGAGCTCAAGCGCACCCTCCCGATCGGCAACACGGTGGTGCCGCTGGTGCAAGGCGTGGTCGTTCTCGCCTACATCGGATTTGTGACCTGGATGAGCCGCCGCAAGCCGGTGGTCGGAGCCGAAGAATGATCCCGCTCCTCCTCATCGCCCAATATTCGGCACCTCTCGCCTTCGCCGCCACAGGGGAGACGATCGGGCAGAAGTCGGGCGTTCTCAACATCGGCCTCGAAGGAATCATGCTCCTCGCTGCCTATGCTTCGGTCTCGGTCGGGTTGGCGACGGGCTCGCCTTGGATGGGGATGCTTGCGGCGATTGCGTGCGCGATTGCTCTCAGCCTGATTCAAGGTTTCTTCACCATCATCCTCGCGACCGATCAGGTGGTTGCGGGAACCGCGGTTAATCTCTTTGCCCTTGGGCTAACCGGCACCCTCTTTGCCCTCGGAGCCGCGAAAGGCGAGTCGCTCAGCGGAGCCCCCCGACTTCCCGAGATGCTTCCCGGTGTCGATCCGGTGCTCCTTCTGCTCCCGATCTTGGTAGGTTGTGCGGCATGGGGTTTGACAAAAACCGCGTTTGGCCTCGCCTTGCGCGCGGCGGGGGAGTATCCCGCCGCCGTCGAATCCGCAGGATTCTCTGTGACCAAGCTCCGCCTGATCGCCCAGGGACTCAACGGACTCTTCGCGGGGCTGGGCGGAGGCTATCTGGCCCTGGGTTTAGTGCAGGCTTTCGCCGAGAACATGACGTCAGGGCGCGGGTTTGTGGCTATCGCGCTTGTCACGTTTGGTCGATGGAAACCGTGGTGGGCACTAGGAGCGAGTCTCCTCATTGGAGCCCTGGAGTGGGCGCAGGTCGCGATGCAGGGGAAGTCTCCTCTTCCCATCCAATTCTTCACCGCGCTACCGTATTTGGTCGCGCTGATCGTGCTCGTCATCGCGGGCAAAGGGACTATGGCACCCGGAGCCCTCGGGCTCGCCTATCGTAGAGAGAAGTAAGCATGGCGGTCACCCTCACACGCAAAATCGGCTTCAGCAGTGGTCACCGCTACTGGCGCAATGACTGGGACGAAGCCACCAATCGCGCCCAGTTTGGTCACTGGGCATCACCGTTCAACCATGGTCACAACTACGTTCTCTGGGTGTCGGCGAAGGGGGAAGTTGACCACTCCAACGGGATGGTGGTCAACATCAAGTGGATTGACGACGTGCTCAAAGAACGCGTCATCCGGCCCTTCGACCAAAAGAGTCTCAACGACGAAGTCCCTGCGCTCCAGGGCGTCGTTCCGAGCCTCGAAAACCTCTTGATTCACCTCAAAAAGACCCTCGCCGACCTCCCTGGTGAGGTCAGTCTCACCGAGCTCAAGCTCGAAGAAACCCCGCTCCTCTATGCCGAATGGGAGCACACAACCGACATGATCACTCTCACTCGCGTGTACGAATTCGCCGCCTCCCACCGCCTCCATGTCGAGGCGCTTGGGCTTGATGAGAATGTCCGACTGTTCGGCAAGTGCAACCACGTCCACGGGCACGGGCACAACTATGTTTTGGAGGTCACGGTTCATGCCCCGATCGATCCGGAAACCGGGATGTCGGTGTCCATCGACGACCTTGACTCCGTGGTGGATCGAGAGATTCTGGAGCGATACGATCACCGCAATCTTGATCTGGACATCGAGGAACTCTCGGGCAAAAACACGACGAGCGAGATCGTGGCCCAGGCGATTTTTGATCGGCTTCTCGGACAGGTTCCTGGTAGTCTCAAGCGCGTTCGACTGTTCGAAACAGCTCGAAACGTGTTTGAGGTTACGGCATGAGCAAACGGATTCTGATCACCGGCGCGAGTAGTGGAATTGGGGCGGAGTTCGCCCTGATGGCCTCAGAGATGGGCCACAGTCTCGTGCTCCTGGCTCGTCGGGAAGCGATGCTGCGCGAACTCGCCGCCCAGTGCCGCGATCAAGGGGCTCCCATCGCTGCGGTGGTTTGTGGCGACCTCTGCTCCGAGCAAACCATGACGGAGGCCGTGCGCACTCTTCGCAGTCTCCCAGGCGAACCAGTGCTGATCAACAATGCTGGAATGGCGGAGTTTGGCGATTTCGCCGCGACGGAATGGGAGCATCACCAGCGTCTGATCCAGGTGAATCTCGTCGGTACGATGTGCCTGACTCACTCCGTCTTGCCCGTCATGCAGGAACACGGCTCGGGGCAGATTGTAAATGTCCTCAGTATCGCGGCGGATCAAGTTTTCTCGGGTGCCGCGACGTATTCCGCGACCAAGGCGGGTCTGCGGCAGTTTGGGAAGTGTCTGTCCGCCGAGGTTCGGGGGAAGGGGATTCGCGTCACGCAGCTGCTTCCCGGGGCCACCGATACTCCTCTCTGGGACGCCCAAGGCGGGAGCCCGCCTCGTGAGAAAATGCTCAGTGCCTCCAACGTCGCGCGGGGGCTCGCCTACCTCATCAGCCTCGCCCCGGATCAGGTGATCGACGAAGTCACCATCACCCCGCCGCTCGGGGTTTTGTAAGGCCACAGGCGCTCTCCTTGAGTCGAATCCACCAACTCTCAATCGACGTCCTCCCCCAAATCTCCCGATTTGGGGGAGGATGGGCAAAGCCCAGGAGGGGGGATCCGTACTCGGTTGGGCGGGAGCCCCATCGAGCCTGCTTGCTTTTTGTGCCCTTAAGGGAGTCGGTTGAGGACTCGTACAGCAGAAAAGTCATTGCTCAATCCTGCCTCTCGCGTATCCTCCAACTGGAATGTCTGACTCAACTCGAGATCGGGCCAAAGAGCTTCGTCGGACGATGAGCAGAACGGAGGCCCGCGTTTGGCAACGGTTGAGGGCAAAACAGACAAGCTTCCATTTCACACGCCAACTCCCCATCGGCCCCTACTTCGCCGACTTCGCCTTGCGACGACTCAAGCTCGTCGTCGAGATTGATGGCGATCGGCATGACGTTGAGCGTGATTCCCGCCGGGACTCGTTCCTGAAGGAGCAAGGCTGGGAGGTGGTTCGCATCCCTGTCACGGAGGTTGATGACGATTTGGATCGCGTTGTATGCTGGATTTACGATGCCTGCGTCGCGCGCCAGGCCCACTTGAGGAAACCTGCGGACGATGATTCATCCTGACCGATGAGTCTACGCCAAGCGCGCCGAGCCAAAGGCTGCCTCAGAAAAGATAAATCCCGCCCGCGCGAGGGGAATGCTCGGCGGGCGGGGTGAGGGTATGGGCAGGGGGTGCCAGGGAGCACCCTAGGCGGCGGATCGGTTCGCGGTGTACCGCTCTCGGCCTTCCAACACGCTCTGCAGACGATGCGTCGTCAGGGCAGAAGCTTCGTGCTCATCTCGCGTGATGAAGGTGATCTTGGCCGCGCCAGAGAAGAGGCATGTCTCTCTGGCTTCTTCCAGCATCCGCTGGACTTCCTTATCCAGCTTGCTTGCGGTGGAGTAATCAACCAGCACACTAAAAGGAGCTTCGCCTCGGTCCAGAAGATGGGTGCGGAGTTCGTCGGTGAACGCCGTGGCCTCCTTCTTGGATACATATCCGCCGAAATTCGCCTCGATTTGGCCTTGCTGTGAGTTCCACGTTAAAACATACATAGAGGGGGTAATCCTGGGTCAAGTTGGCCGCTTGCCAGTGCAAGCAGGCACACCTCTCTTATTCACGATCACCCCCGTTGGGAGCCTAGTAAGGAACTCAGGGTCGCGGGAATCCCGCGCCTTTGCCAGCCAGAGACCTTGCCAGGATCACACCTTTTTGAACCTGCGACGAGCCGCCAAGGCTCCCAATCCGAGGAGTCCAAGAAGTCCCGGTTCGGGCACCGGAGCCGCGCTGAGAGTGCTCGAAACCTCCGCCGACCAATTCGGCGCCGGGGCAAAGACCAGGGCGTGCCAGGAGTTTGCAGAAAGGTTCGCGCCGCTCACGCCGGTTTGCGCGCTCGACCAGGATCCGGGAGTGGAGCCGGCCACCGTTTGATGAAGGCTCCAGAACCCATTCACCGCCCAGCCGACCTTCCACGAATCGGCTGAATCGTTTGCGGTGGCTTCATCAATGCTTGCCCCAAGGGTGTAGCCTGCCCCCGTGACGCCCGAGCCGTTCGCATCATATCCGAGACCGTAAAGCGGCAGTCCAAACGCTCCGACCTCGCCCGTGTACATATACAGCCGAGAATCGGCGCCATCTATCAGTGAAGCCCCCGCCGCGTGTCGAGCCAGCCCGCGCAGAGCCGTTTCGACCGTGCCGGTTCCGTTGTGACGGAATCCCCAAACCAAGGCCTGCGAAGTTGCCCCCGTTTCCCACTGAATCACGATCGCCGAGGTCTGGCTCCCGGTTCCGGCGAACACCTGGATATCACCCAGAGAGAAAGCATGGGCGCTCGTCGCGCCAAGAGCGGCAAAAGCAAGGATGATGATGGTCTTGTTCATTGATTTGTCTCCAGAAAAGGAAAAGAAAGGGCATTGCTCTGTCGCAAGGCAGAGTCGGCGCAAGGGGTCAATCGAGGTCAAAAAGCTCGTTGGTGGTGAGGTCGCCGTCGCGGTCGATCTCACCCAGCCGCGCCTGCCGGAACGGTTGGGGTTGCCAGGAGGCGAAGGGAGTGCTCCTCAGCAAAGGCTTACGCCCGCGCGAATGAGTGTCCGCCCACACGATATGCCCAACCTCGTTGGCCCGGGCATGGAAGGTGGGATAGTTCGCGCTCGGAGCCTCCAGATAGGTGTTGCCCTGCAAAGCATTGGGGGGCAGAAAATCGAGCCGCGCCGAGGTCGCAAAGGCGACGGTCTCGCTGGGCGAGCCGACCGAGGTCGAGGACACCCGTCCCGTGCCGAGATACGCATAGTTGTAGCCGTACCCCGTGAACCCGATAACGGCGCGGAGTCGATTCGGCCAACTCGGATCGCTCTGGATTCCTTTCCCCTTTGTATAGGGGAAGAGAAGTCCTTCTTCTTCCCTCAAGACCTGCGAAGTAGAGTCATACGACGCCCACCAATAGGCGAACTTGCTCCCGCTCACAAATGAGCGGGGAGGCATGAGGACGTCATCGTAGTCGCCGGCGTACATCGTCCAGGCGAGTCCGATCTGGCGCAAATTGCTGAGATTAGTGGTGCCTTGAGCCGCAGATTTCGCGCGGGCGAAGACGGGGAAGAGGATCGCGGCGAGAATCGCGATGATCGCAATCACGACCAGGAGTTCGATGAGAGTGAAGCCGGTTGAGTCGTTTTTCTTCTGCATGGATGCCACGGCCTGCTCGGGCCTTGTCGGCAACGCAATCGCACGGGAGCGGGGCAGAAGGGAAAACGGGAGTGGATTCGCCTGTGCTTCGCAAACGTCCGATCAAGTTGAGTTTTCAAGTGAAGAAGCAGGCATTCGGGCTTCGGGGTCGCTTGACCTCGTTACCGTTGCGGCACAGCACCGGATTCTCACCGGTTTCCCCCGCAGCCGGGTCTCTTGCGATTCCCGACCCTTCCTCCACGACAGAGGAAGCACTTCACGTTCATCTTACACGCAAATGCACCAAAACCAGGCCTGATGCGGAGGAAAGCGGGAAGATTCGGTCGGGCCCGACTTGGCCCGATTCTCGCCGGGTACCCTGTACGGATTCAATCATGAGCACTGCTGTGACCTCTGACCTGACGATTAAACGCGAAGACCTGAACCCCTGCACGGTGAAGCTGCTTGTCAGCTGCCCGACCGATGCGGTGACGGCAGGATTCGACAAAGCCATCCGCGACCTGGGCAAGCGCATCAGCGTTCCCGGATTCCGCAAGGGCATGGCTCCCCGCAAAATGGTCGAGGATGCCCTGAATCCTCAAGCGGTGTACGAAACGGCGGCGGAGAACATTGTCCGCAAGGCGTTTGACAAAGCTCTTGAGCAATCGGAACTGAAGCCGGAAGGCCAGCCGAATGTCGAGATCAGCAAGTTTTATCGCGGTGGTGAGCCGCTGGAAGAAGGCGGCACCGCCGAGCCGACCCTGGAGTTCACCATGACGGTTCCCCTGGCTCCGGTGGTTGAGCTTGCCGACTACAAGGGCCTCGAAGCCCAGCGACCCGAAATCGCGGTGAGCGACGAAGAAATCGACGCTCAGATCGAAGAACTCCGACGCCGACAAGGCAAGAAGCAAGAAGTCACCGATCGCGGCGTGCAAGAAGGCGATGCTGCTGTCATCAACCTCAAGGCTGATGGCGAAGAGGGCGACGGTCGCACCTTCATGGTGATCGCAGGCCAAACCTTCGAAGGTCTGGACAAGGCTCTGGTCGGCATGAACACCGACGAAGTGAAGTCGGCCAAGCTCGATTTCCCCGAGAATTTCCAGCACGATGCCTGGAAAGGCACCAAGCAATCGGTGCGCATCCTCGTCAAGTCGGTGACGGCGATCCAAATGCCGGATCTGGACGATGCGTTTGCCAAGGGCTTTGATATCGACAACGTCGCCGAACTTCGCGAGCGCGTTAAGGAAGGCATCACGACGGCCAAGGACAACATGGCAAGCGAGATGGTGCGCGACCAACTCCTCGATAACCTCCTCGGTGCGAGCACCGTCCACGTGGCCGACAACACCTGGCAAAGCGTGGTGATGCGACGAGCCGAAGAGATGCAGCAAGAGCTGGCTCAGCGCGGCGCTACCCTTGAGGATTACGTCAAGGCCAACGGCATGACCCTCGAAGAGTTCCAAAAGAACCTGGAAGGCGAGGCTCTGGTCAACGTCAAGCGTGCCGTGGTTATCCAAAAGATTTTCAACGAGAACGACATGAAGATCACGGATGAGGATGTGGCGGTTCACTTCCGGCAGATCCTCGCCGAGAACAACGTTCCTGCGAATCAGGTCGAAGACTTCTCCCGCCAGTTCGGCGGCCAAATCCGCGAGGAAATCATCTTCCGCGCGATGGCCACCAAGGTGACGGCTCTCCTTCTCGAGCACGCCAAGATCACCACCCTCAAGGCAGGTGAAGCCCCGAAGGCGGCCAAGCCAGCCAAGGCGACCAAGGCCAAAAAGGAAGAGGGCGAAGAGGCTCCGGCCAAGAAGTCCTCTAAGGGAACGAAGAAGTCCGAAGTGAAGTAAAAAGAACAGTCCCGGGCCTGAAAGGACGCCAGTTATGGCCCGATAAAAACAGAACGCAAGAAGGATCGAGCGATGAATGAGATTACGAATGTAGGAGTGCCGTTTGTCATTGAACAAACGGCTCGTGGCGAGCGCAGCTATGACATCTGGTCGAGGCTGCTGAAGGATCGGATTGTCTTCCTCGGAACTCCCGTGGACGACTATGTCGCGAACCTCATCATTGCTCAACTTCTCTTTTTGGAGAAGGAAGACCCGGACAAGGATATTGACTTCTATATCCATAGTCCCGGAGGGTCGGTGAGTGCTGGTTTGGCGATTCTCGACACCATGCGCATGATCAAGCCAGATGTGGCCACGATCTGCGTGGGTCAAGCCGCTTCGATGGGTGCGGTGCTGCTCGCAGCTGGCGCACAAGGCAAGCGATATTGCTTGAAAAACGCCCGCGTGATGATCCACCAGGTCTCGGGCGGTGCCCGCGGTCAGCTGACGGACATGAAGATTGCGATCCAAGAAGCAGACCGATATATGCAGATTTTGATGGGAATCCTTGCCGAAGCAACTGGCAAATCGGTTGAGCAGGTGACCAAGGATTGCGACCGCGACTACTTTATGTCCGCCGAAGAAGCCCAAGAATATGGATTGGTGGATAAAGTTTTGAAGCCAGGTGAGCGATAATTAACTTAGGTTAAGTCATGGCGAAGTCAGACGAGCGTCGCGATCGGTGTTGCCTTTGTGGCAAAAAGAAGGAGCAGGTTCCTAAGCTCATCGTGGGTCTCCACGGTGCGGTTTGTTCGGACTGCGTGGATCTCTGCAACGATATCCTGCAGAACGACGGCACACGCAAGGCGGGTGGCGAGATGGCAGCAACGGCTCCTCTGGAGCGCGTGAGCGGCTTCTCGACCGAGACCCGTCAGCGGGATGTGCCCAAGCCTAAGGAAATTGTTGGATTCCTCGACAACTATGTGATCGGCCAAGAGAGCGCTAAGCGGTCTCTGGCGGTGGCGGTTTACAACCACTACAAACGAATCCACGACAATCCGCAAAATGGGGATGTTGAGCTCCAAAAGAGCAACATCTTGATGGTGGGTCCGACCGGTTCCGGGAAGACTCTCCTCGCCCAGACCCTTGCCCGGATGCTGGAGGTGCCGTTTGCGATCGCCGACGCCACCGCCCTCACGGAGGCTGGATATGTGGGTGAAGACGTCGAGAACATCCTGCTGAAGCTGTGGCAAACGGCGGAAACAATGGATCCGCGCAATGCCAAGGATCTCTGCGAGCGAGGCATCATTTATGTCGACGAAATCGACAAGGTGAGCCGCAAGAGCGACAACCCCTCCATCACGCGAGACGTGAGTGGGGAAGGCGTTCAGCAAGCGCTCCTCAAGATCCTGGAAGGCACAACGGCGAACGTTCCCCCGCAAGGTGGACGCAAGCATCCTCAGCAAGAGTATTTGCAGATCGATACGCGGAACATTCTGTTCATCTGCGGTGGAGCCTTTGAAGGTCTCGAAGAGATCATCATGCGCCGCCAAAAGGAGAACGTGATGGGCTTCCGAAGCGATCCACAAAGCAAGCAGGAGCGCAAGAAGGACACGTTGCAAGGCGTGACCCCAGAAGACCTGATGAAGTTCGGCTTGATTCCGGAGTTCATCGGTCGTCTCCCGGTCATCACCGCGCTGGATCAGCTGGACGAGGAAGCGCTTGTTCAGATCCTGACCGGCCCGAAGAACGCGATCATGAAGCAATACGCCCGGTTCTTCGAACTGGATGGCGTCGAGCTCCAAGTGGCGAGCGAGGCTCTCCACGAGATCGCCGAAGAGGCCCTGAAGCGCAAGACCGGTGCCCGCGCCCTCCGCGCCATCATCGAGCAGATCATGCTTGAAGTGATGTACGAGGTGCCGAGCAAGACGGACATCAAGCGCGTCGTCATCCCACCGGGAGTCCTTCGAGATAAGGTCACTCCGGTGCTGATGACAGCGGAAATGATCAAAGAAGCGAGCTAAACCTTCTCTGATCTCACAGACTCAAGCGCCCCAGCGGATTTTCGCCGGGGCGCTTTGATTTATCCAGGGATGATCGTCAAAACTGCTACTTCCGGAGGGCAAAAGAGCCTGGCCGGAGGCCCAGTCGTTGCCAGACCTCGGGTCACATAGAGAGGGGTCGGGGCAAGGGGATAAAACCCGCGCACGTACTTGGCTCCATTCCGAGTTTTCATCGGTGCCCATCCCCACGGCGCGCAGAACTGGCCGCCATGACTGTGCCCGCTGAGCATCAAATCGCTGCCTTTCGGGAGCAAATCCACCATATCTGGCTCGTGCCAGAGCGTGATGGCCGCATTCGCGGGCTGAAATCCGGCAAGCGACTTCTCGACATCGTGGCGATTGGCATTGAACGAATCAATCCCGATCCACTCGATTCCGTCGTAGAAGCACCGCTCGTTTTGGAGAAGTTTGATGCCTGATTCCTCCACAATCGACCGAAAAAGCTCAGGCGACCCGACAAAGTGATCGTGATTCCCAGGAACCGCAAACGCTCGTCCACGGAAGAAAAGCGCTTCCTCCAGGGCGAAGCGAAGCATCTCTTCTCGATCAGGATGGTAGTACTGCAAAAAGTCGCCGGCGATCGCGAGGGAATCGGGGTTTTGATCCTTCAGCCAACTCAGGGCCGCGCGCGTGAGAACGATTGTTTCTCGATCCCGGATATGCAGGTCGGCGAAGAATCCCAGCCGGTAGCCGCGCAACGATTCGGGCCAGCCTGGCAACCGTAAGGTCACCTTTTCGGCGCGCAACTTGCCGGTTTCGAACATCGCTCCATACAGAAGCGTGCCCGCTCCCGCAAGCATCCAAGGCCAGAGCTTCACCGGGCTTTCTCGCGCAGAGCCAGGATTCGGGCGCGCGTCGATTGCACGAGCCGAACTTCTTCCAGCGACGGCCCCGCCGCTGGCTTATCGAGGTGAATCCATCCCATCACTCCCGGGGATTGTGGCGCATCGTCCAGGCCGATGAGGTGACCGATTTCGTGCATCGCAATGTGCTGAATGGCGGCGGGAGTCAGAGGTTGGCCTTCCTGATCAAGCGTGCCGACCCAAATCGTCGCGACTTGACTCGGGGGATCGCCGTCGCGCCGTTCCCAACTCGCCAGTCCTGCGCTCTGGACGCCTTTGTGATAGACCCGCGGTCGCAGGTGGATCACGACCGTGGCTTCTTCGCGCTTTGAGGCGCGGGAGAACTGGGTGTCCTCGCCCAGCAGAGCGTTCCAGGTCTGCCAGGCTCGGTCAATCACCAAACGTGCCGACGAAGCGTCGCCAGGGATAGAAGTCGAGTCGATGAAGAGGGAGACTTCGCCCGCCCACAGCAGTTGATCGAGCGCGATTTGCCCACGCGCCGACTGCGCCAGGCCTGGATCGTTCTCAAGCGCCTGAATCCATGCCGCAACCCCCGGGCGCAGAACGGCATAGTCGCGCACGGAAGCAGGGGAGGCACTCACCGCCAATCCGGTGACCGCCATGCAGAAGCACAGAGAGCGAAGCCAAATGCTCCGCCGAGCGTTGTTCATCTCCTAGAACCATCCTGAAAGGGAATCGCACGCGCGATTCCACTCATCAAACGGCTCTAGAGTACACGATTATCGCCGCGGGAGTGCCAGGCAAGCCTGCGTGATTTGCAGAGCTTCGGCCCGGATATCTTGGAGTGCGGCGACTTCCGATTCCGTCGGGCGGGTGACCGGATTCTTTAAGTTGATCGGGCCCATCATGTCGCCGACGCGCGGGCTATCCCACAAACCGAGCATGTGACCGATCTCGTGACCGATCGTGTGTTGCCAGGCTGCTTCGCTCATCGGCGATCCTTCCGGGGTCAGGGTGCGTACCTTGATCTCACCCGAGACACGAGGGGTGTAGTTGCCATAGCCCCAGTCAAACACCTGTCGAGACCACACGGCATGCCCGGCAATGTCCTTGCCCATCAGCCGCACCGAATCGGCGAAGGCGATGCGCACGTTGCCACCCTTGCTCACTTCTTCAAACTGCACTTCGTAGCCAAGTGCCTCTTCCCATGTGGCGACCGACTCGCGAACGGCATGAGCGGCTTCATCGCGCTGATCAGGAGCGACGGCCCCCGTGTCGATGCTATAGGTGATCGTGTTGTTTAGCAGCAGGAGATCACTGTAGGCGAGGGCCTTGTTGACATTGCCCTGATTCATCGCGACTTCGGCGGTATCGAGCAGATCAAAGAGTTTCGGTTGGATCAGTCGATTCGCCCCTCCATGCGCGGCCTGCGAGAGAAGCGTCGCGGCGAGAATGGAGAGGGATACAGCGAGACGAAGGAATCGACGATGCGTCATGACGAACAACCTCGGAGCCGATGGCCGGACAAACCCAGCACACTTCCTTCTTTCCGTGCCGGGGCCGCTCATGCTTAGGTAGGGCTACCAGAATCGCGATCCTTGACAAAGACGGGTCGAAAGCCAGCAATTCCGGGGGTAAAACCGGGTCATGGCTACGGGCACGCGAATCGCTCTCATCGGATGCGGCGGCATCATTCGATGGCATGTCTCGGAACTCAAACAGCACACCCAGGCGGAGATCGTCGCCCTTTGCGACATCGTTCCCGAGCAGATGGAGAAGCTGGGAACGGAGCATCCGCACCTGGCCCAGGTGCCCCGGTTCACCGAGATTGCTCCCCTGCTCGCGGAGACAAAGCCCGATGCGGTGATCATCGCGACGCCCCACACGTTGCACCGCGCTCAGATTGAGCAATGCTTCGACGCTGGGTGCCATGTCCTGGCAGAAAAGCCTTTGGCGACAAGTGTGGACGATGCCCGAGCGGCCATCGCTGCGCGGGATCGGAGCGGAAAGATCGGGGGAATCAGCTATCAGCGTCATGGCCAGGGAGTGTTCAAGTGGCTCCGGGGCACCGTGCAGAGCGGTCAGTTCGGCAAAGTCCGGGCCGTCGATTCGCACTTAGGTCAGCAGTGGTATCAGTTCACTCGAGGGAGCTGGCGTCAAGAAAAGGCTCTGAGCGGAGGCGGTCAGATCAACGACTCGGGCAGCCACATGATTGATATCCTCCTGTGGGCCACTATGCTGAAACCTCAGCGTGTCACCGCGTTTATGGATGACCTCGATACCGAAGTGGACATCAACAGCGTGGTCAGTGTGCAGTTTCATGGAGGTGCGATGGCTTCGCTCACGATTGTCGGAGACGCTGCTCTGTGGCACGAGCGGCACGCGGTCTGGTTTGAAGAAGCAATGATCGAAATTGAAGGTGAGAAAGTTCGGGTATTCGAGCGCAATGGTCGACGCTGGACGGTGGAGCAGTGGGAGCAATCGGTGCATCCCTGCGTGAACTTTGTGCGGGCGATTGAGCAAGGCGACGAGGTCATCGCTCCGTTTGAATCCGGGCTGGCAACGATCTCTCTCACCGAAGCGGCCTGGCAGAGCGGCTACGGCGGCAACGTTCCGGTGGACTGCGCGGACATCTGATGCAGGCGGAGACGCCGGGGCGCGATCCCCTGTTGATCGCGATTTTGGGGCCGACGGGCAGCGGGAAGACGGCGTTCGCCGAGCGGCTCGCCGACGAAATAGGAGCTCAGCTCATCAACGCGGATGCCTTCCAGGTGTATCGAGGGTTCACCATTGGCACTGCCAAGCCGCGTCGGGTCAGGGAGTACGAGCTGATTGACATTCTCGACCCCAGCGAATCGTTCGGCGTCGGCGATTGGGTGAGGCGGTCCAGCGAGGTCCTTCGGCGCCTTCATGCGGAAAACCGTTCTGCTGTATTTGTGGGGGGAACTGGATTCTACATCCGGGCTCTGTTCGAGAGGTACGAAGAGATGAGCCCTGAACCGGAAGAGTCGGTGCGGCAGGGTCTGATGGAGCGGGAGAAGTCGGATGGTCTGGCAGCTTTGGTGGAGGAACTAAGGCAGAAAGCACCTCAGATTGCGAGCCAGATTGATCTCAGGAACCCTGTACGGGTGCGTCGTGCCCTTGAAAAACTCGCGACACCAGCGGAGAAATTGGACGTGAAATATCCGACATTTCGTTCGCTCAAAGTCGGAATTTCCCCAACTGTTTCGGAGTTAGACCGCATTCTTGCCGTCCGTTGCGATACAATGATCGCTGAGGGCTGGATCGAGGAAGTACGAGCAATCCTCGCCACTGGGTTGTCAATGGGGGCACCCGCATGGCGTGCGATAGGGTATTACACTCTGGTCGAGTTGATCGAGGGCAGAATTGAACTCGACGAGGCGCGGAAGCAGATCATTCTGCTGACGCGTCAATATGCAAAGCGTCAACGGACATGGCTTCGCTCGGAGCCAAACTTGGAGATCGTGAACCTTTCGGGGTTCAGCGAGGCTGAGGTCGAGGGGGCGTGGAGCGAAATCCAGGGACACGTGTCCCGATTGATTGAGTGAGTGCGATGGGCAAAGCTATTAATTTGCAAGATATGTTTTTGAACCAGGTCCGCAAGGAAGGGATCTCGGTGACGATTTACCTCATGGGTGGTGTACAGCTTCGCGGGAACGTTCGCGGGTTCGATGCCTTCACGGTGCTGTTGGATCAGCCCGGAAAGCCGACTCAGCTCGTTTACAAGCATGCAATCACGAGCGTGGTTCCGGCCAAGCAGATTGGCGGCAAGGAAGATGAGGGAGCGGGGGCTCCCCGACGCGAGCGTGACGATCGAGACGACGATTGAGCCTGCCGTTTGTGAAAATGCACGGAATCGGCAACGATTTCGTGCTCATCAATCGCGTTGCTGATGCGGTCGATGAAGACGAGCTCAGCGAGCTCGCCCGGGCCATCTGCGACCGAACCAAAGGGGTCGGCGCGGATGGCCTGATTGCGTATGAGCTCGGCACCGAGACGCTTCATCGAATGAGGATGTGGAATCCCGATGGCAGCGAAAGCGAGATGTGCGGGAATGGTCTGCGGTGTTTCGCTCACTTTGTGCGGGAATCCACCAGCGAGACCTCCGGTTCGTTTGATGTCGAGACCGGCGCGGGGCTGCTCCATGTCCAGTTCTTGGGCAGCGAAGTTCGGGTAGGAATGGGCCGGGCGCGGCTTTCACCTGCCGAGATCGGGATGCCCGTCACGGGGGAGACCTTCGTTTCGCAGCCTATCGAGGCTCTCGGGCAGACTTTTTCGGGCACCGCTGTCAGCATGGGGAATCCCCATTTGGTGATTCTGGTGGAGGATCTTGCTGCAGTGGACTTGCCGAAGGTCGGCCCAGTGCTGGAGTCGCATCGGTTGTTCCCGCAACGAACGAACGTCCATTTTGTACAGGTTCTCTCCAGGAATCATTTGCAGATGAAGACCTGGGAGCGCGGCGCCGGGGCCACTTTGGCGTGCGGAACCGGAGCTTGTGCCAGTTTGGTGGCGGCGGTGATCAATGGGCGCGCGGATCGGACGGCGAGGATGTCACTTCCGGGCGGCGATGTGACGGTGACGTATCACGAGGATGGCGAGGTGGATCTCATCGGCCTAGCTGTCCGGGTCTTTGAGGGTTCGTGGATCGGTCGTCGGGGTGCCTGGCCGGACGAAGACCCCGGCGAGATCTGAGGTTTCTTTCCTCTGACATTGAGGGCTGGGGTGCCGCGTGCCCGTCAGGGGCGGGAGTGCCTTGTCTGTATGATTCAACTTGGTGCTGATTTGCCCCTCCCGGCCTTTGGCCACCCTCCCCGAGGCAAGCTCGGAGAGGGCGAGTCCAAGAATTGGTCACAAACGTCAACATTTGGATCAGACTGCAAGCTTTCAATTACGACTCCTCCCCCATTCCTGGGGGAGGGCAGGGAGGGGTCGCCCGCGCGGGAGTTGGTTTCGAATTCGGCCTCTCCCGGACTTGAGGCACCCCGATGCAAGCTCGGAGCGGGCGTCGAGAGGGGGCCAGGATCCTGAAGGGAACCAGGCACCCAGAGTTCTGATATATCCCCGTTTCAGGACTCTCGGCCCCATCTCAGAGATCGCGATCCATGGCGCGTTTCTCGTCGCGCTCTTTGATCGACTCGCGTTTGTCGTACTGCTTCTTGCCTCGAGCAACGGCGACACTGACCTTGCACTTGCCCTCTTTGAAGTAGATCTTGGCGGGGATGAGGGAGAATCCTTTCTCCTCGGTCTTACGACGGAGTTGCTCGATCTCCTTTTTGTGCATCAGGAGCTTGCGTTTGCGTCGACGTTCGTGGCCAAAGGCGTTCGCGAATTCGTATGGCTCAATGTCGAGGTTAAAGAGCCAAAGCTCTCCAGAACTCACCTGGCAGTAGGCGTCGGTGAGGTTCGCTCGACCAAGGAAGAGGCTCTTCACTTCGGAACCGACAAGGGCAATGCCCGCTTCGTGGACTTCCTCGAAGTGGTAGTCAAACCCCGCCTTTCTGTTTTGGATTGTGGCTGGTCCTTTTTTGCCAGAATCCTTGGAATTCTTTCCAGCCATAGGCCGTTGAGTGTACCGTGAGGCCGCAAAGGTACCATTACCGAATGATGCGTGAGACCGTGGTGAATCCTCGGCCCCGACCGATGACGTTGCTCGCCGTGATGAGCCTAGCCCTGCTTCTGGGAGGCTGCGCCCCGAAGGAAGAGAAGCTCGACACGAGCCGGAAGCTCGGGATCACCGATGTGGTGGAGGGCAAGGGCGAGCCGGTGAAGAAGGGCGACGTGGTGTTCGTGCTTTATCGTGGCACCCTCGCCTCCAATGGCAAGCAGTTCGACGGCAATATGGATGACTCGGTCACGAAGACGCCGTATGCCTTCGAGGTCGGCAGAAGCATGGTCATCAAGGGCTGGGATGAAGGGCTTATCGGCATGAAGGCCGGCGGCGAGCGCAAGCTGGAAGTTCCCACGCATTTAGGCTACGGTTTGGAAGGCCGAGGGGATACGATTCCTCCCAAGGCCGACCTGAACTTCGATATCAAGTTGCTCTACGTCTACCGCGAGGCAGAAAAGGCGATCTTCGACTACGATGACACGGTGGTCGGAAAGGGTCCGGAAGCCAAGGCCGGGGATATGGTGGAGCTCCACTACAAGGGCATGTATCTCACAGGCAAGGTGTGGGACGACACCAAGGAGCGCGGAGCCACCGTGAAGTACAAGCTCGATAAGTCGAGCAATGCGATTCCGGGCATGATCGGCGGAGTGATTGGCATGCGCGCGGGCGGCAAACGCACGCTCGTTCTGCCTCACACCCTGGTCTATGGGCAAATTGGCTCACAGGCCATTGAAGCTGGACAGCCGGTAAAGATCGAAGTTGAGCTTCTTGCCGTCAACGGTCAGAAGGGTTGAACCGTTAATTAGAGGAAGAACGATGAAAAAGCTCATTGCACTCAGCGCGGCGGGGATGCTCGTTGCCACTTTCGCTGCTCTCCCGATGACCTCGGACGCCCAAGTCACGAAATCTGGCAGCAAGTACATGCTGCGGATGAAGTGGAGCAAGGGCATGAAGCTGAACTACAGCGTGACGATGTCCGCTCAGGGCACCCCAGGGGGCGAGCCGATGAAGATGGGTCTGGCCTACACCGTAAAGGATGTCAAGTCGGGAGTCGCCACCATTGACTCCCGCATCAGCATGCCGGGCAGCGAGCCGATGACCAGCACCTCGAAGGTGGATGCACGCGGTCGCATGGTCGGAGAGGCCGCCGGACGGGGAGGCACAGGCACCATCGTTGAACTTCCGGAGAAGGCCGTCGCCATTGGCGATACCTGGAAGACAAGTGGTCAAGTCCCAACCCCGATGGGGAGCCTGGATGGAAGCGCCACTAACAAGCTGATGGGCTTCAAGAAGATCAACGGCAAGGAATACGCCCACGTCCAAACCACCTTGGCAACCAAGGGTGGCTTCGGCGATGGCACCGGCAAGACTGACTCGCTGATCGACATGAAGGACGGCATGATGTTCCGTTCGACCATGGGCATGACTTTCACGATGAAGGCTCAAGGCAACCAGAAGGCTCAAAAAATGAGCTTCAAGGTTGACATCAACCGACGATGAGCTTGACCGCCGGTCACGTCTCTGATCCAGCCTTGGAAGCTTTCTTGGCGGGGCACCCCGCGGTGTCTCTCGTCGATGGGGAAGCATCGGCGAAGCTCGCCTTCACGCAGGGTCAGAGATGGGATCGAGTGGTTTTCCAGACCAACGGCGAGGCCAATCCCGACACGGTGATTGGCCTCGTTGAGTTGATGGACAACAATCCGATGGTCTGCGCCGATCAGGTCGGCGTGCCCTCGCCTGGCGCAACCTTGGCGATAATCGGTCTGGGGCCGCTGATCCGGGCGGGTTTGCTGGCCGCTGATCCCGTGGTGACCTTCACCTTTGCAGTCAATGCGGCAGATGTGATCCTCCACGCCGAGCGCATGGGGTGGGAAGGAGACGTGATCTCCGTTCTGGACGAAGTTGACCTGGGCTCAGTGCTCGCGGCCAACGTGATGGCCGAGGTTCCTCCGATGGCCGATTGGGATGCCTTGGATGAGCTTTTTGAAGAAGCCTACGGGCGTTCGTTCTTTGTTCGCCGGGTCGAGCAAGGGGCGTGGGATACCCAGCTCGTGGCAGGGAAGCATCACGCCGCGTATCGTCTGCGGCTCAGCCCGGGGGATGAGAACGCTCTCCTGACGATCCAGGTCATGGCGGATCGCGACGGCAAAGCCGGCGCGGCGCAACTGATTCACGCCATGAACGTGATGGCCGGGTTCGAGGAATGCCTCGGTCTGATGGTACCGGCGCCCTGATTCACGGGGATACGTCGACGTTGTATTTCGGGTAAACCTCGGGCATGTCCCTGACCGTGAGCCATGTCCACGCGCCTCATCCAGAGGCTCTTGTTGCCTTTGTCACCTCCACGAAGGATCTTCCGGTATTCGCCCCGGACGAGGCGAAGGCGGCGGTGACTCGAAGGCATTTTCAGGGCGAGACCGGCGAGATCGTGGAGGCGACCCCCGCAAACGGCCCGATGCTCATCATTGTCGGCCTGGGCAAGGGTGATGACCCGCGATCCGACTTCCGTTCGGCTGGATTCGAGCTGGCCAACCACCTGAGAACGCGAAAGTTCGAGAATGTTCACCTCGACCTCTCCTGGGTTCGCCTGGAGGGCGATGCGTTGCGCGAGGCGGGAGAGTCGTTGGGTCTGGCGCTGGGGCTCCACGTCTTCGACCCGATGATGTTTGTGGGCTCGGCAGGGAAGTCGGAAGAGGGAACGCTGAATGTCGCCGTTCTTCAAGGAGAAGCCGACTCGGGTCTGGCCGACGGCCTGAAGCTCGCAGCATCGGTCAACTTCGCCCGGAGCCTCGTCAACACGCCGCCCAACATCGCGACTCCTCTCTGGATGGCCGATCAGGCGCGGGCAGTTGCTGCGAGCACGACAGGGCTGAGTCTGCGCGTTTTCGAAGGCGATGCGCTCATCACAGAACAGATGACCGGCCTGATCAATGTGGGCAAAGCGAGCGAGAACCCGCCCTGCATGATTCGGCTGGAGTGGGCTCCGGCGGGCACGGAGGCGCAAGATCCTGTCGTATTCGTCGGTAAGGCGATCACCTACGACACAGGCGGCCTCAGCATCAAGAGCAAGGACGGCATGCCGGGGATGAAGTACGACAAGAGCGGCGGATGCGCGGTTCTCGGCCTGATGCACGCGGTGGCGACTGTTCTGAAGCCAAACAAGCGCGTTGTGGCTCTCATCATGGCGGCGGAGAACTCGATCGCGGGCAACGCCTATCGTCCGGATGATGTGATCACCTATCGCAACGGCGTCACGGTCGAAGTCACCAACACCGACGCGGAAGGGCGATTGGTGCTGGCCGATGGCCTCTGCTATGCCTGCGATGTCGAGCATCCGGCGGCGATCATTGATATCGCCACTCTCACCGGAGGCGTGGTCACCGCGCTGGGCAGTATGAATGGCGGGCTCTTCAGCGAGACCGATGCGCTTGCTGATCAACTCCTCCAAGCGGGCAAGGCAAGCGGGGAGACGCTGTGGCGATTGCCCCTCAATGATGACTACCGCGCGATGATGAGGGGCGAATGCAGCGACATCATCAACTCCAAGAAAGGCGGGCGCGCGCATCCTTGCCAGGGCGCGGCGTTCCTTTCGTACTTCGTCAAGCCGGGGGTGCCGTTTGCTCACGTAGATATGGCGGGGATGAGCGAGTCGAAGGGCAACGAAGCCGTCGCCGATGGCCCGAGTGGCTACGGGGTCAGGCTCTTCGCGGAGTTCTTGAAAGGCTGAACGGCAGCTCAGGCGAGGAATTCGAGCAAGACATCGTGTCCCAGGTAAAAATGCTGGGACACGGTGCCTCCTTTGAACCACATCAGGGCCACGGGCACGCCGGGATACAGAAAGCTGACCACCGGCTGCGCTTCTTCCGGCGTGAGAGGTTCAGAGTTCTCGCGGGTGATGATAAGGTGGAGAAGATCTTCCTCCC
The DNA here is from genome assembly GCA_020161505.1 of Armatimonadota bacterium. GTDB lineage: Bacteria > Armatimonadota > Fimbriimonadia > Fimbriimonadales > Fimbriimonadaceae > UphvI-Ar2. The sequence continues at coordinate 19,247 of JAIUNY010000018.1, read as the reverse complement.
CTTCAAACTGATACCGCAGACCCTGAACCGTGCCTCCGTACGCATTCGGCTCAATCCCCACGCTTACGAGGGCGAACTCGTCGCTCGGCCGACTGATCTCCTTGTCGAAATCGGGCAAGAAAATCGTACGCCCCGCCCGGATGTCATCAAGGATTGTCGCGATCACCGTGTCGCGCGTGGCTTGTTCTTCGGGAGTGGGGATCCAGCTCATGCCTCCCGAGATTCTACGGCATCGGGTCGGGAGGCGTGAGCGATTAGTCGCCTTGCTGGGCGATCAGGGCCAGGCCGCGCAGAACGCTGGCTTGGTCAATGAGTTCGGCGCGGGAGCCAGGAACAAACGGCTTGTCCCAATCGGGGCCGAACCGCCAGGCGTGGGGTTCGCCGTACTTTCGCAATGCGCGCACCAAAGTGAGCTGGTCTTCGGACGAAACCCAGCCGAGTTCCAGTCCCGTCTCAAGAAGGAGGTGGGCAAATCGTCCGTGGCTCAGCATGCCTTTTTTGCCGAGGAACCAGTACTCCCAGGCGGATTCCCATTGCTTTTTGGCCGAGATCGGGAAGGTTTCCCCTTCCTTCTCAAGGGCGGCTTGTGCGCGGATGGTCAGGGCGGAGTTGTAACTCCACTTCGTCTTTTCGATCTTGCCATCCAGCGACATGTTGTCCCACATCAGGCCATCGGTGGGGTCTTGGAGATGCGTGAGCGTCCAGCGCAGCCACCGTTCGGCCATGGCGCGATACTCGGGCTTCTTGCGATGTTTGTAGACCACGAGTGCGGCCACCGCACTCGGTGTGTTGCTGCAAGTATTCTTGCTTGCCTTGTCGCTTTCTCGCCAGTAGATTCCGCCGCCGAGCTTTTCGTCCTCACCGCTCGCCACATAGAGCAGGGCTTGTTCGGCGAGATCCAGCCACTGGACATCCTGGGTGATCTCATAGCTCTCAACGAGGGCAATGACCATCCAGGCGTTGTCATCGTAGTATCGATCAATTCCTCCTGGGTTCGGGAGAACGTCGAAGCCAGCGACAGGAGATCGCTGATTCCAATAGAGTCGATTGCTCTGGAGGTAGACGGGAAGTCGCGCCGCGATCTCCGGGGAGAATCGGGCGGATCCATTGAGGGCAGAGAGCATCACACCGACGCCCCAGTTAAAGGCGGGTTGGCTGAGGTTCTCGCCGTCCTTCCAGGCGTCCCGATAGAGTTTGCTTTCGGCGTGCCAGTAGTCGGCCTCAATCTGCGCGTAGACGTGGGGAATGAGTTCTTTGGCTTCCGAGGCAGCAGAATGCGCGACCGGGGAAGCATCGGCTGAGGTCATAGCGATGAATGCAAGCCAGGCGGTCACGGCGCTTAGCTCTTTCCAGCCTTGATCGACTCGATCTGCCGTTGCTTGGCTTCCTCGGGCATGGGAGTTTTGTTGACGAAGTCGATTTTCTCTTCGGGGGTCATATCTGCCCACTCCTTGCGCTCCACGCGATCGGGGTTCGGAACATCTTGAACCGCTTCGGCTTGATTGCACGCAACGAGGGTCGACAGAAGACCGGCGACCAGGATCAGAAGAGTCAGTTTGTGTTTCATGGATTTGTGGAGATCGTGAGGGGGAAAAGGCCCCCGATGCACAAGGCACCGGGGGTTGGCATTCACTCTTATCAAGCAAGGAATGAGTCTTAGTTGCTCCACTCCTTGTTGACTCGCATGTTCGCAAGAATGGCTTCCTTCCACGGCAGACCGTTGCCCGGTCCTTGCCACCAGCCAGTCCAACCGCAAGCGGGGATTCCGCCAGGGCCGAGGGATCCCCAGGCATCGTTGGCGACCGACTGCATCCCGTTGAGGTTCTTGGCGTGGCCGTCGAAGAAGCCCATGGTGAGGCCTCGGTTTTGGCTTCCGTTGATGCCGGAGTGGGTTCCTGCACCCGTGTTCAACTCTTGACCCGATGAGGTGTAGTTGACGGCCATATCGCTGACTTCCGCATCCGGGAAGAGCTTACGGGTCGGGACGATCATCGCGGTGCCAGCGACGTTCTGCAGGATGCTGAGGTTACCACCTTGGTTGTACACGTCTTGACCACCGGATCCATTGGGATAGATCTCAGGCCAAATGGTGTCGGCGCATCGGCCGCCTTGCGGGCCGCCGAACTCGTTTCGACCAGCGTCCTTGTTGACGGCGAAGGATCGCGGGTAGCGAGTGGTTTCATCGCCTGGCTCGCTGCCGAACCAACGTCCTGCGTTCGACCAAGCAGCGGTGCTTAGCGGCGATTGGAAGACGCCGCCACTGCCTGGCGTGGTGTAGAAGGTTGTTCCTTGGGCTCGTCCACCGTTCTTGATGTAGGGTTGGATGGAGTCCTTCCAGGTGGTGGTTCGCGGTCCCCACCAGTCGCCGGGGTTGACCACGACGCGGCTGGGAGGAACGCGGTCATCGTAATCCGACGTGTAAATGATCATGCCGGTGACGATGTTCTTGACGTTCGAGAGTTCTTGCGTTCGCTTGGCCGCCGTCTTGGCTTGAGCAAAGACGGGGAAGAGAATCGCGGCAAGGATCGCGATAATCGCGATGACGACGAGCAGTTCAATGAGCGTAAACGCTCGATTTGCAGAGTGGATATGAGGGCGCTTCATTGCATTTCCTTCAGAGAGATTCCGGCGACAATGCCGTCGGCTTGAGACTGACCGTCGAGGCCGGTTCAAACCGGCACCCGGGGCGGACTTCGACAAAAGCGGAGGTGCGTTCGGTCATGCGCTGAACCAGGAGTTCGCTGGCTTGGCGGCCGATTTCAAAGGTCGGCTGGATGATGCGATCGATCCGAACGGCTTGGCGGAACACGTTCGCGGGCCAGTCGTTGAACGAACTGATCGCGAGGTTCGGCAGGCTCGGAATTTGGTCATGGACATCCATGACCGTGGCCGAGTAGATGTCTTGGGTGCAAAACAGTGCGGTTGGGGCATCCGGCATGTGCGCCAGACCGAACAGGGTGTCGCGCACTGTCACCGTCAGGCGATCCGGGTGGTTCTCCAGAATCTTCGGGAACCATCGTGTGAGAGGCTCGGGATCCACACCAAGCTCTTCGCAGATATCCAGATGCGCCTGGTGTCGCTCCTGGATGGTGGAGGTGTTGGTGTTGTCACCGCTGAAAAAGGCGATCCGCCGATGGCCCTGAGCGACAAGATGCTCAAGTGCCTGACGGGTCGCGGCGTAGTTGTTGCTCGACACAAGGTCCCCTTGAACCCCGATCGGGCGTCGGTCGATGAAGACGATGGGAACCCCCGTTCCATCTTGGTAGGACTGGATCAGCTCGTCGTAAGCCGAATCATCCGTTCCGTCGCAGAACGGGTAGGCGAGAATTCCGCCGACCGAGGAGCGGATTTCTTTGAGCCGATCGAGTCCCGAGGTCGGATCGCCGGCTGCGTCGATGAGGAGCACATGAAACTCGTTCGCAATGCCCGCTTGGATGCCGCGCAGCATTTCGCCTTGCGGGAAGTCGGAGGCATAGTCGAAGACAACCGCAATCAGCGGCGTTTCGCTGGTGTTCTGTGCAGCCACAAAACTCCCCCAGCGTCGCTTGCGAATGATCAATCCGGTGCGGCTGAGCTCTTGGAGGGCGCGGTGGGCGGTCTGCCGTGAGACACCGAACCGCTGGGCGATCAATTCTTCGGACGGGAGGCGCTCTCCTTCCTTCATGCCTCCGTTCCGGATCTCCGCGATCAGCGTATTGACGATGTCCTGCCAAACAGCCACGGTCGTATTATACGCAACATATCTGTATTGTGTAGATAATATGTGTGTATGTAGTGAAAATAATACGATTCAGGTTCAACGAGCAACGAAAAAACCCCCGATCGGAGCGATCGGGGGTTTGAAATTTGGGGGGAATCGAGGGGTTAGCCCGCTTGAGCCATCTGTTCGCCGGTCAGGATTTCGTCGAGTTTCGCGGCGGCTCGGTCACACGCATCCAGCACGTGAGTCACGTCGAACTTCTCCGTGTGCTTTCGTTTGGCAAACAAGGTGACGGCGGCCACACCGAGGGCCGCACCGAGGATGATCCATGTCGCTCCGTGCGAGGTCTTCTTGATTTCCGTTTCGTGTTTGCTCATGTCGTGCTCCTGTGCCGCGACCGAAGTTCTGAATAGGTGGACGCCATTTCTCCTATCGGATGTTCCCGCTTCGATCCTGAGAGGCTCTCATGCAAGAAAAAGACCAAGTTTGATCCGGGCGTCTGGTTCTTTCAACGCGACGCGGTGCTTGGTGGTTCGCGAGGCGGGACTTGGGGGCAGCGGGTCGGGGCTCGCCGAACCTGGGTGACATCAGAACGGTATCCTTTGCTATTCATGCTGGACAATTTGACGCGCCGCCTCTCGGGCATCTTTGCCGGAATCCGCAAGAAGGGTCGTCTTTCCGAGGACGACGTCACGGCGGTGATGCGCGAGATCCGCGTGGCTCTGCTCGAAGCTGACGTCAACTTCCAGATTGCCAAGAACTTTGTTCAGACGGTCAAAGAAAAGGCGGTTGGCGAGGAGATCTTTGGCAGCCTGACACCGGATCAAACGATTCTCAAGATTGTCCGCGATGAGCTCGTCGCCCTTCTTGGCCCCGATGAGACTCCGATTCGCTGGAATCCGGCCCCTCCGACGGTCATCCTGATGTGCGGCCTTCAAGGATCGGGAAAAACCACAACCACGGCCAAGCTGGCCCGCTGGTTTCTAAAGCAAGGGAAGAAACCGATGCTCGCGGCCTGTGACTTGCAGCGTCCAGCTGCGGTGAAGCAGCTGGAGATTCTCGGTGAGCAAGTCGGGGTTCCGGTCTATGCCCAACTCGGATCCAACCCTGTGCAGGTGGCGAAGGACGCCTTGGCCCGCTGCAAGCACCTCTTCTGCGATGTTTTGATTGTGGATACCGCCGGTCGCCTGAGTATCGACGAAGAGTTGATGAAGGAGATCGCCGAGGTCCGCGGCGCGGTGAACCCGGATGAAGTCTTCCTGGTGGTCGATGCGACGACAGGTCAAGAAGCGGTGAACGTTGCGGACGCCTTCCACAAAACCCTCGGTCTGACCGGGGCGATTTTCACCAAGATGGATGGCGACGCGCGCGGCGGCGCGGTTCTCTCGGTGCGGGAGGCGACGAGCGTCCCGGTTCGATTCCTGGGTGTTGGCGAGCAGACCGAGGCCCTCGACCCGTTCCACGCAAGCCGGATGGCGGAGCGGATCATCGGCATGGGCGACGTGTTTGGGATCATCGAAAAGGCAGAGGAAGCCTTTGCCGGTGAGGACGTCGCGAGCCTGGAGAGCAAGATGCGTTCGGGCAAGCTGGACTTCAACGACTTTTTGAACCAGATGCGCATGATTCGCAAAATGGGTCCGCTGAAGAACGTGATGAAAATGATCCCCGGCCTGAGCGCGAATCTGCCCGAGGAAGCGCTGGACATGGTGAACGACAAGCAGGTGGATCGCTTGCAGGCCATCGTTCTCTCCATGACTCCAAAGGAGCGCTCGAATCCGGATGTTTTGAACGGCTCCCGCCGGAAGCGAATCGCCAAGGGCAGCGGCACGACTCAGGAAGAAGTCAACCGCCTGATCGAGCAGCTGTACTCGATGCGACGAGGAATGAAAGAGTTCTCAAAGCTCGAGAAGAAGATGAAGAAGATCAAGCGCCGCTGAGTGGTTGGCTTGGATTTGTGGGTGTGATTGAATCACGGTGCCCCGAACCCTTTAGGGTCGGGAACCACGAGTTTTGGATCTTTTCCCTCCCAATCTCCGATTTGGCGGAGGTTAGGGCGGGGGAGATGCTCGGACGGACGTCAGCCCGATCACTCCTTCCGTGGGCCGAGCCTCCACATCCAAACCAAGTGGAGCGTCAGCGCCTCCCGACCTTTGGCCACCCTCCCCAAACGGAGTTTGGAGAGGGCGAGTCCCAAAATCGGCCCCCTGGTAATCACCAAGCCATCCCGGATGTTCTACCGAGTTGAACATGAGTCATGAGAGCCCTCGCCGAGCTTGCCTCGGGGAGGGTCGGCGATAGCCGGGGTGGGGCCCGCCCACGGAGGACTTTCAATCACGTGCGGAGGGCAAGGAGGGGACAAACTCCGTTGGGCGTTTGCCCAATCGAGCCCGATCACGACTTCTTTTGAGAAAGCCTCAAGCCGAGGTCACTAACCCTTCGATTTCCCCTGATCTAGGTTGACCATGGTGCCCATGAGAGTTTTCTCGGCTCCGCCGACGTCGCCCGCTTGAATTGCTTGCATGGCCAGAGTGACCTCGCGCGCATCCTGGGTGCGACCTTGGTTGAGGAACAGAGCCTGGGTTTTCTGGAGATCGGCCATGGCTGCGGCTGTGGTGATCGCCTGCGTCTTGAGCCCAAGAATCGTCTTTTCGACGACCCGGGAAGCTGCGCTGACCTGCGCCGCCGCTGCCACCCGAGGATCTTGCGGAGCGCCGTATCGTGACGCATCCGCCGTGAACTCCTGGACAAAATCGACATCCACCACCTGGGATCCCGACGAGACGGATTCAAAGGAGAGCTTGCCGGCCGCCACTCGGTAGTGTCCGAGGGGGTGGTTTTCGTATTCCAGATCCAGTACGATCTGGATCGTGGAGCCCTTTTCGATATCCGCCAGGTTCAAGGAAAGCTCACGTTCGCTCAGCGAGCCGGTGTAGCCCGTGCACCCCTTGAGGCTCACCCATCGGGCCAACTTCAGATCGAGCTTCAGGTTGACGCCCGTGGTCGAGACCATCTTGTCAAACTCGGTGCGGAAGATCTCCGGGATCAGCTGCGGCTGCGGGATGTAGTAGTAGTTTCCTCCCGCCTTCTTTGCCATGGCGGCGAGGAGCTCTTCGTTGTATTCCGGGCCAAATCCGAGATACGTGACAGTGATTCCCTTGGCCTTGATATCGCCCGCGTGGGAGACCAGGGAAGAGAAGTCCTTGATGCCCGCCGTCGGGTCGCCATCGCTGAGAACCACCATGCGCGTGACACGGCCGGATTCAATCGCGAGGGCCAGTTGCTGCGAACCCAGGGTCATTCCGTCGTAAAGGTTGGTCGTGTAGCCCGGCGTAATCTGATTGATCCCCGCCTTCACCAGATTCTTATCCGTCACACGTTGGGGAGGCATGAGCACCTCGACGACTTCATCAAACACCACGATAGAGAGGACATCGGTCGGGGAGAGAAGATCCACCAACTGCGCACAAGCTTGCTTGGCATACTCAATCGGCTGGCCTTCCATGCTGCCGCTACGGTCGATGACGAGGCAGAGGTTGAGCGGAGCCCGACTAGCTGAACCCATGCTCAGACCTGGCAATCCTGGCTCTTGAGGCGCGGTGATTTCCAGCAAAAACTGCTCGCGAGCCGGGCCGTTGGCCATCGCAGCAGCGCGGCTCGGAGTGAGAACAAAACTCAGGCCGGTCGAAGGGGGAGCCCACGCCGTCGTGCGGTTCGGATCGCCACCCGGCATGGGAGCACCGAGCACCGTGCGATTCGGGTCTGCCCCGGGGCCACCGAGGACTGTCTTGTTGGGATCGTGGATGCTCATGGTCTTGATGCTGTGCTGGTTCGGCTTGGTTTGAATGACTCCGCTTAGGTTAGGTTCGTTCGACTCGGAAGGTGGTGGATCCAATCGTGACGGTGTCGCCGGGTTGCGCGACCACTGTTTGGACGCGCTGACCGTTCACGAAGGTGCCGTTGGTGCTCCCGAGATCCTGAATTTGCAGTCCACTTGGCATCGGCGCGACATTGGCGTGTCTTCTGGACGCCTGGCTATCGAACCCCAGCGGGAGCCCGGGAGCGTCGCGTCCGACATCGAGCGAGGAAGCGACGGCAAATCGTTGTCCACTGAGCGGGCCGGTGGTGGCGACGAGGGCAAATCCGGACGCTTGAGGCTGGGCCATCGCGACGGTGGGATTCTGGTTTTGGGCGGCAGGCATCGCGACGGTCGCGGGGGAGACTCCAGGGTTCACCCCGGCTCCGGGAATGGCGATCGGTTGCATCGGGGCCGATTGGGGCTGGCCTTGCGGCATCATCGGAGCCCCCGTCATCACGGCTTGCTGACGGCCTTCGCGCGCACGGGCGGCCGCCGCGCCTTTCATCAAAAACTGAAGCTGATGCTGACCGATCTGGAAGGTGTCGCCGGGGTTCAGAATGACGGGCGCAGAAATCCGAACGCCTTGATATCCCACACCGAGCGGAGTGCCGGCATCGTGGAGGATGTATTGCGAACCGTTCTTCACGATCGTCGCATGGAGAGGGGCGACGTTGGTATCGCCGAAGAGGGGAACGTGGGCGCGTTCGTCGCGGCCAATGTTGGTCTGAGCGTGGTCAATCGCCCACTCCTTGCCTTCATTTCGACCGAGCACGAGTCGTACCCAAGCTTGCCGGGTCGCTTGCTCGATCAGAGCCGTAAAGATGCCGATGCACAGTCCCATCATCGGCCAGAAGATTGCCCGGCCGATGGATCCGGCTTCTGCTCCTCCGGTCGCGGCCGCCGCGACGGAGCCGAGGCTCATTCCGATGACATCGAAAATCATCCCGGAGGCCCCGCCTCCGATGAGCCCGCCAAATGCTCCAGACATCACGCCCCGCAACGATCGCTGGGCGATCCCGACCCCTGCTCCCGCTCCGAGTCCGAGGAAGGCAAAAACAAACGTGCGAGGCAGAACCGCCGAGAGGTTTCCGCTCGTGGCCCAATTTGATCCCCAAACCGCCGAGGCGATGACGCCCGCAATGTTGTAGGCAACCAGGCCGCAGGTCAGGGCGAAGACGGCTCCGAGGGCGATTCCCAGCCCGATATTCCTCGAACCTCCGCGAATCAGTCCTTGATGCAGCCCGCCGAGAAGCCCGATTCCGAGCATGCAGGCGACGACCATCATGAACTCCGCCCGATTCCACGCTGGATCAAGCGGATTGTTCGGGAGCATGGGCTCGGTGATGATCCACCCGACGAGACCGCCGATGGCGCAGAGAATGCCGCGAAGGAGAATCCGACCCATAACCGTGTGTGCGGAGACCCGCTATTCTTCGTATCGGTACGCGACCGCGCCGAACTGAATCGTGTCTCCTGGCTTCAAGACGGATGGAGTCGTGATCTTGGTTCCGTTGAGATACGTTCCGTTTGTGCTTCCCAGGTCAGTCAGCGTGATCGTGTCACCGTCGCGAGTAAGGCTGGCGTGTTGCCGCGAAACGCTCGATTCTCCGGGAAGAGTGAGATCGGCCCCTTCTCGTCCGACGGTTTTGACGCCGGGGTTCAGCATCACCACGACTCCAGAGGCGGTGACGAGTCGCGGATTCCGCACCAAAGCTGCGCTGAGCGATCCTGCGGCTGCTCCCGCGACAGGGGTCGTGATTCCGGCGTCGCCATCGGGCAACTGAATCTTCTGGAGATCACGCTTCACCGGTTCCTGACCGGGCATGGCACCGGTGGGATCGGGGTTGCTGCTCGTGTTCACTCCCGCTTGGTTCAGAACCGTCTCGACGACTTTGGTGTTGTTTTTGTAGTACCAATATCCGGCATATCCCAGCCCACCCACGATGACTAGACCAACGAGCATTTGGAAGAAGCTCGCCAGTGGATTCTTAGGTGCCGGAGCAGGCTTTTCCTCATCCGCTCCTTCCTTGGCCGGGGTTGCTCCGCTCGTACCGGGAGCGGGCTCAGCGGTTTCCGCCTCGAACTTCGCCGGGATCGCCAGGACCACAGGATCCTTCGCATCGCTATCCTCGGCGACGCCTGTCTTCACCGTTTCCTTGGCTCCGTTGGATTCAAACTCGAAGGAGATATTCAAGTTCGTCGAGACCGGGGTGTCGAACAGGGTGATCTTGTTCTTCTCGGAGGCCGTGACAAAGATGTCGATGTCCACCCCTTTGCCTTGCACCTTCAGCATGCCGGCGTCCACGATGCCGGACTCTGGTTGGAGATGGACGACCACTTCCGCTCGGCGGTTGAACTCTTTGGCATCGGGCTTCCAGGACTTCGTCTTGACGAGCTCGATGATCGACTTCTTCGCCATTGTGTTCCGAGCCGTATTGCGTACCCACAGATAGGCTCCATTCACATCGCTCGGAGCCGCGACTTCCGTCTTGGTGGCTTTCGTATCGATCCAGGTGGGAACGGATGTTCCGACTGGCATCACCGCGTAGCTGTAGCCCGTCTCGGCTGGCGACTCCAGCGTAAAGGTCACGAGGTTCTGTCCCCAGGCGATGAGGCACGCGCAGAGGAGGAGGGCGACCAGGAGAAGGCGCGTCATTGTGCCGTTAGTTTGGCACGAGCAGCGGGTAAGTGTTGCGCGACATCACCGGCGGTGAATCCAATCGTTCCCATTTCCTTGCCGCAGATGTCTCCGGCAAGGCCATGCCAGTAGGCTCCGACGGAGGCCGCTTCGTATGGGGGAAGTTCCTGAGCCAACATCGTGGCGATCACACCGCTGAGAACATCTCCCATTCCTGCTGATGCCATTCCCGGATTGCCCGTGCTGTTGACGTTGAGCGGATGGTGAGGTGCCCCGATTAAGCTGTAGGGCCCTTTAAGCAGGATGGCCTGCTGATAGTGACTCACCGCGCGCATCGTGCTTGCGAAGCGATCCGCTTGGATCGACTCGACGCTCTGGTTGAGGAGCCGCGAGAGCTCGCCGGGGTGAGGAGTCAGAACGCAAGGGGCAGCCGGAAGCATGGCTCCGAGGCTGACCGCGTTCAGGGCATCGGCGTCGACGACGCTCGCGATTTCCCAGCGCGGCCACAGGCGATTGAAGAAATCGACGGCAGGATCGGAGTGAGTCATTCCAGGGCCGAAGAGCGTGGCGCTAAACCGGGATTGATGGTTCAGCACGGTGTCTGCCGCGTGGGGAGCGATCACTCCGTCGACTTCGGCTAATGGAAGCAGAGTGGCCTCAGGGCAGTGCTGCATCACGGCTTGGCACACCGGCTCGATGCCCGCCACCGTCACCAAACCTGCGCCTGACCGGAGAGCTGCCTTAGCCGCGAGCACGGCGGCACCGCGCATCTGGCGACTGCCCGCGACAATCAAGATGTGCCCATTCGAACCCTTGTGGCTATCCCGGAATCGCTCGGGGACGAGGCTCGCTGCCCACTCTTTGTCGAGGAGTCGGGCATGAGTCGGTTCGCCGAGGAGGATGGGAGGGAAGCCGATCTTTTCAACCGACCAATAGCCTGCGTGCTCCAGCCCCATTCCTTGGAAAAGGAACGGCTTGGGATTGCCCAAAGTCACCGTGCGCAGGGCCCACACGCTCTCGCCGAGCTCCTGGCCTGTGTCGGTTTGAACCCCGCTGGGAAGATCAATGCTGAGGATCGGGACGCCGCTCCTGTTCATGGCCTGAATCGCCGTGAGGGGGTCTCCGATGACCTGGCCATCAATGCCAACCCCAAGCACCGCGTCGATAATCAGGTCAGCCTTGCAGAGGCACTCCATGCGCCGCAGCCAGCGGTCGTCGTTGGAGAAGATGGGTTTCAGACCGAGTGCGCGCGCCTGGAGCATCTGGGCATGGCATTCCGGGCGGAGTTCACTCTCCGGTGCCGTCACGATTGCTTCAACGTGGTAGCCCTTTTCGAGGGCCAGCCGTGCCACGACAAATCCGTCGCCTCCGTTGTTGCCTTTGCCGCAGACGCAAATGATATGTCCGCTTTCGGGGAGCATCTCCTGGACAGCTTGGAAAACCGCCAGCCCCGCTCGCTCCATCAGCACCATGCTCGGCATCCCGAAGTCTTCGGTTGCGCGTCGGTCAAGGCTTTTCGCGTGCTCAGCGGTAGAAATCCACACAGTAGTTAGTCCGGAACGGGTGTCCCGACGTGCTCTACGTGAACGGGGATGTGGATGTTTGCCGCAGGCCCGATTCAAAACAAGCAGAGCTCGGGCTCGATTGGGCTAACGCCCAACCGAGTACGGATTCCCCCTCCTGGGCTTTGCCCGTCCTCCCCCAAATCGGGAGATTTGGGGGAGGACGTCGATTGAGAGTTGGTGCTATCCCGACCCTGAAGGATCGGGGCACCCACATTCTGTGAAGTTCCTTACCCTAAAGAACCGGGGCACCCGGAAACTCCGGACTTCCTGACCCCAAACAGGATCGGCGCACCCCACGCTACTCGTCGATGCGCGAGAAGTAGATGACGGTGCAGACGTGGGCCGGCGTGATGAATTCGCCGTAGACCCGGCTGAGGAAACCGATCACGTCATCGTGGGAGCGGAGCTCGGGATTTTCTCGCTCAATATCGCGCGGTGAGAGCTCCTGAATCTGCTTGACTTCCACTCGGTCGATGATCGCGGAGAACAGCTTTTGGCGTCGACCAAAGCGCGGGCCGACGGTGACCCACACCACTTGCCCGGCATCGTACTTTCGGCTTTTGTCGCCGAGTCGGATGGTTGCGGTTTTGCGGTTGCTTCGCAGGAGTTCGTCGTACAGTTCAGAGTAGAAGTTCAAAGCGTACATACCGAGCCCCATCATTGTACCGATTCGTAACCTCGCTGTGCCGCAAGGAGTAGCATCTGTTAGATGGGACTGGCACTCGGGATTCTGTTAGGGGTCGTTTTGACTCTGGTCGCGGCCTACGCGGGAGCGCAATTTGCAGCGGTCAAGCTGAGCATTCGACCGCCGAGGATTCATCAGTTTGTATCCCCCGGGGCCCTCGGATTGCCTCAGGAGATCTTCCAGGCCAAAACCGAAGACGGCGTACTCCTCGACGGTTGGCTCGTCGATGTCCCGGGCGAGACGGTGATCGTCGCCTGCCACGGGTATCTGGTCAACCGATGCGAATGGGTGCCGAGCGGGGTTTTTCTGGCCGAAGCGGGCTGCGCGTGTGTGTTCTTCGATCACCGAGGACATGGTCGCAGCGGCTCCGCCCAAGTCACCTTGGGACGAGACGAAAAATTGGATGTCATCGCGGTTCTGGAGAAAATCAAGGCACGATTCCCTGATCGCAAGGTCGTGCTCCTCGGGAGTTCCATGGGTGCGGTGGCCTCGGTTCTGGCCGCGGCGGAACGACCAGAACTCATCGACGGCATGATCTTGGATGCCCCGTTTCGGTCGATGAAAGAGGCGAGCGAGGCCTGGTGGCTTTTCCTCGGCGGAGAAGCGGCGGATAAATGGATGCGCCCCACTCGGTTCATCGGCCCGCGCGTGATGGGGTTCGACCCCGGGACCGTGCGCGTTGATGAAGCGATGGCGAAAACCGGAGGTAAACCCGTGCTCCTGAGCTTTGGCACCAAAGATCCGATTGTCCCGGTGGCTTCGGCCCAAGCCATTGCCGACGCCAATCCCGGTCCGACCAAGATCATTTGGTTCGAGGGTGCGACTCACGGGGCAGGAAGAATGTACGAAGCTGACCGATTTCGACAGGAAATCCTCAGTTTTCTTACCGAAAACGGATTCACCGGCGGCAAAGAGACCCGGATGGCGGAACAAGAACCCGCCGCGCTGGACTCTTAAGATTCAGTGAATTTGAGTCGTTCTCGACGAACATTCCGTATATCTCGTGGTAGTGTGCAAAACGCTCGACAACGTTGTTGGGGTTTCAGCGAGGATCAAGGACGATTCTCATCCGGATTGAATCAATGAGTGAATCCGTAGAACATTGGATGTTGCCGCAGATGCGGCGTCTTGCCAAAGCAAAGCCGGAAGCTTTCGACCAGGTTCTCGCCCATCTCCGCGAGTTCCAACCTGCGCTATACGAAGAGCTGTGCCTGATGGCGGTGGAGCACGGAGAGCTCTCTGCCGACAACTGCGCCGTATGCCTGGCCACGGACGTTTCGTCTCTCGCTGTCCGCCTGGAGATTTATCGCCAGGACTCCAGCGAAAGCGGCGACCCCGTGATGATCGAAGTGGACGAGCAGAATGTCGCTCGTCTCGCCGTCGCCCGGGTGACGGTTTGGGAGATCGTGCGGGAGCATCGCAAGTTCGGCTCGCTGGAGGCCTTGCAGGAGACTTATACGTCGCTCACGAAAAGCGAGCTTCGGGCAGCCCTGTCCTATGCCTCTCGGCACGAGGATGAGATCGAATCGAAGATTCGGGCTTACGAAGAGCGGTTTGTGAAGCCCGCGAGCGTCTGAGAATCGGCGATAGTCCGAAGTCGGGAATTGGCGCGGGAGACCCGCCATAATGCGAGCATGTCCGCGCTCCTGACGACTTCGCTTCCTGGCTTGCCTGAGCCTCGAGTGGGCAAAGTGCGCGAAGTCTACGACCTCGGCAAAGAGCTTTTGATTGTCTCGACCGACCGGATCAGCGCGTTCGACGTCGTGATGGCAAACGGCGTCCCCGACAAGGGACGAATCCTGAACCAGATCAGCGCGTTTTGGTTCGAAAAGCTGGCCCATCTCGGCCCGAACCATGTGATTTCGACCGATGATCAGGTGATCGCGGAGCGGATCGGCATTGATGATCCCGCGCTCCATGGTCGATGCACCCTTGCCAAGAAAGCCCAGCCGCTGACGATCGAGTGCGTGGCTCGGGGATACATCGCGGGGTCGCTCTTCAAGCAATATCAAGCGGAAGGCGGCAAGATTCTCGGCCTGAAACTTCCGGAAGGGCTGGAGGATGGGAGCAAGCTCCCCGAACCGATTTTCACCCCAGCCACGAAGGCGGTGGAAGGGCACGATGAGAACATCAGCTTTGGTCAGGCGGCGAATCGAGTCGGGCTCCAAACCGCGATGCTCGTGCGCGACTGGACAGTGGAACTTTACGAAGCCGCCAACACTCACGCCGCGACCAAGGGGCTGATTCTCGCCGACACCAAGTTTGAATTCGGCATGGCGGAAGAAGGAATCATCTGGATCGACGAGGCTCTTTCGCCGGATAGTTCCCGATTCTGGGAGGCTGATCGGTGGCATCCTGGCGGGGCTCAGCCGAGCTTTGACAAGCAGTTTGTGCGTGACTATCTGGAATCGAGCGGTTGGGACAAAACCCCGCCCGGCCCGACTCTGCCGGATGATGTGGTCGAGCAGACCCGGGCGAAGTACATCGAAGCTTACGAGCGGATCACCGGGCGAACCTTTGTGGCCGGCGCATGATCTGGATCTACAACATCCTCCTCACACTTTTGAGCCCGATTTGGGTGCCCTGGATGTTGCTTCGCGCCAATAAGCGAGCGGAGAAGGTGAACTGGAAGCAGCGAAGCGGGGAGTACCACCTCCCGTTGTGTAAGGGCGCTGATCGCCTGTGGTTCCATGCCGTGAGCGTGGGGGAAGTCGTCGCGTGCCTTCCGATTCTTCGGGAGATCCGCGAGATGAACCCGAAGGTCGAGATCATTCTGAGCGTGACGACTTCGAGCGGTCACCAGACCGCGCGGGAGAAAGCGGAAGGTCTTTTCGATCACCTTGTCTATTTCCCCATTGATGTCCCTCGATTCACCTTGAACGCTCTGGTCACCACGAAGCCGAGAGTGGTCGCGATCATGGAGACGGAGCTGTGGCTCAACTTCCTCTGGGCAGCCGAGACGGTGGGGGCGAAATCGGTCGTGGTGAACGGGCGGATCAGTGATCGGTCTTTCCCGAGGAGCCAGAAGTTCGGCTTCTTCTACCGGGCGCTTTTTCGGATGGTGCACAAAGTTTTTGCTCAAACTGAGACAGATGCCGAGCGTTTCCTGGCTCTGGGAGCCAAAGAGACCGAGGTTCTGGGGAATTGTAAGTTCAATCAAGCGGTCGATGGGCTGGAAGCAAATCCCGCCGAGTGGCGAGACAATCTGGGACTTGGAAGCAACGATTTCGTCGTCGTCATCGGCTCGACTCGGGGCAGAGAGGAAGAAGATCTGGTGCTCGAGGCTCTGTCCGATCCTCGGCTGAGCGAGATCAAGGTGATCCACGCTCCACGGCACATGGAAACGGTGGAAGAACTGGCGGCGCGAGCCCAAAGTAAGCTCGGCACCGTCGCTCGACGATCCAAGCAAGAAACCGGCCGGTATCTCATTCTCGACACGTACGGCGAACTCAGCCAAGTCTATTCGGCCTGCGATGTCGCCGTCATCGGCGGCGGATTTGAGAAACTTGGAGGGCAAAACCTGATCCAACCTCTTGCTCACGGCAAACCCGTGATCCACGGTCCTTACATGATGAACTTCCGCGATGCTGCGGATATGGCTTCGCGTGCCGGCGCAAGTATCGTCGCATTAACCGCGAGTGAACTCGCCGATGCCCTCGTCACCTTGCGCGATGATGAAGCGAAGCGCCGTACGATGGGTTCCAACGCCGCCGCCATGATCCAGAGCAACCTGGGAGCGAGCAAACGCTACGCCGCCGAAATCGTGGCCCTCCTCCGCGCACAATCGTGAACGAAGGCGGTACAACCAAGCCTTCCATGCGTCGTGCCTTTACGCTCATTGAGCTCCTGGTTGTCATTGCCATCATCGCGATTCTTGCCGCGATTCTTTTCCCCGTTTTTGCCCAAGCCAAGGGCTCGGCCAAGGCGACCCAGTGCCTGAGCAACCAGCGCAATCTTGGCCTGGCAATGGTGCTCTACAGCGGAGATTACGACGACACCTTGCCGCTCGCCGCCTACCCGACGGACACCGGGTTCTCGCTGTGGCTCGACTTGGTGGATCCCTATGTGAAGAACAAACAGATCTGGCTTTGCCCGGGATCGAGCGTTCAAACTACCGAGGCTGCGGGGAACGAGACAAGCCACTTTGGCTACAACGAGGTCTATCTCACCACGATCCAGCCGGACTTCAGCAACGTCGTGGGGCACACGGCGGTGAGCTTGACCGCCCTGGGATCGCCCTCGGAAACCGTGCTTCTGGCAAGCGCGAAGTCGAGCGTCGCGAATAGCTGGTGTGGCGATGATGGCAAGCATCTCCTACCCCCCAGCGTTCCGGATACCGATTGCTGGGGTCGCCCTGACCCGACTTTCGCGGGAGGAGCAACCATCTTTTGGGCGGACGGACACAGCAAGCGGCTCAAGCTCGGATCGTTCTATGCCGCAGGCGACGACAAGTTCTTCGACCGAGAGTAGTCGCTCATTTTTTGAACCACAGATAGACCGCAATCACGAGGAGGAAGACGGAGAACACCTTCCTCATCGTGACCGGGTCGAGCGACACGGCAATCTTCGCCCCGATCAGCGCGCCGAAGAGCAGGCCGACCGCGAGCAGGAGCGCGGCCTGGATGTCGATCTGCTCCTCCTTGTAGTAGGTGTAGGCCCCGAGGGCTCCGACGGGCAGAAGGAGGGCGGCGAGTGAGGTTCCTTGAGCCTTTTGTTGGGTGAATCCGAGGAGAAGGATCAGGGCAGGGACAATGACAATTCCTCCCCCAATGCCAAAGAGCCCGCTGAGAACCCCCGCGCCCAGTCCAAGAAGAATGCTCGTGATCACCAAAGTCATGCGCCCAGGTTACCAGTCGTTGGAAGACGTGCTTGCATCGGGTTCCGACCATGATGCGCAACCAACAGATCTGGAGGCCGTTTCGATCAGATCAACGAGAGCTGACTCAAACAGAAGAGTTTCTACTGCTCAACAAACGTGAAATGGACGAGCGTTTTCGATTCACTTTCCGGCTTCTGGTACGTTGCAAATAGACGGCCTTCGTGGGTGAAGACAGTTCGGCAATTCTTAAGACTATGCAATGGAACCGGGATGGGCTTTCCGTTAGTTTTATTGAGCAGAAGCCACCCCTTGTCGTTATGGATCGCAAGCACGTACGCGCCTACGCGCCCAACCCAGCTGAGCGACTCATTGGACCAGTAGATTTCACCGGTGAAGACATTGCCGCAACCGAGGGCGGATCCACTCACCGACCTTAGATCGGTACTTGTGCTGTCAAGGAAACGGTTAAAGTTGGGATGATATCGACCTAAAGCGTACGCGGGATCCGAGAGGTCTGAGTACCGTACCATCTTGAGTGGCGAGAGCCGAAAAGGATCGAGCGTGAGAACCGTGTTGTACTCTGTGTGACGCTCGTAGGCAAATGGCTCGCTGATGAGACGAAGAAATCCATCTGCCCAGTTTCCGGTCACCCGGTATGGCGGGAGATGAAAGGCTGGAAAGGTTTCGGCCTCAAGCTTTGCCGATCCACGGAAACGACCCTGGGAATCAACGAGCGAGATCGTCTTAAGCTGAAAGAACGGTGTCGGACGATTCGAGTCCGCCACGGGTCCACTCAGTTCGATGGACGCTTGAGAGCCGAGGTCGGCTGCAAAGAAGCCCGTGGTGCCCTCAGTTCGCTGGCAATCAATGGCCGTGCTTTGGAATGTGAAGTCGACATCATATGGAAGCTGCTTGCCTATCTTGCCAGTGTCTGGATCAATGGGTTCACCATCGACGAGCAAGTTGCGCCCTTCAACTGAGACCTTCGAAACTCCTTCGCGCCGCCAGACTCTGCTCAGAAGGGGGCGAGGAATCGGTTCCGTACCCGAGTGCGTGGCGATGAGTATGGCGGCTAGCATGGGACTCCGTTAAGCCTGACGTATTGAATCACCTCGACGTAACCTAGGGCTGTTTCGGGGCCACGCGGATTACGGCCGTGCAAGCGGCATACGCAGAGAGGCGGGGAGTCTCATCGCATTATCGCACCGCCTGACCATAACGCATGTTCCGGCTCAGCAGGCGAGAGTTTCGCCTCAGCGAACGCTCTCTCCACTTCATTTTGAGCTGAGGTGCCGCATCGGAATTCTGCGTCATATTCGGCAATGACTTTCAGTCGTTGGGGCATACTCTCGTTCGGTGTCGAGCGACGTGAAACAACCGAGACTCTCGGTGGAATCTATCTCCAAGGTGTATCCCGGGGTGAACGCCCTGCAGGGGGTGAGCCTCGATTTCGCCGTCGGCGAGGTTCATGGCGTCATCGGCGAGAACGGGGCGGGGAAGAGCACGCTCATGAAAATCCTGGCGGGGGTTGAGGCTCCCTCCGCAGGTGTTGTGAGAGTGCATGGCGAGCCAAGAACCTTCCACGGCGTCCCCGACGCGCTGAAAGTGGGGATCGCGATGATCCATCAAGAGCTGAATCTCATTGATGACCTCACCGTCGCGGAGAACATTTTTCTGGGCCGTGAGCTGACCCAGGCCGGCAAGCTCAACCGCTCCGCGATGAACCAGGCCGCACAAGAACTCCTGACCCGAGTAGCCAGCGATCTCAAACCCACCGATCCCCTTCGAGGACTCACGGTGGCGCAAAAGCAGATGGTGGAGATCGCCAAGGCTCTCGGCACCCATGCCGAAGTCATCATCATGGATGAACCCACCGCGGTTCTCAGCGAGCGCGAAACGACCGCTCTGTTCCGTGTTGTGCATGATCTGAAGGCGCAGGGAACCACGGTCATCCTGATCAGCCACATTCTGAGCGAGTTGTTGG
>JAIUNY010000017.1 GCA_020161505.1 Armatimonadota bacterium | reverse complement strand
GGGTTTCAGAGCTTCGGCGGCGCATTCGATGTCTTTCGCCACGGCCCGGGTGAGAGCGCAAATCGTGACCCCTTTGAGTTCGCGAGCCAGGGTGTGGACGCTCTCAAAGTCTCCGGGCGAGGAGATCGGGAAGCCTGCTTCGATGATGTTGACGCCAAGATCGACCAGGGCATGGCCAATCTTGAGCTTCTGCTCCATGTCCAGGTGGACGCCGGGGCTTTGCTCTCCGTCGCGGAGGGTGGTGTCGAAGATGTGGACTTGGTTAGACATAGGAATGCAGCCGATCGCCGGTGGTGTCCGGAAATCTGAGATGAATATTCTCTAAGCATACACCGGGGAGGGTATTGACCGAAGGAGATTTCGCTAAATCGCGGATCCCCGACCGTTCCCTGTATTCGATTCGTAGACGAGCCGACTGTTGGTACCCGGTAAAAATACCAGATATGTCAGGGGGGGTACCAATCATCAAAACTTCGTGTAGCATAGAGAGTGTAAGGAGAAGATATATGAAAAACTTACTCTTTCTTGCCACACTTGCCAGTATAGCCCTTGTTGGCGTTGTCCCCTCCCAGAGTGCGCGAGCGGACGGCCCGCCGCCGCTCCAAACGCCACCCTGTGGCGCCGTTGTGAACGAGCTCGAAGAAACAGAGCTTGCTTGCAAAAACTCTAACAATGGATGCAGTACCTTCATGCGCGACCCTGAATACCAGCGGACAAAGATCACACTCAGCCATACCAATGGAACCAGCTATCAGTGCACAAACTGGACACTAACTGGAAAGTGTTGCTGGGCTTTCGGGGGGCTACCCCAGTGCCCGGCCGGAAGCTGCTCGCCATAGATTGTCGGAGTCTCACGTATGTCGTGCAACAACTTACACAAGTCTGCATTCAGCCTTGTCGAGATACTTGTGGTTGTGATGGTGGTGATGGCAATCGCTGCCATCACCTTTCCTGTTCTAACTAAAGCAAAAGCCGAGGCATTTGCCACAAGTGACATTGGAAATCTAAGGCAAATGGGGCTAGCGCGCCAAATGTACCTGGATCTGAATGACGACAGATTCGATGAGTCCATTCGACCGCTGGTCGACGCGCGTCTTGTACCAGCTGCGATTGCTGTATCCTCGCTTGATCGCACAATTGATGGTTGGGGAAATCGATTTAGGGCGCGGAAATTTGCTCAATACGGTCGAAGCGCCGATCCACACGAGTTCAAGAGCAGTTATCCAACCATAAACGACAATGGCCTGAGGCAGGATGACTGGATGAGGATGTATCCCGGAAACAGTGCCTGGATGTTCTCACCAGGTAGGGCTACTTCGATTTCATTGGGTGAGTCACAGTTTTGTGGCCAGTTGAGCCGACTGAAGCTCGATGGATCTGTGCAACAAAGATATGCGGGTTCGCGCTGCGGGCAAGATGGTCAGACAATTGACTTTACTGACTACTGGGGAGAGTAGCATGTCAGTAGACAAATTTCGTTCAGTTAAACGATGGTCAGTACTGGTCTCGTGCGTCTTCCTGTCTTATATCTTCGTCTCAATTGTTCGGAGTCCTTTCGTAAACAATTGGGGGCATGTCGGAGGCGTTGGAGTTTTCCTGGACGCCTTTATATACAGTCTGGTTCTCGCCGCACCTATCTACTGGTACGCAAGAAGTCCTCAGAGTAGCGCTATCGCAATTCTAACAACGACTATTCTTTGTCTTCTCTTCATCAGCACGGTGCTTAATGGATTCACTGACGAGTTTTCAGTCGTTGACGGTTTGTTTTTCTCGATAGTATTTACCCTGCCGTTACCGATTGGGCTGATCATTGGCACGCACCTCTCGAAAGAGCGAGGCTTAACATGAAGGTTTTTATTTGCATCTTTTCAGCATCACTTTTCGTCGGCTTAAGTTATCTCACCTACCGTAGTGGTGCCCTAATTGCCCTTCCTGCAGTGTTCTGCTTCGGTACACCTGCCGTGCTTTTGCTCTCGTTCTTCAGCATGCCAATACGAAGTGAGAATGCCAAGGCACTCCTTGCCATCGCTCTTGCTCTGTATGCATCCATATAGGTTGTGGTCAAGTTCGCGTCGAACCATCTACTGATAGTTGACGAGATACTCGTTGTTTTCGCGGTTAGTCTGTTGCTGGCATTCCTCACCGTCTGCGTCTTGACTGCAATTTCTAGTGGCAAGGCGGATCCGGTTTCCGTCTGAGCGGAGGGTGGGCGAAGAGACTCGTGACCCCTAGGTTGTCCAACCAGTCACGACGGTGTGCACCTCGGTCATCGAGAGCATGGCGGAGCGGATACCTTCGCGACCCATGCCGGATTCCTTGATACCCCCGTAGGGCATGGCGTCGAAGCGCAGGCTCGGGGAGTCATTGACGATCAAGCCGCCCACTTGAAGCTCGCAATCAAGCAAGTCGATCAGTTGGTGGTTTGACGAGAACACCGCCGCATGGATGCCGTAGCGACTCGTATTGACCCAGGTCACGATCGCCTCAGGTTCATCGTAGGGCTGAATCGTCACCACAGGCCCGAAAACTTCGTCGCATCCGAGTCGAACCGCTCGGGTGACTCCTTCCATCACGGTGGGCTCGACATAGCCGCCGACCCGGTTTCCTCCGCACAACACACGCGCTCCCGCGGCCTCCGCCTCGTCGATCCACTCCATCACTTTCTCGGCGGCTTCTGGAGTCATCAGGGGACCGCAGAGACAGCCGGAATCGGTCGGATCACTCATGGTGAGCGCCTCCGAGGCGGCAACGAAAGAAGAAACAAAAGAATCGTAAACCGAACGATGCACAAGAAGATGCTGCGTGCTGATGCACACTTGACCGGCAAAACCGAATGCGCTGGGAATCAGTTTGGAAACCGCATAATCGAGATCGGCGTCTTCTGCAACCACGGCGGTCGCATCACCACCGAGTTCTAGAGTCATCGGCAGTCGCGGCAACAGATCGCGGAGCATCCATCCCACTTTGGGTGATCCGGTGAAGCTGAGTTTGGCGATTCGGGGATCTTGTGCGGCTTTCTGTGCAAGCGCGGGGACGCATCCGATGGCGTTGACCACTCCATCCGGGCAGCCGGCTTCGTGAATCAATCGGCAGAGCCTCAGAGTTGAGAGAGTGCCGATGCTGGGGGCCTTGATCAGAATCGTGTTCCCGCTGGCGAGGGCAGGCGCGATCTTGTGCGCGGCCAGATTCAGCGGCCAGTTCGCGGGGACAATGCCGAGAATCGGGCCAAGCGGGCGGCGCGTGACCATCACGTTCACCCCGTCCGAGCGGGGATCCAGCGAGACATCCACCGGCTCCGGAAGACCAAAAGTCGAAGCCTCCCGCGAGGCGATTTCGAACGTGATCGCGGCTCGATCGACTTCGGCGTAGGCCAGGCTGATCGGCTTGGCGAGCTCATCGCGCAGAAGTTCGGCGAACTCCTGTCGTCGCTCCCGCAACGCCTCGGCGATGCGGAGCAGCAGTGCGGATCGATCCTCGCGAGGGGAAAACCGCCACGTGGAAAACGCCTCCTTTGTGGCATCCAGTGCAGCGGAAACCTCTGCCCATCCTGCTTCGGCGGCACTGCCGACCATGCGTCCGGTGACCGGATTATCGTGGCGCGTTTTGCCGATGCTCTGGTCGCAGGGGCCTCCGTAGAAGACGCCGCCAATCAGAATTTCCGCGTGCATGACGGAATCATGGCACTGCATCCTGCTGAGGCGCGGGATGGTCTAGAATCAGAACAGATATGCCGCACAAGAACAAGCATCGCGTGATTTGCGCGCTCGATACGGGAGACTTGAGCGAGGCAATTTCGACAGTCCACCGACTCAAGGATTACTGTGGAGCCTTCAAAATCGGGCACGGCTTGACCTTGCCGCATGGCCTGGATGTGATCGACCGTCTTCAGGACGCCGGGGCCGAACGGATTTTCCTCGACCTCAAGTTCCATGATATTCCGAGCAGCGTGGGAATTGGGGTTCGCGAAGCGGCGAAGCGAGGAGTTTGGATGCTCACTCTCCACCTCAGCGGCGGCCCGGCAATGATGGTGGCGGCGGTCGAGGAGGCCAAAACGCACGGTGCTGTTCAGCGCCCCATGCTTGTCGGCGTCTCCGTGCTCACCAGCCTGAACCAGCACGATTTAACCGACCACCTTGGCTCCACGCGTTCGATCGAAGACCACATGGTCTACCTGAGCAAGCTCGGCGTCGAGTGCGGGCTCGATGGCGTAGTGTGTTCGGTTCATGAAGCAGCGGCGATACGGCATGAGATTGGGCATGGGGTGATCGTGACTCCCGGGATTCGGTCGGTGAGCGGGGAGACCCACGATCAAACTCGGATCGGCGATGGTCAGGACGCACTGGATGCTGGCGCGGACTACCTCGTGATCGGGCGCGCTCTTACCGCGAGCTCCGATCCGATGGCCGCTCTGGCGTCTCTTCGGCTGGTTGATTCGGTCGAAGCGTGAGCAGTTCTGAGTTTCAAGAGGCTTTGCTGGGCTGGTACCAGGCGAATGCTCGGTCGATGCCGTGGCGAGTCCCACCTGGATCTGCCAGCTTGAGTGCCCCGATTGCTTCGGGATCGGGAGTCTCGGTTACTTCAGGTGCCCCGATCCCTTCAGGATCGGGAAATGCCGAACCCCCAATCGACGCCCTCTCCGAGCTTGCCTCGGGGAGGGTGGCCGAAGGCCGGGAGGGGCTGAGTACCACAGAGCTTGGCTACACCCCCCACGAGCTCCCGACCCTGAAGGGATCGGGGCACCCAACTTTCAAGAATCCTGAACAAAGAGTCTACGAAGTCTGGGTGAGCGAGATCATGCTGCAACAGACAACGGTTGCGACGGTCACCCCCTACTACACCAAATGGTTGATCCGATTTCCGACAATCAAGCTTCTCGCCGAAGCCTCGCTCGATGATGTTCTTGCCCACTGGCAAGGACTCGGCTACTATCGCCGTGCGAGGATGCTCCACGAGGGGGCTAGATGGGTCATTCAAAATGGCATCCCCCAAACCGCAAAGGAATGGCTCGCCGTGCCAGGCGTCGGCCGTTACACGGCGGGCGCGATTGCTTCGATTGCCCAGAATGAGCCCGCTCCTCTGGTGGATGGCAACGTCGAGCGAGTCGTCTCCCGCCTGACCGCCAACCAGGCTAGCGCAAAGTCGCTCACCGATGCCGCCTGGAAGTGGGCAGAGAGTCAGCTCCTCCCAGGCCACCCAGCGCAAGCGTCGCCTGGAGACTGGAACCAAGCTCTCATGGAACTCGGGGCCACGGTGTGCAAGCCGGTGAATCTGCTTTGCAGAGCATGCCCGGTTCAGCCGTGGTGCCAAGCCTTCGCTGAATCCCGAGTGGCCGATTATCCGGCACCCAAACCAAGGGCGGAGAAAAAATCTCTCCACCATTCAGTGGTCATCCTCACGCACGATGGGAAATTTGCGATTCGCCCGGTGCCCGAGGGAAGATGGTGGGCGGGGCTTTACGAGTTTCCGCGAGAAGCATCACTGGAAGGACTGAATCTGATGACCGAGGCGACGCTCTCCCAATTTGGTCAGTTCAACCATGTGGTGACCAATCACGAGATTACGGTTGATCTCTACCATGCTGAAGCGGCAACTCCCACTCAAGACCTGATCTGGGTTACTGAAGAGGAGCTGACTCAGTACGCGCTGCCCGCTCCCTCGCAGAAAGCGCTCACCCTCTGGAAGAAATCTAGAGCCCAGAAGACCTTGTGGGAACAAGAAACCAGCCCTGATTGATCCCCTCAAGAATGAGCATGGTCATCGCCGTTGCCAGGATGCTCAAAAAGGCCAGTCCGACAACAAATGTCACCAAAGGCAGACCAATTCGACGGGCGAAACGCTCCTGACGCAAATAGCTCTGCCGAGCCTTTTCGCGGCGGCTTGCCGGGATCAAATTCAGTGATCCCCTCTGCATCCGGCGGATGAAAGGCCGACGCATCAACCAAAGCATGCCGCCGTATATCTGCCGAGCAACGGTGCGGGTTATCCCATCGGTAAGCACTCTACGGGCCGAACCAGGCGGCCTTCGTCATTGAAAAGCGCAATGAGGAGCGGCGGAAGCGGGTCGTTCCCCCGAACCACCTTCACCAGAATCGTGGTTTCGCCGGGAGATTCAAAGTCCGCCACTGTTTTGGGATCCTGGCGCAGAGGCACCGCGCGATGATCGTGGTAGGCGATACGGCGGTACTTATCCACCCAAAGCTTGACGCCAGCAGGCCCGCTGATCTGCAGACGATAGGCTCCTGCACGTTCAAATTTTGCCTTCATCCAGAGGTAGGCCACGCCAGGGCCGTTGTTGAAGATTGGCTCCAAATCGTGCACGGCACCAGGAGCCAACCAGGGCTGCCAGCGCAGAGGCATGTCGCTCCGACCCGAGTAAACGGCCTCGCGATCCTCGATCTTCTCTGGCAGTTGCTCTTTGTCGTACCCTTGGCCTTCGATGTTGATGAACGGCCCAACAATGAGCCACGGCGTCGGGGCAACGAGAGGAATCAGTGCTTGGAGGCCATCGACTCGAAGCCGCAAATGGGTGTCGTTCGCGCTGGACTCCGAGGGAACCTCAGGCGGACGAATCACGACGGGAAAGCTTGAACTTCCGCCCGCGCGCAAGGTGCTGTTTTGCACCCGACTTGCCAGCTCCCAGCCGTAGGGTGCCCCAAGATCGATCTGCACGGTGCGATCCTCGGCACTCGGGTTGTGGATGGTCAACTGGGCGCGAGTGGTCTTGCCCGCCAAAGCCAGTGGTGGATCCAGGAACTGCATCGTGGCGAGGAGCCCGCCGATCTCGATCGACGTTCGGTCGGGCGCTTTCAGCAGGTCTTCCCGTACCGAGGGATCGGGCAGGGGAACCGGGATCTTGATCGGCTCCGGCGCGGATTCCACAACCGTTTCAGCGGACGCCTCGACCATTTCGGGCGGCTCACCTGAGGTCACCGGCACCACATCGACAACCGGCGCGGAAGGAACTTCCGGTTCAGCGGGATCGCCCCCGGTTTTTTCCACGCTGTCAGCCACTGCGAGGGCGAAGTCCATGATCGCCTTCGACGGCTCGATGGCTCGAAGGCCGTGCGTGGCAATGTAGTCCACGCCCAGGGGGCCGATCCACTCTTGATCGAGTGTGCCGATCATGAGCGTTCCGATCACGGCGGCCAGCCCTGCACTGTGACCACTCGAAGCCCCGCATCCTGCCGCGATCAGCATGGATGGCCCGGGCATCCCTCCGCCGTGCATCAAGCCGAGCAAAGCCCAGCTCGTCGTGAGAACGGCATGATGAGGATCCACCAGGCGCAGAGTTTCGGGCAATGATCGGCGAATTTCTCGCGGTGCCTCGGGATTGCCAATGGAGGGAAGGATAACCGGGATCGCCTTGTGGAGCAAGCTCTCCGTGGGCACGACACTCAAGGCTGGCTTTAGAATCTCACCGAACGTGCGCCCGGGCTGACTGAGCGATGCCAGAACTGCAAAGAAAACCGCCATCCAAGCCCCTTCTTTGTGATGGGTGATGCTCGCATCCGCCATCGCCCACTTCGCGGCTTTGTCCGGCTGATCCGGGAAAACCAGTCCCCAGTAGACCGCGCGCAGAAGAGCCTCGCTGCCATCGCCGAGAGGCTGGTCAAACGCTCCGGACAGGGGCGTGTCGAACCCCAGAGCGAGGTTCCGAACAGCGTAGGCGTTTTCTTCTTCGGTCAAGCTCAGGTGTTCGTGGAGGAAGCTCCCGAGCCGTTCTGCTCGGACGCCCCGAGATCGAGCCGCATTCCACACAACCCACGCGTCGATCGGAGCGGCCGCGACCATCCGCGAAGGGATGGGATCCCAGCCGGAGAGGCGGGAGAATTCGGGGCGACCACGTCGCGGCGCACCAAGAGTCCATCCGGCGATTGCGGCTCGGGCCGCCTGGGCAATTCGATCAGACATAGGTCGTTCTCATTTTGGCCTTACGGCGCACGATCCTCGCTGGTTCGGGACAAAAGAAAAAGGGGCCCCCGGACCGCAAGATGGGGAGCCCCATGGATGGGACAGACACGTAAGCTGTGATTTTAGTCGCCGTTGCCGTTCCAGTATCGGTTGACCTCGGCCTCCGTGGTGCCTTGTCCGCGCAGAGACTTGATGCTCGTGAACTTGGCATGACCGTCCATGAAGGTGGCGAGCACGCGATCCTTATCGAATCGGCCCCAGAGCTGGCCTTGGCTTCGGGCATCGGGGAAGGTGCCCGTCCACCCTGCGTAGGTGGTTCCGGCGACGGCGAACGGCGGCTCGATGAGCGAGTAGCCGACCGCGCTTTGCACGCCTCGCAGATTCTTCATCGTGGCTTCGGCGAACATCACGGTCTGCGAGGTGCTACCCAGTGAGGTGGAGGAAACGCCACCGAACTGCCGGGTCGGCATGCCGCCCACAACCGCCATGCCCAGATATTGGTTCAGGTAGCGGTAGTTGTAGCCGTAGCTCGGGTTCGCTCCGAGGAAGTAGTAACGGAATGTTCCGCTGGTATCGAATCGACCCTTGCCGTCCGGGCCCGTGAGAACAGGATCCGTGAATCGGTCGTTCGGGCAAAGGAAGATCGACTCGTTCTTCGTGTAAGGCATCAGCAGAAGCGGGAAGTAATGGAAGCCTTGGCTGGTCGGGAAGCTGGTGGCAAGCGGGTTGAACCAGAACACCGGCGGGGTCACATCGTCGTTGTCGGCAAGGTAGAGCATCGACGCGGTGCCGATCTGTCGCACGTTGGAGAGGCTTTGCGTTTTCTTGGCCGAATTCTTCGCCACTGCGAAGACCGGGAAGAGGATGGCCGCCAGGATGGCGATGATGGCGATGACAACGAGGAGTTCGATGAGAGTGAATGCGCGTCGAGTCATGATCTTATTGTCAGACCTGGACAACCGGGGCCCAGTTGACAAATTTGATGACTCCGGCGATGTTTTGACGGTTTTGCTGAGTCTGAAAGGGCTCGATGGACTTGCTCATACTGATGACTTGACTCATCTGACGATTTGGCAAGATTCACAGGTTTTCAAGGGTTAGAGGCCCACGCCGTTGTACCGCTTGAGACCTCGAGGCCAGGCGAACTTGAAGAGGCCGTAGGCGATGGCAATCCACACGATTTGCCCGATAAGCACTCCATGAACCTCGGCTTGACTCATCTGCCCCAGGGCAATCTCAGTAGGAGCCCCGGTCATATAGAAGAACGGAAAGAGCTTGGCCAGCATCTGCGCCCACTCCGGCAGGATGCTGACCGGGAAGAGCTGCCCGCTCAAAAAGAGCATGGGGAAGTAGTACAGCTCAAAGATCGACTGAGCTTCCTCGGTGAACAGGGCGAGGGTGGAGAGCGCCATCGCGACCAGGAAGCTCAGGCAGTGTCCGAGGAAAACCGCCAAGAAAAACTCCCATCCAAAGTGGAACTGCACCCCGCTCATGATCTGCCCATAGGCGATCAGGAAGATCAGGAACCACGGGAGGAACAGTCCGACACGCAGAAATCGCCAGGTGAGATTCCGCATGAACATGAAGGGAAGCCAGGGCATCGGGCGCAGAAGCTGGCTCGAAAGCTGGCCCTCGCGGATTTCGCCGTTGATCTCCCACATAAAATGGCAGGTGATAAAGTTGCTCACCAGCACCATGATCATGTAGTAAGCAACAAAATCGGCTCCCGAGAATCCACGGATCGTGCCGCTCCCGGCGGCGGTGAGCCAGACCAGCGGCAGAGTGACCGCGCTCACGACGTCCGTCAGGACCCAAATCATCCCCGAGGCGCGATAGGCGAGGCCGTCTTGCAAGTAGATCTTGAAGACCGCCAGGCTCTGTCGCCACAGGGCCATCAGCGATTGGGGTTGGGTCGCGCGGATCACGTTGGGGTGGGTTTCAGAATACCGCCCGGCGGCATTTTTTCAGTTCTTTCTCCACGAGTGTCGGAATTCTGGGATCGCCTGCGTTCTACACTCGACAGACCATCATGCACGGCCTGTCGAAGGAACCAACCAGATGAAAAGTTATCTCGTCCTCATCAAAGAATCCGCCGAGAGCGCGGCGAATGTCTCCCCGCAAGCCGCTCAGGAAGCGGTTGCCCTTTACACGGCATGGGCCCGGAAGCTGGATTCCGAAGGCCGGTTCGTCACTGCCGACGGCCTCTCGCCCGAATCGAGGACTCTGCGCAGCCCAGGCGGCGGAGCGGAGATTTAGCACATCAGCACGGCAGATGCCAAGGAAATCGTGACCGGCTTCTATGTCATCCGCGCCGCCAGCTTCGACGAAGCCCAAGCGATTTGCGAAGAGTGCCCTGCGCTCCAGCTGGGCGAATTCGTGGAAATCCGTGAGCAAATGGAGTATTGATCGCCGGACGTCGCGAGACTGGCGGGACGTCTCGTTCCGCCTGGTCTCGCGGCTGGTTTCAAGGTTCGGCGTCGAGCACTGGAGTCTGTGCGAAGATGCGGTTTCCGAAGCATTCGTTGCCGCCCTCCGTACGTGGCCGATCCACGGCTTGCCGCTGGATCAAGAGGCATGGCTGACCAAGGTCGCCCGGAACCGAGCTCTCGACAAGCTTCGCCGCCAGCGTGAGGAGCCTCTCTCGGAGGAATGGGCGGCCGCCCCTGACCCCAGCCCCAACTTGGTTGATGATGAGGTCGCGCTCCTTTTCCTCTGCTGCGACCCGGACCTCCCGCTCGATAGCCAGATCGCCCTGACGCTCAAGGTTGCCTGTGGCTTTTCGGTGCGGGAAATCGCGGCCGGGCTGCACCAAACGCCCGAAGCGGTCGAGCGGCGTCTCGCCCGGGCAAAGGAAAAGTTACGAACGAAGTCGCTTCCCCGAGTGCACGATCTCGGCGAAGAGGATGTTGCGCGGCGCGTGGAATCGGTGCGTCAGGTGGTCTCGTTGATGTTCGCCGAAGGCCATTCGCAGAGCAGCGGGGAAGAGTTGATCAACCTCGATACGTGCCTGGGTGCGGTCTCGTTGGCGCGTCGGCTCTACGCCACGCGGCCGGATCCCGCGACGGCGGCTCTCATTGCCACGATGCTCCTGCAGGCAAGCCGATTCCCGGCGCGCTCGGCGCCCGGCGAGGGTATGGGGGCCATTCTGCTCCGCGATCAGGACCGGCAAAGGTGGGATCGCGAACTCATCGACCAGGGCATCTATTGGTTTCGGGAGAGTCTGGGCGGGGACGAGCTCACGGTCTATCACGCCGAGGCATCGGTCGGCGCAACGCTTGCCGCTTCCGCCGAGAAGGGGGAGATCGACTGGGAATCCGTGCTGGTCGCGCTTCATCACCGACAATCCTCGGCCCCGACAGTTGGCGGGCAGATGAGCATTGCGGCGGCTCAGTGGGCGGCGGGGTTGGTCAGGGAGGCGCGGGAAAGCCTGGAGTCGATCCCGGAGGAGATTGCCGGCAGATATGAGCCGATGAACTCGGCGCTCTGGGCAGAGATCTTTGCTGCCGAAGGAGATCGGGACGCGGCGGTCGCGGCCCTGGATCAGGCGATCGAATGCTCCGCCAATGCGGCAGAACGGGCGGCTCTGATGAGACGCCGGCTTGAACTCGGCTAGAACCCGCTGAACCTAGGATGAGATATCACGGCCTCCACCTGCTCGCGCGTGACGCCAGGAAATCCTTCAAGGAACGAGTCCACCGAATGATTCCGCAGGAGGGAATCCAGGAGCGCCTGAACGGGTACCCGCGTGCAGACGAAGCGCACCGCCCCGCTCAAGGTATCCGCATCTGATACAAGCACGGATTGAAGTTCTACTGGGGTGTTCATCTTCGCCTCCGAGAGAATTATGCCTGAACCGCCTTCCTAGATCCCGTACCGGAGATGCGGATCACGCGCGATTCTTCGCTTCCAAACCTGCGACAATGGAGCCATGAAACGAGCCTTGATTGTGGGTGCCGGAGGGATGGGGCGGACGTGGGGACGCAATCTGGCCTCCCACCCCGAGACCGAGATTGCCGGATGGTGCGATGTCTCGCTCCCCAGCCTGGAGGCGGCTTGCGCGGAAATCGGTGTGACGCCCGAAATCGGCACCGATTTCCCCGCCCTCCT
The DNA here is from genome assembly GCA_020161505.1 of Armatimonadota bacterium. Taxonomy (GTDB): domain Bacteria; phylum Armatimonadota; class Fimbriimonadia; order Fimbriimonadales; family Fimbriimonadaceae; genus UphvI-Ar2. The sequence goes on along the minus strand of JAIUNY010000017.1, from coordinate 51,045 downwards.
CGATCAAGTGCGCCCGGATTTCGTCGTCGATGTCACCCCGCCGGAGATTCACCACGACGTGGTGAATCTTGCCCTGCGCGCGGGAGTCCCTGTGCTAGGCGAGAAGCCGATGGCGCACTCCATGGAAGCGGCACGGGCCATGGTCGCGGCGAGCGAGGAGAGCGGCAAGCTCTACATGGTCAGCCAAAGTCGCCGGTACAACGCCGAGCTTGTCGCGTTTTGTGACCTGGTGCGGCAGATCGGCGACATCGGCATTCTCAACGCTGATTTCTATTTGGGCCCCCACTTCGGCGGATTCCGCGATGAAATGCCGAGTCCTCTGGTGCTCGATATGGCGATCCACACCTTCGATGCCGCGCGCAAGATCGCCGGGCAGGATTTCGTGAGTGTCGAAGCCCGCGAGTGGAACCCTGGCTGGAGCTGGATGAAAGGCGATTCCAGCGCGGAAGCCCGGTTCACGATGGCGAATGGCGGCGTGTTCCACTACCGGGGAAGCTGGGTGGCGCATGGGTGCATGACGAGCTGGGAATCGGAATGGCGCGCCCATGGCTCCCTCGGCGGTGCCCGCTGGGATGGTTTCTCCGGCCTGAGCGGGGAAGTGGTGGAGGGGAGCGAGGGCTTCTTCTATCCCACTCGCGCCCTAGAGCCGCAGATTCCGCCTCAGTTCCGTGGGGGAATCGAGGGTTCGCTGGACGAGTTCTTGTGGGCACTCGAGACCGGCGGAACTCCGCAAGGCGAGTGCCACGACAACATCAAGAGTCTTGCGATGGTCTTCGCGGTGATTCAGTCAGCGGCGGAGCGGCGGGAAGTGAGCCTGGACGAGGTCTGATCAACCCAGGTTCTGCGACCGGTGGCTCTCAGCGATCGACTTGATCGTCACGGCGGCGCGAGCCTCGTTCTTGTTGCGGAACATGGCTTCGTCGGCGGCGGTCATCAGGGCATCGAGCGAGCGACCATCGTGACCAAACCGGGCCACGCCCACACTGACCGCAATCTCGAACGGCAGACTCTGCGACGCCTCGGCGAGCATGCGGCGAACGTTGGTGAGATAGAACCCCGTGCCGATCGAATCAGATTCGGTGAGCAAGACCACGAACTCATCGCCGCCCAAACGGCTGACGACATCGCCTTCCTGAGCGCACAGCTCGAGGGCATGGGCCAAAATGGTCAGCGCCTGATCCCCCGCCTTGTGGCCGTGGATGTCGTTGATTTGCTTAAACTTGTCGCAGTCGAAGAGGAGCACAGCGGCGTCTTGCTTCTCGGCAATGCACTTGCCCAGCGCCTTGCGGCCCTGCATCGTGAAGGCCCGGCGGTTCAGCAGCCCGGTGAGCGCATCGGTGTCCGCTTGGTGCGTCACGCTCTCCAGACGCTTCTCCATGCCCTCAAATCCGAGCATGAGTGTCGTAAAGATCACGAACTGGAGAAGGGTCGCCATGAAAGGCTTCTCCGCCGGAGTAGTGATCTGGAAGGCCGCGAGCACGGCGATGACCGTGGTGATCCCGACCAGCCGACCGCCCGTTTTAGCAGCAAACCAGATCGGCAGAACGTAGAGCACGCTCAGGCCGCGACCGTAGGGCAGAATCGGCGCAAAGAGCCGCTCCGCGATCATCAGGCCAATGACAATGCCAACCGGGCCGATGAGCGCGCGCAAAAAGGCTTCATTGAGAATCTCTCCCCGGAGGAGATCATCCCAGTACCGTTGGGCGATTCGCCGGAAGGCTTTAACAGTCACTCTGCGGGCTCCTTGGTTGGAATCCTCGGCACAAGAAGTGGAAATCTGCAGGTTTCGTGCCAAAACTGCGGGGATTTCGATTCCTGGTAGGAATTTGTGGGACTTTTCTAGGGATTTTTGGATGAATGGGAAGCGCCAGCGGCTTTTGCGCGTTCAGATAAGTGGACGCGAATCCTCCTCAACACGCAAGTGGCGGGTGTTCCCAGACCCGCTCGTCCAGTCCAAGGCCCCGTTCTCCCAGGCGGGGCCGCTTTATGTTTGGCGGAGCGAATTTCGGCTGGTAGGATGAGGGGATTGTGTTATCGCCGGAGAGAGTCGCTGAAGCTCAAGCCGCGTTCGACCGGCTGATCGGGTTGCCGCTTGTTGGCTTCAATGGCTACCTGAGCTGCCGTTACTTCGAGTTCGGCGAGCAACACGTGACGACAAGCAGGCGAGGCGTCGAGTACCTGAAGGCTGATTGGAGTTTGCGTCTGACCTGCAACTGGCGAGTCGAGTGGGGAAACGGTATGAGCGTCTCCCGTGATCTCTTTGAGCCAGACTGGCCACAGGACAACCCCATCGTCGAGCAGTTTTACTCTGAGGTAGATGGCCACACCCACATCTTGCAGAGCATCAATGTCTTCCCGGACGCATCGCTCCACCTCAAGTTGACGGATGGATTCGATCTCATCGTCCATCCGTCAGCCGAGGAAGTGCACAGCCTTGATTGTTGGTTTTTGATGCCCCGAGTAACGGAGATCCCCGCTCTCTGGCTTGGCGAAGGCGAACTCTCCTGGGTCGGATACTACCGACCCAGATAGAGCTCGCGCCGACTGCGCGAACTCAGCCCGCTCAGAGGCTCCTCGAACTTCACTCGAACTTCGCGATGGATCGTGCGACCGCACGCCGTCGGAAGAGTCTCCAAAGCCCACCCGTAGGCGGTGCCGAACTCCATCGGAAGATCAACCGTCACGGTATCGCCGGGCCGGACATCGCCAGGAACGATGAGCTTGGCGCCGCTTGCGGAGAGATCCACCAAGCGACCAGCTTCGCCGTTCACGCGGACAATCGCGCCGTTGAGAGAGGAATCGCGCTTCTCCACCCGGCGATCCACATGGCGGAGTCGCTCGGGAAGAGCCACCGTGAACTCATGCGTCTCGCCGTTGCGGCTCAAAATCGAAGAACGGAAAGTGACAATGCAGTCGGCCAGCGGGGCTTGGACCATCACCATTTCGCCAACGCGCACGGGAACATAGTGGTCGCGCTGAAGAGGGGCCGAGAAAACGAGACCGTGCTTGGTCTGTCGGATGAAGTAGCAGCGATACGCGCCGCCGGGGCCGACCATGCGAACACGAGTGTTCTCTGGGATCGGGACAAGAACGAGTTTCTTCCGGTTACGCGCCGTGATCGCGTAGGAAACGGCCATCGAGACCGCGAAGACGACGGAAAGGAAACCCACCATTTGCAGTAGTTGCAGAACCATTTTGTTTCACCTCAAACATTCAGAGGCTCTCGGGTTCGTTCTGTTCGACTCGGAAGTCGGCGCGTATGGTGGGGATCAGTCGCAGTGCCTCTCCAAGGCTGACTGTTCCCTCGTCGCCAGACTCCGATTTGCCGGTTTGAGCAAACTCAAGAATCTCTTGTGAGGACTGGAGCATCAATTTGTGTGCCAGTGCACGTTTTGTGTGAGATCCCGTAAATTTACTGGGTGTGGGAAGCAAGTCGATCAAAGCGGAGAGGGCTTCGGCTTGACGGGCAATCGCGGCCGCACGGGCGATCAATTCGGGATCCCTGTGCCGCAAGCGAATCAACGGCGGGAGCTCCCGCAGCTGAAGACCAATCGCCTCCAGCTTCTGCTCGCTCAGAGTGGTCGCGACCAGATAGGCGGTGCCCAGGGTGGCGGGGTCGATGTCACCGAGGCTCGCCAGATCGGCGCGGCACTCCTCCGTGTTACCGATCAGCGAGTGCGCCATCGCGCGACCGATCACCGCCTGCGGCGTCGGGCCAACGGCAATCGAACTGGTGAAGGCATCGAGTGCAACTCGTGGTTCGTTGGCCAGAATCGCGATCTCGCCCTGGAGGGTAAATGCCTGGTGCCCCTGCGCGCCCCGGGCAAGTGCCTGATTGAGACAGTTTCGTGCGTTCGTGACATCCCAGGCCAGGAGATACGCCCGTGCCGCCAGCATCCACATGGGCAGAGAATCTTTGCTCACCAGGGCCGCACGCTCTGCTTCCGCCGCCGCCTCGTCGTAGAGCCCCATTCGGATTAGCAGATTCGCCAGCATCTCCCGGGGCCGGGCGTCGAACGGATCCTTGTCAATCGCCTCGCGGAGCACGAGGACGGCCATCTGCGGCTTGTTCTGCCGAATCAAGGCTTCCGCTTTTGCCAGCGGATCATCCGCCGCGGGGATCTGCACCCCTCCGCCGGTCGGAGAATTTCCAGTTCCCGGATCGGGAAGTCGATTCACGTTTTGCCGGGGGAGGTCGCGGAAGGCACCCGTGCCCAAGATCATGGCCCAGCTCCGCGCAATCGTTCGAGAAGTCGAATCCCAATCCGGCAAGCCATTCACGAGCACCGTCGCAACTTGCTGCTCCGTGCCTTCAAGCTGCCGGCGAAGCCGATCCAAGTCGCCTGGGTTCGTTGCGGTGAGGCTGTCCTGATCCAGATCCACCATGCGTCGATCCCAGTTGCCGAACTTCCAGATGGCCCGAGACCCCGCTCCCCGATACAGGGTCGCGATGGGGCGGCAGCTTTCGCCCGTTTTGAGCCCCCAAACCACGAGGGTGTAGTCCGGCTTCACAAGCCGAGCGACCTTGGTGATGTTGTCCTGGGTGGGCGATTGAAGCTCGGTCGGAATGTTGTTTGCGTCCACCACCTTGCGGAAAGCAGGATCCGCCATTGACCAAATGACTGGCTCAACTTGCCCTTCCTCGAAGAGCGCCTGGGCGACATAGGAATCGAGCAGGAGGTTCCGATCCGTGCCATCGATCGGGGCTTCGCGCAGTTGGAGAACAAAGACACGCGGCACTTGGGCGAACCCAAGTGCCGAAAACCCGATGGCAGCGACGAGGGCAAGCGCTCGATTCACGCTGCCTTAGCCTCCCAAAGCGGCGATGGCTCGCTTGCAGGCATCAATCGCGGTGCGGATTCGGCTCGAACCCTGTCCACGCTGCACCTGTGCTTCAAAGGCGTTGATCGCCTTGCGATAAGCCGAAATGGCGTCGGCGCGACGACCCAACTTCTCGTAGCATTGCGCCAGCCGTTGATAGGTCGCGCCGGTGCCTCCGCCCGCTTGGATCGCCTTTTCGTAGGCCGCAGCCGCCCCTGCGTAGTCTTCTTGCAGGTAGAGGTTGCGCGCTTGCTGAATCAGCGATTCCGCCGATCCGCCGCCGGAGCCCTGGGAGGCCGCCCCGCCGGAATTGCTCTGAGAAATCTCGATCACGCCAGGGTTTTCTTGCGGTTCCTCGCTCCCGCCGGAGGCTGCGGGCTGCTCGGGAGCCTGATTGCTCGGAGGATTCGGTTGGCTCGTTTGGCTTGGCTGGTTCGGCGTGATGTTCACCGGAGGATTAAACGGCGGAACCTGTGATTCAGACTCCGTGCGAAGAGGCCCAGTGTAACCGGCTGAGTTCGGCAGTCGGAACCCCCCACGCACCGGTTCCGATCCCGAGGCGGCCGTCGCTGCTCCCGGATTCGACGTCGCCGTGTTCGGATTCGTCGTGGTGGCAGTGCCTTCGTTTCCGCTGACGTTCGGAACAAGTGCGGGGCTGTAGCTGCGGAACCCTGTGACTTCTGTCCCCTGGGTCGTGTTGGTCGCGACGGTTGTGCTTGTGACAGGGGGGAAGCTCAGGAACGCGGCGGAGCCAAGCGTCAGAAGCACAACTCCGGCCAGGGCGATCATCGTCAGGGTGCGACGGGAATCGCGCGGTTCCTCGACTTCCAGTTCTTGGAGCGCCGCGACCTTTCGCAGGTGCGTCACTCGAATCCGGTCAATCGCCGAGTCCGGCCGAAGTTCCACCACTCGCTCGTAAGTGGCCAGGGCTTCGTCGATCTTGCCTTCTCGTTCGAAAACGTCACCGTGGAGAGCGAGAGCGTCAACATTGTTCGGGTCGCTTTCCAGGATCGAATCAGCGACCAACTTGGCCTCATCCAGCCGATGATCCGCGAGCAGGCGTCGACCATCTTCGAGCAACTTCACGTTCTCTTGGCGGAGAAGCTCTGCGGCGTCCTCGGGCAAGGCATGACCGCATGCTCGGCAGAACTTACTGTCTACCGTGTTGGAGGTCTCACACTTTTCGCAGGAAATCGTTCGCATAGCCGCACTCGGGAGGGATTCAAGCATGTCTCGTGCCGAGACGTAACGAAGAGCGAGTCTCTGTCAGGAGCCGCTTCTGGGCATTGTACCCGCACCCATTTCCCGGACGACCTGGCGGAACTGATAAGTTCAGGGGAGGCCAGAGGTTTTCCCGGTTGGCCTAAAGTTCTGCGGGAATTCCCACGGATTTCGGGCTTTCGGTATTCTGCTTTCGTGTCCGACAACGCCGTCACTCCGCTCCACTCCGCCCATCTTGCCGCTGGTGCCCGCATGGTGCCGTTCGCGGGATACTCCATGCCGGTTCAGTACAAAAGCGTGATCCAAGAGGCTCTCGCAGTGCGCAACGGCGCGGGGATGTTTGATGTGAGCCACATGGCGCGCCTGAGCTTTGTTGGTGAGGGCGTGATCGAATTCTTGGAGCATGTGACCACCAACGACATCAGCAAGCTCACCGACGGCACAGGCCAGTACAGCCTTCTCCCGAACGCGACCGGCGGGCTGGTCGACGACATCATCGTCTATCGGATGAGCGAAAACGAGTTCAGAATGGTGGTGAACGCCTCGAATCACGCAAAGGATGTCGCGCACCTCAAGGCCCATTTGCCAAGCTCCGTGACGATGTCGGATCACACCGATGAGACGGCGATGATCGCGGTTCAGGGGCCGAAGGCGGTGGAGATCCTCGCCGGTTTGAGCGATGATCCCGAGGGCATTCGGGCAGCGGGCATGTTCGGGGTGGTGCAAACCAAGATCGCAGGGATCGACTGCTTTGCCCCACGATCAGGCTACACCGGCGAAGATGGCTACGAGCTGATCTGCGCCGCGTCCGACGCCGTCGCGCTTTGGGACGCTCTCGTCGCGGCAGGGGTGGAGCCCTGCGGTCTCGGCTCTCGCGACACTCTGCGCGTCGAGGCAGGCTTGCCGCTTTATGGACATGAATTGTCGGATGAACTATCACCAATCGCTGCTGGCCTGGGTTGGGTGATCGGCAAAACCAAGACATTCATTGGCAGCGAGTTCATCAACGCCGCCCGCGCCGAAGGCACGCCCCGTCGGTTAGTGGGAGTGAAGATGAATGGTCGACGAATCCCGGGAATCGGTGCCGTGGTCGCGGTGGAGGGCAACGCGGTCGGGGAAGTCTGCAGCGGCGTCTACTCGCCGGTTCTGGAGTGCGGAATTGCCTTTGCTTTTGTGGATCGAGCCGTCGAATTCGGCACGAGCTGTACTGTCGATATTCGAGGCTCACAGGAGCCTGCTACCGTCGTCATCAAGCGATTCCTCAAGAAAGGTTAAGAATTGAAGCTAAAACTTGAATCTATCGGGGTATCTCAAACCCTGGTGCCCCGATCTGTGATGGGTCAGGATCAAACGCCCCCCGGGGTGCCCCGATGCCTTAAGGGTCGGGATCGATGAGCTCAGGATCGACGCCCTCTCCAAGCTTGACTCGGGGAGAGTGATCGGAGGCCGGGAGGGGCCGAACACCCCTCCACTTAGATCCACATCAAACCCGATCGCGACCCTGACGGGATCGAAGCACCGGGGCTAGATCACGGACTTCTTGACAATCTCCTGACCCCGATCCTTGCCGACCGGCTTGATGCCGACCACCGCTTCCGGCTCGAAATCAAGCAGCTTCAGCCAGTCTTCCACTGCGTCGGATTTCGGGAAGATTTCGTTCTCGCGATACTCCGCCGAGATCGCCTCTTGCAGATCTTCCATTCCGATGCCCGTCGGGACATCACGATCTGCAATCGCCCGTCGAATCGCGGTGTCCTTTGCTCGGTCCACAATCGACTTCAGCAGAGCCCCCGACACCAAGTCCTTCCAATAGAGGCTCTGTGAGCCTCCGGCGCGGGTCTGAATCCGAAGAAACTCGGTCGAAGAATGCACCCTCCAGAGATGCGCAACTGCCCCCTCAACGAGGGCCTTTCGCGCACATTCCTCGCCGCCGTGCTCCGCCACCAAGGCGGGATCAAGCGGCAATCGACCATGCAGGTAAATCGAGAGAATCGCGCGAGCCGAATCCTGATCGGGGCGGCGAATCCGCACCTTCCGGTCAATCCGCTCCGGCCGCAGAATCGCGGGGTCGATGTAGTCGGGGCGGTTACTCGTGAGGACGATGACGACGTTCTCCATCTCCACGAGACCATCCATTTCGGCGCAGAACTGCGGAACGACGGTGTTGCTGATGTTCAGCCACCGACCATTCGATCGTGTCCGCAGCACCGACTCAGCTTCATCAATGAAGACGACAACGATGTTGCCCTCCTTCGCCTTTTCTCGGGCGGTGGCAAAGATCTCGCGGACCATCCGCTCGGTTTCTCCGAGCCACATATTCAGAATCTTGGGGCCGCTGATGTGCAGGAAGCACTCCTTGGTGGGCTTGCCAGTGCGCTCGCTGTAGTCCTTGGCGAGATTGTAGGCAATCGCCTTGCCGAGCAACGTTTTCCCGCATCCCGGAGGGCCGTACAGCAGGATTCCCTTTACCGGCTTCTTGTCGTAGGCAGCGTAAAGTTCGGGGTAGAGCAGAGGTTGCTCGATCGTCTCTTTCACCAAAGAAATCGCTTCCTCTTGTCCTCCCACCGCCGACCAGGGGGTCTCCGGAATTTCTTCGATGAAGTAATCCTGAGCCGCTTGTTGGACAAAGTGCTCCACCGCGATCCGACCTGCCGAATCCAGTCGAACCTCATCGCCCGTTTTGATCGTGGCTTCGCTGAGCGAATCGGCCCGTGTGATGAGTCGACCTTGTGAGTTCTGCTGATCCGCCCCCACCCGTAACCGACCATCGGCAAGCACCTGGCTGACCTTGATGATTGCTCCCGTTTCACTCTCCGGCATCACACCGATCACCGCATAAGCCTCGTTGAGCTTGATGCGGACACCGGGCTTTAAATCATCAAATTGCACTGCGGGATCGACGAGAGCGACATATTCGGCGTCGCCATGCACCACCAGAACCTCACCGTCCTCCAAGTGCTTGAGGAACACCCCAATCTTATTCGCGGGGCTTGTGAGCTTTTGGTATGCCTCCTCATATTTCGCCATGAGCTGACGCTGCTCCTCGCGCGATCTCTCTTCCTTTTGCAACTCTTCGCGCAAGGCATTCACGTAGCTGCGCGCTTTCGGGTCGCCATCTTTGGCCAGATCCTCCAGCTTTTCCAGGATTCGCCAAATCGTTCCGTCTTGTTCAGTGGGCATGGATACAAGATTCTACGCCGCTGCCTGGTGATCCCTTTCAGGGTCTGGGCGCGGCGGGGCCAAATCCAGTTCCGTGGCAAAAACGGGGAACCGATTGCGCAGGAAACTCTATAATCAACTTTATGCTGAGCGCGGCACTTCTGACTGCTTGCACCCTGAGCACCATGTCCATTCCCGACGAAACGAGCTTCAAACTGCCTCCGATGGAGCAGAATGCCATCCTGGTTTTCCATGCCGGTGAGCGGAAGCGGGAGTATTCGCAGGATGAACTCCAGGAAATGCAGAAGGCCCATATCGGCAATCTGGGGCGGCTCTTTAGCGAGAAGAAAGCGCCCGCCGCTGGCCCGTTTGCGGAGCGCGGCGAGTTTCGGGGAATCGTGATTCTGCAGATGCCCCTCGACAAGATTCCCGCCGAATTTGAGCAGGATCCGTTCGTCAAGGAGGGGCTCCTGAAGATCACGGTGAATTCGTGGATGATGCCCAAGGGGCTCTTCGCTTGGCCACAGTCGGAGGAGTTCAAGATGCACAACTACTCCCTTGTTCGCTGGCTGAAAGGGCCGAATTGGACGGCGGATGTGTCGGAGGAATTGAGCAAAGCGAACGTGGCCCATGTGACCCGGAATCTCTCCCAGATGCGCGATGGCTCCGCCTGCATCCACGGCCCGGTTGGTGATCCCACCGGGGAATGGCGCGGCCTCTCGATTTTCCCCACCGATGATAAGGCCAAGGTCGAAGCCCTGCTCGCCGAGGATCCCTTGCTGAAACGAGGTCACTTCCGGGTGGAAATCAAACCGCTGATGATGGGCGCGGGATTGTTCAATCCCCTGAAGCCCTGAAGCCGGACAACCCCCGATATCGGACTATCCCGATCTCTTCAGGGTCGGGACAACGGAGCCAAGCTACCGCCGCGCTGCTGCCCGATTCAGCGACTCTTCAATCGCCAATTTTTGCTCGTGCGCTGTCCAGTCGATGCTCACCGGTGTGACGCTGACGAATCCGTTCGTGCAGGCCCAAACATCGGTGTCGGGCATATCGGATCGCATCACCACAACGCCCCCTTGCCAGTAGTACGTCCGCCCCCAGGGATCCTGGCGAGCCTCCACACGATCCTCATAGACACGCTGGCCCATGCCGACGACCTTATGACCCTGCAATTCCGGATAGGCAATCGCGGGGATGTTCACATTCAAAAAAGTCCGTTCCGCGAGCGGCGCCTCAATCAACCCTTGCAGATTCTCGCGAATCCATTGCTCGCCGGTTTCAAAGTGATACGGCGCGCCATCGGCGAAGTAAGCCATCGAGAAACTGATCCCGCGAATCCCGTTGATGCACGCTTCAATCGCCCCCGCGACGGTGCCGGAATAGGTGACATCGTAGCCCAGATTCGGCCCGTTGTTGATCCCGCTCAGCACGAGATCGCAGTCTTCGGGATAGCCAATCGTCAGGCCGACATTCACGCAGTCCACCGGAACCCCGTTCACCGCGTACGCCTCGATCCCGTCGATTTCGTGCTCCGTTACACGCAGGGGATCGCGCATCGTCATCGAGTGCCCGCATGCGCTGCGCTCGCGATCCGGAGCGAAGATTTTGACCTCACCAAACTCCCGCGCGACTCGGGCGAGCACGCGAATCCCTTCAGCGTGAACGCCATCGTCGTTGGTGATCAGGATCTTCATCGGAGCCTTGATCCTACCTGCCCGCTGCCTTGGCTTTCGCCGCCGAGCCCTTGCCGCCCGTCGCCTCTGGCTCCACCAGGGCGAGCCTCAGAACCTGCTTCGCCCCATCGACAAAATGAACCTCAAGCTGAGCCCGGATGTCCTCCGGAACTTCCTCCAGATAGTCCTTCTTGTTGTCGCTGGGGAGCAAGATGATCCGAACCCCGGCCCGATACGCAGCAAGAACTTTCTCCTTCACTCCACCAATCGGCAGAACGTGACCTGTGAGAGTCATCTCACCGGTCATGGCAAGCCGTTCCTTCACCAGTCGCCCGGTGAACAGGGAGACCAAAGCGGTGAGCATCGTGATCCCCGCGCTCGGGCCATCCTTGGGAACCGCACCTGCTGGAACATGGACGTGGATCGCGGACTCCTCGAACTCCTTGGCGTCGATCTTGAGTTCCTTCGCATGAGCGCGGATGTAACTGAGCGCGGCGGTGACAGACTCTTTCATCACATCGCCGAGTTGTCCCGTCACCGTCAGACCCTTGCCAGGATACTTACTCGATTCGATGAAGAGGATATCTCCCCCCACCGGAGTCCAAGCCAATCCCACCGAGATTCCCGGCTCCATCTTACGCTCGGCGACGAGATCGCTCGTGAATCGGGGAGCGCCCAGGGATTCCTGTACAAACTTCTTCGTCACCGTCAGCTTGGCGGTTCGGCCTTCGGCGAATTGCAGCGTGGCCTTGCGCACGACCGACCCAATCTCGCGCTCCAAATTCCGAACCCCCGCCTCGCGTGTGTAATGGCGGATCAGGGAGACGAGAGAGTCGTCCTTGAACTCCAGCTTGGCGGGTTTGAGGCCATGCTCGGTGATCTGCCGGGGAACCAGATGCTGCTTGGCAATCGCAAGCTTTTCTTCCTCCGTGTAGCCGCCGAGTTCGATGATCTCCATCCGGTCACGCAGAGCCGGCGGAATCGTGTCGAGCCGGTTCGCCGTCGTGATGAAAAAGACGTTGCTGAGGTCGAACGGCACGTCCAGGTAGTGATCCCGGAAGGCGTTGTTCTGCTGAGGATCGAGCACCTCCAGCATCGCCGATGCCGGATCGCCCCGAAAATCGTTCCCCAGCTTATCTATTTCGTCCAGAACGAAGACCGGATTGTTCGTCTCGCACCGTTGCAGACTGCGGATGATTTGCCCCGGGAGAGAACCAATATAGGTGCGTCGGTGACCTCGGATCTCCGCCTCGTCGCGCACACCGCCGAGACTCAGGCGCACAAGCTTCCGCCCCATCGCATCGGCAATCGACTGGCCAAGCGAGGTCTTACCCACTCCAGGAGGGCCGTAGAAACAGAGAATCGGCTGACGAACCGGGCCATCCGTTTTCACCTTGCGCACGGCGAGAAACTCGATAATTCGATCCTTGATCTTATCGAGCCCCGAGTGCTGGGAATCAAGCACCGACCGGGCGTGGCTGAGATCGAGATTGTCCTCGGTGAACAAGGCCCACGGAAGAGCCGCCATCGTCTCGACATAGGTTCGGCTGACCGTGTACTCGGGCGATCCCGGACTGATCCGCCCCAGGCGCTCGACCTCTCGGTACGCCGCCTTGTAGGCTTCGTCGGGCAGACTGGCGTTGTCGAGCTTTTCGATCAGCTCGTCCATCTCAAGCGTCGCGTCATCGACTTCGCCGAGCTCACGCTGAATCGTCTTGAGCTGCTCGCGCAGATAAAACTCGCGTTGGTTCCGGCTGAGTTCCGCCGTAACCTCGCTGTGAACCTTGTTCGTGAGTTCCAGCACCCGAACTTCGCGCCCGAGCAGATCGAGCAGTCCGCGCAATCGCTCCTTCACCGAGAGAGTCTCGAGAATCTTTTGCTTGTCGGCGGCGGAGAACAGAAGGTGCGCGGTGATCAGATCTGCCATCACATTCGGCTCGGTGATCGACTGCGTGAGCGTCGCAAGATCATCAGGGAGCTGTGGGGTCAGACGAACTGCTTGCTCAAACAACGCGGCCACGGATCGGCGAAGGGCCTCGACTTCCTCGGCTTCCTCCTCACACACGGCCGGTTCCGGCAGCACCTGAATCTTCGCGCGCAGATAGGGCTTCGACTGGATCGGCTCGGTGATCGCGATCCGATGAGTGCCCTGGACGATGAGACGCACGACATCGGTGCCTTTCATCAACGTGCGGATCACCACCGCGCAACCGACCGCATAGACGCCATCGAAATCCGGATCGTCCGTCTGGGCGTCGCGCTGGGCTACGACTCCGATCACGCGCTGAGATCCCACCACAGAATCATCAATCAACTTAATTGAGTTCGGCCGACTCACCGTCAGCGGGGCGATGAGCATGGGGAAGATGACGCTGTCGCGAAGCGGCAGCAGATTCAGCTCATCGGGAATCTGAGGATTCTCCTCGGGGTTGGTGTCATCCGTGGCGATGGCATGGAGGAACTCATCCACCAGGTCGGGCTCTTCTTGGATCGAAATCTCGTGATCGGACATAAAAAAGAAAGGGTTCGGCGTCATGGGTGCTCTCAGGGCTTGCGCCGGGTAATTGATTCTACGACCACGACGGTAGTGGTGCGTGACCGTTTCGGGACGTGGATGCTGAGAACTCCGCACTTGGCGTGGGCCTGGATGCCCTTGAAATCGAACTCGGCCTCGGGCAGGACAATTTCTCGCAAAAACGGGCCCTCTTCGATCTCCAGCAAATGGGGGCGATAGGTTGGATCGCGTTGGGCGAGATCATCGGTGCGCTCGCCTCGGAGCACAACCACCCCGCGCGCCTCGTGAAGATTGATGACCACAGATTGCGGGTCAACTCCGGCGAGCTCGGCACGGATCAACACCTCAGACTCGGATTCCAGAAGGTCAATGCGCGGCATCCAGCCGCGCTGACGGGCGACTTGGGGCACTCCTACTTCCATCGAGGCCACGATGGGAGAAATTGTGAGGAACCACTCCTCGCCATGTCGCTTGGGCATGACTCTATTCTACTGGCGGACTCGGGAGTGCGGCGGGGGCATCGGGTGTTCTTCCAGTAAACTGCCGGGGCTTCGCATGGTGTTTGTCAACGAGTTATCGCCGTTCCTCTTCCGAACCGAGTTGTTCGGCCAGGAAGTCGGCATCCGCTGGTACGGATTGGCGTACGTGATCGGATTTGTCATGGGCTACCTGGCCATGCGCAATGGAATCCGGCGCGGCAAGCTCACCGGGATGGAGGAGAAGGATCTCGATTTCCTGATCACCCTGATCATCGGCGGTGTGGTTCTGGGCGGGCGACTCGGCTACTGCCTCCAACACCTCGATACCTGGATGAAGGATCCGATGTTCTTCTTCCGGCTCAATCAGGGGGGGATGGCGTTTTTCGGCGGACTCGCCGGAGTGATCCTCGCCCTCGTGATTTTCTCGCGGAAAAGGCCGGTGAAGTTCGCCGATTTGGGAGATGTGGCGACGCTTCCAGCGGCTCTCGGGCTGGGGATTGGTAGGATTGCGAACTTTATCAATGGCGAGCTCTGGGGTGTCCCGACGAACGCAAGCTGGGGCGTGATTTATCCCCAGTCGGGCGACCGGCAACTTCGCCATCCAAGCGAGCTTTACGAAATGCTCTCGCACTTCGCCTTGGCGGGCGTCTTGGTGTGGGCGGGGCGCACGAAGTGGGGTCAAAACCGAGGGGCACTCGCGGCGGCTTTTGTACTTGTGTACGGCTTGTTACGGGTGATTACCGAGCACTTCCGGCACGCGACGACCTATGTCGGGCCGCTCACCAACGGGCAAGTCGCGAGTCTGGTGATCGCCGTGATCGGGGGCATCGCCTTGGCCGTGGTTCTGCGCCGCGCTGGTCGATCCTCGGAAGCCTGAGAGAATTTTCAGGCATTCACGGCAGGATTTGCGGAAAAAGCAACACAAATATTATTCATCAGCAATTTTTTGTGCAGAAGCGGAAACTCTGCGGATACAATAAGCGTTGAAAAGAGGGACTAAAGTCCCCAACGGCGGGTGAGCAGGTCACCCGAGTAGCATGACTGAAGATCGACGACTCTTAGACGCAGTACACCTTGCGGCGCAAAAACTCGCTTCGACGGCAGAAACCAACGTGGTTCTGCGCGAGGTTCTGTCGATCTGTGTCGAGACGGTCGGCGCAGTCGGTGGTTCGATTTATCTTCACGAACCAGGCTCCAAGACCCTGAAATTCCTCCACGTTCTCCCGGAAGAGATCGAGCGCAAACTTGAACGCCTCGATATCCCCGACGACTACGGTGTCGCCGGCGAGGTCTTCCAGACCGGTCGATCCCTCATCAGCGAATTTGGCGACTCGGGCGACCCTCAGCGGCGCGCGATTGTTCGCCGCACTGGTCTCACTGTTCAGTCGATGCTCACCACGCCTTTGCAGATCGAAGGCATGCGCCCGATTGGCATCGTGCAGCTGGTTAACAAGAAGGATGGCCCGTTCGATTCCACCGATATCTCGGTGCTGGAATCAATCAGCGACGTTGCCACGCTGGCGATTCTCAACAGCCGCTTGCTGGAGCGCAGCACCCGAGTCGCTGCCCTCGAAGGTATGGGCCGGGCGGCGCACGACCTTGCCAATAAGGCGGGCGTGCTCGTCACCTTCCTGCCCGACTTCGAGCGAAGCCTTGCCGGACTCCGGCAGTCTCTGGAAAAAGGCACGGTAGATGGCGAAGCTCGCTTCTACCTGGACATGCTGGAAGGCACTTACCAAGACGTCTTCGCTCCGTATTCGGAGCGCGTTTACCGCTACGCCAAGCTCGTCAATGATCTTGCTGCCGGTAAGCCGCTCGTGCCGATCAAGCGCGTGCGCGACTTTGCCAGCACCGTTCTCGAAGCCTCCCAGTATCTGGAGCCGATGGCGAAGCAGCACTACGTCCGCATCGACTACGATCTCCAGCGCGATGCACCCGAGTTCGCCTTCGACGATCTCTACATCATTCGCATCGTGGAGAATCTGGTCGGCAATGCGATCAAGGCGGTTCGGGAAACCATTCCTGCCGAGTGGATCATCGAGAATCGCGGGAAGGATGACGTTTTTTACGGAAAGGTGCTCGTGCGGTACCGCCACGCGGCGGGCCACCACGTGCTTCAGGTGACCGATGACGGCCCGGGAATGTCTCCGGCAACCGTGCGCCAGCTCCTCAGCGGCACGGCGAAATCGAGCTGGGAACAAGCCAGCGGCAGCGGACTTGGCTCCAAGGTCGTGGTGGAACTCGCGGCGGCGCATGGTGCCAAGCTCGCGATCCGCAGTCGGCTCGGGGATGGCTCGACGTTCGAGATCGACTTCTGTGACGAGTGCGACCCGGAGTATGTCGTAAGCGGCTCGGCCTACCAGACCAGCTCGTAATCTTGCCACCTTTCGGCTCTGTCATCAGTATTATAGGGTGATGGACAATATCGCGACTAACCCCGTAGTCAACTTCGGCGGATCGCTTCTTTTCTATATCTTGGTGAGCCTTGGTCTTTACCTGGCGGCAAGTAAGCGGAAGGAGGAGTTCAGTTGGTTCGCTTTCGTACCCCTTCTCAACCTGCTCTTGATCGCGAAGGTTGGAAAGTTCAGCCCGTGGCTGTGGCTCTTGCTCTTCGTGCCCATCGTGGGTTGGGTATTCATGGCCTACGCACACGCCAAGTTCGCTGAAGAGGTTGGATCAAAGTCGCTCTATGGCTGGCTCATGATCATCCCGTGCTTCACGATGTTCATGCCACTGGTGATTGGACTCACCGCCACCGAGCGCTAGTCTCATCCCGGCAACCCTCAGAGGTATCCTGAAAAACATGGCGATTGAACCGGTGGTCGGCGACAAGTATCTGTACACCTGGGCAGATTTGGGCAAGCCGCGTGTGAATGGCGTGGTCGAGCTCCCGGGCTTGGGCGAACTGATCCTGGATGACGCGGACATCCACTATGCCCTCAAGAATCCGGAAGTGGCCGCCTTCTTCATCCGAAAGGCTCCCGTGTTGGGCCCGAAGATGTATGTGGTCGTGAGCCGTATGCAACCGGCCTGACCGGAATACCGGATTTCTGGCTAAAAGAAGGCCCTGGCTGAGTTCTTGCTCGCCAGGGCTACTGTTCTCTTGGGGGCCGGGTCGTCGAGAAAGTTTTGAGGTCCTCTCCTGATCAATCGATACTGGAGTTCTCGCCGCCCGGCTTTTCTTGGTTACGAATCAATGGTACATCCTGTCTATGTGCCAAACCAAGGGCAATCCCTTTTTCCTAGTAAGTCTCCATGCACGAACCAGCACTTTTCCGAGTGAATCTGGCCCAAATCTTGCAGCGTTCAGTCCGAACGGCGCAAAGTGACCGGCGTTCCCGGCTCCAAGAGGTGCGTCCCGCCGTATTCCAGAACCCCGGAAACGGGGGAGCACACCTTCACCTCATCCGCACCAAACTCCACCGAAATGACTCCGGCCGGATGGTGAACCTCCGCGCGGTAAGACGGCAAGCCTCCACTCTGAGGCCGAATCTTCACCCGACTCCACCCAAGCGCATCGCTTGAAATTCCCGCCAGGCTCTGGAAAAGCCCGACCAGGGGATGCGCGCTCCATCCGTGGCAGTCGGATCGGGTCTCACCCATCTTCTCCGGGAAGGTGGTGAATCCTTGCGCCAACGCCTCCCGCCACGGGCCGAGCAGATCAGGATACGGCTGGGTCAGAGCTTGCGCGGCGAGCCGGTAGTAGCTGAAGTACAAGGTCGTCTTTGCCGCGCGGCTTGCTTCGAGCGCAGCGGAAGGCCAAGCGGGGGGAACTTCGCCGAGTTCGTGCAGAGCTAATCGAATCAGAGCCTCCGCATGTTCGGTGGGCGTGAATTCCGGATCAGACACCGCCCGATAGAGCCCATCTTGACCCACCAAAAATCGAGCCTGAATCTCCGCGAGCAAATCCTTCCGTTCGGCCGGAGAAAGGCACGGATTCAACGACCGGACATAAACCTCGGTCGCCTGGTGCATCGTGGCAAGAAGCCCGCCCGGAGGCTGACCCCAGTGCCACTCATCGATCCAATCGCCGAATGTCCATCCCGGACGACCTTCTTGATGCCGACGCATGACGTTGGCGGGAATCCGCATCGCGGCCTCGTATTCCCGCGATCCTGGTCCGAAGGGGCTTTCAGGGTCGTATCGGAGGCTGTCAAACACCATCGCCATCCACCAGTAGCAAAACGGCGTGATGATCTGCATTTCCCGACAAGGCGTCCGTGCCAAGATGATCCCTTCCGGGGTCATGGACCAGAAGAACTGCCGAATCGCGTTGCGCTGGAAGGCGCGATCAGGCGAGAGGTAGGAGCCGATCAATGTCTGGAGCCGGGTGTCGCCTGCGTATTGAAGCTCCTCGTAGTAGGGACAGTCAAAGTTATCTCCCGCGCAGATGGTCCATGTCCGATGCGCGACTTCCCAGATCTTGTCGATCTCCTCACTGGGTGAACTGAAAGACGATCCCTTTGGATGGGGGTAGTGCGTCTCGACGATCTCCAGCCCGCAGATTTCGACCCTCTCCTCACACGCAAGCCGTATGTACCGAAACGCTCGAGGCTCCAGCGGCTCAAATCGATGATGCCCCGGGGCCATGTGGAACCAATCTTCGATGCCCACAAAGGTCTTTCCAGCGGTCTCCTTTCGGTTCCCCTTGTCCCAACCCTCGTGGAAGAGGGATTCTGCGTAGCCAATGTGGAGCCACGCTTCTTCCGCCTCGGTTGTGACGTTGAGGATCGGATATCCGTAGCGATAAACCCCGGCATCCAGCAAAACCGAATTGTCGTCCAGCTGGATCACGCTCCACTCGCTGCGAGATTCATCTGGGTTGACCAGGAGGCACGGCGCCCCGGGGACTCGAACCGGTTCGGGAATCGGTCGGTCGATGAGCCACCAACCGGATTCTTGCTCGCCGCCGAGGGCATCGCGCTTGGCGATGGAAATCAGCACTGGCTCAAACCAGCTCAACTCGCTCCCGAGTCGATCTGGATCCGCGAGATCACCGAACGCGCTCTCATCGCTTCTCACCGTCATCGTGGCCGACGCGACGCGGTAGGTCGGCCGCCAGTTGATCGTGTCTTCGGTGGGAGCGATTCCCACGAGAACCGCAACCTCCCACTCGCTCGGTGTCCCGAGGACGGGATGCTCGACCAGGAACCCTGTTCGATGGCTGACCTGGGCCAAGCCGGCGAGATTCCCGTGGTTCCAGACCACGGCATGGAGGATGTTCTGTCCCTCCTTGAGAGCCTCAGAAAGATCGACTTCTCCTATCGGCCAGTGCATCGCATCGCCCCGGGCCGGGCCGATGCTGATGAGTTGCCCGTTCAGATACAGTCGATACCGAGGATCCGCCGTGACCTTGATCGAGGTCTGATCCCCCAGATCGGCCCGCGCGAAGGTCCGCCGGAACACATACGTCCCGACATCTTCGAAGTCTCGCGGCGGGCCGATCCAAACGTGGGACATAGCTTTATCCTACAGCGTATCGACCTGGCTGACCGTGTAGACCTTGAGCTCGCTACTTTCGAGCATCGGCCCCGTAACCTCAACAAAGCGCAAGAAATGCGGCTCCTGGAAGTGCGCCTGCAAGCCTTCGCCCGATTTCCACTCCTCGACAAACACCAGGTGAGTTTCGTCTCCCGGACGGGTGAAGAAGTCGTAGGTGATGCATGCGGCTTCCGCGCGGCTCGGGGCGATCATGTCGTTGGCAGCGGCGATGAAATCGTTCAAGAATTCCGGCTTGATCCGGGCGTTGGCAACAAGGACAACCATGCCCGCAGTTTAGTGCGCATGCTCATCGGTTGTCGCGGGGGAAGGGGTCGAGATTTCACCTTTCAACCGATCAATTTCCGTAGTTTCATCCGGTTTGACTCCGAGCATGTAGGCCGCCCGTGAAACCATTTGCCCGCCCACCGGCGCGGTGATGAAAAGGAACAGCACCACCGCAAACGCTCGGCTACTCGGCACGGCATCGGAAAACGAGATCGCGACCCCCAGCATGATGAGCAGAATCCCGAGCGTTTGGCCCTTCGCCGTGCTCTGCATCCGGCAATAGAGGTCGGGCATCTTGAGCAAACCAATGGCTCCCAGCAGGCAAAAGAGACTTCCCAGCAGCATGAGGATCGCCCCCAGCGTGTAGTGCCAGTGCATCATTCTTCCAATGCCCTCCGTTCTTGATAGCGAGCAAACGCGACCGTGCTGAGGAACACAATGATGGCGAGGACGACCGCGACGTCAAGCAGGGCGGGCGTATTCGTGCGCACCGACCAGATGCCAATGGTTCCCGCGACCAGAATGCCCCCCAGATCCAGGGCAATCACTCGATCGGCGATGCTCGGCCCACGCACAATGCGGATGAGCATCAGCACAAGGCTGAGAGCGAGAAAGAACAAGCTGATCGTCGTCACGGTCTGCACAAACGGCGTCATCTCAGAACCCCCAATACCCTCGCCTCGAAGCCATTTTTGATTGCCGCAACGGCTTTGGCTTCGTCATCTACGTGCAGGGTGTGGATGTAAATCGTCGATCGGTCTTCGCTGATGTGCATGCTCAAGGTGCCAGGGGTCAGGGTGATGAGGGTCGCAGTGAGAACGATCTCCAAGTCCGTTTTGGCATCCAGAGGCACGGCGAGAATCGCGGGCTTGAGCTTCGACTTCGGCTTCAGCAGACTCGCCGCGAGGATGATGTTGGCGACGACAAGCTCCCAGAAAAAGTAGAGCGCTAGGCCAAGCGCTTTGAATATCTGGAGCGGTTTGAGGACGAACTTCTCCTGCTTTTCAATGACTCCGCGCTGCCTCAAGAGAGCGAGAATGCCGTAGCCCAGGGCGAAACCAATCGCGAGATTCGCGACATCCCAGGTGCCGTTCAGCCAGCACCAAAGGATCATGAGGAGAATGCTCCAAAAGATCATGGTCTTCCCTCCGTGGTTTGAGCCGCGCTGGCCCAGGTGGCCACAGGCCCGAGGGCCAGACTCAGTCCAATCATGCACGCGCACAGGAGGGTCGTCGCGAGGATGCGGAGACGGTCGGGTTGGCTTCCTTGCGTATCACCGGGTTGCGGTCGCCAGGCGTAAATCATCCAAAGTTTTGCGAGGCAGAAGATCGTGAAGAGACTGCTGAGAAGCATTCCCGCGACCAGTACCGGCTGGTTGAGCCGGAAGGCTTCGACGATCAGTCCAACCTTCGGCGCAAATCCGCTGAGCGGCGGGATGCCGGCCAGCGCGAGGAATCCCAGCCCAAGGAGCCAGGCGAGGAGGGGATGGGTCTTCACCAATCCGCCCGCCGACTTCAGCGATTCCGATCCGGCGGTTGAGGCGATGAGGCCTGCGACCAAGTAAAGCCCGCAGATCACGATCATGTGGTGCGCCATGTAAAGGTTCACCATCGCCAGCGCGGTGGGCGATCCCAGCGCAAGGCCGCCGGTGAGGAACCCGATGTGACTGACGAGTAAGTACCCGAGTGCCCGTCGCAAGGTGGTTTGGCGCATCGCGGCGAGACCGGCGACCACCAGCCCTCCCATGCTGAGCCACAGGAGGAGACCCGTTATCGCCACGCTCGGATCGGGCCAGACTTTGGTGAAGAACCGGATCAGTGCGAAAACGCCAACTTTCGTGAGCAATCCTGCAAAGAGAGCACTCACGGCAAAAGGCGGCGTGTGATAGCTTGTCGGGAGCCACCCGAAGAAGGGGAAGAGTGCAGCTTTGAGCCCAAAGGCTGTCAAAAAGAGCGCGGAAATCGCGGTCATTAACCCTGGCTCAACCAGCCCGGTCCGCATCCCGAGATGATCCATGTTGAGGGTGCCGGTCGCCCCGTAGATCAGCCCCAAACCAGCTAGGAAAAGCATGCTGGAAAAGAGATTGGGCACCACGTAGTTGATGCCGCCGCGAATCTGCTGCCTTTCCCCACCGAGCGAGAGGAGCACGAAACTCGACAGCAAAATGCACTCGAACCAAACGAAAAGGTTGAAGAGATCGTTCGTAGTGAAGGCCCCGCTGAGTCCAGCGAGGAGCACAAAAACCAGAGGGTGAAACCCAAACCGACGCCGGGGCTCATCCAGATCGTTGGTGGTGTAGAGATTGATGATGAGTCCGACCAGAGCCGTGACCAGTGCCATCGAAGCACCGAGGAAATCCGCCCGGAATTCGATGCCAAACGGCGCTGGCCAGCTCCCGACCGCGAAAGAGATCGGCCCGCGATCCACCACCGCTTGGAGCAAGAATCCCGCCGCCCCCAAGTGCAGCACGCTCCCAAGCAGGGCAATGACCCGCCGAACCTCCGGATGCGTCCACAAAGCCATGAGGATCGCCGCCGTGGACAAAGGGATGACCAAAACCGAGAGGACGATCACGCGATTTCCTCCTCCTCTGGCTCGATCAGGGCACAGACGTCATCGGTGCCGAAATAGTCGTACGCCCGCTTGATCAGCACCATGACAAAAGCCAACGTGCCAAAGCTGATGACAATCGCCGTGAGAATCAGGGCCTGACCGAGAGGATCAGGGAACGGCGTTTGCAGCACTTTGTCCCCTTTCCGAACGATCGGCGTGCCCCCGCTCACCAGCCGCGAGGCAGTGAAGACCAGCAGATTCGTCGCATTTCCGACTAGAACGAGTCCAAAAATCAGCTTGATCAGGCTCTGCCTGAGCATCAGGTAGAGGCCGACGGCGAAAAGGAAGCCGATCATCAGGGGGATGACAAGATCGCTCATTCGCCCTCCAGATCATCGATCAAGCTCACAGCAATGCCGATGACGACAAAGTAAACACCGAGATCAAAGAGCATCGGCGTGCCCAGCTTGGCAACACCGAGAGGGCTTTCCCAGACCCACCACAGCCCAGTGAAAAACGGCTTGCCCGCGAGGAGGGACGAGAACGCGCTGAGCAGCGAGACCACTAGTCCGAAGCCAGCAAGGGCTCGGGGATCAACGCGCAGGGCGCGGAGCATCTCCTCCTTGCCAAAAGCGAGCATCTGCATCGCCAAGGCCGCCGCTGCGACGAGGCCACCGGCAAATCCTCCGCCCGGCTCGTTATGCCCGCGCATCAGCAGGAGCACGGAGATGAGCAGGAAGAGCGGCGATAAAAATCGCGCCGCTACGGCAAACATCAGGGAGTAGATGGCTCGCCTCCTTCTGATGGTGCTTGATTCTTCATGCGGATCAGTGTATGCACGCCGAGAGCGGCAATGCACAAAACGGTGATCTCTCCCATGGTATCCAGCCCTCGAAAGTCCACGATGATCGTGTTCACCACGTTAAGCCCTCGCGCACCGGGATAGCTCATCTGGGCGAAGTATTGGTTGAGCGGAGCCATCATCGGCTCGCTGAGGACTCCCAGGAGGAGCAGGGCCATCGTGCCGCCAAAGAGCGCAGCCAGCAAAGCATCTCGGGCTTTGCTCGGGTGGCTGCTCAGGTTTTGGAATCGGGGCAGGGAGTGGAAGACGAGGACGAAAAGAATCACCGTGAGGACGTCAACTAGAATTTGGGTCAGGGCGAGATCAGGAGCGGAGTAGGTGACAAAGAGCATCGCCACGGCAATGCCGACGACTCCCAAAATGGTCACGGCGGCCATCCGAGAGCGAATGAAGAAGATTGAAATCGACGCGGCAATCGCCGCCGCCAGAAAGACATCTTCGTTCAGATACAGCGGCTCGCCGGAGACGTGAATCGGGAATCGCTGCCAGGCCAGCAACCCTCCGACGAGGACAAGAAAGGCCGTTACCGTAAAGACCACATGGCTGCGAATCGAGCGCCGCTCGATGAGTTGGGTGACTCCCTTCCCGACCTTGGGCAAGAGTCGGTACGCCGACAGCAGAATCCCCTCGATCGAAAGGCGCCTCGGGGCCGAGTTCGCTGACCCGAGCGTGACCAGCTTCATGCTGACCATCGCCAGCGCAGACCCGCACAGTAGAATCAGGCCGCTGAGGATGACGGGGAACCCGAATCCGTGCCACAAAGCAATGTGCGACTTGCCCTCTTCCCCTGCGACGGCGGAGCCGACTGAGCCGAGAAAGCCGACAAAGCTCGGCCAGAGCGGGGCACCGGCGAGACCAAACAAAAGCCCGAGCCCGCCCAGCACGATTGGCCCGAAGTTCAGCCCGAACCCTGCTCCGTGATGAACCTCGCTCGGCGTGCCCCGGCCGAAGAATGGACGGAAGACGACATGAGTCGCGACAACAACATTCGTAATCCCCGCGACGAACAGAACGCCGAGAATCGCAGGATGAGCAAACCCGGCGAGCGCGAGCTCCTTTCCGATAAATCCAAGAAAGGGAGGCAAACCTATCAACGAAAGAGCGGCGAGCAGCCCTCCCATCATTAAGCCGGGGAGCGGCTTCCGAAGGCCTCGAAGCAGCGTGATATCGCGCGTGCCCACCGCATGATCGACCGCCCCCGCGACCATGAAGAGTGCGCCTTTGTAGCACGCGTGGGCGAGAATCGTGACCACCAGAGCCTCGCTCAGCTTGTGGGTGGCGGCTCCGATCAGCATCACCATCGACCCGAGCGCGGCCACCGTTGACCAAGCAAGGATTCGCTTGAGATCCTTCTCAAACAGGCTCAGCAGGGATCCAAGCAGGAGCGTGGTCGCGCCAATGGCGACGAGCTCAACCCTCTGCCCCATCACCGGAGAGAGTTTGGCGAGCAGGAAAACCCCCGCCTTGACCATGGTGGCGGAGTGCAGATAGGCGCTGATCGGAGTCGGCGCGGACATCGCATTGGGCAACCAGAAATGGAAGGGGAACTGCGCCGACTTCGTCATGCAACCCAGAGCGATGAGCCAGAAGGCAACCTGCGAGAGGCTCTGCCACTGATTGAATTCGTAACTCCGGTTCTCCGCACCGGCAACTAGCAATCCCGCAAGCAGAACGAGCCCGCCAAGCCCCGTGATCGCGAGGGCCTGTAAGGCCGATCTTCGCGCCGCTGGATCGTCGCGTTTGAATCCGATGAGCAGGAACGAGGTGATGCTGGTCGCTTCCCAAAACACAAAAAGCGTGATCGCGTTGCCCGCACTCACTAGGCCCAGCATCGCGACCATGAAGCACAGCAAGGGGCTGAGCAGAGTCCCGAGCTTCTCGCGCGGCATGTAGCTGTCGGCGTAAATGACAATGAGCGTGCCGATGCCGGAGATGAGAAGCCAGAACAGATGCCCGAGCCCATCGACTCGCAGGCTCCAGTGGATTCCGATCGGCTCGATCCAGTTTCGAATGACTTCAGGCGTGCCGGTGTTGAACCAGGAGAGCCCGAGGGCAAAAGCCAGCGCGGCGAAAATCCCCGCCGCTAGAGAGGCCAATCGGGGATTGGATTTCGCGAGAACCGGCACCAACGCCGCCACACCCAGGCCAAGGGACAGGGTCAGTTCAATCCCGCTCATCACGATCCTCCAAGCTCATGCCATCGGGCCGAGATTCAAAGAATCGCGAACCACCAACAGAGGATACGGAATACCAGGTCTGAAAACCGCGCAGATAGGTCAGTATTCGGGCTCGCGAGGGGAGCAGTGGAGTCAAATTCCACTTGAAGAAGATGAATGACTCTGATTGGTGTTATGGTAGGGAAGCAATAGGTGAGGCGATGATGACGGTTTTTGTTGCGGCGGTGGCCCTGGCTCTGTCGGGCGACGGGATGGAGGCTCGGGTGAGCTACGTAACGCCCGGGGCGACCCTGGCGAAGGTGGCCCAGGATCTCTCGGATCAAACCGGGGTGAAGATCCTGCCCGGGCCGGGGATGGAGCGAGAGATCGTGGTCTTGCACATTGATCGTCAGCCGCTCTCCGAGGTTCTCCCCAGACTCGCCAACGTGGTGCAGGGGAAGAGTGTGGAAGTTTCAGACACGCTGAGGATCGACTTCGACATCAGCCCCTTTGAGGCCCGACAGGAGGCGGCCCGGCAGGAGACGCGGGCTTATCTGCCGGAACTCCGGCGGCTCATCAACGAGCAAACAGACGAGGAGCCCGAGCCCGCCTATCTGGTTCTTCGGCAGTTCATCGCCGGGGTGACCGATGACCAGATCATCGATTCGGCGAGGCGGGAAGTCAGTTTTTCCACCGATCCGTACCCCGGTCAACGCCGCGCCCCACGAATCGATCCGCTGTTGATCCAAAAGTGGTTGGATCAGGAAGCTCCCGTGGTGGAACCTGAGGAGCCGATTGATCAAAACTCGGACTGGGGACGGTTTCTGGCCGCCTATCGAGCCATCTACGGCAAGGAGTCCGAGCCCGAGCCAATGCCAGCCCCAACTAAGTTGGTTTTTGAAATTGATCAGCGGGCCGAGCGACTCACGATCCTCGTTCTTGATCGCAGGGTTCGCACAATCGCGAGCGAAACCTTCTACCTCGTGGATGAGGCTCAGTACGGAACCGAAGCGCAGCAGGCGGAGAACCGCCAATCTTTGGCCCCTCCTTGGCCCTCGGACTCACTTGTTTACGAAGAGCCCGAAGACGCGCGTCTCACCCGTGAATTGAGGCCGCCGCGAGTGAGATCTTTTCCTGAGGCAGATCGTGCGCGGCTCCTTCATATGTTGCCTCGTCTCGCAGATTTCGATCCGTTTGTTCTGCTCATCGGAGACAGGCTCGTGGAGATTGCAAAGACGGATGACATGAACTTGCTCACGTCAGAATTTGCGCTTGGATCGGCTGCCTTCTCAGGGCGGACACGCCTTTCCACCACCGTACTCCTCACACGAATCTCAAACAACACACACGAACTCCGCGAACGACCATGGTGGGTCATCAAGCCTGACTACTTCCGGGTTGCAGCCCCTTCTTCGTATGATCGTGTGAATGAACAGGAGTTCTTGCTCGGATTCGACTGGCTCCGACCACCATTGCTCGCTCAGCTCCTCGATGCGACGGCCGCCAACGGTTCCTCCTACCAGCTGGACGTCAATATGCGCCGGTGGGCACGATTAGGCACGATCTCGTTCCAAGAAGCGAGCCGCGACCAGCAATGGCTGCCTTTCCTAAGTGAGCTCAGTGGGGAGCAGAGAGCCCAACTTTTTCGCGGCGGCCGGCTGCGAATCGCGGACTTTTCTCCTGGGGCCCGTTTGGCTCTGGAGGCGGAACTCGGCTTCGGCATATCCAAATCCCTCACCCCTGAAATCAAGTTTCTCAACACGAATGAAAGGGCTCGTGGCGATGAAGAAGGGTATATGGGAATCCAGGAGTATGTGCCAAGTTCCGCTCGAGAGCTTCAGGCGTCAGGGCTCCTCGATCAGGGAACGCTTCAGGCCGTGAGTCGTGTCAAGCCCGGCCTTCTTCTGAAGGCCGGCGAAGTCTCTGCATTTCCTGCCGCTCTTGATGCTTACGCGATCGCAGAACAACTCGTCCGGCGGTCATACAGGAGCACTGCGGCCTCGAAAGAACTTGAGGACTCGCTCACCAAGGGCTACCTTTGCGACATTCGCGAATATCGCTTTAGGCTGACACTTGCCCCAGGTTATGGCCTAGAAACCACTCTCGTCGAAGTCCTCAACATCCGCGAATCCACCGGTGGACTCCCTCAAGAGCTCCGGGAGGCGATTGCGCGCGAGCGCGAACTACTCTCGGCCAACCCTCTCCTCTGGCCAGATGAAGACGGAGAGAAGATCCCGCCTCCGCCTACCTTCAGTCTAGGCATCCGGTAACCCGCCCGGCGGGATCAGCGTTATCTGGATAAGGCCTCGGTTTGTGGGATCAAAGTGAGGCCCTTACGTGTTACGATAGTCAGCAGGATTTCTCTATGACAAACGCCTTGATCGCCGCGCTTCTCATGACCGGGCAGACCGCCGACCTGGACAAGATGGTCAGCCTCACCACCTTTGGCACCACCGTCCAGGGAGCGATGCAGCAGCTTTCCCAATCCTCCGGCATTCCGATTGATGTCCATCAGAGCGCGGCAAACGAGGTGGTCGTGATCAATGTCAAGGACGTGAGCGTGCGCCAGCTCCTGGACAAGGTCGCCCAGGTCACGGGGAACAAATGGATGGATGCTTCGGGAACCATCCGCCTCGTCCACGATGCCGAACGGGCAGAGAAGCAAGGGATCGCCGATCGCCAAAGCATGCTGAACAACCTCAAGGAGGCCAGAGACGTGCTTGGCCTCCTGACCAAGCCTCAAAAGCTGGGCATCGGCGAGGATTCTTGGGACTGGGAGCCAGATGCTCGATTTCTCTTTACCAATCGGTTGATCCAAACCGCGCCTTACGCGGCTTTTGCCAACGCAGCGGGCATGGATCGGTACGTCCTCTCCACCAGTCCCTACCGAGGCCAAGGCATGCTCCCAGCCGTGGATCGGCGGCTGCTGGATGCTTGGATTGCCGAGCTGAATGAGGGAATTACCGAGGAAAATGCTACCGGCGACAATTCAGAGGACATGTCCGATTCTCCCGAGTATCAGCAGTACCTGGAGCGGATGGAGGAGATGTATGGCAAGCGCCCGAAACGAGAGCCGATCAAGAATATCAACAAGATCATCATGGTCATCACTCCCTACCCGGGTGGTGAAGATGGATTCTTTAATGTCTCCATCAAGGTGCTGGATGCCCGAGGTCGAACCCTGGCTCAGGCCGAAGAATCGTTGAGCGGCGACTATATCCGCGAGAACTACGGGCTGCCTTCCCCTGATCGAGCTCCACGCGCCGCCACTGCTGCGGCGGCTGGGTCGGTAGCTGTCGCCGCAACAGAGGAGATGCAGAGCGAAGATGAAGAAAGCTGGCTCCCTGCTTGGCCGAGCGACAAGCAGCCACTCCAACTGGGTCCGATCAGTCAGCAATTGGTCACCTTTACCAAGCAAATGCTCAACCCCGGCTCGACGCAGCCGACCGGTCTCGGCCAGATTCTTGATATCCTGCGCCAGCCGGATCAATACGAGCCCTTGGCCTATCCTCTCGGAGAAGCCCTCCACTTTTCTGCTGGCACCAGCGGGAAGAACTTGGTGGCCTGTCTTCCCGACAGCTTCGGCTACAGCTACTCGTACCAGGAACTCAAGGATGTGCGCAGCATTCGCCGCCAGGTTGCAAGCTTCGAAGAGGAAGCCGAAGCCGGATGGTGGATCATCGCGCCGTCTGATATTGGAGAATCCAAGAAGGATCGCATCGAACGGGTTTCCTTGGCGAAATTCCTGAGTCAGACCGCCAATGGTCGAATCCCGACCCTGGATGAATCGGCAGCTTTTGCCTATGCAAATCCGACCGCCGAGCAAAACGGCGTGGCGCAGACTCGGCTTCAAATCCTCGCGGCCGGAGCCTTCCAAACCCTGTTCGGCGATTCCAGCTGGGACATGCTGAGAGTGTATGGCGCCATGTCAACCGCTCAGCGCGGAACTCTGCGCCGAGGGGAGCGGGTCTCGGTGGGGAGCTTGAGCCCAGCAGCCCGGGGCATTCTTGCGGAACTTCTGCAAGCCAACCCGGTGATGGCGACGTACGACGAATCAAAGCCGCCGCAGGCCCCAACTCTCGGAACTCTGTTTGGAGAGGGCGGAAATCCGTGGGCCTACCTGACACCTCGCGTGGATGAACCGAGCGAGATGCTCGCGAATGGCCTCTCGCCGCAGGGCTACCTGATTGCCGCCGTCGAGCAAGGCCCCTGTCTCCTGGCGAATGAGAACTCGATGATGGGTGGGGGCGGAGCCTTTGGGCCGATGGAGGCTGCTTTGTTCCGACAGTTCATGTCTCAGCCGCAGTTCGCGGCCGAGATGCAGAACTTCTCCTCGATGTTCACTAAGATGCGGGTGGGAGATCGAACGGTGCTCCATGTCAAGGCCGTTTTGATGCCTGGTCAAGCGATCTCTGGCACGCTCCAGGATCTGCAAAACGTCAAGCGGTCGGAATACGGCATCAACAACCTTCCTCCCGGCATGGCCGATGCGGTGGCGGCGCAGGAAGAAGCGATGAAGAAGGATCCATTCTTCCAGATGATGATGCAAGGGTTCCAGGGCATCGGTGGCCCGCCTGCGATCAAGCCCTAATGTGCGCTCGATTCGTGTTTGTCAATGGCCGCGCCGTTCGAGATCAGTTCGGCGCGGTTCCTCTGCCCGGTCTCTCTGATTTCGAGGAGTACCCGGGCAGTTTCAATTTAGCTCCGACGGATCCTGTGGTGGCGATTGCGGTTCGCGAAGGGGTTCGCGGGGCGTCGTTTTATCAGTGGGGCCTCATTCCGAGTTGGGCGAATGATCCGAGTATCGGGCAGAAGCTCATCAATGCCCGGAGCGAGACGGCCGCGGAGAAACCGAGCTTTCGCGGGGCGCTGAAGTACCGACGCTGCCTGATCCCCGCCGATGGATTCTACGAATGGCGAGGATCGAAAGGGAACAAGCAGGCCTTCTACATCCATCAACCGCAGGGTCGGGTGATGGCCTTCGCCGGGCTCTACGAGACCTGGGAGCGGATGGAGGGGTACTTGGAAACCGTGACCATTCTGACCACGGAAGCGAATCGGGAAATGCAGGAACTGCATGACCGAATGCCGGTCATTCTCGACGAGCGCGACTGGGATCTCTGGCTAGATCCGTTCGAGCGGGACAGTGCGAAGGTGCTTCCGCTGCTTCGATCTTTGCCAAACGGAAGCCTGGAGATGTATCCCGTCGGTGCTGCGGTGGGGAATCCGCGAAACGAGGGCCCCGAACTCATCGCCCGCGCGAGCACGGGATCGTTGTTCGACTAGGGAAAGGTCAGCACGAACAGCCTAGAGCGGGAGCGGGTGTGTGAGGCCTGGGTTCAGGCAAGCAGAGCGAGGGAACAAGCGGCGGCCACGGCGGTATCCACCCGGAGCACTCGGGGGCCAAGGGTGATGGCTCGGTCACCAATTTCCGCAACCTCGCGCGGATCCCATCCCCCCTCCGGGCCAACCACGAGACACGGCGACTCGGAGGCGGCAAAAGTCTTGGGGACGCCTTCGACCTCACTCAGCACCTGGGCATGAGGGAAAGCGACAAGAAGGGACGGTAAATCTTTGACAAAAACCAGTGACGGTAGATGGGTACGGAACGAGACTTCGGCGGCCTCCCGGATGATCGCCTCCCATCGGCGTTGCTTCGCCTTGAGCTTTTCCTCGTCCCACTTCACCACGCTCCTGCGGGAGGGGAACAAAATAAACTCGGAAACCCCCATTTCGGTCGCCATTCGCAGCGATTCGTCTAACTTGTCTGGCTTAGGATAGGCCAAAGCCAGAGTCAGCCGAACCGAGCTTTCGGTTTGAGGGTGGTAGACCTCTAACGGCGCGACGGAGCGGCCTTCCATGCGGCATCGGATCAATCTTCCGTCGCCTGGGAGGATCGCGACCTCTGCCCCGGATCGGAGCCGGAGCACGTCATGAAACTTCTTGAATTCCTCGTTCGGCAGCTCGATGGACTCGGGAAGTTCGGCTTCAATTCCGCCAACGAAAGCACGGGGGAGCGCTCGAATGGGCAAGGGCTTCATCGAGAAAACACCGCCGCGACCCAATCACCTTCGCGGAACACTTCGCCGGTCGCGAAGCCGCAGCTTCTGGCCTTTGCCTCGACATCGGGCCAGTTCTCGTGGATGATTCCGCTGACGATCCAGTGTCCGCCTGACCGCACGCGACCCGCCGCCTGAGGGGCGAGTCCGATGAGGGCCGCGCTGATGATGTTGCTGACCACAAGATCAAACGTGGCGTAGGAAGGCAGAGGATCAAACCCGAGGCCCTGGAAGACCTCTGCAGACCCTCCATTGCGCTCGAGGTTCTCCAGTGTCGAGCGGACGCAGACCGCCTCGACATCGACCGCAACAAGCGACCGTGCGCCGAGCAGAGCCGCGCCGACGGTAAGAATCCCGCTCCCGCAGCCGATATCAGCGATCTCCTTGCCTGCGCAGCCGACTTTTTCAAGGAGCTCCAAACAACCTCTGGTGGTGGGGTGATCGCCCGTTCCAAAAGCCTGACCCGGATCGAGAGTGATGACCAAATTGCCCGGCTCGGGCGAGTAGTCTTCCCAACTCGGCACCACGACAAACCTTTCGCCGATGCGTCGGGGAACGAAAAACTGCTTCCACGCCTCGGCCCAGTCCACTTCCGGGACATCGCGAAGCTCGACGTCGGTTGCACCCAGTTCACGGAGTTCGGCATCGAGATCGGGCAACTTGGCCATGTCGTCCGGAGACAGAAAACCAGCGAGGGTCGGAGGTTCGTCGGTCTGAACGGTTCCATGGATTCCATGGCGCTCAAACACTTCGTCCCACGTCGACCAATCGAGGGGGGCTTGCGGCAGAATCGCCTTGACTTCCTTCCACACGCTCATCGCTTCTTGAAGATTTTCTCGAAGAAGCCGCCCTTTCCGGCTCCTTTCGGCACCGTTTCGCCCCGAAGTTCAGCGAACTCTCGCAGGAGCGCGGCCTCGGCATCGCTGATTTTCTTCGGAACCACGAGGTTGAGCTGCACAAACAAATCGCCACGCGATCCACCGCCCAGACGAGGAAGTCCCTCGCCTTTGATACGGAAGGTGTCGCCGGGCTGGGTTCCTGGCTCGATGTTGATTTCTAGCTGCCCGGAGAGCCCATCAATGAGGATGGTGTCACCGAGGGCTGCCTGAGCGAAGCTGATGTCGGCTTGGGTGGCGAGGTTCCGGCCTTCCCGCTCGAAACGGGAATCGTCCGCAACGTGGAGGACGACATAGAGATCGCCAGGAGTGCCCCCACGGATGCCTTCGGAGCCGCGTCCACTGACCCTCAGGGTTTGCCCGGATTCAACGCCCACGGGCACGCTGACGAAGAGCTCCTCGCTTTTCGGCACGACGCCCTGGCCCTGACACGATCCGCAGGGATTCGGAACGGTGAACCCTTCACCCCGACACTTCGGGCAAGCGGTTTGGGTGCGGATACTGCCGATGAAAGTCTGTTTGACGGCAGTGACGACGCCCCGACCGTTACACTCGTTGCATCGAGGAGGGGTGGATCGATCGGCGGTTCCCATGCCGCCGCAGGTGTCGCAGACCACGCTTCGTCGGTAGGAAACTTTCTTTTCGATGCCGTCCAGCACTTCGCGGAGGCTGACCACGGCTTCGGCGCGGATGTCGTCTCCGTCGCGGATGGTGCCAGCTCGCCGAGATTGTTGGGCTCCGGCCCCGCCAAAGAATGCCTCGAAGAGGTCGCCAAATCCTCCAGCCCCGCCGAAGAAATCTCCTGGGTTGCCGCTTGGGCCAGCTTGGTCGTCCGTGACGCCGTACTGGTCGTACCGGGCCTTCTTCTCGGGGTCACTCAGAACGGCGTAGGCGGTTGAGACTTCCTTGAATTTCTCTTCCGCCGAAGGATCGTTGGGATTGACGTCGGGGTGGTACTGCCGGGCGAGCTTGCGGTACGCCGACTTGATTTGATCGGGGGTCGCATCGCGGGCGACCCCTAAGATGGCGTAGGGGTCCGATCCGGCCATGGCTTAGATGTCGTTGCCGTCTTCGTCGTTTCCGGCTTCTTCTTCCTCGGCCAGATCATCGAGAGACATTTCGTTTTCATCGCCCGCCGGAGCCGCTTCGACTTCCTCTTCGTCGGCATCCCCCAGGATATCGGCGAGAGAGCCCTCAGCGACTTCTTCCTCTTCGGTTTCTTCTTCGTCCTCGTCGCCAAAGGCACCGAGTCCGAGGAGGTCGTCGTCGAGTTCGTCGTCATCCACTCCGGGAAGGAGCAGGCCGACGTCGTCCAGGCCGAGTTCGTCGAGAGCTGAGTAATCTTCTTCGAGCTCCGCTGCTTGCGCGTCGGATCCGAGAATCGGCTTGATCTTGCCGGCGGCGATTTCCGCCAGAGCAATGCTCAGAGGGTGGCTTGTATCGATACGAACAAGCGGGGGCGCGCCTTCTTTGATCTGCTTAGCGCGCTTTGCGGCAAGGTTTGTCAGAACAAACTTGCCGTATTCGACTTCGTTAAGGATGTCAGGCGCAGGGAAGATCTTCTCGTGGGCGCTCATGGAAGTGCAAGAGATTACCATGATTCGGTGAGGAGGATTGCCGGGTCCCGCTGATCGGCCACGGCGCCTCCGGCTGAATTGTTAAGAACCGATGAAAGAGCGCATCCGAATCGGCCCTCGACGAGGAAAGAAAGGGAGTCTCGCAGATATCATATGAGCATGAGCGATCTGCGCGGCAACCACTACGACGAAGATGATGTGATTCGATCGGGGGATGGAAAGGGAGCGATTTTCTCCAGCATTGTCAGCGAGCGCGTGTCCCGCCGCGGACTGCTGAAAGCCGGGCTGATCGCAGGCGTTGGAACCGGGCTGATGGCCTGTGAGCCTGCAAAGGCGACGCCCAAGACTCCCCTTTCCCCGACGGGCCTCGACTTTGAGCCGATTGCTCCTTCGACGGCGGAGACTCTCATGGTCTCAGCGGGATATGAAGCCGAAGTTGTGCTGCGCTGGGGCGATCCCATGGCTCGCGGCGTTCCAGGCTTCGTGGCGGGATCCATTACGCCGGAGGCCCAGGCGAAGAGCTTCGGCTACAACAACGACTTTGTCGGGTATCTGCCCCTGCCCTATGGCAGTGACAATTCGGCGCGCGGTTTGCTCGCGGTGAACCATGAGTATGTCAATCCAGAATTGATGTTCCCGATCAAGAACCCTTCGGAGCAATCGAAAGAGCAGACCGATGTCGTGATGAATGCCGTGGGCTTTTCGGTGACGGAAATCGAACTGGTAGAAGGGAAATGGCGACCGATTCGGGCGAGCAAATTCAACAAGCGCTGGACAGCATTCTCGAAAATGGAAATCAGTGGCCCGGCTCGCGGAGATTCGCGGATGAAAACCTCGGAGCATCCGACAGGAACGACAGCCACCGGCACCTTTGCCAACTGCTCCGCCGGAAAAACGCCTTGGGGAACGGTCTTGAGCGGGGAAGAAAACTTCCAGGACATGTACGCTTACGCGGAAACGATCACCGATCCGGCGGAAAAGCGCAGTGCGGAACGCTATGGTCTTTCAAAGAAAGATTCGGAATACGCCTGGGAGAAAAGTTACGATCGCTTTGACTGCCGGAGCAAGGCTTGCGACGCCAACCACCTCGGATGGGTGGTGGAGATTGACCCGTTTGACCCGGAGTGGGCTCCGCGCAAGCGCACGGCCCTGGGTCGGTGCCGCCACGAAGCTGCGACGACCCATGTCACAAGATCGGGCCACGTGGTGATGTACACCGGGGATGACTCGCGGTTTGAGTACGTTTACAAGTTCGTGTCGCGCGATCACTACCATGCCAAGGATCGCAAAAAGAACCGAGATTTGATGGATCACGGGACGCTTTTCGTCGCCAAGTTCAATGCGGATGGGAGCGGGGAATGGCTTCCTCTCGTTCACGGCGTCGGGCCTCTGACGGCAAAAAATGGCTTCCGAAATCAAGCCGATGTGGTGATTGATGTGCGGATTGCGGCGGATCTGGTGGGAGCGACCAAGATGGATCGACCGGAGGACATTGAAGTGAATCCGGTCAATGAAAAGGTCTACATTGTGTGCACCAACAACGTGGATCGCGGCACGGCCGGCAAGGCAGAGCCGGATGCTTCCAATCCTCGAGCGGAGAACCGCCACGGGCACATCATTGAGCTGATGGAGCGCGCCAACGACCACCGCGCCACAACTTTTATCTGGGAGCTCTTCATGGTCTGCGGCGATCCTGAAGACGAAGCCACATTCTTCGCGGGCTACGACAAGACCGAACTCAGTCCGATCTCTTGCCCGGACAACATCTGCTTTGATGCCCTGGGGAATCTGTGGATCGCGACAGATGGCATGGAGAAGAGCATGAAGCTGCGCGACGGGTTCTTTGCCGTCCCGACGGACGGTCCGGAGCGCGGGAAGTTGAAGCAGTTTATGGCGTCTGTTCCGGGCAGCGAAGTCTGCGGGCCGGAGTTCACCCCCGACGGGAAGACCGCGTTCCTGGCCATCCAGCATCCGGGGGAGGGTTCGCTCTTCACGGCTCCCTCGACGAGTTTTCCGGATGGGAGCGGGGTTCCGCGTCCGAGCGTGATCGCGATCCGAGCGAAGAACGGCGGAGTGATCGGTTCTCGGGGGTAGGTCGGGTTACGACGGCTGGGGACGCTCCGGCATTCTCGCCCAACCAAACAGCCCTGATCTGTTCAGATCAGGGCTGTTTGGTTGACGCCGGGCCAGAATGCGCGCCGACACCGGCCAGAGAAGATCAGTCGGTGAACTTCTTAAAGTTTGCCTCGAACATGTTGCGGAGTTCGGTGGCTTTAGCGTCGTAGGCCGAGGGGTCTCGCCAGGTTTGGCGCGGGTTCAAGATTTCCGCCGGGACGCCCGGGCACTCGGTGGGGATGGAGAGTCCGAAAATCGGCTCCGTGACGAACTCGACGGAATCGAGCTCTCCACTCAGCGCAGCGCGGAGTAGGGCGCGGGTGTAAGCAAGTTTCATGCGCTCGCCTTCACCATATCCGCCACCCGACCAGCCGGTGTTGACCAGCCACACCTTGGCCCCATGCTTTTCGATCTTCTCGCGAAGCAATTCGGCGTAGACCTTGGGTCGCAACGGCAGGAACGGTGCGCCAAAGCAGGTCGAGAAGGTTGCTTGCGGCTCTTTGACGCCGGCTTCTGTTCCCGCCACCTTGGCGGTATAGCCGTTGAGGAAGTGGTACATCGTCTGCTCAGGGGTCAGGCGGCTGATCGGAGGTAGAACGCCGTAGGCATCGCAGGTCAAGAAGACGATGTTCTTCGGGTGGCCGCCCACGCTGGGGATCACTGCTCCATCAATGAAGTCCACCGGGTAGGCGCAGCGAGTGTTTTCGGTGATCGTCGAGTCGGTGTAGTCGGGCACGCCATCGTGCATGATCACGTTTTCGAGCACTGATCCGTGGCGAATGGCCCGGTAGATTTGAGGCTCACCTTCCTCGGTCAGGTTGATGCATTTTGCATAACATCCGCCTTCAAAGTTGAAGATACCGTCTTCGCTCCAGCCATGCTCATCGTCGCCGATCAGGAATCGCTCGGGGTCGGCGGAGAGGGTGGTTTTGCCGGTGCCGCTCAAGCCGAAGAAGAGGGCCGTGTCGCCCGCCGGGCCGACGTTGGCGGAGCAGTGCATGCTCATCACGCCCTTCAGCGGGAGCAGGTAGTTGAGGATGGTGAAGACCGACTTCTTCATTTCTCCTGCGTACTGGGTGCCCATGATCAGCACCATTTGCTCGGCGAAGTTCAGTGCGATGACCGCGTCGCCGCGAGTCTTGTCGACGGCTGGATCAAGCGATTCGGTAGAGAGATCGAGGATCGTCCAGTCTGGGGTGAACGTCTTGAGTTCCTCGGCCGAGGGGCGGATCAGAAGGGTTCGGATGAACAGGGCATGCCAAGCTTTTTCGACAATGAATCGGGCCTTGATGCGGTGGGTGGGATCGGCCCCGCCGTAGGTATCCACGACGTAGAGCTTCTTTCCGTCCAACTTTCCTTGGGCTTTCTTGCGCAGATCGTTGAAGTGGTCGAGGCTAATTTCAGCGTTGTTGTCCCACCAGATATGGTCTTCGCTGCTCGGTTCTCGGACGACGCATTTGTCCTTGGGGGTGCGTCCGGTGTACTTTCCGGTTCGGGCGACGAGAGCTCCGCTTGCGGCGAGGGTTCCTTCACCGTTTTCCAGGGCATGTTGGATGAGCTCGTCGGCAGAAAGGTTAATGAAAACCTGAGAAGACTTCGACAGATCGAAAGGTTCAGTGGAGAGCATAGTCGGTTCCGCTTTTGTGATCTTCGTTGATTGAAAGCACCGCTGGGCGGTCTTCGTTGATCGCTTGATTGGAGACTACCCAAGGATGCTGTCCCGGGATAGGTAGCGGGCTGCGTATGTCCTGGGTCATGCTGGAGAGATGGCAGTGGTGCTGGAGGCGAGTTGTGGGACGGTGGAGGAAGCGCGGCTGGCATTGGCCCACGGGATTGATCGCGTGGAGATCTGTGCCGCTCTTTCCACGCAAGGTGTGACGCCAAGCCCGGGCGCGTTCTTGAGCGTGCGGGAGTCCACCGACGGACCTGTCTTCGCGATGATCCTGGGGGCGGAAAACGGCTTCACGCCGTGCGAAGATGAGTTTCAGGCCATGCTCAGAGATGCCCGCTGGTTCGCACAAAACGGGGCGGATGGGCTGGTTTTCGGGCTGCTTAACGACGATTTCTCCGTCGATTTAGACCGAAATGCTCGGCTAATCGAGGCCTCGCAGGGGTTGCCGTGTACGTTCCACCGCGCCTTTGACCTCACTCCGGATGCTCTGGTGGCACTCGCGCAGATTGGCGATCTGGGCTTTGCCCGGCTCCTGACCTCGGGACACGCGCCCGATGTGAGCAAGGGAATCGAGGGGCTGGCGATGCTGAGGGCCAATTTGCCGGAGGGTCTGGCCCTGCTGCCCGGCGGAGGGGTTCGGGCCGAGAATGCGGTAAGCGTTCTGAAGGCGAGCGGGGCGAGCGAGCTCCACTTTTCTCTTCGCGCCGCAAAGCCAGCGACGAAACCGGGAGCTGCGGCGGAATGGACGCTTCATCCGGAGCGGGTCGCGGCGGTTAGGAACGCACTCGCAGTCGGCTGAGGTGCGGGGTCAGGGCGGTCACCAGGAACTCGGCCTCCTCCGGTGCGCCTTGCCAAATGAGAAGACCCTCGACTTGCCCCATCGCGAAGAGCGGGATCACGGATGTCTCTCCGGTCAAGAGCACGTAGTTTTCCCGACCAGAGGTGAACGGATTCACGGTCACCGGTCGGCCCGTGCGAAAGGCGCGAACGGACTCGGCCTCGAACCGGATCTTGATGGCAAGAGCCTGGCTGCCGGGCCATCCAACGAGGGCCACGAAACTTTGCCCGGACTTGGTGGCGAGGGCACCCCGGCTGGAGGGAGCTAGGCACGGGAGCCACTCGGCGAGGAGATTGCCGAGTTCCACGAGGTTTTCCGCGCTACACAGGGCGGCGGAGAAGTCGAGCCAATCTTGGATCGGCGCGGGACTCGCTCCGTGATTTGCCGCGGGGAGAACCGCTTTGCTTGCGAGGAAAGCGATGACGACATCCTCTCCTTCGGCATGAGCAACGAGTTCCACAGGATCGCCGCTGGCGGGAACCAAGGTGGTGGACATCGGTTCTCGGGAAGCGGAGGCGGAGACGAGGAATCGTCCCCAGGCGCTCTGAGTGTGGACTTCGGCAAGGTCGAGCGCAGAGGCTTTGAGTGCTTGCAGAGGATCGACGGAGAGCTTGGCGGCGGCTCGGGCATCGAGGAGCGAAACGCGAAGATCGGAATCGACGAGGAGCAGGCCGTCAACCGGTCGCCCGGTGGCCGCCTCGAGCTCCTGGCGCACCCGGGCCAGCAACGTTCGATATTCCATCTGTCCCTCCGCCATGGTGTTCGCGCGCACGCTTCTCCACTGTGGACTCAATGCGGGGGCCGTAAACTCCATCCTCTCCAAAAACCCGACCTATTACGAGGGAATTCTCGCATAAATGCGGGGGATTCTTGCGGTGGCTAGGTCAAGAATGGATCGATTTTCGTCGACTGGTTGCTCAATCGACCCGGGATCAGTGGGCTTAGCGGATGCCAGCCGCTTCAGAGCTGCAAGCCCGTAGATGGAAAATCCGTCCGGCAACCCATGATCCAGGAACCCCGAATCAACCGAATCGGCCCGAGATGTAATCTTCGGTGCGTTTTTCTTTCGGACGAAGGAAGATTTCTTCGGTGGTATTGGTTTCCACGATTTCGCCATGCATGAAGAAAGCGGTGATGTCGCTCGCGCGCTGAGCTTGCTGCATGTTATGGGTCACGATAACGATGGTGAACTGCTCCTTAAGCTCAAAGATCAGATCCTCGATCTTTGCCGTGGCGACGGGGTCGAGGGCGGAGCACGGTTCATCCATGAGGATGATTTCGGGGTTGACCGCGATGGTTCGGGCGATGCAGAGTCGCTGTTGCTGACCGCCTGAGAGTCCCAGCGCACTCTGGTGCAGCTTGTCTTTGACTTCATCCCAAAGATAAGCGCGGGTCAGGCAGGCTTCGACAATGTCGACCAAATCGCTCTTTCGTTTTGTGCCGTGGATGCGGGGGCCGTAGGCAATGTTGTCGAAGATCGACATCGGGAAGGGGTTGGGCTTTTGGAAGACCATTCCTACGGCTTTACGGAGCTCGACCACATCGACAGCAGGAGCATAGATGTCTTGCCCGTCAATGGCGACTTTGCCTTCCAGGCGGGTGCCGTCGATCAGGTCGTTCATCCGATTCAGACAGCGAAGGAAGGTGGACTTGCCGCATCCTGAGGGGCCGATCAGTGCGGTCACCATCTTGGGCCGCATGACGAGATTGACCTTTTTGAGCGCCTGGAACGCGCTGTAATAGAAGTCCACATTCTCCGCAGAGATCAGCCCGCGACCCTCGTCGACAGGTTCAGTTTGGGGAAGGGTTTCCTCAATCACGGCGTGGACATCCATTGATTCTGGGAGCGTATCACAGAATTGTTAACATTCTTTAACGCAGGGCCGGTCGGCACATAGGACGTCACCGGAACACCCGCTGTTCATTGTGACTCATCGGACGCCGGCATGGTGCGCCAGTAGCGCCGTCCATCTCGGAGCCGCCCGATCAATCCGGCTTCAAACAGTTCACGTCGCACCAGGCAGTAATCTGAAATCAAGATGGTGTCGAGAATCACGGCGTTGACTTCCTTCTCGGTGTAATCCCGGTCGAGATCGAATCGGCCGGCAATGTAGCGGAGCACATCGAGCTGGGCTTCCCGCCGCTTCCGGCTGGGCCAAGCGAAGACTCGGCCCTCGCTGTCCAAATAGTTCTCAATCTGTCCCATGTTGGCAAACTGTACGGGAGCATCGGGCGTCTGGTTGAATAGATGATGAGTTTGGTGGCGGCAGCGGGGCTGTTGGCGAGCGGGCTTGCCGGGCAGATTGTGCCGGAAACGCTGGCTTTGCCCTCGGTGAAAACCGTCGACGGGGGCACGTTTGCGCTGGGCGGTCGATCGGCGACGGTTCTGGTTTTTCTGACTCATCAATGCCCCATCGCGAACGACTATCAGCCGACGCTCGGGCGGCTCGCTCAGGACTTCGCGAAGGATGGAGTGGCGGTGCTTGGTGTCCACATAGATCCCACCCTGAGCGCGGCCGACGCGAAAGCTCATGCCAAGGAATATAGGATCAGCTATGCGCTCTTCGTGGATCGGGAGCACAAGCTCGTGGCTCAGTTTCGTCCCAAGGTGACGCCGGAAGCCGTTGTGATTGATGGCAAGGGAAAAGTGAGGTACCAGGGCCGAATCAACGATTTGTATCCTGAGATCGGCGTGCGGCGGAAGGAAGCCAAAACACAAGATCTCCGTGAGGCGATTGCGGCGGTGGTGGCGGGGAAACCGGTGAAGACCCCTCGAACTGACGCAGTGGGTTGCCTGATCCCTGACCTGAAAGATTTTGGATCGTAGGGGTATCCTGGCGGACTCGTGGGCGGTTAGCTCAGCGGTAGAGCGGCTCGTTTACACCGAGCGGGTCGGGGGTTCGAATCCCTCACCGCCCACCATTTCCCCTTCACTTTGATCTCGTTTCGAGGCCGATTTGTAAGGGAGAGGGTGGTAACAGGATGTCCCGAACGATTTTTGCGATTGGCGGCGGGGGCTTTGATTCCGATCAGCCCTCTCGGACAGCCCTCGACCGGTTTTTTGTGGATCTGACGGGGAAGGCGAGTCCGAAAATCTGCTTGATTCCGACCGCGACGGGGGATTCGATCTTCAGGATTTCCCGATTCTTCCGGGCCGCCGTGGCCGTTGGAGCGGTGCCGAGCACCCTGGAGCTCTACAAAGTTCCGGGTCCGGATCTGGCGGCCTACCTGCTGGAGCACGATGCGATTTTTGTCAGCGGTGGCAACACTTTCAACATGCTCGCCCTGTGGCGAGCATGGGGCCTTGATGGGGTGCTGCGTCAGGCGTACGAGGCGGGCATCCCCTTGGGCGGGGTGAGTGCTGGGGCGAATTGTTGG
Source organism: Armatimonadota bacterium (assembly GCA_020161505.1). Classification (GTDB taxonomy): domain Bacteria; phylum Armatimonadota; class Fimbriimonadia; order Fimbriimonadales; family Fimbriimonadaceae; genus UphvI-Ar2. The sequence goes on along the minus strand of JAIUNY010000017.1, from coordinate 9,302 downwards.
TTCGAGGGCTGCAGCACGGATTCCTTCTTCGATGATCTGGCCTACATGCCGTGTTTGGGTTGGCTGGAGCACAATTGCTGCCCGCACTACGACGAAGAAGCTCTGCGCAAGCCACACCTGGCTGAGATGATCCAGAAGGGCGAGATCGGGAAGACTTTGGCGATTGATGGGGGAGTGGGATGCCTTTTCCGCGATGAGTCGCTGGTGGAGGTGGTGAGTTGTTCACCGACGGGGGCCGCATTTTGGGTGGAAGGGCAGAACACTTCAACCCTTCCTGCGCGGCATCTAATTTGAGTTAGCTCTGGCTCGGAGTGAGCTCAAGGATGCGTCGCATCAGGAGAACCATGGCCCAGGTATCGAGCCGACAGTATTCGAGCAGATCGGTCGTGGTTCGCTCAAGAGCCACCTCAGACGGGTTCTTCCGATAGGCGAGATAGGCCGCGGATGCGGCGAGGCCATCGCCGATGGCGAGGTTGTCGTAGCTGACCGACGGCACCATGGCGGGGAGGACATTTTTGATGGAGAAGGAACCCTTGAACTCCTTGAGATAGATGTTTTCCCGCAGAACTCGGTGGAGATCGCAGCCACGAGACTTCATACGAGCGGCAAGATCTCCGGCTACAGAGAATCCTTGATCTTTAAGCCCATTAAGAAGAGTGACCTCGTAGTTGGAGTAGTGGATAATGGTCTCGACTTCCGCGAGAGTCTCGTTCAGCAAATCAACAAATTCCTGGCGAGGATCGGTTTGGGTCAGGCCGAGGAAAGAGAAGTGGATCGGCTCGCTTCGGGGATCCTTGAGAACGTGGCAACTCCATTGGAACGGAAGTGGCTGATATGGCTTCATTCCGGGAATCAAGGGAATAGCGGGGTTTGCGGCTTCGAAATCGATAAACGCTACGGGATAGCGCAGCTGGCGAATCAGCGACTTAGCCCTGGGGCTGACGTGGGGCTGTCCGTTGGCGATCACCTGCCTCACCTTGGACTGCTGAAGGGAGAGATCTTTACTTTCCGGGAGCTGACTAATATCGCTAATCCCACGCCGCCGGTATTCGGCAACATCGTCGATGGAGAGCGATGGCAGATACTGGATGTTGGTATCAGTCACATCAGCGTGGCAGTGGTCATGGAACGGACACTTGTAGGGGTTGCGACATCGGGAGTCCGTGAGTTGAATCGGCGGAAACGTTTCGGTTAAGAGTGCGGCTACCCCAGAAATATGCTCTCTAATGACGGGCAAATATGCACGAACCTCATCAGTTAGGCGAACCGTGACGAAGAAGTCGCTTGGGTTGATGACTTTGTCTTCGGAAAGCAGATAAGCGGGATTGATGTGAATAAGAAACGCATCGTTGGGCGTGGTTCCGGACGCAACCATCGTGTGCCACTGGAAGGCAAGCTCAATCAGGTAATCCGGTCGATTCTTTGTGGAGGACTTTACTTCGTAAATGTTCACCCGGCCCGATTCTGATCGAAGGATATCCACTCGGCAAGAAAGTTGATTGTTTCCGAATGCCGCCTCGAAAAGAGTTGTGTTTTCACCCATTGCTTCCGCAGTGAGTGATTGAGCTTCTTCAAAAGAAAAAGATGAAGCCAGATCGTGCCCGCCCGGGAAGAGTTGCTTTGCAAGTTGCCCAACTTCGATACCTTGATCCTTGAGAGATTCGTTCCTGAATGCCTCAGAATCGCCCAGTTCCGGGGAGTTTCGGAATAGGTATGCGTATTTGGAGCACCGCATGGTGCGTGTGATATCAGCCTTTGTAAGTGTCACAGAGAGTCCGGTGGAAAAAGAGTTCCACCCATAGCGGGCAACGTGACTATACCTTCCTATGTGTTGTCAATCGGGGATGCGTTAGGGCACTCTGTACCTGCGGAAGCCGAATGATTGAACCAGCACCCAAGTCTATAGGTCAATTGCTCCACACAGATACTCCCATCCGTATGGTTGAGGCTGAAAAGCCCGGTCAGTCGCTGGTTCAGTGAGGCTGGCAGATCATCCTGGATTGGCTCAAATCGGCCCGGCGTCCGCCCTCTTGCAGTCAACTGTATCGACGAAAGTCGATGGAATAGTTAATTTCGGATATCTCGCTTCATCCACTTGACATGCATGTCGAAGTAAAGCTGATTTCGGCCCCCTACGTGGGCGCTCCATCCGCTGGCGGGCGGGGTTGATCCATTGACTGACCAGAGGCCGTGCGAGTAGCTCCACCAGCTGGCTTCATAGAACGGGGTCATGATCCATTCCTGTTCGCTCACGGAGAGTCCCTTGGCGTCGGCGACGCTGAGGGCCGATCTGCCCCGGGTGAATCGGGCACTTGCCGGATTGGTTTCGGCGAGAAGATCGCTGATGTAGTAGGTTTTGCCTTTGGCAGGCGTTTCGACGCCATTTTCGCGCCAGGCTCCCACGTACCACTGTCGCCATCCCGTGAGCTCGTCGCCGCCAAGGGCGGGGGATTTCAGCAGGGCCACTGATTTCATGTAGGGCTGCCAGAGCGGGAGGAAGGAGCCCAGCGCGGCGTAGCGACGGCCACCTGAGTTGATGGGGGGCGTGAGTTGGAGTTCGGTGTCGGGAACCCAGGGCATCAGGTCGTCGAAATCAGCGACGTAAAGTTCGTTGGCTAGGCCGATCTGTCGCAGGTTGGAGAGGCACGCCGCTCGCTTGGCAGACTGCTTGGCCTGGGCGAACACGGGGAACAGGATCGCGGCGAGGATCGCGATGATCGCAATGACCACGAGCAGCTCTATCAGAGTGAAGGCGCGACGGCGCATAGGCTCAATCTACCAACTCGAACGTTAAGAGATGGCTCATTTTTGTCGGGGGAGTCCTAAAAGTGGTTGCTCAGGAAACTATCAGGAAAGATCGGGCGTCAAGAGATTTGGCCTAGCACGGGGAACTGAATGAGCTCCGGACGGATTGCCACAAGATAACGATTGGTACAGAACCACGTAGAGACACGAGTACACGCATGAAACTGAAGACTCTTTCCACCCTGATCCTCGCCACTCTCGCGATTGCCGCGAACGCCCAAGCCGTCAACTTCAAGGTTGGGACGGGCAACGCGACGCAGCAAATCGCGCAGGTCGAGAGCGCCACGGATTTTGAAACATTCACTGGCCGCACCGACAAGGTCACCGGAGCGATCTCTTTTGACCCGACTAAGAAGACCGGTTCGGGACGCCTGGTGATCGATGCTGCAAGCATCAGCACCGGGATCGATCTGCGCGACGAGCACATGCGCAGCGAAGGCTGGCTGAACACCGACAAGTTCAAAACGATCACTTTTGAAGTGGGCAAGGTGAAGCATGTCAAAGGCAACAGCTACGACGTGACGGGCAAGTTCACGATGCACGGCGTGACGAAGACGATCACCACCCGTGTTGAGGTGAAGCACATCAAGGAAAGCGAAGCGACGCGCAATGCTCGGTTCAAGGGCGATGTTCTGCAGGTCAAGGCCAGCTTCAACGTCAAGCTGAGCGACTACGGCATCAAGATCCCAGCGCAAGCAAAGGACAAGGTGGCCAACACGGTGCGCATCAGCGTGACGGTGTACGGTCAAAGCAAGGGCTAAGAATCCCTCCTCGTGCCCGCCCGGATGATCCAGGCGGGCCCATTTTTTACCTTCCCACTGCTCATGAAAATTCTCAAAGCCCTCAGCCTGTTGATCGCACTTTCCTGTCTTCTCGGATTCATCGCGGCCTTTGTGGTCGAGGGCCAACTGGCCGCTCGGGCGAAACTCTATCAACGCATCGAGATCACCGAGGAGGCTCAGCTCTTCGGCGAGAAGGGGACGATGATTGGTACCCCCCAACTCATGATTATCGACGATAAGTCGGCGGAGGCGGGCCCTGGCCCCGAAGGTTCCACACTCCTGAACGAACAGGTTCTGAAGGAAAAGGGAATCTATCCGCTGCAACTTCGCTCGGTTCGGGAGGTAGCAGGGCTAGGCAAAATTGCCCTGACCGCGGGTTTCCTCATTGGTCTTGCCGGGTTCGCTTTCGCGAAAACGCGTCTCAAGCGGAACGTCTCGGTCTGATTTGGGTTTAGAATAGAGATATGGCGAACCCCGCAGACGTCGCGGCTAACAAGGCGGCACGACAAGAGTTCAGCAAGCGCAACCTCGACACAACCCGGGCGGACATCCGGGTGACGCACGGAGTGTGCTACATTCGCGGCTCAATTGGCGTGATGCGCGGTGGACCGCAAGATGTCCGATCCGAATTGGAGCTGATCGCCAAGGTTCTTCGCACCCGGCCCGGAATCAAAGACGTGGTGATCGACTGCACGATGCGGAGCTAACGGCCGCCGCGCCGAACTCTCCAATCGAGATGCGGCTTATTTCCCGCGCGATTCAGGAGAATTTGCCTTCAGTCCGAGGCCCGCGAGCCGCACGGTCTCGGAGATCCGCCTTTCCCGTGTCTCCAAGGTCTTAGCGAGCACGATCCATTGGATAATGCCGCGCTGTGCCGAGGGCGGGAATGATTGAAACTGGGTCAGGGCAGCGGGTTGGTCACTGAATCCATCCATTAGGTCAGAGGGAGGATTCTTATCGTCAACCTCAGCAAGGGCATCCCAGGATCCGTTTGCTTGCGCTTCTCGAATCGAGGCAAAACCAGGCTCTGCCATCAGGCCCGATTCAATGAGGGCCGGGAGGCGTGATTTGTTGAGGGCAGACCAGACGCTCTTGGGCTTGCGTGGCGAGATCAGGAGCATGGTTCGCTCATCGTCAAGTCTGGCAGGGCGAGAATCGATCCAGCCAAAGCAGAGGGCTTCCTCGACGATCTCGTCGTAGCTCACGGACTTCTCTCGCACAGCCTGCTTGTACCGAACCAGCCAGATGCTCTCCGTTTGCGTATGGTGCTCCTGGAGCCAGGCCCGCCACTCGGCTCTCGACGTGATCTCCACCCTTTCGTATCGAGCAAGGATGTCTTGAGGAGAAGCCATACGTCCGCCTGACTAGCGAACCTTCCAGGTGTTGCCACTGCCCGAAATCGTTGCTCGATCCGGGGAGAGGACACCGAAGTGACCATCGGCGAAGATCGCAAAGACTTGGCCTTTGTGGCGGCTGGTGATGGACTCCTTGTCGAAGTTTCCGTCTGAAGTTCCGAAGAAGGCCAGCCGTGTCACGGCGGTGGATTCGGGCGTGGAGTTCAGCTCGGAGTCATTGAACCCAATGGAGAAGGCGTCGGTTTCCACCGGGGTGCCGTCTTCCAGAGTGAAAGGCCGCGGGTTGTAGACTCCTTTCGCACCAAAGTTCGCGGTATCAGCGAGCATCACGGTGTCGGCCGGAACTGCCACATCGGTCACCGCGCGCATGCCAAGGGGCGCGAACATGCCGTAGGTGAGCTCGATGTAGTTGAGTCTCTCCGGCTCCGGTTGGAACATCGATCGCTTGAAACTCGCTCCGCTGACCCTCACGGTCTCGATATCTTCGGCGGCGGGGCACCTGAAGCTTGCTCCCGAGCTGAGTTCAGGAATCACGCTGGCCCAGGTCACTGGCTTGCCTTCGAAAAGGGAAGGTGCGCCATTCTCGCCCGGGGTGTAGATGGGAGGATAGCGTCCGTCATAGACCTCCGCATACTGCTGCAGCGATTTGGAGATCGCGCTGAGGTTCCGCTTGCATCCGGTCTTGTCGCTCTCTTCCTTCATCACGCGGTAGAGGGGTATCGCCATGACCGCCAGAACCGCAACGATTCCGACAATCCAGAAGACATCCTTGCGGCTCATGTACTGGCCGCTGACGCCTTTACTTCCTTCCGGTTCGTCCGCCTCGTAGGCCGCCAGCCAGATCATTCCGATGTCCTTGCGTAGACCGGCTCGGTCGGCACAACGCGGTACTCGCGCAGGGTTTCTTCGAGCTTGGTGCGATCCACGGCTAGATTGTAGGTTCCGGGGATATCGGTCACCGGGATTTGGCCCATCTTGATGTTCTCATTGTCCACGCGCTGCATGAACATGAGCAGAGCGGCGATCTCTCGCGAGCTGAACGACTCGCCCGAGAGCTGCACTGATTTGTCGAGCACCTTGGGGCCAGATTGCCAATTCTTGAGCATCTGATCTTTCAGGGCCATCATCAAGTCTTTTTGGCGCTTCTGGCGTTCAAAATCGCTATCCGAAGCCCCGTTCTTGCCTTTTCGGAACCGAACGAACCCCATCGCATCTTCGCCATCGAGGTGTTGCCGACCCTTCTTCAGATCAATGTCGAGGCCGCCTCGGACATCTTTGTAGATCATGTCCTTGGGGATATAGACTTCGACGCCGCCGAGCATGTCGACGACCTCTTTGAAGGCTTCAAAGTTCAGGACAACAGCCCGGTCGATGGTGACGGTTGGCAGAACCTCGTTGACCGCTCGGATCGAGAGCTCTGGGCCGCCGATGGCGTGGTACTTGTTGATCTTGCCGGGATCGTATCCAGGAAGATCCACCCAGGTGTCGCGAGGGATGCTGACCGCTCCGACCGTCTGGCGGTCGAAGTCCAAGCGGGCGACCATCATCATGTCGCTCCTCGCTCGGTTGTTGAGAATCTGCTTGCCGCCGTAATAGCGATCCTCATCGCAACCCAGGATGAGAATCGTCAGACTGCCTGTGGTTTGGCCTTCACTGGCGAAAACTTCTTGCGGAGGAGTTCGACGAACCATGTCGAAGAAGCCATCCCGAACCACAGAGCTCTGGTTGAGCCATCCGGCGAGGGTTCCCGCGACGAGAAAGAAGCTCAGAAACACGATATAGAACATCCCGAGCAGGAGGGCTCCGAGGGTCGTGGTCTTGCGCTGCTTGGCCATTGCGTGGTGAAGCTCAGAAAAAGAGAAGTGCTTGCCGGGGCAACAGTTGCCTCGAAACTGCCTTGTTTCCGTGATTATTAACTGAACGCGCGCTCAAGTTGTTCCCATTTGGGCACTCGGTGCCGGGTTTTTGTCGTACGATGAACGCAGGTTGCGGCGAAGGTCGCAATCTGGGAGGCATGGCAGCATGAAATTTCGTGGTTCAAGACAAGCGTTCACCCTCATCGAATTGCTGACGGTGATTGCGATTGTTGCGCTGTTGGCCGCGATTATCTTCCCGGTTTTTGCCCAGGCCAAGGCGGCAGCCAAGAAGACGACCTGCCTGAGCAACCTCAACCAAGTCGGTCGCGGGATGCTCCTTTACATGGGCGACTACGACGACGTGTTTCCGTTTGCGGTTGATCCGATCGATCAAGCGGCTCCGGAGATCTGGGCAGCGGAGCCGGAGTTTCAAGCCCTGATCCCTCAGATGCCGCGTATTCAGGATGCGCTTCAGCCCTACCTGCGAAGTATCGGCGTCTTCAAGTGCCCGGCAGATTCGGGCACCCAAGTTCTCGACGATCGACCATGGATTGGCTTTGTGACGTCGCCCACGATGCACCATGTCCATCAAACGAGTTACTTCTTCCGCACGGAAATCGCTTTCCGTCAGTATTCTCAGACCCGATTTGAGCTCCCGAGCGATGTGAACATCATGTTCGACGCCGCCGGGCACTGGCATGGGAGCGGAGGCGCGATGACCGCCGCCGATGCCAATGGGGACTACACGCAAAAGCAGCGCAAGTACCGGTACAACACGTTATTCGGAGACATGCACGTGAAGAGTCTGAACAACGATCAGCTAGAAGCCGCATGGGCGCTTGACCTGTGATTCTGCGACCCTACGCCTTCATCTCGAATGGCGAATTTCAGATGGGGGCTGAATTCGTGCTCGACGAGGGCAGGATTGTGGAGGTCCGCCCGCAATCGGGGCTGCCGGACGACTACATCCTCAGCCCAGCGTTCGTCAACGTGCACTCGCATCTGGAGTACCGGGGCATGCAGGGGATGCTGGAAGGAGGCGATTTCGTTGAGTGGATTCGCCGTTTGATCCCCGTAAAGGCGGCGCAGTCGGCCGAGGAAGTCGCGGCGGATTGCCTCGTTGCCGCCCACGAAAATCGGGCGACGGGCGTGGGGTGGATTGGCGAGCACTCAGATCGGGTGGGAGCCGCAGCGGCGATGAATGCGGTTGGGTTACGCGGTCGCATCTTTCAGGAAGTCATTACGGCAGGGTCAATGAACGACATCGACTCGAAACTTGATTTTGTTCGAGGAAAGGCCGCTCATCAAACAGCGATTCTGGGCGACGAGGTCTCGTTAAACCCTCATGCGACCTACAGCGTGGATGAGGGGACTCTTCGGTCTTTGTCGGAAAAGGCAGCTCCGCTGAGCATCCATGCAGCGGAGAGCCTATACGAGAACCAACTGATCCGCCACGGCGCGGGCCCCTACGCCGAACTGGAGCGCAGTTTGGGTCTGGAGCCGATCGCGTTGGGGATGTCGGTGATCGAGTATCTGGATCAAGTGGGATTTCTGAAGCCGGGTAACCAGTTGGTGCATGCCTGCGATGTGTCGTCATCGGATTTGGATTTGATGGCGGAACGGGGTGTGAGCGTAGCCCACTGCCCGCGATCCAACGACTACCTCGGCTGCCCCGTGGCCCCGGTTCTAGAGATGGTTCGTCGGGGAATTCCGGTAGGTCTCGGTCTGGATTCGGCGGCAAGCAGCGGCCCAGTCGACTTTTTCGCGGAGATGCGGTCGGCGGTGGATGCCTCGCTCCGGATCGGAAAAGCTCTTTCGCCGGAACAAGTGTGGGGGATGGCGACGACGGGAGGGGCGGCCTCCATCGGATTGGGCCGATGGGATCTCTGGCCAGGATCCCGCGCACCGCTCATTGCGGTGGAGGTGCCAAACGTGTTTTCAACTGAGGAACTGATCGAGAGAGGATCGCCCGGGGTGGTTCGGTGGATCACAGGATAAGCCGCATGACCGAGCTGCGGGCCTTGGTGAGCTCGGTTCCCGTGGGCCGAGTGAGCAGTTACGGCTGGCTTGGGCGGTCTCTCACGAATCCGGTGAGCGGATTTCTCGCCGGGAAATGGATGGCCCAAGTGGATGATGTCCCGTGGTGGCGGATCGTCGGGGCCACGGGCGAGTTACTGGTCGCCAAGCGCGATCCGGATCTGGCAGTTCAGCAGCGTCGTGCCTTGGAGAAGGAAGGCGTGGACTTCGACGAAGCGGGGTTGGTTCAGCGCGAGTTCTTCTGGTTCGGGGAAGCGTGACGAGCAGGGGGTCTGATTTGCTTCGCAACTCTTCGTTGACGCCCTCTCCCAAATCTCCCGATTTGGGGGAGGGTGCCCCATGGAGTGCGCCCCAAATTGTGGACACGTCATCTACACTTTGTGAGGTGTACCAATGCGTCGTAATCACACCCGCGAATTCAAGTTAGAGCTGTGTCGCCGGATTGCTGAGGGCGAAATCGCGAAGAG
>JAIUNY010000016.1 GCA_020161505.1 Armatimonadota bacterium | reverse complement strand
ATCTCGCAGGGCCAGCCGGCAAGGTGAACCGGGATCACACACTTCGTTTGGGGCGTCCAAGCCGCTTCAATCGTCTCCGCCGTCAGATTCCCCGAATCCCGATCCACATCGGCAAAGATCGGCCTCGCCCCCAGGGTGACCACGGAGCTGACCGAAGCCAAAAAGCTCCGCGGCGTGACAATCACATCGTCCCCCGGGCCGACTCCGAGCCCCATCAGGGCCGCTTCCAGGGCCAGGGTGCCATTGGCGAGAACGATGGCGTACTTCGTGCCGAAAGCGGCCGCCAGCTCCTTCTCGAACTCACGCCCTTCTGTGCCCGTCCAATAGTTCACTTTGCCCGAGGTCAGGCACGCCGTCGCGGCATCAATCTCATCCTGAGCAAAAACTGGCCACCTCCCTGCCGAAAGCTGGGTGCCGACATCCGTGGTATTACTGGGTTGAGTTGGGGCTGCCACAGCCGCTAATTTACCAGAGCCCTCCGATTCGCGCGAGCCCCCTTCAAACGCAGGCTCGGCCCGGAAATCTCCGAGCCGAACCTCTCCCCCCTGCACGTACCAAGTTCAGCAGCCAGCGCAGCCGCCGCAGCCTTCCTTGGTTTGGCAACCTTCGCAGGTGCCGCAGGCTTCTTCGCCCTTGCAGCCTTCGCAGGATACGCAGGCGCCGTCGGAGCACTTGCAGTCCACGCACTTGCAGTCTTCACAGGTTGTGCAGACTTTGCCGCAGCACGCACTTCCGTCCGTGCAGCAAGCGCCCGAGCCGTCGCATGCGCAGTTGTCGCCGCAGCGGCAATCCACGCAACAGGTCATGGGTTTGGGTTCAGCCTTGAGCCGAGGAGCGGTGAACGCGGTCACGCCGAGAGTCGAGACGAGGGCCGTCGCGAGAAGAATTGTTTTGAACATTTTCTTTTTCCGTATTGAGTAAAAGGTCGCGAGAATGACGAGGTCAGGTCAATCTCTCAACACGGGGGCGCACGCGGGCCTGCCGAATCCACAAGCCAATCCGGCGGAGCAAGAGGATCGTTGATCGGGCGCGCGATCTCACCCGATACGTCTTGTTCGCCAAAGGCAAACCGAATTTCCGACCGAAGAATCGCAAGCTCAATCGACGGCAGCGGTTGAGGCAATGCAAGTGGGGCGTCTCCCAGACCAAAATCCGAAACCGGGCAAACGCACGCCGCCGTGCCATGACACGAATCCTGCTTGCTCTCCTGGTGACAGCAATCCTGCCGCTCATGCCCGCACTCCGATCCCGATGCCGCGATCTGCATCGACACGCCAAGCGCCATTCCCGAAAGCCCGGCCAGGATCGTGATCACGATCCAGAGTCGCCGGAGTTGAGAAAGGAAGCCGCGTTGCATGGCCTTACATCACTTATATCAGGAAATGCAGCCGGGCCGTATGACGTGCGTCAGGTCCCGGAAAAAAGTCGGAAAATTCTTCTCTGCGCAAACAACCCGCGCGATTCCCTGGCCCCACCCGGTCGATCCTAGTATCCTCACGGGGATGTGCGGAATTGCCGGCTGGTTCTCGGCGACGCGATCGGACAAAGGCGTGCCGATCGTGCAGAAAGTCGTTGATTCTCAATTCCGGCGAGGCCCGGATCACCAGGAAGTCCAGGAGATCGCCTCCCCCCTCGGCTACTGCGTGTTCGGACACAACCGGCTCAGCATCATCGACCTCTCCGCGCACTCCAACCAACCGATTTTCGACACCACCGGTCAGATCGCCCTCGTGTTCAATGGCGAGCTCTACAACTACATCGAACTCCGCGACGAGCTCAAAGCTCTCGGGCATGAGTTCCGCACCACCGGCGACACCGAAGTTGTCATCGAAGCCTACAAGCGCTGGGGCCACGATGCGGTCGAGCGGTTCAACGGGATGTTTGCCTTTGGCCTCCTCGATGGTCGCGACGGGAGCCTCTGGCTCGTCCGTGACCGATTCGGGGTCAAGCCCCTGTTCCTCGCTCGCCGCCCGGAGCTGATCGCCTTTGCCAGCTCCGGTCAGTGCCTGGCCGAAGAATTCGCGACCGGCCCCAACTGGCGGTATCTCCACAAAGGCATCACTACGCTCAACTTCGACGACGCCAGCGCGGATTGCCCCTACGAAGGCTTGGAGCAGCTCAAGCCCGGGCACATGATCGTCGCCAAACCTCAAGGCGACCGCCTGGAGATCCAGGATCGCCCCTGGTATGACCTCCGCGCTCGAGCCGCCCAACTCCGCGAGGAGATCACCGCCGAGAGCGACGCCCGGCTCACCGAACGCGTCCTCGAAACCTTCCGCGCCGCCACCGAAATCCGCCTCCGCGCCGATGTTCCCGTTGCGGTTGCCCTCAGCGGCGGCCTTGACTCCGGGTCCGTCGCCTGCATGGTCGGACTCGGGCTCGAACACCGGGAGGTTCGCGGATTCAGCTTCGGCGACCCGAACGATCACTCCACCGAAGGCCCCCTCGCGAAGAAACTCGCCGACCACGCCGGGATCGGAATCACCTTCATTCCGCCCGACGCCGACCGCGTTCGCGCCGCCTTCCTCCCGACCCTCGAAGCCCAAGACGCCCCCTTTGCCTCCGTCAGCCAGGTCGCCCAGTACCTCGTGGCCGAGCAGGTTCGCAAAGAAGGCTTCCTCGTCCTCCTCGGCGGACAAGGCGGCGACGAAGGCTACATGGGCTACCGCAAATACTTCGGATTCGTCCTCAAAGAAGCCGCGCGGGAAAAGCGCTACGGAGACCTTTTCGCCCTCGCCACCGGTCTCGCCCCAACGGTTTGGGCGGAGCGCTCGCAGTTCGGGCTCTATCGCCGGCATCTCAAACGGATGCAAGGCCAGGCTCAGACCTCCATTCTCGCGATGCCCGGCGGTATCGAATCGACCTCCCTCGGCATCGGAGGGGGCAAGGCCTGGGAGCGCCAGATGCTCGATATCACCAAGTTCAGCCTTCCCACCTTGCTGAGATACGAGGATCGCAACAGCATGGGCCACAGCATCGAAACCCGGCTCCCCTTCCTCGATTACAGCATGCTGGAGCTCGGCCTTGCTCTGCCGGAGCGGCTCAAAGTCCGCCATGGTTTCGGCAAATGGGCGATCCGCGAAGCCGTCAAATCCCTCGTCCCCGATGCCGTGCGGATCAACAAAATGAAGGTCGGCTTCGCGGTTGACCAGGCGCGATTGCTTCAAGAAGGTCTCGGCGATCAGCTCCGAGGCGAAATCCGCGCGAACCTTGCGAAAACGAAACCCTACGTCTCCCCTGGATTCGACCTCGATCGCGACTTCAGCAACGCCCGTCTCTCGGAGACCACCACCGCCATGCCTGAGATGCTCTCCCTGATCTGGCTCCTTCGCAGATTTCCCGGCTAAGAATCTCTCTCTCATGGCGTGCCACGACCCCTTGAGGGTCGGGATCGAGAGCATGCAACCCACCACCCCACGAGACCGAGTCAGCTGTCCCGATGATCGTCCGGTGATTCTTCAACCCAGCTACTGGGCTTCTCCTCCGCCATCTCCCGAGCTTCTCGCTCCTCGAGAAGCCGCTTCCGCCTGGCCCGTTCTTTCGACCATCGAGACTCGCCCACCAAGGCCAAGTAGATCAACAGGAACAGGCCGCCGGCGGGCAAAGAGAGACAGCAGATGTTGTTCAGCATCTCCGTTTCCACCTCGCTGACCGTATGCCCGCGATCCCTATTTCCTCCCATCATGTCCAGCACCGTCTGAACGCGACCGGAAGCATGCAGCCCAATGATGATTGCGCAGATCGGTGCTCCGAGCGTAAAAAATGACTGCCAGAAGCTGAACCCGTGGGCCCGACACATGTACGTGAGGGCCAGGGCCACTCGATAGGTGGCAACCAGGAACAGGAAAGCAAGATTCGTCGACTTGGCGGCGGGCAAGTCCATCATCATCTCAACCGGGATGCCGTAGATCAACCCCGGCGTCGCCGTGAGCGCCACCATGGTGAGCGTGCGCCAGTAACTGGGCTTCTTTTCGGCAAGCCACAGAGTGAAGAACCAGATCGCGAACGCCATCGCGAAAATGTAGGCCACGCTCGCCAACCCGAGACTCGCCCAGACCGGAGCGGACGGCAAATCCCAGTTCCGCGCAATCCCCACAAGCCAGGTGATGAGCAACCCAATCGCAAAATGCCGCCAGGAAAGCCGATCACATAGGGCCGTGTCCATCCGAAAGGTCACAAACCGACCCACATCTCGCACCACCTCGCCCCAAGACTCCGTCGGTTTCCAGAAGTTGCTCACGATGCAGGTTTACCCGAGCGGCCTGATCCCGCACCCTGGAATCGTCGACTTCCCCGAAATGCGGATGCCTGATGTTGATGGAGCCGCGTCGAACCCGATCCGATCGCCGATCCTACTCCGCCTCATCTCCCGGCAACACCCCATGAATCTCCCGAAGCATCGCGAGGTCAAAGAGATCCTTCGGGCGGTTCGATGCGCGCTTGTTCGCCACCAGATCGGGAAGCGAGAGGAAGGGTGTGGGGACACCGTTGAGTCCAACAAGGGTCGCTCGAGACCGAGCGGCATCAAACTCGAGCCCGGAAGCAAAATTGAGAATCTGAATCTGGTTCGGAGCAATCCCCAGCGTCACGACCCCTTTAGAACCATCTAAAAATGCTGCAACACTCGAGTCAGGAAACAGCAACCCGAACTCTTTGATGGCTTCTTGCAGACGCGCTACATTTTCAGCCTCCGCTTTCACGAAAATATCAAAGTCTTCGGTCATCCGTGCCTTTGCGTGCACAGCAACCGCGTGAGCACCTATTACGACGAATTCAACTTTCTTGGAGGCGAGTATAGCGACAAACTCGTTTAAGTCGTCGGAAAGCTGGATCGGTTCGTTCATGTCGCAACCTCAAGAGATGAGCGTGCCGCTGTTCTGGTGTTTGCGAACGCCAAAACGCCCGATCTTCCGCCTCCGCCTCTTCCAGCGTCTGAACCTTGAACACGCGCTCGATTCGCACACCTTCATTATACTAAATTCCCCCCCACATTTGAACCTAAAACCCCCTACTCTGGCCCCTTGTCGAGATCCACAGGAGGGCTCGAGCGCTCGTCCACGTCCGGGATTCTCGGCCGACGACCTCTCCACTGAATCGGCGGACCATCGCCGCCCCCCGAGAGCAGCAGAGCGTAGCCGATCACACAGCCAAACGCGAAGGGGTAGGCGATGAGCCCGAGGAAGAAAATCACCTGATCCACGTAGGCATCCGCCTCCGCGCCCACTGTGCGCAGGCCGCCCATCATCTCCAAAACCGCCCCGGCCCGCCCCGACTGAATCAGCCCGATAACAATCATCGAAACCGGTAGGCCAAGCACGCTCATCGCCCCTCCGCCACTGAGATCGCACGCTCGCTTCAGGTAGTGCACCGCCATCGCAACCCGCCACGTGGCCACCACCACCAGGAACGCGACATTGGTATTCCGCGCATCTTCCATCGGCAGAAACATCTCAACCGGAACCCCGTAAATCAGCCCCGGCACCGAGGTCAGCGAGACCATGGTCAGGACGTGCAGGTAGCCGCGACCCGCTTTCAGCGGCAGCAGCAGCACCCAAATCCCAAACGCCATAAAGATGATGTAAGCCAGGCTCTGCAAACCCCAAGCCTGGGTCGGAGTCGCGCTGGGCAAATCCCAGTTCCGAGCAATCCCCACCAACCAAGTGAACAGGGCTCCAATCGCCAGATGCCGAAGCGAAAACCGATCGAACAACTCAAAATCAGCCCGAAGAGTCAGAAATCTCCCAAGATCAGAGAACGCTTCCCTCCAAAGCTCCTTCTCTTCAGACCAAGCTCTCATTTGTTACCCAAAGACTGGCACAGAAAAACGGTGCGAGAGGGGGCATGCCCGGAACAGGGCATGCCCAAATTAACTCGCACTCAAGAGCTCATTGAGAGCGCCAAACCAACTTACCGTTGCGGTTTACGTATCCCCAAAACCCCAACCCAGAGACCCGAGAAAGCCCGCCCACAAAGGGAGTAACCGAAGAAAACTTCATCGGAACCACAATCTTGCCGCTGGCGTCCATGAACCCGACGTTCATACTATCGACATCGGACAAACTCCTCACGGGGAAAAGGCCTTCCGATCCGTAAGAATCGTCGCCGCCATTCATAAACATCATTCCCATCCGCGGCCCTACCCCTTTACCATCACGCACCCATTGTGAGATTCCATCCTTATTTTTGTCTTGAATCTTCAGAGACCGATCCAATTTCGTGAAGGCATCGTCGGATCCGCCGAGGAGACCATTTGCATGTTCGACAATCTCGTAGCTCACCGCACTTTCCTCATACGAACCACCAAAATCATTCCATGCGTGTACCGGATGATAGTCTCCTGGGCTGAAGATATCGGACACACTCTTCCACGCTGAAGACGCGTTGGGCTTGGACAAGTTAAACGTTCGATAGCTAAAGGACACCTCTTCCGAACCTCGGAAGTTCTTATACTCAGCCATCTTCCCGCGAACTGGCCCAAAGAGAATAGTCGCTCGCCAGTCGAGTGCTACTTTGCCTGAAGTGTCAACTACCGCAAACTCGTACTTGCCTGCCTTCTTTCGCGCGACCGTAGCTCGCCCGCCCGAAAAGTTCCCCGCCCATTCGTAAACCGGAGAGACTCGCACTTTCCCACCGACATCAATAAATCCCCACTTCCCCTTCACCTCGATAGGAAACAGAATGGATGCTGGCTGACCCATCACGAGCGCGGCGAAAGTTGCGACAATCATTTGTTATCACCTTCAAAGATCTCTTTCATATTCTCTAAGTCCCATTCGACTCGCTTACCTTTCGCCCCACGTGAACCGATAGTTCGTCCTTGAAAGGCAAAGGTCGCCCAAGGGAGCGACCCAAAGAGGGGTCGGTTCTGGGCGAAAAAGCTCGTCTGCTCCGTCTCCGCCAAGTCTGGATAAGTTAACGCAAGAATGGTAGGATAAGTCCACTCCTTTCGCGGCTTTGATGCAGACTCTCTCTCCCACGCCGCAAGAAAGGCTTCGCGCGAACTACTCTCCCGGCGAGACTCTCCTTTCCGGAAATTCCAGCGAACGACAGGAGCCATCATTTTGCCCCCAACAAATCGAGGGCTCGTACTCACCAGGAGCTCGTCATTGTTGACAAAATCAACTGATGTCACCGTTCCTTCTTCAAATCCTGCACCGAAGGAAATCCCAGAATCGTTTGGCGTGCGTAAGTCTAACCGAGCAAGCCGCGCTCCGCTCGTTGTTGACCACAAATGCAGATACGATTCGCACAGCGTCGCCATCACATAAGGAGCTACGTAGCCAACGAGCCTCGGGGCACTTGTGTGTCCCGTAAGTTCTATCTGCTTCGACTGACCTGTAGGAGTAGGTGCCGGGCGAAGGAAAATAGCATTCGGATACGCAAACGCCTCTGCGCCATCCCCAGACATGGCGTCTGGGCCGGGACCTTCTGTGACGCTCATGCTAGGAAGATATCGAAGATCAACCACACTCTCTCCCAGCCGAACAAGCCGATGAGCTCGATCAACACGCCTTACCTGATCTGCGGTTCCCCCGCACATCAGGATGTACTCCAATTCTCGAGGTTGTAACTTCTTAACTTCGAGATCGGGAGCACGACCTGTACGGAGGTCAAAGTCGAGCCAACGCTCGGAAAGAATCGCTCCCAGCTTTTCTCCGCTCGCGCCATATCGGGTTGTGTGCACGGTGAATTTGTCGTCCTCCGTCGTTGAGCTAGAGGACAAGCTGTCGTCCGGATTGAGCTCCAAGTGTACGACTTCGCCTTTTTCGTAACCAAACTTGTTCACAATCGACGATTTCGAAATCGAATATTGAACAATCTCATTGTTCCTCCGGGCCCAATAGACAAAATCACCATCTGAGAAGACAGGCCCTGCGGAAGGAAGCTCCTGAAACTGCACGCGATGAATGAGTCGCTTGCCTTGAACATCGTACAAAGAAAGATAAGTGCCAGCGTCTGAGTCAAAACCAGTGACCTTGTCAACTTGTCCGTAGATCTTTCCTGACGGAGAGTAGGAGGCATAGGGCGTCTGCGTCAAGACATTGATCCTAGTTATTGGATTTTCAAACTTAACTAAAGGAATCTTCAACGATTGTCCGCCACCCACAATCAACAAGGACAAAATGAGCGCGCTGGTCACTTCCAGCTCCATATTCTTGGACCCGTCGACTCGATAGAAATGGTCGCGGTTCGAAGAGGTCTCTTCTTCTGAGACCCGCCCGTGGCGAGAAGATCTGCGTCCTTGGGGGCCATGAATGATCGAATCACAATTCGGCCTATGGTGCCAGCAGAAACCTCTTCAACAACCACTCGGTAGTTCTGCGCCTTTTGCGTGCCAGTGTTATCGTTCCGGCCAAAATCCTCCTCAAACCCAGGAGAGATTCCGTGAATGGCAAGTCCTGTGGCATTCAGAACTTCTTTCGCGTAAAGGTAGTCGTATGTCGTCTGGCTTTTGCCTCTCTCGGTAAACTTGAGGTCGCCGCCTCCGCAGTACACAAAGCACTCCATGTACCGTCGAACTCCCGCCTTGTCCAGCGGTTTCTTTTCGTCAAAGGCCTCCCATTCCAATAGATGCAGGGGGCACAAAATTGCTTGGCACTGCAATAGTTGCTTTTCCGTCAATACGGGTTTGCCTTGCGAACAAAGAGCGAGCGCTGCCAGCATGGGAAGACTGACCAACATCAGCCGATTCTACCAGACCATCGCGGGGATTTGTTAAGAAGTTCGGGCGAATCCTCTCGAAAAGGGAGCGAGTCGATTGTGCAAGCTTCGTTCACCTCATCCCGACATCCTGCGACGAAAAATCGCCGTGCGCAGCGCCTTCCGATGCCGCGAAGCCTCCACAGAGTAGACCTCCGCCACCATCTGCTGGAACCGAGCCTCCAACTCTTCCACCGTGAACCCAACAGGGCGGAACGTGACATCAAACAACGTGCACTGATCCCAAAAGCGGTCCTTCAGCAACCTGCCTTGCGCCTTCATTTGGTCAAAAAGCGCGGTACCCGGGAAGGGCGTCAGCAGCGTGATCTGCACCTCGCTCAGGCCCGATTCCTGGATGAACTCCAGCGTCGCATCAAAGGTCGCCGGAGTGTCCGAGTCGAACCCAAACACAAAGCACCCGTTCACCGAGATCCCCGCATCCTGAATCCGCGCGATCTTTTCAAGGTACTGCTCCCGTTGCCGCAGCTTCCAGTGGCCGGTGTCGGTGTCGCGCAGAGATTCTGGCTGGATCGACTCCAAGCCAATCAGCACCTGGGCACACCCCGACCGAGCCAAGAGCCGGAGAAGTTCGGGGTCATCTGCCAGGGAAAGATCTGTCTCCGTGAACCACTTGACCGCCGGAAACTCGCAGAAAAGCTCCGCCAGCTCTCGACCCCACTTCTTGTTCACAAACGTGTTGTCATCCGCCAGCTCGATAAACGGATCCGGCCAAATCGCCTGAATAGCCTCGATCTCTTGCCTCACCCGGCCGATCGACTTCCGTTTGTACGGACTGATTAAGCGGCTCGCCGCGCAAAACTGACAATCCAGAGGGCACCCTCTCGTGGTTTGGAGAGGAATGCGGTTGTACCGGCTAGGATCCAACAGATCAAACCGAGGAAGCGGTGTGTCCTCCAGCGGCCTCGGATCGTGCATCCCGTTGTATCGCGGCTGAAGCGCACCTCGCTCGGCATCCTCCAGAAGAGCGGGCCACACCCACTCACCCTGCCCGACCACCACCGCATCCGCATGCTGCGCCGCTTCATCCGGCCTCACGCTGGCATGAAGCCCTCCGATCACTGTCTGAATCCCCGCCGCTCGGAACCGATCAAGCAACGCATAAGCATCATCCACCCGCGCCGGGAGCGAGCTGATGGCAATCAAGGTGGGCTGGCGGCCGATGAGAGCCTGAATCTGACCCTCATCAAGCGCATCCACCTCGTGATATCCGATCTCCCAATGCTCCGGCGTGGCGCCCGCCAGCGTCAGGAGTCCGAGGCTTGGCAATGAAGCGATCACCTGTCCTCGCTCGATAAACCCAGGCAAAGTCAGCCCCATCGCGCGAAGTTCCGGATTCACAATCCGCACCCCGCTCATCGCAATCAATTCCACCCTTGGCATCCGCTTCCGTTGTCCCTCACTCACCCAGACGCCCGCGCGCTCCCCCAAGGTTTCCTGCCGATGCGGCAGAGTAGTGCCGGGCTCTTTGCAAGGTCACGCAGTCACCCTTTGGCCGGCTCGCCAGGCTTCTCCCGCTCAGAGCCGGGAGATCCAAGCCGCTCTCCACTTCGCCACGCGCAGACGCGAGTGAGTGAAGGAGCGATCAGCGAGTGAAGGAACGGGGCCGACGGCAGAGACTCAAACTCTGGCTCACCGTGCTTCCCTGTATTGCACCCTCATCCGCCGCTCAGTTCCTTCACGATCCGAGCCTTGGTTTGAGCGGCCCGCTGAGGGGCATGCAAGGCAGCGTTTTTCTGAATCGTTCGGTTGAAGAGCCGCGCGAATCCCTTTGCCGTGGTCGATTCCGCCACCAAGACTTCAGTCTGCCGCTTCCCTTTCGCCGTGAGCTCATACCGAACCACCGTCTCGATTTTGCGGTACACGCTGCGGAAAACCAGGAGCTGCGGGGGCTCGAAACGCACGATTTCCATCGTGAACTGCTCGAACTGGCTGCTTCCGCGGCGACGGCGCTTCACCGTCCAGAGTGCCCCAAGCCCAGGCGGACGCGGGCCCGATTCTTCCACCACGATCTCCAGTTGCTCCGTGCTCTCGGGCAGCGGCACGTTGGCCAGCCGCTCAAAAACCCCTTCGACCGGGTAGTTCACAACAAATCGGTTCTCGTGGATCATCGCGCCACCCCCAGTGTATCCGAGCCCCTCTGTGCCGCCGCGCCAACCCAAATATCTTGAATAGGCCTCGTAATCTGGACAAATTCTGTCCTGATTACGTGATTGGGCCCCCTGAAACCTGATCAGGGGAAGTTCCGTCCACCCTATTCCATGGGTGGGCCCGTGGCTGAAACGGAGAGGCAACGCAAAACCGAAGAGCGTTCGAAAGAGTCTGACGCAGGAGGAGTACGGTCAAGAGCCGCGGAGCGGCGTTCCCCGAAACGAATGTGGGCGTCCGGTTGCAGAAGCACCGAAAAGCACATCGAAGCTGAGGCAGGGGCAGTTCCTGCCGGTGAAATTCCGTAGGGAAGCGGGTTTTCCGAAAAGGCGCCGGTTAGATGATGCGGGTTCGAGTCCCGTCGGGTCCACCACCATCCTTCGACCGAACAGTCGCCTCCGCAACCGACCGGGCGCGCCACTCGGGGATCACCTTTCGACTCTGCCTGAAGCGGCAATCATCTTGACTTCTTTCGGCGAATCACTGCTCCGAGAGCGGATGCGGCTATCCCGACCATGACGAAGCTTGGCTCGGGCACCATCAGCACACGCATGCCGGGAAGTTCGCGCCCGTTGTAGTCCACGAGGTTCAAATTGTCCCAAGGAGATTGGAGTGTGCCAGTGGTGAGCCAGCCCGGCTCCCAGTAGAGAACCCCGGCACCTCGGCCATTCGGAGCGTTCTCGACAATTGATCGAACGGAGGCGAGAAAAGCACTCTGCCCTTCGGGCGTCGCGGGCATGCCATCGATGAGCCCGCTGGTATCACCTTTCACGTGGGGCCAGGGACGACCGGTCAGATCCATCGTCCAGGGATAGGCGGTTTCGACGAGAACGAGATCCTTGTTGTACCGGCCCGCAAGGTCATTGACATTGTTCTGAAAGGCAGAAAGCGACCCGTGCCACCACGGGTAGTACGAGAGCCCAATGAGGTCATAGGGCACTCCATACGTGGTCATCTTGTCGTAGAACCAGACGGTTCCTCCGTTGTCCCCGCCTTTGTCAATGTGGAGCATGATTTGCGCGGAGGGGTGCGCTTGCTTGGTGCCGGAAATCCCGGCCTTCAGGAGCTCGGTGAACTGCTCAAACGAGTTTGCCCCACCATAGAGCTGTCCGTGAGGCCACAGCATTCCGTTCGAGATCTCGTTGCCGATTTGGACAATATCCGGGGCCGCTCCCGCCGCAACCAAAGCCTCGACCGACTCCCGGCTGAACGTCTGAACCGCGGCCTTGAGCTGCCGAAAATCCATTCCCTGCCACGCTGCGGGAATCTGCTGATTCCCGGGATCCGCCCAGGTGTCGGAGTAGTGGAAATCCAAAAGAATCTCGAGGTCTCGCGCTTTGGCTTCCTTTGCCATCGAAACAACTCGGGCAAGGTTGTTGTAACCATTTGCAGGGTTGTTCCAGAGCTTCAGACGAATGGTGGTGCCACCGCTGGCTTTGATCATGTCCATCAGGTGGATCGACTGACCGTTTGCCGTTTTGAACTGCCCTCCTTGATCGGTTACCTCCGGAAGGCTCGAGACATCAGCCCCCCGAAACCGCATCGGCTGAGCCATCAAAACTGTCCCGGTTCCCAGCAGCCCAAGCACCAGAGTCCATCTCAAATACCCCATGTTAATACGCTACCAGAAGCCGCTCCGGATTCTGACAAAAGTGACAAATCCTCGTACCTCACTCCGCCTCTCAACCTCCCGGCCCGAGTGTCCAGCGACCGCCCATGCGGGAGGCGATGAACTCGTCTCGGGCCAGGTCGTGGAGGGTGAGGGTGCGGTTGCCCGTGCGGACGTAGACGGTGTGCGTGCCGCCTTCCTTCACGTAAGTCACCCCAGGCATGGGGCGGACGAGGACGCGGCAGAGCAGGTGGCCCTCGTGCGGGACAAATCCGACTTCGACATGACGCAGAGGCAGCGGAAAGAGGTTGCGATACAAGGTTTCTTCAATCAAGTTTTGGAATTGATCGAGATCCTGACCCTGGGTAAGAGCCTCGAGTTCATCAGCGAGCCCAATGGTGGAGAGATCGTCAGCCACGCCGATCCACAGCTCTCCGCCCTCCGTGTTCAAGAACGCGGCAACGGATTTCAGGGTGCCTTTCCGAAGATTGCCGTCGGCTTGCTGGGAGCGGCGATTCCAGCAGAACGCCGCCTTGTATTCACGGGTGGTGCTTTCCGGAAGCGGTTCGAAGATCATGTTGAGCTCTCCAGGAGGGTGCGCTCGATGGCGGCACGGGCATGTCGGCACCATGTACGAGGCGGGCTGACGGCGCCTTCGAGCTCCCACCGAAGGCGGTCAGCCTCGGGGACATCGTGGACGAGATCGAAGTAGATCGCCTCGTATCTCTTGGCGGCGGCGACCATCATTCCGAGCACGGTGTAGCCTTCCTTCGCCCCGCCGTAGGCCCGGCAGGCATCCTGCCATTGCCGCATCAGCGCAAGATAGACGGCGCCACGCAGGATCAGTCCGGGCATTTGATCTTCGACGGTGTCGGCCTCGACGACGCTCAGGCCATCGCGCAACGCGGCTCCCATTTGGGGCAAATCGTTGAGTTGGTGATAGATTTCGGCGAGAAGAAGGGACGACATCTCACTGTGAGCGGACTGGTCGAACGGGAGTGCCCGCGCCTCCGCGATCAGAGACAGAGCTTCTTCGGGCTTCCCAGCATTCAATTTAAGTCTTGCAAGATTGGTCAGCGCAAGAAAAATCGACTCGAGACCTCCACTTTCGCGACTGTACTTCAGACACTCCTGCATGGCAGTAATTGCCTCATCCGTTCGACCAAGACTGCTCAGGATCAACGCACGATTCTGATAGCCCCGCATCAAGGACAAGGTGTCTTGCGTTTGATGAGCGATCTCAAGCCCGCGAGTCATCTTCACCAAAGCCGTTGCCAAATCACCGAGCAGGTAGTAGGTCATCGCCTCCATCTGCACTGTGCGCGGTCGCGGATCGTCGAGCTTCTCTAGTAGGCTCAGCACGAGTTGCTGTAGCTCCGCGTAAAAACCACCGTTGAGGTACTCGCGCCCTAGGAGGATCAGAAGCCGCTCTGCCCGCGGCGGATCTGTCTCCCGGAGGGAGAAAATCGTCTTGCTCCACATCGGCATCTGGGTTCGCGATTGGTCGCGGCTGACCGCACCCGCAGGCGAGCTTTCGTTCGTCGCAACACGCTCGGCAATGTCCTCCAAAAACGCAAGCCACGACTCCGGCCACCCTGGATCACGGGCCGGGCGGTCGGGATGAGTTCGGACGAACTCGGCGATGACTTCGATGATCCGGAACATTCGGTGGCCGCCGATCACCCCCTCGCGCTGGACGAGGCTTTTGCGGTGCAGATTTCCGAGTCGGGAGGTCGCGTTCTGCTCGCCGAGCATAGCGGCGAGATCGCGGGCATCAAAGGGGCAGATGAAGCTGGCGGCGGCGTGAAGGTCACGCTTTTCCTCGGGGTTCAGCAGGTCGTAGCTCCACTGCATCGTGGCCGAGATCGTGCGGTGCCGGGGCTCGTAGTGCGCACGCTCCGCTTCGAGCCCGGGAAGAGACTTCCGGAGCGAGGCCAGGCATGCCCCGACACCGAGAATCGACGCCTGGAACGCCGCTTGCTCGACCGCGAGCGGCAGGCCGTCGACGAGCGCAACGAGGGCGCGGATCAGGGGCATGTCGGCGCGCAGATCAAGCTCTTCCGACGCCATTTCGGCATATCGGTCGAGGAAGAGCTGGATCGCCCCACTGGGCTCGACAATCACCTGATCGCTCGACCATTCGTCGGGCGGAAGGGCGAGGGGTTCCAGCTCAAAGATGACCTCACCCGGCAGGAGCAAGCTTTCACGCGTGGTGCAAATCACCTTGAGAGTGGGGCAAGAATCGAGCAGTTCAGGGAGGAACTCTTGGACGCCGGAGAGCACATGCTCGCAGTTATCCAGAATCACCAGCGACGAGCGGCCGTGGAGGGATTGAGCGAAAGTCGATAGATCGGTTGCCCGGGTGGTGGCCAAGAATCGCTGCGCCACATCACGGGGATCGGTGAGGTCGGAGAGGCGGACTTGCCGGATGTGGGTGATCCCTAACTGCCTCGATTGGGCAGCAAGATGGAGGGAAAATCGAGACTTACCCATCCCTCCGCAACCCTTGAGGGAGAGGATATCGGCGTGGCGGAGTCGGTCGAGGGCGTTGCTCATGTCCTCGTCTCGCCCGACAAAGCTATCCCAAACACTCGGCAGGTTGTGGTCGATCATCGCCAGTCCAAGTCGTTCTTGCTTGGGCAGGCTCAGGCCCTCGGGGGCGAGGATGAAGACTCGCTCTTCGGGAAGGAGATCGTCGAAACGCTGCCAACCCAGGTCGGTCGGCGGGCGGCCCGTCACGGCAGGGAGATCGGCCGCCCAGACTTCCCCGATAAAGAGGGGATATCCCAGGCTGACTTCACCGAGGATCCGCTCGAGCGAGGCGAATCGGGCGGATCGAGTCGCCGGCTCCAGCGGGGCTACGGCGGAGGAAAGTCCGTACGACTCTTGGGCGAGGAGGGCGAGATCGATCGCCGCGCGGGAGGCTTCTACTTGAACGCGAAGTTGGTGAGGTGTTCGGTGAACGGTCGCGCGGTAGGAATCCTTCCAGGCAGCGAAAAGCGCGGAGGCTTCGAGCCGATCAAGCGCCGCATCTTCCCCTTGCACAAGTCCGAGAACCATGACTTCCTCGCCGAAGTGGGCGCAACTGAATGGTACCGCAGGGGCGTTGACTCAGACTCACGGCGTCTGCGCCCAGCGGATCGAGTAGCCGTATTTCCAGTTCATCGGGAGCATGCGGTCGGCCTCGTTGGCGAGGGGATTAAGCGAAGCGGTCACGGCAACTTGCTGGGTGGGGTCTCCGACATGGAGGTTGCTCATCATCATGCCGACGGTATGAGTGCCGAGCATCGCGAGATCAAACTTGCTCCATGTTTGGGATCGGCGATTGTAGTTTGCCACGGCGAGAAGCGAGCCGTTGTAGGTGTCGCGGCACCACTCGCTGTCGGCTTTCATCTGGTAGCTCGCCGTGATCCGGAGCGAGACTTCGTCGCCCGAAACTTGGGTGACGGTGGACTCCATTTTTCCGCCTCGGATGTGGGAATCCCACCACGCGCTCTGCCCTGCTTGCATGTGGCTGAGGAGGACAATTCGATTGTAGGGGGCTCCGGTGACGGTGGTCTTGGCCCCGGCGGTCAGTGAAGAAGGCAGGAAAGCCCGCCATTCGCTGGGTTTGAACCACAAGCGATCGAGATGATAGAACTTGGGATGCCTCTGGTCGAACGTGGTCATGCCAGGAAAGGTGTAGCCCCGGCTAGAAATGCGCAAATCGAGCGTTCCGGCGGGCTTGACGAAAGCATCGCTTTCCCACTTGAGCTTGTCGGCGGCGGTCAGAGTTCGACGGAGAACGCGCTGTTCTTGGGGGAGTCGCTTGTACGCCCCGACGGCTTGTCGGAGCAGGCGGAAGGTCTCGTCGGCATCGGGATCGGGCCACCCAGCATTCATCCGGCCCAGATATTGCCCGCCCGACGAGGCGACGTAGATTCCCTGCTGAATGTTCTCGCGGAAGAGATCGCCGAGCCAGCGGCGCTCGTACCGAGGCTTGTCGGGGTGCTGATTGTAAGCCACATCGTCGATCGCCACGGGGATGAAGTTTTCCTTGGCGTAGGCGACAATGTCGGGGCGAGTCCAGACAAACTGCCTGGTCTTGACGCCATTTTGTCAGCAGTGCCCGCGCGGATCGCCGAAGTACATCCACAGGAGGAGCGGCTTGTCTTCGGCCTGGGCAGCGCGGAGGCCATCGTGGATCGTCGATCGCCAGTCCATGCTTTGGAAGGCGAGGTCGGAGGAGGTGGGGGTGGCGTGACGCGTGACTTCGGCGAAGGTGGCGTCGGTCAGGCTGGCGGGAGGCTTGGCCCGCGCGAAATCCGCCTCGGTTTGTCCAAGTGTGAGCATCAATACCGCCGCGACCATGTCCACGATGTTACATCAGTCGGTAGAAGAATGCCAAGTTGAGAGACGGTGCGTGCCCGGCTTAGTTCTCTCGAGCCCAATCTTGATCCCGGATGATCCGTTTGAGAAATTGGTCGAACAGCGGCACGGTAAACGCCGTATCCCCGTGTCCCGGACTCCAGATCATGCCTTTTGTGATCAAATCATTTCGAGTCTTGCCCAGCTGACGCACATCTCGGTTGAGGAGCTGCGCGATGTCTCCGGAGCGATGCGGCCCCGGTCCAAGCTCGGCCATGGCGCGAAGATATCGTTTCTCAGAAGGGGTGCAGCGGTCAAATCGCACAAGGAAGAAGCTCTCGTCCAAGGAAGCAACAACGAGGTCGGAAGCATTTTCAACGTCTGGCACACCGATCGGGCTGAGTTCGGCAACATCCCAAATCTGCTTTCCCCACTCTTGAACAAAGTAGGCGTAGCCTTCAGTCTTCTCGAACACCAGCCTGACGGCTTCTGCCGTGATGTCGGCTCCTCCTTCCGTGATCGGCTTGCGGAGCGCATCCGCCACCGCCTCCTCGCTCAGAGGGCCAATTTCCGGAAACTCGAACAAGCGCTCCGCGTATGACTTGGCTTTGCCCATCTGCGCACGAAGTTGGGGGAGGCCGGCCCCGATGAGGAGCACCGGAAGCTTCTTCTGCGCGCATCGGTGAAGCGCGACGATGAGCGACGCCAGTTGCTCCTCTGGAACATATTGAAGCTCGTCAATCAGCAGCACGAGCGCTTTGTCATCTGCTGCCGCAGCCTGTCCAGCAGCTTGGAGAAGGGCGGTGAGGTCATGCTCCAGGTCGCCGTTGTCGGCGAGGCCCGCCTCTGGTTCCAGGTCGATCCCGACCTCGAGATCACCAAACTTCACTTTCAGGGACTTTGCGAACCCGGCAAGAGCTCGGAGACCACGCTGGGCCAGTTCGCGAGACCGCTCCTCC
Source organism: Armatimonadota bacterium (assembly GCA_020161505.1). Classification (GTDB taxonomy): domain Bacteria; phylum Armatimonadota; class Fimbriimonadia; order Fimbriimonadales; family Fimbriimonadaceae; genus UphvI-Ar2. Next base: position 45,512 of record JAIUNY010000016.1, on the reverse strand, counting down.
TTGCTGAGTTGGAGGAGGGCGATGCGGAGTTCTGGAGCAAGAAGTGACGGAAGCGACCGGTGTTCTGGAGCTTCCAGCCGCACCGTGACATGGCCCTCTTCCTCCACTTCAGCGAGGATGCGATCGAGGAGCACCGTTTTCCCGACCCCTCGAAGCCCAACGATGAGGGCTCCGCGGGCTTGATTGCGGATTGCCACGCGCTTCACGGCGACCAGCAACCTCTCCATGAGTTCATCGCGGCCTGCGAGTTCGGGAGGAGGAGAGCCTGCACCTGGAGCAAACGGGTTACGGATCGGATCCACGAGCGAATTATACCAAGTTTAACTCAGTTTAACCCAGTTTAACTAAAATCAGAAAACTGGGTTAAACTCGTTTTAACTCCGCGCCTACAGCCTCGGATCGACCGGTTCGCTTTCGAGGGCGAGGACGCCGAATGTGCACTGGTGGACCCGGCGCAGAGGCTCGCCGGCGAGGAATCGGCGCAGGGCTTCGAGGCCCAGCACATATTCACGCATAGCGAGGGCGCGCTTGGTGCCGAGCCCCCGTTTTTTGAGCCTCCGCAGATTCTCCGGTTCCAGATAGTCGGGGCCGTAGATGATGCGCAGATACTCGCGCCCACGCGACTTCAGGGCGGGCTGAACGAGGTGCTTGTTGCCGCGAGTCAGCACGGTGGGCCCCTTGATGACAAGCCCTTCCCCACCCGACTCGGTGTGGCTGAGCCACCAGTCGGCGAGAGCCTCGCGGTCGGCCGGGTCGTCCGTGCGCACGGCTCGGTGCTTCGTGGCGACAAGAATAGGATCGTGTTCGCACGCCCGAGCGATCTCCTGCATGTGCCACAGGTGAGGTTCCCCGTGCAGTGCCTTCCCTTCGACGGCGAGAATTTGGAAAGGAGCAAGGCGGAAATCATCGACCGACTGGATGGGCCAGCAGTAGCGACGATAGGCATCGGTGTAGCGCTGGGCCGCGTCGAGCCGGTGCTCGGTGGAAGCGAGAAGCTCCTGCGTCTCGGGGGTATCGAGCCGCCCGGCGAGCTTGCGCAGGATCTCCACTTGCGCGCCAAGCGACGCCCGCGAAGTTGCGCCCACCGGGGCGTATTGACTTCTGAGGAGCCCCTGAGCTTTGGCCGACCAGGGCATGAGCTCGCAGTCGAATACCGCCCATCCTGCTTCGTGGCGCTCCCAGAAGCCCGACTTCGCGAGAGCCTCGCTGAATCGTTGCAACAGAACCTGCTCCGTTGCGCGGTCATCGAAGAAGGGCCGCCCGGTTCGGGTGAGCACGATTCCGAGCCAGCCTGAAATCGCAAATCGACGGAAGATGGCCTCCTCGTCGCGTCCGACAATGACCACGGCGCGAGAGCCCATGTGCTTCTCTTCCGCCACAATTTCCGTGATCCCGTGGCCCGCGTAGTAGTCGAGGGCATCCAGCGGGTGTTCGAGAAAGTCAGGGAGCGATGAAGTCTCGCTCGGAGACATCGTGGGCGGCAGATAGACAAGCCAGCGCGGATCGGCGGCGAACCGCCCCATCACTTCGAAGGCTGCGGCCGCTTGCTCCTCTGGGATGACAATCGTTCCGAAGTTCTCGGTGCGGATGTGCTGCCGACCCCGAACATCTTGGACATCGAGCAGGTCATCGGCGATCTGCTGGGAGGTCAAGGTTTGGGGATCCGCAAGCGGTCGAATAGGCTCGGAATAGACCCGCGCGGCGGGAACGCTGACCAGCTCGCGCTCGGGATAGCGCAGAGCGGTGAGCTTGCCGCCGAAGACGCATCCCGTGTCGATGCAGACGGTTTTGTTGAGCCATTCCGCCTCGACCATCGGGGTGTGGCCATAGACCACGGTGGCGTCGCCTCGGTACTCCTCGGCCCACTTCACGCGGACGGGCAGGCCAAACTCATCGATCTCCCCGGTGGTTTCCCCGTAGAGCGCAAACTCCCGCACCGAGGCGGAGGGCCGACCCTGAAAGGCTTCGGACATCCCGGCGTGGGCCACCACAAGCTTGCCGTCATCGAGCACATAGTGGCTGATGAGGCCGTCAATGAACTTGGTGAATCCCGCGACCTCCTCGGGGTCGCATTTTGAGAGTTGCTCCAGGGTCTCGGCGAGGCCGTGCTTCGGCGGAAAATCTCCGCCTTTTAGCTTGCGGACGAGCTTCACATCGTGATTCCCCGGCACGCATAAGGCTTGATCCGCCTCGACCATCGCCTTGACGAGGCGGAGGACACCAGGAGAATCCGGGCCTCGGTCAACCAGGTCGCCAACGAAGATCGCCTTGCGGCCTTGCGGTGCTTGGTAGACCCCCTCGGCTTCGGTGTAGCCGAGCTCAGCAAGCAGAGCGCGGAGCTCGTCGAGGCACCCGTGGACGTCCCCGATGATGTCGAAGGGGCCGGTTTCCTCGCGCTTGTCCGTCCAGAGCTTGCTGCGCTCGATGGTGGCGGAATTGACCTCATCCTCCGACTTCAGCACCGTGTGATAGCGGAAGCCTTCCTTCCGCAAAGCACGTATGGCTGACTTCAGATCGCGGGTTTGGTTTCGGATCACGTGCGGGCCGAAGTCGCGATCTGCTCGGAGCTTGTTCCGGGCCTGGGCGACATCTTCGGGGAGATCGAAGACGATGGCCACAGGCATCACGTGGTACTTCGCGGCGAGTTGAAGCAGATTTTTGCGAGCAGCGGCTTGGACGTTTGTCGCATCGACGACGGTGAGCAAGCCCCGCTTCAATCGCAACCCAACCAGGGTGTGGAGAAGCTCGAAGGCATCGGAACTGGCCGCCTGGTTGTTCTCATCGTCAGAGACGAGGGCCCGGCAGGTGTCGCTGCTCACAACCTCCGTGGGGAGAAAGTGGGTTCGGGCGAAGGTGGACTTCCCCGACCCCGAGGCTCCGATGAGAAGCGCAAGAGACATCGAGGGGATCTTGATGATCATCGGGTGAAGACCCCCATCTGGCTTGGTGCCCCGTGGGTTTCGTCCACCGGGCCAACCGGTTCGATCACCACGGTGTAGCCATAGTCGGTGGCCACGCGCTCGCACCAAGCGGTGAACTGGGTGCGGGTCCACTCGAATCGGTGGTCATCGTGACGCATCGTGTCGGCGGGGAGACTCGGGAACAGCGCGTTGTACTCTTGATTCGGCGTGGTGACCACGACCAACCGGGGCTGGGCTTCTCGGAAGACAACCTTCTCAAGGCTCGGCAGGCGCTCTTCATCGAGGTGTTCGATGACTTCAACCAAAGCAGCGGCATCAAAGCCTTGCCACGCGGCATCTCGGTAAGTCACGGATCCGTGGACGAGGGTGAGTTTCTCCTTGAGCTTCTCCGGCAGTTGATCCCATCTCAGACGACGCTTGATCTTCTCCAGCGATTGCAGCGCGACATCGACGCCCACCATTTGTGTGATCTGAACGTGCTTCAGGAGCAACGCGATCAATCGGCCCTCGCCACACCCCAGATCGAGCACGGTTTTGGCACCACGGGCGAGGATGACATCCGCCGCAGCCTGAAGCCGCAGATCATGGAGCGACGCGGCGCGGGCGTCTTTTTCCCGGGCTTCTTGGCGTTGCTCTTCGGCGGCATCGGGATCGACTTCGCCATCTTGCTCGGTGAGCTGGGCCAGCGCGACTCGGGTGAGGGTGCGTTGGTGATCGAGATAGCGCCGCGTGATCTGCTCTCGGAGCGGGTGCCCCGCCAGCCATCCCTCGCCGCGGCGCAGGAGCTTTTCGACCTCATCTTTGCCGACAAAGTAGTGCTTGTCGTCATCCAGAACCGGGATGAGGACGTAGAGGTGGTTGAGGACGTCGAGGAGTCGCTTGGTGGTGGTCAGCCGGAGCTTCATGTAGGGGCCGGTTGCCCAGTCCGTGAAAGTCTCGTCAAGCGGAATGGGAGTGCACTCGACGCCGTAGCCCAGCGGCTCGAAAAGGTTCCGGGCAAACTCCTCGCCGCCGCGCACTTTGACAGCGGCAAGTTCGATCACGAACGGGATTTCGGTGTCGGCGAGATCTTGTCGTTCCTTCGATCGCCCGGACATCGCGGTGGCGAACATCTCCTTGATGGCGGAGCTCACAAAGCTGGAGGCCACATAGGGCCGCTCGTTGACGTAGTCGCTCCAACGCATGCCGCCTCGGCGCCGGGCGAGACCGACCGTATCGACGTTGAGGAGAATCGCCGCCGTGCATCGCTCCGCCGAGACCTCTGGATAGACAAGAATGGCTTCGCCATACGCCATCTCTTTTCGATGGATGGCGTGAGGATTCTTATGCAGGAGATAGCCAAGATCGCTGGCTGGTTGATGCGTCGTGGTGATTTGGAGCATAGAGTCCGGGGATAGGCAGTGAATCGCCTCCCTTTCACCCTGCATCGTACCGAAAAAAGGGAGGCCGCACGAGTGCAGCCTCCAAAGATCATGGGATAGGGGAAAGCCTAGTTTCCGGAGACGAGGTCGTAGGCGTCCAAACTGTTCGCCCCGGTCCACTTGAGAACGCCGCCGATGGTTTCGACTTGGACGTCACCGTAGCTGCCTCCGACGATGTACGATCCGCCGAACGGCATGATGACGCGGTGGCTGACATACATGATTTCCGGAGTGGTCATGGTGTTCTTGCCATCCACAATCGCCAGTTGGTGCGACTTCTTACCGTTCGCTTCGGTGAAATCTCCGGCAATGAAGAGCTTTCCGGCCTCAGCGTGAACCCAGTAGTTTTCACCGCTCGTCGGCACAGCGAGAGACCACTTGGATTCCTCGAACTTGGCGATGCCACTCTTGCCGCCGATGTTGAACTTGCCTGCGGCATAGAGGTTTTCTCCATCGCTGCTCAACCGGTTGACCGTGCTGCTCAGCCCGCCGTTTCCGGCCTCGCTCCAGGTAGTGCCGTCCCACACCGCGACATTGTTGAACGAGTCATCGCCGAATTCGGCGAAGTAGCCGGCCACGTAGAGCTTGCCCTTGTGGAAGGTCATGGTTTGGACGTATCGGTCGAACTTGCCGCCGATGGATTCCCACTTCTTGCCGTTCCAGCGAGCGACGGCTCTGGTTTCGGTTTCGTCGTTGATCTTCGTGAAGTTGCCGCCGATGTAAAGGGCTTTACCATCGGTAGCGAGAGCAAAGATCTGTCGGTCAACCGGGCGCTCGCCCATCGCGTTCCACTTGGTGCCATCCCATTCGGCGATGCGGTTGGCGGGGATGCCTTCGTTCTCGCTGCTCTTCCCGGCGTAGCTGAACTCGCCGCAGACATAGATCTTGCCCTTGAAGCCCACGATGTCCTTGACTTCCCCATCGACGCCTCGGCCGATTCCGCTCCAGCTCGAGCCATCCCAGACGGCGATGTTGTTCACCAGCTTGCGGTTGGCGCGCTCGAAGCGACCACCCACGTAAAGCTTGCCGTCGATGACGCGCATGACGGTGACGAGAGCGCCTTTGTCAAGGTCGCCGAGGGGAGCGGTCGCAGGAACAGCGAGGCTCTTGGCGACGAGGCTTGCAGCAATGAGAGTTGAAAGCATGTTGTTGTCTCCATCTCGGATTTCTCCGAGAAACTTGGCCCATTGTTCCTGTCCCAGAAAAATGAAGTCAACGGTCATAGTTGACCCAAACTTGTACTTTTATTGGCCCAAGTATTCTCGGTTAAGCCTGTCCCAACTTTTCAAAAACATGGGACGACCTACTGCGGAACCGATGTATCATCCGCTCCAGAGGCCGTGATGACGCGGCACACCACCATCATGAGTGAACCCCGACCCGGCACCAAGCGCGTGGAGATCAAGGAGTTGATCCATCAGGTGGGATTCACGGTGCTCGGGCAACGGATTCGCCGAATCCGCTCGGTTCGCGGGCTGACGATCCGGGAGCTGGCGGCAAAGGCGGAGGTGAGCAAAAACACGTTGCTTCGGCTGGAGAAAGGCGAACCCACCCATATCTCGACCGTCGCGCAGTTGTGCCGTGCGCTCAAGGTGACCCCTCAGCAACTCACGAGTCAGGAGTTCATTGAGCCGAGCGTGGTGGCGGTTCACCGAAAGGAGCACGATGTGTGGTTCAACATGAACGCCTTCACCTCCGTGCTGCAACCCTCGTTGACCCCCGAGGAGCGAGCCCGTGCGCCGCAGGATCCCGCGATCACGCCCTTTTGTCTCATCCGTTCGCGTCTGGGAGACGGAGTGTTCAACCCAAATGTCATCGAGCTGTTTCACCCGACGCCCCGGCGATCTCACCGGGGATATGAATTCATGTACGTGCTCGAAGGGGCCTCTCGGGTGGTGATCAATACGGATGAATATGTGCTGACGGCGGGCGAAAGCATCTGCTTCTGGGCGAGCGAGGAGCACCACTACGAGCCTGTCGGCGAGGATTCGGTGCGGGTGCTGAGTATCGTGGTCGATCCTCTCCCGGGAGCCCAGATTTCTCCGGCTTTTCCGCCGAGGGAAACAAAAAGCCCGGAGGAATGACTTCCCCCAGGCTTTCGAAGAGAGTGTGGATCGAGGTTTAGGCTCGCTTCTTTCGCCGCGCGGCCAATGCTGCGGCTGCCGCGAAGAGAGTCATCGTTGCTGGCTCCGGAACCACGGAGACGTTGTCGACATGGGAGACAAAGCCGTTTGAAGACACGAACTTCAGCTCGCTGGTGCCCGTGGTGGCAAGTACGCTGTACGTGAAGTTCGTTCGCGCATTCCCCGTATCTTGCAGACCAGCGGCAAGCAGGGTGCCTTCCCAGTAAACATCAACGCCTCCCGCGAGGCTGCCGCCCGTGGAAAAAGTGTAGATGTCAAAGCTCAGAGTGAGAGGCCCCGGTAGGTTATGGGCGACCTGTTGGCTGATTCCCGGCCCACTGGCGTTGCCGAAGTTATCGAAGGATCCGCTGAGATCGAGCTCCTGGCTCGGCGCGGCTTGGAAACCTGCGACTGGATTGTAATTGAGCCCGATTCCAGCCACGTTGCCCGTGCTCAGGATCGTCCAGCCTGTGAGGCTGGTGAGAGGATAGAGAGCCGTACCGTTGGCATAGGCATCGGCTTCAAAGTCTCCGTTAACGACAAAGTTGGCTTGCGACGACACGGCAAAAGCCATGAGCGCGCTGAGCGCGAGGATCTTGGTATTCATTTGTGCTCTTCTCCAGAAATGGAATCTGCAACGCGCGCGGCAATCTCGCGCACTCCCATAGTATAGCGGATCTGCCTGGGTCGGTAGGTTAAGGCCGGGTGATCTGGCAATTTTGCGGAGGGACCTTCCCTTAAATCCGTCCGATGGCATCGACTTGCGCTTGAAGAAAAAATGCCCCGGCAAGGCACAAGCCGCCTGCCGAGGCCATTCGCTCAGATGAGGAAGGGTCAGGCCCTTCTGCGTTTTCGTAGGAGAAAAGCGGCGCCCATGCCCAGGGCGGTGAGAGTGGCGGGTTCCGGCACGACTTCAACGTTATCGAGCAGAACCATGTTGCCGAGATGCGAGCCGAAGGCGATGACACTGCTGTTGCCCGAGGGGGTGAACGTGTAGGTGTAGCGCGTCCGCTCTTCCGCCCCTAAGGCAAAGCCGAGCATCTGACCATCCATCCAGAAATTGGCTCCTCCCGATTGGCTCGGGATCCCCGTGCCGTTGGTGTAGAGATCAAAGGTGATCGTGAGTTCTTGCCCGGCGAGGTTGTGGTTGAGGGTCTGGAAGATTCCTTCTCCGTTGAAATATTCGGAGAGATCCAGTTCCTGGGTGTCGCGGACTTGGAAGCCGGTCCAGTAGTTGTAGTTCTTGCCGATGCCGTGAACGTTGCCCGCCGTTCCGATTTCCCAACCCGTCAGGGTGACGAGTTCGGTTCGGTCGGCGGCCGGATAGGGATCCGATTCAAAGTCACCGTTTACAACAAAGTTTGCCTGCGATGCAGCGGCCAACGCCATCAACACGCTCAGCGATATCCACTTGGATGTCATTTCTTCTCTTCTCCTGAGAACTTCAGAGGCCTCCGGTGGCCCTGCTATGTGTGCAGTGTCACCATTGCCCAAGAGAAGAGTAGCGCGAGCACCGGCGAGCGTTACGCCTAACCCCGGAAAACTGGGAGAGGGGAGTCCTAAAACCCTGTAGATTTGAGGAAGTCGCTGGCCCTTTTGGGCCAATCAAAGGGGGGATCGAGCTTCTGCCCGAGGCCATATCCGTGCCCTCCCTCCGGACGCGTGACCAGGGTGACGCGGGCTCCGATTTCCTCCGCGCGGGCCGCGTAAGCGTGCAGCCCTTTGATATCAAGGTGGTCATCCTCCGTCATGACGCCAAAAACGGCTGTGCGAGGGCTCACCGGAGTGGCTTCTGGGCTCGGAGCACCATCGGTGAGAAGGTAAGCAGGATAGACGAGAAGCAACGCCTGGAGAGGTTGATGCTCTTCGGCGAATTCGTGGGCGGCGGTCGCCGAGCAGTGGGCTCCTGCGGAGAACCCGATGACAGCGAGCGGAGTTTGGGGCGATTTGGCGCGCATGAGCGCGACGGCTCGCTTCAGATCATCGACCGGGATGCGCCATCGGGGTGAGTCCTGATCGCGCGGGAGTCGGTACTTGAGCACGGCGGCGTTGAGACCTTGATTGTTGAGCCATTGGGCCACCTCGTGACCTTCGAGGTCAATCGCCAGCGCATGATAGCCTCCACCCGGAACCACAATGATCCAGGGGGCATCGGGGCGGTGCTCGTGGAGGGTGAGAGTCGGGCGGTTGACGTTGCGGACGAGAACAACGCCGTTGGGCTCCGTCGTGCGGACTTCGTCGCCAGCGAGATCCCAACCAGGGATCGGTTGGTGGGCATAAAGGTCGAGTTCGCGCTCAATCATGGGATGCTGCGTCAGCATACACTCGACTCGTCCGAGCTGACCTCAGGCTCAAGATGGGCCTAAATACCTATGCCCCCCCCAACATTTGCAGTTAACCGGCACTTCTCTTACAATGTGCACATGAAAGGAAGAACATTACTCATTAGCCTCTCCCTCCTCGTCGCAAGCACGGCCATCGCACAGTTTGGGCCTCCCACCAATCCAGTTAGTTGCGGAACTGGACACAATAGCTGTGAAGCGCATGGCGCTCCTTGTAGCCTCATTCAATGGCGTAAAATTCGCACTTATGTGGCAGCATGGGCGTGCACGGTTCTTCCTCGTCACACTACAGTTGTGACATCGACTGGACGACCGACTGTTGCCTGAATGGCGGAGCTGCGGCGTGCCCGCCAGCAGTCTGCCCATGCCCTCACTATTGATCCTGTGCAAAGAGCATTCACTCTCATTGAACTACTTGTGGCGATCGCCATTATGATGGTTCTCCTGGCGACCCTCGGTGCTGTATTCGCCGAGGGTCGCGGAAAGGGCAAACAAACCGTTTCGCTATCAAACATTCGGCAATCAGGGCTTGCACTACTCCTCTATGATTCTGATAGGGGTGATTTGCCAAGTGGTCAAGCTGTTGCAAGTGCCTTAGACAAAGCACCTACGACAGACCCTTTCGACTACTGGGAACGGACGCCCGGCGAGGATTTACGACCACTCGTTGGTAGCTTCGGCTATCCTCCCTTATTAGATGAATACGAAGATATGGAAGTTTGGCAACGAGAGCTCAGTGAGCGCGACGTCCAGAATCCGATACTTCTAGCTTCAGCGTTTCATGGAAGCCGAAAGATCAAGAAATTCTCTGGAGATATCTCCTCTGATCCGCCACCTTTGAGTTGCAATGACTACACGCTACCTGAAAAGGTTCTGGTTTTTCGCGCGTTTGGAGACGCAAAGTTCCTCAAAGCGAGAACCCGTGTCGCAGATTCGCAGGGCGGGAATCGGTGTATCCTCATGCGGTGGCGAACGATATTTTTAGTTTATGATCGCCTCTAATAAGTCCAAGTGGCCCATGGTGCTCGCTGAGGAGCTAGCATCTCTTGGCGGTGCATATTTAGGGGTGCAGCTCGCGTACTTACCCATTCTTCTGGCAGGCTTATGGCAAGCGAATGTTTTCAAATGGATGGATAACCTTGTCGCAACATTGATCGTGTATGCGCTGGCAAGAACCGCCTGTCGAAAGGCATACAGGCCCTGGCTCCTTCTGGGATTGCTCTTAGCTTGGCTGCCTTTGTACAACATTGCCATGTTTTCCACAATGCCGGGACTGCACTGGTCATTCGCCCTTATCCCAGCTTGCTACATAGTCTGTTGCTGGTTTGGGGCCACCTATCTTACGTTGCACTTCTCCAGGACCGTTCGATCCTTAAACGACGAACAAGAAGGCTTCTAGTGAAACGACTTCAACAACAGGATGAACAGTCCGCAGCAAGTATCCTGCAAGTTGCCTTGCTTGGCACCACCTTTGTCGTAGCGGCGATCGGTGTCTTTGTCCACCCAGAAGAATGGACACTACTGGTTCGGGCAATGCTCCTGTTTTCAGCAGGAAGTATTTTTGTGTTTTTTACTGGACGCTTTTTAAGCCTCTTCAATGCGGCACTTTTGACAATTTCACCAATCTGGCTCCTAGCTGGCCGAGCGGCTTGCAACACATGCATAGGGTCACACTTGGGCGATACAGTTGCGACTTTGTTCGCAATTTCGTTTCTCGGTCTCGTCACACTCAATCAGTGGAAGTCCGTACCCAAGTCGCTATTGCTTGTAGTGTCAGCCATTTCCGTGATTGGATTCCTTGCGATGCAAGTCATCAAGCCAAAATTCTGTCCGGCATGTATCGCCACGGCAACATTGGCCTACTGGACGCTTTCAATGGGAGTGCTTGAAGTCGATTCGAGGTTGGATACTCAAGGAGCGAAGCTCATAAGAGTGCTTCAAACCGTTGCTTTCGGTTCTCTTCTCATAGGCTTGGTGGCTAGCTCGTTGAAGGCTTTTCCGAACTGGGAACCTCACAAGAGGGTGTTAGAAGGCGCATCAGCGAACACCATCTTCCGGGGAGATCTCGAAGACGGGTGGTTTGTGGTTACGGATCCCAACTGCGAACCTTGCAAGGATGCCAAGGAGTGGCTACCCCAGGCGTTAGTCGATGTTAAAGAAGTTGAGTTTTGCGGAAGAGAGTCAAGGCAGCTGTGCATCAACCGGGAGGATGCTCCGCTCCCGACTCCCACTCTCCTCAGGATCGAGCGCGGGGTGGTGCAAGAAGTCCACCGAGGATTTGAGGCGAGTACCTGGGCCAGCCTCCTTGGAACTCGCTAGCGGCAGCTGCCCCTATCGCGCGCGATTGGACGCAGCGGGAATCGGCAAAGCAAGCAGGTTGTTGGAGAGGTAAGAGCAGACCCATGAAGACGCGCGCACTGAAATCAGCCGGAATGGCGGCCGTAGCCCTCGGGATCGGGGTCGCCGTGGCGCTCTTGGCCTTGCCTGGGCGGAGCAAGGAGGAAAAGCAGTTCCTTGGTCGCCCGATTGAGGAATACATGATGTCCGGGCCGAAGGGCACGCAGGACGGGTGGTACGCCATCGTTTTCAACTCCCCTTTTGAGGAGGCAAAGGTGACGAACTGGCTCAGGGAGAATCGACGCGACGCTGAAGTTCGGGCGATGATGTCGTACAACGCGAACCGCGCAGGGATGATGGAGCAGCCAAAGTACGAAATCCCCCTTCCCTCTCTGATTCAAGTGAAGGGCGGCGTCATCACGGATGTCCAGCTGGGATTTGATCACCTGGTGTGGCGGAACTTGCTTCCGGCTTCCCAGAATTGAGCCCCAGATCCTCTTGTTCCAAGGGGAATCTCGTGTACCATTGAGGTTGCGAATACGTATTCACGCGAGGCAACGATGCACACTCCTCCTTTCACGATTGGCCAGATTCCGACCGCCCCGATCAGCACGATGAACTTGCCGGGGGCCCTGCAAGGCTTGGCCACTTTGGCGATGAACTTGCGCTGGACCTGGCGAAGCCAAACCCAGGCTCTGTTCCAGAAGGTCTCCGGCGGAGCGTGGAATCCCCAACAGAGCCCGGTGGAGATGCTTCGCAACCTGCGCGACTTGGATGCGCTGGCAAACGACCAAGATTTCATCGCCGCCATTGATGCCGAACTCAAAAATCTGAGCGACTACCTCGCCAGCGGCGACGACACGTGGTTCGTCCGCGAAAAGAAGTCGGTCGGATCGGGGCCGGTGGTTTACTTCTGCGCGGAATACAGCTTCCACCATTCGATGAACCAATATGCGGGCGGCCTCGGCATCCTCGCAGGCGACCACGTGAAGGAAGCCAGCGACCTTGGCCTTCCGTTTGTCGGGATTGGGTTGTTCTATCGCCGCGGATTCTTCCACCAGGTCATCGACTGGGAAGGCCGTCAGGAAGCCGTCTTCCCGGTGCTCGACCCCGTGAACTATCCTCTGCACCAAGTGGTGAAGCCTGGCACCTCGGAGCCGCTCACGATTTCTCTGCCGCTCAAAGGACGCACTGTGACCGCCAACGTGTGGATGTTTGCCGTCGGTCGGACTCCGCTGCTGGTGCTCGATACCGACCTTGAGTCAAACCACCCCGAAGATCGCAAGATCAGCAGCCAGCTCTACACCGCAGGCCGGGAAATGCGCCTGCACCAAGAGTTCGTCCTGGGCGTCGGTGGGATGAAGGTGCTTCGAGCTCTGGGAATCGAGCCCAGTTCCTACCACATGAACGAGGGCCACTCAGCGCTGCTTCTGCTGGAGCAACTTCACCATCTGGTCGAGAATGGCTCCGATTTCGAAGCGGCACGCAAGGCCATCACGCCTCACGCCATCATCACTATCCACACTCCGGTTCCGGAGGGCAATGAGCGATTCGGAGCCGACCTAGCTCGAACCGTGCTCTCTCCGATGCTGGAAGGCTCAAAGATCGACGTCGAGGAGATCCTGAAGCTCGGTCGCGGTGCGGATAAGGATCCGGAGATCTTTGACATGACGGCCTTTGGGCTCCGGCACTCCCAGATGTCGAACGGCGTGAGCTTGCTTCATGGCCGAACTGCGCACAAAACATGGAGCAAGGCCACCGGCATGGATGTGATTGGCGTGACGAACGGCGTCCACATGCCCACGTGGATCGGCCCGGAGATCAGCTGCCTGTATCACAAGCACGGCCTGGCGCTGGAGCGCGAAACTGACCTGTTGGTGGGACCGGACGATCGCCCGACCTGGGAGAAGGCTTTGGAGCTCAACGATGAAGAGTTCTGGGCGGCCCACCAGGAGCAAAAGCGGCGGCTAATCGCTTGGGCTCAGGAGAGACTCTTCAAGCAACACGCTCGCCACGGCGAAGGCCCGAGCGAACTCGCCGAATTCGCTGAGTGTCTGGATCCGGATGCCTTCCTCATCGGTTTTGCTCGTCGATTCGCCACCTACAAGCGCGCCGGGTTGCTCTTCAGCGATCTCAAGCGGGCAAGCAAACTCTTCGAAGCCAAGGGCCGCAAGGTGCAGATTCTGTTCGCCGGAAAAGCCCACCACAGCGATCGAGGCGGGCAGAAGGTGGTGGAGCAAGTTTACAAGCTCACCGAAACCAAACGGTTCAAAGGACGTGCATTCCTGCTCGAAGATTACGACATGGAGACCGGCCGCATGCTGGTTCAGGGCGTGGATATGTGGCTGAATAACCCTCGTCGCCCGCTGGAAGCTAGCGGCACCAGCGGCATGAAGGCGGCTGCCAACGGCATCCCCAACACCTCGATTCTCGATGGTTGGTGGGATGAAGGGTTTGTCGATGGCAAGGACCGCAACGGCTGGGCGATCGGCGGTCGCAAAGAGTTCAAGGACCTGAAGGAGCAAGATGCCGCGGACGCCGCGGCGCTCTATGAAGTGATGGAGCAGCACGTCATCCCGACCTTCTTCAACCGCGATGCCGACGGTCTGCCCCGCGAGTGGATCAAGGTGATGAAGCAAGCCGTCGCCACGAGTGCCTACAGCTTCTCCACCGCCCGGATGATTCGCGACTACGTGGATCTGATGTACGGGAAAGTCGGGAAGTAGCTTTGTCTCCTTTACGCACGAGCAATAGTCCCCCAAAGCGCCCGCTACCAGTTCTTGTAGTAACTTCTCAGCGCTGAGGCTTTCTTCTCTGCATTCTTTCTGTACTCCGGAGTGTTGTTTACATGCCCAGGAGGGAGCGATGAAATGTAATCAGACATTAAGCTAATACTCTTTTCAGTTAGATCCCTACTAAAGGGTCGTTCCATCACAGCCACCCACTTGTATGAAGCACTGATATAGAGTCGCCGAGCGCCCTTGCGGAACTCGAGTGCTTCTTGCTTACGGAGCAACTTAAGTAGCTCTGCACGGGTCGCGCCCACCGATGGATTTCTTGCCGCCCAGTGTATGTAATTTATTTCCAATTCTGTATCAGTTGGGCGTCTTGAATAGATCTTCCCAATAAGTCCGTTGCCAGCAAATGCGGTATCCGATGACGAACGCAGGACACATATTGCCATTGTCCTCACAAAAGATAGAGAGTCGACTGGTTTCTGCCATCGTTGCATCAACTCAACAAACTTTAGGCGATGCACGTGTACACCAGGCACTCGCGAGATGTATCCGTCGCTAAGAGATACCTCGTGCCAAGCGAGTGCGCGCATAAAGAGGAGGCTGTTACCTGCATCAGCCATGTATTGATTAACGTGAAAGACATACTTTTCTGCAACAATCTTCTCATCAATGAATCCATCCTTTCCGTAGAAAGGGCGGACTTCTTCGAGAATCTGCGCGTAGGCTTTGTCTTGTGTACTCCACTTACCCGTAGCCCACGCGGGCATGGGTGTTCTGCCAGTTTGTTGCAGAAAGAGGAGTTGAGCAAGGATTGAAGCTGCTAACATAGTGTTCAACGAATAAGTCCTGGCAGCTCGTCATCAAAGCCATGCAGCCACATGAGTGACCGGTATCGTCCCTGGTGAGGGCCTCGCGTGTATTCTATGGGTGTGATCATCCCTTCGAATCCTGACAAGCCATAGCGTTGTGCCAGGGCAATACTTACGGAAGCGCCAGGCTTAAACTGAAGCTGCCAGTGAAACTGGTGCCTGTGATCTATAAAGCTTGAGCCCGAAGGAACTCCCAAATGAGTACGCCATGTGGATGGCGCAACTTCGTACTCCTCCGCCCATGTAACATCGAATTGAAACTCTTCGCCCTCGGAGGCATCAATGGCCGCAGCAACGATACCCAGCGCAGCAGCAATACCAGCTTGCAATCTGCTCTTGCTCACAACGGCGGCGACATCAACAGCACCTGCACCAGCGGCTACATAAGATGAGACAGGCAGGCGGGTCGTCCTGTACGCGGATCCTGGTTCCATTAAGGGTGTTACTTTTTCCCAATCAAGCTGATCAAACAAGATCGTTAGCTGAAGAAAGTCTGGGTTCACATACTCCACTGGGTTGATGAAGGTCACCTTGGATGTCGCCTTTCCCGAAACACCGTCCCCCCAGTTGACGGTCAAGCGTTCTTCAACTGTTTCGGCGAGGCTGAAATAGGGCGAGATTCGATTGCCACGGAAACGGTGGTTTGTGTCAAACACACGGACGTTTTGAATCATTCCCCCTGCTTTAATGATGGACGGTGAAGCAGGTATCGTTACTCGCGGAGGGGATGTATACCGGTCGCCAGAAGTGTAGTAAAACACGTCACTGCTTGCCAATTGACCAAGTGGCGTCGCTGCTCCAACATGCGTGATCGCAAAAGGCACTGGGACGCTCGGGCTAAGATCTTCAACCACTGCGACCGAGTTATCTTCAAGCAAAACGCCACGAAAGAGCTTCTCAGATGACGGTCGGCCGACACGGTATGCAATTTCATATGAAGATATTCCCGTGTTTGTCGGCAAGAATGGCACCTGTGTATACATCGGCCCTAACTTACTGACAACTCGTGATGAATTGGGGAATGAGAACGTATACAGCCCTTCCCCGGCCTCTTGGTCATCATAAACGGGTGATGTAGTAAGAGAAATAGAAATATTTTTAGCGGACGGTCTTAGGTCTGCGTTAACTTCCGCGAATGCTGCAGCATTCGGACCTTCAGACTCAGCCATCGCTGTACCTGCTGACGTCGTGTAAGTCGCCTGTGTACCAGATGTGTTTATAAACTTCAATTCACCGGAGTAGCTTCGGAAGGCCATGTTGCACGCTCCTACGGAGTCCAATGTTGGAAACCCCAACGCTCCAAGTCCATTTTGCGCAGTGTAGCTTCCGAAAGTCTGGTTATCAACAGAATAGTACGTGTTGGCTGCTTGCCAGCACTCAATTGGAACATTCTTACTTGGCGTACCTTCCGCCCGGTATTCTAGGTGAAAGACATAGTTGCCTTGGGCCGTCCACTTCACAGACATGTTAGCATTGGCCGGAATCGAATAATCCATAGCTGAAGGGTTGCCGTTCACGATCCAACGTCCTCCAAGGCCGTCATTCTGGTTGCGTACGCGAGTCTCTGTTGTGACCGTACCGTTTATCAGGTTGGTGACTTCAACGGTGTCGATGATCTTCTTCTCTACTGATGTTACTACCCAACCTTGACCGAGTGCGGACAGTCCGCCACCAGATCCTCCTCCAGGATCGCCTCCCCCCACTCCTTGTGCTCGGGAAGAGGGCGCTACGAAAAGAATTGTAGCGACCAGAAGAAAGATTCGTATAGAGAAATTATCCGTTGAGATCTTCATTTCATCTCCTTTGTCTTCAGATATCTTACTGGTGATTTCCTTCTCGTGTAGTGAAACTTGCGAAAATCCACGGAAAAACGTGGCTCCCAATCTCACGCATCTGCCCGAGCGCCTGGACGTAGTAGGAAATCCGTGATTCTTCCAAAGAGGTACATTGAACCTATGCTCCGTGAGCGTGCGATTGCCGGATTTCAGGCCCGATGGGCGGTTGCGCCGACTCATTTGGCCGTTGCGCCGGGGCGGGTGAATCTGATTGGCGAGCACACGGATTATCAGGATGGCTACGTCTTCCCCGCCGCCATCGACCGGTATCTCGTCGCAGCGATTGGGCTCGCGCCGGAGCGCAGTGAGCTTGTCTCCGAATCCAACAACGAACCGTCGATCTTCAACACATCCACGCCGGAAGCGAGTGATCTGCCGAACTGGGGCAAGTATCCGGCGGGGATCGCTTGGGCTCTACGCCACCACACCGGGGCCGATTTACCAAATCTCCGGGCCTTCATCGTCGCCGATCTGCCACTTGGAGCAGGGCTGAGCAGCAGTGCCGCGATCGAAATGGCCTTCGCCACGGCGTGGAATGAAATCGCTGGCCTCGGGCTCCCAAAAGGTGTCCTCACGAGACTCGGTCAACTGGCCGAAAACGAATTTGTCGGGATGAAATGCGGGATCATGGATCAAACCGCGAGTCTCTTTGGGGTGGCGGGTCATGCGCTGCGCATCGACACCACGGATGCCGCTCACCCAGTGCCTGTCCCGATTCCTGACGATCTGGCTCTGCTCGTCTGCAACACATGTGTGAAGCACGAGCTCGCGGGGAGCGCCTACAACGAGCGACGATCCGAAGTCGAAGAGGCCGCGCGCATTCTGGGAGTCTCCACGCTCCGGCATGCCACTCTCGATCAGCTCGCGACAGAGCAAGGCGAGATGAGCCCCGTCGTTGCCCGTCGGGCCCGCCATATCATCTCGGAGAATCTGCGCGTACTCGCCTTCGACCACGCCCTTGCCTCTCGGGATGATGCAGAGATCGGGCGGCTGATGGCGGAAAGCCACGAGAGTCTGCGTGCCGACTACGAAGTCTCCTGCCACGAGCTGGATACGATGGCGGAAGAAGCGCGTGCCCTCCCAGGATGCATTGGGGCGCGGATGACCGGAGCCGGATTCGGGGGATCCGTGATGGCCTTGGTGCATCAGGCGCAAGCCACCGATTTCGCCGACGAACTTGCAAAAAGGTACACAGAGCGCACGGGCAAAGTTGGACAAATTCATCTCTGCCACGCCGCCGACGGGGCTTCAACTGTTCAACTTTAAGCGGGCAAAGAGCGAGTCGATCAAAGTTTGGGCGGGCAAAGTTCCATCGAGCACCAGGTCGGCGTAGACTCGGCTGGGTGCCACATACTTCAGGTGCCCGGGATGCGCGGAGGCGAGATAGTACGCGGCAATCACCTCCAGGGATCCTCCGCTACGACCGGTTTTCATGTCGCGAAGAATCCGCCGGACGGCGCGCACATCATCACGAACCTCGAGATAGACGCTCAGCGTCGCTCGCTCCCGCAGAGGCGGATGCACCAGCACGAAGTGTCCCTCGAAGAGCACAAAGTCGGCCCGGGCGGTGTCGAGCGCCTCGCACGCCGCTGCCACATCGGCGGTTTCAGGATGATTGCAGTCGAACTTGTGGACGTTTTCTTCGGGAATCCAAACTTGCGGAGCGGTTGGATCAGTGCGTCGGAAGTAGGTGTCCAGGCTCAGCGTTTCGACGGAAAAGTCGGCCTCGCGTAACCGCAAAGCCAGCCCTTCGACGAGCGTCGACTTCCCCGACGCCGATCCTCCCGCAATCAAGACCACCTGTTTCACGGGTTCATTACACCCGATAGGAGATCACTCCACCACGAAGGAGATCGTGTGCGTCGCCCCGCCCCCATGACCATCTCGACCCACGATGAGGATCCGGTAGAGACCGGGCTCGTTGGGAGCTTTCACGGTGACCGGCTGCCACAGTGGACCCTCGCCGAAACTCGCCAAGCGCTGCTCGAAGTCCCCCACAAACCGCTTCTTCGGATCGTTCCCCAGGATCTCGTACTTCAGATAGACGCTGTGTCCATCGGCATCAAAGCCCTTCGCATCAAGCTTGATCGCACTCCCGGGAGCCGCCTTGAAGGGAGCGCTCGGAAGAACATTCCGAATCTCGGGAGCCCGGTTGGTGGGCTGTTTTCCGGTCCACATCCGGTGCATCACGTCGACGACCGCCAGTGATTCGCCGGTTTGGAGATGGGTGGAGTGGACGCTGGCGGTACCCACGCTGGAAAGGCCCCAGTAGAAGTAGTACGACCCCAAAACCCGACCCGGAAACGCGAGAATCGAGTTCTTGTAGTTCGTCTCCGCGCTCTTGGCCTTCTCGGTGGAGCTGGGCTCGATATGCCCCGCCCAAGGTCGAGCTTCGTCCTTGTCGGGCAGGGAGAAGGCGAATTCCGTGACGACGTACGGCTTTTTGAACGGCTTCATCCGCTCGTGAACCGTCGGGAGACCGCCGTAGCTGTTGACTCCCAAGAGATCGACGCTCGGCACGTGCTTCAGCAGATTCTCCATCTTCTCTGGCCACATGTCGGCGACCACCGTCATCACCGGACGACCGGGATCCTCCTCTTTCACCGCGCGGATCAAACGTTCGGTTTGGATGAAAACTTCGGGCCATTCCGTGCCGAGTTCTTGCTCGTTCCCAACGGCCCATACCAGGAGAGCCGGGTGATTCTTGTACTTGCGCACCCATCCACGAAGCTCAGCTTCTTGCTCAGCGAGCATCTTGGGATCGGTGTATTTGAACCCGTCTTCTTTGCGCATCCAGAATCCGAGCGTGACGGTGATGCCTTGGCGATGAGCTTCGTCGAGGAAAAACTTGGAGTTATCGTCCATTCCCCAGGTGCGCACGGAGTTCGCCCCGAGTTTCTTCAGTTCGACGAGCTTCTCCATCGGCGCGCCCGCACCCTTGATGAAGTAGGGCTGACCATTGCGCATCAGGGTGAATTTTTCCCCTTGCTGAACAAGCTGAACCTTGCTCGGGCCGGCAGGTTGAGAGCTCATCAGGAGCGAGGCAAGCAGGGCGACAGGAGCGGCGATGCTCATGTCTTTAATATACTTGCGAAACGTTTCGCAGAACCTAAGCGAGGCGATTTTTCTCGATTTTTTCGCCGACGATGATCCCGGCCGAAGCGCAGGCTTTCTCCAGAACCCCCAGTGCGTTCGGGCCCATGCCATGCAACTCGGCGAGAGCTTGACGAGAGATTCCTTGCAGATCCTCGAGCTTCACAATTCCCGCAGAGGCAAGAGCCCGGCGGGCGGGAGCGCCCAGTTTAGGTAAGTCCATCGGGCACAAAGTCTACTGAATCACCTTCTCCTGCAGATCGCAAAACCCCAAACTCCGTAGGGACATCATGCGATCTATCCTTGCCCCCATCGCGGCGGCCATAATTCTGAGCCCGGCCCTCGCCCAACCAAGCGATCCCAAGTGGACGCTTGAGCTTGACTCGGTCTTCACCAATCAAAACCTGAACGATGTCCGCGTTCGAGGCGACAATGGAACGAAGTTCAGCATGAACAACCTGACGGGCAAAGGCACTTTCCGATCGGCCCGATTCCAGGCCACGTACGAAGGCTCATCCGGAACCGGATACCGCTTTCTCTACGCCCCCTTCCGCATCTCAGGCAACGGATTCCTGAACGGGGCCACGAACTTCAAAGGCGTCACTTTTGGCACCAGCGATCCCGTAAACGGCATCTATCAGTTCAATTCCTATCGCCTCACGTGGAGAAACCGATGGAAGCAGGGCCCGAACAGCGACTGGCGCATTGGAGCCACGCTGAAAGTTCGGGATGCCGAAATTAGGCTCGCCACGCTCAGCCAGGCGGCAGAAGACACAAATATTGGTCTCGTTCCGTTGCTTCACATCTATGGCGAAGAGAAGATTTCCGACCGCCTGACCTTCATCTTCGATATGGATGGGCTCGCCGCCCCTCAAGGGCGAGCCTTCGATATCGGCCTCAGCCTTGCCTATCAACTCGACGATGTCCAAAGCCTTGTGTTGGGCTATCGCACTCTCGAAGGCGGGGTTGATAACGATCGGGTGTTCAACTTTTTCTGGGGGAACTCCCTGACCGTCGGGTACCGGGCAAGATTCTAAGCAGAACCTAGCAAGCTTCCCAGGGGTGTATCCTGGTGAGGCCACGGCGGCGCTCCGAAAATCTCATTTGGAGTTCCGCATGGCCCAGCCTGCCCCGATGAACCAGCACGACGAAGCGCGCACCGCTCTGCAGCGGTGGGTCAGTCAGTTCGCCCCTCTCGTCATGGACGAGGGGCCGCTGGACGCATCGGCCCTGCGCGACCGCCTCACCCGGGTCGAAAAGCTGAAAGCTGAGCTTCCCAGGGTCAAGGATCAGAAGATTTTCCTGTCCCTCACGGATGACGGCGAACTCCTGCGCACTTTCTCGATGGCGCAAGACCAGCTTCATGGGTTGGAAAACGATCTGCGCAAACAGCTGTCGCATCAGGCTCCTGGCGATCCGGAGTCAATCGCTGATTTAGGCTTGCTGCAGGATCGTCTCGCGGAGCGCGCGGCCCGCGTCGAGATGGGTGCGAACGAAGTCGTCCCCGAAATCCTCGAACTCGAAACCTCGCCCCGACAGATCGGGACAGGCATTGGCATCGGCATTTTTGGTCTCGGATGGACGGCATTCACCACTGTCCACTGCGTCCTCATGATCGGTGGGATGTGGAAAGCCATGGGGCCAGTCGCCCTTTTCATGCTCCTGTTCTATGCGATCTTCTTCGGCGTGGGCGGGCTCATGCTGGCGGGCGCGTTCTATTCCTTCTGCGACGAATCCATCTCGCTCGATGGCTTTGAGCTCACAATCCGCCGGAAGCTCCTCAGCTTCACCTGGGAAAGCAAGAAGACGCTCGATCCGAAACTGCGGGCCCAGATCCACACTCAAACCAGCACGGATTCAGACTCAGGGCGCCAGAGCCACACAAAGTCGATCCAGATGACCGACATCAATGGCAAGGAGATCAAGCTCGCGATGGGGGCCACCGAAGCGAAGCGTCAGCAGATCGTGAATCAGATCAATGCCTATCTGTCCGTCCAGCGCGGCGACTAGGCATCGGCGCGCGGTTCCAACAGCAGATCATCGTGGAATCCCGGCCCAACGTGGTGGCTGAGATTCTTGAGCCCTTTCCGCACCTCTTCAACGTTCGCGCTGGGTGTAAAGCAATCTTCGCTTCCGGTATAGATCTTCACCACATGGTCAGCCACCGGCGGGAGCCGATAAGCATCGCCAAGATCAACTTGACCCCAAGCTTCTCGGATCGAGGGGAAGGGAAAGTTCATAGCGTCGCCGAGGATTGTGTCGACTTCATCCATCAGGAATCCCGTCCAGCGTTGGGCTGAAATCCCGCTTGCGGAATCGCAGAGGTAGTAAGTCGCTGGCCTTCGGGCGAGCATTTTCTGGAATCCTTGCACCGCTCGCTCCAGGGCCATGCCATCGCCTGAGTGCAAGTTCTCGACTACATCATGCACCAAAGCATGCCGCGAACGAAGCCCCATCCAAGTGGTGAGCATCCACCGCAAGCCCCAGCCGCCCACGTAGAGCGACTCTCCGTTTTTCCCGCGCACCGCGAAAGGACGATCATCGATCCGGTTCAAAACCTCCACCAGATGACTGAGAAACTGGTCGTGCCAGATGTCCTGCAATCGGTAGAGCTGAGATTGAAACGCATGGGGCCACTTCAGGGTCTGATCCGGACCTTCGCAGCCATGGAGCCGTAGTTCGCCGATACGATCCGGACAGGCCTTGAGAGATGCGAAAGCCAGATGGGTGCCGTAAGAGTGGGCAAACAGGTTCACTCGGTCGACTCCGAGATGATCAGCAAGGGATCCAAGATCGCGCGCCGATTGCCAAGGCGTGATCATCATCGACCGGAGATCAAGCGGCCACGAAGCCAGAGTCTCCTTGGCCTGTTGCACAAGGAGCGCGAACATGGCATCTGGATGAACCAGCGCGTTCTCGTTCCATTGGATTTCCGCGCAACGCATGTGCTGCGACGGCGCCGATTCGCCACACCCCCTCTGATCCAGCAGAACGATTCGCGCTTCTGGAGGCAGCTCGGTGCGGAGTCGATGCTCCACTGCCACCAGCCGCCCGACTTGGATCCCCGATTCCCCCGGGCCCCCAGAGAGGAACACCCAGACCTCGTCCGCCAAGGCGA
This sequence comes from Armatimonadota bacterium, assembly GCA_020161505.1. Taxonomy (GTDB): domain Bacteria; phylum Armatimonadota; class Fimbriimonadia; order Fimbriimonadales; family Fimbriimonadaceae; genus UphvI-Ar2. The sequence continues at coordinate 22,715 of JAIUNY010000016.1, read as the reverse complement.
CGGGCCGCTCGATCTCCTCATAGGTCAGCACAAAGCTCCCGGCGGCGGGATCTTCATGGAGTCGAGGAACGGTGAATTGGTTCATCTAGTGATTGCCCTCGGTCAGGAGGGACTCCTGCCAAATCTGGAGAAGCTGGTCGGAGGCAGGTCTCGGCATCAAGGTTCCCGCCCTGACCTTCTGCGCAAGAGCCTCCTTTTGGTCGTACGCGGCCGCAGTCAGAGAAATTTGCACGCGCTGGCGGAAGAGTTCGCTCATCCATTCCACCGCTTGGTCGGACCGCCGCGCCTTGAAAGCTCCCTGAGCGCACTGACGATCCAAAAATCCGGCAATGCTTTGCCACAATGCGTCCATCCCCGATGTCGCGCCAACACTGGAAACAAGCTGCACATCCGGCATCGGCTCATGCCCTTTCACATACATCAGGGCGTTGATGACTTGCTGCCGCGCCACCTTGGCCGGGATCTCGTGAGAACCGTCCGCCTTCGTGATCGCAATGACATCGGCGAGTTCCATCACCCCTCGCTTGATTCCTTGAAGCTCATCGCCAGAATTGGGGAGAAGCAAGAGCAAGAAGCAATCCACCATCTGGTGCACAAGGGTCTCACTCTGCCCGACCCCGACAGTCTCCACAAACACCGTGTCATAACCCGCCGCTTCGACGACTGCGATGACTTCTCGCGTCTGATACGCCACTCCCCCCAACGCTCCGCACGCGGGAGAGGGACGTACAAACGCCCGGTCATGCTGACTTAAGGTCGGCATCCGGTTCTTGTCGCCGAGGATGCTGCCGTGCGTTCGGGCGCTCGTTGGATCGACCGCAAGAACGGCAATCTTTCGCCCTTCATCCTCCAGCAAGTGACGCCCCAAGGCCTCCAGCAGGGTGCTCTTCCCTACTCCCGGGGTTCCGGTGACTCCGATCCGGACGCTGTTGCCCGCTACGGCTAGGCACATCTCCAGCAACCGATCAGCCAACATTCGATCCGAGGGCTTGGCACTCTCGACCAGGGTGATCGCCTGGCCCAAAGCTTTCCGGGAACCCGCCTGCAACTCTTCGAACAATCGAGGAACGTCCACGACGGGGCGAGACGGGCGACGCCAGCCATGGGGGTTGAAACTCGGTGGAGCCTCAACCCCCTGCATCACCTCGAGCGCAGAAGGCTGATCCATTTGTCGATCACGAAGCCGGAATTACTGATTGTCCAACAGAGCGCGGGTGATCTGCGACGAGGCCAGCGGAAGAACCGTCCCCGGGCCAAAGATCGCCGCGACACCCTTGCTGTACAGGAACTCATAGTCCTGAGCAGGAATCACGCCTCCCGCCACCACCATGATGTCCGGTCGATCGAGAGCCTTGAGCTCCTCGATCAACTGAGGCACCAGGGTGTTGTGCCCAGCCGCTTGACTGCTGACACCCACGACGTGAACGTCGTTCTCGACCGCCTGCCGTGCAACTTCCGCCGGAGTTTGGAAGAGCGGCCCCACGTCGACATCCCATCCAAGATCGGCGAAGGCCGTTGCGACCGCTTTTTCGCCGCGATCGTGGCCATCCTGACCCATCTTCGCGACCAAGATCCTCGGTCGACGCCCTTCCATTCCGGCAAAGGCATCGCACAGATCGCGGGCTTCTTGGATTTCCTTGGTCACGCCGACTTCGCCCACATAAGCTCCTCGGGCCGCCGTGGCTGCCACTTGATATCGTCCATAGACCTCTTCCAGCGCATCGCTCATCTCACCCAGAGTGGCGCGAACCCGAGCGGCCTCGACCGCAAGCGCGAGCAGGTTTCCTTCCCCGGTTCGAGCGCATTCCGTGAGTGCCTTCAAGGCCGCCTCCACGGCAACCGCATCTCGGTTCGCCTTCGTCTCGGCGATTCGCGCCAGCTGCTTCTCTCGCACCACCGTGTTGTCGATGCTGAGAATGTCGATCGGGGCTTCGCGGTCGAGCTTGTACTTATTGACGCCGACAATCGTGTCTTGTCCGGAGTCGATACGGGCTTGCTTGCGCGCAGCTGCTTCCTCGATTCTCTGCTTCGGAAGGCCGGTTTCGATGGCTTTCGCCATGCCGCCCAGTTCCTCGACTTCTTCGATGAGTGCCCAGGCTTTGTGAGCGAGCTCGTGGGTCAACGACTCAACCGCATAGCTGCCCGCGTAGGGATCGACGAATTGGCAAATGCCGGATTCCTCTTGGATCACCAACTGCGTGTTCCGCGCAATCCGGGCGCTGAACTCGGTGGGGAGAGCAATGGCTTCATCGAGGGCGTTGGTGTGGAGACTCTGGGTATGCCCCAGCGCCGCCGTCATCGCCTCGATGCAGGTGCGCATCACGTTGTTGAACGGATCTTGCTCGGTCAGACTCCAGCCGCTGGTTTGACTGTGAGTGCGCAGAGCCATCGATTTCTCGTTTTTGGGCTCAAACGTCTTCACAATCTTGGCCCAGAGCATACGAGCCGCGCGCATCTTCGCAACTTCCATCAGGTGATCCATCCCGATATCCCAGAAGAAGCTGATCCGCGGGGCGAAATCGTCCACGCTGAGGCCGGCTTGGATGCCTGTGCGCAAATACTCCCAGCCATCGGCGAGGGTGTAAGCAAGTTCGATGTCGCTCGTCGCGCCCGCTTCCTGCATGTGATAGCCGCTCACGCTGATGCAGTTGAACTTCGGCATGTTGTGGGCGGTGTAGGCGAAAATGTCGCCAATGATCCTCATGCTCGGCAGGGGCGGATAGATGTAAGTGTTCCGCACCATGAACTCCTTGAGGATGTCGTTCTGGATCGTTCCGCTGAGCTTCTGCGTCGGAACCCCTTGCTCCTCCGCCGCCACAATGTAGAACGCCATGATCGGGAGCACCGCCCCGTTCATCGTCATCGAAACCGACATTTTGTCGAGCGGGATTTGGTCGAAGAGGATCTTCATATCCTCGACCGAATCAATCGCCACGCCCGCCTTGCCGACGTCCCCCACGACACGAGGGTGGTCACTGTCGTAACCCCGGTGCGTGGGCAGGTCAAACGCGACGCTCAGTCCCATCTGCCCCGCCGCGAGATTCGCCCGGTAGAACGCGTTCGACTCTTCTGCCGTGCTGAACCCCGCATATTGCCGAATCGTCCAAGGACGCATGGCGTACATGGTCGAATACGGCCCGCGCAGATACGGAGGCAGACCCGCCGCGTAGCTCAGATGCTCCATCCCTTCGAGATCCGACGCGGTGTAGCGCGCCTTCACCAGCACCTGTTCCGGGGCTTGGCGACCGGAGGTCACCGGGCGTTCCGAGCCCATGAGGGCCGGAGTTTCAAGATTGCCAAGGGTGGGTCTCATGCGTTGCTCCCCGCCAACATCTGGCGCGGATCGAGCGGTTCATTCATCGGGATCTCGGGGATTCCGAACTTGTCGTGGTAGGCGCCGAGTGTCTCCAAGAGGTCGCAGCGGATGTGGAGGAACTCCGTCACTCCAGCCGCAAGGAGAGCCTCGCTCGTCTCCGGCTGACCGGCAACGATCAAGTTTGCGCTTAGATTCTTAGGCAGAGCCTCCGCGAACGGAAGATACTCGGGATCGCTGGAGCAGAGGACGATGGCGTCGGGCTTTTCACTCTGCGCCACGTTCGCCAACTCTTCTGGAGTGGTGACGATGCGCGTTTGGACGTCATATCCACCCACTCCCAGGAACCCGGCCACGAATCCGACGCGAGCTTTGCGCATCGTGAGATCCCCGAACTCGGCGAGAATCACGAGCGGGCGTCGTTCCCCGGTGAGGACGAATCGCTCGGTGCGGAGCCGAAGGTGCTCGTAGGGCCAGCTTGGCCGGAACGAATCAAGCGGCGTGCTGGGGACGCGGCTAACGGTGAACCATTGGTTCAATTCTTTACCGGTCGAAATCCCCTCGCGGGCATCGTGCCAAGTCGGGGCTTCGATTTGGAACATAGCGCCTCGGGGCTGCACATCGGGGAGGCGCAGCTCGTGGAGATTCGGATACACGGTCGTCCCGACAATGGTTCGGCGTCGACGCGAGACTCCAGCCGCGCGCTCGTTGGAGACGCGGCGGATTTCATCGCCAATCGTGCCACTTTCCCAGGCCTGGACAAAACCTCCGAACGTCTCGTAGCTTTTCACCAGCTCCCAGACCGCGTGGGCGAGATCATGGGTCAGTCGCTCCACGGTGTAGCTGCCCTTGAGGGGATCGTTGATGACGCCGAGGTGGGCTTCGTCGCGCAGCAGGGTCGTAGTGTTGCGGGCGAGGTGCTCGCTGAACTCATCGGGGGCATGGTAGCCCTGGTCGTAGGCCGCGACGCTGAGCGAATCCACGCCGCCCATCACGGCGGCCATCGCTTCAATCGTGCCGCGCAGAAGGTTGTTGTTCGGATCGTAGAGCGTCTTGTTGCTGCTCGTGGTGACGCCGTGGAACTTCGGCAGGGCGTCGGTGACACCGAACGCCGCAACCACCTGCGAGATCACCCAACGCGCCGCGCGCACCTTAGCGATCTCCAAGAAGTAGTTGGTGCCAACGCCGAATCGGATCTCGGTGCGTCGCACGACTTCCGGCAGGACATCATCGCCCCAGGCTTCCCGCGCTGCGGTCAGATACTCCATCAGGAGCCCAGCGGCGATCGAGATTTCCTGGGCAAGACTTGCTCCGGCCTTTTCATAGAGAGACGCCCGAATCGTGAGCACGCTGAGCGATGGATACTCGCGCAGCAAAACGCCACCCAAATCGACAAATCTTGCCTTCCAATCTTGCGCACTTTGAACCCAACCGGCGCAAGCATCCGTGATCGGATCAAACTCGACCGCCCCCTGCAAAGCAGCAGGATCTTTGCCTTGATCGCGCATCTCGGAAGTCAACAAAGCCAGCGTGGGCGCTGAAAGTGGGCCGCAGAGCCAATGGATCGGAGCGGCGTCCAGCCAGACTTCTTCGACCAAACGTTTGAAATCACCACTCGTGCGAACATCCGCGCCGATGGGATACAGATAGACCGCCAGCTCGTCGGCACCGCGTCGGAGCGAGCGCAGGATATGGGCATTGGCCTCGCCCAAATCCGACTCTCGAATCTCCTCGCGGGTCGCCCAGCGATTGCCTTCTTTGGCATCGCGGGGAACTTCCGGCAACGGATTCGGCAGATCCTCGGCCCGGAAGTACGGCTTCAAAGTCAGGCCATCAAGCGACTTTTTGACGAGTTTCTTGTCGAAATCTGCGCCTTTCAGGTCTTTTTCAACGGCCGCTCGCCAGGCTTCCGACGATACCGGAGGGAATTCCTCCATCAAACGTTTGGTCATGATTAATCAATGTCCTTCTTTGCCTTCTTGGACAAAGCCTTCTTGGACAAATTCATAGAGCACACCGAGTGCGCCATCGGTGGTGTGACTCTTGGGGTGCATGAAGAAAACAGTCGTGCCGCGAGAACCAGGGCGGGGGGCTGCGTCAATCAGGTTGAACCCCGCCTCCTTCAGACCCTCGAAAGCCACGGACGCGTCTGCCACACGGAATGCCACGTGGGCGAGCCCTCCGCGTCCGCCTTGCTTTTCGATCTGCTTGGCCACCGGCGAATCCCCAGTCAGAGGCTCAAGCAGTTGGATCAGGTTCTCGCTTCCCCCCACGCGGAGCAGAACTTCGCGCACTTGGTCGGTTCCATAGACCTCTTCGCGGTGCTCCACGGTAAATCCCATGCGCTCGTAAAGCGACACATGAGCATCCATCGATCCGAGCGGCACGGCAATCGCGACGTGGTCGATACAGATAGTTTCAATCGGGAGATCTTGCATCATTCAAGCTCCAGCAGCAGTTGCCCCTGCTTCACGCCGTCCGCCTTGACCACCTCGACACTCTTAATCGTGCCGGCAATCGGGGAGGTGACGGTGGTGAACATCTTCATCGCTTCGAGCACGACGACGGCTTGATCGGCCTCGACGACATCGCCCGGGGCGACATGGACTTCGCTGACCACGCCAGCGAGGGGGCTTCGCACGGCTTTGGCTTCATCAGATGGCTCCTTGCCGCCTGATCCGCCCGCGGCAACAGGAGCCGCGAGGGTCACTCCGCCGCCGCCCGAGCTATTGCCTCCGACATACCGGACGCCAGTGGCGACATCCGCGTCTGCCACTTCGACTTCCACTTCGTAGGCTTTGTTATCGACAGTAATTTTCAGTCTCACGGGTTTATCCTTCTCAAATCGGGGTTACATCGGCATTAGGCCGTGCTTCTTGGCAGGTCGGAGCTCGCGCTTCGCGGAGAGAACTTCGAGGGCTTGAGCCACCGCAATGCGCGTATGGCTGGGCTCCAGAATGTCATCGACCATCCGTCGCGATCCGGCGACGTACGGCGTGCTGAAGGTATTCCGGTAAGTCTCGGTGAACTTAGCGCGGGCCTCGGCACGATCCTCGGCGGCTTCGATTTCGCGCTTGAACACAATCTCCGCCGCGCCATCGGCGCCCATCACCGCGATTTCAGCGGTTGGCCAGGCGAAGACGCGATCGGCTCCGAGGTCTCGGGCGCACATCGCGACGTAGGCTCCGCCGTAGGCTTTGCGCAAAATCACGCTGACTTTGGGCACGGTTGCCGCGCTGTAGGCAAAGAGAACCTTCGCTCCGTGGCGGATAATGCCGCCCTGCTCTTGACTCACGCCCGGCAGGAAGCCCGGAGTGTCGACAAAGGTGAGCAGAGGAATGTTGAACGCATTGCAGAACCGAATGAACCGCGCCGCCTTGTCACTCGAGTTGATGTCGAGCACGCCGGCGAAGACCTTCGGCTGGTTGGCGATGATGCCGACCGATCTGCCAGCCACCCGACCAAATCCGACGACCATGTTCTCGGCGTAGGTTTCTTGAACTTCCATGAAGTCAGCAAAGTCGACAACGCCCTTGATGACATCGCGCACATCGTAAGGTGAGCGAGGATCTTCTGGGATCACCGTATTCAGCCCCGGAACTTCGCCGATACTGTATTCGCCAGGGAGAAGCGGTGCATCTTCCAGGTTATTGTTCGGCAGGAAGCTGAGGAGTCGCTTGCAGATTCCGACGGCATGCTCGTCGTCATCGGCCACAAAGTGGACGACACCCGAATAGTGCATCTGGGCTTCCGCGCCACCGAGTTCCTCAGGGGTCACGACTTCGCCGGTGACTTGCTTAATCACGCTGGGGCCCGTGATGAACATCTGGGCTTGTCGGGTTTGGATGATGAAATCGGTCAAAGCCGGCGAATACGCCGCGCCGCCCGCACAGGGCCCCATGATGAGGCTGATCTGCGGCACCACGCCGCTGAGTTCGACGTTGGCGTAGAACACCTTCGCGTAGCCGCTCAGCGAGTCGATTCCCTCTTGAATCCGTGCCCCACCGGAGTCGTTCATGAAGACGAACGGGGTTCCGGTTTTGAGCGAATTCTGCATCGCTTCCACGACCTTATCGCAGTGAATCTCGCCCGCCGAGCCGCCAAAGACGGTGAAGTCTTGGCTTGCAAAGTGCACGTAGCGACCATCGATCTTGCCGACTCCCGTGATGACGCCATCGGCGGGAGCGGGCTTACCCGCCATGCCGAAATACGTGCATCGGTGTTGGGCGAACATGGAGAACTCTTGGAAGGAGTTCTTATCGAGCAGAGTGTCGATGCGTTCGCGCGCGGAGAGTTTGCCTCCCGCGTGTTGCTTGTCGATCTTGTCTTGTCCTCCGCCGAGGCGGATTTCTGCTTTTTTGTCGCGCAGTTCGGTCAGCCGGTCCAGATGTGTTTGCGTTGCCATGAGGCATATCTCCCGGGTTCGTAGGGTGGGTTGGAGGAGGGGCGTCCCGGTAGACAAACCCGGAGATCCGGGATCGCCCCTCGTTGAGCGGAATCAGTCGCGGGGATGATCGCCCAGCGCTTCGCGCTCCAGGCTTTCGATCCGACGCAGAGCAGCCGATTCGCTCAAAACGTGCATGTATTGAATGGCATCGGTCGGCACCCAGTAGATGGCATCTTTGCGGTGCACGCCTTCGATGGCGTCATAGATCAGCTCGACGCAGATCATCGGACCTTCGAGTCCACGGACGGTGTAGACGCACTTTTCGCATTGGCGCTTGGCCATTCGATTGGTGCTCGACCAGTGGATTTCGACGAAAGCGCCAATGAAGGCGAGCGGGGTTTTGTCTCGTTCGGGCAGTGAAACTGACATGAGTGATTTTCCTTGTGTATTGGGGAGGGGCTACCAAGCCCTGGTGCGAGGCATCTGGTGCGAACCAGTGACCTTCACGCGGCCTTGAGCCCTCCACGGGTCATCGGCTCCTTGCGAAGCCGTTCGTACAAACTTGATGGTAGCTCTCTTTCCGAGAAACGCAGCGACTGCACTGGCGATGACCAGGAGCACTTCTTCCGAAATCGCCTCTTCCTCGGGCTGAAGCTTGGCGAGCTGCTCGCGCAACCGAGTGACCTCCGCCAGCAAGGCATCGAATTCGGCTCGGGTGATCTCGCCAGACGTGCTCATCGGGGGGCCACCGTGACTTTGTGGGTTTTCTCACCGATCTTGACGTCGTAGTCGATCGGTGCGCTGAGGTAGCCAGGATGATCCGGGCTGACCGGGCCAGCCTCGAAGCTGCTCGGATCCTTACCCAGGTTCAGCGGGCCATCTTTACGTTCCCTGAAGAACTTCGGTGCGACCTGCGGGAACATGGCATAGGTGAGGACATCTTCATCGGTGCCATTGTTGCCTTCGAGAGCCTTGGCTTCGTCGCAGAGCTTCTCCCACTCCGGTTGGAGCAAATCAGCGGGGCGACAGGTGATCGGGTCTTTCTTGCCGAATTCCTTGGCCTTTTCGACGACTTCCGGCTCCTTTTCGGCATCGGTTTCACCGTAATAGCCGAGCATCAGGTCGCTGAATTCGCCGGTCATCACCTTGTATTTGCCCATCATCACGTTGAACACGGCCTGGGTGCCCACGATTTGGCTACTCGGAGTGACGAGCGGGGGATATCCGGCATCTTTACGGACGCGGGGGACTTCTTCGAGAACTTCCTTGAGTCGGTCACCTTGGCCTTGCTGCTTCAGCTGGCTCTCCATGTTGCTGAGCATGCCGCCGGGGATCTGGCTCTTGAAGATTTCGGTTTCGGCGCCTTGGAATTCGGTGAGGAACTCTTTGTAGCGCGGGCGAATCTTGGCGAAGTGGTCGCGCACTTTGTAGATGCGTTCCAGATCCAGCTTGGTCTCAAATCCTGTGCCTTCGAGCATCTCCACCAGACTCTCTGTCGGGTTGTGTCCCGTGCCGAGGCTCAGGCTGCTGACGCTGGTGTCCACGATATCCGCGCCCGCCTCGATGGCCTTCATCAGGCTCACCAGAGTGACGCCCGTGGTGCTGTGGACGTGAACGTGGATCAGGATGTCCTCGCCGAGCTTTTCCTTGAGGCCCTTGACGAGATCGTAAGCGGGTTGCGGCTTCAGGAGGGCCGCCATATCCTTGATACAGATCGAATCGACGCCCATTTCCACGAGACGCTCGCCCATTTCGACAAACTTCTCGACCGTATGAACCGGGCTGACGGTGTAGCAAATCGTGCCCTGGGCGTGCTTGCCCGTGCGCTTCACGGCTTCGACAGCCGTTTTGAGATTCCGCACGTCGTTGAGAGCGTCGAAACACCGGAAAACGTCCATGCCGTTCTCAGCGGCTTTGTCGACGAATCGCTGAACGACGGTGTCTTCGTAGTGGCGGTAACCGAGGATGTTTTGCCCGCGCAGAAGCATTTGCGTGCGGGTTTTCGGCAGGAGTTTCTTGAACGTGCGGAGCCTTTCCCAGGGGTCTTCGTTCAGGAATCGGATGCAGGAATCGTAGGTCGCGCCTCCCCAGCATTCGAGCGACCAGTATCCGGCTTCGTCCAGGTCGGCGCAGGCAGGAATCATATCCTCCATCGCCATCCGAGTCGCCATCAGCGATTGGTGGGCATCTCGGAGAATGACATCAGTAACTTCAACAAGCTTGGCCATTTTGACCGGTGCGGGTGGCCCCTACTGGCTCATCCATCCCACGGCAATCGCCATTGATTCGATCGTTAGGACTTCGGGGCTCTTTTGAACCCGCATCTCCGTGATCTTTATACCGCAATGCTATTCAATAAGATAGGGCCTTTTTGTATGAAACTATACACAACTATCAAGTAAGGATTCCATCAGTGATATATAAGTATTTCTTTATGATTCGATTCATCATTGGACAGTAACTTGATAGGTTCACCAAGGCAAATGCATCGATTCAATTTGGTCGACAAGCTCGGCCGCCATCTCCTCTTGCTCGGCAAGTCGGGGGTGGCCCGGGGTTCCGATCCCCGCCCTCGAAAACGAGAAAAACTCAATCCGTCGCCCGGCAGAGGCCAGGCTCAGCTCCTGGGCGATCTCTTCGATCGCCCGATCCCATTTGAGGTCGTGGCAGAGCACAGTGGTGAAGAGAAGAAACGCGGCGTCGGGGTGCACGAGCAAGAGTCGCTCAAGAATCTCCCGGTACCGAGCTTTCCACTGATCCGGCACCGGTTCGTCTCCCGGGGCAAGGGTCGATCCATCGTTCTGACCAAGCGCCACCGTGACCAAATGCGGGCGGAACTGCAAGAAATCCCAAGGCTCCAACCCTTCGCGCAACGGGCTGATCTTGTCCCACGTCGTTTCCCATCCGAGCATGTTCTCTGGGCCATCGTGATAGCCGGTGCCATCGAGCACCGCGAGACCTCCGATCCCCAGCAGATGAGCCTCGGCGTTGAGGGCCCGAGCCGCCAGAGCGGCATAAGAATGAAAGCCGTTGTTCACCCAATCTTCGGCCCCCCACAGACCGACAGCGCCATCCGCCATCCCCTCATAGCCAACCGCATCGGCCCCTCCACCGGCGGTGACCGAATCGCCATAGCACTCCATCCTGCGCGATGGTCGGGTGGGAGGCTGCTTCAAAGCATCGACAGAATCAAGCAGAACCTGGTGCAAGGTCGCGGGGCCATCCCAGTTGTCACTCCGGCGATAGATCACGATCTCCCTTTCGCCCGGGGGCAAGCCGATGACCGCCGGAACCAGATTCCGTCCGCGAGGAATGGGCACTACTATCTCGGGAGATCCATCCACCCGCACACCAAAGCTCACCAACCCTCGCCGATCCGAAGAGTTCTCGATGTCGAACGCAAGATGCCGAGACGCCGTGCGGAAGCGAATCTGGGATCCCGCGTAGTGAAACGTCAGGCCACCAGAAAGGGTGCGCGTGAACCGTCCGGACTCCACAAAGGAAGGAGAATCCGGGGCAAAAGCAACCCAGTTCCCCAGGGAACGCTCGATCATGCCCGGAGTCTACATGCTAGGCGGCACGTGGGTCGCCTGCATATAGAAGTCGGGAGTGGCGCCCGTGTGATGGTCAAGCCATTCGCCTTGCTGCGGTTCTGGCCAAACTTCTTTCTTCCCTACCGCCAGATTCAGGCTCGTTTCTGCCATCACCTGACCAATGCGAGCAATATCGAATTGCAAGGTATGCATCGCATCTGCCCAGGCGCCAAGAACCGCGGAACCCTTGTTCGCGTGGGTGACAAACACAATATCCTTGGTCGGCCAGAGCCCGGCTCGGGTGAGAGCCATCAAAGCACCCTGAGCGAAGACGTCATCGCCAAAGTAGATCCCGTCGGGCCGATTGCCTGACTGGATCATCTCCGCGAGCTGCTGCCCGAACTCAAACCCATCTTCGGCAATAGAGAGAAACTGCGCCTTCTCCATCCGCTGGGGATACACCGGTTTGCTCCGGATCGGCATGACTTCCATGCCCATGCTGCGGGCGTAGATATCAAAGGTGCGGAACTCCACCTCTGTGTGGTTGCCCACCAGAACCACCCGCTTGCACCCGCAGTCGTGGAGCACCTTGCCGCCTTCGAGAGTGGTCTGCTGCTGATCCATGAGCACGGCAAACCGACCCGCCCCGGCAAAACAGACGCTGGGAACACCGTGGTAATCAAACCAGCGGGCGACGTGATCGGGCATCCCTATCAGCACGAGCGACGAGACACGTTCTTCCTGAACCATTTTGATGACGGAGGCAGGAATGAAGTCATCCACGTCCGAAGCCCAGTCTGGAGGCATCGCCATTTGAATCGAGACCGACGCCTTTGAGCCTACGAACGCGCGGCTGACTTCCCCGAGAAGTTGCCCCCACACCGGCGAAGCACCGGTGAAGACGAGCGACGTATTCATGAGCACACAGATCGTGGAGCGGTCCACTTGATCCGTCACATAGACGCCCGAGCCATGCCTCCGCTCGATATGCCCTCGGGCCTCGAGTCGATCCATCGCGGTGGTCATGGTGGCGAGGCTCACGCCCATATCCGCGCACAGTTTGCGAATCGAGGGCAACCGACCGCCTGGGCCGATCCGCTGCACCATCTGTTCGAGTTGCTCCGCCGTTTCAATCGCCCGAGTGCGTTTCTTCACACGCGGCAAGCCCGTTCCGCCGCTGGAGAGTTTTGGAGAATTGTTTTTCATGGATACACTCAGACAGTTGAAGCAAATTCGTCTTGAACTTCTTCCGGACGCTCCAGACGGAGCAGCTCACGTTAAGAATATTCTGACGACTTCGGTGAGGCCAAAGTCAACGGGCCTGACGCGAAAGTTTAGATTCTTCACGTCAGGCCCGGTGTCCGGTGTTTAGGGATTATTTCAGGATTTTTTCAGGATAGTATCGAAGGTCTTCTGCGCCTCGGCGACAAGACCCCGGATCATATCTTCGACCGATGCAGTTTCTCGCTGTTGCATTAATCGGCTCATTTCGCCGCGATCGAGTTTCATGGCGGCCTGATGGCAAGCCTCCCAGCTCAAAATCGAGCGAACCACCCGGTCAACTGCTTGCTGCTCGTTGTCGTAGGGGCGGGGTTGCATGTCGTGTCCGAGCCAGCGGCTGTATCCGGCATCTTGCAGCACGGCGGCAATGATGATGTTCATGCCGTTGATCCGGGTGCCGAAGTCAATGTCAAACTTGCCGGGTCCGCCCATCAGGATTCCGTCGTTGTAGCCTTGGCTGTTTAGGTGAACGTGCTGCATCGCATCGTGATCCAGCTCTTCGATGGAGTCGTAGACGTGATCCAGCCCAATCATTTCGCTGTGGCCGAACTCCTTGTTCACACCTTTCTTGGCCCGGCTGATGCCAAATTCGTCCTCGAGCTTGCGCCAGATCAGGATCGCGCTCGCGACGGTTGCGAGGAGCATGGCGGGGTGGCCCTCGTTGGGCTTGGGTTCGATCGCAAAGTGGAGTTCTCCACCTGCTGCGGCTTCGTGCCGACACAGACCGGCAAGGCTTTCCTTCAGATGCTGATACATCTCTTTGATCGCCAGCGACGCGAGGTCGTAACCCCATGAACCATTCCAGAGCACGAGGCTTGGGGCGATCTCGGGGTGCCATGCTCCTCGGAGGGTGCCGTAGGCGAGGTCAACCGTTCGCTCGCCGAGCGCACGCGCCGCCGCCCGCTCGCTTGGATCGGGCGAAGCGATGCCGCCGAACGCAAAGTGGGAGTGTCCGCCGGGGGTGATCATGGCGAGATGCATCCCGGTTTCTCCCAGAGCATCGGCGATTGCCTGGGCGTTGCCCTCGTTCACTTCCGTATCGTAGTGAACTTCATACCCCAGCTTGATGTGCTCCGGCAGCCTCGGGGCAATCTCCTTCTTGATCAAACGCACGACGCCTGCGCTGTCAAGTTCGCTCGCTGACCACGAGGGTCGCACGTTGGCGGGAAGAAATCCTCCCTTGCCTGCGTTAAAAGTCCATCGGCAGAGGCTGTGGTACTGGGTCGTCGTTGCCATGATTCTCCCCTTATACCCGGATTTTCTTGGTTTTGTCGAATCGTTTCGACATCCACCCTTTCACCCGATTTCCCCCCTGGTGCCGCCAGAAACCTCGTCTGAATCGTCTCCTTTTTGAGCCCCATGACGACGCCAGCTTCTGCCGATATCCGTGTGCGCGTACTTGCCTATTCGCCGGACCGACTTCTGCCGATCCAAAGCGTGAGCCGAACCGAGCTCGCCGCGATTCGCGACTGGGCGACCGTGCTCTGGGTACACATCGACGAGCCAGAAGCCCACGGAGGGCTCCTCGCGATCGCCGATGATTTCGGCCTCCACCCCCTGGCCATCCACGATGCGATCAACCGCGATCAAAGAGGCAAAACGGAGATTTTTCGGAACCACAGCCTCACCGTCTGCAACCTCATCGAAACTCACCGAGATGCCGAGGGCGAATACACTAGCGACAATGTCTCTCTGTTTCTCGGGAAGAATTTCCTCCTCACCACCCAATTCACCCCCGAAGATTGCCTTGTCCGACTCCGAGACAGCCTGGAAGACCCGAGCACGAAACTTCGTCAGCGCGGCCCGGACTTTCTCGCCGCGGTGATCTTGGAGCACATCATCACCGCGATGCTCCCGGTGATCGAGAAACTGGGTGACGAACTGAGCGACCTCGAAGACAGCGTCATCGAATCGCCCGGCAACGCAACCATCCACATGCTTCACGCTCGCAAGCGCACCTTGCTGAAGCTCCGCCGCGCCCTGGCCCCGTACCGAGAGTCCATCCCTGCCCTGATGAGCGAAGAAAACCCTTACGTCTCGGAGGAGCACGTCAAATACTTCCGCGACGCCTACGATCGAGCGGTGCTGGCGATTGATCTCGTCGAGACTTATCGGGCGATGGCAAGCGATCTCACGGACTTGCAGATCAACTCGGTAAACAACCGCATGAACGAGATCATGAAAGTCCTGACTCTGATCTCGGTTGTGTTCATCCCTCTCACCTTCATCGTGGGGGTGTACGGAATGAACTTCAATCCCGAGGCTGGCCCTTGGAGCATGCCGGAACTGAGCTGGCCCAACGGGTATCTCCTCATCTGGATCGTCATGATTCTTGTGGCGACGTTCCAGCTCATTCTCTTTTGGCGGAAAGGCTGGTTCCGAAACGGGCGGTAGGATTCGCAAGCGGCTCGTGTAAGCTGAGGCTATGATCGAGATGCCGACTTCCGGCGACCTGTTGCAGAACTTCCGCGAGCATGTGATCGATGCCTGGTTTCCGAGGTGCATGGATCCGCGCGGGGGATTTGTCCAGAATTTCGACAGCAAGTGGACGGCTCAGGACGATGGCGTGCGATCGCTGGTTTACCAAGCCCGCCACACGTGGGTGGCAAGCAAGGCGATGGATGCCCTCCCGGAGCGCCGCACCGAAATGCGCCGCTATGCCGATCATGGTCTGCGATTCTTGATGGATCGCCTTCACGACGAGGACAATGGAGGATTTCAATGGTCGATCCGGGTTGACGGCACCCCGGTCGATGCCAAAGAACCGAAGCACGCCTACGGAATCGCATTCGCGATCTATGCTCTGGCCGCGCACGCCCGCGCCACTCATTCCACCGAAAGCCTGGGCCTTGCCCGGCAGACTTTCGCATGGCTGGATGAGAACGCCCATGACCCAGTCCATGGCGGGTACTTCGAGGTTCTGAGCGACTCAGGAACTCCTGTCGATGACGACGGCAGCAGTCTGGCCAAAATGGTCGGCCCCGGCATCGGATTCCGAAGCAGCAACACCCACATGCATCTGCTGGAGGCCTTCACCGAACTTTACAAAGCCGAGCCAGACAATCTTCTCGCCAGCCGCATCGAAGAGATTCACCGGATCATGCTCACCAAAATGTATGTGCGTCCGGGGAGTCTGCATGAAAGCTACACCAATTCATGGCAGCCCGTTCCTGGCCCGGACAGCTATGGACACAACGTCGAAGCGGGCTTCTTGATGCTGGAAGCAGCAGAAACCCTGGGGCGGATCGATGACGAAGCTTCCATGGCCGCGGCACGGGCCCTCGTCGACAACTCCTTGCGAGTCGCGGTTGATCCTCTGAACGGTTCTCTGGCGAGCGATGGGACTCCTTTTGGTCGAATCCACAACGCGCAGCGCATCTGGTGGGTTCAAGCCGAGTTCCTGAATGCCCTGGCGTTCCTGCACCATAAACTCGGGTCATCGGCTCCTCAGTACGGCGATGCACTCACCAAATTGTGGGGCTTCATCATTTCGTACCAAGTCGACACGACCCACAAGGGCTGGATTCCTTACCTCACCCCGGAGCTCAATGCCGAGGCAGGTCGCGGGAAATCGGATGGCTGGACAGAAGGCTATCATCAAAGCCGCGCACTTCTCAACGCCGCGAACTGGCTTCTGGGGAGTTGAGTATCCGAGAGGTGAGTCCCCTCGAGCTCTTGCGCGCCGTTGATTGGGAGCAGGTTTCTAGTTCGTCATCGAAATGAAGCCCTCGGTTCGCTGAACCCATCCATACACCTCACCCACGGGAACATCGACCCTCTGCGTCACCATAACGCCATCGACCTCGATTGACCACTCAGTCCATCCCGATCGGGCGGAGTAGTTCCCGAAGTAAGGCTTGAGTTCCATCCCCTGCTGGAACACTCGCCCGATTCGACAGGGATCAGGCGAGCAAGAAATGGTGAGAGCCGCATCGGAGTCGGGCGATCCAGAATCGGCAGGATGTGGCAGGAGCGGATACCAAAAAGGGGACGTCAAGAACGTAGTCACGACGCCAATCAACCCCCATTTCGCAAGGTGCGCCAAACCATCCAGTATTCGCTGCATGAGGGTATCTCGCAAGGGTCTGGAATCATCCACCGAGACAAAAAACGCGTCACCTCACCGCAAGGTTCCGGGCGACCCTCGATGGCTCACCAAGGCCTCCACTCCCGACCGTGTGAACGGAGCCTGCTCGGGCCTCGCTTGAACCTCGATCGATGCCGATCACCCTGGTAAGAAGCCTCTGGTATCCTGAAACGCCGACTGCGTCGAATGCGTGGAAAGGTCTGCGCCAGGCGCGTGCGAACTCATGTCCGATCAAACTCCGACTCCGCCCGAAACCCCAAGTGATGGGCATCATGGATGGTCGGAAGTCTTCCACCCAACCCATACGAGAACTCCTTGGCAGTCCGTTCGGGACATGTTCAGCCTGCGCTACCACGCCCGGCGCCTGAAAGAGGATCTTGCCGCAACCAAATCCGCCCTGGAGCTTCGCAAGCACCTCGATACAGGTCACGCCGATCTCGACATGCTGCCCGCGATCTTCCGCGGCAAGCTGATGGGAGTCTTTTTCGCCACCGGCTGGACGAACCTGATTGGGATTGTGCTGGGCGGTTACCTGCAGTACAGCAACCAGAACCAATGGGTGGGATTGTTCTCCACCCCGGCTCTTTGCTACTTTGTCACCGCGATTGGGTTCCAAATTGGATGGTTTCTTGATAACCGAACCATCTACCGCAACGCCCACCCTGATCCAGCCCACCGGTTTTTTGAACTCCAACGCGACATGTTGCCGGTACACAAGGCCGCCCTCCCCGTGGCGATTGTGTTCAGCACCGCCAATATCCTCATCGCTGGCCCGATTCTCACGTTGATCACCCTCATCAACCCGGAAGCAGGAAAGAACACCCCAGCAGGAGCCCTCATCATGCTCGTTGAGTTCCTGTTTATCGGCGGAAGCTTCGTGCGAATCATGGGCGATTTCTTTGACAAATACGCCTACAAACTCGCCACGAAGTACGCCAAGGTGTGTTCTCAGGCCTGGAACCGCTAGCTTCCGGTTGAGGCTCGCTCGATGATGTGCATCGAAACGACGGTCTCGCGGGGAGCCATTTCTGGGCTGGCGATTCTTTCGATCAACCAGTTCCAAGCTCGATCCACGACCGCTGCGAACGGAATTTCGATGGTGGTCACTGGCACCGCGAATTCCTGCCCGACGGGATAGTTGCCCAGACCCCACAGCACCAGATCCTCCGGAATCGAGTGTCCACGCTCGAGCGCGGCGCGGCCCGCTCCCACCGCGAGGGTGTCCGTCATACAGGCAAGGCCATCGGTTTCGGGGAATCGGCTCAGGAAGTCGTCCACCGCCGCATGAGACGCGGTCGTGGTTTCATCCGAAACCGCGACGAATCGAGGCTTCAAACCAGCCTCTTCCATGGCTTCGGTGTAACCACGCCGACGCTGCTCCCGAGGGAAATCAGCGAGCACCCAGTCGAGCGTGACATGCACGATGTTGCTGCGCCCCTGGGCAATCATCTGCTGAGTCAGTTGCTTGTAGGATTCATAGAGATTCCAGCCAACCGCGTCGCCATTGGCCTCCAGTTCGAAGCCCAGCACGCACACGGGAACATGATCGTTCGCCGGATTTTTGCGATACGCCTCCACGGCCTTGCCCGCATCGATACTGATCACGCCATCGACCGGCCAGTTCGTGGGAGAGGGTCCGTTGGGAAGGAGTGCGGTGTTGCGATCGAGCCCGGCGATCATCAGTTCATAACCGCTCGCCAGTGCTCTTCGAGAAATGTGCTGCAGAAAATGCAAGTAACTCAGATTGAGGCGATCGATGGGCATCCAGACCGAAATCACGTTGGTCTTACCGCTACGCATCGCCTGTGCGTGTCGATTGGGTTGGTACCCGACCTTGAGGGCTGCTTCCCTCACGCGTTCTCGCGTTGATTCCGGAAGTCGAACTTTCAAATTTCCGGAAAGCACGTGCGAGGCCGTCTGGATGGAAACCCCAGCTTCTTCAGCGACATGCTTAAGAGTCACGCGCTTGGGGAGGGAGGGACGATCTGGCACCGCGCTATTGTACTTATTGGTTGTATCGGAACAGAGTTCGAGGCAGAAGAAAGCCCCGAGACCCTCTCACGGGATTCGGGGCTTGGTAAGCCGAACCTCAGTAGTTGCTGGGGCGAACATAGTTCGCCGAATCGGTCTCCGGGTAGGTGTAGATGCCCTTTTGTTGGTAGGCCAAGATCACCTCGGCCTGCGACTTGTTGGTGCCGAGTGCCTTCAGGATGCTGTCATCGCGGAAGAACTTCGCATGGCCATCGGTGAAGGTCCAGTTGCGTCCTCCGGTGTGGCGCATCCCCTTGACCCATCGACCGGCCACGTCGTAGCCCGGAGCGATGTACCAGCCAGCAAAGAAGTTGCCCGTCGTGGTGCTCACAGTCGATCCCGCATCGGTGGCGAAGAAGACATTCGAGGGCGCGTTGATCGCGCTCATGTTGTACATCTTCGAGAGATTGCGTGCACTGCGCGGGCCCGCCGCCGTGAGAGAATAGGTTTGGCTGAGGAAGTAGTTGCCCGCGTAGCTCATCGGGAAGACCTTCATCATGGCGTTGGGCACGCTTCGCATCCCCGAGTAAGCCCCCGGGATCCCCGCCGCGATCAGCTGAGCCTCAAAGCAGAACGAGTTGAGCTTGTTGAACACCGCCGGAGCATCATCCTGAGGACACTTCAGCATTTCCTTGTTCTTGGTGTAGGGCAGGGTTGCGAGGCCAAAGGAGAAGACTCCGCTGAAGTAGTCGTCGCCGACACGGACGAATTGGCTACCCGACTGCGGCAACGGCTCGGAGCATGGGCCATCCCAGCCGGTTTCTGGCATGTAGTCGTCGTAGTCGCCCGCGTAGAGCATCATGGCGGTGCCGAGTTGCTTTTGGTTCGACAGGCTTTGGGTTCGCTTGGCGGCTGATTTTGCTTGAGCAAAGACGGGGAAAAGAATCGCGGCGAGGATCGCGATGATCGCGATCACGACGAGGAGCTCGATGAGGGTGAAAGCACGAGTGCGCATAGGAATGACTCCGAGACTTCCTAGATATGCCGGAATCACGTTAAGGCGGCGTGATCGGAGGAATAAGGTTTGGTTAGAAACGCGCTTTGCAATCCCGGCGCAGGCGGGCCCCCTCTGGTACAACCCAGCCTAGCGCATGAGCGAGCGACGCGTCGACGACATCCGGATCCGCCAAACCAGGCCGTTGATCCAACCCGCGATTCTGACCGAGGAAATCCCCCGGTCGGAGCGGCACAGCGATGTCGTTTTTGAGGCTCGCGCCGTGATCGAATCGATCATTCGGGGCCAAGATTCGCGAGTTCTCGTGATCGCGGGACCCTGCAGCGTCCATGATCCGGACGCCTGCTTGGAGTACGCAACCAAGCTCAAACAAGCCCACCACGACTATTCCGAAAAGCTTTACATCGTGATGCGGGCGTATTTTGAGAAGCCGCGAACGGTGGATGGCTGGAAGGGTCTCATCAACGATCCAGAGCTGGATGGCACCCACAAGATCAACAAGGGACTGCGTCTCGCTCGCGGATTCCTGCGTGATCTCGCCGAGATCGGAATCCCTGCGGGAACCGAGTTTTTGGACACCACCGTGCCCCAGCACACCGCCGACCTCATTGCATGGGGCGCCATCGGCGCGCGCACGGTCGAGAGCCAAACCCACCGCGAACTCGCCAGCGGACTTTCGATGCCCGTGGGGTTCAAAAACGCCACCGATGGCCGGATCCAGCCTGCGGTCGATGCGGTTCTTGCCGCCGCGAAAAGCCACTGGTTCCCCAGCACGACCAAGGATGGAGTCGCTGCGCTCAGCCAGACGAGCGGCAACGACACGTGCCACATCATCCTGCGTGGCGGACAAAATGGCCCGAATTTCGAGACATTCCATATTGCCGAAGCCTGCGAACGCCTGACCAAAGCCGGGCTCCGGCCCAGCGTGATGGTGGATTGCAGCCACGGCAACAGTGCCAAAGATCATCGCAAGCAACCTGCGGTCGCCAAAGAAGTCGCCAACCAAATTCGAACCGGCCAAGGCCGGATCTTCGGTGTGATGATTGAGAGTCATCTGGTCGAAGGCCGTCAGGATTGGGCCGAAGGCAAAGAGATGACCCACGGCCAAAGCATCACCGACGCCTGCGTGAACTGGGAAACCACGCTCGAAATGCTCGATACCCTCGCAAACGCGGTCAAGTAAGCACCACTGTTCGGTCTGTATCGGTTAAGATACGCGGGTGATTGCCAGGGAAACCTCCCGATCAATCACCGTGGAACCAATCCGATGCGCGTCACTCTCGAGCCCGACTTCCCCGTTACCGATGAATCCTGCCTCGCAGCGACGGGCAGAACCTTTGCCGAATGGTTCGCCTGGATCGAAGAGCATCACCCGAATTCTGGTCGGCGAGATGTGATCAAGACGATCTGGGAAATGCGTCATCGCCCCGGCGATATGTGGTGGGAGACCACGATTTGGGTGGAGTATGAGGCCAGCAAAGGAATCCTGAAGAAGGATGGTCTCGCCGAGGGCTACAACATCTGCGTCACCAAGTCGATCGCCGCTCCGGTTACCGTGATTTACGCGCTGATGGCGGGATCAGCCGCAGAAGGTGAAGTGTATGCCGATCCCGACGGCCACTCCGGAGTCTGGCTCCGGCTCCGCCCCGGCAAAGACATCCGCCTGAGCTGGCAGACCGCCGGAATCGATGCCCCGAGTCTGGTGGACTGTGCTTTCGTCGAAAAGGGCGGCAAAACCGGAATCACCCTCAATCACCAGCGCATCCAATCCCGCGCCGAAGCCGACGGCCTCCGCAAAGCCTGGGGCGAGCTCTTCGCTTCGATGAAAAGCCAGCTGGAGGGGTAGCCGCTCCGTGCCACTAGTGTGCGCGGTTCGAGAACACCGGAAATCCGCTACACCTTGAGGTGCAAAACTTGGTCATTTCCTGCTCGACGTTTATACTGCAAGCCTGAGCACGCCATGCAACGTGGCTCATGGAGAGGAAAACTTGACCAGAAACAAACTTTATCGACTCGGTTTGGTGTGGACTGTGGGCGCCTTAACGTGCGCCGGATTCTCGCAAACCTACTCCCTCACCGACCTCGGCGACCTGGCCGGAGGCACCGATTTCAGCACAGCCTCGGGCATCAACGATTCGGGTCAGGTGACGGGTTGGAGCAACGTGGGGCCCGGCAACAACGCCTTCATCTGGGATGCCCTGAACGGCATGGTCAGCATCGGCGATCTTCCTGGCGGTTCCAATGATAGCCTTGGCGTAGGCATCAACAATGCCGGGCACGTGGTCGGCACGGGCCGGGCGAGCATGGGTGATCGTGGATTCCGGTGGGATCCTGTCAACGGCATGATTGACCTCGGCGATTTATCGGGAGGAACAAACGCGAGTTACGCCAATGGGATCAATAACTTTGGCCAAATTGCGGGATCGAGTGACGGCGCGGCAGGTTTCCGGGCTTATCGTTGGGATTCGACGAATGGGATGCAAGATATTGGCGAGCTCCCTGGCGGGGCCCAGAGCAGCCGCGCGGCGGGGATCAACGATGCGGGTCAGATTGTCGGCAGCAGCGACGCATCGGGAGGACTGAGAGCATTTTTGTGGGATCCGGGCCGAGGGATGAACGACTTGGGCGATTTGGATGGAGGAGCCGATTTCAGTCTCGCCCGGGCCATCAACGTGACCGGTTGGGTCGTCGGTGGCAGCGGCGTAGAGGGCGGCGAGCTGCATTCTCGCGCAGGCCGGTGAGTCGGCGTAGGCGGCGGTATTGGGAGTTTTCGCCGCGGCGGGGGAGCGTACGCTATCTACCGGCACGAGCTCGGCCCGGGCGAGGGACGCGGTGGATAGCGTTGTGGTGAGGGTGAGAATGAACGTGAGTCGAGCGAAAGGAATCATCCGAGCCTCCATGCTGCTCTTTCATTGTCGCATGGTTTGGGGAAAAGAAAATGCGGTGTGGGATACCTGAGCGCCGTCGCTAGGCGACACCGGAGCGGTGTCACCATGTAGCAATAGTCTGGTATTTCGGACTGGGTAAAGCGCGCCTCGATCGTCCTACTTGGGTTCCCGCGTTTGCCGAAGCTCTTTCCGCTGGTTGATCACCCAGGTTTCGCCATTTCCGCGATGGGTGGCCTCGGC
>JAIUNY010000015.1 GCA_020161505.1 Armatimonadota bacterium | reverse complement strand
AGACGACGTTCCACGCGGGGCTGAAGAATGCGGATTTGCAGACTTCCGTCTCCGCAACCTCCTCCGCCTCCCGCACCTACGACGCCTTCGGCAACGTGGCTTCGACCACCGGCACCTGGCGCAGCCCCTTCGGCCACGCCGGGCCGTTTGGCTACCAGTCGGATACCGACACCAACTTCCAACTACTGGGTCATCGCTACTACGACCCGCCCACGGGTCGCTTCCTTACCCGCGATCCGGCAAAAGATGGGCGGAACTGGTATGCGTATACTGACAACGCCCCGGTAGCTCGAACTGACTCAAATGGCTTATGGTGGGAAACCGCGTTTGATGTCCTCAGTCTCAGCTTGAGCATCGCGGACTTTGTCGCCGATCCATCGCTGGAGAATGCTCTTTGGACGCTCGGGGATCTCGCCGGACTCGTCCTTCCTGTTCCCGCGCCTGGCTGGCTAAAGCATGGAGGCAAACTCCTGAAGGGTGCGGATGATGCGGCATCCGGCGCTGCTACCGCTGGGAAGAATATCAACGGTTGCTTCGTCGCGGGTACCGAGGTACTTCTCGCCAACGGAGAGACGATTCGCATCGAAGATGTCCGGGTTGGTGACTATGTAAAGACTCGTGATCAGTTCGCAGATGACGAATCAGGCACAGAGACACGGGTCGTTACGCAACTCTTTGTTCGCGAGAAGCCGGGAACACTCCTGCTCCAATTCGACTCTGGCGATTCGATTGAGACGACTTCTGAACACCCATTCTTCCTGGATGAAGGCGATTGGGTAGAGGCGGGCGAGCTTCGGGTCGGGCAGACGGTTGCAAACCTTGCTGGAGAACCGGTTACAATCTCTGAAATCGTCCGGCTGAGCGAGCCTACGACGGTCTACAATTTTGAGGTTGCAGGTACCCATACCTACTTCGTTGACGCAGGCGAAGAAATCCTCTGGGTTCACAATGACTGCAAGCCGCAGGGTGCTGGAGTGTACGTTCGTAAGTATGAAGATGACTTGACATACACTGGCCAGAGCGGAAGAGTCGAGAAGCGAGACCCTCCAGCTGCCGGTCAGGATAAGACGCAAACAGCGATGGACTTCTTCCCCATGGAGGGAAGCACGAAGGCAGAACGGGAGAGCTTCGAGAGTTGGCTGTTGAATAAGTTCTTCGGTGGCGCGAAATCCGATACGAATCTCAACCAGCGAGATCCCATCGGAGGACGTCCTGAGTTGCAGGATGAATGGAAAAAGCGATTTCCGCACTTGGAGGATATAGCGAATGCTAGATTTCAATGAGGAGTAATGTTTCCGTGTATCTGAGAGCGACTCACAATCTGTTTACACCGCAGAAAGCGGTTGCACTGCAAAGCCTGCCACGAACCGACGTGGCAGGGATCTATTTCATTGATGGGAAGGCCGAAAGGCAGAGAGGTTCTCAGCCATCGATTCTCCGGAACTTCCCGTGGCTTACATATCTGGACTACATAGACCCAGAAGAAATTTGCGAATGTGAAGTTTTGCAGGACTTGAGGTCTCTGGAGTGTATACATATCCCGAGCCGTGGCCTACGGTATCTTTCATCGAAGTCACATCGAAATCTCATGCGGCTTGGTTGGAGAAATGCAGGCTCCGAGAGCCAATGTATCCCGGATCTCCCCCTGGTACAGTCCGCCTGGATAGAAGATCATGAGCATTCAGTTGCTGATATGATCCAGCGACGCGATCACTGGGAGTCCCTGGTGATTTACAGGAGTAGTATGAAGAGCCTGCAGGCTCTCTCCAGTTGTAGAACCATTGATACCCTTCATCTAAATAAGCTCAGGGGATTCTCGAGAACGCATGGATTTAGCGGAGTGGGGTCTATTGACTTAAGCAAAACGAAAGCCCTGAAGTTATGTGTGCTAGGAGGCGATCCTAAGACATTTCTTTCGGAAATGAGCTCTCTTGAGGTTCTGGATATCTCGCACATGCGTGGCCTGAATTCACTCGATTTCCTGCGGATGATGCCTAAACTCCGCGAGCTGAGATTGTTTGCGGTGGGCCATCTCCCCAGCCTCAGAGTTCTGCTCGAACTGGCTGAACTAGAGGTTATTCAGATCAATGATGCTAGAAGTATCGGGGATACAGACTTTGAGTATCTGGCAGATCTTACTCCACGCTATCGAAGCTTTGTGTATCCGCCAAAGGGGCCCAGGGTAAGTCCTGCATCTTGGCGTGATCTTCCACTGTCTCCCGATTGGATCAGGGCAAGTGGTGATTCAGGGCTTAGCTATAGCCAACTGCAAGAACTTCTTCTGGGTACTCGCGAGTGCCCTGCCTATTTCAACCGGCTTGCAATTGAAGATTTCCCAAAGGCGCTTTCTCACCACTTTGAAAAGTAGGTTGCGTTTGAATACTCCTTCGCGGCCATCAGCTCGCTTGATAAGTGCTAGGTTAAAATGGAAGACTTGCGTTTCCGCGATCAGCTCACTTTTCGTGAGAAGACTTCACGCGTGCGCAGAGAAGCTGCAGTCGTTACTGTCTGTGCTACCAGGAACGGCTGTGCATGAAAGAACCTTACAGGTTGCACAATCTGCTGCTAGCAATGATGCAAGTACTGTCGCAACTCGAGTCTCTGCGGCGCCCGTCGGCTTTAAGTGTGCACTTCAGTGGTAAGAACTATCAATCCCATAACACAGTTTGATATGGTTCTGAGATAGGCTGAATGGTGGCAACGTGCCGCGAATTCCAGTCCCATGTGGATCTTCGGAAAACTACCTTTGGCGAGGCGGGTCGCACCATGCCGACCGCTCGCGCTACACGCTTGACATCGTTTGGCTACGACTTTGAGTCCCGCATCACGAGCATCGCACTTGGCGGGATTTAGCCGGTTCTTGGTGATGGTTTGGCTCGGGACGTGACATCTGGCGAGGTTTGGAGTGCATGAAGATTGGTCGCCGGAGAGGCATTTCGCATAGAGATCGGCTGGCCAGTGGAGATCGAGTGGTGATATGTCGGACTCGATGACGCTATCGGTGGCTGGCTCGGAGCGGCACCCTACCATCCCTCAAAGGAGAGAAAGGGTGAAGATCTCCCATTGGTGGAGCGACTCTCGTTTGGTTGAAACGGGGCTTACTACTTGTTGGCGCCACATTCTGGAGGGCCGGTTGAAGGGCGCATTGACAAGGGCGATTGTCGATACGGTTGCCTTGGTCCTGCTCGGCGTGACCGAGCTAGGAAAGCGCTTCACGGGCCAGCGGTTATACTAGAGATCACATCAAGAATGATCGAAAGGATATTGTTTGGCCTACTTGGATGGGTTTGCATAGATCTTCGTTTCATGCTCTACGTGTATCTCTGTGGAAGATCTAGGAGGAACGGGAAGCCTTGTTCTGCCTCTCCGATTCCTCCCGTACGATTGCTCTTTAGCCCGGCTGGCATGAGCCTCGCGATCTTCCAGGCGATGAGTGGAGTGTCGCGTGGGCCCTTTGAACCCTTTGAGAAGCTGACAGTCCTAGTGATTCATGCCCCGCTGGTGTTTGTCTCGCTCCTCTTCTGGTGGGTTTACTATCCCCGGCTCATGGCGGAAGAGGGGTGAACAGTCTGCTGACATCTGTAGTAAGCATGATACAGGGTATCCGCATACCGAATTGATCAAATTGCGTACTAAACCTGATGGTGACAGCCGAAATCATGAGTTCAGTTTGGAAGAGCCCTTCGAGTTCAACCTTAGTACTAGGAGCAGGCGATCTGTTTTGCTCAGTGAGGCGGTAAGGTTAGGCGGAGGTGGCCAAGGCCGCCAAGCGAGATAGGATTCGATTTTGCAGATGGGTAAACCGCAATGCAGTCACTAGAGTTTAGGCTCAATTCGGATGCGTACATCGACGTTCTCGTGGAAGAAGTCCGCACCCGAGCCAAGTTTGCGATAGGAGTCACCGTCGACGTGAAGTGTCTCGACTCTGATGTTGGGTTGTGATGATCGAATGCTCAGCGCGGGGGAGACGTGGGCGCTTCAGGGTCTCGCTCCATGGCGCGGAATCAAGATTCTGGATGTATCTGGTGAGACTAGAAGGTGGGCAGAATTGGTGGCTGCCTGGTATGGAAGTTCAGATTCTCGAAGGAAGCGACCCTTTTGAGAGCGTTCGATTGAGGTGCAACGTCTGGTGCAATGATATGTCAGAATTTGTTGACTTCAAGATTGTGGTCTCGCCCGTTGGCTAAGACGTCTGAGGGCTGAGTCAGCGCACTCAACAACTTGATGGTTCCTGATCTTCGCCGGCACAGAACGCTAGAGAGACTATGAGTAAATTCCTGGTTCACCCATCCTCGGTATGGCGAGATCGATCGAACTATTTACTTCAGTTATGGGTCGATGCCGAAGCTTGTCCAGGCGAGTTCGAACAGGTTTGGACGGCTCGGCAAGAGGATGGCTCTCACGTATTGTGTTGCATCCCCTTTTTCCTCTACGGCCTTTCGCTCGGGGATCAGTTTGAAAAGCTGCCCAGCGGCTCGTTTCGGATCCTTTCGTCATCTGGGCGGATCACGATTCGGGTGTGGATGGCTGACGCCACTCCCCTGGAGAAGGCGAACCTCGTGAAGCAGTGCCAAGAGTGCGGGTGCCTGATCGAGAGATCCTCAGAGTACTTGATTGCCCTCGATTGTGAGAACGCCGATCGAGCAAATGCGGTGCAAATTCTGCTCGGCAAGTACGCAAGCGAGGGCAAAATTCAATACGAACTGGCGAATCCTGTGATTGAATCCTAAGGCATTTCTCCGGAGCCGTCTGTAGCACTCTGGGCCAGTCCGGAGACTCTGGTATCTATCCTTCCGCGACGCAGATCCCGTCCGGGACCTGCCCGGTGGCGAAGCCGCGTGTGACCTTCCACGTCGTCGGGTCGATCTCGACGACACGATTGTGAGCGACCAAAACGTTGTAGATCAATCCGTTCTGTGCCTGCCAGAGATTCATCGGGGCGATCGGGGCACTCTCGCCGACCTTCACGCCAGATTCCGGCGCGGTCATGTTGATTGTTGCTTTGGAGGCCCACGACCCGACTTCGAAGACGCGAAGGCCGACCTGGATGCTCGAAGCCAAGAGATGCTTCCCGTCCGCCGTGAAAAGGGTGCGGATCGGGCCCTGAACTTCGGTCATCGTATGGACGACCTCAAGGTTCGTCGTATCAATGATGGAGACGGAGTTTGCTCCCACATTTCCGCAGGCCACCCATTTGCCATCTGGCGACAGCGAAATTCCTTCGGCGCGGTTTCCGGTAGGAATCTGCTTGATGACCTTGCCGGCGTCCAGATCAATCGCCGTCACGGAGCCGGAAAAGGCGTTCACGGCAAATGCCCGCTTCTGATCCTTGGTGATGACAGCGAGGTGCGTGCCTTTCTGTTCGGTCGGAATCGTGCGGATGATCTTGCCGCTCTCGATGTCGAGCTCGTTCAACGTATCCGTGTTGTGGCTCGTGAAAATCAGCCGGGTATCGCTGAGCCAGACGATGCCATGCGCCGTGCCATGGGGGCTCAAGTCGATGGTCTTGCTCACTTTGCCTTGCGCGACATCGACCAGCGTCATCGTGTTGCCTGGCCTTGACGGCCCCCGGCCCATGTCGGTTATCGCTACCAGCTTCTGGTTCGGCGAGACAATGGCCTCGTTCGGATCGGGGCCTGTTTTCAGCGTCGCTCGGTTCTGGCCGGTCTTCAAGTCGATCAGGGTCACCGAGTCTTCGGCTTTGTTGAGAACGAACAGTGTCCCCGAGGGAGAGGCAGGCGTCGTGAGGGTAGCCAGCAGAAGGGCGCAGGTAGCGAGGCTCATGAAAAGATATTACATTATGTAATAGTCCCCGAGTTCCCGCGAATGCGCCGTTCCTTCACTCGCGTTCGCTCCTTCACTCACTGAGCAAGGCGCCTCGAACCCTGAGAACCGGTGCGTTGAACCGTCTGGTATGCGCTGCAGGGTGTCCTTTTGCACGGCTCGAAGCTCCAGCCGCGCCGAGGGCCGGTGTATCCCAGCCTCACTTAGGCGGAGGCACAGGTTTCGTCACCGTGATGACCACGTCGGCTTCGCTTGGCGCGAGCCCCTCGCGAGTCAGTCGATA
Source organism: Armatimonadota bacterium (assembly GCA_020161505.1). Taxonomy (GTDB): domain Bacteria; phylum Armatimonadota; class Fimbriimonadia; order Fimbriimonadales; family Fimbriimonadaceae; genus UphvI-Ar2. The sequence goes on along the minus strand of JAIUNY010000015.1, from coordinate 59,361 downwards.
TCGGAAAGTGGACTTCCCGACAAAGTCCTTCGCTGGCGAGTAGGTCAGACCGCCCTCAGGGGTCAGCGCGAGGGTGCCTTCCTTGGGAGGAGTCACCAACTCCACCGTGGCGAGCTTGCCGAAGATATCGTTCGATTTCACGCCGCTCCCGGCCTCGATGGCAAGAGGTTTGTCCGAAGGCGTGGTGAAGCTATCGCCACTTGCGGTAGGAGATTGGAAGAAAGCTTGGAGGGAGAATCGCGATGTCACGCCACCATCCGGCGATCCGATCACATAGACATTTCCCGTGATCGAATCCACCAAGATCTGCCCTGGATGGCTGCGGAAATCGGTCTGATCGTTCTTGTGTTGCCAGGCCAGCTTGCCGTCACGGTTCACGCGCCCGAGGAGAGTGAGCCCCATCTGATTCCGAACGGTTGATTCTCCGGCAATGTAAGCGTTTCCGTAGGAGTCCACCGCGAAGGCACGGCCGAGTTCTTCCGTTTTCTCGCCTGCATTCACCAGGGTGTGCCACATCTTTTCGCCGGTGGATGAGAATTTCGCGAGGGCGAGATCGGTGCCATTGGCGGTGATCTCGTAAAGCTGCCCCGCAACGAGAACGCCACCAGCGGTCGGATGGATGCCAGCAGCCGCTCCAGCAATGCCGCGCGGAGTGCTGATGATCGTCCGGCCAAGCTCACGACCATCGGCTTTGTTCAGGCGAAGCAGGGTTAGGTAGCTGACCGATCCTTCAACATAGAACTCCCCGGCGACCCAGACCTCGCCGTTCGGGCTAAACGTGACGGCCGTGCCTTTATCGCGACCAAACCCTTCGCTCCCGGAGAATGACTTCTGCCACGAGAGAGTCCCGCCGGGCGAAATCAGGCCAACTACCAAGTCTTGACCAGACGTAGCGGTGGTGATGTAGCCGGTGAGGGCAACTTCGCCGGTGGAGGACACGGCTGCCCCCAGGCACTCCGAGTCGCCTTGAGGTCCCGCGAACCGGGTCGTCCAGACGGGAGTTCCGGACTCCGACCACTTCACGGCAAGGAGTCCGCCGCGCGCGTTCGACCCGACGCCTCCGGCCTGGATCACGCCGCCCGTGGGATCGACCATCAGGTGCCGGGGAGTCGCGCGATCCTGACCGGTGTCCAAGATTTGCGACCACATGATCTGGCCGCTTGCTCCGCTGACCCGAGACATCACGAAGCGATCCTGGTTCGGGAGCGGAGCGGCCGAGGAGACAAACAGATCCCCATTCGGAGCCGAGACCACCGAGTGAGCCCAGTCGTCGACTTTCTTCTTCGTCGGATCCAGCCGGACTTCCCACAGCACTTGGCCGAGCGGCGAAAACTTGCGCATGAAGAGATCGCGCCGAAGTGCGCCGGATTCGCGAGGCGCCGTCGAGCCGAGAGCGACAACATTTCCCATCGGATCCAGGGCAATGGACGCGCCGTATTCTCCGCCTTCGGTTTTGCCGTTCATCACCGAAGTCCAGCCTGGTCGATAGATCTGAGCCATAGAGGCTCCGGCAAGTGAGAGGACAGCAAGAAGTACGGCGGCTCGTCTCATATCTCCCAGTATAAACGCGGGTGGGTGTTTTCGGTACTTCTTCTTGAGGGGGGCGGATAGTCTGCGGGGACTCGGCCAGTGGCAAGTCCCCGCGAAGGCAAGGCGCTAGTTTGGGGTCGACGTCTCTCTCATCGCCGCGTACGCCGCCATTTTCTTGGCATCTCCTTTCTTTTCGCTCATGTAGTAGAGAACAGGAACGGCGAGTCGGGAGAGCAAGGTCGAGGCGATCTCACCTGCCATCAAGGAGATCGCGAGCCCCTGGAAGATCGGGTCGAACAGGATCACAAATGATCCGACGATCACCGCAGCGGCCGTCAACAGCATGGGACGGAACCGAATGGCTCCCGCGTCAATCACCGCGTCCTCGAGACTCGATCCTTGAGAGCGGCGCAGCTCGACAAAGTCGACCAAGATGATCGAGTTTCGCACAATGATCCCCGCGCCAGCGATGAAGCCGATCATCGACGTTGCGGTGAAGAACGCCCCCATCAGCGCATGCCCCGGCAAGATTCCGACGAGAGTCAATGGGATCGGGGCCATGATGACGAGCGGGGTCTTGAAATCCTGGAACCACGCCACCACGAGGATGTAGATCAAGATCAGCACGGCACCGAAGGCGATCCCCAGGTCGCGGAACACCTCGTAGGAAATGTGCCACTCGCCATCCCACTTCATCGCGGGCTTGCGGGTGTCTTCAGGGAGGTGAGTCGAGAGCACCTGGAGCTTCGCGCCGCCGGGTAGATCGAGCTTTTCAATCGCCTTGTTCATGGCGAGAATCGCATAGACCGGGCTTTCTTGCCGCCCGGTGACATCTCCCGTCACGTAGGCGACAGGCAGGAGATTCTTGCGGTAGAGGCTCTTGTCCGTCGGGATTTCCTCCCAGCGCACAAGCTCGGAGAGAGGAACCAGCGCGCCGCTCATGGAGCGAACATCGACCTGATCGAGGCGATCGAGGCCACTTCGCGAGGCACGGTCGAGCTGCACCTTGACTGGGACATCCTCGCGGCTGTTCGGGTCGTGAAGGAGTCCCACGGGAGCCCCCGAGAGGGCAGTGGACAGGCTCTGGTTCACCTGCTCGACGCTGACGCCGACCAGAGCCGCCTTCTCCTGATCAACCACATATTGGAACGTGCGCTGGTCATCCTCCACGTACCAATCAACATCAGTGACGCCTTCGGTGGATTGGAAAACCTGTTTCACCTTCGCGGCCACTTCGATGCGCGTGGCGTGATCCGGGCCGTAAACTTCTGCGACGAGGGTCTGAAGCACGGGCGGTCCAGGGGGCACCTCCGCGAGCTTGATCCGCGCCCCGAGTTCGCGTGCCTTCACCTCAAGGGCCGGGCGGAGCTTCTTCACCACGTCATGGCTCTGCACTGATCGATGGTGCTTCTCCAGGAGGTTGACTTGGATGTCCGCCTGATAGCTGGCATCGCGAAGGAAATAGTGGCGCACCAATCCATTGAAGTTGTACGGGCTGGCGGTTCCGGCGTAGACCTGGTAGTCCACGACCTGATCGGAGCTTGCTGCGACATCGGCGAGTTGACGAGTGGCCGAGAGGGTCTCCTCCAGCGTCGTTCCTGTCGGCATATCTACGATGATCTGGAACTCGTTCTTGTTGTCGAACGGGAGCATCTTCACCGTCACGGCTTTGATGCCAATCAGGGCCATTGATCCGAGAAGCAGTGCGCCGACAACCCCGAAGAAGACGAATCGGGTGCCGGGTTTTCGCAGAAGTGGGGTCATCACTTTGCGATAGAGCCGGGTCAGCACATCGTCGGGATTCTCCTCATCGTGGCCCTGACCGCTGTGTTTCCCGGCAGACTTCAGCAAGCGAATCGCTGCCCACGGGGTCACGATGAATGCGACCAGAAGCGAGAAGATCATCGCCGCCGAAGCCCCGACGGGGATCGGTCGCATGTACGGGCCCATCAGGCCGCCGACGAAGGCCATGGGCAGAATCGCCGCAATGACGGTGAAGGTCGCGAGAATCGTCGGGTTGCCGACCTCATCGACGGCTTCGATGGCGGTGCGCAGAACCCCTCGTTCCGCCGCACTCGGCATCCTCAGATGCCGGACGATGTTCTCGACCACGACAATCGCGTCATCCACCAAAATCCCAATGCTGAAGATGAGGGCAAAGAGAGTGATCCGGTTCAGCGTGTAGCCAACGAGGTAGAAGACCAGCAGGGTCAAGGCGAGTGTCACTGGGATGGCGATGAGAACAACGACCGCTTCTTTTTTGCCCAAGGCTAACGCGATCAAAGCCGTCACCGAGACAATCGCGATCTGCATGTGGAAGAGAAGTTCGTTCGACTTTTCGGCCGAAGTCGCCCCGTAGTCTCGGGTGATGCTAGTCTCTACGTCGCTCGGGATGACCGAACCTTTCAGAGTTTCGACTTTCGCACGAACCGCGCTCACGACGTCGATTGCATTGGTGCCTTTGCGCTTCGCGACGCTGATCGTGACCGCTGGCTCGACTTCTGGACGTGCCCCGTTTGCGTGAGCCGTGCCGTAGCCGTGGAACACGTAGTCCACGGGCTCGCCGCCGCCGTCGATGACGGTGGCGACTTCTTGAACGGTGACTGGTTGACCCTCGACGACTCCGACAACGGTTTCGCGCACTTGGTTGGCGTCTCGGAAGAAGTCGCCGACGCGAATTGATTCCTCCTGGTTTCCGCTCGAAAGAAGCCCGGCATCGGATCTCTGGTTGCTGACTTGGAGCGCACCAAGAAGATCGTGCAATCCGAGCCCGCGGGCCGAGAGGGCGGCACGATCGACTTGAACTCTCAGCTCTCGTCGCGGGCCGCCAATGACCATCGTCTCGCTGACATTCGGCACCGATTTGATCGTCCGCTCGACCCGAGAGGCGATCTGACGGAGCGTGGCCGCATCCACCTTGTCGCTGTGAAGCGTGAGGGCAAACACGGGAACGTCGTCAATCGATCTGGGCTTGATGATCGGGGCTGAAGCTCCGGCAGGCATCCTGTCGATGTGGGAGAAGAGCTTTTCGCGCAGACGCACCATCGCTCGCTCTTCGTCCTGGCCGACCATGAATCGCACCACGGACATCGCTCGGCCCGGACTCGACGTGGTGTAAACGTACTCCACGCCGGGGATCTCCCAGATCAGCTTCTCCATGGGCACGCTGAGACGCTGCTCGACGTCAGCGGCGGAAGCTCCTGGGAGCGTCGCGATGACATCCGCCATCGGCACGATGATCTGCGGCTCTTCTTCGCGCGGCGTGCGGGAAACGGCGAAGAGTCCCAGCAGAATGGAAGCGATGATGACAAGCGGGGTGAGTTTGCTGTTGGCGAATGCTGCCGCCATGCGTCCGGCAATGCCCAGTTTCATCGGTTCTTCGGCTCCACGGTGTCGCCTTCGGCGATAGAATTTCGATCCGTCGTGACAATCACTTCTTTTGTCTTGAGCCCACTCAGAACTTCGACAAGCCCGTTTTCTCGGCGACCCACCGTGATGATCCGAAGATGCGCCTTGCGATCCTGGATCACCCAAACGTAGTCCAGACCCTCGTTCGTCCAGGTCGCGGATTCGGGAACGCGAATCCCCGTCGATCCCGACCGCGCGATTTCCACCCGACCGAAGAGGCCGCTTTTCAGACCCGGAACCTCGGGAAGGGCATATTTGACAATGAAGGTCCGGCTTTGTCCTTGGCCTTGTGGGATCACCTCAACGACTCGAGCTCCGAGGGTTTCCCCGGGCAAAGCGTCGAGCTTGACCTGACCTTTCGATCCGACCGAGGCGTAGGCTAGGAGCTTCTCAGGAATCGAGGCTTCGAGTCGGAATCCTCCGCCTTCGATTTTCAGCAACGGCAACCCGGGCGAGGCCATCGCGCCAGGATCCGCCATTCGCGTGACCACACGCCCATCGAAGGGAGCCGACAAAACAGAGAAGCTCAGGTTTGTTCGCGCCGCATCCACCGCAGCTGAACTCTGATTGGCCTGGGCCCGAGCGGCGCGGATTTCATCCTCGCGGAGCTTGGTTTGCATTGCCGCGGCTTTCGCTGATTGCACGGCGGCGTCGGCTTGCTTGACAGCGGCCTTGGCTTGGGCCACGCCTTCTCTGGCGGCACGGATATCTTGCTCACGGTTGCCTTCAGCGGCGATCTTCTCGGCCTGAACGGCAAGATCGTACTGGGCCTTGGCAATGTCATACGTGGTCTGATCGAGTTCACGCTGACGACCAGAAATGGCTCCGCTTTCGTAGAGTCGCTTGCTGCGTTCCAGATCGCGTTCGGCCTGGTCAAGCTGCGCTTTGGCTTGGGCGACCGCAAGTCGGGCCTGCTCGCGTTCCTGGTTCCGAGGTCCAGCAAGGGCAAGATCCAGTCGCGCTTCGGCGGCGGCAAGACCCGCCCGTGCCTGAGTCGCGGCGGCTTCCGCTTGGGCGATTCGAGATTTGCTCGTTTCTCGCTCCATGGCCGCAGCGGTCTGAGCGGCGCCAACCGCGACTCCGGCACTCTGACGATGAGCCTCCGCCATGCGTAGGGCGGAGGCCATGTCGCGAGCATCCAAGCTGACCAGCGTCTGGCCCTTCTGCACAACTTCGCCTGGTCGTACGTTGACTTTGAGCACCTTCGCAAGAATCTTCGCGGAGATCTCGGCCTCATACAGAGGGCGCACCGTGCCTGTGGCTTCGAAGACTCCAGCAAGGGTCTCTTCCTCGACGACCATCGTCGCCGCCTGCACGTTTTTCCCTTCGTGCTTGGCCCCGGCGTGGTGTTCGGCCTTGGGCTGACAGCCCGCCAGCGCAAGCGCGGCGAGGCTTGCGACAATCATCGCTCTGGGGGACACGGTACGTACGCACTTCATGGTTTTCTGAACGGGAGAGGCACTTGAAGCGAGAAAAGGATTCCGGGTCCCGAAAGTTGAATCCTGAGCCACTCGCGCAGACTCTCAAACGACAAGACCATGAAGCAAATGTCCGTTCAGGATCTGGAGAAGAAACTCGCGCAAGGAAAAGTTGCCGTGCTCGATGTGCGCACCGGCGTGGAATTTCGGGCGGGACACATCCCGGGTGCCCAACACGTCAGCCTTGGATCTGTGGGCCGAGCACCGCTGAGCATCGAGGCTCCGATGGTTGCGGTCGTCTGCGAGAGCGGGCATCGGAGCGCCATGGCGACCCAGGTTCTTGAACAAAAGGGAATCCCGGCGGTGAACGTGACGGGTGGCACCGCCGCTTGGCGCGCGGCTGGGCTTCCTTTGGAAAAGCCGGAGCGAAAGCCGATGTCGATCGACCGGCAAACTCATCTCGCGGCCGGTTTGATGCTCATCGCCTCGCTGGCTCTTGCGATGAATGTGAATCCTGGCTGGATCTGGCTCGCCGCCTTGCCCGCGTTCGGATTGATGCTGGATGCGCTCACCGGACTCTGCCCGATGCGTGCGATCCTTGGTCTCATGCCGTGGAACAAAAATCGCGCAACGTGCTAGCTCGCGATGAGCTTCTCGAAAACAGGGGTCGTGCTCGCTGCCCGTCGGGCCAGCCCTTGTTTTTCGTCAGGACGGTGTATCCTGCGCCGCATGAAACCGGTTCTGATTTCCGAAGTGCCAGGGCTTGCGACACCGAAAGGGCACTACTCTCCTGCCACGATGGGGGCAGGATTGGTGGCGATTTCCGGACAACTGCCTCTCGATGCCCAGGGTCAACCCGTGCTCGATTCTTTTGAGTCGGAAGTGCGGGCCGTCTTTGCAAACATTGATCTCATCCTCGCGACCGTGGGTTGCACCCGAGATTCTCTGTTTCAGGTGACGGTCTACGTGACAAGTCTCTCCCTGTGGCCCGAGTTCAACCGGCTTTACGCAGAGTGGGTGGGAGATCACAAGCCAGCGCGCGCTGTGGTACCTGTGCCTGAACTTAACTATGGGGCGCATCTTGAGATTGCGGCCCTCGCTCTCGCTCCCTGAATCCTGGGCCTGATGAAGCTCGCGAGCTTCTGGGCCGTCCATCTCAGAAGCATGATGATTCCGATTTTGGCCGTGGCCCTCGCCCAAACCGCCGATGCGGAAATGGGTTCGATCAGTGGCACCGTGACGTACCGCGAGCGCATCGCACTCCCTGAAACCGCTGAGCTTGCTCTCACGATCAGCCGCTCCTCGCGAGGTGTGGTGCAGCCGGTGACCAGCCTCACCATGTCGCTGGGACGGAAGCAAGTTCCCATCCACTTTATGATGCCGTATCAACTGAGCAGCATCGAAAAGGGGCAAGACTACATCCTCCGCGCCGAAATCCGCGATCGGGGTGAGGTGCTCTTCCGGACTTCGGAAGGAGTTGCCGTCATCACCAATGGGCGAAATCGTACGGAGCTCACCCTGGTTCGAAACGGCAATCCGGGCCAGACGCAAACTCAGGTGAACTATGCCGACCAAAAGTGGGAGCTGACCGAACTGAATGGTCGGTCGGTGCGGAACAACCAAGGGCGCCCTCATGTGACTTTTCGGTCGCAGGGAAATGAGCTTCTCGGTCACGGTGGAGTGAATCAGTTCGGGGGAAGCTGGAAGGTCTCGGGCGAGACTTTGCAGGTCGATGTCGGAGCGATGACGATGATCGGGGCGGATCAGGAACGCATGCGCCTGGAGACTGATTTCATCTCGATGCTTGGTCGGGCAAACCGGGCCGAGGTGAACAAAGACCAGCTCCAACTCTCGCGCGGGAATCAGATTCTCGCGAAGTTTCGACGCGGTCGATAAGGCTCTGGCGGTCGGGAACACGCGCGGTGGGGTTCACTCTGTGGATCGTGCCGCGTGTTCGTTTTGCCCCTAGCCCCACCGGACATCTCCACCTGGGTCATGCGTACTCGGCTTGGCGAAACTGGCAGGAGAAGGGAGACGGTTCGTTTTTGCTCCGGATAGAGGATATCGACGCCCGGAGCAAGCCGGAATTCGAGGTGGATCTGCTAGAGGATCTTGCCTGGTTGGGGTTTGAGCCGAGTGAGGATGTGGTGCGGCAGTCATCGAGGGGCGCGCTCTACGGCAAAGCTCTGGATCAACTCAAGCAGTCCGGCTTGATGTATCCCTGCTTTTGCTCGCGCAAGCAGATCAAAGAGGAGCTAGAGCGCCTTGGCTCGGCCCCTCAGAGCGATGGCGTGATGTCGCTCGGAAGTCCGTATCCCGGAACGTGCAAGAAGATTGTCGCCAAGAGTGCGCGAAACCGCGTGAATATCGGCGAGCCGCATGTGTGGCGGCTTGATCTAGCTGCGGCAGTTGCTCGATATGGCGCGCCCAGCTTTTTGTCCGCCGATGGGGTCCGGACGCCTGCTGCCTTGGATCAGGCCAGCGATCCCATCTTGGGTCGTCGCGACACGCCGTTTAGCTATCATCTTTGTTGCGTGGTCGACGATGCGGATCAGGGAATTGAGCTTGTGATTCGGGGCCGCGACCTGCTGCCTGCCGTGGGAATCCATCGCCTGATTCAGCAGATTCTTGGCCTCGCCGAGCCCCGATATCTTCACCATCCGTTGGTGCTTTCCGAAAGTGGCGAGCGACTCTCCAAGCGAACCGGGGCGAGATCAATCCGGGAGTACCGGCGTGAAGCACTTACTCCAGACCAAGTGATCCAAAAAGCAATCAGCCAGCTCGAAAGCTCTGTGGACTAATCAGGCTCTATTGCTCGAAGATTAAAACTGGATCGGTCGGTACCAAATGTTTCGGAATCGCACCAAATCGCCGTGATCTTGCAAAACCAGCGGCCCGGTTGGACCGTGAGGGGTGTAGCTTGCGAGTTCCTTATGCCTGGTTTCGCCCTGCAATTCTTGGGCGTGATGGATCACGATGCCGTTGTGGAGCACCGTCACCATCGCGGGGCGCAGGACGCGGTTGCCCTCGAAGACTGGGCCGCGCCAGACAATGTCGTAACTCTGCCACTCGCCGGGCTCGCGGCACGCATTCACCAATGGGGGAAACTGGCCGTAAATCGCGCCGGTGATGCCATCGGCATAAACCGGGTTTTCAAAACCATCCAGGATCTGAATCTCGTAGATTCCTTGCAGAAAAACGCCGCTGTTGCCCCGGCCCTGCCCGGAGCCGCGAACGAGACTTGGGCTTGCGAACTCAAGGTGGATTTGACCATCGCCGTGCTGCATTTTTGACCGAATGTTCCCGGACCCGGGGGCGACTTCGGCATACCCATTCTCAACCTTCCAATTCGCCCTCCCGTCGTTGCCCTCCCAGTTGTCGAGGCTCTTGCCGTCAAACAGCACAATGGCATCGCTCGGCACTCCTCCCGGAAGCCCGGGGCGGACAATCGTCGGCTGAGGACGGCGTGGGTCGTGTACCGTCCACGTTGATCCCGGAATGACCGGGGTGTCGGTGTAGCCTTGAATCTGCATGAGAAGAGTGTAGCCGGATTTCCGTGACGGTATCTGTTCAAGCGTGATAACGGTTAAACTTGATCCATGTCTCTCTCAACTTTTGCGGTTCCGATCCCCGACTCCGAACTGGGTCGCCAGTTTGCCGAGCAAGGGTATGTGGTGGTGAAAGGTGTGTTTTCCCCGGACGAAGTTGCCACGCTGGAGGCCGATTTTGACCGGATCGTGGCGCAGTTGGTCGCGAGCGGGGAGGACATCAACGCCAAGTGGGGAGGGGAAGTGATGGAGAAAATGGCTGATCCAGGATCCGTCGTGATTCATACCCACAACGTTCAGCACTATTCTTCCGTGTGGACGAAGGCTTTCCTCCAAGAGAAGTTCCTGAAGGCGGCCACTGATCTCCTGGGCCCAGACGTCGTTCTTCATCACTCGAAACTCTTTCAAAAGCCAGCTGAGAACGGTGCGCCGTTCCCGATGCACCAGGACTGGGATTACTTCCCCTCGAAGCTCGACACGATGCTCGCGGGGATCATCCACGTGAGTTCGGCTAACGATGAGATGGGGTGCCTTCGGGTCTATCCAGGATCGCACAAGGCGGGCCGGATTGATGACAGCAAGGGGCACTCGGGTTGGATCGAGGAGACCTATCCACTGGAAGGCGCGACTCCGCTCGGGGCGGAGCCTGGGGATGTTGTTTTCTTCCACTACCTGACCTGGCACGGATCGAAGCCGAACCGATCAAACAAGGTGCGCAAGACGGTTCTGGTGCAACTTCATGCCGGAGCCGATGAGCTGGAAAATCCGGCCGGGCACCCCTACGAACGAACGGTTCTCGCCGGATTCAACCCTCACATGACCCGAAACAACGCCAGTTCGGTCAAGTAGACCGTTCGGTCACAAAAAAGCCCAGGAGAGTGAACTCCTGGGCGATTGGAGGCTCCTCCGTCCCCTTAGCCGGCGCGGAGCATTGTGATGTCTTTCCAGTTGCGGACTTCTTGGGCGATCGCTCGGATATCTTGCGCGGCACCGCACGTCGGGTTCTCAACCACGAAGAGCTGACGCTTTCGCGTTGCTCTGGCTGCTTCCATATCGTGCCGAACCGAACCGAGAAAGTCGACATGCTTCTTCAAATAAGACCAAACGATCTTCTCGAAGCTCTCGAACAGTCGTCGCGCCTCCACCGGATTCGCCATGTTGAACACGACCTTGACGCGGGCTCCGGGATCTTTCCGGAACAGAGTCTTGACCGTCGCGTAGGCATCGGTGATGCTCGTCGGATCGGGCGAGACGACCACGATCACCTCTTGGGCGAGCTTCATGAAGGTCATCACGCGCTGATCCAGTCCCGCCGCAGTATCGAAGACTAAAATGTCGGTTTCGGCGTCCAGCTGGGCGATTTGCTCCATGAAGAGGCCGAGCTTCTTCGGGCCGGCCCGCATCAGCATCGGCACAGCGGAGGCGCCTGTGATCGCGGTTAGGCCGCCGGGGCCAGTTGTCGCGATTTCACGCAGAGTCTTTTCTCCCGAGACAACGTGCTGGAGGTTATGAGTCGGCGCGATGCCGAGCACGATGTCGAGGTTGGCGAGCTGCAAGTCCGCATCAAAAACCGTCGTCTGTTCGCCGGTTTCTTGGAGGGCTGCCGCCAGATTTGCGGCGAAGGTGGTCTTGCCAACCCCGCCTTTTCCGCTCGTAATCGCAATCGTCAACATAGATTTAGTCCTGGTAGGCATCCCACAAAGAGTCTTGTCCGCCGCCTGCGATGGCGAGGAGGAGTTCGCGTCGATCGGGCTGCTCATCGACCTTGCCCGCCGCCCTCGGCTTTGTAGATCGCTTAGTCTTTTTCTTCTCAGTCGCGGTTTCCACAAGGATCGGAGACTGTTTCTTGGCGGTCGGGAGGGCGTAATGCTTGGCAATCGCCTCGAAAATCTGTTGATGCCCGGCGAGCGAGATCACGAGCCGCTTGTTCAAGGCTCTGGTCAGGTAGTCGGTCCCTTGGATATCGAGGGGATCGCACAGAGCACAGTGGAACTCGGTTTGCGTGACCGAAATCGGCAGGATGAGCCGGGAAAGAGCGAACGTGGGCGAAACCAGCTTGAGTGCTGCCTCACTTGGCTTCACGTTGGCCAGGTCGCAGACGGGAATATCGTACTGCTGAGCCAAGCACTCGACCACTTGCTGCTCGGAACAATAGCCCAAAGAGATCAGGACTTCGCCAAATCGTCCCCCGGTTGTTCGGTGAACCTCGAGAGCATGGGAGCACTGCTCGGCGGAGATGATGCCGCGCTCGATCAGCCAGTCTCCGACACGTTGGTATCGACTCATAAAAATCTCTGTGCCTCGCAATTTCACGAGGGTTCCTGCTGCAATTGTCGGCGGCTGAGAGATTGATCCTTACAGAAATGCGACGGAAAACCGGTGTTTAGCGGCTGTTTTTATTACACTTTGGAATAATTGCGAACCTTCTGGCAATCCTTTTGCTATACTTTACTTACCTTGCCAGTTTCAGGCGTGGAGATACCTTCATGAAGTACCGAATGAATCGCCTCTGCCGAGCGATGGGGGTCACAGCTTTTGTTGCTGTCACTTCTCTGGCTCTCGCGCAGGTTCCGTCCCAGCCGAGCCCGATGGGCTCGCAACTGACGCGGCCGCCGGTGGTGAAGGGGGAGTATGCCCTTGATCACGTGGTCGTCACTTTCCGTCCGAACACTACGAACGCGACCAAACTCGATGTTTTGAAGCGGTATGGCCTTTCGGTCAATCCGATTCTCTCGGGCAAGTACCACTCGGTACTCACGATTTCGCCACGAAGTCGGGCGATGGGGATGACGGTTCACTCACTGAATCGCTCCCTTGCGAGCCACCCGGCTGTGATGTACGCTGAGCTGGATCCCGTCCTGGTTCCTGAATTCACACCGAACGATCCTCGTTTCGGCGAGCAATGGGGCCTTCACAACACCGGCCAAGGCGGAGGCGTCGATGATGCCGACGTTGACGCCGTGGAAGCCTGGGACAACGTGCTGACGGCCGACGAGACGGTCGTTGCCGTCTGCGACGATGGCGTGGAATACACCCACGAAGACCTCGCTGACAGCATGTGGGTGAATCCCAACGAGAACCCGACGAACGGCATCGACGATGACGGGAATGGCTTCATCGACGACAAGCACGGATGGGATTTCTCGAGCAGCGACAACGATCCAATGCCCGATTTTCCCAGTGACTCTCACGGAACGCACGTGGCGGGCTCTGTCGCCGCTACCTTTGACAACGGAATTGGCGTGGCCGGAGCTGGTCCGAATGTGAAGATCATGGCCCTCCGAATGTACGGTGGCCCAGCGCCCTTTATGTCGGCTCTCACCAATGCGGTCGACTACGCTTGGCAAAATGGTGCCGACGTCATCAGCGTCAGCTATAACCTCGATGGGTTCACGCAGTCCTTGAGCGATGCAATCGGACGAGCAGGAGCCGCTGACGTCGTCTACTGCGGCTCGGCCGGAAACAACGGAGAAGGCGAACCGCCGCGCTCCGCCCTGCGCGATGCACACGACAACCTGATCTTTGTCGCCGCAACGGATCGAAACGATAACCTCTCTTGGTTCTCGAACTTTGGTAGCCGCATCGAGATCGCTGCGCCGGGTGAAGACATTCTCTCGACGTACACGCAAAACGACTACCAGCTCTCGAGCGGCACTTCGATGTCCACCCCCATGGTGGCGGGCGTCGTTGCAACGCTTCGGGGATCAAATCCTTCCGAATCCGCACGCGAAGTCCTCGATCGGTTGATCGATAACGCCGACTCGGTTGATAACCTGAGTGGATTCATTCCGGGCAATCGCCGCATGAACTTCGCTAACGCCACCTCGATCACGGTGTCCCCGGATCTCCTGTCCGTCACCCCGGTGATGGGTACGGTGCTCGGCGGAGGACTGGCTCAGATCATGAGTAGCGATGATACGCACATGGGAATGCGCGCGTCCTCTCTCGCTCGCCGAGGAAACTATGTGACTTACGAAGTCGCAGTGGCTTCTCCGGTGGCGGCCTCCATGGTCAAGCGGATCAAGCTCGATACCGAGATGAAGGTCACCCGTCGCCAGCTGACTCAGTACATCTATCTGTACAACGTGGTCACCGGCAACTGGGATCTGCTCGGATCGACCCGAGCAAGCACGGAAGACATCCAGTTTGGCGGCCTTGTGGGTCGACAGACCGCTCCGAACTATGTTGGATCGAATGGATCCATCCGAGCTCGTGTGATGGTTCTCGGTGCGGAGCGACGAGGCGTCAGCACGACGTTCGATGTTCTGACCGACCACATCAAGCTGAGCATCACCTACTAAGCACGCCGAGCAGGTACGGGGCAAGGAGCCAGGAATCACTTCCTGGCTCCTCGTTTTTTTGCCAGGATGGGGAAATCACCGGCATCAACTCACCCCGATTTGACGGATTTCCGTCTATCATGGAAAGGTTAACCACTCGGCTCTATTGGGAGCCTTGGAGAGACTATGCCCAAGTTGAATGTGCGCCTAAGCTGGCGTTCCTTGATTGCCTTTTCCTTGCTGGGGGCCTCGCTTGCAAGCGTGGCACAGCCAAGAGATCTCGACTTTACAACCCTTCGCACGGATCCATTTAAGCTTCCGCCGAAGACGATTTACTCCAAGACCCACGTCGTCGTGGCTTTTCATCCTACGGCTCGCGAGTCGGTGAAGAAGTCGGTGATGGGTCGCCTCGCCCTCAGCGAGGACACCAAGATGTCGAGCCGCTACTTCTCCGTTCTGCACTTGTCGCCGGATGCGATCAAGATGGGGCAGACCGTCGAGCAGGTGGTTCGTCAACTCAACTCGAACCCAGCCGTTCGATACGCCGAATTTGACACCCTGCTCGAGCCGGACTATGTTCCGAACGATGCTCGGTTCTCGGAGATGTGGGCCCTCAACAACACCGGGCAAACGGGCGGCACCGCTGATGCGGATATTGATGCCGTGCAAGCCTGGGATGTCACGGGGGTTCATGCCCAAGAGGTCGTCGCCGTGTGCGATGACGGTGTCGATCTTGCTCACCCGGACCTGGATGGCAACATCTGGAACAACTCGGACGAAATCGCGGGCAATGGCATCGACGACGATGGGAATGGCTTCGTGGACGACTTCCGCGGTTGGGATTTCGCCGATGGCGACAACAACCCAAGCCCGGCAGGAACGGATTCCCATGGAACGCACGTGGCCGGGACAATCGGGGCGGAGATCAACAATGGAATCGGCGTCGCCGGCGTTGGACGGAATCTCCGAATCATGCCTCTGCGCATCTACGGCGGAGCCAACCCGTGGATGAGCGCTCTCGCGAACGCGGTGGACTATGCTCGACAAAACGGTGCCAGCGTCATCAGCGTGAGCTACAACATCGACGGCTACACAACGGCGCTTGTTGATGCCATTCAGCGCGCAAAGGCTGACGATGTCATCTACTGCAACTCGGCGGGGAACAATAACCAAGCCAACCCGCCGCGGCAAGCGATCCGCAGCGTGGCAGACAACGTGGTGTTCATTGCCGCTTCTGACCACAACGATCAAAAGTCCAGCTTCAGCAACTACGGCACGCTGGTTGAGGTTTTCCTGCCGGGTGAAGATATCCTCAGCACCCTGCCAGGGAATACCTACGGTTTGAACAGTGGGACGTCGATGGCGACTCCTCATGCCTCGGGCATGCTCGGGGTCATCCGGGCGATGTATCCCACGGCGACCGCTCGCCAGGCTCTTGATCGCCTGATCGCACTTGGCGATTCGGTTCCTGCCCTTTCGAGCTACGTCGCGAACGGAAAGCGAGCGAACTTGCTGAACGCGATGGACAACGATACCGTCGCACCAGGCGCGATCACAGGCTTGACTGCGGAACGCCGTGCCTTCACTGTCCTCGAGCTCTCGATGACGATTCCTGGTGACGACGGAATGGTCGGGCCGGTGGACGGATTCGACGTTCGGGTCAGTCCAACGCCGATCACTGATGCCAACTTTGCTGCGGCTCGACCCGTTCTCGCGAGCGTTCCGAGTGCGGCTCCGGGCACCAGGGTCCGCTTCCGGGTAAATGGTATCTGGCCAGGCGATGCGAGCTATGTCGCCGTCCGTGCGAAAGACAACGTAGGCAACGTCTCGCCGACCGCGTTCTTTGGCCCGCTCGCCACGCGAGGCGGAGCTTGGGGCGATCGAGTGGAGTCGACCAACCAGTTCACGGGAGACGTGACGTGGGCAACCACGACCGCCCAGCAGTATTCGGGTAGCCGAAGCTGGACCGATTCGCCCGCCGGGAACTACGGCAACAACGCCTCCACCTCTTTGGTGATGAACACTCCCGTTGTCGTCAACGGCCCGGTTGCGTTCAAGTTCCAAGCCAAGGTTGATCTTGAATCGAACTATGACTTCTTGTACATCGAAGTGCAGAAGAATGGTGGTGCCTGGCAAACGCTGACCCGCCTGACCGGAGCCCGAGACTGGACCCAATATGGGGCCACTCTGGATGCGGTGAATGGTGATTCGATGCGCGTGCGGTTCCGCATGACTTCTGATGGCTCGGTGGTGCGCGATGGCGTCTATCTCGACGACTTCGTCATGGTGCCCGTGACCCCGGTCTTCTCGGATTCCTTCGAGGGAACCAATAACTTCTCGGCGCAGACTCCCTGGGCGAAGGTTGCGGATGCGTTCAGCCCCGTCACTGCTTGGGCGGATAGCCCAACTGGGAGCTACGCGGCCAATGCGAACACCGCTCTGACCGGGACGAACACGATCGACCTGCGTGGCATCGCCGACCCGGCGTTGCTGATGCAAGCCAAGTACGACCTGGAAACCAACTACGACTACCTGAACATCGAGCAATCGGCGGATGGTGGCTCCACTTGGACCCGAGCATCCGCGCTCAACGGCACGCAAACGGCGTGGGGTTCCGTGTCGCTGAACCTCCTGAACCAGGAGTTCACCCGGGTGCGGTTCCGCCTGACCTCTGACGGCACGGCGCAACGAGACGGCGTGACGATGGATGATGTGCGAATCGTTGGCGAGCCGTGGGAGGACAAGAAGGTGGCGACCGGCACCGTCGGCCTGGAGCGATTTGTCGGAACCCCGGCGAGTCTTCCTGGCACGCTTGAAATCCTGCATCCGACAACCAACGCCGTGCTTGAGTCGCACCCGTTGCCTCTCACGAACACGGGAATTTCCACCCAAGGAACGTTCTCGTTCGGCACCTTCCTCGATGGCACGGTGAATCTCCGAATCAAGGTGAAGGGCTACCTCAGCAATCGAATCACGGGCGTCAACCTCGTGAACGGACTGAGTGGTCTGAATGTGGTGCTGAAAATCGGCGACGTGAACGGAGACAACAAGGTCGATGGTTCGGATCTGGATCTGATCAAGACGTCCTTCGGTCTCGCTCCGAGCGACCCCCGGTTCAACCCGAACGCTGACGTGAACGGTGATGGTCAGGTGAACAACCTGGATCTGCGCTGGACACGACTCAACGTTGGGCTGCAGGGTAACTGATCAGCACAATCGCCGGACAAAGCAAAACCCCCGACTCCGTGGTCGGGGGTTTTGTGCATTTGAGAGTTCGGTCTGACTAGGCTGACCGGATTCCGCTGAGAATCAGAAGCTTGCGTGCTTCGCCAATGCACTCCTCAAGGATCTCATCTTCCAGGGCCATGACATCCGCGACTTCTTCGCTTGGCGCCCAAGGCAACGCCCAAGGCACGAGCCCCATTCCTCGCTCCTCGGCGATGCCCCGAGCAAAGTTGAGGTGGATGAGCGGGATTCGAAGCTCAAGGGTGCCGGTTGGGTCGTCGATTCCCATCACGGTTTCGATGAAGACATCGGGGAGTCCAAGGGCTTCCGAAGCCCGAGGAGCAAGGTCGCTAATGTCTCGGCCATGCACCATCAGAAAGGCTTGGGTCAGGCCAATCTCCTTGTCCTTGCCCATGGCGTAAAGTCGATCGAACTCTTTGGGGGCAACGTAGGAAAGCAGGCCGAAGAGCACATTGTGCAAGACCCCAGCCGCAAAGATCTCCTCGTGACTCCACCGCCCTCCCGATCCTCCGGAGAATCGTCGGCGGTAGAGCTGGCTTGCAAGAGCCCCGACAAAGTTGCCGTTCCGAGCAAAGCGATCGGTATCCAGCTGAGATCGGTGAGTGGATTCGCTCACCAGAGCACTTGTCCACAGGGCGACGGCAAGCGAACGCATCGAACGAAACCCGAGCAGCATGACGGCTTCTCGTACGGTCGTGACGGGCTTTGCTCGCCCAAACAGAGCGGACGAGGCGGCACGCAGAATCCCAGCCGTGAGGGCAGGATCGGAGTGGATCAACTGCTCGATTTCGTTTTGGCTCGCGTCGGGTTTGTCGAGGAGCTCGGAGAGCCGCAGCGGCGACTTCGGTAACTGGGGCAGCGAGCTCGCCGAGCCAAACAAATGCAGCAGTTCATCGAATTCCATGGATCCCGACATAGTTCTCCTTACTCAAACGGTTAGTTGTGTCCGAAACGAAACCGCGTTAATACGTGGAAAATGCAACTCCCGATGAATCATTACCACTCATCGACGACGTCACGGCTCCCGCACGGAATGCCCCTGAGGGGCTGGGGTAGTAGGTGAAGGCATTTCCAGAGATCGGATCGCTGGGCAAAGTCGCCAGGTACGGGCCTCGCCAGTCTCGGAAGTCGATGTTCACGCTCGCTCCCGACCGAGATCGCCCCGTGCCCGGTGCGGTGGTCACGGTGAGATCGGCAAGAGAGTTCGGAAACGCTCCCGTATCCGTGAAGAACATCTGAACGGAGCTACGCACCACGGCCAAATCGCTTTTCAAGGCATTTTCGCGGCTGCGCTGGAACGAATTCACGAATGAGGGAGTGGCCATGGCGGTCAGCACGGCCATGATTCCGACCGCCGTCATCATCTCCGCGAGCGTGAAGCCCTTGTTTCGAGTTCGAGAAGTTCGCATGATTACTTGATGCTCTGGTTGAGCGTGAACAGAGGCAGGAGGATCGAGAGCGTGAGCAAGCCCACCACCAGACCCATGAACAAGATGAGAAGCGGCTCGAGCAGGGACAGAGCCGCTTTGAGCTTGCGCTCGGCGACGCCGTGCAGCTGCTCGGCGCTCGTGGTGAGCAGATCTGCGAGCTGACCGCTCTTTTCGCCGACGCTCACCAGTTGGATGGTCATCGGGTTGAAGATCTTGCTTTTCTGCATGGCTTCGGCCACGGAATCACCGTTTTGAACTCGGTCTTCCACGACCTCCATTGCGGTACGAAGTTTGGGGTAGCCCGAAACCTTGCCGGAGAACTGGATGGCGCGGATGATCGGGATGTTCGTTGCGGTCAAGGAACCCATGGTTTGCATGGTTCGCGCCATGGCCATTTGTTGCATCACCTTGCCGAAAATCGGGGCGCTGTAGAGGCCCGCGTTCACCTTGGTTGCCACACTCGGCACCTTCAGCAGGAATTTCAGGCCAACGATCCCGGCGATGGTTCCGAGGAAAACCATGCCGAAGTTCTTCTGCAGAAATCCGCCCAGGGCGAGCAGAAAGGTTGTCGTCGCGGGGAGTTTCACCTGGAGACCTTCAAAGGTCTTGCCGAAGGTCGGCAATATGAAGACGAGGAACATCAGAAACGTGCCGATACAGATGCTCAAGAGCATCACGGGATAAACCAGCGCCCCCGTGACCGCCTTCTTGGTCTGGGCTCGTTGCTCCATGTAGTTGATCGCCCCGCCGAGAGCCTTTGCCAACTGTCCGCCTTCGTCGGCAGCGGCGAGCATTTCGCACACAATGTCCGGGAAGACGAGTGGGTGCTTGCGCATGGCTTGATCGAACGAAAGACCCTCAAGCATGTCCGTTTTGAGGTTGTTCGCGATGATCTTCATCGTGGGCGAGCTCGCGTGCTCGGTGATGGTGTTCAAGGCCTCGACGATGGGAACCCCCGCCTTGACCATGACCTGCATCGAGCGGAGGAGGTCGTTGATTTCGTCGATGCTTGCTTTGAGCTTGCGATTGCTGCGAGGAGCGGGGAGAGGCTTGATCCCTTTCGCGCTGGCTGCGCTCGCTTCCACCACGTAAAGGGGGACAAGGTGGCGTTCCTCGAGGCGAGACTCAGCAGTGTGGAGATCGCTGGCTTTGAGCTCGCCTGAGACTTTCGCGCCGTTGGAATCGAGTGCTTCGTAGCGAAAGCTGACCATTAGCTCCTATCCTCCGCCGCGACGACCCGCGCGACCTCTTCCACAGTCGTGAGACCCGCAGCCGCCTTGGCGGCGGCGTCATCGATCAGCGTCTTCATGCCAAGTTCGCGGGCCTTGTCGCGGATCGCGACGTTCGATTCGCCGGCGAGGATCATCTTCTGAATCGTGCCGGTGACGCTGAGGACTTCGTAGACACCCATCCGACCCTTGTAGCCCGTTCCACCGCAGGTGTCGCATCCGACACCCTTCTTGTACTGGCCGTCTTTGGGGAGTTGGAGACGCTCTAGGATTTCCGGATCCGGCTTATAGGGCTCGCTGCAGTTCGGGCAGTTGCATCGAACCAGCCGCTGGGCAACGGAGCAAGTCACGCTGGCGGCAACCAGAAACTCTTCGACCCCCATTTCGACCAAACGGGTGATCGCTGCGGCGCTGTCGTTGCTGTGAAGACTGGTGAGAACCAAGTGTCCGGTGAGTGCCGCTTCGATCGAAGTCTTTGCGGTCTCAGGGTCGCGGGATTCGCCAACGAGAATCACATCAGGGTCAGCCCGGAGAATGGCACGGAGGCCTGCAGCAAAGGTCATTCCGGCTGCCTTATTCACGTTGGCCTGAACGATGCCGTCCATTTGGTATTCCGCCGGATCCTCAATCGTGATGATTTGGCGGTCGCCTTCGTTGAGATGGCGCAGAAGCGCGTAGAGGGTCGTGGTCTTTCCAGAACCCGTGGGGCCGGTGACCAGGACAAGTCCTTGAGACTGCTCGGCCGCCCAGAGAAGCCGCTTTTCACTGTCTGATTCAATACCCAGTTTCTCGACGGGGACAATGCCGCGCGATTTATCTAGCACCCGGATCGTGACCTTCTCGCCATTGACACTCGGGTAGGTGGCGACACGGAAGTCGTACTCACCCTCGGTGCTCACCAGGCTGCATCGTCCGTCTTGCGGTACCCGCCGCTCAGCGATGTCGAGCCCGCTGAGAACTTTGATCCGGCTGACGACGGCGCGGTGGACATCCTTAGGGATCTCCATGATGTCGCGGAGCACACCATCAATGCGGAATTTGACCTTGACGCCCTTCGAGTCGGGTTGGATGTGGATATCACTGGTGCGCATCCGAATGGCGCGGATGAAGAGTCCGTTGACAAACTGGACAACGGGGCTGCCTTCTCCGCCCTCGCCGAGGGCAATGACATGGTCGTTGTCCTCGACTTCTCCAGACGTGACTTCGATGTCTTCGTCAAGACCCGAGTTGTTGCCGAGCAAATCTTCGAGGTCGTTGAATGCCCCGAAAACTTCGACCATCTTCTCGCTGATGTCTTGCTCCAGCGCCCAGACCGGATCGACATCTCGATTGAGGTCTTGGGAGATTTCGTCAATAGCCTCCAGATCAAGCGCGTTGGACATTGCGACAGTGGCGCAGGTGTCGCTGGCTTCGATGATCAGGAGCTTCAGTCGGGCGCACGTTTTTTGCGGAAGGAGACGGGCTGAACGAGAATCGACCTCCATACTGCGCACATCCACAAAGGGAATGCCAGTTTGAAGGCCGATACATTTCAGCTTTTGTTGGGGCGTAATTGCCCCTTGCCGCACCAACACATCCACGACAGATTCGCGAGTGTCGGCTCGACCGGCAAGAACGGTATGGAGTACGTCACGAGTGACGTACCCCTCGTCTACCAAGATATCATTGAGCGCCCGATCCTGGTTCATCTACCAGGATTATCGGCGTGATGAAGATCATTACTTCAGAGCCATTTCTGGTCGTTCGCTTTCGCTTGAACAGTTCACCCAGAATCGGAAGGTCTCCGAGCAAGGGAACCTTCTCCCAAAGATCAATATCTTCTTCACGAATCAGACCGCCGACTGCGATGGTTTGCCCTGATTTCACCCGAAGAACCGTCTTGGCTTCCCGCGTCGAAACTTGCGGATAGCTCGCACCATTCACCTGAAGGAATCCTGTGATGGCACTGACTTGTGGGTACAGATTCATCACGATTTCTCCCTCTTCGGTCACATTCGCTCCGACCTGGAAGTAAACGCCCACGCGCTCTTCCTTGATATCGAACACCGGGGTGTTGTTATCGCTCAGACCGATGACCACCGGGTAGTTGATCCGGTCGCCAATGAGAATGTAAGCCGACTGTCCATCGAGCACGCTAAGGCTCGGGCGAGCCAGGATGCGCGATTTTTCGTCGGTTTGAACTGCCTTGATGATCCCGGTTCCCGAGAAGGCAGAACGGTCGATGGTTTCGAACCCGATCCCGCTTGGTGCGCGCTCCGTCAGCGTTGTGTTCGCGAAGCTCCAGCTGAGGCCCAACTCTTTGAGGAGTTCCTTGCTGACGTCCACGATCTCGACGGAAATCACGACCTGGGGCCGCTTTGCGTCGATCTCTTTGAGGAGCGTGAGGGCTTCTTTCACCTCATCTTCGGGGCCGCGCAGGACGAGCATTCGACCTTCGCCGGATGCGCCGCCCACTTGGACTCCGCCTCCTCCACTGGATGAGGCACCACCGGTTGCGCTGCCGCCCGTTTCCGGGCCTGCTCCGCCTCCGCCGGTTCCCCCGGCACTTGATCCGCCGGATGAAGAGCCGCCGGAAATTGCGCCGGTTGCGCCTCCGCCACCCATCCCTGGGATCCCAGGAGCAGGGGCGACCGCGATCTGAAGTCTCGAATCTTTCGGGAGCAAAGCGGCCAAAGTTTGGCTGGCTTCGCTTGCCGAAACATGCGAGCAGATGAATCGCTTGACCACACTCGGCTCGATTGCTTTCGCATCCTCTGCCGGGTATTGAAGGGCGTATTCGAGAGGGAAGGAGGTCTTGAGGACTTCCTCAGTTGCGACGACGTACGACTCCCCAGCTTGCACAAAACGTAGTCCTGTGACAGCGGCAAGGACGCGCAAAATATCCAAGAGGGGCATCTCGCGCAGTTGCACGGTGATTTTGGGGTTGTCCTTGCTGGCAAGAACAATATTGACGTTGGTCTGCTTGCTCAAAGCACTCAGCGCTTGGGAGAGTTCCCAATCTGATGCATTGAGCGACGCACGTCTTTGCCCAATCGGTATGGGTCGTGGCGTAACGCGCTGTTCGTCAGCTACCTTGTTCACCGATTTGGTGAGAAAGGCGTCACGCGGGTCGACAATCCTTGTCCTAGTTTCCTGAACCAGCGGCCTCCGTGCCAACAGGTCTACTGCGGGCGGAGAGGTGACCTCAGGGACTAGGATTTGTGCAATCACATATCCTAGAAGAGTCACGGTAAAGCTCCGTCTTTGCCGACGGAGATTGTAACCGATTTCTGACCCTTCTTAATCACCACTTCATCTGCAGTAATGGAAACGATCTTGGTTTTCGGGGCAACTTCACTGCCCACTCGATAGGTGCGAACGCCCTGCCGCGCGATGTCCATGTAGGCCACGGCTTCACCCGAAATCACGATTGCTTTCAGAGAAATTGTGTTGGATTTAACGGCTTGAGGATTGTTGATGAGAGCAATACTCGGGTCGTAGGATGTCGGGGGAGTTGAGCCAGAATTCTGGCCTGGTCCACCGGTAGCCCCTGAACCTGTTGCGGTTCCACCAGATACAGTGCCTGAACCGGAATTTGATCCGGGCGAGTTCACCGGAGGAAGGTTGTTCAAAGCGTTGGGATCTGGTGGCAGCATAGAAGTGGGGCGCTCCGGAGCCGGTGGGCTGATCACCTGATTGCCGCTTCCGCTTGATCCGGCATTTCCGGTGCCTGCGGGGTTGAAGGGAGGGACGGGAGAGTCTTGATTTCCCCCAGGAAAATTGCCTGCAAAAGGTGACGGATGCGATGGGTCATTAGTCCTACCCGGGCGTCTTCCTGGTTGGTTTACCTGGGGATTCCCCGGCAACGGATTGCTCTGGAGCCCTCCAGGATTGGAAGGGTTGAAACTCTGACCAGAGGGATTGCCTGAGTTGGAAGGATTGAATCCCTGCGGCGTTTCGCTGCCCATGCCTGGCATTCCGCCGGGCATACCGGTCTGACCGCCCGATCCACCTGCCCGATTCGCGCCTCCCGGGCTGTTCGCGAAAGGATCACCATTCAGTTCGGGGAGCTTGCGACCAGCGGCGTTGTCGGCGACGATGGTCTTTTCATCGCCAGGAGCGGCTCCGGCACCGGGGCCGAGCTGTCGCGAGACGAGAAACGCGATCGCGGCGAGTGCCACGACGCCTACGCTGAGGCCAGCGAGTACAAACTTCTGTCGTCTAGTCTCCATAACTTAGTCCGCTTGAGCATACACTTTTGTGCGGATCGTCGCTTCGCTGGGACCGCGCGACGCGCGCTCGTTCGTCGCCGCCCGCATCTCGATTCCCACGATTTCAAGGGGGAAATCTCGGGCATTGATCGCATCGAGCGTCGCGTAAATCGCCGGGGTGGTGCCAACAAGGACAAACTCCACCTGTGTGGTCGCCCAATCTTGGCTGGTGGCACCTTTCTTCATCGCAAGGGGAGTCGATCCTCCTTGGTTAGTGAGCTGGACGAGCGAGACGCTCCGCTCGGCTCCGATATCAGCGACCGACTGTGTGAGTTCGCGCACAGTCTTGGTAAGCGGCTGCTCGGCCCCGCGCTCGAATGCCGCTGTACGTTCAATCTTGGACTTCTCGTCGATCTCGACTTGAAGCTGCTTGGCCTGGGCACTCGTTCCGCCGAGCTCGGAGTTCTTGCCGATCACCCGTGGTACGGAAACGGCAGCCAGAAAGGCGAACAAGGCCGCGACGATCATCAGCAGCTTGCTCGGGGTGAGCGCACCCGCGAGGCTGAGCTTCACAGCATGCTCCTCTGCACGAGCTCAAACGACATCTTCACCGCGTCCGGCCCCCACTGTTGCTGACGTTCGACATTGGTCAAATAAGCCCGCGCGTTCTCTTGATCTTCCGTGAGATCGGCGGTGTATTCGTAGGCGGTGGTGAGATCTGCGGCTGCGGCTACGCCTCGAACAATCACGCCGACATCATCCTTTTCGACCTGGATCGAATCCAGAGCCATGCCTCGATTTGATCGAGACAAGGCGACCCCTAACTGTTGGAGCATCGAGAAATTTTGGGCAGTTGCCTTGCTGAGCAGCCGGTTGGCTTCCTTGTCGTCCGCCGAAAGTGTGCCGGTATCGACTTCTCCCTTCAAGATCTTCTGCTTCTCCGTCAGATCCGATTTCACGGCGGTGAGCTTGGTATCCATCCCGCCTTCGATCATGCTGAGCAAGATAAACGCGACCAGAGCCACCACGAGGGCACCGATCACCTGGCCCATTTCCTTACGGGCAGCGGCGCGCGTTTTTTCGCGCTCATCGTGCCAACTGGTCAGCAGATTGGCGGCAATTTCCAGGTGCTGCTTATGCGCTTTGGCGTGTCCATAGATACTCATTGGTTTCTTCTTCCTGTGGTTCGGTGGTGGCTTGGGTCGGGACAAGTCCATAAGGGCTCTGAGCCAGGCCGAGAGCCACGGTGTACATCGATGACTGCTGTTGGAGCGAGAGGAATCCATCGGATTCCAGCGCAATCTGAAGCCCCACGAGTGGATTCAAAAGCTCGAGTCGCACCCCGATCAAATCAGCCAAAGACGGTGCAAAGCCGCGCAGCGTGGTGATTCGACCAAGCAAGATCATGCGGTCGAGGATTCCCGCGTAGCTTCGGTCCGGGTGAATCGAGCGGAAATAGTGAATGAGTCGCCGAAATTCCTTCGTGAGGGACTCCATCGGCTCCTCGGCGTCAATCGGCTCGAATGATTCGTTCATTGAGGCGATCATCCTTCGGTTGAGCAGCCAACTGTTGGGCGAGAAAAGGTGCGCCTGGGCTTCTTCGCGCGAGCACTCGAGCGTCTTGGAAACCAGAGTCTCAAACCGCTCATGCCCCACCTTGACGGTGCGCATGAAGTTGAGGCGGCCTTCCTTGACCACCATGAACTGAGTGCGTTCCTGACCAATATGGACCAGGGTCACGGAGGCCTGCTCGGGGATCGATCCTGAGCCTTTGAGGTGTCCGTCGATGACGCGCAGAATGGATTGAGCCTCCGATTCTGCTCCGACGGGATGCAGCCCGGCCTTGAGAATCAGATTGGCGCGCTCGTCCACCAGGCTCCGTTCGGCACCGATGAGAATCGATTCGTGCTCGGGCCCGTTCGGCTGGGCGACCGCGACGACGGCACGATCCGACATCCGGGGAAATTGCTTCTTGAGCTTGTACCGAGCGACGCTGATCAGCTCCGAACCGCTGACATCCGGCAGCTTCAGCCAGGCGATTTGGCAGTTCTCGTTGGGAATCGCGAAAACGAGCGAAGCGCCGACCATTTTGCGTTGAGTAGCCCATTGCTTGAGCGTCTGCACCACCACTTTCTCGTCCACAATCCGACCATCTCGGTCGATGGCTTCGGGCAGAGAGTAAGTGTCTACCGACACGAGCGTGCGTTCGCCCGATCGCTGGTGCTCCACCACCACAAGGCGAATCAGGCCACTGCCAAATTCAAGTCCAACTTGCTTTGCCATCCCCATGATTCATGCCGCCAACAGGTCGTCGTAGAGGTGACTGAAGTGCTTCTTCTCAATCAAGGTTCGAAGGGTTTGCACCACCACGGGATCAAATCGGCTGCCTGCATCGAGCAGAAGTTGCCGCATCGCTTCTTCTTCCGTCAGGCCGGCGCGGTGGGCTCGCGGGCAGCGCATGCTGTCGTAGGCGTCTGCCACGGTGAGGATTCGACACTGAAGGCTGATCTCGTTGTTGCTGAGTTGATCGGGATATCCCGAGCCATCCAGTCGCTCGTGGTGTCCACGCACGAGGGCGAGAATGTTGTCCGGAATTTGCAGCTTCTGGCAGAGTTCGTAGCTGACGACCGGGTGCATCCGCATCATCAGGAACTCATAGTCGGAGAGTTGATCTGGCTTCTGCAAGATCGTGTCGGGGATCGAAATGTATCCCAGATCCATGACCGTACAGGCGATTCGGAGCTCTTCGATGGCTTTGGCACCGAGGCCCAGCTCCTGGGCTAGCTCCGTGGCAATCCGTCCGGTTCGGCTGGAGTGTCCGGCTCGGAAGCGATCCTTCGATTCGATATAGATGCAGATCTGCTCGAGGCAGTCCACCAGCGTGGTGCGTCGGTATCGCTCCGACCGCAGGGAAGCATAGGTGAGGCTGTAAATGTGGGCAAAGCTCTCGGCGCGCCGGATGCACTCCAGATCGAATGCATTTGCGGAATCTGTACTGATGAAGGTGAGGGTGCCATGAACAACCTCTGCAACTTCATCAAATGAGGCCAGAGGAGATCGTCCGAGCAAGGGCACGCCTAAAACAGCGAGAACGCCGTGACCGAACTCTTGGAGCTGGGCCTCGGTGAATTCACCTCCACGGACCATCACGGGCTGCCGGGTGGAGATCACCTGACCGCTGACCGAATGATGGGCGGCAATCGCTTCCGGGAAGGGGAATTCTCCATCCGGAGAATAGGCGCACTGGGCGAGGAGAGTTCCCGAATCGAATTCATCTGGAATGAGGGCAAAGCCGCCGGAAAGCCCCAGATCATCGACGGCAAGCCGGAGAATTTCGGCAAGCCCTTCGACGTGGTCTCCCGTGCGAACTGCTGCTTGGAGCGACGTTTCGAGAGCATTGACGGGCGTGCGCGTCACGACGGCCTTCGCTCGTCGACTTTTCGGCGCGCTGCCGAACCACTTGCGCGTCCCCGCGCGTTGTTGACCCATACCTCTTATCCTTCGCCGGACGGGTCAGTGCCCATCGACCGTCACGGCCTAGCAGAAATATCGGCTTCCTGTGCAACTTTCTGCAATCACATGAGGTTTTTGGGGTGAAACTGTATCGGAGTTCTGTAAAAAAAGAGAACGGAGCGAGGGGATCCTTCGCTCCGTTCTGGTGTTGGGCTGGGGTGATTAGCCTCGGGCTTTGAGGAGGTCTCGGATTTCGGCAAGGAGCTCTTCTTGCGTCGGGCCAGCGGGTGCGGCTTCTTCTGCGGGCTTGGGCTTTTCCATCGCAGCGCGGGCGCGGTTCATGGCTTTCACCATCAAGAACACCACGAAGGCGATGATGAGAAAGTTCATCACAGCGGAGACGAAGGCACCGATGCCAAGAAGGAGCGGAGCGCCTTCCGCGTTCTTGCCGATTTCTACCCCCCAAGCATCAAATTTCACGCCGCCAGTCGCGAGCCCGATCACGGGGTTGATCAAGTTCTCGACCAACGCGGTCACAATCTTGCCGAAGGCGGTACCGATGATCACGCCCACAGCGAGATCCATGACGTTGCCCTTGTTGATGAAGTCCTTAAATTCTGAGATCATTGACATGATGTTTACGAATCCTCGAGAGCGAGCTTGGCTCGCCGGTTAAGACGGATGTCTGAAGAGAAGCGACGCAAAAAGTGTGCCGCTACTCTTGCTTGTCTCCACCGAAGAAGCCCTTCGCGGCATCGAGCAGACCGTCTGCGTTGCCCCCCAGGAGATCCTTGGCCTTGTCCGCCAGGTCTCCGCCGAGAAACTTCGGAAGGTCATCCATGTGTTCCTTGATGAACCCCACAACCTTTTCGGCAGTGGCATCGTCGATTCCCGTTTTCTCCTTGAGCAAGTTCAAAAGCTGATCCATTGTCGTCTCCGGTTACCGCCGCGCTGAACGCTTCGGAATCCTCAGTGTACAGGGCTTGGCGAAAAATTGCTCGTTTGCCTGCAAGGGCAATGTTTGAACAAGAAAGCAGCCAAGTTCCAAGGAACTTGGCTGCTGAAAAGCGTGCGATCGCAGGCTTAGTGAGTGACGACTCGGTCGAGGCCCTTGGCTTGCTCAACCCAATCGGCGACCTTGGCTTCGGTCGGAAGGGTGCGCACAAGGTTCTTCGCCTCGTTCACTTCCGCCATCTTTGCCGTGAGATTTGCAGCGTTGCGCGTCGCAAGCTCGGGAACCGTGTCCACGCCAGCCGCTTCCAGAAGGTCGGCGTACTCGGATCCGATACCCTTGATGCGGCTCAGATCCGCGCGGTTTACCCAGCCCAGAATGAGCTTCTCCGAGATCCCGGTTGCTTCGGCGAGACCTTCGCGGCCCTTCTTGGAGGCACCCTGCTCCAGCAGAGCTTCTTCGGTCTTCACTCCCGCTTCGCGGAGCTTTTCGGCGTAAGCAGGGCCAATGCCTTCAATATCTTCGATGTTTGCCATAGGTTCCTTATCCGGCGGGATGTGGCCCGCGTGGACTCCATTTTAGCACTCGGTCCCTTGAACCTGTCGAAGTGGATGCAGGTGCACGAATTTCGGACAAAAAAGTGCCCCCGAGGAACTCCTTTCTCGGGGGCGAACCACTTGTTTTGTGGAAGGATAACTAGTTCAGCTGAACCGGGTTTCCGGTGACAGGGTCCAGAACCGAGCGGCCTGCGTCGGTGTAGACCTGCGCGCCCCAGAGGTAGTTATTCGGGTTCAGTGTGCTGCTGAAGTTGCGGAACTTGGCCGAGCCATCGCCCATGCCGTAGTTGTCGCCTTCCTTCCAGCGTCGCGGGCTGTGGTAGGTGATCAGCGGGAAGTTGCCCGCCGGATTCGTGCGGCAGAGGTTGAAGATGTTGCCGCCGAACGGGTTGGACGTTCCGGTGATTTGACCGAAGTTCAGCGCGAACAGCTGTCCGTTGTTCACGGCAAAGCCGTCGGTGTTCTCGCCCAGATATTGGCCCATACCGGAGAAGGTGTAGGCGTTGGTCGATCGGTGGCTGGAGTTGCGGATGCCTGTGCCGAGGGAGGCTCCGTTCAGACACTGCAGGTTGTCAACGAGGCCAGCAATCATGATCGTGCTTGCCGGAGCCGGGAGCACGGTTTGGCTGATCACGCGGATGCCAGCAGCAGCATCAGCGCTGTTGCGCATGCGCGGCAGAACTGCGCTGTTCACAGTGTAGCTGAGTCGCGGGGCTTGGTTGTCCACGATGGCACCACCTCGAATCCACTGAGCCGGGACGCGCGGGTCGCCTGCCGGGCAGCGGTCGGCTTGCTGACCACCAGGGAATCCTTGGCCGGCGTTGTTATCCGAGCTTGCAAAGCAGGTCGGAGCGTGACCCCGGAGTTGGTCCCCCGGGCTGACATACATCTGGAAATTCTTTACGTACGGATAGGTCAGACCAGACCAGTGCTCGTATCCGGCGCGGGTTCCGCCGAGCGGGGCTTCCCAGGCGCGGTGGAAGTAAGCAGGAGGCAGGATGTCGTCGTAGTCGGACGAGTAGAGGATGAATCCAAGGCTCGTTTGCTTAACGTTGCTGAGATCTTGGGTTTGCTTGGCTGCTTGCTTCGCTTGGGCGAAAACGGGGAACAGGATGGCGGCAAGAATCGCGATAATCGCAATCACGACCAGAAGCTCAATGAGAGTGAAGGCCTTTTTCATGGCACCTCCACTGTGAGAATGGGCAGTTAAGAATGTTTTAAGAACTCTGATCCTTAAAGCGATCTTAATGCTGCGTAGGCCAATGGATGGGGCGACCGTTATGACAGGTGTTGGCCCGTCAGCTGGCCCAGAAACGCCACCAAAACCGCATGCAGGTCTTCGATTTCGCGAATCGTGACGCACTCGTTGGCGGCGTGGATCGTCGCGTTGATCGGGCCGAATTCGACGACAGGAATCCCGTGAGCGGCAAAGAACCGGGCATCCGATGTTCCTCCGCCCGTACCTGGCGTCGGAGTTTGCCCAGTTACTCTCTCGATGCTTCGAACCAACGAGTCGATCAAGATTGTGCTTTCGGTTTTGAACGCTTGCGCCGACTCGAGCCAGCGAATTTCGGCGTCTAGTCCGAGCTCCTCGATCATCTGCGAAACCACGCGGCGAACGTCGTCTCCCGTAGTAGCCGGGCCGAATCGAACGTTGAACTCCACGTGCGCGACGCCTGGGATCACGTTGATTGCCCCGGTTCCCGCATTCAGATTTGCGATTTGGAGAGAGGTCGGCGGGAACACCTCATCGCCTTGATCCCATTGGTGTTGGGTGAGTTCCACCAGGAACGGGGCAAGCTCGTGGATCGGATTTCGGGCGAGATGGGGGTAGGCGACGTGCCCCTGAATGCCGCGGACCGTGAGATATCCGCTGATCGAGCCACGGCGTCCCACCTTGATCGTGTCTCCGAAATGGGTCTCCGAGGTGGGTTCGCCGACGAAGGCGAAGTCGGGCTTCTCGCCCCGTGCGACGAGGGCTTCCAGCACCGCTTTGGTGCCATCGAGCCCGGCCCCTTCTTCATCGCTGGTGCTGAGGAGCGCGATGGTTCCCGCATGATCGGGGTGGGCTTTCGCAAACTCGGCGAGCGCAGTCGTCATTGCGGCCAGGCCGCTCTTCATATCGGCGGCACCACGGGCCGTGATCACCCCATTCTTGACGCTCGGAAAGAAGGGATCGTCATGCCATGCCTCGCGCGGCCCCGGGGGCACCACGTCGCAGTGTCCGGCGAACACGATCAGCGGCCCCCCGCTGCCATGGGTTGCCCACAGGTTGCTGACGTCACCGACAGGCATCTCCTCCAACTTGAAGCCGGCAGGTGCCAGAACTTCGGCGAGGGCATGGTGGCACCCAGCATCATCTGGCGTCACGGAAGGGCGAGCCAAGAGATCAAGGGCGAGGGCAACGCTGGGGTGCATGATTAGTCGGCTCGGAGGAGTTCGTTCAAGCTGGTCTTCGACCGGGTTTGGGCATCGACCCGCTTGACGATCACCGCGCAGGCGAGGTGGATCCCCGAATCTCCGCTGGGCATGCTCCCTGGCACAACCACCGATCCGGCAGGAACTCGACCCTGGAAAACTTCGCCCGTGGCGCGATCTACGATCTTCGTGCTCTGGCTGAGGAAGACGCCCATCGCAAGCACCGAGTTCTCCTCGACAATCACGCCTTCGACGACTTCACTCCGAGCTCCGATGAAGACGTTGTCTTCAATGATCGTGGGGTTGGCCTGGATCGGCTCCAGGACTCCGCCGATCCCCGCGCCGCCACTGAGGTGAACATTCTTTCCGAGCTGCGCGCACGATCCCACGGTCGCCCAGGTATCGACCATGGTGCCTTCATCGACGTAGGCTCCGATGTTCACGTAGCTCGGCATCAGCACGACATTTCGTGCGAGGTAGGAGCCGTATCGGGCCACCGCCGGGGGCACCACGCGGACGCCATCTGCTTCGAACTGGGCTTCGGTGAGGCTCGCGTGCTTGAGAGCCACCTTGTCGTAGAACCGCATGGCTCCGGCTTCGGAAACCGAGTTCGCGCTGAGGCGGAAGCTCAGGAGGACGGCTTTTTTGATCCACTGGTGGGTCGTCCAGGTGCCGCTGACTTTCTCGGCAACCCTCAGAGTTCCTGCATTGAGGTGGGCAAGCGTCTCGTCGATCGCGGCTTTCAGGTCGCTGGGGTGGGAAGTGGGGGAGAAGTCGGCGCGATTCTCCCAGCCGGCATCGATCAAGGATTGCAGCTCGTGGTGGGTCACGAAGGAGAGTTTGACTCGGCTTGGGGGTCGCGGAAGGGGATCATGGGACTTGGTGACGTGCTCCGCTTCTCGCTTCTTCCCAGAGGCGCTTGGGAGGCAGGAAATCCAGGCTCATTCTCGCTGATGGTGTGATACAGTGAGTGAAGGAGCGAATGCGAGTGAAGGAACGACCGCAGAGGGTATATCTGCCGTGGACGGCAGAGGAAGATCAGCGACTTGTCGAAGCTTATCGGGAAGGAAAAACGGTTGAGCAACTCAGCAGCATCCACCAGCGTTCACTCGGCGCGATTAGGTCGCGCCTCCTTCACTTGGCGGATGTCCGAAAGCGGGCACGGCCCGAATAAATTCGCCTTGGAACGTTGATGTTCCAAGGCGAATTTTCCCCTCCGGGTGCAACAATCAGCCCCGAGGCAGTTGCTTCATCAAGTGCTCGACCGCTTTGTCCATTTGAGGATCGCGGCCATTGAAGAAGTCTTCCGGATCGAGGTCGATTTGGATGTCCGGCTTCTCGCCCATGTTCTCCAGAGGTGTGCCGTCCACTCGGTAAACACCGCCTCCGGGGATGCGGATGCTCGTACCGTCCACCAGCTGAGATCCACCGGTATAGATGACGTATCCGGGAGTTGGCATTCCGACCAGCGTTGCCAAGCCCAAGGCCTTCATTGCGGCCGGGAACATTTCGGCGTTGGAGAAGCTCGATTCCGCGTGCATCACGACCGTCGGCTTGCCCCACACCTGACCAGGGCCAGGGATTTCATCGTCGTTGCGCCACTGATAGCGCATGTGGAGGCGTCGCTCCAGCGCATCGAGGAGGATATCGGCGATGTTGCCGCCGCCATTCTCACGCACGTCGATGATCACGGCATCCTTACCCTGCACGTACTCCCACATCTCTTGGTTGAATTGGGTGAGGTTTCCACCGCCCATCCCCGCGATATGAACGTAGGTGATGCGCCCGTTCGACTTCTTCTCCACGTATTCGCGGCGCCATTGCTCGAGGTTTTCGGTTTGAATCCCTCGGAATTGGCCGCCGGAGAGTGCGCGATAGGTGACCTTGCGGGCGCCGGTCGTGCTTGGAGTCGAATTGACGGTGAGGGTGATGTCTCGACCCGCCTGGTTGTTCAGCAGCTTGAAGAGATGCTGGTCGGCGGAGACCGCCGTGCCGTTGATCTCCATCACGTATTCACCCGCCTTTAGCTGGGTTTTGGGGAAGGAACCAGGAGTGCGCTTCGGTACCTCCTTGATCCGGAGCCCCGCTCCGGTGTAGCTAAAGTCGATGGTGAATCCGAGGTGAGCCGTGCTCTGGCCGGCGACTCCGCCACCGGCGGGGCCGACTTCGGCGTGAGATGCTTCAAGCTCGCCGACCATCATGTTGAGGACGGTCGCCATTTCGCGGCGGTGAGCGACGCCATCGAGCAGGGGCTCGTGGCGGTCACGGATCTCCTTCCAGTCGCGGCGGTGGAAGAATTCATCGTAGAACGTCTGGTTGTAGACACGATAGAACTCCTGGAACGCAGCCTTGCGTTCGGCAGTGACATTCCGCACCCAATCGGCGCGGAACTCCAGAGCCTTTGTCGGGAAGTTCGGCTTACGGATGTCGACACTCTCGACCGTGCCTCGTCGCACGAAGTTGATCGAGTTTCCGTCGCCGCTGAACTCCATGCCGAAGATTCCGCCGCCAGCGGTGATCGCGCGTGCGCCCTCTCCGTCGTATCCAGCGCGCCAAATGTCTCCCGCGACCAGGAAGTAGAGGTCGCCCTTCTCCGGATCGCTCAGGCTTTGCCCGAACGCAGCGCCTCTGTAGAACGCTCGGAATCGGTCGGCGGCCCCATCAAACTTGAAGTCCGTCGTCACCGCGCCTTCTGGCTTGGCGTACTTGAGTTCGAGCTCGGTGGTGTTGGCTTCTTCGTCTTGTGCCGGAACCATGAAGATTCCGCCACCCCCGCGGGCTGAAGTGAAGTAAAGGAACTTACCATCAGCCGACCAGGAAGGGTTGCTGTCCACCACGTTCAGGCGGCTGACGTTGACTTCCTTACCGGTCGCGACTTCGCGCACCCAGACGTTCGATGTGTTCTCCCACGGCTTGAATCCGCTGTTGACCAGCGACTTCACGTAGGCCACATACTTCATGTCGGGTGAGAAGGCGTAGGCACCGTCCGATTTCGGGATCACCAACTTCGCGGTGCCGCCCTCGATGGCAAGGGTGTAGAGGCCTCGCTCCTTGCCGGTGACTTGGTAGGCAAGATGCTTCTTGTCTGGGGTCACCGTGATGTTGCTGACGTCTTCGGCAGTGTCATGGGCGACCGTGATCTGCTTGGTCTCCAAGTTCATCTTGAATAGCTTGAGAGAGCCGTTGCGGTCGCTCGTGAAGAAGATGTGCTTGCCATCCGGTGAGGCGATAGGTTGCGAATCGGTGCCCGCGTAGTTGGTGAGCTGCGTCGCGTCGGCACCATTCGGGCCCTTGCCCTTGGTGGTGGGAACGCTCCAAAGCTCGCGGCGGATCTGGATGATCGCCGTTTTGCCATCGGGGGTCATGCTCGCGCCTTCAACGCCGTTCGTGAGGACGAGCCGCTCTTCCATCACACCCTTGTCGTCCACGCTCGCGGTGAAGGTGACTCTTTGCGGCTCCTTACCCGGAACCATCGTGTAGACCGCCCCATCGCGTTCGAATGCGAGCATGTCGGCCTTGCTGGCAACGCTCAGGAATCGCGCACCCGAGCCCCCGACGAAGGTCGTCAGACGCGTGGCCTTGCCGTTCGCGGCGATTCGATGGACGTTCGGGGTGCGTTCGGGCGAATCGGTGAAACGCGCTGGCCTCTCGTCAATGCGTCGCGAGCTAGGAGTCTTGTCTGTCACGGTGACGGCATAGATATCTTTGTTGTTCGGCGCGAACTGAGGCCACAGGTGTTGGAGCCCAGTGGATCTCACCATCTTGCGAGCCGATCCGTCGATTCCGATTGTCCAGATTTGGGCGGCACCGGAGCCCTCGTACCGTGGACGAGTCCATGCGAAGACCTGCTTGTGGGTAAAGGCAATGGTCTTTCCGTCCGGAGAAACGTAGGGGAAGTCCATGCGGTGGTAGTTGACGAAGATTTCTCTCAGCCGGAGCGATTTGACATCAAGAGCGTAGATGCCGCTGTAGCCTTTGTCGTAGCTGGTGTCGTAGATCAGCTCTTTGCCGTCGGGAGACCAGGACACCGGTGCTTCCGAGGTGCTGTTGAACGTCAGGCGAACCGGTTGTCCGCCCTCGGTGGAGACGGCGTAGATTTCGTTGTCTCCGGCGCGATCCGAGGTGAAGGCGATCCACTTGCCATCCGGCGAGAAAACCGGGTTGTCGTCCATTTCGACGTTGCTCGTGAGAGGGATCGCGCGTCCACCGCTGCTAGGGGCGAGCCAGATGTCACCGCGGTAGGTGAAGGCGAGTTGTTGTCCATCTGCGCTGAGGGCGATGCTGCGCATGCCAGTGAGCTGATGGGGCGCGAATGCGGAGATTTGTCCGGCGACCGGAACCAAAAGAGCGGAAAGAATGAGACTTGTCATCGGTCAGTTTCCAACGAATGTCGGTGATCTTATCCCCTCAATGCCCTGGATGTCCTGAATATTCGCGACTTTGTAATCTTTCTGATGTCCTAGAGCGGATTTGGAGGTCACGCAGGTGTCTCGCTATACTTCCGGCGTGAAACGTCGTTTGTTCCGGATGATCAGCCTGGGGTTCCTTGCAACTTGGGCCGGTGCAGCCTCTGCTCAGGTCGTGACGATCGCTCGGCTGATCCTGAATCAGCAGCCGGTCGAGACGGTCGAGGTGCCCGCTTTTCTGGATGCCCGCGATGCGGTGACGGTCTGGATCCCCGTGGCTCGAAAAGCGGATGACGTGAAGCGCGATCTCGTTTTCCGGCTCGACGGGCAGGTCATCCCCATTCGTGAACTCGTTCCGGTCGGTGAGGCCACTCCGATTGGGCAGACCGCGCCGAGTGCCGATAAGGTTGTCCTGCCTGGTTCAATCCAACGCGCTTTGGGGCAGAACGAATGGGATCCGAACGGCGATATCACACGCATGGATCGAGTGAGCGACGGGGTCTACGAGTTTGTTGCCGCGTTTCCGAAGGGAATCTTTGAATACAAAGTCGCGCGAGGAGGCTCGTGGGCGGAGAATTACGGAACCGGGTTTGTGGCGGGAGGCGGGAACATCCGCTTGGAGGTGCCCAAGGACGGCACGATTGTCAAGTTCGTGGTGAGCTTCAAAGAGAAGTTCGTCAAGGATTCCTTGAACAATCCCGGGGAAGTTGTGGCACCGACGACCGCGCCGCCGCTGAAGGTTCAGCCGCCCGATCCGAAGACCTCCCAGTTCAACGTTTTCCGCGCCGTTCTGGCCCAGCCGATTGCACCGGGGCAGATCGCCCTGCCGATGTCGGTGACCATTGCGAACGGGCCGGAGCGCAAGGTCTTCGCGCGCGAAGTTTTGAGCGATCCGGTTTGGAACTACACGAAGAATGATCTCGGGGCAACCTACAGGAAATCCGGCACCACTTTCAAGGTCTGGAGCCCGGTCAGCACGAAAACAGAGATTTTGCTCTTCGAAGATGCCAAGAGCGGCCCGGTCGCTGAGATTTCAATGACGAAGGGCGCGAACGGGGTCTGGTTCGTCAACCTGAAGGGCGACCTGCACGGCATGTACTACCAGTACCGCTTCCAAAGCTACGGCAAGACTCGAACCGCCACCGACATCTACGGCGTCGCGGGAAGCGCGGATTCCATGCGCTCGATGGTGGTCGACTTGGCTCGAACGAACCCCAAAAACTGGCCAGGAAAGAATCCGTTCAAAGGGAAGAGGCCAACCGATGCGGTGATCTATGAAATCCACGTTCGTGATTTCACGGTCGATCCGGCGAGTGGAGTTCGGCCGGATTGGCGAGGGAAGTATCTGGGGCTCACTCAGACCGGAACCAAGCTTGCCGGCACCAACATTCCGACGGGGCTCGATCACATGAAGGCTCTCGGCGTGACTCACGTGCATCTGCTGCCTTTCCATGATTTCAATCCCGATCACAGCGAGCAGTACAACTGGGGCTATGAAACCACCCAGTTCAATGTTCCGGAGGAGCAGTACGCCACGAATCGGCACGATCCGATTGGCACGATTCGAGAGACCAAACAGATGGTTGCTGCACTGCAACTTGCCGGAATCGGGGTGATTCAAGATGTGGTCTACAACCACTCGGTGCCGAGCCAAGGTGAGCGGTCGGCGTTCTGGCAGACCGTGCCTTACTACTACTTCCGCACCAATGACCGGGGGGATGTGCTCAACGAAAGCGGTGTTGGGAATGCCCTCCACGACGAGCGCCCGATGGTTCGTAAGTTCATCCGCGATAGCTTGCTCTTCTGGATGCGCGAGTATCGCCTGGACGGTTTTCGGTTCGATTTGATCGGAATGTTCACCCGCGATTCGATTGTCGATTGGACAAAGGCGATGCGCAAGGAGCGTCCGGAAATTGTCCTCTATGGCGAGCCGTGGACGGGAGGCGGGCCGATTCGGTTCGGCAAAGAAGCCCAGCGGGGCACGGGAATGGCCGTGTTCAACGACCGGATTCGGTCAGCTTTCCGGGGCGATACTGACGGCGCGGGGCCTGGTTTCGCGATGGGGGCGACCGGGGTGACCGATGCGGTGAAGCGTGCGGTCGTCGGGTCGATCAGTTTTGATTCAACGATCCGCGATTTCACCGACCACCCCACCGAGACGATCAACTACGTGTCCGCCCACGACAACTTGACCCTTTGGGACAAGGTGAATCTCGCGATGCCGGGGGATGCGAGGATTCTGAACGAAAGCGCCGTGCGGTTGGCGACGGCGGGTGTTTTGTTCTCGCAGGGGATTCCGTTCCTTGAGGGCGGGGTGCAGATCGGCCGGACGAAGGGCGGAAATCACAACAGCTACAACGCGGGTGATGAGGCAAATCAGTACGACTGGGCTCGCGCGGCGAAGTTCCAGCCGCTGAGCGCTTACACCAAGGGTCTGATTGCGGTTCGGCAGGGCCATCCTGCGTTCCGATTGGCAAAGGCGGAGGATGTGCGTAAGGTGCTCAGCTTCCTGCCGGATGCATCGTTGCCGGCGAACACCGTGGCGTACCGGCTCAATGGGTCTCTGGTTGGGGATTCCTGGAAGGAGATCGTCGTTGTGCTGCATGGAGGACGGAAATCGGCGGAGATGTCCTTGCCCGCAGGCACTTGGAATGTGGCGGTGGATGGCGAGTCGGCCATCAACGGCTCTCTGCGCAAGGTCTCGGGGAAGGTGAAGCTCTCGCCGCTCTCCGCGATGGTTTTGTGGAGGCAGGGGAGCCTAGCTGCCCCGCTCGAGTTCTTTGAGAAAAATCGCGAAGCGGTCCGGTCTCCCTTCCCGGGCCGCCCACCTTTCGACATTGGCCAGATCAATCTGTTGAGCTCTGGCTACGGCAAGAGCTTGAGCCATGCCTGCGACATCGCCATAGTGGAGGAACCAGCAGAGGCGATCCTTGACAGAGTCGGTTGGGCTCAAAATGTCCAGGGAGAGGTCGCCATCGGTGAGCGTGGTCCACTCGTTGACTAACTCTTCGCCAATCGCCAGGGGGCCGGAAGGAAATTCAAGGGTGAACGGGACGAGATCATGTGCGTAAAGAGTTCCCTTTCTTCGGAAGCCCAGTGCCGAGATTCTCTGCTCCGGAATGGCTTCCTCGATCAGTTTGAACTCGAAGACGAAGTCGAGGTCATGGCTTTGGACTTCTATCGGCGCGTATACAGCGGCTGCCGCACCGCCCGTGAGCACCGCGCTCCAGTGATCGCTCCTGAGTGCCGTTCCAACGATGAAGGCCATCTGAGGCAGAGTTGTCGAAGCGGAAATGGTCATAGGCCTTTTCCTTTCCGACGGGGACGCTTCCGAAGCTTGGCTAGTCTCGGGAGCAGACTTGTATCGGCCTCCAGAAGTCGAGACAAGAGCTCGCGGAGCGGCGTCGATGCAAAGAAGCGCGGGTTGAGTCGGACGCGTCTTGTTCGCCCGACCATGGCGCTAGAGATGAGTCCGGCTTCCTCCAGGCCTTCCAACGATGTTTGAATGCGACTGACGCTCCGCTCCAGTCCTCGGGCAAGCTCTGATGCGTGCGTTTCCTCGAGCGCGTACACCGCCACGAGGATTGCCGTTCGGAGTTCCGATCCAAAAACGGTGTTCTGCTCAGTTCTTCCCATCACGATTGATATACCCGATAGATTGTGTATATGAATGATCTATCGGGTAATTAGTGTTGATTTCGTATCGTTCGTCTAGAATGAGGCATGCTTGGATGCCTCCTCGCTCTTGCTCCGCTCTCAGACACTCAAGTTTCTCTCCGGGTGATGACGTACAACATTCGGCATGGGCGGGGAATGGACAATCAGTTGAATCTGGAGCGGACGGCGGAGGTGATTCGAAAGCTGAATCCCGATCTCGTTGGACTGCAAGAGGTGGACGAGAAAGTCCAACGGAGCGGGTCGGTGGATCAGGCTGGGTTTTTGGGTGAGAGCCCGAGGATGAATCCGGCTTTTGGGGCGTTCATGGATTATCAAGGCGGGAGATATGGCATGGGCGCGCTCTCGCGATTTCCGATAAGGCGGATGACCTCGTTTGCGCTTCCCGAGGGGAATGAGCCTCGGATTGCCTTGATTGTGGAGGTCGAGTTGCCGACCGGCGAAACTCTGAAACTTGTCAATGTCCACTTCGATTGGGTGGAGGACGATGGTTTTCGGTTTGCCC
Organism: Armatimonadota bacterium; assembly: GCA_020161505.1. Classification (GTDB taxonomy): domain Bacteria; phylum Armatimonadota; class Fimbriimonadia; order Fimbriimonadales; family Fimbriimonadaceae; genus UphvI-Ar2. Next base: position 19,116 of record JAIUNY010000015.1, on the reverse strand, counting down.
AGGCAACCAAGCTTGCCGATGAGTTGAAGAATGCCAAAGAGCCGTTCATCCTGCTCGGCGACTTCAACGACGAGCCGGGCTCGCGAACCCTGAAGTTGTTCCAAGGCATCGCGAAAGAGGTGCCGAAGCCGGCGAGCAATCGGTTCACCTTCAGCTCGACGAAACCGGAGAAGGAGATCGACTTCATCTATTGCGCCCCGGCGGATCGATGGGAGGTCGCCTCGTGCCAGGTGATCGACGAGACAATGGCAAGCGACCACCGTCCGGCCTTCGCCGAGCTGACGTTGCGTCCGAAGTAGAGCTTGTTGTCCAGAGTACGGATCACGGACAGTTGGCTCCGAGCTCAAGATGCGCATGCTCCCTTCCTGCGATGAGTTCACGAGACAGATCTCAGTGCCTCAACTCTGATTCGTGTCCGAATCGGTGCCGGTTCTCGGTAAAGTAGCGGCAGGGACGGTTTGGAGATGGCGCGACGGATTGGGATCGGCTCGGTGGCCTCGATAGGCTTGATGGTGATGGCTTTGCTGCCCTACCTCGTTTTTGCCCTTCAGACTCCGCCGGAACCGATGAAGCCGGTGGATTTTGTCGAGGAGATCATGCCGGTGGTGAAGGCGAAGTGCCTGAGCTGCCACGGAGGCACCGAAACCTACGGCGGACTCGATCTGCGCACTCCCGAAGCCTGGATGAAAGGCGGGGATTCTGGGCCGCTGTTTATCCCCGGCAAGCCGGACGAATCGCTCCTGATCGAGCGGTTGACGACCAAAGATCGCACGCTCTTGATGCCGCAAGGGATGGCCCCTCTTCGCGCGCCGCAGGTGAAGTTGTTCCGAGATTGGATCGCCCAAGGAGCGGCGTTCCAGATTCGCACGTTTGAGCGGGATATCAAGCCGCTGTTCGTGCGCAAGTGCTCAACTTGCCACCAAGGCGACTCGCCGGCGGCCGGGCTGGATCTCCATGCTCTCGAGAGCGTTGTGGAGGTCATCGAACCAGGTGATCCGGAAAACTCGACTTTGGTCAGGAGGATCAAGGGATACGATGGCTTGGAGCGGATGCCCAAGGGATTCAAAGCCTTGGAGGATGCGGAAATCCAGATGGTCGAGGACTGGGTTTCTCAGGGAGCGACCAAGGGCAAGCCACCCGAGGTTCACTGGGCGTACCGGGCGGTTGCAAAGCCGTCTATGCCTGAGTTGGGGTCGTCGTGGGTGAAGAATCCGATCGATGCTTTCGTCCTGGCGCGATTGCAAAGCGAGGGTTTGGAGCCTTCGGCTCCTGCTTCTCGTGAAAAGCTGCTCCGCCGGATCACGCAGGATCTGACCGGGCTACCGCCGACGCTCGAGGAACTTGACCGGTTCCTCGCCGGACGAGAGACCACCGAGCAAGCGATTGATCGGCTCTTGGCCAGCCCACGGTATGGCGAGCGCATGACGGTTCCGTGGCTCGATCTGGCCCGGTATGCCGACACCAACGGATACGAGAAAGACGGCACTCGGTCGATTTGGAAGTACCGCGATTGGGTGATCCACGCTTTCAACTCGAATATGCCCTACAACGAGTTCACGGTGAAGCAACTTGCGGGCGATCTGCTCCCGAACCCGACGCTCGCCGATCTGGTGGCCACTGGCTTCAATCGCAACACGATGCTCAACTTAGAGGGTGGGGTTGATCAGGAGGAGGCGATGTATCAGGTTCGGTACGACCGGGCCGACACGACTTCGACGGTCTGGCTTGGGCAGACCATGGCGTGCGCTCGCTGCCACGACCACAAGTACGACCCGATTTCGCATAAGGAGTACTTCCAGTTCTACGCGTTCTTTGCCAACAACCGGTTCTACAAAGTTGGGGATGCTTCGATCAGCGAGCAGAAGTACATCGAACCGACGATGCAAGTTCCCTCGCCGGAACAGGCGAAAGCTCTGGAGAAGCATCGTGGACGAGTGAAAGCTGCGGAGGGCGGGTTAGCCTCGGTGCGTGGCGATGTGACGGCCGAGAGGGCGGAGTGGGAGCGCCTCGCGGTCTCGACGGACTTGTGGCAAGATGTGCGGGTTTCGACGCGAGATGCTCGGTTGGTGGTGGCGGGCAGCGAAGTCTCGGCTCCCGGGCCGGGACCCGACACGATGAGCTACGAGCTGAGCCTCGATTTGCCAAATGGTACGAGTGCGATTCGGGTGCGGGTTCTGCCCGAGAAGGGTCGCCCCTATGATGGCCCCGGGCGGGCGGATAGCGGAAACTTCATCCTCAGTCGGGTGACCGCGGATCGCGCGAAGGTGCGTTTCGTCGCGGCAGACTTCACCCAGGGCGGATATTCCACAGCAGGCATCCTCGATAGCGACCCGGAGACCGGATGGGCGATCTCTGGCGCGGCAGGTCGGCCTCATGATCTGGTTATCGAGTTCGACAAGCCGGTGAGCGGCAAGCTGGAGCTGGGGCTTCATTGCGAATCCACTCGATGGGTTCGGCATACGCTCGGGAAATTCACGATCTCGGCGACTTCAGCCGCTGGGGCCACCCGATTTGCCATTCCCGAAGTCGTGCGTCGCGTGCTCGAAAAACCGATGCGGAGCGATGCCGATGCTGCGCTGCTTGCTCGGCACTACGAGAGCGTGGCTCTCGTCGGCCGCGAGGAAAGAGAGACTCTCCGTGTGGCCAAGGCAGATCTCAATGCGCTTGAGGCCAGCATCCCGACAACCCTCGTCATGGTGGAGGAAAACGGCAGGACGGAGGCGCCAATTCGCCATCGGGGAGAATTCATGTCTCCTACCGAAGTGGTTTCATCGGGCACACCAACCGCGTTTGGCGGTGCGTCAGCGGGCTCCCGATTGGATCTTGCGCGATGGATCGTGGATCCTGCGAATCCTTTGACCGCACGGGTGCAAGTCAATCGCCTTTGGGAGATGGTGTTCGGTCGTGGACTGGTGGAGACGAGTGAAAACTTCGGCACGCAGGGTACTCCGCCGAGCCACCCGGAACTACTCGACTGGCTCGCCGCAACCTACATGGAGTCAGGATGGGATACCAAGGCGATGCTGAAGCTCATTCTGAGTTCGGCTACCTACCAGCAATCTTCATCGGTAACGAAGGAGAGACTGGAGAAAGATCCAGCAAATGCGCTCCTCTCGCGAGGACCGCGGTTCCGGTTGACGGCAGAGTTCATCCGCGATCAAGCTTTGGCAGCTTCGGGATTGTTGCATGAGCAGGTTGGCGGGCCGCCGGTGTTCCCTTATCAACCAGATGGTGTGTGGGACAGCCCCTACTCGGGTGAACGATGGATGCCTAGCACAGGAGCGGATGCGCTCCGACGATCTCTCTATACGTTCTGGAAGCGTACGGCTCCTTATCCGTCGTTCATGGCGTTTGATGCTGGATCTCGTGAGCAGTGCACGGTTCGGCGGAGTCGGACGAACACTCCGCTGCAGGCTCTGGCGACCTTGAATGATCCTGGTCTTTTCAGTGCGGCGGAGTCGATGGGTGAGAGGTTTGCGCGCGTCGCGGGTTCCACCGAGACGCGTCTTGCCGTTGCTTTCCGCACCGTGACTTCAAGGGTGCCGTCGGCGGCGGAACTGAAGCGATTGACCGACTACTTTGAGCAAACGCGCGCCACAAAGGGTGAGAAAACGGCCTGGACAATGGTCGCGAACGTGCTCCTGAACTTGGATGAGGCTTTGACAAAAGAATGATCGATCGACTTGACTCCTTGCGGACTTTGACCCGGAGAACGCTGCTTCGTGATGCGAGTTACGGAATCGGGGCATTGGCACTCAACAACCTTCTCGCCAACTCCGTGCTGGGTTCGCCGATCGTGAAGCGGATTGCGCCGAAGGCTAAGCAGGTCATCTTCTTGTTTATGGCCGGCGCGCCGTCGCAGCTCGATCTGCTGGATTTCAAGCCTGAGCTGAACAAACGGAACGGGGAAGAGTGTCCTGAGGAACTGACGGCGGGTGAGCGATTCGCCTTCATCAAGGGTCGGCCGAAACTGCTGGGGTCGCCGCATGAATTCAACAAAGTGGGGGAGTCGGGGCAGTGGGTTAGTCACCTGCTCCCACACTTTCGAGAGATTGTCGATGACGTTGCGGTGATCCGATCCATGCAGACGGATCAGTTCAACCATGCTCCCGGACAACTTTTCATGAACACGGGATTCCAAATTCCGGGGCGACCGAGTTTCGGGGCATGGCTCAGCTACGGCCTCGGTACGGAGAACGAGAATCTTCCTGCATTTGTTGTCCTGATGAGCGGCGACAACAATCCAGATGGTGGAAAGGCTTGCTGGGGAAGTGGCTTTCTTCCGAGCCAGCACCAGGGAGTGGAGTTTCGCTCGAATGGGGAGCCGATTCTGTTTGTCACGAATCCCAATGGGGTGACCGAGGAACTGCGCCGCGAGTCTCTCGACGCTCTCGGTGACCTTAATCGTTTGCGTCACGGTGACGTTCTTGATCCCGAAATTGAGGCGCGGATTGCTCAATACGAGCTGGCATTTCGGATGCAGACCAGCGTCCCAGAACTCACGGCGATCGAAAAGGAGCCGCCGGAGGTTCATGCTCTCTATGGTACGGAGCCAGGGAAGCGGAGCTTTGCCAACAACTGCCTTCTCGCCCGCCGTTTGGTGGAGAGAGGAGTGCGCTTTGTTCAGCTTTATCACCGAGGATGGGACAATCATGGAGAGAGCGAGGGGAACGATCTCAAGAATGGTCTTGGAAGAATGTGTCGCCAAACCGATCAGCCTGCGGCGGCATTGGTGAAGGATCTCAAGCGGCGCGGATTGCTTGATGAGACGTTGGTGATCTGGGGAGGCGAGTTTGGGCGCACTCCGATGAACGAGGGTCGGGGAGGATCACCCTTCCAGGGACGAGATCACCACCCGAGAGCTTTCACCATGTGGTTGGCAGGAGGCGGGATCAAAGCCGGAACTTCGTATGGCATGACGGACGACTTTGGCTACAACGTTGTGGAGAATCCGGTTCATGTGCACGATCTGCACGCTACCATTCTGCATCTGATGGGGATCGACCACACGCATCTCACCTATCGATTCCAAGGGCGTGACTTCCGGTTGACCGATGTACATGGCAAAGTGATCGAAGGATTGAAGCAGTAATATGGAAATCAAGGCATACAAGACCACCTGGGGCATGCCAGGAAGCCCCGATGACGTGCTCGCAAAGATCAAAGGGGCGGACTACGAAGGATGGGAAGATTGGATCAAGCCGCACTTTGAAGTTCGCGCGCTCGCCGCTCGGCATGGGTTGGAGTACATGGCGATGGTTAATGGCGGTGCGCCGGACCAGTTCCGAAAAGATCTCGACGAAGCCCATGATGCCGGGGCGGTGGGATGCACAGTACATGTGGGCCGGGGGAATATGGACTATGAGGAAGGACTTGACCATTTGGTCAAGCTTGTTGAGATTGCCAAGACGCTCCCGTTCCCGGTGAATTTCGAGACGCACCGTGGTCGGTTGCTTTACGAGCCGCTTTCGACAGCCAGGTATCTGCGGGCCATCCCCGACCTCTGGCTCTGTGCGGATTTCAGCCACTGGACAGTAGTGACGGAATCGATGCTGCAAGGTTTTGGACCGGCTTTGGAGCTGGCGATCAGTCGCACGCGTCACATCCACACCCGCGTCGGGCATGAGGAAGGCCCCCAAGTTCCTGATCCTCGGGTGAAGCAGTGGGAAGGGCATGTCGCGGTGTTCGAGGGGTGGTGGGATCGTATCAAGGCGGCCCACATGACGCGGGGGGAGAAGGTGCTGACCTTTGATCCGGAATATGGGCCGCCGAACTACATGTGGACGAATCCGGTCAATGGAGACCCGGCGGCTGACCTATGGGATGTCTGTTTGTGGACACGGGATCGGGTGAGGGCGAGGCTCTCTGGTTAGCCTCGGTTGTCTAGTTATTCAGCGTGATCGTGTTCCTTAGACTCCCGGCTCCAGGGCCGCCGAGGATGTAGCGGGCATCAAAGCGAAACTGACTAAATGGTTGGACGGTTTGCGAGTAGTACTGCACGTTCTGACCTGGCTCGATCCTCAAACTCCGCCACACCCCATCGCCTCCACGATAAGCAATCGGCGATCCACCGCCCGAAGGAGCCTGCAGGTTGAGGGAAAAGGTACGGGGTCGCGTTCCGCGGTTCTCGAAGACGCCCTGCACGCTGTATTCAATGCCCCAGTTACCCAGGTTGGGGTACCGACCGTCGGCATCGCTTTGCACCAAAGGGTTGATCCAGCCCCATCCGGGCATGTTCCAGCTCACCATATCACTGGTCGTTGCGCCGGAATTCTGAGCTGGGCCGATGTTGGTGAACCAGAAGTTCTGATTTTGTGGCCGGCCGTAGCTCATGGACGACAGGCTGAATTGCTTGACCAGAACATTCATCGGCCCGACAGGGGAAGAATCGCGCACGGCAAATTCGAGCCGAGGAGTTTGAACAATGCTTACCGGGGCGCGGCCCTTGTAAACACGCGATTCGCGGGTGCCATCGGGCTCCACTCGGGTGATGTAGCCCATGTAGTTTCGTGTTCCCGTGAGTTGGGTGGCACTTCGGTAGGCCATGGTGTCGAACTGAATTGCGCCGCTCAGGACATCGAATTCAATCGCGCCGTTGAAAAATGTGTTGTTGGTCGCGGCGCTGTTGATCTGCCACATCCAAAAACTCTGGCCAGGCTGAAGAGTGGTCGTGGTGGGCTGAGCGGTGCTTGTCAGCATATCGCGAAAAGCCTGTCCGCCTAAGATACTGCTGACGAACCCTCGGGTTCGGGTGCGCACTTGAGCCGCGGTGGTGCCGTTGTTGGTGACGTGCAGGGCATAGCCGATCGTAGCTCCCGACTTGTTCACGTGGCTAAACCAGCACCGGTATTCTCCCACAGGGAGCGTTTCATGGTAGATCACGAGGCGTGCGCCGTTGGCATCGGCAAAGTCGGCAGTCGTGATCTGCTCCGGGTTGTTGATGCCAATGTTTTGGCGGCTGGGAACGGGAGCGTAGCTTATTTCTGGCCGCACGAGCGTCTCGCGCGCGGTCAGCAGTGGAGGGGTGCCCAACGTCATCCAAAGCATCAAAAGCATCGATACAGTATACGAGGTTTTCTCCACCCACGAAAAGATCCCCTCGCCGATCACGACGAAGGGGAACAGCAACGCAGCGAATCTCAGGTCTTGGGGGCGATGATGCGGTACTGAGGGGAAATATTGGACGGCGCGAATTCGTATTTGCCGCCGCCTTTGTAATCCTCACGCACTTGGGTCGAGAACTCAATGAGGTTGGCGTATCCATCCAGCTTGAACTGCACCACCACGGCCACCGTTCGGTAGAGCGGGGTTCCGACGGCATTCGTCGTCACCTTCCACTTATCCGATTCGGTGCTGATCTTCACGATCTTCCGGTTGGCCCACAATCCCGCGGCCCAGCGCTTCTTGAGCGCCTCGGCCACGGGGGGCATCGAATAGGTGGCCGCAGGCTTGGCGACCTTGGCCATGGCCTCAGATGCCGCGACCAGCTCATCGCAGGCTTTCTCGAACTCGTCGACCCGGGTTTCGGCGGTCAGGCCAACCGTGTCCATCAAAGCCTTGACCTTTCCGAAGACCACTTTGCGTGCGGTATCCCGCTTGCCCATCACAATGTCGAGTCCGAGGTCGTTGAGACCCCAGCCATCGAAATCGCGAACCGATTTGGTCATCGACTGAATCGGCATGATCTGCGGACGCAGGATTCGGGCGAGTTCACGCTTCACCACGCGCTGGGTGATCTCCACCCGAGCCTGGCAGATCTCCAGCCAATTCTGAGGCCGGTGGATGATGTCGTCGCTCGGTCCGAAGAAGCCTTTGAGACCCTTGTATTTCTCGCTCGTGATCAACTTTTCGATTGCGGCGAGGTCGTCCATGATCTTCTTATAGTCCTCCGGGGAATCGGGCATCACCCGGTTTTGGGCGTACCATTTCTCCGAATCGAACTCCACTGACCAGCTCGCAAGACTCTCGCGGTAGGGCTGGATGTCGTTCATCAGATCCTGCCAAACGGCGGTCGTGCGTTGCTTCTCGGCATCGGTGATTTCTTGCGCAGGGCTGGCGGCGGCGAGCATGGTCAAGGCAAGCAGGGCCAGGGTCGGGTTGAAGATGATGCGGGCGTTCATCTCACTTCTTCTCCGGCATCGGTGCGACCACCACGTGCATCTTCACCTTGTTCCCAGGGAGTTTGAACTCCTTCCATCCTTGGCTCATTTGGCCATAGATGTCGATTTCCAGGTCAATTTCCGCCAAAAGGTCAGCATTGCTAAAGTTGTCATCGTCCTTGAGATTGCCCTTGAGCTTCAGCTTTTCGGTGTGGAGGACAAAGTGGTTCACTTTGCCCGGGATCACATCGAGTCGCTCGTTTTTGCCCTTCTTGACTGTCTCCTTGCGGTCAATCTCCCAGAGCTTTTCGCCGTTGAGGCGGAGCACTCCGAAGACTTCAACGCGGTTATCATCAACCCCGACCTTCTCGGCGGCTGCGTTGGCCACCGTTCCCGGGGCACCCGCGTTGGTGATCATATCGCTGGGATCGAGGATCGTGAAGTAGATCTGAACCATCAGGCCGCGCTGCAGAGTGGTGGCTTTCTCCGTCGGGCTTTGCTTCCCATCGCCGCGTGAGGGCGGGCGCTCGTTTCCGCGCTCGGTCGGGGATTTGGAACCGCTTCCGGTAGAAGCCGGTCGTTCCTTGTTGCCGCGTTCCGTCGGCGAGCCATTGGGGTTGCTGCCTGCTCCGGCCGGATTGCCGGTTCCGGTGGAAGGAGGTCGCACGCTGGATCCGCGTGATTCGGGCCGATCGTTGCCTGCCCCGCCTGTGCTGGTCTGAGCGTTCACGCCGCCAGGGCCATCCGAGATGATGAGCGCCACCGGCATGCCATCTTTGACATCGCCGCTGACCCAGAGCGGCGTCACGCCTTCCAGCTGCTTGCGACCCACCGATTCGCCCCCTTTGACGAACTGGGTGCCTTCGTTGACAAGGTAAGTCAGATCGCCGATGGCGAGGAATCGGCCATTGAAGTGCTTGACCGTACCCACCTGGGCTCCCTTATGTTTCGTGGTGTAAGCCAACCAACTGGTGTAATCCCAGATCCTTTCGACCTGCACGCCAGCGTCGGTGCGCTTTGTGAGCAGGAAGACTTCTTCACCGATGCAGGTTTGGGCGACTCCCGTGAGGTTCTTGTTTTGCCCGGAGAGATTGAATCCTGTGCCGCTCGAAACCAGGAACGTCTTGGTGTCCTCGCCGATCTTCACCTCGATCGTCGGGACGTTGCCGAACGCCACATTGGTCAGTCGTGCCTTCTGCAGACGGGGCACTGCATCCTCATTTGCCTGTTGGAGCGTCGTCGCGGCAAGTGTCGCGGCTGGATTCAGGGCGTAGGTCGGTGTGGCAACGTGCCAGATCAGCGCGCTGCAAGCGAGGGCCAGAAGTGTGTGTTTCATCGTTTTCCTTCGTTCTGCGCATTTGTTTTCAGAACTGGGGGAATGATGAGAATCCACCGTAAGGCCAGCGTAAGGAGCCGCGTGAGGTCGGGTGCTCAGGTTCAAAGGTTGACCGAGAACAAGTAAAAATACTAGGAGTTTTTATTGATCAAAGCCGTGACTTGGTCGATGGAAAAGGCCTGCCCTTCCCGCCACAAGTGGTCGGCGAGATCCGAGCCGAGCCGGGCAGAAGCCGCACTCTTGTGTCCTTCGATCTCCGCCGTGTCCTCTTCGTCCAATTCGGTTCCTGTGGTGCTGACCCAGAGTTTGGCGGCAGCGGAAAGGAGAGGAATCCCAGTGAGGAAATCTTCTTGTCGGCAGATGAGCAGCGAGAGGTTCCACAGGGGATAGGCGGCACTTTTCATCTCGCGGATTTTGGTGTAGCCATTCCAGGCATGGCTCAGGCTGATGCGTGCGGCATCCAACCGCCCGAGCTTTTCCTCGGCGATCCCGCGGAGGTTGCCAGTGCGGGCCAGCAGTTTGGGATCTCCGTATCTCTCGGCCACCGTATGGATATCGCTCAGGATGTGCACGGTGGCCTCGTAATCGCCGCGATCATAGGTGACGCGAGACCGATCGTAGACCAGCAAGGCGCGAAGATACGAGCGTCCCTCGCGAACGAATACCGCTTCGGCTGCATCGAACAGTGGCCCGGTGCGATCGTGTTCTTTGATCTCGATGCACATATTCGCCATCATTCGGCGACCCATTGCCGCTCGCCACGGATGCCCCGACTCCTCGAAGAGCCGAACGCTTTCCTCCATGATCTCGAAAAATCCGTCTGAATCAAGCCTCAGAAGCTGAGCTTGACCCAGGTTGTAGAGCACCTCAGCACGGGCAAACGTGCTCGACTGGTCTTGGGCTAGTTCCCCAAGGTACCGAAGCAGATCCTGCGCCTTTTTGAGATCGGTGGCGAGCCTTGCTTGGAACCCCGCCATTGCGCTCAACACCAGGTGAGAGTCATCGTCGAGGGGCTCGCCGCGACGTTCATCATGTGCAGCCAAGAGGTCCGTCAGCCACTCGGTGACAATCGCGTCGCGGCCGCGCATCACCCAATGCCAATCAGTGTACTGAATGATCTGCCCAGACGTCCGGAGAGATCCGGTGCGGATTCCGAGCTGTGCGGCAAAAGTGAAGTTGGCCCATTCAGCATCGAGAAATTCGATCCAGTCAAGCTCGGAGAGGAGCCCGAGCTCGGGGCGGGGAATGAGGGACCGGCTTTGCTCGGCCAGATCTCCGCAGAGGCTGAGGAACCGGGCTGTGAGAGTAGGGAGGATCGTCTCCGCTTCCTCAGATGTGTGGACAAAGTCGCGCAGGCTCTCGAGCATCCAGTACCGCGAACCACGCGAGGTCTCATCCCGCCGCAGAAGAGCGGCATCCAACAAGTCACTGAGGTCGGCAAGGGAGATGGGCTCCTCGGTGACGAGTTGAGCCAACTCGAGCGTGCATCCTCCGGCGAAGATGCTCAGCTGGGCCAGGAGTTTCCGCTGCGACGGGGTGAGCAAACTCAACGTCGTCTCAAATGCATCGCGGAGCGATTTCTGCCGATCGGGTGCGTCCCGGCGTCGAGAGGTGAGCATTTCTCCTCGGAGGCTGAGCCGTTCGAGCATCTGGCTAGGCGACACGACATGAGCCCAGGCCGCGCAGAGTTCCAAGGCGAGCGGCACCCCGGCAAGAGTCTGCAGCAGATCGCGCATCGCCTCGAAGTTCCTTGGCGTGATTTGGAAGTCTGCCCGCGTCCTTCGAGCGCGGTCGATGAAGAGCTTCGCGGAAGCGTGCTCGGCGAGTTGCTCGAGAGTAGCGGTGGATGCCGGCGTGGGGAGGGGATACACAGGGAAGTGATCTTCTCCCTCCAGTCCCAGAGGGATGCGAGAGGAGGCCAAGACCCTAACCTGAGGGCACATGGCCAGCAACTCGGAGACGGCCGCCGCCCACGGTGCGCTCACCAGCTGCTCCAAGTTGTCCAGGAGGAGGAGGAGCGGCTCATCGGTGAGGGAGGAGGCGATTTGCTGAATCGCCGTGTTTGGGTTCTTCGGATTCACCCCGAGGGCACCCGCCAACTTCGCTAGACCGAGCGAAACATCCGAGGCTTCGGCCATCGGCACAAAGAGGACGCTACCGCTCTCCCACCGCCGGCCAACTTCCATGGTAAGGCGCGTTTTGCCGATGCCGCCGAAACCTGTCGCCGTCACCAGCCGAGAATGTTGGAGCCGTTGGAGGAGATCCTGAACCTCGTTTTCCCGACCAACGAACGGAGTAGGAGAGGCAGGGATGCGTCTGGAAAACCGGGCTGCGGGCTGCGTCAGCGAGTCCAGCTCTGTGGTGAGAGGATCTGGTTCGGCCAGGTGGAATCCTTGCGCTTCTACCCAGAGCCGCAGATCATCGAGCCATTCATCGTACAGATCGGGCAGGAGCCCTGGCTTTCCGATTTTCGCGGCTGTTGCCGGATCGCCGCTTTGGAGTGCGAGCATGAGCTCGTGATAGTCGCTCTGGATGGCCCCCGGGGCAAGGCCGATGGAATTGCGATCAGCCTGGAAAACCGAGCCCGCCGGGATTCCGGGCGGTTCGAGCTGACGTCGCAGACTGGCAAGCGTTTGCTTCAGGCGATTTCGCCCGGTCGTCGGATCCGCTTCTGGCCAGATCCGGTCGGCGAGAACCTCGCGAGAATGCGCTCTCGGCCCCTGGAGCAGGAGAAAAGCCAGCAGGGCAACGGCGCGCTTTGATTCGAGTCGGGTGATGGAGGCGTGGCCGATTGTTGAATCGATTCGGAACTGCCCAAACAGACAGGCTCTCCACACGGCCGATCCTTCTGCGGTCTCCACGAGGCTGAGGATACACAATCCAGTCTTGATTTTCGCTGGAGGATGGCGGTTCAGGCTGCGACGAGGACTGACCGGTCGGGAACTCTCCAAGCCGCGATTGGGGTGCTTGGGTTTGCCGTGCGCTGCTAGATCGCAGGGCGAGTTGAAACGCCGGGCCTTTGCCGATTGAACAAATGACCGTTGCTTCCGGCCCCGCCACTGGGGTGAGTTCGAGGGGTGGATTGCATCCCCGGGACCCTTGCATGGCACCCATCTATCGGGTACTATCCTGCTCCCTGGATCGTTAGCTCAGTTGGCAGAGCAGCTGACTCTTAATCAGCGGGTCGTAGGTTCGAGCCCTACACGGTCCACCAAGATTTACGTTCAAAAAGCCCCTGTGCGGGGCTTTTTTGTTGCCCGAATGTGTACTTGGGAAGGGTTGGCGGGGTCTCTGGTGACCTCCGAGGATCGTGATGACGTACGCCCCGGTCGCGGTCCGTCTCCAGGTTCAATCTGAATGAGGTGAAGCGACAAGTGGGGGATCCTCGGTCAAACAATTCAGGAGCAGCGCATCTTTTGGGAGCCTGCGGCCGATTTGGATCAGATGCGGAGCGATGAAGCCCTTGGGAGAGCGTACGGCCTCTCATGCCTTGATCGTCGCTGGCGACTCCAACGGGCGCTGGCCGAGGTGGTCGGAGCGCGCCAGGCTCTGCTGGATGCGGTGACGAGCACCTACAGCCAAGTTGTCGGCATCACCGAAGAACTCGAAGATATCCCACCAAGCGCCCAGATCGAGGCCAGGAGGCTACTTGGCGAGATCTGCATGACTTCTCGAAGTGATCTGCACCGACGGGAGTACCAGCTGTGGGCGGGTGGACGCGGTGTCGAGAGCCTGTTGCATCAAAATCTCTCTGGCGAGCCCAGCTCACCGGATAACTCTCTTTGGGCAAAGAACGCTACACTAGAATTCCCGCAAATGCGACGATCCTACTGACTGGCTGCAGCCACGCTCCTAACGACTATGAACATCCAAATTGGAAAACGCGAACGGGTGGGCGACATCCGCAAAGTATGGAAACGAGAAACAGATTTCTCAGACTGGCTGGTATCCGATGATGGGGTGGCTTTTCTGGCCGAGGAGCTCGGTATTGAAATCGAAAATCCGACCAGGGAGTCCCGCCCCGGCGATTTTCCCTGCGACATTGTTGCCAATCTGCTCGGGGACGAAAATCATAAAATCGTGATCGAAAACCAATATGGAAAGACCAACCACGATCACCTGGGGAAGCTCCTCACTTATGCCGCCGTTCACAAAGCCATGACCGGCATCTGGATTTCCGAAACGATCTCCGATGACCATCGCCAGGTGATTGACTGGCTGAACGAAAACACCCCAACCAATGTCAATCTGTACCTCGTGAGAGTGCAGTTGTTCCGGATTGGCAACAGCCCGGCGGCACCTCAGCTCGATGTTGTCTGCCGCCCCAATCTCACGCTCAAGGAAACGAAAAGTGGCCTGACTCCGGCGGAGAAAGAGCGGTATGCCTGGCGGCGCGGGATGTGGACGCAGATTCACGAAGCCATCCGCGCGGCAAAACCGCCGTTCCGTCTGCAGAGCCCTGGTGATGAACACTGGTCAAGCATCAGTATCGGACGCGCCGGATTCCATATCAACATGCTGCTGACCCCACGAAATGAAAGCATCGGAATCGATCTCTATATCACCGTGCCGTGGAAACTTGAAGCTCTGCAAGCCCTTGAACTGCAGAAGGAGGCGATTGAGCAGGAAATTGGCTTGCCGTTGCAATGGCTTCCCCTTCCCGGAAAAAAGACAGCCCGTATCCTTCTCGATGCCAAAATTGATCCCCGCAATGAGGCCAATCATGAAGTGATCAAAGACTGGTTCGCCGAATACAGCGTAAAAATGTTCAACTCGTTTAAGCCGCGCGTCTCTGCCCTGACGCCTCCCGTGGAAGAGGGGTAACGCCCTCTCTGAGACACGTGGACAGGAAGCAGTTCCTCAGAGACTTCCCGCTGAGGATCACGAGCTCTGTCCCGGCTGATCTCTGACTGGGTTCTCTCAGGCTTCAAATTCGCGTGAGAAATTCTTAGCCCCCTCCCCGTGCGCGTGGAGTGAGCCCTTTACTTCGACTAGACGAGCGGAGTCGGTAAACCGGCGGCCCTCGGCGCGCGGGGGTGGAACTGCCGATTGCACCACCCGGTTTAGTTGCGCGATCTTGTTCCCTGAGAACGTCGCTGACCGTTCAATTGTGTCGCAAGATTCTCACAAGCGCCCCTCTGGACTCTGCTGCGCCAGTCGATGGAAAACCAATTCCCACCGATCCTCAAACGGCTCCAACCGCGACATTGAAATCACGGAGTGAGTCGAGCGCGGATTGCGTGGCCGCACTCCATCGATTCGCACGATCCATTCCCTCAGATTTGCCACCAGAACATCGCAAAACTCCTTCTCCGTCAGGACAAAGAACCGATCACGCTCCCCGCCTCGGCCAAGCACCACATAGACCCGAATCAGATCTGGATACTTGGTCGCCACAGGTTCGCCGAGAACCAGCCGCTTGTCGCGATACTTGATCTCCACATACTTCCCAATATCGCCCGTGATGAACGAAGTGCCGCTCGAAGTCTTCACCTGAACCGGCAGACACCGAAGCTTCTCATCCACCACCAACACATCAAAACCCGGAACATTACCGGCAAAAAGTGTGGCAATCAACCCGCGCTTCCCCAGCTCCGCACACACCAAAAACTCCCCCGCCTGCCCCACACACTTGTTCGACCGCCCTGATCTCATCTTGCGTACCCATCGAAAGCATACTTCCGCAATTTGGTGACGGGAAACTTCTGTTGCAAACTCTCCAAAAGAGAGGCGCCTCCATGAAGCCATTCGAAGCATTCCTGAATAACCGGTTCACGACCCCTCGTGACATGCGCCGTGCCTTGCATCACATGACCAAGGTGGAAGGCAACCCGTACCTCGTGACGGTGATTGGGTAGGAGCAACTGGCTTCTCCTCATTGTTTCCGTCTCTATTTGGAGCGCGAAGCTTTGCAAACCGTTGATGAGGATGGAGTTCTCTCGCTTCCGGAAGCCTATTCGAAAGCCCAGGATCGATTTGAATTTGGCGAGTTGCGTCCGCTCGATGATAAACCCGGAGAGGAGCTCTTTGTGTACCACGCTGTCCTCGAGCACGCGCAAGTTCTCGTATCGGTTCGGTCACGAGATCCGCTTCTCGTCCTGGAATCAATGATCCGCGAATTCCGGCAAGCCTCGCGCCACTACGACACCGCCCTCAAGGGGTCATAGACGAGCTCTGGCACAATCCAACGCGCTTTGTCGTATCCGAACCCGCGGCCGCTCACAATCTGCTGATGCTGGGGTCTGCGGGCTGACAAAGATGGCGAAGCCCAATCGGCGTGTGGGTTCCTGAGCTTTCTTCGATAAGGCCCACGCACGCGAGTTTGAGATCGCCAGCAAGCTGGGCTTAGTAATTTGACCCTGGCACGCGGTGCCACCCCTGCATCTCCTGCCAGGGTGGCACCACGTGCAAGACTGGCAGGAGATGCCAGGGTGGGTACAGCTAAAGATCTCGCGTACCTCGCAGTGCCGAATCCCTGGACACAACTCCCGCTCTTGCTGACCTGGGGCAGGGAGCAACGTCGGCGAAGCTGTGGATCGGGGGGTGCGTCACTTCTCGCCCGGGGTTACATCGGGAGAGACTTAGGCACTTACTTCTCCGCCGTCGTTTCCACCCGGTTTCAATCCTCTCCCGGGGGTTAGGCCGGGAGCGACCTGACGAGTGCCAGGGTATTTCTCTGCGACGATGTGTTTCAATCCTCTCCCGGGGGTTAGGCCGGGAGCGACTTCCTGATCGAGTTGTCAAGGATTACTTGACGACTGTTTCAATCCTCTCCCGGGGGTTAGGCCGGGAGCGACGTCGCTGCCTGGTGATGCCATCACATATCCCCCATGCGTTTCAATCCTCTCCCGGGGGTTAGGCCGGGAGCGACCGTAGGTACCACCGAGCCAAGCGTCTCCGATCCCGGGGTTTCAATCCTCTCCCGGGGGTTAGGCCGGGAGCGACCTCGTAATTCTGGTTGACCCTGCGCCCCTCCTTGTGTTTCAATCCTCTCCCGGGGGTTAGGCCGGGAGCGACGCTCGATCCTGTGGCTTTGCGGGGCCAAAACAATGGTTTCAATCCTCTCCCGGGGGTTAGGCCGGGAGCGACATGACCTCACCAATCTTCCCGGCAAGGATCTGCGGGTTTCAATCCTCTCCCGGGGGTTAGGCCGGGAGCGACTCAACGTAGCTCGGATTGTCATCGAGCAGGTTGCCGTTTCAATCCTCTCCCGGGGGTTAGGCCGGGAGCGACGCATCCAGTCACCGGGATAGGTGTCGGCATCTTCGTTTCAATCCTCTCCCGGGGGTTAGGCCGGGAGCGACCCCGGCATCGACCTCATCCGCAAGTTCGGCGACCAGTTTCAATCCTCTCCCGGGGGTTAGGCCGGGAGCGACGTGGCTGCGGCAATTCTTACGCACAAAGCATCACGGGTTTCAATCCTCTCCCGGGGGTTAGGCCGGGAGCGACACGCCACGCGAAGGATCGTGTTCACTTCTTCGGAATGTTTCAATCCTCTCCCGGGGGTTAGGCCGGGAGCGACGTGTCTGTGCCACGCGCGGCGGCTCAAGATGCCCGGTTTCAATCCTCTCCCGGGGGTTAGGCCGGGAGCGACATGCCGAGTTCGACAAGGTGAACCTGACCCTCGCGTTTCAATCCTCTCCCGGGGGTTAGGCCGGGAGCGACTCGGACATTAATGACAAAGGTTCCCGCGTTTTGAAGTTTCAATCCTCTCCCGGGGGTTAGGCCGGGAGCGACGCCCTGCCGAGCCACCCGGGTTGAAAAGGTTGGTGAGTTTCAATCCTCTCCCGGGGGTTAGGCCGGGAGCGACCGGCAATCGGGTTGATTGACAGGTCAACTTTGACGTTTCAATCCTCTCCCGGGGGTTAGGCCGGGAGCGACGAGGATCAGAGCCTTACGCTCAACCTAATCCCGGGTTTCAATCCTCTCCCGGGGGTTAGGCCGGGAGCGACTCTCCACGAGGATATTCACCCGTTCCTCGATACGGGTTTCAATCCTCTCCCGGGGGTTAGGCCGGGAGCGACGCACATGATCGCCAAGATGCGCACGGATCCACGCGGTTTCAATCCTCTCCCGGGGGTTAGGCCGGGAGCGACCTCGGCCCACGTGGATGCTGGCCCTGGCAATGTGGCGTTTCAATCCTCTCCCGGGGGTTAGGCCGGGAGCGACGGATCACGCGGTTTGCTGGTGCAATAACTGGACCGTTTCAATCCTCTCCCGGGGGTTAGGCCGGGAGCGACTGTTGCCGTTTGCACCCTCGATGGCTCTTTTTGGCGTTTCAATCCTCTCCCGGGGGTTAGGCCGGGAGCGACAAAGGTCGGCGAGCCTGAGCTCACCGCGCACCCGGTTTCAATCCTCTCCCGGGGGTTAGGCCGGGAGCGACACGAGCAGCGCGACACGTTGGTTCGCAGTCAACTTGTTTCAATCCTCTCCCGGGGGTTAGGCCGGGAGCGACGCCACCGACAACGCTTTCGTGACGGCCAATGGCACGTTTCAATCCTCTCCCGGGGGTTAGGCCGGGAGCGACTCCCCCGCGTGTGCCACTGCTCGCCTCGCCGCCGAGTTTCAATCCTCTCCCGGGGGTTAGGCCGGGAGCGACCCGAGCCAGGCGACCACCATCGGCGATCTGTGGGCCTGGGAGTTTCAATCCTCTCCCGGGGGTTAGGCCGGGAGCGACGCGCATGGAGATTGCCCGTCATGTCTGAGCACGTGAGGTTTCAATCCTCTCCCGGGGGTTAGGCCGAGAGCGACTCCGGCCGAGAGGCCAATACGTCCGATCAGGTCAAGTTTCAATCCTCTCCCGGGGGTTAGGCCGGGAGCGACGTTGTACTTCTCGCCGAGTTCCTTGGTCGCCTTCGAGTTTCAATCCTCTCCCGGGGGTTAGGCCGGGAGCGACAGGGAAAGGTTGATATACCGAATGTCATGGATGCGTTTCAATCCTCTCCCGGGGGTTAGGCCGGGAGCGACAACCGCTCGAACTGCTGGGAGTGGCACCTCAGCCGGTTTCAATCCTCTCCCGGGGGTTAGGCCGGGAGCGACGGGCTTTCAAGAGGAGCCCTTTGAGTCGGTTGTCAGTTTCAATCCTCTCCCGGGGGTTAGGCCGGGAGCGACGACCGCGCGGTGGAGAGCAAGGACGGCTACCGAAAGTTTCAATCCTCTCCCGGGGGTTAGGCCGGGAGCGACCCCCGTTTTGCCTTCCCGATGTCCCGTCACCAGATGTTTCAATCCTCTCCCGGGGGTTAGGCCGGGAGCGACTCCAGAGGGCCAGGAGGGCGAGGGCGAGGCCAACAAGTTTCAATCCTCTCCCGGGGGTTAGGCCGGGAGCGACTTGCCCCACCCCTTGAGCCAGCCTTCTACCCCGAGGTTTCAATCCTCTCCCGGGGGTTAGGCCGGGAGCGACGCTGGCCGCGCGGAAGGAGGATGTGGTCGCGATTTGTTTCAATCCTCTCCCGGGGGTTAGGCCGGGAGCGACTCCCTGATGTCATTTACATCCGCCCTTGGTCGCCTTAAAGTTTCAATCCTCTCCCGGGGGTTAGGCCGGGAGCGACACCAGGCGCTTGGCCTTTTCGTCCCACTTGAGCCCGTTTCAATCCTCTCCCGGGGGTTAGGCCGGGAGCGACTGCACCCGCGTGAACTTTCGGCCTCCCTTGATGGGTTTCAATCCTCTCCCGGGGGTTAGGC